>NZ_OZ250143.1:0-1430387 GCF_965237495.1 Candidatus Palauibacter sp. | reverse complement strand
CGTTCGGGCGCGTGTTCATGATCCAGGCGGCCGGCCACTACGGGATCCAGCAGTCCGACGCGTACGTGCTCCACGTCACCCCTCCGGATCAGCCGTACGTGAGCGGATCGCGCCAGACGCTCCTCTTCCGGGATCTCGGAGAGTACGTCCGGGTTCTCGTCCGGCCCTCGCTGCGTCTGAACTCGGCGATGCGGATCGGCTTCGAGTACGACTACTTCAAGTTGGGGGATCCCTTCTACGCCCTCACCGACCCGGAGTCGGAAATCGAGGACCCGAGCCTGGTTGCGGCCGAGGGATCGCAGACGCGCCACCGCGTCGGGTTGGGGTTCATCGTCGACCTGTCCGAGGCGGGAGGGAGGGAGGAATTGCGGGCGGGCGCGCGCGCGGTGCGGAACCCCTGGCGGTTCGGCATCTCGCTGCGACGGGCCATCGCGGGTTCCGGGGGACAGACGCCCACCTCGTTCAGATTCGGCGCCGACTTTCGCATCCCGATCAACATCTTCTAGCGAGCCGTTCCCGGGGCCGGCCGGTCAGATCTGGCCGGCGAGCAGCTCCTCCGCATGGGCGCGCGAGGCGCGGCTGTCCGGGTCGCCTCCGAGCATGCGCGCCACCTCGAGCACGCGTTCGCCCCCGGTGAGCGCGCGCACCGACGTCCGGGTCTCCTCGCCCTCCGTGGTCTTGCCGATGGAGTAGTGCGCATCGGCCCGGGCCGCGATCTGCGCCAGGTGCGTCACCACGAGCACCTGATGCGCGGCGGAGAGGCGGATGAGCCGGTCGGCGACGCGGTGCGCCACCTCGCCCCCGATGCCGACGTCGATTTCGTCGAACACGAGGATCGGGAGTTCATCGACTTCGATCAGCGCCGCCTCGAGCGCCAGCATGAGCCGGCTCATCTCACCTCCCGACGCGACCCGGCGGAGCGGGGCCGGCGGAAACCCGGGATTCAGCGAGACGAGGAACTCCACCCGCTCCGCTCCCAGCCGCCGCATCTCCCCATCTCCGACGAGTTGTACCGCGAGGCGGCCGCCCCGCAGCCCGAGGTCGGGGAGCGCGGCGTTGACCGCTTCGGAGAGCACCTCGGCGGTGCCGCGTCGCCGCTCGGAGAGCTTCGACGCCAACTCGGCCAGCACCGCGGCCGCCACCTCCCGGCCCGCCTCGAGGCGGGCGATTTCGTCGTCTGCCCCGTCGATCCGCTCGAGCTCGCGCCGGGCTTCCTCACCCGTCCGGATGACCTCGGCGAGCGAGTCTCCATACTTCCGCTTCAGCCGGTAAAGGAGATCCTGGCGGACGCGGATCTCGTCGAGACGGCGCGGGTCGTGCTCGATGGCGTCGCGATAGGGGGCGAGACCCAGTCCGAGTTCCTCGACGCTGCGGAGCGCCGCTTCGTGCAGGTCACGGAAGGGGCTCGCGGCGGGGTCGATCGTGACGAGGGCGTCGAGTCGGTTGCCGAGTTCCCCGAGCTGGTCCACGACGGAGCCCTCCGCCTCGTACAGGCGGTGGTGGAGGAGGCCGGAAAGCTCGATGAGTTCCTCGGAATGCGTGAGCCGGCGCGCCTCCGTCTCCAGCACCTCATCCTCGTCGGGCGAGAGCGAGGCCATCGCGATCTCATCGCACTTGAAGCGCAGGTAGTCGGCGCGTTCCCGCCCTTCGCGAACCGTCTGGCGGACTCGCCCGAGCCGGGCGTCCAGGTCGCGCAACGCGTCGAAGGCCGCCGCCGTCTCCGCGACCAGTGCTTCATGGCGCCCGAACGCGTCGAGGATCCGCCGCTGGTGGCCTCGGTCGAGCAAACGCTGGTGCTCGTGCTGCCCGTGCAGTTCGACGAGCCGCTCCCCGAGTTCGCGCAGCAGCGTCGTGGTGGCCGGAGAACCGTTGACCCAGGCCCGGTGGCGACCCTCGCGGCGCAGCTCGCGGCGGAGAATCAGCCAGCCGTCGTCGTGATCCACGCCCGCCTGCTGGCACAGCGACGCGATGCCTTCGACGCCCTCGACCTCGAAGCGGGCCTCGATCCGCGCCCGGCCCGCCCCGGCCCGGATCATGTCCGGGGAGGGGCGCCCGCCGACCAGCAGCGCGAGCGCCTCGACGAGGATCGACTTCCCGGCCCCGGTTTCGCCGCTGAGGACGCTGAGTCCCGGCCCGAACTCGAGGACGGCCTCCCTGACGACGGCGAAGTTCCGAACGCGAAGCTCAGTCAGCATCTCTCACCCATGGGCGCCGCCGCCGGATCCGGGAGACGGGTGTGCACGCACGTCGCCCCAGTGCAGCTTTCGTCGCAGCACCGTGAAGAACGAGTAGTCGGGCAGGCGCACGAGACGCACGGGATGCCGTGAGCGGACGACCTGCACGCGGTCGCCGACCGATAGGGGACACCCGCGCTGTCCGTCGACGGTGAGCTGCAGGTCGTGATCGCCCGAAAGCAGTTCCACGGAGATTCGCGTGTCGCCCGGAAAGACGACCGGCCGCACGGCCAGGGTGTGCGGGGAGATCGGAGTGGCCACGATCCCTTCCATGGTGGGCGAGACGATCGGCCCGCCGGCCGAGAGGCTGTAGGCCGTGGAACCCGTCGCGGTGGCCAGGATGATCCCGTCCGCGCTGTACTGGCCGACCACGTCGTCGTCCGCCAGCACCCGGTAGCTGATGAGGCGGGCGAAGCCGCTCTTGTGGATGACCGCGTCGTTGATCGCGTGGAAGCTCTTCGACTCCGGGGCGTCGGACCCGTTCACGCGCACCTCGATGCGCAGGGTGAGCCGCTCCTCCACATCGTACTCTCCGCTCGCCACGCTCGACATGGCCGCTTCGAGTTCGTCGGTCGGAACCAGGGTGAGGAAGCCGAGTCGGCCCAGGTTGCACCCCAGCACCGGAATCCCGAGCGGTGCCGCGACCCGCGCGGCGCGCAGCAGCGTCCCGTCGCCTCCGAGCGTGAGCACGAGGGCGACATCGTCTCCGATCTCCTCCAGCGGCGCGGACTCGCGGCGGCTGGCCGTCGCGAGAGACGGCTCGAAGACGAGCGAGATGCCCAACTCGGCCGCCTGCCGCTCGACGCGCGCGAGCAACGGCTCCAAGTGCGGAGATTCGGGGTTACCGATGATGGCGAAGCGCATAGTGAACCTGCTTCCTCGAAGCTCTCAGCCCCGTCTCAACGGTCGCGCTCGAGGATGAGGCGTCCGATCTCTCCAAGCCGGTCTGCGGCCTGAAACGACGCCAGCTCCCGGAACGCGTCGTGGCCCAGTTGTTCCGCCCTCGCCCTCGCTCCCCCGAGGCCCAGCACCGACGGCGTCGTGGCCTTTCCCAGCGCCGCGTCACGTCCCCCGGCTTTCCCCATCCGGTGGGACGATCCCGTGACATCGAGAATATCGTCAACGGTCTGGAACGCGAAGCCGATCGCGACCCCGAAGCGGGTCAGCCGGTCGACGGTCTCTTCCGGCGCCCCGGCCGCAATCCCGCCCATGGTGCAGCACGCGCGGATCAGGCTCGCGGTCTTGCCGAGATGAATGCGTTCGAGCGTCTCGAAGCTCACGTCCTCCCGCTCGGCCTGCAGGTCGAGAAGCTGCCCTCCCACCATGCCGACGCCGCCGGAAGCCCGGGCCAGGACCCTGATGAGCCGGGCGGTGATCCCGTCGTCCAGCTCGAGGCCGGCGGCTCCGTCGCCGACGGCGAGGATCGCGAGCGGCTGTATCGCCGCGCCCGCGAGGATCGCGACGCGCTCATCGTACCGCACGTGCAGGGTCGGCCGCCCCCGGCGCAGGTCGTCGTCATCCATGCAGGGGAGGTCGTCGTGAATCAGGGAGTAGGCGTGGACCAGCTCGGGGGCCAGCGCCAGGCGGTAGAGCCCACTCGGACGATCCGCCGCGCCTCCCCGCGGTGAGCCCCCGGCCGCCTCCCATGCGCCGATCAGGAGAAGGGGCCGAATCCGCTTCCCCGGCGCGAGGACGGCGTGGCGGATGGGCTCGGCGATCGGTCCGGCCTCCCGAAGGGCATCCCCCAGCCACGTCGCCAGTTCCTCGTCCACGGAGGCGCGCGCGGCCTCGAGACTCGGCCTCACGCCGGGCCCTCCGGCGCATCCGACCCCGGGCCGGCCCCGTGGACCGCCGGTCCGTCCGCCTCCAGAGGCTTCGTGTCCAGCCTCCCCGTCGAGGTGGCGATCAGCTCCTCGACCTTGCCGCTCGCCGCCTCGAGCCAGCGGCGCGCCTCCCCGAGGCGTTCGATGCCCCGCTCGAAGAGCCGGATCGCCTCGTCGAGGCCGATGTCCTCCCGGTCGAGACGCTCGACGATCTCCTCCAGTTCGCGGACCGTCCGCTCGAACTCGAACTTGCGTTCGGACGACGCCGTCATGTCTCCGACTCCACCGCATCGGCGGTCGCGTCGACCCGGCCTCCGTGGACGCGGAGCCGGAAGCGGGTTCGGGGCTCGAAGTCCTCGACACGTGTGAGGCGCCGGCCCTCGAGGTCCATGGCGACCGCGTATCCGCGGGCCACGGTCTCGAGGGGGCTGAGGGCGGCGAGAGTGGCGGCGAGACCGGCCAAGCGCGCGCGCGACCGGGCGAGGGCTCGATCGATCCCCGGCGGGAGTCGCTTCTCGACGCCCTCCAACCGCAGCTTCGCGATGTCCCGCACATGGCCGGCGGCCGCCGGGAGGCGTCGCCCGATCGCATCTACCCGATCCCGTCCACGCGCGACGAAGCGGCGCAGTCCTCGTGCCAGCCCTCTTCCGGTCGTGTCGAGCGAGTCCCGCACGCGCCGGATGTCCGGCACCGCGAGTTCCGCCGCCGCCGACGGGGTCGGCGCCCGCAGGTCGGCCACCAACTCGCAGAGCGTCACGTCGACCTCGTGCCCGATGGCGCAGATCACGGGGACCGGACTCTCGGCGACCGCCCTGACCGCGATCTCCTCGTTGAAGCACCAGAGATCCTCCGTGGACCCGCCGCCCCGACTCAGGATGATCGCGTCGAGGGTCGAGCCGGGGTCGAGCGCGCTCCATTCGGCGACACGCCGGAGCGCATCCCGCACCTCGAGCGCCGCCCCCTCGCCCTGGACCCGACAGTTCCGCACCACGACATCGACCCACGGGGCCCGCCGCCGGAGCACGGTGAGCACGTCCTGGAGCGCCGCGCCCTTTCGCGAGGTCACGACGCCGATGCGGCGCGGGAACGGTGGCAGCGGCCGCTTTCGATCGGCCGCGAGCAGTCCCTCCGCGTCCAGACGCCGGCGCAGCCGCTCGAACGCGATCCGCCACAGCCCTTCCCCCGCCATCTCGATCGAGCGGATCCGCAGCTGGAATCGACCCTGCGCGGGATAGAGCGTGGGGCGCCCCTGCACGAAGACCTCCATCCCCGCGTCCGGATCCGCCGGCAGCCGCCAGGCGTCACCGCGGAAGAGGACGCACGACACACTCGCGTCGCGATCCTGATCCCGCAGCGAGAAGTAGCGGTGACCCGCGGGGGAGACCCTCCAGTTCGCGACCTCGCCGCGCACCCAGAGGTTCCCGAAGCGGGATTCCAGCACCCCCCGGGCGGCCTCATTGAGTTCCGAGACCGTGACGGCGGCCTCCGACGACCGGCCGTCACGGACCGGCGGCGGGGCGGCGGCGGCGGGCTCCGCCCGGATGTCCCTCTCCCCGTCCCTCTCCCCGAACAGCGAGGCCTGGCCGCGCGTGCTCATCCCGCCGCCGGCGCGGCCCCCGCCGTGGCCACGCGCCCGATCCGCTCCGCCGACCTCACGGTGTTCCGAAGCAGCATGGCGATCGTCATCGGCCCCACACCCCCCGGGACCGGCGTGATCCAGCTCGCGCGCTCCGCGGCCTCGTCGAACGCTACGTCGCCGACCAGCCGGTATCCCCGCTCGAGTGAAGGATCCTCTACCCGGTTCACGCCCACGTCGATGACGACGGCGCCCTCCCGCACCATGTCGCCGCGAACGATCTCCGGCCGCCCCACCGCGACGATCAGGATCTCGCCCTGGCGCGTCACCGCCCCGAGGTCCCGGGTCCGGCTGTGGGCGACCGTGACCGTGGCGTTCGCGCCCGGCTCCTTCTGCAACATGATCTGGGACATCGGCATCCCGACGATGTTCGAGCGGCCGACGATCACGACGTGGGCCCCCGAGGTGTCGACGCCCGTCCGCCGGATCAATTCCTGCACGCCGGCGGGCGTCGCGGGCCGGAACGCGTGCGGGTCTCCCTGTGCCATGCGCCCCTGGTTCACGGGATGAAATCCGTCAACGTCCTTGGCCGGATCGATCCTCTCGGTCACTTCCCGCTCGTCCAGGTGCCGCGGCAGGGGAAGCTGCACCAGGATCCCGTGGATTTCCGGGTCCGCGTTCAGTTCATCGACAATCGAGAGGAGGTCCGCCTGTCCGATATCGGCGGGCGGTGTGATATCGCGCGCGTGGAGCCCCGCTTCCTCGCATGCGCGGGTCTTCATCCGGACGTAGACGTGGGACGCAGAGTCGTCCCCGACGAGCACCACGCCGAGACCGGGCCGCACGCCGGTCCGGGACAGGACCCGCGCCCGCTCCGCCACCTCCGAACGAATCTCGGCCGCAATTCGCCGTCCATCCAGGATCTGCGCCGCCATCTATTTCCCGTTTCTCCCTGTTCGAGCGTTGCCGTGGGCCTGGCTCCGCTTCGGGAGCGCCGGCCTCCTTTGCCCGAGCGTGAGGATTCAGCGTGCGAAGTCCACCGTGCGCGACTCGCGCACGACAACCACCTTGATCTGCCCCGGATACTGAAGTTCGTTCTCGATCCGGCGAGCCGTCTGTTCCGACAGGACCGCCATCTCCTCGTCGGAGATCTTGTCCGGCGTCACCATGATGCGGATCTCCCGTCCCGCCTGGATCGCGTAGACCTTCTCCACACCGTCCCACGAACTCGCGATCGCCTCCAGCTTCTCAAGACGCTTCACATAGTGCTCGAACGACTCGCGCCGGGCGCCGGGGCGCGCACCCGAGATCGCATCCGCCGCGGTCACGAGGAACGTTTCCGGATAGCGGGCGGGCTCCTCGCCGTGGTGGGCGCGGATCGCGTTCAGGACCGGATCCTTCTCTCCGCACTTCTTGCAGAGATCGTAACCGATCTCGACGTGACTTCCCTCCTTCTCGTGCGTGAGGCCCTTCCCGATGTCGTGCAGCAGCCCCATTCTCTTCACGATCTGGGCATCGAGCGACAACTCCGCCGCCATGGTGGCGCCGATCAGCGCGACCTCGCGCGCGTGCTCGAGCTGGTTCTGCCCGTAGCTCGTCCGGAAGCGCAGCACTCCGAGCACCTCATGGAGCTTAGGGTGCAGATCGTGGATCCCCAGTTCGTAGAGCGTTTCGTCCGCGGCCTGGCGCATCGTCTTCCGGACATCGTCCTTCGCCTTCTCGACGACCTCCTCGATCCGCCCGGGGTGGATCCGTCCGTCGCCGACCAGCCGGTCCATGGCGAGGCGGGCCACCTCGCGTCGAACCGGATTGAAACAGGAGAGGATGACCGCCTCGGGGGTGTCGTCCACGACCACGTCGACGCCGGTCGCGGCCTCGAACGATCGAATGTTGCGACCTTCGCGCCCGATGATTCTGCCCTTCATGTCATCGCTGGGCAGCGTGACGACGGACACGGCGGCCTCGGAGGAGTGATCCACCGAGAGTTTCTCGATGGCCTGTGAGATGATCTTGCGGGCCTCGCGTTCGGCCTCGCTGCGGGCGCGCTCGCGCACCTCGCGCACGTGCTGCGCGGCATCCGCACGCGCCTCGTCCCGAATCTGGCCCATGAGTTCGCGGCGGGCCGATTCCCGATCGAGCCCCGCGATCTCCTGCAGCCTGCGGCCGACCATGCGCTCGCGTTCGTCGAGCCGATCCGCCGTGGCCTCGAGTTCCGACCGCTCCCGGTCCACCGCGTCACGACGCCGATCGAGGCGTTCCTGTCGCTGGTCGAGAACATCCAGCTTGCGCTCGAGGGTCTCGCTGCGCTCGACGGTCCGTTTCTCCAGCCGCTCGATCTCGGACCGGCGCCGCTCGGCCTCGCTCGCCCACGCTTCGCGCAGCTGCTGCGCCTCCTCCCGTCCCTCCAGTTCCGCGGCCTTCCGCACGCTCTGCGCTTCGAGGCGAGCGGACTCGATGATGCCGCGCCCCTCCGTCTCCCGCCGGCTACGTGCCCGGCGCAGACCCCGGCGCTCTATCAGAATCCCCGCGATGCCCCCCGCCAGGAGACCCGCGATCGCCAGCAGGACGACCGGCACGTTCATGGATTCCAGCACAGCCAGACTCCAATCCTCGATCGATCTATGAACAAAAAAAACCGGCGGAACCCGTCCACCGGTGCATGCCGCTCAGGTCGAACGGATGCCTTCGTTCCGTTCGATCATCTATCTCGAGATGCCGCGACGCTCACGCGCCGCCGCCTTTACCGACAGCACGACACCGACTCGCTTCCCTAACGAAACGTCGCGTTCGATTCTGGACGCCGCAAGGCGCGCGGACGGCCTTCAGGCCGGGTCGGCCTCCGCGACCTCGGGGGCCTCGCCGGGCGTGGCTTCCACCGCGGCGCCCGCCCCGGCCAGCGCCTCGAGGCGTTCGGCCAGTTCGACGAGCCGAACCTCGACCGCCTGCGCCAGCGCTTCCGCATCACGGCGCTCCTCGATGAGCTCATCGGTGATCTGGAGCGCCGCGAGAATGGCGGCGCGGTGCGGCTCCGCGACCCCCCGGACGTGAGCCCGCTGGATTGCGTCGTCCACGTATCTCGCGCAGGCCCGGGTATGCGACTCCGGGCGGTTGGTGCGGATCTGGTATTCCTCGCCGAAGATCATCACGCGCACCGGCGACGCTCCACGTGCGGAACTCATACCTCATCCTCCACGAGCGCGAGCCGGGTGCGCAGGCGCTCGGCTTTCCGTTTCGCGCGCACCAGCGTCTCGCGAAGCTGCCGGTTCTCGTCTTCGAGCGCGCCGAGACGCTCCTCGAACCCGCCGTCCGGTTCCGCGTTCCCGGGGGCGCGCCGCAGGATGCCCTCGACGTGCTCTCCGACAGCGTCCACGGCTCGGGACAGGCGCTCGAGCACCCTCTCGACCTCCCGGCGACGTTCAGGACCGGCGGATTCTGGCATCGACTCGTTCCTCCAGGGCAGCGGACAGCGCGGACATCTCCGACTCTACGTCCTGATCGGTCAGCGTGCGATCGGGGGCACGGAAGCGGAACGTCCAGGCCAGCCCGAGACGACCGCCCTCGATCTCGTCCCCGGAATAGACGTCGAAGAGGCGGACCTCGCGTAACAGATCCGATGTGTGTTCGCGTACCGTTCGCTCGATGGCGGCCGCGGCCACACCTCGAGGTACCGTCATCGAGAGGTCCCGGCGCACCTCGGGGAAGGACGATGTGCGGCGGTACCGGGGAACGGCGCGTCCCTCCACGGCGTCGAGATCGAACTCGAGCGCGAAGGCCGGGGCCGCCCACGGCGGCGCGTCGATGCATGCGGCGTGCACGGCTCCCGCCACCCCGATGACGCGACCGTCCCTGACGGCCCGGAACCCGCCGTCCGCGAGCCAGGGCCCGGCCAGAGGCGGTCGCGGGGCGGCGGCGGCCCCCTCCGCAACGCCCGGCGAAGGTTCCAGTTCGGCCCCGCACAATTGCTGGGCGAGCACGTCCGCGATCTCCTTGAGATCCCAGAGATCGAAGTCGAGATTCGCTCCGGACCAGTGATCCGGCCGCCGCGCCCCCGTGATCAGCGCGCCCACGCGCCCCGCCTCCTCGAAGGTTCGGCCCGTCTCGCCGGACGGCCCGTTCCCCTCGGCGTAACCGAATACGGTACCCAGTTCGAACAGGCGCACGTCTCGATTGCCGCGCGCGTGGTTGTGCTCCAGGCGCCGCAGGAGCACCGGCACGAGGGCGGAGCGCAGACAGCTCTCCTCGGCGGATAGGGGGTTCGGCACCGCGACGATCGCCCGGTTGCCGCGGAAATCCCGCGGCATGAAGCTCAGGCTGCGGGCTTCGAGCAGTCCGCGCCGGCTCAGCATCCTCCGCGCCCGGGCCTCCTTCGCGACCCGGGGGTCTTCGGGCACCGCGCTGGGCCGGAATCTGCGATCCTGCCCGGAGGCGGCGTCGTACCCGACCCGGCGCGCCACTTCCTCCACGAGATCGATCTCCCGTTCCACATCCGTACGCCAGCCGGGCACGGAGACCCGCACACGATCCCGTACGCGGTCTCCGTCGCCGCCGGACTCGGCCGGCGGGAGGGGTTCGAACCCGATCGGCCGCAGCGCGTCGAGAATGTCAGCGCCGGTGAGCCGGAACCCCAACACCTTGTCCACACGCCCGACCCGCAAGTCGATGGGCTCCGCGGAGGACGGGCGGAGCCCCACCCGAAGCCCGATCGCGTCCGCCTCGCCGCCGGCCGTGGCGAGGATCAACTCGACGCAGCGGATGAGCGCCTGCTCCTGCGCGTGGACGTCGATCCCCCGCTCGAAGCGGTAGGACGCGTCGGTGGACAGCCCGGCGCCCGAACGGGTCTTCCGCACCCCCGCGGGATCGAAGGCGGCGCACTCGATCAGCAGGTCCACCGTGTCCGAGGTGACCTCGGTGTCGAGCCCTCCCATCACGCCGGCGAAAGCGACCGCGCGGTCCCGGTCGGCGATGACCGTCTGGTCCGGTGTCAGTTCGTGCTCCTCGCCGTCGAGCGTCGTCAGCGGCTCGCCCGCTTCGGCCGCGCGGACGCGGATCTCGGGCCCCGCCAGCCTGGCGAGATCGAAGGCGTGCAGCGGCTGGTTGCGTTCGAGGAGGACGTAGTTCGTGGCATCGACGACGTTGCTGATCGGGCGTGCGCCCGCCGCCAGGAGACGGCCCGCGAGCCACGCGGGTGAGGGACCCACCTTCACCCCGCGCACGACGGCGGCCATGTAGCGCGAACAGCGCTCCGGTGCCTCGATGCGGACCCTCACCCCGGCGCCCGCCGCCTCCGCGTCTGCGTCGCGCCATTCGGGGGTCCAGCGCGTTCCGCCGAAGTCGCGCGGCGCCAGCGATCCGGACAATTCCCGCGCGACGCCCATGTGGCAGGCGAGATCCACGCGGTTCGGATTCAGGTCGAGGGTCAGGCGTGTGTCCGGGAGGCCGAGGGCTCCGGCGAGAGAGACGCCCGGCTCGATGTCGTCGCCGAGCCGCATGATCCCCCCCTTGTCGCGGCCGAGTTCGAGTTCGGCCTCGGAGCAGAGCATCCCGTGGCTCAACTCGCCGCGGATTTTCCGGCTCTCGATCCGGAATCCGCCGGGGAGCCGACCTCCGGGCGCCACGTGGGGGTAGAGTCCGCGCCGCTCGATGACCGGGGCTCCACAAACGACATCGAGCACCTCCCCGTCGCCGCGGTCGACCTTGCACAGCGTGAGCCGGTCCGCGTTCGGATGCGGGGCCAGGTCCAGCACGCGAGCCACCACGATGCCGTCGAGCCGCTGTCCCACCGCTTCGATCTTCTCCACGGCGGCCGCGGTCATGGTCAGGCGCTCGGCGAGGACCCGCGGATCCCGCAGCTCGCCGCGCAGCCCCGCCAGCTCATGGATCCAGTTGAAGGAGATGTTCATACGAACTGCCCCAGGAAACTCATCTCCCCCTCGTAGAGAAGCCGCATGTCGGGAATGCCGTGCCGGACCATGGCGATCCGCGCCGGCCCCATGCCGAAGGCGTAGCCGGTGTAGCGCTCCGGGTCGTAGCCGACGGCCTCGAACACGGCGGGATCCACCATCCCGCTGCCCATGATCGTGATCCAGCCGGTGCGCTTGCAGGTCGGGCAGCCGCTCCCCTGGCACACCGCGCACGACACGTCCACTTCGGCGGAGGGTTCCGTGAACGGATAGAAAGAAGGCCGAAAACGGCTCTTCGTCCCGGCGCCGAAGAAGTGACGCACGAAGTGCTGGATCGCCGCGCGGAACTCGACGAAGTCGACGCCCTCATCGACCGCGAGACCCTCGATCTGTTCGAACGCCGGGGCGTGCGAGGGATCGAACGAATCCCGCCGGTACGCGAGCCCCGGGACGACGACGCGCACGGGCGGCGCGAACGCCTCCATGACGCGCGCCTGGACGGGCGACGTATGGGTACGCAGCACGGTGTCGTCGTCGAGGTAGAACGTGTCCATCATGTCCGCGGCGGGGTGATCGAGCGGGATGTTGAGCGCGGTGAAGTTGTACCATGTCGACTCGACCTCCGGGCCGAGCACGCGCGTGAAGCCGAGTTCCGCGAAGATGTCGCAGATCTCGTCGATCACGCGGGTCACGGGATGGACGCCGCCCACCCAGCGCCCGCGCGCGGGCAGGGTGAGGTCGACGCCGCCGCTCGGAGCGCGAGCCGTCGCGGCCAACTGCCGGTCCTGTCGCTCCAGCGCCTCGCGCAGCGCAGTCTTCACGGCATTGGCGCGTTGCCCCACCTCGCGCCTGGCCGCCGGCTCGACCTTCCCGATGGAGGACATGACGCAGGCCAGCCGCCCGTTCCGGCCCAGGTACTCGACCCGGGCCGACTCGAGAGCGGCGGGATCCCTCGCCTCCCCGATCGCGGCGAGCCCCTCCGCCTCGATCGGGGAGAGCCGATCGAGGAGAGACGCTCCGGCCGGGGTCACGGGGCGTTGGCTTTGGCCACCTCGACAAGCTTGGTAAAGGCGACCGGGTCCCGAATGGCCAGGTCCGCGAGCACTTTGCGGTTGAGATCCACGCCGGCCGTCCTGAGCCCGCTGACGAAACGCGAGTAGGAGATGCCGCGCTGCCGGGCCGCGGCATTGATGCGGGCAATCCACAGGCGTCGGAAGTCGCGCTTCTTTCGGCGCCTGCCCACGTAGGCGTAGGCCCAGCCGCGCTCGACCGAATTCTTGGCCGTACGATAGAGCTTCGACCGCGCCCCGAACTGGCCGCGGGCCTCCTTGAGTATCTTCTTCTTGCGACGGTTACGTGCAACGCTGCTCGTCACGCGTGGCATGACCGCACCTCCTGCTACTGTGCTGGAAAGTCGGGGCGGGCTATGTCCCCAGAAGTCGCTTCACCCGCTTCTCATCCGCCTTCGCCACAAGCGTCCCCTGGCGGAGCCGACGCTTACGCTTCGGGCTCTTCTTCGTGAGGATGTGGCTGTGGTAGGCACGCTGGCGCCGGAACTTGCCGCTCCCCGTCTTTCGGAACCGCTTCGCGGCGGACCGGTTCGTCTTCATCTTCGGCATATGGCGTCCACTCCGTCTGGCCTCCGTCCGGCGACGGAGGATCGATCTCTGATTCTCTGATTCCCGCGAGCCGGCCTAGGTCCGGTGCGGCCCCATCAGCATCGTCATCGTGCGGCCCTCGTGCGCGATGTCCGACTCCACCACCGCGATATCCTGCAGTTCCTGCTTCACGCGGTCGAGAATTCGTCGCCCTCGCTCGGGGTGCGTGATCTCGCGTCCGCGGAACATGAGCGTGAACTTCACCTTGTCACCATCACCCAGAAACCTGCGGGCGTGACGCAGCTTGAAGTCGATGTCGTGAGTCTCGATCTTCGGCCGCAGCTTCACCTCCTTGACGGTGATGATGTGCTGTTTCTTCTTCGCCTCCCGGGCCTTCCGCGCCTGCGCGTACTTGTACTTCCCGAAATCCATCAGCCGACAGACGGGCGGCCGCGCCGCGGGCGCTACTTCCACCAGGTCCAGTCCGCGCTCGGCCGCCAGCGCGCGGGCTTCGTCCGTGGCGACGATTCCGAGCTGGTCACCCTTCTCGTCGATGAGCCGGATCGGGCTGATCCGGATTTTGTCGTTGACTCGTGGGTCTCCGTTCACTTCACCTCATAAAAAAAGCCCGGTTCGGCGGCGGCCGACCGGGTACGGAGATACGCCCCCTGCTCAAGGGGGGGTATGCCGTTGACCCGGCAGCAACACGATCCCGTGCGCCGATAGGGTGGGGGCATCGCGGCCCCGCTTCCGTTTTTTTCAACGTCTGGAAAGTGCCCCCGCGCCGCGCCCCTGTCAACGACGAGCTTTGGACTGATCTGCCCTCTTCTGCGCGGCCCGCATCAACGGTGACCGCGCCGGGGCCCCTCAGCTGACCTTCACATCTCAAGGTGACCCGCTGGCTTGCCATTTTCTCAACTCCAAGCGAATCCTCAGCAAGCTTCGGATAACTCCTTGGATCTTCGTCACTTCCTCTCGGGAGGTCACGTAGTCTCGGGCGTGCGCTACCGCGTTTCGAAGGTCCCGGATCTCCTTGAACTCCTCCTCACGTCTGGATTCCGCCCAGCAACCGGGACAATCGATCTCTCGCAAGATCTTCATCTTGTCGCCGAAATGTGTGTAGAGGAGCGAATCAACCTCGCTATCGTTCTCGCCACTTCTCTTGATCAATCCCGCCACCTGCTGCCTAGCGCCCGCTTCGAGGTGTTGCAGCCAGTCGTTTCGGGACGGGTAGCGGCGCCTGATGGCGCGCGCCATTCCATCTCGAGCCCGGTGATCAAGCCGAAGAGCACCGCTCGGACAGGAAGCTTCTGAAGGTCGGACCACGTAACGAGTCCGGAGACCCGATTTCCCGCAACCACGAGACGTAGGGCTTCTCGTCCACCTCCAGCAGGAAATCAAGGATGGCTCCATCGCCACCGATGAGACTCGCTGACGAGAGGCCGTCCATGATCGATTGGACAACCGTTTCCCCTTCCGGCGGATCAGCCGCGATGGTCCTCGTGCGGAAGAGTCCGGTGATTTTGCCTTCGTCCTCTACCGGGAGGTAGTCGTAGGTCTCGTGTCCACGTTCGTTTCGCTGCAACACTTCGACAGCTTTCTCCAGCGGTCCGCACGTGACCAGAGACTCGCGCGAAGTTTGGATCAGTTCGACCGTGAGACCGGCATGTAGCGTTTCGAAGGTGTCACTTCCGTGTTTAATCGGACCCTGAGAGCCCACACCGAGACGTGACCAGGCACGCGAGCGCCGCTCGGGGACGTCACCTTGAGGCTCGTGGGTCCGCGCGAACCGCGGGGAGTCCAGTGAAGGTAGAAGGTCGAGCCGGCGCGGATGCTCCAGTTTCCTCGAAGCGCGCCGGAGGTTGACACGTAGGGCTGAAGCCAGGCGCTCTGAACGAACCGGCTCCAGATGTCGGCGAGATCCCAAGACGCCATGCCGTAGGTGTCCGCGCCGTTCAGGTCCAGCCAGAGCGTAATGTAGAAATCAGCCAGGATTTCTTCGACCAGCCAGCCACTGACCTCCGCCAGGGAGGCGAGGCCCCTCTCTGGAGACTGGCTGAGACGACGCATCAGGGCCCGTTCACCCCCAGGATACTCGCCGCCCCAGCGGTCCATCGCGTATCGGAACACCATGGACGGAACATCATACACCGCCCTACCCGGACGCCTACACGGTCCGTCGTTGCCCTCCGCCGGACGCCCAATCCAGCTGCATTGCTCCGGCGCGTAGGGGACCTGGCTTGAGTTCGTCGAGTCATCCGAATCCCAGCCGAAGAATCTGGCCAGTCCGGTCACCCATTCGATGTACCAGGCCACCCCACGTTGGTACGCTGCGTAGCCCAGTTCCTGGCCCGACCCATGCCCGAACAGCCGATAGGCCACCAACTGTTCGGACAGCGTTGCGCCGCCTTCCGTCTCCCATCTAGCGAAGTCAGCGCCCTGGAATACGGAGTAGTGCCGTTGAACAAGGTGTGTGACCTCGTGTGCCAGCAGTTCCGGATAGTACGCAAGTATTGCCTGTCTGGTGACGGCGGTTCCGAAGACACCTTCGGGGTCGGGAACCCGCGCAAAGAAGATCTCGGCGTGATTGCTGGTGCCACATCGATCAGGCGGATAGAGATCCCCCGCCCAAGCCCACCCTCCAACACCGTGCCGGTTCGCGTCTTTTGTCATCAGGATGAGAATCTTGCCATTTCCATCGACATCAGACAGCGCCCCGAAGTATTCGTCGTGCACACCCTTTACATGGGATGCGTAGAAGGCGTCCCATTCCGCCAATTCGGTCTCTGTAAAGGTGCCGGTCGGGTTGTCGATGTCGTCGAGCCACACAGCACTGTCACCGTCGAGCCGAACCACTGCGCGCACCTGGTCGCGGGCCCCGCACGTTGTTGGCTCGCCTCTCGTAAACAGTGTGAGCGTATCGTTCACCACGAGGACGCGGGACTGTCGCGCAGACGCCAGTGAAGGGGGCATGGAGCCCAGTCGCCGAAGTAGTTCCTCATTCGCTGCCATTATTTCGTTGTGACGTACCCAGTTACGCCTGGGCCCGACGTTCTCCTCGACAAGGGGGATTCCAGTGCCAGTGGATACCCCCGCCGGCCGCGGTGGATACCCAGCCGAAGGCATTCCAGCTGTCCCCTCCGCCTGACGCCGCGGCTGGAACGCGGCTGCAGTTAGTGCATCAGCCAAGACCGTTGCATCGCCTTGAATACTCGTCATGGTGACCGGAGTCAGAGAGGACGGTATCTCCGATGTGGACACGACACCGATCAGGTACTCGCCGCCCGCGGCGTCACCTGGTAGGTAGAGGCATCCGTTCCCGGCATAGGTGAGGCGGTAGGAGCCCTGCGGCAGCTCAAGATCCGCCGCGGTACGGGGTGTCACCCCGACGGTGCGGGCATCGCTGAGGCCCAGCACGGTCACGCGCAACTCGGACTGCCTCGGGGGCAGGCAATCGCTGTAGGGGACGACCACGGAAAGGCTCGTTGACGTTGCGGCTGTCACGGTCGCGGCCAGACCATCGATTAGGACGGCGTTGTTTCCGGGGACGATTGAGAAACCGGAGCCCCGGATGGTCGCGTTCGCGCCCTCGAGCAGCACGGCGGGTTCGACATCCGTGATGATGACGGGAAGCTGGGCCTCCGAGGTCACCTGAAAGCTCTGGCTGGCGCTCAGGCCGTCGCCGTCGGACGCGGTTACCGTAGCCGTCGCCGTCCCCGGCGTGACGGCGAGAATCCCGAACTCGTCCCCAGACACCAAGGCGAGTACGATCGACGCATCCGTTGTACCGGCCGTGTAAGTCAAATCGTCGCCGTCCGGATCCGCGAAGTACTCGGGTCCGGCCCATGTCCGCGTCTCCCCAGCCGTCAGGCGCTGCGGAGGAATCGTATCCGTCACGAGCGGCGCCCGGTTGGGCACCGTTACCGCGAAACTCTGCTGTGCCGCGAGCCCTCCCGGGTCCGTGGCCGTGACGGTCACCGTGGCCGTTCCCCTGCTCACGCCAACGACCGTCACCGTGCTGCCCGTGATCGCAGCCGTAACCACGCCGGCGTTCGATGTGCCGACGGCATAGGTCAACGCGTCACCGTCCGGATCCGCGAAGTACTCGGGTCCGGCCCACGCGCGCGTCTCCCCGACCGCCAGGCGCTGCGGAGGAATCGTGTCCGTCACTTCCGGAGCCCGGTTGGGGACCGTTACCGCGAAACTCTGCTGGGCCGCGAGCCCTCCCGGGTCCGTGGCCGTAACGGTCACCGTGGCCGTTCCCCTGCTCACGCCAACGACCGTCACCGTGCTGCCCGTGATCGCAGCCGTAACCACGCCGGCGTTCGATGTGCCGACGGCATAGGTCAGGGCATCGCCATCGGGATCGCTGAAGAAACCCGATACCTGCACCGCCGCGGAATCGCCCACGGCCAGCTCCACCGCGGGCATGGCTCCTACCGCAAGCGGAGCCCGGTTCGGCGGAGGAGGGGGAGGGGGCGCTGGCCGGGGTGGCGCCGTGGGTTCCCCGCCGCCGCACGTGGTGAGCCACACGGCGACGAGGATCAGTCGCGCCGAACCAAGGGCTCGGCGAATCCGCAGCGAGAGGGTGATCTGCTTCAAGGCCCGACACGCCACTGCGGGTACATCCCGAGAAGCGCGTGAGGGAGGAGTTTCGGCCATAGTGGAATCTCTTAAGCTAGCAGGCCGTGGCAAAACGGCCGCACGGGGCGCGGAATATGATGTCAGCGAAGTGGCGGGGGATAGTCGCGGGAACGCGGCGGCGGGGTGATATCCGGGCCCAGGCGGCCGCCGGACGGCCCGGCACGCGCGATATAGGCCCGAGGAAGGCCAACAGGGCCGCCGCGGGGCCTCCCTCTTGAAGCGTGGACGCACTCCGGCCCTGAAGGCTTCTCGGCGTCCCGTAGCCGAACCGGCTCCGCATCAGAAGCCCCAGGTTGAACGCGGCCGCGTGCACCAGCATGCGCTTGCGGATGTTCTCGTGCCCGCGAAGGTGCGTCCGGCGCATGCCGCCGGTGGCGAGCAGGTGGGCGAAGGCGCGCTCCAGCTTCTCGCCCCGGGCCCGCTGAAGCCGGCGGCCCCGCGCTCCCTTGATCCGGCGCCGGTTCGCATAGGTCGGCTGCTGCGCCGCCCGGTCCCGCTTCCAACTGCGCCGCCCCCGGTTCGGCTCGCTCACGTAGCCGCGCACGCCGCGTCCGGCCAGTTCCTTCATCGTCGCGTTCGAGTGGTAGCCCTTGTCGCACACCACCTCCCGAACCTCCGTGCCCACGCCCTCCAGTTGGCGCCCGGCCTCATCCAGCGTGGCCGGCAGCGAGGCGCTGTCGCCCCCGGTCGTCGGCCCCACCGTCACCGCGCACACCGCGCCGGAGTCCATGTCCACCGCCTGCTCCAGCTTGTGGCCCATGCGCGTCCGCCCGTCCTTCATCTTCGTGATCCGCGCGTCAGGGTCCTGCGGGTGCGTCCAGTCCTCGTTGCTCCCCTTTTTCGGCCGCTTCCGGTCCAGCTTCGCCAGATCCGCCCGCGTCGGCGTCTCGATCCCCGACGCCCGCGCCAAGCGCTCCAGGAACTCGTCGTAGCCCTCGTCCGTGTCCCGGCGTACGATCGACCGCATCGCCGCGTTCCCCTCCAGCGTCGTCGCGTCCACCCCCAGCGTCTTGCCGCTCAACAGCCCGCTCTCCCGCAACAGCTCCAGCATCCGGGAGAACACCGCCTCGTGACACTCCACCGGCAGACGCCGCCGTGTCCGCGACACCGTCGAGTGGTCCGGCGGGTTCTCGTCCAGCTCGTAGCCCAGAAACTCCCTCAGCGACAACGACTCCGCGCACCGCCACGCGATCCCCCGCTCCGATCCGATCCCCTCCAGGTATCCCACCAGAAGCATCCGGAAGTACACCCCCGGAGGCACGCTCGGACGGCCCACCCGCTCCGCGTAGTGCGCCGCGCACGTCTCCTCGCACAACGCGTCGAACCCCGCCCCCGCCAAGAGACCCTCCAGAGCCCGGTAGAACGGGTGTCCCGGCGCCCGGATCCCCTCGGCCGCCACGAACAGCGCCTTCTGACGCCCGCCCCTGCGCCGACCCATCGCCATCGCCACCCTCCCGTAACCGCCAGTCGCCTCTTGTCCCGCCCTCAATCTAACCATCAACATCCTCGCGGGACATCGCGACTTTTACCACGGCCTTCTAGTGTCGTGTCCCAGAGATAGCTGTACATAGTCTCTGGATCTTCCGGAGGATGGAGTCCGCGGTGGCGGTCCACATGAAGGGCTGCGTGCCTGAGTTGTTGTAGTGCTCGGTGAAGCGGAGGATCTTTTCCTTGAGCTGGGTGACCGAGGAGAAGGAGCCGCGGCGGATTGCCTTCTGGGTGATGATGTTGAACCAGATCTCGACCTGGTTGAGCCAGGAGGAGTAGGTGGGAGTGAAATGGATATGGTAGCGTGGGCGGGCGGCGAGCCAGCGCTTGACCTTGGCATGCTTGTGGGTGCTGTAGTTGTCGACGACGAGGTGGACGTCGAGGCCGGGAGGCACGCTGGCGTCGATGTGCCCCAGGAAGCTCAGGAACTCCTGATGACGATGCCGCGGCTTGCACTGGGCGATGACCTGGCCGGTGGCCACGTCCAGGGCGGCAAAGAGGTTGGTGGTGCCGTGACGGATGTAGCCGTGCGTGACGCCTTCGACGTATCCGAGCCCGAGGGGCAGGAGAGGCTGGGTTCGCTCCAGCGCCTGGGTCTGGCTTTTCTCGTCGACGCAGAGCACCATCGCGCCTTCGGGCGGGTTGAGGTAGAGTCCGACGATATCGCGGACCTTCTCGGCGAAGAACGGATCGGTGGAGAGCTTGAAGTGCTTCTGCCGGTGAGGTTGGATGTTGAACGCTCTCCAGACGCGATGAACCGTGGACTTCGACACCCCCGCCGCGTCCGCCATGGAACGGCAACTCCAGTGCGTGCTGCCGTCGGGAGGCTCGGTCTCGAGCGTCCTCCGCAGCAGCACCATGACTTCGTCATCTTCGATGGACCGCGGCTTTCCCGGCCTGCGTTCGTCGTACAGGCCCATCAGGCCCTGGGTTCGGAAGCGCTGGCGCCACTTGCCGACCGTCTGCCGGCTGGTGCGGACCCTCTCGGCAACCGCCTTGTTGTCCAGGCCATCGGCGCACAGAAGCACGATCTCCGCACGGCGCACGAGCCCGGCGGGCAGGCTGCGCGAACGCACCAACGACTCGAGTTCCTCACGGGCACCCTGACTGACTTCGAGCTCCTTCAACGGACGTCCCCGGGGCATGGTCTCTCCCTCGTTCAGGTGGGTGAGGGGAAAGGTGCCCTGTTGCCGTCACTATGTCAACGTATTTACGGGACATAACACTAGGGGCCGTGACGGTTCGAAGCGAACCAACCTACGACGAATCGTATGCTACCCCTCCCAATTGGGGCGGGGCAAGACTGTTACGAGCACATAATCTGTCCGGTTCTTTAGCACATAACCTGTCCGGTTTCAACATGGTCTCGGAGGAGGCGGTATGGACCGGACGGAGCTGCCGCGGGCGGCGCGGACGTTGAGGTTCGAGGAGTTGTACCGGGCGTGGCTGCGGGGGGAGATGACGCAGGGGTGGGCGGCGGGCGTTCTGGGGGTGAGCGAGCGGACGTTCCGGCGCTACGCGTCGAGGTACGAGGCGGGCGGTCCGGAGGGGCTTCGGGACGGGCGGGTGGCCGGGGGCTCGCACCGGCGGGCGCCGGCGGCGGAGGTGGCGGCGCTGGAGGCGCTGTACGGGCAGGAGTACGAGGGCTGGAGCGTGCGGCACTTCCACGAGCGGTACGTGGAGGATCACGGTGGGCGCCGGTCGTACACGTGGGTGAAGAACCGCCTCCAGGGGGCGGGCCTGGTGAAGCGTGGCCGGCGTCGTGGCCGACACCGGCTGAGACGTCCCCGGAAGCCCCTGGAGGGGCTGATGGTGCACCAGGACGGCTCCACGCACGAGTGGGTGCCGGGGCGGGTGTGGGATCTGATCGTGACGTCGGACGACGCGACGGGGCGGGTGTACTCCGGGTTCTGCGTGGCGGAGGAGGGGACGTGGTCGAGCTTCCGGGGCGTGCGGGAGACGGTGGAGGCGAAGGGGCTGTTCGCCAGCCTGTACACGGATCGCGGCTCGCACTACTGGCACACCCCCAAGGCCGGGGAGAAGGTGGACCGGAGCAGGCCGACCCAGTTCGGGCGGGCGATGGGGGAGTTGGGGATCGAGATGATCCCGTCGTACTCGCCGCAGGCGCGGGGGCGGTGCGAGCGCCTGTTCCGGACGCTTCAGGGACGCCTGCCCAACGAGTTGGCGCGCGAGGGGATCGCGGACATGGGGGAGGCGAACGAGTACCTCGGGGCGTACTGGCCCCGGTTCAACGCGGCGTTCGGGGTGGAGGCGGCCGGGGAGGGGACGGCGTTCGTGCCGCTGTCGGACGTGAGGCTGGACGACATCCCGTGCCTGCGGGAGGCGCGGACGGTGGGCAACGACAACTGCGTGTCGTACCGCGGGAAGCGGCTCCGGATCGCGCCCCAGCCGCACCGGATCCACTACGTGCGGGCGAAGGTCCGGGTACACGAGTACGAGGACGGGAGCATGTCGGTGTTCCACGACAGGCTCCGGCTGGGCCGCTACGACCGGCAGGGATGTCCGCTGGCGACCTCGAACGGGGCGGGAGGGACGGCGCGTGACGCGCGACACGGCCCCCGCGGAGGCGAGCGTAGCGAGCCGGAGCCGGGGCCGTGTTCAAACCGGACATGTTACGTGCTACCAAACCGGACAACTTCATTTGCTCCCTACATTGGGGCGGGGCAAGACTGGTGCATGGGGCCGATGGTGGGCGAACTTCCTAGCGTCTCCGCCCGTAAACGTCAGGCGGAGAGGGCCTTCTCTTCCACCCGCGCACGAGCGCGGGATACGAAGTCGTCGAGGGGGACGATCTCCTGCTTCCGCTTCGCGCCTCGGGCGCGCACGGCGACCGTGCCGGCCTCGATCTCGCGGTCTCCGACGACGAGCAGGTAGGGGATCTTCTGCAGTTCTCCGTCGCGGATGCGGTAGCCGAGCGTGTCCGAGCGGTCGTCGAGTTCGACGCGCAGGCCCTCCTCGGCGAGCCGGTCCCGGATGCCGCCCGCGGCCTCGGCGTGCGCGTCGGCGATCGGCAGGATGCGGACCTGCACGGGCGCGAGCCAGGGCGGAAACGCGCCGGCGAAGTGCTCGATGAGGACGCCCGTGAAGCGCTCCAGGGTGCCGAAGATCGCGCGGTGGATCATCACCGGCCGGTGCGGCTTGTTGTCCGGCCCCATGTACTCCAGTTCGAAGCGGGCAGGCAGGTTGAAATCCAACTGGATGGTTGCCCCCTGCCATTCGCGCCCGATGGCGTCCTTGTACTTGATGTCGATCTTGGGACCGTAGAACGCCCCGCCACCTACGTCGAGTTCATACTCCAGCCCGCCGCGCTCCAACGCTTCGCGCAGTGCCGCTTCGGCCACATCCCAAACCTCGTCGCCGCCGATCCGCTTCTCCCCGTGGGGACGTGTTGCAAGATCGAACCGATAGTCGAGGCCCAAGGTCGTCATCACAGTGTCCACCAGTCCGAGACAGATGAAGATCTCGTCCTCGATCTGGTCTGGAGTACAGAAGACGTGCCCGTCGTCCATGGTGAGCATCCGTACGCGCAGCAGCCCGTGCAGCGTCCCCGACCGCTCGTATCGGTACACGTTCGCGACCTCCGACAGCCGGACCGGGAGGTCTCGGTAGCTGCGCGGGCGCGCCGCGTAGATCGTGATGTGCCCCGGACAGTTCATGGGCTTCACGCGGAACGCCTCGCCTTCGGCGCCCTCCATGCGGGGATACATGTTCTCCGCGTAGTTCGGCAGGTGTCCGGAGCGCCGGAAGAGCGCTTCGCTCGAGAGGTGGGGCGTGTACACGACATCGTAGCCGCGCGACTGCTGCAGGTCCTCGATCCAGCGCCGCAGTTCCTGCTGTATGCGCGCGCCCTTCGGGTGCCAGCACACGAGGCCCGGACCGATATCCTCCTGGATCGAGAACAGGTCGAGTTCGCGCCCCAGCTTCCGGTGATCCCGTTGCCGCGCCTCTTCGTGGCGGGTGATGAAGGCCTCGAGCGCGCCGCCCGAATAGAAGGCGGTGCCGTAGATGCGCTGCAGCATCCGCCGCCGTTCGTCGCCGCGCCAATACGCCCCCGCAGCGCTGAGGAGCTTGAAGTGGCGGATCTCGCCGGTGCTCGGCGCGTGCGGACCGCGGCAGAGATCGAGGAAAGGGCCGTTGCGATAGACGGAGATCGCCTCGTCCTCCGGGATCTCGGCCAGCCGCTCCAGCTTGAGGGGATCGTCGGCGAACAGTTCCTGCGCTTCGTCGCGTCCGACTTCGCGGCGCTCGAACCGGTCGTCCGCCGTGACGACTTCGGCCATCGCACACTCTATCCTGTCCAGATCCTCGGGCGTGAAGGGCGCGGGGACGTCGAAGTCATAGTAGAAACCGTCGTCGATGGGCGGGCCGAAGCCGATCCCCGCCCCCGGATGGAGTTCGCGGACGGCCGTCGCCAACGCGTGCGCCGCGGAGTGCCGGAGCACGTAGAGCGCGTCGGGATCGCCGTCGTCGCGGGTGACGATCGCCACCTCGGCCCCGTCGGGGAGCGGCACCGAGAGATCCGATAGCTGCCCATCGATTCGCGCGGCTACCGCCGCCCGAGCCAACCCGGGACCGATGGCGGCGGCAAGGTCCGCCGCGGTGGCGCCGGACGCCAGTGCCTTCGAGGAGCCGTCGGGGAGCGAGATGGAGATGTGGGGGTCGTTCATCGGCCTACCCGTCGATGGACGATTTTCGTCGGCTGTCGGTGGACGCGGAAGCTAGGGTCGGGCTGGATGATCGCCAAATCCGCGTGAGGACCCGGCCTTGGGGGCCCGCACGACTCCGTAGTGGACGACGCCCCCTCCCTCATCGACTACGACCCAGATGAACGCGCCCAAGCGGTCGGCGAGCGTGCCCGAAACGAAACCGAGCCGATGCACTGTTCCCCGGGGCCGAACGAGACGAAAGCCGTCCGCGTCGCGTTCGAGCCGCCCGACCAGGGGTCGCTCGCCTCCCACCGACAGGATTTCCCAGGACGAGGCCTCGAGAGCCGTGCCTGGAAGTGCGGCCCTCACAAGCCGACCCGTGAGGCGCACCCGGGCCCCGGCCAGCCGCCGGATCTCTTCGAGGAGCACGCCGGTCACCAGCCGTGACTGGCCGTCTTCCGCCTCAACGACCGTGTACGGGAACGGGTCGCTCCCGACCACTCGCACCCTTCCCTCGAACGACGCGGGGCCGATCTCTCCGACCCGGTCCGGGCCTTCGCCGAGTCTCGTCTGAGCCGCACAACCCGTGACTGCCCCAGACAGAAACACCAGCAAACAGTAGAGGACGGGGCGTCCCATCCCACTGGCATGGCGATGCCGATGGCTCACCGGACTCTGAGGATCGTGACCTGCGGCCTCGCCCGGGACGGCAGGTTGTCCCCGTCATCATCCGTGATCTGGACGAGCACGTCGGGGTGGGCGCCGGTGCCCGTCAACGACACGAAGCGCCCCGTGGACGCGTTCACCATGAACTCGATCGCGCTGTTCGTCCCCGCGTGCAGCGACACCCTCGAGGGGGAGAGCGGAAATTCGCGCGTAAACGGACATTCGTCGCCGAGGTTCGAGCCGTTCAGCTGCCCGTACAGGCCCCTCAGGTTCCAGGTTCGCCACTGCGTGCGCGGATCCGCTTCCTCCGGTGCGTTGTCGTCCGCGACCAGCGACGCCAGGTAGAAGGGAAGGAGGTCGCCCCACGACAGGTCCGATCCCGCCACCGTGCGGATTGCGCGCTCCACGTTGCCGGTGCTCTTCGCGTGCGCGGGTCCGCCCGACGACAGTTCGCGGAACAGCCCCTCCTCACGGCTGCCCGGCAGCGCGCCCCCGTCCCCGGACTCCCCGAACTGGTCTCCGAGCCAGCGCACGAAGCTGTAGCCGAAGCCTCGAAACGCGAGCGATTCGACCCCTGTCGGGTCCTCTCCTCCGCTGTCGCCGAGCGCCAATACGGAGGCGGGGCCGTCCGGGTCGGGCGTCGGGCAGCCGCCCCGAAGGAAGCGGCCCAGCCGGATGTGGTTCAGCACGTGGAAGTGATTGTAGACGGTGAGCTGTTCCTCGTTCGCGGTGATCGCCTCGAGGTCCAGGTTGTCGCGCGTCCCGAAGCCTCCGGTGCGCAACCCGGCGATCTCCTCGGCGAGGTGGGCCATCCCCTCGTCGAGCCATGCCACCTCGCGGTCGCTGAAGCTCCCGTTCCCGAGCGTGACCCGCTGCTGCGTACTCAGAAGGTGGACGAACTCGTGCGCGACCGTCGTGCGCGCGAGGGCGTTCGCGAAGGTCAGGCTGATGTCCGCACCGTAGTCCTCGTCCGGGTCGGGGCCCACGAGATAGAAGATCTCCCCCTCGTTCGACGCCGGACAACTGCTTGCCGACGTGAGGTCCTGTGCGAGGAAGAAGCCGGCGACGATGCTCTCTTCGCCGGCGGGGGTGAGCTTGTTCACCTCGGCCGTGATGAGGGCGAACACCGTCCCGTTGTCATCGATGTCCCCCGGCTCTCCGAAGTAGGCGACGTCCATCGGGTACACGATCTCGTCGAGTTGCCGTCCGATGGTCTCGAATTCCTCTTCCGTGAAGCGGTCGCTCGCCGGCTGGGTGGCGAACTCGAGGTCCTCCACGACCGTGAAGTGCTCGCCCGCATGCCGGACCTCGCCCCGAATGAGCGTCGTGTTGCGGCAGTCGACCCTCAACTCCGAGTTCACGCCGATGGTGAACGAGAGCGTGTCGCCGAGCCCGGGCGGCGCCATCGCCGCCATCGGAGCCGCCGCGTCGAACCTCCGCGTGCGCTGCCGGATGGGTCGCGCACCGACCCTCGCCAGTTCCTCCTGCTCCCGCTCCCGCAGCAGACGCTCGTTCTCGAACCAGGAGGCCCGGCGCCGGAGGTCGCGGCTCGTGAATCCACCCACGGGGGTGAGAGGCTCGGGGCGGGCGGGCGCCGCGTTCGCCGAGGCACGCTCGGCGCGCACGCGTATGCAGCCCTGCGTGCTCAGCCCCGGTACGATCGAGGTGCTCTGTACGATGACCTCGTAGTTGCGGGGCTCCTCGCCGCCGGCCAGCCGGAACGCGCGCACATCGCCGGGAGAGTCCAGCGTGACGAGTTCGCCCGGCGCGATGTCCACGGTGGTGATCGAACCGGACACCGGCGTCTCCGGCGCACCCGCCCTACACCCCATGACGACCGGGGGCGGGGGATCCATCGTACCCTCTCCTCCGCAGGCCGCAAGGGCGAGGCCGGAGAACCCGGCCATGCACGGCCACCACCGGTCGCGTGGTCTCATCCCTCGCTCACTCCCTGTTTCTCCGCCACGGGTCTGCCCGCGACCGCCCGATACGCCCGGCGCGGCCCGACCGCAGCTCTCGCGGTCAAGATACGGGCTCGCCGCGGAAGTCGCCCGCTAGCGGGTGCGGAGCACGACGAACCGGACCCCCCCCGATCCGGGCAGGCGTCCACCGGCCAGGGTCGTCAGCCGGACCCGGAGCGGCGGGTGCGGTCCGTCGCTCTCGAGCACAAAGTACCGGCCCGTCGCCGCGTTCAGTTCGAAGTCGACCCGGACGTCGGTGTCGGCCGTGAGCGCGATGTCCGTCGTGAAGAGCGGAAACTCGCGGTCGAAGGGCTCCTCGCCCTCCAGCTCCCGGTGCAGTGCTGCGAACGCGTCCCGCAGTTGCAGGCTCGTGACCTGGGTCGAGAGGGGTGTCTCTCCCTGCCGGTCGTCCGCGATGGGAGCCAGGGCCCAGGTCGCGAGAAGTGCCTCCCAGTCCCCCGGCGCGCCCACCGAGGCCGCGACCCGTTCGAGGTTCTCCACGCCACGCGTTCGGCCCGGGCCGCCACCCGCCAGGTCGCGGAAGATGGTTTCCTCAGGAGGACCGCCAAGCAGGCCCCCCGCGCCGACGGCGTACTGATCCGCGAACCAGCGCAGCAGGAGCCAGCCGAAGCCTCGCATGGCCAGCGAGGGAACGCCGGACGGATCGCGGCCCTCCTCGTCTCCGAGCGCGGGCGTCCGGTGGGGATCGGTCAGGTAGTACGCGGCCCGCCGGAAGTTCGGAAAAAAATATGTGCGGAAGGTCTCGGGGAGCGCGGCCAGTTCCTCGAAACCGTAGTTGCTGCCGGGACGCAGCCTGCCGAGGGACATCCCGACGACGGTCTCCGCCGAATGGGCGAGTCCTTCGCTCAGCCACACCGCCTCGAGGTGGGCGAAGCTCCCACCCTCGAGTACGGCGCGCCGTTCGGCCGAAATCAGGTGTGCGAGTTCATGCGCGGCGACCCCGATCGCCCGGGTCGTGGCGAAGGACGCCGGAACCGGTTTCGAGTACCGACCGTCGGGATCGGCCGCGAGAAGCCACAGGAGTTCGCCGCCGTTCGAGGCCGCACAGCTCTCGGGGTCGGCCAGGTCAACGGGGTTGAAGAAGCCGGAGATCCGCGTCGTGCTGTTGCGAGGGGTCGTCCGGTTCACCACCGGAGTGAACAGCACCCAGATGACGCCGTTCCCGTCGATGTCGGCGGGTTCGCCAAAGTACGCCGTGACCACCGGGAAGACGATGTTCTCCAGCCCCCGGATCACGGTCGCGTACTCCGCGTCGGACACCCACCCGGACCCCTCCACATCTTCGGCGACCGCCAGGTTCGGGCCCACGGCGCGAACGACCGCGGTCACGTCGTGGATCCCCGCGCAATCGACGCCGAGATCCGGATCCACCGCGTTCCGGAAGACGACCGTATCCCCGGGCACCGGGGGTCGTGTCGCGCCCCTGGACTCCGCTCCGGACGCCCACTCCGCGGGAAGGAGCGGGCGCGGCCGGGTCGCGTTCAACGGTCGCGCGCCGAGCAGAGCGCGTCGCGCGGATGCTCGCAGGGTCAGTTCCGCCGACGATGCCGCTTCCAGACGCCGCCCCTCAGTCGAGATCAGACGGGGAGCGGAAGAGAGCGCCGGCACCTGTGCGGCCGTCGCCTCGCGGCCCCTCGCCGAGAGGCGGAGGCGGATGCGCGCGCCGGGCGACCTGAAGCCGCTCTGTACCGCGATGAGATATTGGGCGGAGGTGGTACCCGATTCCACCTCCATGGACACGAGATCGTCCAGTGGGACTGCGCACATCTCTCCGGGCGCCAGCGACAGCGACAACTCGGCCGCGCCGCGGCGCGTGACCACATCGCAGGGCGACCCGTCCGGCCCCGTGGCGTCGGCGCACGCGAGCGACAGCAGCGCGGCGAGGCCGAGCGCCGCCGGCCGTGCAACGCCGGTCCCTGCCGGCATGCGGGGGAGCCATGGTATCGAGGTCATCGCGCCCCATCGTAACCGCGCCGCCCGGATGCGCGAAGGCCCGGCCGGAGCCGGGCCTTCGCGTACTTCCCTTCCGCGGGACGAAGATCACCGTCCCGCGGGCCTTCGGCAGACGGACTGCTAGTACATGCCGCCCATGCCGCCGCCGGGCATCCCGGCCGCCGCCGCGTCCTCCTTCTCGGGGCGCTCGACGACGACCGCCTCGGTCGTGAGGAGCAGACCCGCGATCGAGGCCGCATTCTGGAGCGCCGTGCGCGTGACCTTGGTCGGGTCGATGACACCGGCCTTCACCATGTCCTCGTACACACCGGTTCCCGCGTTGTAGCCGGTGTTGTGCCCCTCGGCCTCGCGGACCTTCTCGACGATGATCGCACCCTCGGCGCCCGCGTTCGAGGCGATCGTGCGGATCGGCTCCTCGATCGCGCGGCGTACGATCTTGATCCCGATCATCTCGTCCGCGTCGGCGCCCTCGACGCCGTCCAGCGCCGTCTGGCTCCGGAGCAGCGCCACGCCGCCGCCCGGCACGATGCCTTCCTCGACCGCCGCGCGCGTCGAGTGCAGCGCGTCCTCGACCCGAGCCTTCTTCTCCTTCATCTCGGTCTCGGTCGCCGCGCCCACGTTGATGACCGCCACGCCGCCGGCCAGCTTCGCCAGCCGCTCCTGCAGCTTCTCGCGGTCGTAGTCCGACGTCGACTTGTCGATCGCGACCTTGATCTCGCTGATCCGGCCCTGGATCCGGTCCGTGTCACCGGCGCCGTCGATGATGGTCGTGTTGTCCTTGTCGATGACGATCCGCTTCGCCTGCCCCAGGTCGCCGACCACCGTGTTCTCCAGCTTGAAGCCGAGTTCCTCGGAGATCACCTGGCCGCCCGTCAGGATCGCGACGTCCTGCAGCATCTGCTTGCGGCGGTCGCCGAAGCCCGGCGCCTTGACGGCCGCGACCTTGAGCGTCCCGCGCAGCTTGTTGACGACGATCGTGGCGAGCGCCTCGCCCTCGACATCCTCCGCCACGATCAGGAGGGGCTTGCCCATCTGCGCGACCTTCTCGAGGACCGGAAGCAGGTCCTTCATGGCCGAGACCTTCTTGTCGTGGATCAGGATGACCGGCTCGTCGAGCACGACCTCCATCTTGTCCGGATCCGTGACGAAGTAGGGTGAGAGGTAGCCGCGATCGAACTGCATCCCGTCGACCGTCTCGAGATCCGTCTCGAGGCCGCGGGCCTCTTCGACCGTGATGACGCCGTCCTTCCCGACCTTCTCCATCGCGTCGGCGATCAGCTCGCCGATCTCCCGGTCACTGTTGGCCGAAATCGCCGCGACCTGGGCGATCTCCTTCTTGCCCGTAGTCTCGACGGAGATCTCGTGCAGGTTCGCGACGACCGCCTCGACCGCCTTCTCGATCCCCCGCTTGAGCGCCATCGGGTTCGCGCCGGCCGTCACGCTCTTCAGACCCTCGGTGAAGATCGACTGCGCGAGCACCGTGGCCGTGGTCGTGCCGTCGCCCGCCGCGTCGGAGGTCTTGGTTGCGACTTCCTTGACCATCATCGCGCCGAGATTCTCGACCGGGTCATCGAGCTCGACTTCCTTCGCGACGGTCACACCATCCTTGGTGATCGTCGGGCTGCCGAACTTCTTCTCCAGGACCACGTTCCGCCCCTTGGGGCCGAGCGTGACCTTCACCGCGCGGGCAAGCTTGTCCACGCCCGCCTTCAGGCCCTGCCGCGCCGCAGTATCGAATTCCAGATCCTTCGCCATCTTCATCTCCTTCGCCCACTTCGGGCGCCTCTGTCAACAGGATCGATCGGTTGGGTTACGACCAACGCCTCACAGGACGGCCAGAACGTCGGTTTCCTTGACAATCAGGTAGTCCCCGCCATCCAGCTTGACTTCGGTTCCGGTGTACTTGCCGTAGAGGACCCGGTCTCCCGTCTTGACCTCCATCGGGATGCGCACGCCGTCGTCGTTGAGGCGGCCGGGGCCCACGGCGACGACGGTGCCCTGCTGGGGCTTCTCCTTCGCGGTGTCGGGAATGTACAGCCCACCGCGCATCTCCTCGGCTTCCTCGAGTGGCTTCACAACAATGCGGTCGGCCATCGGGGAGATACTGAGCTTCGTGTTCGAGGCGGTTGCCATCTTGCCCCCTCCTTGACGCTTCGGTTTCCGGTTGATCATCGCTTGAACGCGGCCGCGAGGGATCTCGCGGCTGTTAGCACTCTTCGCTGTCGAGTGCTAAGATAGGCGGAACATAGTCGGCGAACCGGCGTCGATCAAGTACCCGCGGGCGACGGTGGCCCGGGGGTTATGAAACCCCGCCGATGCCGGTAACGTAGGGCGACTCGAACAAGGGAGGTCAACATGATTCGATCAGCATTGGTCCTTGTCGCCGCCGGAGCCGTGGGGTTCTGGGTGACGGGCATCCTCTTCGGAGTCGTCCTGCCCCTCGTCGGCATGGCGCTGAAGGTCGCGATCTTCATCGCGGTCGCGTACCTCGTTCTGCGTCTGATCAACCCGGAGTTCGCGGACAAGCTGAAGGGAAAGTGCTGCGGGGCGAGTGCCTTTCGCGCATTCAGGCGCTAGCAGTCCGCAGCGGGGCCCTTGCCGCGGGCTCCTAACCGTCCGCCGGGCCGGGTCCCGGGAACAGATAGCGGTCGGCAATCGCCAGACCCGTGATCGTCAGCGCCGGCTCGACGCGATCGACCGTGCGACAGTGCGGCGCGACGACCCGGGCAAGCCCCCCCGTCGCCACGACCAGCGCCTCGCGCCCCCACTCCTCCACGATCCGGTCGACGATCCCGTCGATCCCATCCACCACCGAGTAGAATCCGCCGCTCAGCAGACAGTCCAGCGTGTTGCGGCCGATCACCTGCCCGGGCCTTTCCACCTCGACCTGGGGGAGACGCGCCGTCGCCCTCGCCAACTGATCGAGGCCCGTGGTCGGGCCGGGCGCGATCACGCCGCCCAGGAAGACGCCGTCGGCCGTGATGCAGTCGAACGTGGTCGCCGTCCCGAGGTCCACGACCACGGTGTCGCGGCCGTAGAGTTCCGCCGCGGCGAGGGTGTTCGCGATCCGGTCGGCGCCGACCTCCAACGGGTGATCGACATCGAGACGCACCGGGACCGGCGACGCGCCATCGAGGAAACGGAGCGGAAGATCCAGCATCCGGCCCGCGGCCAGCCACGCCCGTTGCAGCGCGGGAACCACGGACGCAACGACGATCCGCCCGGGTGACGGGAGATCCTGCGCCGCGAGGAGACCACGGAGTTGGAGGGCAATCTCATCGCCGGTCCGGCGACGGTCGGACGCGAGCCGCCAGACGTGGACGGGCGTGCGTCCCTCGAACCATCCGAGCACCGACTCGGTGTTCCCGATATCGACGGTGAGGAGCACGCCGATCAGCTCCCGCCGACCTCGATCGAGCCCGCGACCACGCGGCGCAGGGCTTCGCCCCGCGGCCTCAGGAGGAGCGCTCCGTCCGGCGCGATCCCCGCCGCGAGCCCGACCGCGGGTTTGCGGTCCGAGAGCCGGTGCTCCACCCACCGGTGGCGGAGCCAGTCGAAGCGATCGAGTTCGTCCAACGAAGCCGCGTCGAGCACGTCCGGAACGGTCGGCAGGCGGCGCTCCAGCCCCGCGACCGCGGCGTCGGCGACGTCGATCAGCCGCGCCGGCCCCACGCGCTCGTCGAGCGCCACCGCCCCCTTCACGTCCGCGGGCAGGCGACCGGCTTCGACGTTGATCCCCACGCCGACGATGAGCAGCCCCTCCCCCTCCCCGCCGCTGGTGACCTCGGCCAGGATGCCGCCCAACTTCCGGTCGCCCGCCATGAGGTCGTTCGGCCACTTCACGGCCGCACCGAGACCGGGGAAGCGCCGGTTGAGTTCACGCGCCAGATCGACCCCCGCCACGACGGTCAGGAGCGGCGGCGGGATGTCCGCCCCGGGACGGAACAGCATGCTCAGGTAGAGGCCCGCCCCGGCGGGCGAACTCCATGCGCGGCCTCTCCTCCCCCGTCCGGCCGTCTGCTCGCGACACACGACGATGGAACCCGCCGGTGCGCCGGCCGCTGCCAACCCGCGCGCGAAGTCATTCGTCGACGGGATGCTGTCGAACGGGTACACCGCATCCCTCTCCCACCGTCGGCGAAGTGCGGCGGCCGACTCTCCGGCCCAGCGGTCGACCTGTCCTGCGAGCATGGTCACCCCGACTTCGGTCACGTCTCGGTCATCCGCGCAGCGCCGGCCAGATCGCGGCCGCGGCCAGGTAGGCTCCGCCGGCGATCCAGCAGTACCAGGCGAAACGGTGGAAGACGCGCAGTTCCAGCATTCGCAGAAAGATACGAATGGCCAGGACCCCGGACAGGGCCGCGGTGAGGAAGGCGGCGCCGAGCGGCACCGACCCGAGCACGGCCCCGGCCTCTCCGAGCGCCGGTGCCTGGAGCACCCCGGCCCCGGCGATGGCCGGGATCGAAAGGAGGAAGGAGAACTCGGCCGCGCGGCGCGGATCGACGCCCGCGGCCGTGGCGGCGGCCACCGTACTCCCCGAGCGCGAGATGCCGGGGAGGATCGCGAGCGCCTGAGCCAGTCCGATCCCCACGGCTCCGGCGAGGGTCGGCCGCCCGCGCGTGGCGCGCCTGGAGAAGTAACGGATCGACCAGACGAGGCCGCCGGTCAGGAGCAGCATCGCGGCCGCGATCACAGGACGCTCGAACGCCGGTTCGAGCGCGTCCCCAAGCCACGCTCCGACGGCCGCGGCGGGCAGCGTGGCCACGGCCAGCAGCCCGATGTAGGCCAGGCTCCGGCGGTCTCGCGACCACGCGCCGCGAACCAGGGTCGCCAGCCGCGCTCGAAACTCCCAGCAGACGGCGCACAGAGTCGCCAGGTGCACGGTGACCTCGAACGCGACCCCGGGAAGTTCGATCCCGAACAGCGCCTGCCCGAGCACCAGATGCCCGGAACTAGACACGGGCAGGAACTCGGTGATGCCCTGTACGAACCCGAGGATGACGGCCTCGAGCAGCGTCACGCGGCCGAGACCCCCGATGCGTCGTCGAGGCCGAGGACGTCTCGGTAGAGCGCTTCGTAGCGGGGGACGATGCGATCGAGGGCGAAGTGTTCGATGGCCCGCCGCCGCGCCTCGCGAGAGAACCCGGTCCAGAGGGCGCCATCGGTCAGCAGAGAGACGGCCGACCGTGCCATGGCGTCGACCGAGCCCACGGGATGGAGGTAGCCCGTGGCGCCGTCCTCGATCACCTCGTCCAGACCGGTGCCGGAGGATCCCACCACCGGGACGCCCGACGCCTGGGCCTCCAGTGCGACGAGCCCGAACGACTCCTGTTCGCTGGGCAGTAGGAAGAGGTCGGCGTTGGCGAGGAGGTCGGCGACCGAGTCGAACTTGCCGAGGAAGACGACCGCCCCCGCGATGCCCAACTCCGCAGCGAGTTCCTCCGCCCGCTGGCGTTCGGGACCGTCACCCACCAGTACGAGCCGAGCCGGAACCTCGCGCCGGATTCGTGCGAACATCTCGATGATGTCCGGGATGCGCTTGACCGCCCGGAAGTTCGAGATGTGCATCACCACCTTCTCGCCGGGCCGCGCGAGCCGGTGCCGTCCCCGGTAGCGCTCCCGATCGTAGACGTCGGGGTCGACGAAGTTCGGGATCACGTCGATCGCGCAGCGGTCGCACTCGAAGTCACGGTGGGTGCGGTCGCGCAGCCAGCCGGACACCGCGGTCAGCCGATCCGATTTTTCGATCGAAAAGCGCGTGATCGACCGATACGACGGATCCTGTCCGACGAGGGTGATGTCCGTACCGTGCAGCGTCGTCACCAGCTTCACGTCGCCCCCGGCGGCCCGCAGCATGTCCCTCGCGATCCAGCCCGCGGTCGCGTGCGGGATCGCGTAGTGCACGTGAAGCAGATCGAGTCCTTCGCGTCGCGTCACCTCGTGCATCGTCACGGCGAGCGCGAGCGAGTAGGGCGGGTACTCGAACAGGGGATACCGGTTCACTTCCACCTCGTGGAAGTAAACGCCGTCGATGAACTGGGTGAGGCGGAACGGCTGGGCGTAGGAGATGAAGTGCACCTCGTGTCCGCGGCGGGCGAGACCGAGGCCGAGTTCCGTGGCCACGGCTCCCGAGCCGCCATACGTCGGATAGCATGTGATGCCGATCTTCATCTTCTCTTCATCCCCCGATTTCCCGGCCATCCCCCGCTCTCGACGCGGATTCCCGCCATTCCCGCGCGATGCGCCGCGCAAGTTGCCCCGACTTCGTCAAGCCGTCCAGCGCGACGGCGTCCCCGGGGAGCTGATGTCGGAACCAGGTGCGTTGCCGGCGCGCATAGCGCCACGTGGCGGCGCACACGCGCTCGATCGTCTCCTCGAGGCCGGCGTGTCCTCGCACGAAGGCCGCAACGTCGGCGTAGCCGAGCGCGTTGAAGGCCCGCGAATCCTCCAGGCCCCGTGACAGCAGGCCGCGAACCTCGAGCGGCCACGCGCCGCCCCGTATCAGCCCATCGGCCCGGCGCCGGATCCGCTCGCGCAGAAGTGGCGCGGGCACTTCCAGCACCCACGTCGCGGTGCGCAGCGGGGGACGCTCCGTCCTTCCGGACGCCATCCAGCCGCTCAGGGGTTCGCCCGACAGCAGAGCGAGTTCGATCGTCCGGGCGGCGCGCTGGCGATCGAGGGGGCGCTTGCGAGCGGCCAGCGAGGGGTCGAGCCGGGTCGCCCAGCGCAGGAGTTCCCCCCCCTCGAGTTCCGCCAGCCAGTCGTGGAGCCGCCCGCGCCGTTGCGGGTCGAACGCCGGCTCCTCGAACATCGGGTGCGTGAGGGCGCGCAGGAAGAGTCCCGTCCCGCCGGCGAGGATGGGGACCAGGCCTCGACCCCGGATGTCCGAAATCCAGGCGGTGGCCAGGCGCGCGAAGCGCCCCGCCCCGTAGCGTTCGTGCGGATCGAGGAGCCCGACACCGTGGTGCGCCGCCGCCGCCAGCTCGGCCGCCGTGGGCGCCGCGGTCCCGATCGCGAAGCCGTCGTATGCCTGCCGGCTGTCCATCGAGATGATCTCGCCACCCAGTTCGCGCGCGACGTCGATGGCGATCGCCGTCTTGCCCGACGCGGTCGGCCCCACGATGGCAGGCACCGGCGGCGTCCCCACGACCGCGCTCCCCCGCCCCGCTAGTGGCGCCCGAACCGCCGGTCCAGCTCCTCGACGCCCAGGCGCACGATCGTCGGGCGGCCGTGGACATCGTGCCCGGGCAGTTCGGTCGCGAACAGGCGGTCGAACAGCTCCCGCGCCTCCTCCGGCGAGATGTGCTCCCCCGCCTTGATCGCGCCCTTGCACGCCATGCTCTTGGCGATCCGCTCGTGCTGGTTCCGCGCGGAGTTGACGAGCGGCGACCCCTCCGCGAGTTCGCGCACCATCTCGCGCAGACAGCGCTCCGCGTCGAAGCGCGCGTGCGGCAGCGGCGCGGCCCGCAGGATCCACGTCCGGTCGCCGAAGGGCTCCAGTTCGAACCCCAGCCGGCCGAGGAACCCCGACAGGTCCTCGAGCGCCGCGTGTTCGGGCGGCGAGAACTGCATCGTGACCGGAAAGAGGAGCGCCTGCGAGGTGCCGAGCCCGCCATCGAACCGCGCCATGATCTCCTCGTAGAGGACGCGCTCGTGAGCGGAGTGCTGGTCGACGATGATGAGGCCCTCGCGCGTCGCCGCGAGGATGTAGCGATCGTGGAGCTGCCACAGCTCGGGGCCGGTGAAGACTTCGGCGACGTCGGAGGCGGGAGGGGCACCGGATCCTGCGGCGTCGGACCCCTGATCCGGCACGTCCCGGCCCGCGACGAAGAGCGCGAACTGCGGCATCTCGACGGACCCCGCGGCGGTTCCCCGCGACACGGACGGACGGGCTCGATCCGCGACGGTCGAGACCCCGATCGGCTTCGTCGAGTCGAGGCGGGCGAGCGCCCTCCGCACGGCGTCGTGTACCGCGGTCTCGACGTGCGCGCGATCACGGAAGCGTACCTCCGCCTTGGCGGGATGCACGTTCACGTCCACTCGTTCCGGCGCGACCTCGACCCACAGGAAGAGACTCGGCCTCACGCCCTCCACGACCGTGGTCCGAAAGGCCTGGTCCACGAGGCGCTGAAGCGCGGGATCCCGAAAGGGGCGGCCGTTCACGAAGGTATAGCGGCGTCCTCCCCGGGCCCGCGCCGCGTCGGGTCGCTGAACGAAGCCCCGTACGCGGACCGCTCCCTCCGCGTCCTCGACCGGAATCAGCGTGCCCGCGAGATCTTCCCACAGCTGACCGATGCGCCCGAGCCAGTCCTTTGCCGGAGCGAGATCCATCTTCGTCCGCCGGTTCGACTCCAGGCGGAGCCCCACCCCGGGGTTGGCGAGTGCCAGGAGGACCAGCGCCTCACCCGCGGCCCGGGTCTCGGCGGCCGAACTCTTCAGGAACTTCGCACGCGCCGGCAGGTCGTGGAACAGCGCCCGCACCGTCGCCGTGGTCCCTCGTCGGCGGGCCACCGCGTCGACCCCGCGAATCCGCCCGAAGTCGACACGAACGCGTACGCCCTCCCCGACGCGCAGTGCGGTGTGAAGATCGAGGCGGCTCACCGCCGCGATCGAGGGGAGGGCCTCCCCGCGGAACCCGAACGAGCGCACCCTCCGCAGATCGTCCGCGCTCCGGATCTTGCTCGTCGCATGACGTTCGATGGCGAAGAGCGCGTCCTCGGAGCCCATCCCCCTCCCGTCATCGGAGACGCGGATCTCGGTCTTGCCCCCGTTGCGAAGCGCCACCTCCACGCGCCGCGCGCGGGCATCGATCGCGTTCTCGACCAGTTCCTTCACCACCGAAGCGGGACGCTCGACGACCTCTCCCGCGGCGATCTGGTTCGCGACGTGGTCGGGGAGGATTGCGATCCGGCGCGGATCGGAACCCGTCATGCCGCCTCCTCCAGCCCGTAGAAGCGGCGCGCGTTCGACGTCGTTAAAGCGGCCGCCTCCTCGAACGAGATGCCGCGCAGTTCGGCCACCCGCTCGCAGGTGTGCGGGAGAAACGCCGGCTCGTTGCGACGCCCGCGCCGCGGGACCGGAGCCAGGTAGGGGGCATCGGTCTCGATCAGGAGGCGGTCGGCCGGCACCGCACGGACCGACTCGGCCAGCTCGGAGACGAAAGTGACGAGCCCCGAGAAGGAGACGTACCAGTCCGCCCCCAGGGCCGCATCGAGGAGTGCCTCGCCGCCCGTGAAGCAGTGCAGCACCCCGGCCACGCCGTCGCCGTACTCCGCCACCCGTGCCGCCGTGTCGGCCTCCGCCGAGCGCGAGTGGACGACGATCGGCAGCCCGAGCCGGGCGGCGAGTCCGAGGTGCGCCTCGAAGTTCGAGAGCTGCGCCGACCGGGCCGCACTGTCGTAGTGGAAGTCGAGCCCGGTCTCTCCGATCGCGACGACCTCGGTCGCGGTCGCGATCCGTTCGATCGCTTCGATGAGCGCGGGCGAGCTCCGGTCGGCCTCGTGCGGGTGCAGGCCCGCCGTCGCCCACAGGCCGGGCGTCCGGGCCGCCAGCGCTACGGCGGCCCGGGCATCCTCGGGATCCGACGCGATCGTGACCATGCCGCCCACCCCGCGCGCCCGGGCCCGGTCCAGGACCTCATCGCGATCCATGGAGAAACGGGCCGCCGTCAGATGGAGATGCGAGTCGAATAGGGCCGGCCGGGTCACCCCGCGCGGCGAGCGGCCATGGCGGCGTGCCTGCGCGCCCGGTCGTGAATCTCGAGCAGCACCGGGGAGGCGACGAAGATCGAGGAGTACGTCCCCACCAGCACGCCGATGATGAGCACCCCGGCGAAGGGCCGGATGACCGCGCCGCCGATGACGGCCAGGGAGACGAGCGAAATCAGCGTCGTACCGCTCGTGAGCACCGTGCGAGGCAGCGTTTCGTTCAGGCTGCGGTCAAGCGTCGTATCGTAGGACTCCTTCCGCTTCTTCCTCAGGTTCTCCCGCACCCGGTCGAAGACTACGATCGTGTCGTTGAGCGAATACCCGATGATCGTGAGCAGGGCCGCCACCGTGGCGAGGCTCATCTCGATGTCCAACAGCGAGATGAACCCGAAGGTGATCATCATGTCGTGCACCGTCGCGATCACGGCCGCCACGCCGAACCGCCACTCGAAGCGGAACGCGAGGTAGATCAGCGTCAGCAGGAAGGAGAGGAGGACGGCGATGACCGCGGTGCGCTGGAACTCGCCGCCCACCTTCGCGCTCAGCGCATCCCCGCGGGCGATCTCGAAGCTCCCGGCCGCGAACTCCGTCTCGAGACTCGCTCGAATCTGGTCCCGCGTCTCGTTCTGGTCCTCGTCGTCCCCGATCGGCACCCGCAGCAGGAAGTCGTTGCTCTCCTGGCCCACCGTGCGCAGCTGCTGGATCTGAACGCCGCTCGTCCCCCCCGCGTTCAGCGCGTCGCGAATCTGGGCGATGTCCGTCGTCTGCGAGAACTGGACCTCGAGGAGCACGCCGCCCGTGAACTCGACCCCCGCCCGCAGCCCGCCGCGGAAGGCCACCGACACGAGTCCGATGGTGATGATCGCGGCCGAGGCGAAGTACGCCGGCCGACGCATGGAGAGAAACTTGTACTTCGCGTTCTGGAAGACCCGCATGATCGCCGCCGCCCTATATGCTCACGGACTCCCGGGAGCCCCGTCGGTTCAGGTACATGATGAAGAAGGTTCGCGTCACGTAGATCGCGGAGAAGAACGACGCGAGGATCCCGATGCACAGCGTGACCGCGAAACCCCGCACCGCGCCGGTGCCGAACTGGAAGAGGATGATCCCCGTGATCAGCGTCGTGAGGTTCGCGTCGACGATCGCCGAGAGCGCGTTGCCGAACCCGGCTTCCACCGCGGTGCGCGGCGTTTTCCCGGCCGCGAGTTCTTCGCGGACCCGTTCGAAGATGAGGACGTTCGCGTCCACCGCCATCCCGATCGACAGGATGAGACCCGCGATCCCCGGCAGCGTGAGCGTCGCGTCGAGGCCGGCCAGGCCGCCCAGCATGAGGACCACGTACACGACCAGGGCGCCGACCGCGAGCACGCCCGCCGCCCGGTAGTAGAACATCATGAGGATGATGACGCCGACGATCCCGATGATGAACGCGGTCCGCCCCTGCCGGATCGAGTCCTCACCCAGCGAGGCGCTCACGTTCCGCTCCTCGACGACCTGGATCGGCATCGGGAGGGCGCCGGCGCGGAGCACGAGCGCGAGTTCCTGGGCTTCCTGCAGCGACGAGCCGGGCGTGAGTTCGATCTGCGCACGTCGGCTCAGCGTCTGCCGGATCACCGCATAGCTCTGCACACGGTCATCCAGCACGATGGCCATGTTCTGATTGATGTTCCGTGCCGTTCCGCGCTCGAAGATCCGCGCCCCGCGGCGCGTCGTCTCGAACGGCACGAGGGGCTGGTTGAAGGTCGGATCCCGGTTCGCGGGTCCCGCGTCCTGCAGCATGTCGCCGGTGATCAGCGGCTCGGCCTCGAGCACGTAGAGCGGGACGTACGAACTGCCGCCCGCCCCCACATCCTCGACGCCCCAGTGGACCGTGACCTCCCGCGGGATCGCCTCCCGGACGCCGTCCAGCTCGAGCCACGCCGCCGTGGTCGGCTGATTCTCGGACGCTACCAGGAACTCTCCGGGGATCCGGCCCTGGCCCAGCAACGCGCTCAGGGGCCGCGCAGTGGCGGGGTCCACGGTCTCCGCCGGGTCATCCGTCTCCGCCATCGAGTCGGGGGCGGCCGCGTCCTCCGCGGAGTCCGGCACGGTGCCGAGGATCTCGCCGAGGTCCACCTCGGGCTCCGTCTCGAGCGAGGTGACCTCCAGGTTCTCGATCCCGACCTCGTTCACGATCGCGCGGTCGAGGCGTTCAAGCGCGGAGAGGAACGCCCGGCCGTCCGTGATGATCTTGAACTCCATGTAGGCGGTTTCGGTGGCGATCCGCTTCGCCCGCTCGGGGTCGTCCACGCCGGCGAGTTCGATGATGATGCGGTTGCCGGACCGCTGGATGGTCGGCTCGCGGACCCCGAACTCGTCGATCCGGTTGCGGATCGTGGTCAGGGTTCGTTCGACCGCGTCGTTCAGATCCTCACCGGTGAGCGTCCCTTCCGGATCGTAGATCTCGACCGCGAGGTGCATCCCGCCCTGCAGGTCGAGCCCCAGCTTCAGCGGCCAGACGAGATCCGACGTCCCCGTCTCCTCGTCCACCACGGTCTCCGGCACGAGGGCGAAGCCGCAGAGCGCTACCAGAACGCCGATCCAGATCAACCGCCATCGTACTGAACTGAACATCTGGATCATCACCGTTCTTCGTGGGTCTCGTGATCGCGGGCCGCCACGGGGCCTGGACGGCCCGCGCACCGGCCGGCGTCGCCGCCGCCAAGTGGCAAAGGGAGGCAAAGCTAGCCAAGCGACCCCCATGAGGAAACTACGCGGCCCCTCGCGACGCGTGGTAGGTTCCCTCCGCTGCGACGCGTCCTCCGCCGGGGCGCGCCCCGGCTTTTCCCGCGCGGGCGGGGCCGCGACCCGGAGCCGCGAGGCACCGCATGGCCCAAAGCACTTCGCAAGACGATCGTTCCACGCGGCCGGCCCCCGAAGGCCGGTCCCGCGGCCAGCGCATCGGCCTGTGGCTCGGACCGCTGCTCTTCCTGCTCATGCTCCTGTTCGACCTCGAGCCGGGCCGCCCCGAGATCACGCGCATGGCCGCGGTGGCCCTCCTCATGGCCACGTGGTGGATCACCGACGCGATCCCGCTCTTCGCCACCGCCCTGCTTCCCCTCTTCCTCTTCCCGCTCCTCGGCATCGAACGGACCGGAGACACGGCGCCGATCTACTTCAACAGCACGATCGTCCTTTTCCTTGGCGGGTTCATGATCGCCCTCACGATGGAGAAGTGGGACGTGCACCGGCGGATCGCCCTCTGGGTCATCCGCTCCGTGGGGGGCGGGCCGGCCCGTATCGTCCTCGGGTTCATGCTCGCCTCCGCCTTCCTCTCGATGTGGATCTCGAACACGGCCACCGCGATCATGATGCTCCCGGTCGGGCTCGCCGTCATCCTGAGGATGGAGGAGCAGTTCGGGCGGGACCGGACGCGCGCGTTCTCCGTCTCGATCATGCTCGGGATCGCCTACGCCTGCTCGGCCGGCGGCATCGCGACGCTGGTCGGCACGCCGCCGAACCTCTCGCTGCAGCGGATCTTCCAGATCACCTTCCCGGACGCACCGCACATCTCGTTCGGGGTGTGGCTCGTGATGGCGCTGCCCATCGCGGCGATCATGCTCGCCCTCGCGTGGGTGTTGATCACGCACGTCTTCTTCCGCGTCCCCGAGGAGGTGACCGTCGACCGGGCGGTCGTCGAGTCGGAGATGCGAAAGCTCGGTCCGCTCGGATTCGAGGAACGGGCGATCCTCGTTGTGTTCGCGCTCACGGCCGTGCTCTGGGTCTTCCGCGCGCCGCTCGAGATCGGAGCGATCACGATTCCCGGCTGGTCCGCCCTCCTGCCCTACGGTCACCTGATCGACGACGGGACGATCGCGATCACGATGGCCGGCATCCTCTTCTTCATCCCGACGCGGTCACCCGGGGCGAAATCGCCCACCGTGATGGGGCCGGGGGTCGTGCTGCGGCTGCCGTGGAACATCGTGCTCCTCTTCGGAGGCGGGTTCGCGCTCGCGCACGGCTTCCAGGCGACCGGCCTCGCCCGCGTCATCGGCGACGCGTTCGGCGGGCTGGCCGCGGTGCCGCCGATATTCCTCATCTTCGTCATCTGCCTCGCGATGACGTTCCTCACCGAACTCACCTCGAACACGGCGACGACCGAGATGGTACTCCCGATCTTCGCGGCCATCGGCGTGTCGACCGGGGTTCACCCGCTCCTGCTCATGGTCCCGGCGACGCTGTCCGCGTCGTGCGCGTTCATGATGCCGGTGGCCACACCGCCCAACGCGGTGGTGTTCGGGAGCGACCGCGTGAAGATCGCGGAGATGGCGCGGGTGGGGATCGTGCTCAACTTCTGCGGCGCGGTGGTGATCACGCTGATCTTCCGCGCCGTGGGTCCGCTGCTGTTCGGGATCGAACCCGGCGTCCTGCCCGACTGGGCGGTGGCAGGCCCGTAGCAGCCCGGGGAGGGATGGCGACCGGGTCGCCCGAAGAGACGACCCGGCCGGCACCAGGGTGGTTACATGCCGGAGTGGGCGCCCATGAGGAGCCAGTGCAGCATGAGGCCGCCGTCCTCACCGCGCGAGTACAGCCCTGCGAAGTGGCCCCCGCCGGCCCCGTCCGGGCCCTCGGTGCCGTAGGTGCCGATGCCCACCGCATGCCCTTCGTCGAGGTCCTGCGCGGACCAGGCCGTCATGCCGCTGAACGTGACGCCCGCGTCGAACATCGCCTGCAGCCCCTCCTCGACCGCGGCGCGGCCCTCACGCGCCCTCTCGCCCGGCAGCATCGCGACCGCGTCCTCGGTGAAGGTGTTCGCGACCATGGAGGCGTGCCCCATGTTGTAGTGCGTGACGAAGTAGTCACCGCTCGCCTGGATCAGGTCGCCGCCCATCCCCTCCGGCTGCTCCATCATGTCGCCCGCGGACATGGTCTGGTCGGGCGTGTCGAGGTTGCTCACCATGCCCTTCAGGCCCCACTCCCCGTCCATGTTCAAGGCCAGCGACATGTAGTATCCTGAGTTCCTCGCCTCGGCCCCGTCCACGGTGCCGGTCAGCACGTAGTGTCCGCGGGCGACCAGCTGGTCGCCGAATCCCATCGTCTCGCCGGGATGGATCGCGATCTGCGACGCCTCCGCGTCGATCCGCGCCTGGAGCCCCGCGCCGATGGCATCCCTCCCGTAAAGCATGGCCCCCGAGCTGCCCCACAGGACCCCGTCCTCGGCGAACTTGCCCGCGACCATGCTGCCGTGACCCATGTTGAAGTGCGTCTGCCAGTAGTCGGTGATTCCCGCCATCGCCGCTTCGGCGTCGGGCATGGTCTCGGCCATGTCTTCCGTCATCGCCATGTCATCCGTCATCGCGGCGTCGTCCGTGGCAGGCTCACCGCACGCGATGGTCAGGGCGAGGGCGAGGGGAGCCAGGGTGCGGATACGCATCGGGGTACCTCCTTCGGGAAAGAACCTTCATGACCCTGCGGCGGGCGTTCTGCTCAGCGCGGGGACCGTCAACCAAGTATGAACGAAACAACTCGAAGGTTAAGCCACCGCATGCGGAGCCGTCAATGCGACGAGGGGTCGTGCCAGGCCGGCTCCGGCCCCGGATAGCGGGTTGGCCCCGCCTTCGACCCCGGATAGCTTGGGCGCCCGGGCCGACGGGCCCGCCGCGACACGTCACGCGATCGTCCCGAAACGGGAGACACACACCATGCTTCGCACCTTCGGCACCGCACGCCGTCCCGCGCTCGTATTCCCGCTTTTTCTGCTCCTCGCGGCCTCGGGTTGCGTGCGACCCTTCGCGCGGCTCTCGGCGGGGCCTGCGGCCTCGGGCGGAGGCGGGGGAGATGACGACGGCCCCGCGCCCTACTCGGAGGTCGTGACGGAGGAGGCGGTCACCGACTCGGGGATGGTCCACGTCCACCGCGTCGACGACCAGATCCTGTTCGAGATTCCGAACGATCTCCTCGAGCGGGAGATCCTCCTCGTGACGCGCACCGCGTCCGTCCCCGACGGGATGGGCTACGGCGGACAGAAGCTCAACACGCAGGTCGTCCGTTGGGAACGGAACGGTGCGAACGACGAGCGCATCTTCCTCCGCGTCGTGACCCACACGAACGTGGCGGAGGAGGCGCTCCCCGTCGCCCGCGCCGTGCGGAGCGCGAACTTCGAGGCGATCCTGCGCGCGTTCGACATCGAGGCGCTGAACGACGATTCGACGAGCGTGGTGATTGACGCGACCCCCCTGTTCGAGTCCGACATCCCCATGCTCGGGCTGCGCCAGAGCTTCCGCGACCAGTACCGGATCCGGTCGCTGGACTCCGACCGGACGTACGTCGACTGGGTGAAGAGCTTCCCACGCAACGTCGAGGTGCGGCACGTGCTCACGTACACCGCGCAGACGCCCCCGACGAACGCGACGACGAACGCGATCTCCGTCGAGATGAACCAGTCGATGATCCTCCTCCCGGACGAACCGATGGAGCCGCGCCTGTTCGACGAGCGGGTGGGGTTCTTCAACGTGAGCCAGGTGGATTACGGCCGCAGCGACCAGAAGGTCGTCACGCGCACCTACGTGACGCGGTGGAGGCTCGAGCCGAGCGACCCGGCCGCCTTCCGGCGCGGCGAACTCGTCGATCCCGTGAAGCCGATCATCTACTACCTCGACCCGGCGACCCCCGAGAAGTGGCGGCCCTATCTAATCCAGGGGATCGAGGACTGGCAGGAGGCGTTCGAGGCGGCCGGCTTCTCCAACGCGATCCAGGGCCGCATGCCGCCCTCGTTCGAGGAGGACCAGGAGTTCAGCCCCGAGGACGTGCGCTACTCGGTGATCCGCTGGCTTCCGTCACAGGTCCAGAACGCCTCGGGCCCGCACGTGCACGACCCACGCACGGGGGAGATCCTGGAGAGCGACATCCAGTGGTATCACAACGTCGCCAACCTTCTCAGGAACTGGTACCTGATCCAGACGGGCGCCGTGAACCCGGCGGCCCGCCGCGCCCTCTTCGATGACGAGGTGATGGGCGAACTCATCCGCTTCGTCGCCGCGCACGAGGTGGGGCACACGATCGGACTCCAGCACAACATGAAGTCGAGTTCGGCCTTCCCCGTCGACTCGCTGCGGGCGCCGGGGTTCGTGTGCCGCAACGGCGTGGCGCCTTCGATCATGGACTACGCCCGCTTCAACTACGTCGCGCAACCGGAGGACGAGGACGCCTGCACGGATCCGCGGATCGGGGAATACGACCGCTTCGCGATCAACTGGGGCTACCGGCCGATCCTCGACGCCGACGCCGATGAAGAGCGACCCACCCTCGACGCGTGGATCCGCGAGGTCGAGGACGACCCGGTCTACTACTTCGGCAACTCGACCCCGATCGATCCGAGCGCCCAGACGGAGGCCATCGGCTCCGACGCCACGGAGGCGAGCGACCTCGGGATCGAGAACCTGAAGCGGATACTGCCCAACCTCATCGAGTGGAGCAGCGACGGACGCGAGGGGGAGAACTACTCGGAGCTGGCCGAACTCTACAGCAACGTGATCGGGCAGTGGAACCGGTACATGGGGCACGTCGGCACCGTGGTCGGCGGGGTCACGCGGACGAGGAAACGGATCGGGCAGGAGGGCCCCGTCTACGAGTTCGTGGACGAGGCGACCCAGCGGCGCGCCATGGATTTCCTCGCGCGCCAGGCCTTCGACCCGCCCACGTGGATGATCGACGAGGAGATCCTGTCGAAGATCGAGAACCCGTCGACGGTGGACCGCATGCGGGGCATCCAGGTCCGCGTCGTCAACCTCATCCTCGACCCCGGGCGCATGCAGCGGCTCATCGAGGCGGAGGCCCGGAACGGGGACGACCACTACAGCCTCGGGGAGATGTTCGAGGACCTGCGGGACGCGATCTGGGGAGAACTGGAGACAGGCGCGCTGATCGGCGTCTACCGTCGCAACCTGCAGCGGGGCCACCTGGAGCGGCTCGAATTCCTGATGACGTCGGAGTTCGTGCTCCCGGCCTTCATCTTCGCCGGCCTGTCCGACTTCTTCACCTCGGTCGACGTCTCGCAGTCCGACATCCGGGCCTTCGTGCGCGGCGAACTCACGGGGCTGCAGGAGGCGATCGAAGGCGCGCTGCGCCGCGACCCGGACCGTACGACGGAGCTGCACCTGCGCGACGCGCTGGCCCGGATCGACGAAATCCTCGACCCCTGAGAGACTAGAAGCGGAAGCGGACGCCGAGTTGCGCGCGGCGCGTGTCGCCGAGGCCGCTCCGGATCGCCCCGTCGAAGTTGAACAGGAGACCGGTCTGCGCCGTGTCGAGGAAGTTGTCGGCGCCCGTCAGGTTGAAGACCTCGAGGATGGGCTCGATCGTCCGTCCGCCGCCGAGGTCGAACGCCTTTGAGATCCGCAGATCCCAGGTGAAGAAGTCGTTCCCGCGGCGCAGCGTGTTGCGCCGCAGGACGGAGCCGTCCGCGCACACCCGGTCCGCCGGGGCCCCGGCACGCTCCCCCGCCGGCGCGGCCAGAGGGTTCGCGGCCGTCGGCCCGCAGCTCTCCGACATCGGCGAGGCGGAAAGATACCGGAACACATGGTTCAGCACGACGCCTCTCCCGAGATCGAAGAGCACGAAGCCGGTGAACTGGTGGCGCCGGTCGCGGATCGACCAGTTGTATTCCGGCTCGAAATCGGTCGCGGTCGCGTAGAAGAAATTGAATGGATCGCGCTCGTTGTCATCGTCCGACTTGTCGAAGCCCAGCGTGTAGTTCGCCTCGAAACTCAGCCTGCCGGCGAGGGCCTCGTCAGCGTGAAGCCCGAGCGTGATCGCGTTGTAGCGCGAGCGGGCGCTGCTCTCGGTGACCGTGAGCGTCCCCAGCCCGCTGACGCCCTCCGCGAACGGCGCGCCGAGTTCCGCCGCATTGCGGTCGACGAAGCGGAACAGGTTGTCCGTCCGCGCGTGCTGCAGGGACAGCGTGAACGCCACAGCTCCACTGAGCGCCCGCTCCAGGGCGACGTTGAAGGACCAGGTCCGCGGGAGTTCGAGGCTTCGATCCGCGACGTTGACCCCCGGCTGGAAGGGGGGCGTGCCCGACGGCGGGGGCGTGAGGAAATCCCCGATCTGCGGTGGCGGCGGAAGGAACGGAGAATCGCTGCTCGCGAACAGCGTCCCCTGGAAGGCCCCGTTCGTCGTGCGGTGCTGCGCGAACACCAGCATCGGGATGCGCGAGAAGTAGGCCCCCGCGTTGACCCGCAGGAGCGTGCGGCCGTCGTCCACCGGGTCCCACGCGAGCCCGAAGCGCGGCTGGAAGTTGTCGAGGTCGTCCGGAATCGTCCCGTCCGACGGGAACGACGGGTGCCCGAGCCAGGGGCCGTAGAAGGTGTCCTCGGCGTCGATGAACGTCTCCGGGTGCCACGAGCCTTCCCAGCGCACGCCGAGGTTCAGCGTCAGGTTGCTCCGCGGGCGCCACGTGTCCTGGATGAAGAGCCCCAGCTCGTCCATCTGGAAATCCTGAAGTCCGAGCTGATCCTGCGGCGTGTCCCCCAGCGTGAGCGCCTGCAGGTAGAGCAGCACCGGCCCCGTGATCGTCGTCCCGTCGGGACAGACGCCCGCCGCGCTGTCGGAGCCGTCCGAGCAGGTCACGTAGCGGTTCCCCTGCGTGACGAAGTTCATGAACCCGTCGACGGAGCCGAACTTGTAGAGCCCGTTCGCGAAGCCGATGAACTGCTGCCCGACGCCCGTCCGGTTGTACTCCACGCCCACCTTGAACAGGTGGTCGCCGGCCAGGAAGGAGAGGTTGTCGACGAGCTGGACGCGGGTGTCGTAGCCCGGGTCGATGGGGAGAAAGAAGGGGAGCCCGATCCTGAATCCGTCCGCGAAGTCCATCGCGATATCCGGGAACGGACGGCCACCGATCGCGGCGAACGCCGGCTGCGGCGGCGCGGCCGCACCCGGGACCAGCGGTCCGTCGTAGCCGCGCGGCCGGTCTTCACGCGCGTACTGAAACCGGAACTCGTTCGACACGGTGTTGGAGAGTTGTGACCGGAGGCTCGCGTTCACCGCGCGCGAGAAGTCCTCCTCCAGTCCGTTGGCGCTCAGCCCCCACGAATCGACGTCGAACGTCCCGTTCACCTGCTGCGACCAGGTGTAGTTGTACTTGAGCGACGCCTGGTGCCGGTCGCTGAGGTTGAAGTCGAGCTTCGCGATGAGGGCCCGGTTGTCGTCCGTCCGCCGGATGGGGCCGAACTCGTCCTCGAACAGGCCGGGCCACTGCGTCTGGAGGAAGGTCTCCAGCTTTTGAAGTTCGGAGGAGTTCACCACGTTGCGCGTGAACTGCTTGGTCTCGCTCGCCTCCTGCTGGTCGTACGCGAGGAAGAAGAACGCCTTGTCGCGCACGATCGGGCCGCCGAAGGTGAACCCGAACTGGCTGCGCCCGAAGTCGGGTTTGTCGCCGCCCCGCTCGCCCGGGTACGCGGAGGAGATCGCGTCCCACTGGCCGAAATAGTGCGCCGAGCCGGCGAAGTCGTTCGTGCCGGACTTCGTGATCACGTTCACGAAGCCCCCCGCCGAGCGTCCGAACTCGGCCGAGGCTCCCTGGTTCACGACCACGAGTTCCTCGATCGCGTCCTGGTTGAAGGTGAAGGCGGGCCGCTGGCCGCCGCGCTGCTCGCCGAAGAAGGGGTTGTTGAAGTCGGCTCCGTCGACGGAGACGTTGTTGAAGATCCCCCGCTGCCCGCCGATGTTCAGGACCTCCCCGTCCGGCCCCTGCGACACCGAGACGCCCGGCGTGAGGAGCGTGTAGTCGAGGAAGTTGCGGCCGTTGTTCGGCAGGTTGTCGACGACCTCCTCGGGCAGACGATGGGTACTCGAGGCATCCCCGGTGTCGACGAGGGGGGCCGTCTCCGCCGTAACGGTGATCTCGGCCACCGACACGGGCTTGAACTCGAGCAGGAGGTCGAGTGTCTCGCCGACCCGGAGCACGAGGCCCTCGACGCGTTCCGCCCCGAACTGACCCAGCGCGCGGGCCGTGACGTCGTAGACTCCGAGCGGGAGGAGCGTCCGCGCGAAGGTCCCGTTCGAGGTCGTCTCGACCGTGGTCGTGAGCCCCGTCGCGCGATGTTCGATGACGACGGCCGCGCCGGCCACGGGCGCTCCCAGCGGGTCCCGGACAACGCCGCGAATGATGCCGGTCGTGGCCTGAGACTGGGCGACGGCATCCGCCGTGCCGGCGGACAGCAGTACGAGGATCGCGAACAGTCCGCCGGAGCGGCGTCGGGAAGCGGGAATGCGGGGCGGCCGCATGGGCGCATCCTTGTCTGTTGCGGGGAACCATGGGCCCGGCAGGATTCGAACCTGCGACCTTGGGATTATGAGTCCCCTGCTCTAACCGGCTGAGCTACGGGCCCGGGCGCGTAGCGGCCTCTCGCGACGCCGACGAAACGTACGCGCCGGAGCGCGGCGGACCAACGTCGGGAAGTAGCCGCCGGTCAAGCCGTGACTTCAATCTCGATGTCCGGTCCGGTCCGCTCCGCGACCTCGCCGATGAGGGCGGCCGCGTACCCGCCGGCCTCGAGCGCCGCGGTCGCGGCCGCGGCCTGGTCGCGGGGGACCGCCGCGAGCAGTCCGCCGGAGGTCTGGGGGTCGAGCAGGATGTCCCGCAGGGCCGTGGGGATCCGCTCGTCCCAGCGGACGTGCGGGGAGACCGCGTCGCGGTTGCGAGAGGTCCCGCCGGGTACGCACCCCTCTTCCGCAAGGCGGAGCGCGCCGGGCAGAACTTTCGGCGCCGAAGCCCGGATCCGGGCGCTCGCGCCAGAGGCGCGGCACATCTCGAGCAGGTGACAGAGAAGCCCGAAACCGGTCACGTCAGTCGCGGCGTGCACCTCGAAGTCCGACAATGCCGCGGTCGCCTCGCGGTTCAGTTGCCGCATCGAGGCGACGGCGACCTGGAGATCGGCCGCGGCGGTGACGCCGCGCTTCACGCCGGTCGTCACGACCCCCGTCCCGAGCGCCTTGCCGAGCACGAGCGCGTCGCCGGGTCGCGCGCCGCCCTTGCGCCACAGGCGATCGGGGTCGGCGAGCCCGATCGCGACCAGCCCGAACTTGGGTTCGGCGTCGTCGATCGAGTGGCCGCCGGCCACGGGGATCCCGGCCTCGGCGCACACCTCTGCCGCGCCGCGAAGGATCGCTCCCACGGTCTCGTGGGACAGGGTCTCGGCCGGGACGGCGAGGATATTCAGTCCGAACAGAGGGCGGGCCCGCATCGCGTACAGGTCGCCGAGCGCGTTCGCGGCCGCGATGGCGCCGAAGTCCGCCGGGTCGTCGACGAGCGGGGTGAAGAAATCGAGGCTCGCGACGATCGCCTCCCCGCTCTCGAGCAGGTACACGGCGGCGTCATCCGGACCCTCGAGTCCCACGAGGAGCCGGTCATCGGGCAGGATCGGAACGTGCTCTAGGATGCGGCCCAGATCCTCCGGGCCGAGCTTGCACGCTCAGCCGGCTCCGTGGGAATACTGGGTCAGACGGGCGGCTTCGGCCGAAGGCGAGTTCATGGCGCCGAAGCTACGGTGAAGCGAGGCGTCCCGCAGGCGTTCTACCAGTTGCGCTCGACCACGGGATCCTGGAAGCGGTTGCGCCCCATCACACGGTCGCGGATCGCGGCCTCGGCATCGCCCGCCTGGTCGAGGAGGGCTGCCGCCTCCTCCGGAGACAGCATCTGCAGTTCTCCGGAACCGGCCGCCGCCGCCGCGCCCGCCCCGCTTCCCTGGGGAGACTGTCCTTCGCCGCTCTGCTGGTCGTCGCCGCCGCTCTCGCCCTCATCATCGAGCCAGCGCTCGATGAGTTCGAGGTTCCAGCGAGCGTCCTCGTCGTCCGCCCTGGCGCGGAGGACGGCGCGGAAGGCCTCTCGCGCGGACTGGAGGGCGGCTCGCCTCGCGGACGGGTCGTTCTGCGCGAAGCGGCCGTCCAGCGCCGAACTGAGTCCGAGGTTGTAGAAGGCGCTCTGCCGCACCTCTTCGCGCTTGCTCCCGATCGACTGCTGGAGGGGGACCCGCGCCTCCGACACCTGGCCGTCGTTGAGGAGGGCGGTCCCGAAGTTGTACTGATCGATCGGCCGGTTCGAGGAAGCGGCCCGCTCGCGATAGCGCTCGACGACCTCGGATTCCGTCGGCGGCTGCACGCCCTCCGCCGCCTGGCGCGCCCCTCCGGGGGGCCCGGCCTGCTGGACCCCCGCCGTGAGGACGGCGACCAAAGCCGTCGCGATCGCGAGGCCAAGAATCGTACGCATCCGTTCCGGTTCACCCACGTGGCAAGAGAAACCCTTCGCCCCAGAGGCTGACGAAGGCGAGCAGCAGCAACACGGCCACGGCCAGGTCGTCCGTCGACGTCACCGGATCCCGCGTGCCACGGGCCAGTTCGTCGTCGATCTCCGCGATGCCCTCGTCCCCGCGAACATAGCGGCCGCCGGTCGCGGTCGTCATCTCCGTCAGCGACGCCTCGTCGAGCTTCGTGACGACGGGGTTGCCGTCCGGGCCCTGCAGGACGGACGCTCCGCCCCGCCGCCGCGCCGCCATCGTCGGATCCAGCGACGCCTCCCGGGTAAGGGGGATCTGCCCGCCGGCCGTCGTTCCGATCCCGACCGCGTGGATCACGATCCCGGCGTCCCGAGCGCGGCCGATCGCCTCGCCGAACGGCTGGCCGGCGGTCTCCTCGCCGTCGGAGAAGACGACGATCGACTTCTTCGCACCCTCCTCCCCGCCGGCGAGGAGATCGATCGCCTGCGTCAGACCGGAGGCGAGCGACGACCCGCCGAGCCCCACCGCGGCCGGACGCACGCCTTCGGCCAGCATCTCGATCGCGCTCACGTCCGTCGTCAGCGGAGAGAGCACGTAGGCCCGGCCCGCGAAGTAGACCACGCCGATCCGGCCCTCGAGGCGCGTCGCCAGGCGAGCCGCGAGCTCCCGCTGAATCTGGAGGCGGCTCGGCTCGACGTCTCCGGCGAGCATCGAGTTCGAGGCATCGAGGAGCAGGATCGTCTCCGCGCCGCTCTCGTCCAGCCGTCGGGCCTCCGTCCCGCCGGACCCGGAGGCCAGCGCGACGGCGATCACGCCCAGCGCGAGGAGGGCCAGACGCACGGACGAAATCGCGTCGGCCGGGAGCCGTACGTACCGCTCGAGCAGAGACGCGTCGGCGAGCCGCGCCCGGTCGGCGGACGAGCGGCGGGTCGCGAGCAGCCGCAACCCGACGGCGAGCGCGGCGGCGAGCAGAGCGATCGGGAGAGGCGCCACGATCAGACCCACACCCGGCGCGCGCGCGTCGCGGCCACGAGCAGCTCGAACAGGATCAGGGCGAGCGCGGCGATGAGCAGTTCCCTCCGCATCCCGACGCGCTCCTCGGTCCGGATTTCCTTGATCGGCGTGGTCTCGAGTTCGTTGATCCGTTCGTAGATCTGCGTCAGGCCCTCGGGGTCCGTGGCGCGGAAGTAGACGCCGCCGGTGCGCGTCGCCATCCGCTCGAGCAATTCGTCGTTCACGTTCACGCGGATGTTCGCGTACTGGTAGCCGAAGGCGGTGCGCGCGACCGGGACCGGCGCGACGCCGTCCCGGCCGACGCCGATCGTATAGACGCGGATGCCGAGTGACGCCGCGGCGGCTGTCGCCTCCTCGGGCGATATGCCGCCGCTGTTGTTGTCTCCATCGGTGAGCAGGACGACGATGCGCGATTCCGGCTCGAGGTCGCGGAGGCGGTTCGACGCGGTGGCGAGCGCGACGCCGATCGCGGTCCCGTCCCGCAGCTGCCCCGCTTCCAGGCGCTCGACGGCGCTCTCGACCACGGGGTGATCGAGCGTCCCGGGAACCATGGTGAGGGCTTCGCCCGCGAACGCGACGAGACCCAACCAGTCGGACTCGCGTCCCTCGATGAAGCGGATGACCTCCCGCTTCGCGACCTCGATCCGGTTGTCCGGGCGGAAGTCCTCCGCCAGCATCGAACTGGAGATGTCGACGGCGAGCATGATCGCCACCCCCTCGCGCTCCGACTCGACCCGCTCCCAGACGCGAACGGGGTTGACGAGGGTGATCACGACGAGGGCGAGGGCGGTCGTCCGCAGGACCGGCGGGAGCCACCACCAGAAGCGACCCCGTCCCCCGGAACCGGCAAGACGCGCGATGTCGGGATAGGGGAGCCGGATCCGGCCGGCGCGGAGCAGCGCCCACCCCAGCGGCAGGAGGAGGAGGAGGAGGAGGAAGGGCCAGCCCGGGAGCGCGAAACCGGTCATCCCGCGTCCTCCCCATCGGCGTGCGGCTCTTCCGGGACCGGGTCCGGCTCCGGCATATGCGAGCGCACGAACGCCTCGCCGATTTCGATGTCGGCGATGGGACCGTGCCGGTCCGTCCGCAGCCGGGCGAACCTGGCCATGATCGAGTGGCGCAGGGCCGAGATCAGCCCCGCATCGGAGTCGCCGAGCCCGAGCAGTTCGCTCGATGGCGCCCAGCCGCGCGTCTCGCGCGCGTAGCGCCTGAGGGTGGCTTCGTACCCGTCGTAGAAGCGGTCCCCGGTCAGCCGGCGCGCGACCCAGACGCGGCGGAGGCGAGAGAATTCCCGCAGCGCGAGGTCACCGGGGTGAAGTGGCCCCTCGGGGCCGGGTGTCGCGAAGCGGCGCCTGCCCCACGTCCACCAGGCGAGTCCGGCCACCGCCGCCAGGAGCGCGAGGAGCCACCACGGAGACGCGCCAAACCGCAGGAACGGACGGGCGTCGCGCAACTCGAGCGCGGCCTCATCTCCGGGGAGGACGCTGAAGACGGCCACCGCCGGCGGCTCGAGCGTGCGGGTCACACCGCCCGCGCCGACGAGTTGCGCCTCGACCGGCGGGATGGCGAGCGTATCGGCCCGCCACGCGACGAGCGTGTACTCGGCCTCCCAGCGACGTCCGTCGTCGGCCGAGAGAATCCGCGCCGGTGCCGCCTGCTCAAGCGACTCGGGGAGGTCCAGGAGCGCGGGGAACCGCACCTCCCCGGACCGCGCCTGCCCGACGACGAACCGGACCGTGAACGGCTCGCCGACGCGAACCGAATCCGCCTCCACGGTCGCTTCGAGGTCCACCGCCGCCTGGCCCGCCAGATCCGGCGCGAGGCCCCACGCGGCCCAGAGGAGCAGCCCGAAACCAGGCCGGGCACCCCGCCTCACCGCAGCCTCCGCCGACCGCGGGCCGCGAAGAAACCGGCGAGTCGCCACTCGTACGGCACGTTGGTGCGGAGCCGCATCAGGTCGACGTGGCAGCGCGCGCAGAGCACCTCGAGCTTGCGGTCCCGCGCCTCAGAGCGACCGGTCAGCCCCTCGCGCACTGCGTCGTCTCCGAGGTCGACCACCGCCCGCCGGCCCGTCTCGGGATCGACGACCTCCACCCAGCCCGATTCGGGGATCGTCGTCTCCGCGGGGTCGTCCACCACGAGCACGACCACATCGTGGCGGCCGGAGAGGGCGAGCAGAGGGCGGGCGAGATCGGCGGCCCCCACGAAGTCCGAGATGACGAACACCAGGGAGCGCACCGTGAGCATGCGCGCCGCGGTGACGAGGGCGAGATCGACGTCGGTGCCCTTCCCTTCCGGCTGGACCGTCAGGAGCTGGTGCAGAAGGCGGAGGTTGCGGTTACGGCCCCGGGCGGGACGGGCGTAGCTCTCGATCCGGTCGCTGAACAGGAGCATCCCGACGGGATCGCCGGCTCGCATCGCGGCCAGGGCCAGTACGCTCGCGACTTCCGCCACCAGGTCGCGCTTCAGCGTCCCGCGCGTACCGAACTCATTCGACGCGGAAACATCAACGACGAGGAGGACGGCCAATTCGCGTTCTTCGACAAAGCGCTTGATGTACGGGCGGCGCATGCGCGCCGTGACCTTCCAGTCGATCGCCTGGAACGGATCGCCGGGTTGGTACTCGCGGACCTCCGAGAACTCGATCCCGTGCCCGCGAAAGAGCGACGGGTACGGCCCCAGGGCAGGGTTGTCCATGAACCGCCGGCTCTTCAACTCGAGCCGCCTCACCTCCTTCGAGGCCGTGGCCGGGTCGGGCGTCGACGCCGGACGGAGCGGGCGCCACAGGAGATCGCGGAACCTCACGGCACCGGGACGGTCTCCAGCAGACGGTCGAGGATGTGCTCGGCATCGAGTTGCTCCGCCTGCGCCTGGAAGGTCAGAACGAGCCGATGACGGAGGACATCGCGGGCGATCGCCTTCACGTCTTCAGGAACCACGAAGGCGCGACCCTCGACAAACGCATGGGCCCGGGCCGCCCTGGCGAGGTAGATCGTCGCCCGCGGGGAGGCGCCGAACTCGATCCAGTCGACGAGGTCCGGGAGACCGTACGAAGCCGGCTTCCGCGTCGCCAGCACGAGCGCCAGGATGTAGTCCTCCAGCCGCTCATCCAGATAGATGTCCGGGAGCACGGCCCTCGCGGCCAGGATGCGATCCGGCTCCACGACGGGCTGGACGGGTGGCGGATCCTCCCCCGCCATGAGGCGCATGATGGAACGCTCCTCCTCCGGCGCGGGGTAGTCGACGCGCGTCTTGAACATGAAGCGGTCCACCTGCGCCTCGGGGAGCGGGTACGTCCCCTCGTGTTCGATCGGATTCTGCGTGGCCATGACGAGGAACGGGACGGGAAGAGGGTGGGTCTCCTCCCCGATCGTCACCTGACGCTCCTGCATCGCCTCGAGCAGTGCGGACTGGACCTTGGCCGGCGCGCGGTTGATCTCGTCGGCGAGGACGATGTTCGCGAAGATGGGGCCGCGCTTCGCGGTGAACGTCCCCGTCTTCTCTTCCCATACCAGCGTTCCGACGACGTCGGCCGGAAGCAGGTCCGGCGTGAACTGGATTCGCCTGAACGTCGTGTGGATGGTCTCGGCCAGAGTGCTGACCGTCAGGGTCTTGGCGAGACCCGGCACGCCCTCGAGCAGGATGTGGCCGCCCGTGATCAGGCTCATGAGAACGCGGTCGAGGAGGAGATGCTGTCCGACGATGCGCTTCCCCAACTCGTTCCGGACATCGGGTATGAAGGACCCGGCCTCGCGAATCGATGCGGTCTGGGTCTCGAGGGCCTCCTCCGAGATCCGTTCGGCCGTCCCGGCTTGTGCGTTCATGCGCTCTCTCGTGGTGCGCGGTTATCGTCGCGAGGCGAACAGCCCGGGGGGGGAATCCGTTTCACCGCCGCTCGACCGTCGCATGGCGCTGCTACGCTCCATCTTCGCGCCTCGTCAGGCAAGCACCGTTTCGCCTGCCGGCGGGGCGGCGGAATCTTCGCCGCGAACCGGCAGCCCGATCTTCACTCTCGCGCGACCCGTGAGCAAGCCGCCCGCTCGAGCGCCGCGCGCTCTGCCCGCGTCAGATCGCGGGAGTGCCCGGCCGCCAGGGCGCCGAGTTCGATGGGGCCGAACGAGGTCCTTCGCAGACGCCGGATCGTGACCTCGAGGCGCGCCAGCATGCGTCGGATCTCGCGGTTTCGTCCCTCGGCGATGACGATCTCCACCGCCGGACGGCGGGTTCCGGGTCCTCCGACCCAGCGGGCACGCCGGGCCCGCGCCGGCCCATCCGAGAGCACGACCCCCTCCCGCAGCCGGGCCGGGAGGTCCGCCGCCACCGGCTCGATGAGTTCGACGACGTAGGTCCGGTCCAGTTCCGCACTCGGGTGGAGCAGCCGGTTCGCGAGATCGCCTTCGTTGGACAGCAGGATCAACCCCTCGCTCATGAAGTCGAGCCGACCCAGATGGGGCAGGTGGTGCGCGTCGGCCGGCACCAGATCGTAGATCGTCGGACGCCCGGAGGGATCTCGTCGCGTGCAGGCGTATCCCGGCGGCTTGTGGAGCGCCAGCCAGCGCGCCGCCTTGAGTGCGACCCGTCGACGGTCGACCTCGACGCGCTCCGTCTCGGGGTCCACGCGGGTGCCGAGTCGGGTGACGACGAGTCCGTTCACCCGGACCCGGCCCGCGGTGATCAACGCTTCGCATTTGCGGCGGGAGGCCACACCCGCCCGGGCGAGGAATTTCTGGAGACGCACGAGCCGGAACCGGGAGCGCGCGGCTCAGGGCCGCCCGGCCGCGCCGTCGCCCGTCGGGTCCGCCGGTAGCGCGACCTCCGCCGACTCCGGCCGGGCGAGGGCGATCGACAGATCGTCGGGCGTCGGCAGGTCAGCGAGCGACTGCAGGGCAAAATGATCCAGAAACCGCGGTGTCGTGCCGTAGAGGAGGGGTCTCCCGAGGCCCTCGCCCCGCCCCGTGACCTCCAGGAGTTCCCAGTCCTGGAGCGTACGCAGCACCGACGTGGAGGCGACCCCGCGGATCTCCTCGAGTTCGATGCGCCCGATGGGCTGCCGGTACGCGATGATCGCGAGCGTCTCGAGCGCGGCGCGGGACAGCGTCGGAGGTCGCGGCACGGAATCGAACCGTTCGAGGTAGGGCGCGAACTCCGGGCGGGTGAGGATCTGGAACCCGTCTCCGAGGTGGTAGATCTGGAAGGCCCGGCCCTCGTCCTCGTAGTGCCCCCGGAGCGCGTCGAGCGCCTCTCGCACCCGCCGTACGTCGAGCGATTCGTCGGCGCGCGCCAGTTCCTTCGCCGTGAGCGGCGTCTGGCTGGCGAAGAGCGCGGCTTCGACGATCTGCTCGGGACTCATCCGCTCTCGTCTCCGGCCGCGCCGCGCCGCGGGGGGCGGCCGAAGAGCCAGATCGCGCCGAAGCGCCGCGTCTGCTCGATCCTGAGGACCTGCTGTTTGGCCAACTCCAGGCAGGCGAGGAGCGCGGCCACCACATGATGCCGCTCCCGCCACGAGGAGAAGAGCCGGGTGAAGGGCACGCGCTCGTCCTCGCCGAGCAGCCGACGGATGACCCCGACCTTCTCTTCGACCGTCACGGTCCGGATCGGTACGACATGTCTCGTGACCGGATCGGGTTCCGGAATGTCGACGAGGACCGCCAGGAGGTCCTCCAGCGTCGTCGACAGCTCCATGCCTTCCCGCTCGCGAACCGGGGACGGAGGCAGAAACCCCTTCGCCAGGAGGCGTCGTCGCTCGAATTCCGCCACGCCCAGCAGCCGGGAGACTTCCTGGAACAGTTCATACTCGAGGAGCCGACGCACGAGTTCCGCCCGCGGGTCGTCTTCCCACTCCGGGTCGCGCCGTCCCGGGAGCAGGAGCCGCGCCTTGATGCGCACGAGCGTCGCGGCCAGCTCGAGGAATTCGCCGGCCCGGTCGAGTTGTAGCCGATCGATCCCGGAGGCGATCGCCTCCTGGAACTGACGGGTGATCCGGGAAATGGGGATGTCGAAGATGTCGATGTCCTGGGACCGGATCAGGTGGAGGAGTAGATCGAGGGGACCCGCGAACCGGTCGAGTTCCACGACGAACGGCTGGGCCGCCTGCTGGCTGGGCAGTCGGTTGGGAACCGCCGTCAACAGTCCTCCCCTCCACACTCCGGCCGCAGCTTCGCGGGGTGCCTCGCCGGCCATGCTGTCCGGACCGAACGAGCGAGGTGCCCGTTGTCGGGCGGACAATGGTTGTCGGGCGGACAATGTAACACGACGAAGGTCACGGCGCGTCGGCGCGGACGCGGAGTTGGAAGTTGACCACCGACTCCCCTATTTTGCGTTTCCCTCGGGGGCGAAGTATGGTCTGCGCCCTCGAATCCCCACGGAGGAGTGGAGTACCGAGTGCCGAATAACGCGAGCCAGGCGAAACGACTGCGCCAGTCCCGGATGAGGAGACTCCGGAACCGGCAGGTGAGATCCGAGATCCGGACGCGAAGCAAGAAACTCTTCGCGATGACTTCCCGGGAAGAGGCGGAACCCGCGCTGTCCGAACTGTACCAGATGCTCGACCGTGCGACCCGCCGCAATGTGCTCAAGCCGAACACAGCGGCGCGGCAGAAGGCACGAGCCTCGCGGCACGTCCGGGACCTGGCGTGATCCGCACCCGCCCCACCCGCCTGCGGGCGGGACTCCAGCCCGTGATGCGAGACTAGTTCGGGCCTTCGTCCGACCTCTCCTCTTCATCCAGCATGGCGGAGACCGCGTCGAAGGGACCGGTTTCCCCCAGCGACAGCGACTCCAGGAAGTCGAGTTCGTCCGCGAACTCGCTCCCGGCCGCGTCGGACGGCGGCTCCCCGTCGTCCGCCACCGCTTCGGGGTCAACGTCCGGCTCGGGGTCAACTTCTGACGCGCTGTCGACTTCAGCCGCGGCGTGGACCTCAGGTTCGGCTTCGATCACGGGTTCGGTGTCGATCGCGGGTTCGGCCTCGGGGGCGGTGGTGCGTTCGATGACGCCGGACAACATGGCGATCATCTCTTTCTCTCTCTCGATACGCACGCCGAGATCCGCCAGCTCCCGTTCGATCGGCGCCCGTCGCGCCTTCAGCTCGGCTTCGCTGAACTCCCCGACCTCGTGCCGCAGTTCGATTTCCTCGAGGTGCGACGCGTGTGCGCCCATCTCCGCGCGCAGCGACTCCTGCACGGCTTCCCGCTCGGAGACGATCTCGACGAGCAGCGGGCGCTGCGCGGCGAGCCGGGTGTCCGCCGACCGAAGCCGGACCTGGTAGTCCCGGCGGATCCGCTCCACGACCTCCGGCCGCGCCTGCAGGGCGCGATCCGTCAATCGATCGATCCACCGGAGGATCTCCTCCGACGCCTCCGCCAGCCGACGAACTTCCTGCGGGACTGCCCAATCCGGGTCCGTCATGCCTTCTTTCACCTCCTCGGGGCTCACCGCCGCTCGTACCGGGTCTCACCGCCTACGATGGTGCGTCGCACCCGACCCTTCACCTCCCAGCCCTCGAAGGGCGTATTGCGACTTCGAGAGCGGAAGCCGGCCGAGTCGACGGTCCACCTGCCCTGCGGATCGAACACGACGATGTCCGCGGGGCTGCCGGGGCGCAACGTACCGCCGTCGATCCCCATCGTACGCGCGGGCCCCGTCGACATGCGATCGATGAGCTGCGAGAGCGTAAGATCCCCCGGCGTCACGAGTTCGCCGATGCAGACCGCCAGCGCGGTCTCGAGCCCGACGATGCCGAAGGGTGCTTCATCGAACTCCCGTTCCTTCTCCTCGTAGTGGTGCGGCGCATGATCCGTCGCAATGCACTCGATGACGCCGTCGATGACCCCCTGGCGAACGCCGAGCCGGTCGGCTTCCGAGCGGAGGGGGGGGTTCATCTTGGCCTCCGTCCGATACCCGCGCACCGCTTCCTCGGTGAGGGTCAGGTGGTGAGGCGTGGCCTCCCCGCTCACGCGAACTTCGCGCTCGCGCGCGCACCGGATGAGGTCGACGGCCTCGCGCGTCGAGACGTGCTGGATATGCACGTGCCCGCCGGTGAGTTCGGCGAGATAGATGTCCCGCGCGACCACGGTCGCCTCCGACGCGTTGGGAATCCCGCGCAGTCCGAGGGCCGTGGCCACGGCCCCTTCATTCATCACGCCGCCGGCCGAGAGCGCCATGTCCTCCGCGTGCTGGAGTACGGGGATGTCGAACGACTGGGTGTACTCCAGCAGCCTCCGCATGAGCGACGGGTCATGGATCGGGTGTCCGTCGTCGGTGACGGCGACGGCACCGGCCTCCACGAGGCCGCCGATCTCGGTCATCCGCCTGCCTGCGAGACCCCGCGATGCGGCACCCACCGGGCTGACCCGCGCGCCGCCCTCTCCCATCCGCGCCCAGCGCCGCGCCTCCTCGCGCACGAAGCCGACGGCGGCGGGATCATCCAGCGGCGGATCCGTATTCGGCATCGCCCACACGGTCGTGAAGCCACCGGCCGCCGCGGCCCGGGCTCCGGAGCGGATCGTCTCCTTGTGTTCGGCCCCCGGCTGCCTCAGGTGGACGTGCACGTCGATCAGCCCGGGGGCGACGACGAGCCCTTCCGCCGAGACCCGCGGAACCCCGTCCGGCCCGGCGATCCCCCGCGCCACGGCCGCGATCCGCCCGTCCTCCACGAGGACATCGAGCACATCGTCCGTACCCTCGGCCGGGTCGATCACCCGTCCCCCGGCGAGAAGGAGCGAGCGGCTCACGCGCCCCCCACCTTGGCGGATTCCGCCAGTTCCGGGCGACCGCCGGCGAGCAGGTAGAGGACGGCCATGCGCACCGCTACGCCGTTCGTGACCTGCGGGAGGATGACCGAACGCGGGCCGTCCGCCACGTCGGAGTCGATCTCGACCCCGCGGTTCATGGGCCCGGGGTGGAGCACGACCATCTCGTCCGGGGCGCGCGCCAGCCGCTCGGAACTGACCCCGAACACACGATTGTACTCCCGCAGCGAGGGGACGTAGCCCCCCTCCATCCGCTCCAGCTGGAGTCTCAGCACGTACAGCACGTCGCACCACTCGATCGCTTCCTCGATCGCGTCCAGCCGCCGGACCCCGAGTTCCTCGATGCCGGCGGGGATCAGCGTACGCGGCCCGCACACGGCCACCTCGGCGCCGCACTTCACGAGACCCCAGATGTTCGACCGCGCGACGCGGGAATGCCGGATGTCGCCGACGATGCAGACGCGCCGCCCGGCAATCGCGCCGAACCGGTCCCGGATCGTGAGCAGGTCGAGCAGGGCCTGGGTCGGATGCTCGTGCTGCCCGTCGCCTGCATTGATGACGTTCGAGGGGATGCGGTCGGCGAGGAACTTGGCGGCCCCCGACGAACCGTGACGGACGACGACCATGTGGATCCGCATCGCCTCGAGGTTGCGCGCCGTGTCGACGAGCGTTTCGCCCTTCTGCACGGACGAGCCGGTCGCCGAGATGTTGACGGTGTCGGCCGAGAGCCGCTTCTCGGCGAACTCGAAGCTGATCCGGGTCCGAGTGGACGGCTCGAGGAAGAGGTTGACGATCGTCTGCCCGCGGAGGACGGGCACCTTCTTGATCTTCCGCTCGCTGATCTCCTTGAACGGCTCCGCGGTGTCGAGGATCGCCTCGATCTGGGCGCCGCTCAGCGACTCGATGCCGACGAGGTCCTTCCCGAGGCCGAGGTCCCTGCCCCCGGTCGTCATGCTTCCTCCTCCGGGGCGGCGCCGTTCACGTCGACCACATCGACGCCCCAGGCCCCGTCCGTGTCCGCCACGCGCACCGCGACATCCTGGTCGGGACCGAGATCGATCACCCGTCCGACGTAGTCGGGCTGGATCGGCAGCTGGCGCCCGCCCCGGTCCACGAGGACGCAGAGCTGGATGCAGCGGGCCCGCCCGAAGTCCGACAGTTCATTGAGCGCCGCCCGGATCGTCCTCCCGGTGTGGAGCACATCATCGACGATCACGACGTGCGCGTCCTGGATGGACTCGGGGATCTCGGTCGTCCCCACGACCGGAAGCGCGCCGACCTGCCCGAAGTCGTCCCGGTAGAGCGTGATGTCGAGCGAACCGATCGGGACCGGCCCGCGCGCGGGTTCGAGGTGACGACCGATCTCCGCCGCGATGACATCCCCGCGACGGCGGATGCCGACGAGGATGAGGCGGGCGGCGGGCTCGATGGCCCGCTCGAGCTGCGCGGAGAGCTCCGCCAGCAGGGTCCTGGCAGCGGCCTCGTCGAGGACGTTTTGCGTCAGTTTGGTCTCGGCTTCGGTCGATCCGGTACGGCGGCGCGGCCCGTGGTCGGCCTCGATCAGGCGGCAGTATAGCCCTCCCGCGACGCCTCGGGTAGGTTCGGGCATGCGAATCCGATCCGACGTTCCGCGGCGCGCGGGGTTGGGGCTCGCGACCCTGGGGCTCGCGGCCCTGGGCCTCGCGGCGTTGGGGCTATCGCCACGCGCGGCGATAGCGCAGGAAGGCCTCGCTCTCACCGTGGACGGCCCCGCCATCGTCCTCACCAACGTGCCGTTCTCGCTGACGCTTCGCACCGAGGACGGAGAGAACGCCCGCTATCGCGTCCGCTCGGCCGACGGGCGCGAACTCGCCGCCGGCGACCTGCCGATCCGGGCCGAGACGAACGTGGACGGACTCCGCGTCGCGGGCGAAGGGCTGCCCCTCACCGTGGAGATCGAGGCGGATCAGGGCTCGGCAAGCGAAACGGTCGACCCGCCGCGGTTCCCGGGCTGGATCAGCCTCCTGCCGCCGCTCATCGCCATCGCCCTCGCGCTCATCTTCCGCCACGTCGTGGTGTCGCTCTTCTTCGGGATATGGCTCGGCGGCTTCTTCATCGCCGGGCTCAACCCCCTGGCCGGACTGTGGCGGTCCATCGACACCTTCATCGTTCCGTCGCTGGCCGACGCCGACAACGCCTCGATCCTGATCTTTTCGGCGCTTCTGAGCGCCATGGTGGGCGTCATCTCCCGCTCCGGGGGAACGCGCGGCATCGTCGAGGCCGTGCGCCCGCTGGCCACCACGCCGCGGCGCGCGCAACTGGCCACCTTCTTCGCGGGCATCGGCATCTTCTTCGACGACTACGCGAACACGCTCATCGTCGGGAACACCTTCCGTCCCATCACCGACAAGCTGAAGGTGTCGCGCGAGAAGCTGGCCTACCTCGTGGATTCCACCGCCGCGCCCGTGGTGACGATCGTCTTCGTCTCGACGTGGGTCGGGTTCGAGATTTCCCTGATCCGCGACGGGCTGCGCATTGCCGCCGAACAAACCCCCGACCCCGCGCTGGCCGGGGCCCTCGCCGCGGCGAGTCCGTTCACGGTCTTCCTGAGCAGCATCCCGTTCCTCTTCTATCCCATCCTCGCCCTGTTCATGGTCGCCCTGGTCATCGTGACGCAACGGGACCTCGGCCCCATGCACGCGGCGGAGACGCGGGCGCGTACCGGAGGCGGCGTCTTTCGTCCCGGGTCGCAGCTCATGGTCAACACGGAGGAGACGGGACTCGACGCGCCGGAGGGGGTTCCCCTGCGCTGGTACAACGCGGCCATCCCCGTCGTCACGGTCGTCCTCGTCGTCCTCCTCGGGCTGTACTTCGATGGCCGGAGCGGGGCGGGGGCGGGCGCCTCGATCTGGGACACGTTCGGGGCGGCGGACCCGTTCAAGGCGATCCTGTGGGGCTCGCTCTCCGGCTGCATCGTCGCGATCGGGCTGGCCACGGCGCAGAGGATCCTCTCGCTGAGAGAGGCGCTGGAAGGCTGGCTCGCCGGGATCCGCGCCATGACGATGGGGTTCGTGATCCTGACCCTGGCCTGGTCGCTGGGGGAGGTGACGAACCAGCTCGCCACGGCCCAGTACCTCACGCAGGTGCTCGAGGGCAGCCTCGCCCCCGAGCTGGTACCCGTCCTCACCTTCGCGACGGCCGCGGTCGTGAGCTTCTGCACCGGGACCTCGTGGGCCACGATGAGCATCCTGCTCCCGCTGGTCGTGCCGCTCATCGTCGCGCTCGGCGGAGCGGCCGGCTTCGGGACGGAGGCGGGAGGCGGGCTCCTCGTGAGTTCGATCAGTGCGGTCCTCGCCGGATCGATCTTCGGCGACCACTGCTCGCCGATCTCGGACACGACGGTCCTGAGTTCGATGGCGTCGGCGTGCGATCACATGGACCATGTGCGTACGCAGCTTCCGTACGCGCTCATCGTGGCCGCGGCGGCGATGCTCTTCGGGCACGTCGGCACGTCGTACGGGCTGCCCACCTGGGTCGCGTACGTCCTCGGGATCGGGGGCCTGCTCGCCGTCATGCGTTTCGTCGGGAGGCCCGTTCCCGCCCCCGCCTGACCCGCCACCCGCCCGGTCGCGGCGCCTTTACCGGCGCGCGCGAAAGAAATCCCGCAGGAGGCGCGCGGACTCCCCCGCGAGGACGCCGGCGACGAGTTCGACCCGGTGGTTGAGCCGCGGATCCTGCGCCAGGTTGTCGAGCGATCCGCACATCCCCGCCTTCGGGTCGGAAGCCCCGAACACGAGGGTCCCCACGCGAGCCAGTACGGCCGCGCCGGCACACATCGCGCACGGTTCCAGGGTGGCGTAGAGGGTGTAGCCCTCGAGGCGCCAGTCGCCGAGCTTCGCGGCCGCGGCGCGCAGCGCGAGGACCTCCGCGTGGGCCGTGGGGTCGGCAAGCTCCCGCGTCCGGTTGTGCGTCTCGGCCGCGATCCGGCCCTCCGGGTCGACGACGAGGACGGCCACGGGCACCTCCCCGCGCGCGCCGCCGCGGGCCGCCAGCTCGAGCGCCCGTCGCATGCGCGCCTCGTGGTCGGCGGGGCCGGAAGGCGGCGTGCCGGTCACGCGGTCACCGCCTCCGCCTCGAGGAAACGGACGGCCGCCTCGAGCCGGGCCCGGACGCGCTCGCGCCCCATCGCCCCGAGTACCTCGAAGATCCCGGGACTCACCGCCTGCCCCATGAGCGCGACGCGGAGGGGGTTGATGACGCGCCCGGCCCCCACACCGAGCCGGGCCGCCACCCCCCGGACCTCGGCCTCCAGCGTCTCCACGTCGCGGAAGGAGGCCTCCTCCGCGAGCCGCGCCGCCAGCTGTCGCAGGTGTTCGGCGGTCTCCGCGGGGCGCTTCCAGAAACGGCGCACCGCGTCCGGCTCGTAGCGGACCGAGGCCGCGAAGAAGGGAGACACCTGCCGCGCCAGCGCGGGGAGCGTGCGCGGACGCTCCTTCACGAGGTCGATGATCGCCGCGAGGCGGTCGGCCGACGCTTCGAGTTCCGGGTGCGTCTCGGCCAGACGCAAGCCCGCCTCCCGGGCCTCCGCGCGCAGGATCCCGATCACGGGGTGGGCCAGAACGGCCGGCGGCGACGCGGCGATGTGCCGCCCGTTCAGCCACCCGAGCTTGTCGAGATCGAACACGGCGCTCTTTCGGAGCACGCGCTCGATCGAAAAGGCCTCGACGAGACCGCCCACATCGAACCGCTCTCGGTCGTCCCCTGGAGACCAGCCCAGGAGCGCGAGGAAGTTCACCATCCCTTCGGGCAGGTAGCCCTCGTCGCGGTAGGCGAGGACGGACATGGCCCCGTGGCGCTTCGAGAGTCGCTTGCCGTCGGATCCGAGGATCAGCGGCACGTGCCCGAAGGCTGGAAGCGCCGCCCCGAGCGCCCGATAGAGGAGAATCTGCTTCGGCGTATTCGAGATATGATCATCCCCGCGAACGACATGCGAGATTCGGGCATGGGCGTCGTCGGAGACCACGGCGAGGTTGTAGACCGGTGTGCCGTCGGAGCGGAGGACGATGAAGTCGTCGATCGAGCCGGCCGGGAACGACATGGGGCCGTGGATCATGTCCTCCCAGCCGATCGCCTCCCCCGGCACCCGGACCCGCAGCGCGAACGGCTCGCCCGCCTCGGCCCGCGCGCCCGAGGTGGCGGCGTCCAGGCGACCGCAGCGGCCGTCGTACCCATACCCGGAGCCGGCCTGTTTCGCCTCCTCGCGGCGGCGCGCGAGTTCGTCCGCCGTACAGAAGCAGCGGTAGGCGGCGCCCTGCTCCAGGAGGCGGTACGCGTCCTCCCGGTGACGATCGATCCCGTCGGCCTGGAACACCGGGCCCTCGTCCAGGTCCAGCCCCAGCCAGTCGAGGCCGTCGAGGATCGCCTGCATGTGCTCCGGGCGCGAGCGCGCACGGTCCGTGTCCTCCACGCGGAGGAGGAATACGCCCCCCTCCCCTCGCGCGTAGAGCCAGTTGAACAGCGCGGTGCGCGCGCCGCCGACGTGCAGAAACCCCGTGGGGCTGGGGGCGAACCTAACCCGTACGGTCATCTGTGCTCCCTTTCCAATCAGGCGGCGGCCGCCGCGACACGTTCCATCTTGGGAGGACGTTCGATAGGATGCCACGCATGAATCCCGGTTCGGCTTTCGTCCTCCCCGGCCTGCGCACCCCGTTCACGAAGATGGATCGTGAGCTGGCGCGCTTCGACGGCCTCGCCCTGTCCGCGCCGGTCATCCAGCAAACGGTCGCGGGCGACCGCGGACCGGGCCGGGATGGCGCGGCGCGGATCGACCTCGTCCTGTGGGGCGCCGTCATCCCCTCCCTCACCGTGAGTAACTGGGGTCGGGAGGTCTGGTTCGATTCGGGGTTGGACCCCGGCGTGCCGGCGCAGGGCATCGTCCAGGCGTGCGCGACTTCGCTCGCCGCCGCCACCCACGCGGCCGGACAGGTCGGGGCCGGGAGAGCGGACCTCGTGCTCTGCGGCGGCGTCGAGTCGATGAGCCACACTCAGATCGGACTCTCGCAGGGGCTCAGCAGGAAGATCCGGCGGGCCGGGCGCGCGGGCAGCTTCCCCCGCATGGTCCGGACGCTGGGCGACATCCGCCCGCGCGACCTCCGCATCTCGGTGCCCGCCGTGGCGGAGCGCACGACGGGGAAGACGATGGGTCAGCACGCCGAGGAGATGGCGCGGGAATGGGGGATCCCGCGGGAGGCACAGGACCGCTTCGCGCTCGCGAGCCACGAGGGGGCCACCCGGGACGGGGGGGAGTTCTTCCGATCCCTCCTCGTGACCCCCGGCACCTTCCCGGTGGACGGCGACACGCTGCCCCGCTCCGGCACCTCGCCGGAGAAGCTCGCCGACCTTCGCCCCGCGTTCTCCCGTTCGGCGGGGACGCTCACGGCCGGCAACTCGTCACCGCTCACCGACGGGGCGGCAGCGTGCTGGGTCGCCTCGGAAGCGGGTCTGTCGGCGCTTCCCGACGCCCTGCCCCGGGCGAGACTCCTCGACTGGCGGCAGGCGGCGATCGACCCGGAGCGGGAAGGGCTCCTCATCGCCCCCGCGATCGCGATCGCACGGTTGCTGCACCGCCACGGGCTGTCGCTGGACGACATCGGGCTGTGGGAGATCCACGAGGCGTTCGCCGCGCAGGTCCTGTGCACGGTGGCCGCGCTCGAGAGTCCGGAGTGGCTCGCGGCGCGCTCGCCGGCGAAGGACGGTCTCGGCGCGTTCCCGCGGGAACGCATCAACCCGAACGGGGGCAGCGTCGCCCTCGGTCATCCCTTCGGCGCCACCGGGGCGCGCATCCTCTCCCAGACGGTGGTCGAACTCGCGTCCCGGCCGGCCGGGACGCGGGCCATCGTCAGCGTCTGCGCCGCCGGTGGTCTCGGCCACGTGGCGCTGCTGGAGGCGGTCTAGCAGTCCGTGGCGAGCTAGGCCCGCCGCAGTTCGAAGGTCAGGCCCAGGAGCGCGGTGAAGAGGACGAGCGCGTTCGCCTGATGGAGCACCGCGAGGGGGATGGGGACGAAGAGGAGGAGCGTGGCGACCCCCAGCACCGCCTGCACCCATACGGCCGCGAATCCCGCGTGCGCCCACCTCAGCGCCGCCCGTCCCGCGCGCCGCGCGCACGCCCACCAGAGGGCCGTCACCCCACCCAGCAGCAGCATCGCGAGGACGCGGTGATCGAACTGCACCGTGGTCCGGTTCTCGAACAGGTTGAGCCACCACGGGGTCGCCGCGAAGAGGTCGGGCGGGATCCAGTCGTCCCCCATCCCGGGAAATGTGTTGTGGACGAGCCCGGCGTCGAGCCCGGCCACGAAACCGCCCGAGAGCATGGTGAGCGCGGCGAGGCCGAGGACGACGGCCGACCAGCGCCCCGGTCTCCCGCCTGATCCCGGGTCGGAGGCCGCGGCCCCGTCCTCGGGTCGCAGCAGCGCGAGCGCGGTCCACAGCGAGAGTGCGTAGACGAGGACCGCGAGCGCGAGGTGCGCGGTGAGGCGGTAGGGACTCACGCGCGGGACATCGACGAGCCCGCTCTGCACCATCCACCATCCCAGCAACCCCTGCGCCCCCCCGAGCGCGAAGATGAGCAGGAGCCGAGGGACCAGCGATCGCGGGATGATCCGTCGCCACAGGAACACCGCGAAGGGCACGATGAAGACGAGCCCGATCACGCGCCCCAGCAGCCGGTGCGCGTACTCGAACCGGAAGATGCGCTTGAATTCCGCGAGGGACATCCCCCGGTTCACGAGCCGGTATTCCGGCGAGGCCTGGTAGGCCGCGAACTCCCGCTCCCAGGCCTCGGCGCCGAGCGGCGGGACGACGCCGCTGACCGGCTCCCAGTCGACCATCGAGAGGCCCGATCCGGTGAGGCGCGTCACACCCCCCAGGATCAGCGTCGACGCGACGAGGACGCATCCGACGAGAAGCCAGGCCGCGAGGATTCGGGCGTGGCGCGGTGATTCGATTCGGCTGAGGGGCGGTGTCTTCAAGGTCTCCGCGGCGCGTTGCGCAGGTCTCGTGGCCCGTGCGAACTTCCGGCTCCTCCCGGAGTCACCGGGGCGCGGAAGATAGACGGGGGCGGTGGAGAGGCCAAGCGCGATGTCGGACTCCGGACGACGGATTTCTCTGTTCGCGCTGAAGCGGCTCGCCCCGCGGCTGCGGGCTCATCGGCCGGCACTCGCCGGGGCCGGGATCTGTCTCCTTCTGAGCACCGCTATCGGCCTCGTCTTCCCTCTCGTCGTGCGCTACCTGATGGACGCGGCGTTCGGCGACGGGGATGCGGCGCTCCTGGGCGCGATCGCGCTGGGGCTGCTGGGACTCTTCGCACTCCAGGGCCTGTTCAACTTCGGGGAGACGTACTGGCTGGGGGCGACCGGAGAGCGCGTCGTGACCCGGTTGCGCGACGAACTGTTCTCGAAGCTGGTCGGGCTTTCCCCCGGATTCCACGCGGGGCGTGCGAGCGGCGAACTCACCTCGCGGCTCGCCTCCGACTGTTCGACGCTCCAGCAGATCATGGGGCACCAGATCGCGGAACTCGTGCGGCAGATCCTCTTTCTGGTCGGCGCGCTCGTGCTGCTCACGTTCCTCCACTGGCAACTCATGCTGACGACGCTGGCGGTGGCCCCCATCGTCGTGCTCGCCGGCTTCGCGCTCGGGCGGCTGCTCCGGCGGCGGAGTACGGAGGTGCAGGATCGGCTCGCCGAGGCGCACGCGGTCGCGGACGAGGCCTTCGGCCAGATCGAGATCGTCCAGAGCTTCGTCCGGGAGAGGTGGGAGCGCGCCCGCTACCGGGCCGGAATCGACGCCGCGCTCGAGGCGGCGCTCTCGCGGGCCATCGTGCGCGCCGTGTTGTTCGGGGTTCTTACGGTCGTCGCGTTCGGCGGCATCGTGATCGTCCTCTGGCAGGGAGGGCGGCTCGTGCTCGCGGACCAGATCACGGCCGGGCAGCTCGTGTCGTTCCTCCTCTACGCCTTCTCCGTGGCGGCGGCGATCATGGCGCTGGCCTCGCTGTGGGGCTCCTACCAGGAGGCGCAGGGCGCCGCGCGCCGCGTGTTCGACATGCTCGATATCGAGAGCACGATCGTCGAGCCGGCCGCCCCCAGCTCACTCGCGGGCCACGGACCGCCGGAGATCGCCTTCGACGCCGTGTCCTTCCGCTACGGAGAGACAGAGCCCTGGGCGCTGGAGGAGATCGACGCGACGATCGCTCCGGGCGAGGTCGTCGCACTCGTGGGCCCGAGCGGCGCCGGGAAGACGACCTTCGCCTCGCTCATCCCCCGCTTCTGGGATGTCACGCGAGGGGGGGTGCGGGTGCGCGGGGTGGACGTGCGCGAGTGCGCCCTCGCGGAACTCCGGTCACGGATCGGCGTCGTCCCGCAGGACCACCCGCTCTTCGCCGGGACGATCGCGGAGAACATCGCCTACGCCCGGCCGGACGCGCACCACGCGGCGATCGAGGCGGCGGCCGCGGCGGCGCACGCGCGCGAGTTCATCGAGCGGCTGCCGGACGGCTACGAGACAATGGTCGGCGAGCGTGGCGTGCGGCTCTCGGGCGGCCAGCGGCAGCGGATCGCGATCGCACGCGTCCTCCTCAAGGAACCCGAGATTCTCATCCTCGACGAGGCGACGAGCGGTCTCGACGCGGAAAGCGAGGCGCTGGTGGAGGAGGCGTTGCAGGCTGCCTCGGTCGGACGCACGACGGTCATCATCGCCCACCGCCTGCGCACCGTGCGCCGCGCCGACCGCCTGCTGGTCCTGGACCGGGGGCGGCTCGTGGACATCGGTCCGCACGATGTCCTGATCGACCGCTGCGCCCTGTACCGCCGCCTCTACGAAGGCCAGCAACTCGCCTGAGTCCTCCAGGTGGAATCTCCTCGCGTTCGCTGATATCCGATCCCACTCCCAGCGGCTGGCCCCGTTAGCTGCAGCTCGTTCCAGGGTTGAGGAAGTAGTGATTGTCGCTGTAGATGCACTCGGTCGGACCGATGTCGGATTCGGAACAGTGGCCCGCAGGCACTCCCCTTGAATGGAGGCCCACCGCTCGCTGAAGCACACGCGTGGCGGAACCCACAGCAGGATGCCGGGACAGTCCTCGGCGCGCACAACGTCCCGATCGACCGCGGGACGCTTTACCGCCGCCCCCACGGAAGCCAGCAACTCGTCTGACCCGAATCCGCGTCCGCTAAGGCCCATCGTAGTCAGCGGGCAGACGGTACTCATACACGCCGAACTCGCGGCTAAGACCGACCGCGAATATCCGCGGGAAGGAGACGGTGGAGACCCCTATCAATGGAGGGTCGAACACATATCGCTTCTGGACCCGCCCGCGACGATCGAGCACCCACAATTCGCCCGGGTTTACGTCCATGTTCTCAGGAGTCGCCCTTACGAAGAAGGAGCCGTCACCAATGGCTCCGGTCGTCGATCCGGCCCAAAGCCTGCCCGCCGGCATCCCTCCTCCTCCGGAGGCGACCATGCGCGACGCCCCGCGAACCGTCTCCAGAAAGTCCTCGCGCCATTCCGTCAGGACATGGACGACCTCGCCGAAACCAAAAGCGTCGAACATGGTCCCGTCGAGTCGGTAGATGCGCCCCTCGGGCGACCCGGGTTTCACGACGGCCAGCAACTCCTCGCCGATGCTCGTGATGGAACACGAAACGCATGAAGCGAGGAAGGCCCCGTCGCCGAAGGCGCCGACGCTCCGCCCGTCGACCTCGAACAGTTCGTATAGCGTTCCGTCCGGGCCGGGCATGACCGCAACCAGCGTATCGCCCAGCAGCGTCAGGTCCATGGCGCCGCGGTTGAGAGGAACCTCCGTAACCGCCTGCCGGGTGAAGCGGTCGAACACGACGAGTTTGGCGTTCCCCCGATCCAGCGCAATCACGTGGCGGCCGGTGACTTCGAAGCCGGCGAGGTTCCGCATTTCTCCAGGTCCCTCACCGTGACGACCAAAGTAGCCTACGAATTCTCCGCCGGTCGTGAATTCGACGATTCGATGGTCATCGATATCCACGCCCAGGAGATGGTCCGCCACCGGATCGTGGCGGAGATCCCTAATCCGCCCGAGCCAAGCTGTCGCGTCACTTGCGTCCTGGCGCACGATCGTGCGCACGCGCTCCAACTCGATGGGACGCGAGAGGGATCGATCCGGGCCTGGGCGGGAGTCCCCGCCGCACGACGCTAAGCAGAGGCACAGAAGTCCGGCGCTCACAGTCTCCGCAAGCCACGACTGCAGCTTACGGAACTTCGGGGCTTGAAGCTCTCGCGAAAGCCCGGACGAACGAATCGACGTCAACACCCATCCATGGTGGCATAGTAGTGATCGTCACTGTACATGCACCTTCCCGGACCGAGGTCGTCCTGCAGGCAGTCCTCAAAGTATCCGCCCGGGTTGAAGGGACAGTCTTCGTCGAAATTGGCCCGAGCGTCGCCGACAGCGCCAGTCACGAGAATGAGGGTGGAGAGGATCACGGGTCGGACGAAGTTCCTGAACCTGGTCATCGAGCATTCTCCCTTGGGTCTCGCCGGTCGTTCGGACCGAATCGTTTCGTCGGCACCTGTAAGGCCGACAGTCTCGGGAGGACATCCTACCCCCCCCCCCCCCACTCGGTTATGCAACTCGAACGCTTGTCCAACGGGAAGTGAGCCTGAACGGGGGATGGGTTTCCACCGGGAAGTGAGCCTGAAGCGCGGGGCGATGAGATCATGGAGGCATGATCGTGACGCTTCGCACCGAACGGATCCACCCCTGGAGGAGGTTGGCGCCTTCCTCGGCGGCAGCGAGCCGGTGGACTTCGACCTCGACGACCGGGACTCGGCCTACCTCTTCGTCATACGTTCGCTGGAGAGGCTCCGCTACCACCACCTCGGCAAGCCGGACAAGGGTCTCGTCAAGGCGTACCTCGCCAAGGTGACCGGGCTCCCAAGGGCGCAGCTCACCCGGCTGATCGCCCAGCACCGAAGGACCGGCGACATCCGCGACCACCTCAAGAAGCCCCCGGCCAACGCCTTCCAGCGGCGCTACACGCCCCGCGACGACGCCCTCCTGGCCGAGGTCGACGACGCCTACGGCCGGCTCTCCGGACCCGCCACCAAGGAGATCCTCCGCCGCCAGTACGAAGTCCACCGCGACGAGCGCTTCGAGCGCCTCGCACGCATCTCCAACGGCCACATCCACAACCTCCGCAAGGCCCGCGACTACCGCCTCGGGGCCCTCTCCATCGCCAAGACCCGACCCGTACATATCTCCATCGGCGTCCGCCGCAAGCCCGATCCCGACGGCCGCCCCGGCTTCGTCCGTGTCGACACGGTCCACCAAGGCGACCGGGATGGCGAGAAGGGCGTCTACGTCCTCAACGTCGTCGATCAGGTCACCCAGTTCGAGCACATCGGCGGCGGCGTCCGCGCCAGCGAGTACTTCCTCCTGCCCGTTCTCGAAGACCTCCTCCAAGCCTTCCCCTTCCGCGTCGAAGGCTTCCACGCCGACAACGGCTCCGAGTACATCAACCACCATGTCGCCCGACTGCTCAACAAGCTCCACATCGGAGAGTTCACCAAGTCCCGGCCTCGACACTCCAACGACAACGCGCTCGTCGAGTCCAAGAACGGCGCCATCGTCCGCAAGTGGCTCGGACGCGCCCACATCTCCGCAGAGTGCGCCCCCGCCGTCAACGACTTCCTCCGCAGCGTCCTCTGCCCCTTCCTCAACTTCCACCGGCCCTGCCTCTTCCCCTCCGAGGTCGAAGGCCCCCGCGGCCGCATCAAGAAGCGCTACCGCCAACAGGACGTCGCCACCCCCTACGAGAAGCTCAAGTCGCTTCCCGATGCCGAGAACTCCCTCCGTGACGACGTCACCTTCGAGCAGCTCGACCGCTTCGCCGCCGCCTCCTCGGGCCTCGAGGCCGTCCGCCAGCTGTTCCGCAACCTCGCCGCCGCCGGTACCTCCGCCGCGTGAAGGACCAGATGAGGACCACTGCCAAAGCCGCCGCACGCCCCGGCCGTTGCGAGCCGCGCCGCCAGCATCAACATGCCTCCAGATGCTAAACCGGCCCCGCGCCCTCACCCGGGCCCGAGGTCCTCCTTCACGATCATCTCCGTATTGGATAAAGACTCTCGGTCATTACCTGACACTTCCGGCGCCAAGGAGGAGGGCGTCGATCTCCCCGCTCAGGGACGCGACGGTCTGGGGGCCGAGGAGTTCCTTCCGGATCCAGCCCTCGGGGTCGACGATGACCGTCGTCGGGAAGCCCACCGCGGCGAAGGTCGCGACGGCGTCGTCCATCCCGAGGATCCAGTTCGGGTAGCCGGCGCCGAAGTCCGCGAGGAAGTCGCGGATCTCCTCCGGGCTACCGGACTCGACCGCGAGGCCGAGGACGGCGACGGGCCGGTCGGCGTAAACCCGGGCCAGTTCGACGAGTTCCGGCAGTTCCTCGCGGCACGGGAGGCACCACGTGCCCCACAGGTTCGCGACGACCACGTTGCCTCGCAGATCCTCGAGGGTCGCCTCGGCGCCCTCCAGGGTGCGGAAGGACTCGCCGGGCGCCGGCTTCGCCCCGGAGGGGATCTCGGCCGGGGCGCCGTTCGCCGCCGCGCCGCGATCCGGCGCCGCCTCAGCGGCCGCGTCCGGCGCGTCGCCAGCCGTCCCGCACCCGAACCCGATCAGCGCGGCGAATGCCGCCGCGCCCCTGCGGGTCAGGACACCGAACTTCATCCGGTCAACCCCCGCCGCCGGCGCTCGGCGTGAGGACGACGCCCGGCAGCGCCCACGTCAGCTCACCCCCATCGACGACGAAGTTCCCCGCCACGAGCACGTAGTCCACGCCCGAGGCGTACTGGTGAGGGTCGAAGAACGTCGCGTTGTCCTGGATTTCGTCGAAATCGAGGACGGCGATGTCCGCCACCATCCCCTCCCGGATGAGCCCCCGGTCCCGAAGCCCGAGGAGCTGCGCGGGAAGGCTCGTCATCGATCGCACGGCGCTCTCCACGGACAGGACGCCGAGGTCCATCGCGTACCGCTTGATCTTCCGCGGGAAGGTGCCGTAGAAGCGCGCGTGGACCGGACCGTCGTCCGGGAGCGCAATGCCGGCGTCGGAGGCCGTCACCAGCCACGGGTGGGCCGAGAACTCCTCCACGTCTATCTCCGACAGGGAGAAGCCGCGCACGCGTGCCCCGCCCGGCCGCGTGCGCTCGCCCTCGATCTGCAGCCGGATCGCCACGTCGACGGGGAACGCATCCCACTCGGCGGCCAGCTCCGCCACCGTCTTCCCGATCAGGGTCTCATCCGGATGGTCCATGATGACGAGGTTCTCGGGACCCCCGCGACGCCCGATTTCGTGCTCGATGTCGAGGCGGACCTGTTCGCCGCTGGCGGGGTCGGAGAGCGCCTCGCGGAGCGCCGCCGCAAAGTCGATCTGCGCGCGCCCTCCCCCCGACGGGCCACCGCCCGGGCCGCCGCCGGGGAAGATCCAGCGTGGCAGGAGGACCGTATTCCCGTCGCTCCCGGTCGTGTTGTACGGGTACTGGTCGGCCCAGATCGGAACGCCCCGCGCCCGGGCCCGCTCGATCAGCTCCACGAGGGCCCGCCCCGCGCCCCAGAAGTCCGAGCCGCGGGCCTTGATGTGGGTCGCCACGGTCGTGACGCCCGTGCGCTCGGCAACTTCGATGTTCTCGAGGACGGTCTGGATCATGGTCGGGGGACCGGGGTCGTCCTGGCTCGGCCAGAACCACATCGGCGTCATGCCGGAGCTGCGCTCGTGCACGATGTACACGCCGCCTCCCCGCCCCGCCGCCTCGACGAGCGGGAAGAGTTCGGAGGTCTCGCTCCAGATCCCGGGCACGTACTCGAGCCCCGCACTGAGGCCGTACGCGCCCTCCGCCATCCCCTGCTCGACCAGTTCCGTCATGCGCTCGACCTCGGCGGGGGTCGAGGGCCGCATGAAGTCGTCGCCGAGCGCCATGCCGCGGATCGTGTTGTGGCCGACCATGAGCGCCGCGTTCGGCCCATGGCCGCGCGACTCGAGGCGCGCGCGCTGGTCCGCGATCGGCCACGGGGACCCGCCGTCCTGGTTGACGACAACCGTGGTGACGCCCTGGCTCACCAGGTTGGGGGCCGCGCGGCGGCGCGCGCCCTCGCTCCCGGCGTCTCCCTCCGCGTCGAGGCCGTCGTCCGCGTGCGAGTGGATGTCGACGAATCCGGGGACGACGTACCGCCCGTCGAGTTCGATCACGCGCTCGCCGGTCGCGTTCGAGAGATCCCCGACCGCGGCGATCCGGCCGCCCCGGATCCCGACGTCCGCGCGGAACCATGGGTTCCCCGTGCCGTCCAGCACCCGCCCCCCGCGCAGCACGATGTCGAAGCTCTGGTTCTGCGCCCCCTCCCGCGCGGACAGAGGTGGTGAGCTGACGATTCCAAGGGTGACGGCACACAGCAGCGTGCGGGCGGCGCGGCGGTTCATGATCGCTCCACTGTGATGGACCCGTGCTCTCGCACCGCTTAAGCTACGCCGGCGCACGCACGGGTCCAACCCGCTGGTTTGCGCCTCGAGGGTGGCCGCCGTAGATCGGCGGGCGATGAACGATCTCCTTCTCCGCGCGCTGTCGCGCGAACCCGTGGAACGGACCCCGGTGTGGTTCATGCGGCAGGCGGGCCGCTGCCTCCCCGCATACCGCCAGCTGCGCCGGGAGCGCGGCTTCCTCCAACTCGTCCGCGATCCGGAGGCGGCGGCGCGCGTCACGCGGTTGCCGCTGGCTTACTTCGACGTGGACGCGCTGGTCCTGTTCATGGATCTGTCGACGCCGTTCGAGGCGGCCGGGATCGAGGTGGAACTCCGTCCCGGCGTGGGACCCGTCCCCCTGCCTCCATGGGGGGGCCTCGAGGACGTGGACCGGCTGCGTCCCTTCGACCCGCGGGAGCGTCTCGACTTCGTGCTCGAGGCGATCCGCCTGCTCGCGGCCGACCCGGAGCGGCCCGTGATCGGATTCGTCGGGGCGCCGTTCACTCTCTGCTCGTACCTGGCCCGCGGGGCGCGCGACAGCCGCCTCACGCAGCTCCGGGGCTTCATGCTCCGTAGGCCCGGGTTGTGGGACCGGTTGGCCGGTTTCTGGGTCGAACACCTCGCCGAGTTCGCCATCGCGCAGCACGAAGCCGGCGCCGGCGCGATCCAGGTGTTCGACTCGTGGTGCGGCGTCCTCGATCCCGACAGCTATCGAGCTCATGTGCTTCCCCATTCCCGGCGTCTCCTCGAACGGCTTGCCGAGCGCAGGATTCCGACCGTGCACTACGGCGCCGCGCACCCGGCCTTCGCGGAAGCCGGCGGCGACGCGATCGGGGTCGACTGGCGCCTGCCCCTGGACGAAGCGTGGGAGCGGATCGGCACGGAACGCGCCATCCAGGGGAACCTCGACCCCGCCCGCATCCTGGCTGGCGAGGAAGCGGCCCGGGCCGGAACGCGCGACGTCCTGCGCCGCGCCGGGGGACGGCCGGGGCACATCTTCAACCTCGGGCACGGCCTGCACCCCGATTCCGACCCCCGCGTGATCGCTGCCGTGGTCGATGAAGTGCACCGCTGGAGCTCGCCGGGCTGAGGCCGAGAGAGCGTCCGGAGACGTTCCCGCGAGAACGCGGCCTTACCGTTTCGCGGCGATTCGCAGGGCGACGGCCTCGGCTTCGGCGATACGACTCGAGATGCCCAGGCGCCCGGTGTAGCCGGCCGCGAGCGTGATCCCGCGGGGGAGTTCGAGACCGTCGAGCGCCCGCCACGAGGCATCGTACGCCGGCAGGCGCGGGCGCGCCGTGCGGATCGGGGCCGCCGCCGGCCCGTGGATCGCCTCGTACTCGGCGGCGGCCGTCGACTCGAGACGAGCGGAGTCCCAGCCGGCGACCTCGGGATCGAGACCACCCCCGAGGTAGGCGGTGCAGACGCCCTCGCGCCCGAAGAGCGACGCGTTCCACGTGACGCCGCGAGTGCGCCAGCGTTCGCCGAACGCGACCTGGAAGCCGAACCCCTCCCCCGCCCCCTCGACGTCGAGCGGGCACACGACGATCGGGTTGTACCGTAGTCGAGAGAGCCGGTCGGCGGCCTCCGGCGACACGGTCCGCAGGAGGCGGGCCGCGTCGGGCGCCGGCGTCGTGATGACGACTTCGTCAACGACCTCGGCGTCGGGACGCGCGCCGCCGTGGCCGACCTCGAACCCCCGTCCGGAGCGCCGAAGTACCTCGACGGGGGCCGAAAGCCGCACCCGCTCCCGGTGCCGGGCCGCGATCGCCGACGGCAGCGTCGACATCCCGGCGCGGAAGGTGCACGCGGAGCGCGACGCCTCGGGCTTCCAGCGGCGGGCCGCCGCGAGCAGGCTGCGCCTCACTCCGAGCGGCCCGAGGAGCATCGGCAGGACGCGGCCCGCCGACATGGTCTCCGGATCCGACCCGAAGGTGGCGGAGATGAGCGGCCCGAACAGCCGCCGGTAGGCTTCGCGCCCACCCTTGCGGCGGAAGTAGCGGGCCACCGACTCGCCCGGATCGAGCCCGCCGGTGAACGGTTCGAGCGCCACCCGCGCGCGCCCCGCCGGTGACAGCAGGTCCCCCGCAAGGAGTCCTCCGGGGCGGGTCGGCACGACGCGCAGCCGCCCGCGCGCCCAGATGAAGAGCCGCGCTCCGGGTTTCGCCTCGAGGATCTCCGGGCCGAGTTCGAGGTCTTCCACGAGTCGGCGCACGGGCGCCACGAGCCGCGTCCGCTGCGGGCCGAGTTCGACCACGCGGCCGCGGTGGCGCGTGGTCCGGATCACGCCACCGACCTCCGCGGAGCTCTCGAACAGGATCGAGTCGACGCCCAGGCGGGCGAGCGCGTGCGTGAGCGCCAGCCCGGTGATCCCTCCGCCGATGATTCCGATTCGCATGCCCTCCCCCTTCAGACCGCCGACCGGAGGCGGCAAGCTCCCGAACGGTTGCGAGACGGGCAAGCCGGGGACGCGGCCGATATGTTCCCTCCCCGCGCCCCGCCCCCCGTAACCGGCGGGGTCCTCACGGACCCCGAGATGACGACAGATGCCGAGCCCCGCCCCCCGACCCGCCGTCCTGCTCCTGAACTTCGGTGAACCGGGCACGCCGGACCCCGGCGCCGTCACCCGCTTCCTCGAGCGGATCTTCCTCGCCAACGCGCGACTGGAACCGGACATCGACCCGGCGGCCGCACGCGAACGAAGCCGCGAACTCGCGCGGCGACGGACCCCGGGCCTCGTCGAAGCCTACGAGCGGATCGGGGGCTCGCCGCTCGACCGGCAGGCGGCCGCCCAGGCGGACGCGCTGCAGCAGGCCCTCGAGGCTCGTGGTCGCCCGATGGACAGCGCGGTGGGGATGCAGTTCACCGACCCCTCGATCGAGGAGGCGCTGGCCGAGCTGAGGGGGCGTGGTGCCGCCTCGATCGTGGCCGTGCCGGTTTACCCCCTCTGCGGCCCGTCCACCTCGGTCGCGGCTCTGGCCGAGGTCGACGGGGCGCTCGACCGACTCGGATGGCGTCCCGAGGTGCGGCGCGTCACGGGCTGGCATCGGCACCCCGGCTACGTCGGGCTGCGCGCGGCAGCGATCCGCCGAACCGCGGCCGACGCGGGCTGGAGCCTGAACGACCCGGCCCTGCGCCTCGTGTTCAGCGCGCACGGAACGCCGCTTCGCTACCTCGAGGAGGGCTCCCGCTACGTGGACTATGTCGAGGAGTGGTGCGAGACCCTGGCCCGCGCACTCGGGGTCGCGGCGTGGACGCTCGGCTACCAGAACCACTCGAACCGCGGGATCGCCTGGACCCAGCCCGGGATCGAGGCCGCGCTGCAGAGCCTCTCGGGCGTGTCGAAGGTCCTCGTCGACCCCATCAGCTTCATGCACGAGCAGTCGGAAACGCTCATGGAGCTGGACGTGGAACTGGCGGCGGAAGCCGCGGAACTCGGACTCGAGTTCGAGCGCGTGGGGGTCCCGCACGACGACAAGGCGTTCGCCGAGCTGCTGGCGGATCTGACGCTGGCGGCGCTGGGGGCCGAGGTTTCGGGTCTTCCCCGCCGCACCTCGTGCCACTGCCGGCCCGGGGCCGATCTGTGCTTCAACGGCGCGCCAGCCGACGCACTTCCTCGTGCCGGAAGCACGATGTGACGTGGTCGTTCACCATGCCGGCCCCCTGCATGTACGCGTAGCAGATCGTGGGCCCCACGAAGCGAAACCCGCGCTTCCGTAGCACCTTCGACATGCGTTCAGACTCCCGCGTGGACGCCGGCACTTCCCTCGGCTCCCGCCAGCGGTTGCGGAGCGTCCGTCCCCCCGTGAACGACCAGACGAAGGCGTCGAACGTCCCGAACTCCTCCTGAATCTCGAGGAAGCGTGCCGCGTTCGTCACCGTCGCCGCGATCTTCGCCCGGTTGCGAACAATGGAGGCATCGCCTCGAAGACGCTTTATATGATCTTCAGTAAACAACGATACAACAGAAGGATCAAAGTTTGTGAACGCCTGACGAAAAGCCTCCCGCTTGTGGAGGATGACCGCCCACGAGAGACCGGCCTGGAACGCGTCGAGGACGAGGAACTCGAAGTGAATGCGATCGTCCGACACCGGAACGCCCCACTCGGTGTCGTGATACGCCACCATGCGCGCCTCGCGACCCGCCCACGTACAGCGGGAGAGGCCGTCGCCTGTCGGGCTCAGCTCTCGGGGGGCGCGGTGAGGTGTTCGATCACGCGGCCGCCGACACTCGCGACCTGTCCGCGGACCACGCAGGCGAGCATGTCGGCGGCCTCGCGCAGCAGCGACGCCGGCTCCCGACGGTCCCCCTCGAAGCGGACGACCTCGCCGAGGAAGATGCCGACGAGTTGCGTGGACGAGGAGTCGTCGCCCTCCGACCCGGACGCCGCGTCGTACTCGGACCCCGGTACGCTCGCTTTCCACGGCTCGTCCGGTTCACGCCCCCCGCGCGCGGCCCGCTCCATGGGGACGAGCGCGAGCAGGCTGCCTTCCAGCCCCGGCCCGCCCTTCCGGACATTGAGGGCGAGCGCCACCGGCTTGTCGAAGAGGTCCATGCGAAGGAAGTCCTGGACGCTCCCGGCGGGGATCGCGCAGCGGCCGATGGGCCGCTTCTCGTGGAAGGAGCCGATGCACACGGTGCCGTTCGGCGTCAGATCGTGTTCGATCGGGTGGACGTCGAGCTTGACGGGGGAGGCGGTGCCGACGAGGACGTGTTCCCGGCGGCTCTCGTCCTTCCGCGACGGCGGCAGCATATCTCCGAAAAAAAGTTGTCCAGAAGGAATAACATTACCCTCTAGTCTGACGGGTTATCGCGAGATAGGATAAGCTACCGTGACGAAATGGCCCGAAACGGAGGAAACGGCCCATGAAACTCAGCAACACGGCGCTCAAGATGAGGGCGGACGCGCGGAAGGTGAGTTGGTCCGAGAACACCGAACGCGCGTACGAACGGCAATTCAACTGGTTCCGCGATTGGTGCGAGGCGAACAACACTCCCTCGATGCCAGCCGAACCGAACGCGATCATCAATTACCTCGCTGAGCTTGTGGCCCAGGGCAAATCCCTCAGCTACGTCAAGATCGCGCGGAACGCGATCCGGGGCTACCACAAGCTGCACCACGCCGGGCCCAACCCCATCAAGGATCCGGCCATCGCCGAGTATCTGGAGTCGGCATACGCGACCGCCGAAAAAGAGCCGCGCGGGCAGGCACTCCCCCTCCGGCAGCAAGAGGTGGACTTCATCTGCGATTACTTGGAGGCGGAGGTTCACGAGGCGAAGACGTGGCTCCAGCGCGACCGCGCGCTGCGGAAGATCGCGCTTTTGCGAGTCGGGGCCGATGCTGCACTCCGGCGCGGCGAATTGATCGCGCTCACATGGGCCGACGTGACGTTCCCACGGAACGGGTCGAAGGAAATGACCACGGTTCGCATCGTGCGCTCCAAGACCTCGGACGATCCGGCCACCCTCCCGGTCGGCAAGAAAGCCGCCGACGCGCTCCGTGCGGTCTACGATTTCGGGGCATGGGAGGACACCGACCTCGTGTTTCGCCTCAAGACCGGACACGCCGTCACGATGTGGATCCGCAAGGTGACGCTGACGGCGGGGCTGATTCCACCGATGGGGCGCAACTTCTCGGGACACTCCCTCCGTATGGGCCGGGCCATCGAGCTTGCCGAACGCGGCGGGACAACGCTGGAGGTTGGCGCCATGCTTCGTCACCGTGACGCGTCGATGGCGGAGCATTACTCGAAGGCGGCGATGGGCTCGCTCATCCTCCGGAAGTATTTCGCGGAAGATTGATCCCCCGGTTACCCTCCCGACCCGGAGTTACCCCGACCCCTCGCGCTCAACCCGAGCCGGGGGGTCGTTGCTTATCGTGCCGGGGCGGGTAGGTTCGCCGGACCTGAAGCAAAAAAAATACCACCAACAAGGGAGGGACAGAATGAGAAGCGACAGTCGAAGGTTGTTCATGGCGCTGGCGCCGGAGGTGGAGAAGGACGTTGAGTGTGATTACTGCCGCAAGCCCATCGACTCGGAAGAAGTCGTGAATTACGGGGAAGGGACAGAGAGGGTGTCTCTGCACTCGGGGCACAGTGGAACATCCCCGTGCGTTCGGGACGCAAAGCAATGGGTGCGCGTCTTGCAGTCTGAGGGCATCGGACCAGACATCGACGACTGACGTGTGCTTCGCCTCACCGGAGGGGCCCGGTAACCCGCCGTCACGCGGCTTCCGCCGCGCTGCGGGCGCACCGCTCGCACACATGAACCGTAGCGAACCGCGTACGGACCTTGAGGACGGGCGCGCCGGGCTCCGACGTGCGGGAGCATAAGAAGCAATCCACGTCGTCGGAGGAAACCCACCACCGCGTCCCGTGCCCCCCCGCGCGCATCGAAGCGCGGGTCGCCGACTCGCGGACCTCCGCCAACTCGGGAGCCGTGGCCGCAGCCTCGCGCCTCGCCTGGTACGTGTCGTTGCAGGGGTCACAACGGTGATGATGGCCGGCGGGGCGGAGGCGTCCACTGGGTTACTGCGGGGGTGGGGTCGGGTAACTCCCGCAGTCCAGACACGCGCCGGGCGAACACTGCCCGCGTCCATGGGCGGGCGAACCCGCGCCCCGCCTCCCGCAGAACCGGCACCGACGCGCCGGGATCGCGATGGCCGTCCCATCGTCGCGGACTGCGGTGACCCGCGCGGCGACGCGATGGCCGTCCACGTCCACGGTTACCTCGTCGCCGACGCGCGCGGGGGTGGGCTGCACGATCAGCGTCCGGCGGTTCCACGACCACCGGGCCGCCGGCGGGTCAACCCGCGCACTCACACGCCGCGCGACCCCGGAGGATCGCCCATGACATGCGGAGCCGCTGGCGGAAAAGTAACTCGCGCGAGTTACTTTTCTCGGGAAGCTCCGTCACCACGACGGGGACCGCAGCCTCGGCGGTTACCCACGTCCCGGTCACCGCGTCGATCAACCCCGCCCGCGAACACGCGGCGAAAAGCGCCTCCACTGCTCGCGTGTCGTGTTCAACGGACGCGGGCTGCATCCGGAAACAGTAGACCCATGGGGGGTGAGCATCTGCGGTTGCGGGCTCACCCCGCCACGTCGTGAAGGTCGCGCCGTTCCGGCGGGCGATGGAGTCCAAGGCGAGGACGCGGCGATGCGGTAACTCAACCTCGCTGGAAGCCCCCGCGAGGACTTCGCCGGTTGGGCCGTTGGCGTACCGCCAGCCCCATTTCGCGCCGATCATTTTACGCGTCCTCGATGGTAAGCTCGATCCCGGCGGCTTCGGCTTCCGCGCGGCGCTCGCGGTAGAGCGCCGTGTCCTCCAACTCCGACCGTTTGATGCTGACCGGCGAAGGCGCGGAGTGCCATGCTGGGGGAGTGGGATCGGAGACTCGCGGGGCGCTGTTCGATATCACCAAATCCGCGTTCTTGGCGTGAGCGATCCGCCGCGCCGCGCGGTAAATCTCCGCGTCCTCCGCATCGGCACGGTTGATTTCGAGGGGTGCAGTCTTGGAGGGGATAGCGGTTCCCGCACCCTCGCGGATCACCACGAGCGGGAGCCCGGCGCGGTCGGAGTATTCCTTTGCCCGGCGGTACGATTGGGCGTCGCTGGCGTCTTCGCGGGTAATGCGGACCTCCTCCAAGTCGCGGGCCTCAGAAGCGAAATCCTCCGGGCTCAGGAGTCTTTGGTTCATGGCGCGGAAGTCGCGGGACTCCGCCCGGCTTGCTGGGCGGGTCGAACCCGAGGTGAACCCGCGCGCTTGGCTGTTCTGAATCGCTTCCTCACGCGTGAAACCCATCCCTGTCGGCTGGCCGTTCAATTCGGCCACGATCACTTGATTCTTGCTCATTCGATTCACTCCGTTTCTAAGGGTTTTGGAACGGCGGAGGCGATTCTCCAGCCGCCGGGCTCGCACGCCAGCGCACGTCGCCGCCGTGCAGCCGCGAGCGCGTCGCGGATGGCCAGCTCAGCCCACTCCGGCGCGGTGACGCCATCGAGGCTCGCGGCGCGGTTTAGGTCCGCGCCGAGCCACGCGGGTAAGGTCACGGACATCCTCGGGCTTCCCACTGGGATCCGCCGCACGCCGCGCACCTTTGCCAGCCGCGCGACCGAAGCCGCCGATTCGCGATCAGCGGCTACAGGGTTCTCAATCAGGCGAGCAAGCAACTCGGAGGGCTGCATCCTCGCACGCTTCGCGACCGCAGCGAGGGCATCGCGGGTTTCCTCGCCCAGCGCGTCAAAGGCGCTGTCGGCGCGGTTCGCGTCATGCCGCATGACGGCGCGCCCGACGCTCACTGGCCGACAGCGCCCGGAACAGGATCAGCCGCACCCAGCTTGACAGGCCCAGCCCCTCGCGGTCGGCCGCGCGGTTGATACGCTGGCGCGTGTTTCGCGGCATCCAGACAGACAGGGATTCGGGGAACTTTCTCACTTCGCCTCCGGCGGTTCGGTGTCGCGTGCTTACGCTTAGGGTACCCCGGAGCCCGAAGGCATGGCCGGACAAATGACCGCATCTGCTCCATCACCTCTTCGGTGTACCTCTACGGAACTCGCGGGAGAGCATCTCGAAGTAACGAAGCGCCGGTCTCCACCCCCCGGACCGACGCACCCTTCCACGTAACCTTTTGCCTTCAGGCGCATGCCGCCTCATCATACGAGTTGAGGTGAAAGCAACGGTTCGAGACTTGGTTGTGGGAGGGGGTAAAGATCGTGAGCACAACTCCAAGGGGTCTGCAGGGCTTTAGCAATTACGCTGCGGAAATCACGGCGATGACAGAGGCAACCGGAAGCATGTTCGCTCGTATCGCCGAACAGGCGAGGGTGTCCGAAATGTTCGCGACTCGTATCGCCGAACAAGTGAAGGTCTCCGACAGCATGATCGCCGCACTCGGTGAGGTGAGGGTCTCCGACAGTATGATCGCCGCAGCCGCCGAACAGGCGAAGGTGTCCGAAATGTTCGCGACTCGTATCGCCGAACAAGTGAGGGTCTCGGACATGGTCGCCGGATTCCTCGCAACCAAGGCAATCGTACCGGAGGCCAGGGCGAGCGCGACGCCAGTCAAGACATGCGCGAGGTGCATGGAAGAATTCCACTTCTCGTTTGAGAAGGACGCCCTTGGGACGTGCTCCCGTTCATGCACGGCGCGGTTGCTGGGGTTCGAGTACGGAGGGGAAGAGTAACCGACCTCTTCAACGCGTGGCTCGCTCGGGGGATCGGGGTACGGCTCCGGTCCCCCGACCCTCCCTACCCCGAATTTACTCTCGCTTACATCCCCTGCTCCCCGCGTACCTTCGGGGCCCCCCTCAGCTCGAACCCCAGCACGAAGGAAGGAAACAGCGAAATGCCTCGCGTATTCGGTGCCGTGAATTGTCGTATCTGCAATCAATCTCTCTTGTCTGAATTGGTCTCCGTTTCTTCGGACGAGAAAAGTGCCGCGCGGCAAGAAGCCAATCGGCTTGTTCGGGAAAAGTTCAAACGTGTCGCACGACGGAAGGGCTTAGCGTACAAGGCCAGAACATGCTCAACGGAGTGCTATGGAACCTTGCCGAATTGGAACCGAATCCTGTTTCGAGTTCTTCCTGTGGCGGCAGGCTGGTTCCAGTGAGAATCGTTGAGAATCAACGGTAGCTGGAGGGGGCAGGCCATGAAACGTCGCACGAAGATCATCTTGATCGTCATCGGGGCAATCGTCGGAATCAACGTGGTTGCGGGGCTGTTCGGACCGGACCCGGCACCCGAGACACCGGCACCCGAGGCGTTCGCATCTCCGACGATGGCCGAAGAATGGCGCGACCATTTCGGCTTCCAGCCGGGCGACCCCGTAGGGCTTGACCTTACGCCGATCCCGGACGATCAACTCGTCAACGCGGGGTACACGAGCGGTATGAACCGCCCGACCGTCACACACGAGATTGAGTTCTCGGACGGATCGAAGCTGGTAACCGAATGGACGCGACCCGAACAGGTGGACGGTAGCTTGGGGCCGGGGGTCTTCTCTCGCGTTGTCCAGGCGGGCCGATGAAGCGAGAAACAATTATCACGCTCGCCGTTGCGCTGGTCGGGGTTTTCGCCGTCACCCCGATCCCGGCCGGAGCGCAGGAAGATGACGCTCGGGAGCGGCAGGAGCGGTTCCAGTTGTTTACGAACTGCGCCCTAGTAGTGCCCGATGTCAACCTGCAGTTCAGCGGGGATCATGACGTTGAGGGATTGACCGAAGAACGCTTGAAGCACGCCATCGACAGCCGCCTCCGCGCTGCACGGCTGTATGAGTCGCCAGACCCAGCCCTCCGCCGTACAACCGATTGGACCATCCTAGCAGGCCGTGGAAGAAGTGGTTGCCGGCGTGGCTGACTGTGGAAGCGGAAAGTGGCGGATGATTTGGGTGTTGTTATGCAAAAGGCGGCCCGGGGGGCGGTGAAAGCCGCGATTTGCGCCCGGGAGGCCGAGAATGCGCCCGATTCGGCCAAGAAAGGCGGCAAAGTCGCGTGCGGAGGCGTCCGAGAGGGCCGCGGCCGCTGCCGCGAGGCCCTGCAGGCCGCGCGGGGTGCCGAAGCCGAAGCGGCTGCGCATCGCCAGCGAGAGGTTGAAGGCGGCGGCGTGAACGAGCATCCGTTTTCGGATCTCCTCCTGCCCGCGGACGTGAACGCGGCGCAACCCTCCGGTCACGAGGAAGGTGGCGAAGGTGCGCTCCAGCTTCTCTCCGCGTTCGCGCTGCAGCCGCTTCCCCCGCTCGCCCCGGTTGCGGCGGCGGTTGCCGTACACGGCCTTCTGCGCGTCCCGCTTGCCCTTCCACTTCCGGCGGCCCCGGTTCGGCTCGCTCACGTAGCTCCGCAGTCCCCGCTCCTTCACGCCCGTCATGGTCGCGTTCGAGTGGTAGCCCTTGTCGGCCACCACTTCCCTCGGCTCCGCACCCACTTCCGCCAGCCGCCGCTCCGTCTCGTCCAGCGTCACCGGCAGCGACGCGCAGTCGCCGCCGTCCATCGTCTGCACCGTCACGGCGACCACCGCGCCGGTCTCCATGTCGACCGCCTGCTCGAGCTTGTGCGCCAAGCGGGTGCGGCCGTCCTTCATCTTCGTGATCCGCGCCTCCGGGTCGTGCGGATGCTTCCAGTCCTTGTTCGACCCCTTCCCCGGACGCTTGCGGTCCAGCTTCGCAAGGTCGGCCCGCGTCGGCGTCTCGATCCCGGACGCCCGCGCCAGCTGCTCGAGCCACGCGTCGTACTCCGTCTCGTCGTCACGCCGCACGATCGCGCGCAGCGCCGCGTTCGCCTCCAGCGTCGTCGAGTCCACCCCCACCGTCTTGCCCCGCAGCAGCCCCGACTCCCGCAGCACCTCCAGCACCCAGCCGAACACCGCGCCGTGGGCCTCCAGGCTCAGCCGCTTGCGCGTCTTCGACAGCGTGGAATGCTCCGGCGGCGTCTTCGCCAGACCGTAGCCCAGAAACTCCCGCAGCGAGATCGAGTCCCGGCAACGCCACGCGATGCCCCGTTCCGAGCCGATCCCCTCCAGGTATCCCACCATCAGCATCCGGAAGTACACGCCCGGTGGCAGGCCCGGCCGGCCCATCCGCGCCGCGTAGAACTCCCGGCACGCCTCCTCGGCGAACTCGTCAAAGCCGCTCTTGCGCAGAAGCTTGTCCAAAGCCGCGTAGAACGGGTTGTCCAGCGCCCGCACCGCGCTCGCCGCAATGAACAGCTCCTCCTGTCGCTCGCCCGGCATCCTGCCCACCGCCATCGCCAACCTCCCGTGACCGCCGGTTGCCTCTTGTCCCGCCCACAATCTAACCATCAACACCGGCGCGGGACATCGCGACTTTTTCCACGGCCTGCTAGGGGTGTTCGTACACGTGGTCGGGCGAGCGTTTCATGTCGAAGTCCAGCACCGGAAAGGGCTGCGCGACCCCCTGACATCCGAGACGGGTACCGCCGGGACATGGGACCGCAGTGTAACGGGAACGCACAGTGGGGAGGGCGAGTATATCGTGGGTCCAGTTACTCGCCACCTCGACGAATTCCTCGACGAATACCTCCGCGTCAACGAGGCGGCATGCACGACCCGCCAGCGGGAGGGCTAACCATGAACCAGCGAGACGTTGTGACATGAATGAGATTGGTCCCATCCTCCGGCCCGCCGTAGAACTCATCAACAACCTATTGGGTCCAAGCGCAAGGGAAATCGGCGAAATAGGGGGAGATTTCGCGCACTACTGGCGGATGAAGAACTTGGACCGCATCGCACCCAAGGTGCGACGTTGCTACGAGAAACTCGGGCTTGACGAGAAGAGCTTTCTCCGCCCGGCGGTTGGGCTTCCAATGCTTGAAGCAGCATCCTACCAAGATGATTCCTACCTCCAAGACAGATGGGCCAATCTCCTTGCCGGGACGGCAGCGAACGCCGGGGATGAAACGGATTTTGACCTCGGGTCCACCTATGTCGAGATCATGCGGCAGCTATCACGTACTGACTGCGAAATACTTGATTTCGTCGCAGAAAACGGGATTGAAGGAATCAACGAGGATGGAAGCTACGCACCCAAGGGCTTTGACCCTGAGGAATTGAAGGAAAGATTCGACAAGCGGGTAGCGCACATATCCGTCGAGAAGCTGGTAACCCTTGGTGTGCTTCAACGCGCGATGAAGATGCCCATCACACCCGGACCCACAGCCTCGGGCTTCGCGGAAGTTATCGTCCCGACGATCATCGGCTTGAACTTCTACGTGACGGCGTCCGGTAAGATGCCCGGATGGGTTCCCGGCGACCGGGTACCTTCGGACGCACCGACATCGAACCCCAGCTAACTAAGGGGAAGTCACCACCGCCGGGCGGCGGCCCGTAACAACCCCCCGGTTTCCCCCCGAGGGGAACAACTAAGGAGAACGGGAACACCATGTATCGCGAGCCCGTTTCATGGAAGGAATCGGCAATCTACGCGCTGGCCGAAGCCGGCCACCCGCGCCATTACCGCGACATCGCGAGGCGGATTGACCGGATGGAGATCAAGCCGCATCGGAGCGATGATGCGGCCAGCACGGTGAGCGCCGCCATCACCACGTCGTTGCGCACCGAGGGGCCAGCCTCCCCGTTCATCCGCACCGAGCCGGGCGTCTACGCGCTGCGGCCAGATTTCGACGTGCTGGCGTTTCTAGAAGGCCGGGGATTTCGTGCTGACCCCTCACCATCCTCCGCCGAACCCGCCGCCCGGTAACCCCCGAAACGCGCCGGAAACCGCTCATGTGGACGGAAGGGCGAGGGAGCTTACCAACCCCCGAAAACGACGGAGTTCTCGTTGTTCTCGGCAGCATAACGGGCACCCCGTCGGGGTGGCACCGACCTAGCTGGGGGTATCTCCGAAGTAGAGCGTCGTGACCGTCGTCATCCCATCGTCCTCCGATCGCGCCTCGCCGTCGTAGCCCCTCTCCAACCGATACGCTCCAACATGCGGCCGGGTTCCGCAACGTCGCCGGCGAGGGATGCGTACGATACCCCGGTCCACGCTCGCAACTTTCTGCGGACGGAGAGGAAATGACCCGGAGCTTCCTCGATTGCATCGAAGCCTGGGGGGGCGAAGCCGTCGTCTCCTGACACGACGGCGCTACCGGCAGCTGGATCTTCATCGCCATGCACGACACGCGGCTCGGGCCGGCGACGGGCGGCACCCGGATGACCTCGTACGAGACCCCGGTGGACGGGCTCGTGGACGCCATGCGCCTGGCCGAGGGCATGACATCGAAGTGGGCGAGCGTCGGGATGCGCTTCGGCGGCTCCGTGGTGTCCGCCGCTCGCATGTGGGACGTCGAGGTCGACGTGTACGCGCCCTGCGCGGTCGGGGCCACGCTCAACCCCGACACGATCCCCCGACTCACGTGCTCGATCGTCGCGGGCTCCGCCAACAACCAGCTCCTCTCGGAGGCCGACGCCGAGGCGCTGCACGAGCGCGGGATCCTGTACGCGCCCGACTATGTGATCAACGCCGGGGGGGCCGTCGCCTTCGGCAACATCCATCAGGGGGAGCGGGACCCGGCCCGCCTCCGGGCCCGCGTCGAGCGGATCGGGTCGGCGCTCCGGGAGATGTTCGAGGAGGCGGCCGCCGCCGGAGAGTCGCCGCTGCACGCAGCCCACCGCCACGCACAAGGGTTCCTCGCCCGCCACGCCGCTAGCGCTAGCGGCGGGAGGTGATGCGGTCCAGCGGCTGTCTGGTGATGTCGGGGACGAGCGCATCCGCCGCCGGATAGCCGACGACGAGGAGCAGGAAGGGCCGCTCGTTCGGGGGCCGGTCGAGGATCTCGTTGAGGAAGCCCATCGGACTCGGTGTGTGCGTGAGCGTGGCGAGTCCCGCGTGGTGTAGTGCCGTGATGAGGATGCCGGTGGCGATGCCGACGGATTCCGTCACGTAGTAGTTCTTGAGCTTCTCTTCCCCGCGCAGTTCGTACTTCTCGGCGAAGATGGCGATGAGTACGGGCGCGGTCTCGAGGAACGGTTTCTGTTCGTCCGTCCCCAGGTGGGCGAGCGCCTCGAGCCACTCGGGCGGGGCGCGATGCTCGTAGAAGTCCAGCTCCTCGTGCTCGGCCGCTTCCCGGATGCGGCGCTTGACGGCGGGGTCGCGGACCACCACGAAGTGCCAGGGCTGCCGGTTCGCGCCGTTGGGGGCCGTGCCCGCCGCCTCGATGCAGGCGTCGATGACCTCCCCGGGCACCGGTTCGGGGGAGTAGTCCCGGACGGTCCGCCGACGCCGCATCTCGTCCCGGAAGGCCCGGGCGCGCCGCGCCATCTCGGCCTCGTCATGCCGCGTGAAGGTCGAGAGCGGGACCGGACGGTACGAGCCGCCGTCCGTCATCGCGCGGACAGAGAGATCAGCGGATCCCCACGAGGCCGCGGGTCGCCTGGATCAGCTCGGGGGAGTCGTACCCGACGCCGTCCTTGAACACCCAGCGGACCGCGCGGATGGTGTACGGATCGAGTTCAAGATCGCCGGCCAGTACCACGAGGTCCGCCACCTTCCCCGCCTCAATGGTGCCCAGCTCCTCGTCGACCCCCAGGATCCTGGCGCCGTTCGCGCTGACCACCTGGACCGCCTGCGCCGTGGACAGGCCGGCCTCCATCAGGAGTTCGAAGTTCCGCTGGTTGCCGAAGCCGGGGAGAGCCCCGCCGTTGCCCGTGGGATCCACCCCGGCGGCGAGCAGTCCGCCCGCGTCGACGAACGCCTTTTCGAAGCGCAGTTCGTTCTGGAAGTTGGACGGATCCGGACCGACCTCCTGGATCCTGCCGCGCTCGTCGAGGTACGCCTCCCTGAGATCCGGGGTCATCAGCTCGAGCGTGCGCTCGTCGACCACATCCCGGTCGGGGAAGAACGCCTCGTACACCGCGAGCGTCGCGGTCAGCCCCACGCCGGCCTCCACCATCGCTTCGATCGTCTCCATCGCGACCGCTCCGGTCGGATCGGAGCCGCCGGCGCGCTGCATGATGTCGCCGGGACAGCGGTCCGGCTCCTTGTCCGGGACGAAATCGGAGGCCGTCAGCATCCCGTGCTCGAGGTTGTCGATGCCGAGCGCGACCGCCTCCTGGAAGCTGACCGAACACAGGTGCCCGGTGACGCGGAGCCCCAGTCGGTGGGCCTCGTCGATGGCCGCCTCAAGTTCGGCGCTCCCGATCGAGGTATACGCCTTCAACCAGGTCGCCCCCTCCCCCGCCCAGTACTCGACGAAGCGTCGCGCCTGCTCGGGCGAGGTCATGCGCGCCTGGTGGGGGGCACCCGACGGGCCGGTGATGTAGGGCGCGGTGAGGTGGATGCGCGGCCCGGGCGAGTCGCCGCGGTCGATGGCCTCCTTGAGGTGCACGTCCGCGAACGGCGTGACGCTGCCGGTCGTCCGGATCGTCGTGACCCCGGACCCCAGGTACAGCCTCGGCGCGCTGTATCCGAGCTGCACGCGGCGGCCCCCAACCGCCGTGTAGAAGAGGTGGTCGTGCATGCCGACCATACCCGGAATCACGGTGTGCCCGCTCAGATCGTGCCGCTCGGCGCCGTCCGGCACGCTGACGGCCGAGGATGGACCCACGGCGGCGATCCGGCCGTCCTGCAGCAGTACGGTCTGGTCGTCCAGAATGGGGCCGCCCGTGCCATCGACGACGCGGACGTTCTCGAGCGCCACGATCGGCGCGCGTACCGCCACATACTCGCGCGTCTCCTCGGACAGCTGGCCGTAACCCTGGCCCGCGAGCGACCCTGCGAGCCCGCCCGCCATCGCCGCCGCGGTCAGCGCCGCGAAGATCCTGAACATCGTCATTTCATCTCTCCCCGATCCGGCGTCAGCGGATCCCGACCATCCCCTTCACGGAATCGATCAGCTTCTCCGAGTCGTAGCCCACGCCGTCCTTGAACACGACGGTCACGTTCCTGATGATCTCGGAGTCCGATTCGAGGTCGCCCTCGAGCACGACGAGATCCGCGAGCTTCCCGGGTTCGATCGTCCCGAGTTCATCGTCCACCCCCATGATGCGGGCCCCGTTGGCGCTCATGATCCGCACGACGGTCGGCGCATCGAAGCCCGCCTCAATGAGGAGCTGGTAGTTGCGCTGGTCTCCGAAGCCTGCGATCGCCCCTCCGATCCCGGTCGGGTCCACGCCGGCGGCGAGCACGCCCCCCGCCTCGACGAAGCCCCGCTCGAACGCCATGTTCTTCTGGAGGTGCGCCTCGGTCATGGGCCATTCGGGGTTCGCCTCGATCGCGTCCACCGTTTCGAGGTAGTCCTCGCGCACCTCCGGCGCCATCGCCTCGAGCGTCCGCTCTTCAAGAACGGCCCGGCCCTTCGTCATGGGTTCGATCACGGCCATCGTCGACGTCATCCCCACCCCGTTCTCGACCATTGAGAGGATGAGGGCTCGCGCCGTTTCCCCGGTCGGGTCCCCCTGCTCGCCGACCACGACCATCGAGTTGGGCGGGCACTCGTCAGGCCGCTTGCGCGGGTCGAAGTCTGTCGCGGTGCCGAAGCCGTGCTCGATGTTGTCCATCCCCAGGTCGACGGCTTCCTGGAAGGTGATCGAACAGATGTGTCCCGTGACCCGAAGCCCCCGCGCGTGCGCCTCCTCGATGACGGCGGCGAGTTCCGCGCGGCGAATCGTCGTGTACGCCTTGATCCAGGAGGCTCCCTCCCCGGCCCAGTAGCGGACGAAGCGGCGGGCTTCCTCGGGCGTCGTCACCTGCGCCATGTCTCCGAGCGCCGGATTGGGTCCGGTCACGTAGGGGGCGGTCACGTGCATGCGCGGCCCCGGGGCGAGCCCCCGCTCGATGTTCGACTTCACATTCAGGTCGGCGTAGGGCGAGATGCTGCCCGTGGTGCGGATCGTCGTGACCCCCGAGGCGAGGTAGAGGCGCGGCGACGAGACCATCCCCTGGGACATGCGGCCGCCGGCGCCCATGAAGAACATGTGGTTGTGCAGCCCGATCAGGCCGGGAATCACGGTGTGTCCCGACAGGTCGCGCACGTCCGCCCCGGAGGGCACGTCCACGGAGCCGGCGGGACCCACGGCGGTGATGCGGTTCCCCTCGATGACGACCGTCTGGTTCGGTCGCGCGCCCGTTCCGGTGCCGTCGATGAGCTTGACGCCGGTGAGGACGACGGTCGGACCGGCGATGGCCACGAAATCGGAGGTCTCGGGGGCGAGTTCGGCCGCGGCCTGGGCCGGCAGGCGGGCCGGCGCGAGCAGGAGGACGAGGGCGACGGGCGTCGCGATGAACTTCTTCATTGCAATCTCCTCGGGGCGTCGGGGCGAAGCCGTACGATCCGATCCGGGAAACCTACCGCGGGCCCGCCGTCCCGGCAGCCGGACGCCCTCCGCGCCCGGGGTCTCCGCCCGCGGCAGGAGGCGGGCGAGCGGGTCACGGCTCCACCGTGAACACCATCTTCATGCCCGCTTCGAGGTGCTCCGCGATATGGCAGTGCAGCATCCAGCGCCCCGGGTTCGAGAGTTCGAGCAGGATGTCGAGCGCGCCGCCCACGGGGACGACCGCCGTGTCCTTCCACGCCAGGTTCTCGCTCGCAACGCCGTTCGTCGCCAGCACGAGAAACCGCTGGCCGTGGATGTGGATCGGGTGCTGCATCTGGTGCAGCGTCTCGCGGCGGCTCCGGATCCTGAGCTTGACGACATCCCCCACCCGGAAGGTCCACTCGATGGCCTCGTTCTCGCGTCCCGTGGCGGGTTCGCGGAGCGTCCACGAGACGTTCTCCGGCGTCGCCATGAGGTTCATCATCGGCATCGTGCCCGACCACTCGATGGGGTGGAAGTACGCCGAGTCCACCTGCATCAGACGTTCGACGACGAGGGGCAGGCCGCGCACCGTCATGTCGAGTTCGAGCGTCTTCTCGATCGGGCCGTCGAAGAGCGGGCGGTAGGGCGCGATCTCCTCCCGCACCCGGGCGTCCTCGCGCAGCGCGCCGAAGGCCGCGGTGAGGTCGGGCGCCGCGGCCTCGGACCCGACGCGGACCACGCCGAGGACATCCTCTTCCGGGAAGAAACTCCCGCCGACGTGGTCGATCCCCTGGACCCCGTTCAGCAGCCGGTATTCCCCGCTCTCGGGGAAGGCAACGTGGACGATGTAGCGCTCGGCCGGCGCGATGACGACGCTCTCGACCCACGCCTCCCGCTCGAAGTTTCCGATGTCCGCGCCGACCAGCTTCATCGGCGCGCCGTCGAACGAGAGGTTGAAGGTCCGCGTGTTCGACGCGTTGGTGAAGAAGAAGCGCACGACGGTTCCGCGCGGCACGCTCAACTCGTAGTCGGGCTCGCCGTTCACGAGCATCGTGTTGCCGAAGCGGCCCATGAGGGCGTGCGTGGCCCGCTCCAGGCCGAAGGGGACGAGCCCGTGCTCGCCGAGGAGGAGGTCGTCGAGCATGACGATCTCCTCGAGATGGGCGGGGCCGTAGTAGTCGGGATCGCCCGAGCGCACCATGAGGTTGCCGGCCAGCCCCAGGTCCTGCTGCACCTCTTCCCGGTGATGGGGGTGATACCAGTACAGGCCCGGGTCCGGGAAGTGGACGGTGTAGCGGAACGTCTCCCCGGGCTCGATCGGATCCTGCGTGACGCCCGGCACGCCGTCGGAGGCGTTGTCGAGGCGGAGCCCGTGCCAGTGGATCGCGGTCGGCCAGTCGATCCGGTTCGTGAAGTCGATCGTCACGGTCGCGTCCTCGGGGACCCAGAGGAGGGGTCCGGGGATCTGCCCGTTGAAGCCGTAGCCGAGGAGTTCGCGGTTTCCGACCCGCCGCCGCACGTAGACCGCGTCGAGTTCCAGGGAGTCGCCGTCCCGGAGTTCGATCAGTTCGCGCGGTTGCGCGTCGACGATCTCGCCCTCCCAGCCATCGCCCGGGAGCCAGGCCTCCACGTCCGGCCGCAGCTGCATGAGCGAGGGCAGCATCATCACGCCTTCGGGCATCGGCACGTCGGCCCACGGGTCATCCGGCGACATCGCGTGTCCGGCGTGGCCGGCGGCGGCGGGATCACCGGGCAGCGGCACGTCCGGGTCGATCCTCGAGGCTCCGAGCGCGAACTCGAGGAAGTCGGCGGGCTGCATTCGGCTCGACGGCGACTGCGCCCGCAGGACGTACGGCCCCGCCGGTTCGTCGCCCACGGCCGCCTCGGCCGTGATGAGGATGATGAACTTGTTGAAGCCGACCTGCCCGACGGCGACGCGCCCGCTCGCCGGCACCTCGCCGAGGGGCTCGATGGGCCACAGGACCTGCGTGGACGCCCAGGCGACGTAGCGGTCGTACGGACCGAGCGTTGAAGGGGGCGGCAGGTCGGTCGAGATCACCGCGTCGTAGAGCAGCCGTCCGTCCGGCGTCACCGCCATGGAGAACGGGCCCGCCGGGCGGCGGAGTTCGACCGAACCGGTGGCGCCGGGGACCCGCGCCGTGGGGAGGAGCGTCATGCAGTACAGGTCCGGGCTCGCCACCAGCGCGTCCGCTTCGTCGGGCGTGCACGGCACGGCCTCCTGCGCGGCCGCCGCCCCGGTGGCCAGCCCGGGCACGACCGCCCCGACCCGGAGCCACAGCGCGGCGGCCGAGATGCGCATCAGTAGAGGGCCCGGGTGCGACCCCCGTCCACGGCGACGGACACCCCCGTCACGTAGCTCGCCCGTTCCGACGCGAGAAACGCGACGACCGCCGCGAATTCGCGCGGATCTCCGAGACGGCGCGCGGGGATCGCCGCGTTCCACCCCGCCTCCACCTCTTCCATCGACATGCCGCCGGCTTCGGATCGTACGCGGGCCAACTGATCCAGCCTCGCGGTGCGCGTGAACCCCGGGAGGACGTTGTTGACCGTCACGCCGAACTCCGCGACCTCGTTCGAGAGCGACTTCGCGAAGCCGGTTACGGCCGCACGCACGCTGTTCGAGAGGATGAGACCGTCCACGGGTTCCTTCACCGCGATGGAGGTGATGTTGAGAATCCGTCCCCACCCCCGCTCCTTCATACCCGGGAGCACCGCGCGCGTGAGCTGGAGCGCACTCTCGAGGTTGAGCCGGACGGCGGCCTGCCAGGCCGCCGCATCGTGCGCCTCGAACGGGCCCGCCGGCGGTCCGCCGGCATTGTTCACGAGGATATCGACGCGCCCGAACCGCTCAAGCGCCGCGTCGGCGAGCGCGGCCACCTGGGCGGCATCGGAGAGGTCGGCGGGGATCCCCAGCACCTCCCCCGGACCCCGCCGGTCGGCCGAGGCGACGGCCTCCGCCAGGGCCTCCTGTCCGCGCGCGCACATGACCAGATGTGTGCCCTCGGCAGCCAGTTCCTCCGCCACGGCCTTGCCGAGCCCCTGCGAAGAGGCCGCCACGAGGGCGACGCGGCCCTCGATTCCGAAGTCCATCAGTTGTCCACGTCGTGGAAGTAGCTGTCCGTCCCGTCGAGCCAGTCCGCTCTCGGGGGACAGAAGATATCGAGGTCCAGTGTCTTCTCGAGCGCCAGCGCCTTGTGCGGAACGTGAGATGGAATATGGAGAACCTCTCCGGCGTTCACGACGACTTCCTCGCTCCCGTCCTCGCCCAGCCAGAAGTGAAGCGCGCCTTCCAGGATATATGTGAACTGTTCGTTCTCATGGGAGTGCGTGGGGACGACCGCCCCCTTCTCGATCAGCACCTGCGCGATCATGGCCCGTTCCCCCGTGACCATGCGGCGTCCCAGCTGCGTGGTCACAGGCTCCCAGGGCAGTTCCTTCCACTTGAACAGCCGGGCTTTCGCTTCGCTCATGTTCTCTCCTCTCTGAGTAGTGCGTGCCGGATCCGGCATCCGGGCCGACGACTCACCCCCGCGAGTCGCTGTTGAATATCTCCGCGACGGCCTTCCAGACGCCATCGGATCCCGCCCGATAGATGACGAGGTACTTCCCGTGTTCCTGGAGCAGCGCGCCGTGGGGTGGGCGCAGCGTCCGGTTGAAGCGGCCGATCTCGTAGCCAAGGTCGCCGGAGGCCTGCACCTCGCGCGCTTCGATCGTGAGCGCGACGAGGCCATGCTCCGGGGTCGCGAGCCAGAAATCGCGGATCGCGTCGAGGCCCCGCACCGTCGCACCGCCCGACGGCATGAGCGTGGCGTCGGCCGCGTAGAACGCGGTCACCATCGCGTCCAGCTCCAGACGGTGGATCCTCGCCGCCCGGTCGACCGATATCTGGCGGATCACGGCTTCACTCACGTGCATGGACCTTCGTCGGATACTCTCGCGACCCGGATCCCGCATCCCCCGGACGACCGATCGGCCGTGGCGCGGACATGGTCGCGAACGTAGCCACGTTTCGCCACGGGTTGCCAGCCCCGCCGCCGAGCACCCAGGCGACGCCGGCGCGAAGGCTCCAGTCTCCGCTCATTTCCGAGTATCCGTGCCCGAGGCCGGCGTCGATCGCGAGCTTTCCACGCCGCCACTCGACGCCCGCCCGGACTTCTCCGAGGTCGCCCGCTCCGATCGGCGAGACCCGCCTCGTACTGGCCCGCCCGCGGGTCCCGAGGGAGAGCCCCCAGTTCGGGCGCACCTGCCACAGAGACTCGAAGGCGTACGCGAAGACATCGTTCTGCTCGAACGACCGCGTGGGCGCCTCCAGGATGCCGACCCCGAACCATCCCGTAGCGCGCCAGCGCGCAGAGACCCAGGAAAACAGGGCCGCGATCGTGACGTCGGTCGTATTGGGGCCGATCCCCCGGGTCTCGTCGGAGTTCGGGAGCTTCACACCGAGGTGACCGCCCGCCGAGAAGCCCTCCGCCCCCCCGAGGGGCGCGAAGGAAACCGCCAACTCGAAGTCGCCCACGTCCCGGGTCGTCCCCTCCTGGACCACCGGGTCGAGTTCCACCGCCGCCGGCCGGTCACGCGCCTCGATGGACAGGACCTGCCGGGCAGCCCCCCGTACCTGGAACACGACTCGCGGTCCGACCGCCCAGATGCCGTGGACCACGGGCGCCGAGGTAAGGTCTCCCCGCAATCCACCCAGGGGGAACGCCGCGTTGCTGACGCGCGTCACGCCGACGCCGATCAGCGCATCGCCGGCACGCGCCGCACCGACGCCCTGCACGAGTCCGTCGCGCCGCAACTGTCCCGCCGCCGGAGCGGCGCCCGAGAACCCGATCGCGACCACGACGAATAACGAGAGCCCGACGCGGGTGCGCCGGGCCCTCGAGATCCTCGGTGGAGGGGACCGGCCGCCGGACATGGGCCGGTCGATGTCGCTCAGCTTCGAGCCGCCTCCATTATGTGGGCCACATAGACATCCAGCCGCGCCATGACTTCGATCGTCTCCGCCTGGCTCCCCGCGTTCGCGAGTTCAAGGGCCAGATCCAGCAGCAAGCCGCGCACTGCCATTGGATCGCCCTCCCCCACGGAAGGGATGTCGGCCACGGCGACCTCCTCGGCCGGCGCCGCATCCTCGGCCGGCGTCGCCTCCTCGGCCGGGGCTTCCGGGACCTCCGGCGGCGGCGCTGCGGCCCGCGCCGCGGCCTCGGCTCTCGCCAACCGTCGCTTCACCTGCAGGGGGTACTTTGCATGGAACTGTCTGGGGGAGAGTTCCGCAATGGAGGAATCGATCTCGCAGGCGCCCGCGAACAGGTCCGCGTTCTTGACGTCGGGATTCTCATCGAGAGTGCGCACCACGAACTCCATGACGTCCTCGCCCGACGCGGAGGCGGGGGCCGCCGCAGGGGCGGGCGCGGGAGCAGCTTGCGGCTCGGGAGCCGGCTCCTGCTCGGCGGCCGCCGACGCGGACATCCGACGCTTCACCTGCAGCGGATACTTGGCGTGAAACTGTCTCGCGGTGAGGTCCCCGATGCTCCCGTCGATCGCACAGGCGCCCGCGAACAGGGTCGCGTTCTTCACCCCGGGGTCACTCTCGAGTTCTTTCTCTATGAACCGCATGACGGTCTCATTCAGGGTGCTCATGCTGTCTCCCTTTCTTGACATGGCACGCGTCCCGTATAGACGCGGCCGGCGTGGAGTATGATCATCTGCGTGAAAACTCCAACCCTCGTTGCTCCAAGTCAACTGTCCCACTCATTTTATGGGGTGGGAGCCGCCCAAGGGGCGTCCGGGCCTTTCCGGCGCGCCCATCTTCGACCCTCTCGGGCGGGCGAGGTGTCAGGCCGGGCGAAAACGGCTCGCAGCGACGAGTACCGTGGCCCCCGCCCCGACCTTAGCTTCCCGTCCATGCGACACCGAGTGATGTGCGCCCTGATCGCCTCCGCGGCCTGCGGCCTCCTTCCGACGCTCGCACACGCGCAGGGATCCCGGCTGCCGGGCGCGATCGAAGCCGGCCTCATCCTGCGGCAGGTGGACGGCGTGAAGCGGGTGCTCGTCGTCGCGGCCCACCCCGATGACGAGGACACCGCGCTCCTCACGACGCTCGCTCGCGGCTGGGGCGTCGAGGCCGCCTATTTCTCGTTCACGCGGGGCGAAGGCGGCCAGAACCTCATCGGGACGGAACTCGGCGAAGGCCTCGGCATCATCCGCTCCGGCGAACTTCTGGCCGCTCGAGCCATCGACGGGGCGCGGCAGTACTTCGGCCGCGCGTTCGACTTCGGCTACTCCAAGTCCGCCGAAGAGACCTTCACCAAGTGGGAGCGTGAACGCGTCCTCTCCGACCTCGTGTGGACGATCCGGCACTTCCGTCCCCATGTGCTCGTCACCATGTGGAGCGGGACCGCGAGCGACGGGCACGGACATCACCAGGTTTCAGGGATACTGGCGCACGAGGCCTTCGAGGCCGCGGGCGACCCGGCGCGTTTCCCGGAACAACTCGCGGCGGGGGTGGAGCCGTGGGCGCCGCAGAAACTGTACCGCCGTCCGCTCTTCGAACCCGGCGCCACCGCGATCGGGATCGAGACCGGCACTCTCGACCCCCTGTTGGGCCTCTCGCACCATCAGGTCGCGATGGCGAGCCGCAGCCAGCACCGGTCGCAGGATTTCGGGACGGCCCTGCCCCCCGGACCCCGCTCCACCCGCCTGTCGCTCGTGGCATCGCGCGTCGGGGCCGAGGCGGACGCGCCCCTTCTGGCCGGGGTCGATACCACGCTGGCCGCGCTGGCCGCCGACCTCGGAGCGGCCGGCGAGGCGGAGATCCGGGCGTACCGGCAGGCGGTCCGCGGGGCCGCGGAGACGCTGGTCGCGACCCGTCCCGAAGCGGCGCTGCCACCGCTGGCCGAAGCGCTGCGGCGGCTGGACACCCTGCGCGACATGGCCCCGGCGGACCCCGCGCGGGAAGTGCGCCGCGAGCTCGACCGGCGCGCCCTGCTGCTGCAGCGGGCGATCCTCGCCCTGACCGGGGTGCGCATGGAACTCCGGGCGCGCGACGACATCATCGTCCCGGGCCAGACCGTCCTCGTCGAGGCGCGGGTGTGGAGCGGCGCGGGCACCGCCATCGAACTCGACCCGCCGCTCATCGAGGCGCCCGCCGGGTGGACCGTAGAGGGGCTCGGCCCGGAGGCGGAGGCGGAGCCCGACGATCTCGGAACGTTCGCGCGGTTCTTCCGGCAGGAGGACACGGTCCGGGACCCCGCCGCCGCCACCCGGATCGCGGCAGGTGAACTCGCATTGTGGCGCTACGCCGTGACGGTGCCGGAGGATGCCCGGCCCACATCGCCGTGGTTCCTCGCCATCGCGCGCGATGGCGACCTGTACCAGTGGCCGGAGGAGCCCGCGGTCCGGGCCCTCCCCTTCCGCCCTCCGTCCCTTCACGGCCGCATGGCCGCCACCCTGTCGACCGGGGGAGAACGTCTCCGCGTCGAGATCGAGGACCCGGTGCGATTCCGGGGTGTGGACGGCGTCACCGGGGAGTTCTGGCGGCCGGTGCTGGTGGCTCCGCGGGTGTCCGTCGAGCCGGAGACGGGGACGATGATCTGGCCGACGGATCGTGGGGGGGCGCGCGACATCGCGTTCCGACTCGAGAGCCACGCCCCGGATCCGGTATCGGGGGAGGTGGAACTCGAGCTCCCGGCGGGGTGGCAGGCGACGCCGCAACGGGTGCGGTTCGAGCTGCCCGGCGAAGGGAGTGTCCAGGGCGTGAGCTTCTCGGTAGAGCCGCCCGCCGGGGCCGGTGAGGGCGAGTTCCTCGCGCGACCCCGACTTCGCACGGAACGGGGAGAGGACGCGGCGCTCCACGCGACGATCATCGACTATCCACACATCGAGCCGAGGCTGCTGGCCTCCGATCCCGCGATGCGCATCGTGCGCTTCTCCGTTCGGGTCGCCGACCGGCGGGTGGGTTATGTGATGGGCTCGGGAGATGCCGGTCCCGAGGCGATCCGGCAGCTCGGGCTCGACATCGAGTTGATCGAACCCGGCGACTGGGAGGCCGAACGGCTCGACCGGTTCGACACGATCGTGCTCGGCGTCCGCGCCTACGAGGTGCGCGAGGACCTGATCGCGGCGAACGCGGAACTGCTGGACTGGGTCGAGCGCGGCGGCACCGCGGTCGTCCAGTACAATCGCTACGAGTTCAACCGGGGCGCCTACGCGCCGTATCCGATCACGATCGGAAGACCCGCCCCGCGCGTGACGCGGGAGGACGCACCGGTCACCCTCCTCGACGGGGCGGCTCCCCTCCTCGTGGAGCCCAACCGCCTCGGCCCGGGCGACTTCGAGGGCTGGGTCCAGGAACGCGGCCTCTACTTCCCCTCCGAATGGGATCCGCGATACCAGGCGCTGCTCGAAATGGCCGACCCGGGCGAACCTGCGCAGCGGGGCAGCCTCCTCGCCGCGCCGGTCGGCCGCGGTCTGTATATCCACACGTCGTTGTCCTTCTTTCGACAGCTACGCGCCGGCGTCCCGGGCGCCTTTCGTCTGTGGGCGAACCTGATCTCGCTCGACGGGCGCCGCTGGAGGGAGATCACCGCGCCGTGAAGGACGACCGCATCGGCATCTTTCGCAGCTGGCGCGCCCTTTATGTGTCGGTCATCGCGTACACGTTCGTGCTCATCGTCGTCCTCTATCTCGTCACGCGACTGCTCGACTTCAGCGTGCCGTGAGCGCAGTCGACTGGCTGGTCTTTACGGTCTACTTCGGGGCCGTGGTCGCGTTCGCCTGGTACCAGAGCCGACGCAACCGGGGCATCGAGGGGTTCTTCCTCGCCAATCGCCGCATGGGTTGGGGTGCGATCGGTCTCTCCGTGATGGCGACGCAGGCGAGTGCCATCACCTACATCGGCACGACCGGGCAGGCGTTCGACGACGGCATGGAATTCGTCCAGTTCTATCTGGGCCAGCCGATCGCGATGGTCATCCTCTGCGTCCTCTTCGTCCCCTTCTTCCACCGATCGAAGATCTATACGGCCTACGAGTACCTCGAGCGGCGCTTCGACGCGAAGACCCGCTCGATGACGAGTTTCCTGTTTCTCATGTCGCGGGGACTCGCGGCGGGAATCGTGCTGTACGCCCCCGCCATCGTGCTTTCCGTCATCATGGGCTGGGACGAACGAGTGACGATCCTGGTCATGGGGCTGATCACGGTCGCGTACACGATCATGGGCGGGATCACGGCGGTCATCTGGACCGATGTCGTACAGATGCTGGTGATGTTCGCGGGCATAGGAATCGCGCTGGCCGTGCTGTTCTCCACCCTTCCGGAGGGCGTCGGGGTGGCCGACGTGGCCTACATCGGCGGCATCCACGAGATGTGGAAGAGTATCGACCTCTCCTGGGATCCCACGGACCGCTACACCCTGTGGTCCGGGCTCATCGGCGGGCTCTTCCTCGCACTCGGATACTTCGGAACGGACCAGAGCCAGGTCCAGCGCTATCTCACCGCCAGCTCCCTTCGACAGAGTCGATTGTCCCTCATATTCAACGCCTTCGTCAAGGTCCCGATGCAGATCTTCATCCTCGCGATCGGGGTGCTGCTCTACGTCTTCTACCACTTCGAGCGGCCGCCGCTGGTCTTCAACCCGGCCGAAGTCGCCGTGGTGGAGCAGAGCGACCGGGGGGACGAGTTCGCCGGACTGGAGGCGGCGCACGAACGGACGCACGAACTCCGCCGCACCGCGACGTTCGAACTGCTGGAGGCCCGGCGAAGCGGGAACGCTCTCGCTTCCCCCCAACGGCGGATCGCCGCCTACGACGACGAACTCGAACGTCTGCGCGAGGAATCCAAGACACTGGTCGCCGAGGTACGCGGGGCCTCGTCCAACGATGTGAACTATGTCTTTCCGACCTATCTGATCACGTATGTTCCGGCCGGGATCCTCGGTCTCCTCATCGCCGTCATCTTCGCGGCCGCGATGTCGTCGCTCGACTCGGAACTCACCGCGCTGTCGAGCGCCACGGTCATCGACTTCTACCGACGACACTTCAAGCCGGACGGCAGCGATGCCCATTATCTCCTCGTATCCCGACTCGCGACGCTCGCGTGGGGCGGGTTCGCCGTCCTGTTCGCGCTCTACGTCGGCCAACTCGGGTCTCTCGTCGAGGCGGTCAACGAGGTGGGCTCGATCTTCTACGGGTCTCTGCTCGGGGTCTTCCTGCTCGCCTTCCTCGTGAGGCGCGCGACGGCGGCGGGGGCCTTCTACGGTTTGATATTCGCCATTTGTTCTGTGCTCGCGGTGGCCCGCTTCACGGATATCGCGTGGCTATGGTACAACGTCGTCGGGACCGCGATTGTCCTCCTCGTCGGGAGTCTGATCAGCCTCCTTGCCCGGCCCTCCGATCAGGGACGGACGGAGTCCGCCGCCGGGTAGCGGTCCGCGGCAAGAGCCGGAGCCGAACGGGCCGCGATTCTCGCCGGCGCTTTTGCCGACGCGACGCGTGCGGTAGAGTCTGCGGTCGAGAACGCCGCGTCGGATTCTGCCCGGCGCGGGATCAACCCACAGCCACCTCATCGGGACGGTACGGATGCTCACCGACGTACAGATAGCGGAAGCCGCCACGCCCCGGCCGATCGCCGAGATCGGGGCGAAGATCGGACTGGATCTCGACGAACTGGTTCCCTACGGGCACTACAAGGCGAAGGTCCGTCCGGAGTCCATCTTCTCGCGCGAACCCGGATCGGGCCGGCTCGTCCTCGTTACGGGGATCACGCCGACGGCCGGCGGCGAGGGCAAGACAACCGTCGCGGTCGGTCTCGCCGACGGCCTGCGTCGGGTAGGGGCGAACTCCGTCCTCTGCATCCGCGAGCCGAGCCTGGGGCCCGTGTTCGGCGTCAAGGGCGGCGCCGCGGGCGGAGGGTATTCTCAGGTGATCCCGATGTCGGACATCAACCTCCACTTCACCGGGGATCTGCACGCGATCACATCGGCCCACGCACTCCTCTCGGCGGCGCTCGACAACCACCTCCAGCAGGGGAACAGGCTCGGGATCGACCCGCGCCAGATCACGTGGCGCCGCGCCGTGGACATGAACGACAGGGCGCTGCGGAACATCGTCGTCGGACTCGGGGGGCGGATCAACGGGGTGCCGCGAGAGGACGGCTTCATGATCACGGCCGCCTCGGAGGTGATGGCGATCTTCTGTCTCGCCGCCAGCCTGGAGGACCTGGAGGAGCGGCTGAGCAGCATCATCGTCGGATACGCCTACGGCGGCGAGCCGGTGCGGGCGCGCGAACTGAACGTGGCCGGGGCGATGACGCTGCTCCTGCGCGAGGCGATCGGGCCGAACCTCGTCCAGACGCTGGAGGGGACCCCGGCCTTCGTGCACGGCGGACCCTTCGCCAACATCGCCCACGGCTGCAACTCGCTCATGGCGACGCGGGCCGGGCTGGCGTTCGGCGACGTCGTGATCACGGAGGCCGGCTTCGGGTCGGATCTGGGCGCGGAGAAGTTCTTCGACATCAAATGCCGCATCGGGGGCCTGAACCCCGAGGCTACCGTGCTCGTGGCCACGATCCGGGCGCTAAAGCTGCACGGCGGCGGAGACCGGTCGGCGCTTTCGATGCCCGATGCGGGGGCCGTCCGCAGAGGGCTCGTTAACCTCGGCGCGCACGTGGAGAATGTCCGGGGCTTCGGAATCGAGCCCGTGGTCGCGATCAACGTGTTCGGGACCGATGCCGAGGAGGAGATCGCCGCCGTGGCGGAGGCGTGCGAGGCGCTGGGCGTCCGCTACGCCCGCTCGGAGGGTCACGCCCGGGGCGGCGAGGGGTGTGAAGACCTGGCACGGGTCGTCCTGGGGGCGCTGGAGGCGGGCTCGGGCGCGTATCGGCCCAGGTACGACGCCGAGGCGCCGATCAGGGACAAGATCGAGGCCATCGCGACGAACGTGTACGGGGCCGACGGCGTCGATTACACCGCGCGCGCCGCGAAGGACATACGACAGCTCGAGGCGGCGGGACTGGGGGATACGCCCGTGTGCATCGCCAAGACGCCAAACAGCCTGAGCGATGACCCGAGCCGGCTGGGGCGCCCCACCGGCTTCCGCATCACGGTGCGGGACGTGAGGCCCTCGGCAGGCGCAGGCTTCGTCGTCGCGCGGGCGGGCACCGTGATGACGATGCCCGGACTCCCGCGGGTGCCCGCCGCCGAAGGCATCCGGATCGTCGAGGGCGGGAGCGTGGTCGGGCTCTTCTGACGACATGATCGAAATCGAGCTGTCGCAGGGGCCTCACCGGGAGGCCGTGGAGCGCCGACTCCGGGCGTGGGCCGAGGAGGACGCCGTGGGGCGCCTCTGGCGGAGGGACGCGACCCTGTGGTCGTCGGACCCGGAGACGCCCGAGCTGGCCGACCGGCTCGGCTGGCTCGACCTTCCGGAGACGTCCCGCGCGGCCCTGCGGCCGCTCGAGCAGCTGCGGGCGAGCGTGCCCTTCTGGTTCACCGACCTGGTACTCCTCGGGATGGGGGGCTCCAGCCTCGCCCCGGAGGTGATCTCCCGTACGATGCCGGGCGAGGGGCTGCCGCTCACGCTCGTCGACACCACGCACCCCGGGGCGATCCGCGACCTCGACTGGCTGCGCCCGGCGAACTCGATCTTCGTCGTGGCGAGCAAGTCGGGCACCACTCTCGAGACGCTCTCCCTCTTCCGGCACTTCTGGTCGCGGACCGCCGAGGTCGTCGACGATCCCGGCGCCCATTTCGTCGCGATCACGGATCCGGGCTCGCCTCTCGCCGAACTCGCTCGCGAGCGCGGGTTCCGGGCGGTGTTCGAGGCGCCCCCGGATGTGGGCGGCCGTTTCTCCGCACTCGGCCCGTTCGGTCTCGTCCCGGCCGCGCTCGCGGGAACCGACCTTGCCGGGCTCCTCGATGAAGCCGTGGTGGCCGCGGACGCGTGCAAGGACGACGTACGCCACAACCCGGGCTTCCTGCTCGGCGCGGCGCTTGGCGAGCTCGCCCTGGCCGGGCGTGACAAGGCGACCTTCGTCGCGAGTCCGGACTGGGAAGCGTTCCCCGACTGGGCGGAGCAGCTCATCGCCGAGAGCACCGGCAAGGACGGGAGGGGCATCGTCCCCGTGACCGGAGAGCCGGCCCGAGAGCCGGCGGCGTACGGGGAGGACCGCGTCTTCGTCGGCCTCGTCCTCGCGGGAGAGGCGGCGCGCGAGGCGGAACAGTGGGGCGAAGCGGACGAGACGCCGGCTCGGCTCGACGCGCTCGAGGAGGCGGGGCACCCAGTCGTGCGCCTTCGGCTCGAACAGCCCGGGGAGCTAGGCGCCCTCTTCTTCGTCTGGGAAGTGGGCGTGGCCATGGCCGGCTCCGTCCTCGGCATCCACCCCTTCAATCAGCCGGACGTCCAGCTCGCCAAGCGCCTCGCGCGCCGCGCCATGGCCGGAGAAACGCCCACAGCCGGGGAGACGCCGCACGACGCCGAACCAGATCGCGAGGTCGACGCCGAGGGCGACCCCGAGGGCGACGAAACGTTGGACCTGGTCTGGGAACTGCCACGGTTCGGTCACGCCCCGCCCCGCAACCCCGCGCCACCCGACTTGGACGGGATCCGGGGCCGGTTACACGACTTCCTCGATGACGTGGAGCGCACGGACTACATCGCCGTGCAGGCCTGGCTCGCGGGCGGTGAGGAGGACGACGAGCTGCTCCCGATGTTGCGTGTCGAGCTGACCCGGGCCACGGGAGCGACCACGACGATGGGATACGGCCCCCGCTTCCTCCACTCGACCGGGCAGCTGCACAAGGGGGGCGCGGACAACGGCGTCTTCCTGCAATTGATCGACGACGCCGGCGCGCACATCCACGTGCCGGAATCCGACTTCACTTTCCGACAGCTTATCCGCGCGCAGGCGCTGGGAGACCTCGAGGCCCTTGCCGAGCGGGAGCGCCGGACGCTGCGGGTCCGGGTCGGGGGTCCGGAAGGACTCGGCCTGCGCCGCCTCATCCAGCTCGTTGAAGAGCGGGCGTAGCGCGCCTCCCCGGCCCGAGCGGCCGCCCGACTCAGTGTACCAGGCGCACCTGCAGGCCCACGCCCCCGCCGACCCAGGCCACTGCAGGCGCGAGAAGCCGCGGGCGCTGCGCCTTCATCGCGCTCGGGGTCGCTACCCCGGCTCCGGATGTCGAAGGCTCATCCGTGCGCCGCAGCAGCAGGCTCCAAGCCGCGTAGCCGGACACGAACGCCAACGCGCCGTTGGCGGCGACCGAGAGTTCGGCTCCCTCCCTCGACTCATTCCACTCATGCCAGGCGTTCCACGCAAAGCCCGCGTGCACCACGGCAAAGGCCCCGTTAACTGCGCCAAGCAGCGGTCTCGCCCACCCCTCGGGTTTCGCCAGGTGAGTGACGAGGGCCGACCCCGCGGACAGCGGAGCGACGTATCGCCAGGCACGGGACGCCGGATTCTCGAAGCAGAGGCAATAGTCGGCGTAGCCGGGCTGGATCCTCGCCGCTTCTTCCAGCGTTATACCCGTTTCGTCCAACCATTCCGAGAAGCGCTCGTCCCCCGCGAGCTCCCATGCGTACACATTGTTGTCCGCGTTCGCGATCTCCCGGACGAGACTGCCCCGGCCGGACCTTTGGAGCAGGTAGGCCACCGCGCATGGCGTCCCGTGTTCGTCGACGAAGACAGGTATCCGGGCGCCGGAATGCGTATGGTTGTGCGGGAACTTCCACCGTTCCCGGTATTCGCGCAGCCAGTTCAGGGCGGTCTTTCGTCTCTCCCGCTGCGCCTCGGTAAGAGCACCCGTCGCCCTTCCCCTCAACGCCCGCTCGACATCGAGCAGGTGACCCTGAATCCGTCGAGTCTCCATTTGCCCGGGGTCCGTTCGCGGGAGCGCGACCGCAAGCCGCGGCTGCGCTGTCCCGACCTGGGTCGTGGTGTGGCCGGACGAATCGGCGCCGGGGCCGCCGGAGGCCGCGATGAACGTGAACAGACCCCCGACGACGACGGCTCTGGAAGAAACGGACATGGCTGTGACTCCTGTTAGGGCTCCCCGTTGCCGTGGGCGTACCCGCGGTAGCCGCTGGGGTGCCGGGCCGTGACGGAGAACTACCATCCGCGGCGGATCCGGCGCGCCGTGGGGGTCAGGAGATCGGCACGCCCTGCGATGTCGAGCAGCGCTTCCTTGCGGCGAAGCGGCCTCCCTCAGTGCACCAGCCGCACTTGGAGGCCCACGCCGCCGCCGACCCAGGCCGCTTCGGGGGCCAGAATCCGCGGTCGCCGTGACATCGCCGCGCGCGCGCCCTCCCGAGATCCGACCGGAGACCGCGTCTCCGAACGCCGCCGGAAGCGGCTCCACGCCGCATGCGCGGAGACCAGCGCCAGCGCCCCGTTGATCGCGGCTGACCGACCGGCTCCATCGCTCCCCCATTCGGCCAGCAGCGCGTGAGCCGCGAGACCGGCATGCCCCACGGCGAAGGCTCCGTTGATTGCCCCAACCACCGGTCGCGCTCCCGGGCGCGTGTCGGTCAGGTGAGCGATGAGCGCGGACCCCACGGACAGGGGAGCGACGTACCGCCAGGCGCCGGACGCTGGCTCCGCCGCCCCGCGCACCGCGTGAGACTCTCCGGGTTCGGGCCGCGGGGCGCGGGGAATGTACCCCGGTTGAATGCGGGCGATTTCCCCCGGGGTAAGGCCCATTTCCTCCAGCCACGACGCCAGCCGCCGCTCTTCGGCGAGGGTCCCTGTGTAGACATGGTTGTCGGCTCGGGCGATTTCGCGCACAAGGGCGTCCTCGCCCGAACGTCGGAGGAGATAGGCCACCGCACACGGCGTCCCGTGTTCATCGACGAAGACGGGCACGCGTTCGCCTGGACGCGTGTAGTTGTGTGGGAACGTCCCCCGCTGCGTGTATTCGCGCAGCCAATCCAGAGCCGCACTTCGCTGCTGCCGCTGCGCGAGGCTCAGTTCGGCCGGCGAGTGAGCCCTGAGGAAGCGCTCGACATCCCGAAGGTGGCCTTGAATTCGCCGCACCTCGGCATCGGCGGGGGTGTCACCCGGGTACTCGAACGCCCGCTCGGCAGGTGTGGCGGCAGGCCGACGCGACCCACCGGCACCCGGAAGGTCAGAGGCCGCAAGGGTGACGAGACCCACGCTCAAACCGAGACAGACCCTTGAGATAACAGACATGGTGCGGCTCCCTGGAGCAGATTCAGAACACGATTTCCGCCGAGTAGGTGAACGTCCGAAAGTTCGGATAGGCGTAGGAATCCACGGCGTTCACCTGCGGACTGCCGTGGACCCCTCCGGAGATCCCGACCTCCGGGTCGTAGCCTCGGTAGCCCGTGAACGTGAACAGGTTGCTGCCGGCTGCCGGCAGCCGTCAGCGTGACACGCCTGAACGCGCCGCCGAACAGACTCTGGATGAGATCTTCGGGCAGCGTATAGCTTACCGACATCTCCCGGACCTTCAGCCAGTCGCCGTCCTCCAGCAACCAGGAGTTCCGCTCGCCCGTCCGGAGCGCCGAGACGTACGCCACCGGTTTCTGGTGCCCCGGCGGTTTGCCGCCCTGATCCAGGTCCGGGCCCCGGAGCCAGACCGGATCCGGCCGCGCCGTCCGGTTGTAGATTGAATGTCCGACCGAGGCCTCCAGCAGGCCGGAGAAGGTGAGTGACTTGTAACGGAGGTTCGTCGCGAAGGAGGCATTGAACTCGGGCGTCGTATTGCCCAACGGCAGAAAACCCGTTAGCGGGCAGTCCTCCCGCTTTCCCGGATCTCGTGCGACGCAGGCCGGCGAGCGATCTCGAACCGCAATGGGAAGCCCCCAGCGATAGGTGAGCGTATCTCCCATCGCATCAGTCACGGCGACCGCCGTGTCCCACAGACCCTTGGCGAACCCCTGGGTGAAATCGTTGCCCCGTCCGGTCGCCACGAGCAGCCCATCGTCATTCACCTCGAAACTTCCGCAGTCGGTGACGCCGACCGGCGCCAGGTCCGCGCAATCCGTCGCGAAGGCCGTGCCCCACACTTCCCCCACAGACCGCCCCTCCGACACGAAGAACGGGCCGTGTCTGAACGCGGGCACATCGAGTCGGCTCACGACTTGCCGCGTCCGGTCCCACGTGAGCCGGAAACCGACGCTCTTATCCCGGGTCTCGATCATCGCATAGCGGATCGTCGCCTCCCAGGTGCGGGACTCGACTTCCCCGGCATTCCGCCACTACCATGGGAACAGGAGGAAGGCCGGTTGCGGAACGCGCAGCAACTGATCGTCGGTCGTTCGCCAGGCGTACGTGAGGTCCAGCGCCAGCTTGTCGCCCACTACGAGGTCCACGCCGGCTTCCGCTTCCCTGGTGAACTCGGGCCGCAGGCGCCGGTTCGCCAGGTTGAGCCGCGTTGACCACCGCACGCGGCCATAGGGCGCAGGCGTGTTTCCGTACGTTTCATACTGAGCGTGGAAGTTGGGTCGACCCCCAGCGGTGCCGAGCGCGAAACGGAGCTTCAGTTCATCGATGAAGTCCACGTTCCAGAACGCTTCGCGCGACACCCGCCAGGCCGCCGCCCCCCTGAAATACGTGTGCCAGCGAGCCTCGGGGCCGAAGAGGGAGGCGCCGTCTCTGCGTACGATTCCGTCAAGAAGGTAGCGACCCCTGTAAGCCAGGTCCGCAGCGGCGAGGAAGGCCCTGCCCTTGATCCGCCGGCCCTCGCTCCCGACGGAAGGGTCGCCGGCGATGGCGTCGAAACTCGGCACATCGGGCAGGGAGAAGCCCGGGCCGATCGCTTCGAGGGCCTCGAAGTCCTGCTCCTCCGTCAGATACCTCGCCCGCGCGCGAAGCCTCACGTCGCCATCCATGAACGTTCGGGCGACGCGGAGTCCGATGTGCGCGTGAGTGGCCTGAGAAGTGCGTGTTCCCTGCTGCAGGCCTCCCGCGAAGTAGTAGTTGCTGAATATGCGGTTCACCGGGTGAAAGAAGCGTCGCTCCAGGATCTCCGTCCGGTCGAACGAGGCGCCGGCGCCGAGCGTGAGCCAGTCGGAGCCCCCGGGCGCGTACTCGAGGTCGGCGGCGCCCATGGCGCGCGTTCTTTCCTCACGGCTCTCATTGCCCGCCAGGGAGCGGAGTGGATTCCTCGTGTCTTCCCGCGGATGGGCAAGCAGGTAGGGAACTCCGGTCCGCGGATTGATTCTTGTCAGGTCCACCACCGGCGAGACGAGCGGCAGGTTGCTGAAGAAGCCGCCCGTGACAGCCTTGTCATCCTGATTGGAGCGACTGTAGAAGCCGCTGGCCGCGATCTGAAGGTCTCCCGCCCGGCTGTCGACGTTGATGCGGGCGCCGTAACGGTCGTATCCGTCCCTGTCGAACCGGTCGGTGCCGTACGGTGCGAATCGTCTCCTCGCTGTTGGGGGTGGATGAGGGGCGGTAGAGTGGCGGGGCCGGCGGCGGTGGCCGCCGGTGCCCGAGCGGGTCCGTGACGTGCCCGGTGGTCTCCGGGGCCGGCCGGGGGCGGTGGAGGGATGCGGAGCGGCCGGGGCGGGACGGCGGCATGGCGGAGAGGGGACTGTTCGAGCGGGCGCTGGGTCTTCAGTGGCCGTGGCGGGTGGAGCGGACGGAGTTCGACGCGGCCGAGCGCCGCCTGGACCTGCACTTGGACTTCGAGGCGGGCGGGACGTTCGACTGCCCCTCGTGCGGGCGGGGGGGCTGCAAGGCGCACGACGCGAGCCCGAAGCGCTGGCGGCACCTGGGCTTCTTCCAGCACCGCGCCTACCTGCACGCCCGGGTGCCGAGGGTCCGGTGTCCGGCGTGCGGCGTGAAGCAGGCGAAGGTGCCGTGGTCGGAGCCCGGCAGCGGCTTCACGCTGTGGTTCGAGGCGCTGGTGGTGGCGCTGGCGCGGGAGATGCCGGCCAGGGCGGTGGCCCGCCTGGTGGGCGAGCACGACACGCGGCTGTGGCGGTGGACGAGACGGCGTGCCGGCGAGGCCACGACTACATCACGCTGTTCGCGGATCTGGACCGCTCGCGGCTTCTGTACGCCACGCCGGGGCGCGACGCTTCGGTCGTGCGCCGCTTCCGGGAGGACATCGAGGCGCGCGGGGGGCGCGCCGGGCAGATCCGGGACCTCTGCATGGACATGTCCGCGGCCTACATGAAAGGGGCGCGGGAGGCGTTCCCGGAGGCCGGGATCACCTTCGACCGCTTCCACGTCCAGCGGCTCATGAACCGGGCGGTCGACGAGGTGAGGCGCCAAGAGCGCAAGGAGCGTCCCGAGCTGAACCGCACCCGCTACCCGTGGCTCAAGAGGCGGAGCAAGCTCACCGCCTCTCAGCGGCGGTGGCTCGGCGAACTGCTCGATCCGTCGCGGCGGGGACTGAAGACGGCCCTCGCCTACCGGATCAAGCTCGCCTTCGAGGTGTTCTGGGACCTGCCGCCCCGGCTGGCGGCGACCTACCTCCAGAAGTGGTGCTCGTGGGCCGGCGAAAGCGGCCTCCAGCCCGTCATCGACGCGGCGAAGACCATCAGGAAGCACTGGGACGGCATCCTCCTCTGGTTCCGCTCAAGGATCACCAACGGCATGATCGAGGGCATCAACTCGCTCGTCCAGGCCGCCAAGGCCAGGGCCCGCGGCTACCGGACCACCGAGAACTTCACCACCATCGCCTATCTCGTGTGCGGCAAACTCAACTTCAACCTACCCACCTGAAACAGCGAGGAACCTGCGAATCCCTGCTCCACCCGATCCCCGTTCAGTCTCTCCAGATTGGGGACGCACGCCGTGCAGTGGACGATCCCCTGTTCCGCCAACACGTCGAGGCTGGCGCGGTAGGCCGACTCCCCGAACCGTCCCGTCAGGGCACCATGGAGATCCAGAGTCTGCCCCGGCTCGAAGACGGTATCCATGTGGTCGAACAGGTCGAACGGAAACTCCTGATTGTAGAACACGGTCTCGGAGGTCGCGGGCTCGCCGGGGTGGATCTGGTTCGCCGCCTGTAGCCATGTGTCCCAGAACCCGACTTCATTCCCATCCTCATCGACAAAGCTCGTTCCGGCCTCGTTCATGAGATAGGGATGCGCGCGGACCAGTCCGATTTCACCGACCAGCACGCTCCTTCCCCAGCCGGCGCGCCCCATGACTCTCGTCGTCCCGTCCGGTATCCCGTGGCCGCGCTTCGTCGAAATGAGGATGACACCGTTCTGGCCCCGGGCCCCATACAGCGCGGTGGCCGCAGCACCCCTCGCGATCTCGACGTGCGCGATGTCGAGCGTGGAGATCTCCGCGAGTGTGGCCTCCTCCGACAGGATGACACCGTCGATCACGACGAGTGGCGCTACGTGCCGTCCCGAGGCGTCGATCGAAGTGGTCCCGCGGATGAGGATCGATGCCGCTTCGCCGGGCTGTCCGGAGGCGGAGATCACGGAGACGCCCGCCGCTTTGCCCGCCAGGAGCGAGGCCACGTCGGAGGAGGGCACGGGAAGATCGGCGACGGAGAGTCGCGTAATGGCGAGCGGGACCTTGATCCGTGGGGCCGCTCCCGCCAGTCCCGCCTCGACGCGATCGTGCAGGCGCAGCGCCGTCTGCACCAACTCGAAGTCGAGCCGTCCCGCGGCGCCGGCCTCCACGGGGAGCGTTCGAGAGGCGTCTACGTACCCCGCCAGGCGGACCTTCACGATGCGGGGCCCCGAGGGCACTCCTTCCAGCCGGTACTCGCCGCGCGAATTGGTGACGGCGCCGAGGGCCGAATCGTCGAGCGAAACGTGCGCTCCGAAGACGGGGATCAGGGTTTCCGCGTCCACGACGGTGCCCCGGACAATGCCGGATGCGGCGGCGGACACCGGGGACTCCTGGGCGATTGCAGGTGCGGCTCCGAACATGAACCCGAGGCAGCAATGGATGGCCACGAGTGTCGTCACTCGGAGGTCCCTCCACGTCGGACAACTGTGGGCCACGGATCCCTCCATGACGGTGGTTGATCCCGTACGTGGCGACCGCAATGGCTGTCCGGACAGGCGTTTGGCCGCGTCTGCTACCCTTGAGACGCTTCAGCACCCGTTCTTATGACATCTTATGACAGGAGATCCGTGCGGCCCTCGATGCCGAGGAGCGCGCGCTTGTAACGGAGTCCTCCAGTGTATCCGCCCAGCGTCCGATCGGTCCGGACAACCCGGTGGCACGGCACGATGATCGGTACCGGGTTGCGGCCGAGCGCGTTGCCCACCGCCCGTGAGGCCTTCGGACGCCCTATTCGCCGGGCGATCTCCGTGTACGTCACCGTCTCTCCGAAATCGAGTCCGGAGGCCGCGTCCAGTACGGCGCGCTGGAAGTCACCCAGTTCCGCGAGGTCGACGCGCAGATCGAAGAGGGGGCGGCGACGGCCGAAGTACTCCGTCAGCTGCTCTTCCGCGGGGTCGAGTTCATCCGTATCGCATACGACGGGTGTCGACGGATATCGGCGCTCGAGACCGGCGACGAACGCCTCGTCGCACGCATCCTGCCACGAGAGCGCGACCAGGCCCGCCGCGCTCGCGGCGACGCGCATCGCGCCGAAGGGCGAGTCAAAGCGGCGCCAGCGGATGACCGGGTCGTTTCGGAAGCCCCCCGCAGAACGATGCAGGATCCGGTATTCCGCCGCCCGCTCCCGGCAGGCGGGACAGTGAGCCATGTGCTCAGCCAGAGCCTGAGCGGCGCCCGCATCCGAGTCGCGCAGGATCCAGGCGAGTACGTCCTCCTCGCGATAGGTCGCACAGCTTTGAGTCATATCGGAGCCTCCTCGCGCCACACGTCGACGAGGTCGCGGCGCAGCTTCTTCATTCCCTGGTAGACATTGGCTCGCGCGGCTTCGGGGGTGGAACCCAGCCGGCGGGCGATCGTCGCATAGTCCAACTCTTCGATCCAGCGGAGCCAGACCGCGTTCCGCTGCCGCGGGGGGAGTTCGGCGACACCCTTCCGAACGCGCGCCGCGGCGGCCTCGGACAGCCGACCGAACACGGCATCGGTCGCGGGAAGCGAGCCCGGTTCCAGTTCATTGGAGTGGACTACGAGCAATTGAGAGCGCCGACGTTGCATCGAGACGTGGTCGAGCGCGCGGCGGGTCGCGACCCGGTACAGCCATGCACGGATGTTCACGCGGTCTCCCGCCTCGGGCCGGGCACGGAGCGCCGTCACCCACAGATCCTGCACGATGTCGTGCGCCTGCTCAGCGTTCCCCAGCATCGTGGCCACATGGCGCTGCAATTCGGGGCCGTAACGTTCGGACCAGCGATTCACCCGCCGTTCCGGCTCCGTGAGTGTGGTCATCTGCCTCGGCTCCGCCTTTTCGCCCCCGTTCTCGCTCGCTCTCACTCCGTAGAACGTATCGTTTCAGAGATCGTGAAGCGGGACCCACCGGCAACTGGCTTCGCGGGCGTGTGAATCGTACCGTGTGGGCCCGCAGCCCCCACCCGGGCTCGAAGCACAAAGCGGCGGCAAGCGGCGTGTCGCCGGACAACCAAGCAGCAGAACCGAGGCTCTCTTGAATTCAACTCATCAGGCATCTGCGCCGCTTCGCGTCCTGGTGACGCTTGCGGCCGGGCTCGGTGCGACGGCCTGCGCCAACGCAAACGGGGAGCAGACGGGCGCGGTGGCGCGGGACCCGCTCCCGGGAGAAAGGCGCTTCGCCAGCCTGACGCAACTCACCTTCGAAGGGGAGAACGCCGAGGCCTATTTCTCGTCGGACGGGGAGCGGCTGATCTTCCAGCGCCGGCGCGAGGGCGAGTACGAGTGCGACCAGATCTTCACCATCGGCGTCGAAGGCGGAGATCGGAACCTCGTATCCACCGGCCTGGGCCGGACCACCTGCGCCTATTTCTTCCCGGATGATTCCAGGATCGTCTACAGTTCGACCCACCACGCGAGTGAGGCCTGCCCCCCGCCGCCGGACATGCGCCGGGGCTACGTGTGGGCGCTGTACGACTTCGACGTCTACACGGCGCGCCCCGACGGTTCCGACGTCCAGGCGATCTTCTCGAGCCCGGGCTACGACGCGGAGGCGACGATCTCGCAGGACGGTTCGCGGATCGTGTTCACGTCGACGCGCGACGGCGACCTGGACATCTACTCGATGAACCCGGACGGATCCGACGTGCGCCAGCTCACGGACGAACCGGGGTACGATGGCGGCCCCTTCTTCTCGCCGGACGGGTCGAAGATCGTGTATCGCGCGAGATACCCCGAGAGTGAGGAAGAACTCGCGGACTATCAGGCGCTCCTGGCCGACCACCTCGTCCGTCCGGGGGTCCTCGACATCTACGTCATGGACGCGGACGGATCGAACCGCCGACGCCTGACGGACAACGGGGCCGCCAACTTCGCCCCCTTCTTCCACCCGGGCGGCGAGAAGGTGATCTTCGCCTCGAACCTGCACGACCCCGACAGCCGGAATTTCGATCTCTTCGTGATCAACCTGGATGGGACGGGGCTGGAGCAGGTGACGTTCAGCGAAGAGTTCGAGAGCTTCCCCATGTTCACCCCCGACGGCCGCCATCTCGTGTTCGGGTCGAACCGGCACGGCTCCCACGAGGGGAACACGAACCTCTTCATCGCGGAATGGATCGACGACCCGCCCGAGTGACGGCGTCTCCCCGGCGGTCGTCTACCCTCTGAAGATGGCCCCCCGGTGACGTCGGAGGGCCGGAGACCAGAGGAGATGGGAGTCTCGGGATGGGTGCGTTAGAGGCGATGACGAGCTCTGGCCGCCTAGGGCGGTCGTGGGGATTGCGGCGGGCACGGGTGGCCGGGTTGGTGTGGGGTGTGACGTTCGCCGCGCCCCCGATCTCCGCCCAGGAGGCGGAGTTCCCGATCGATTACGACGCGGCGATCGCTCAGAGCGGGATCGACGGGAGCTACGGATACATCCGCGCGCTCGAGGGATCCGGCACGCTGATCCAGGTCGACACCCAAGAGCGCGTCGGGGTCTCGGTCAACGAGCCCATCCTCGCCGGCGATCGGCTCTTCTCGTCCGGTGACTCGCGCATCGAAGTCCTGCTCGCCGACGGGAACATCCTCCGCGTCGGCGACCGCGCGGAGTTGCTCTTCCGGGCGCTCGCCAACTCAGGCGACAGGAACGACCCGGCGTCCGTGATCGAACTCGCGCGGGGGACGCTGCAACTCGTCGTGTCCGCGGATCAGCAGGGCGCGGAGTTCCCGGCCGTCGTGACGCCGAATGCGACGATTCGGGCGCGGGGGGCGGGATCCTTCCTCATCGCCATCGATGACGATCGGCGGAGCGAGGTCATCGTTCGCGAGGGAGTGGCGGATGTGACGACGCCGAGCGAGGCGGCCGAAGTCCGACGCGGGGAGCGCCTCTTCGTCGAGGGACCGCAGGGGGAGCGCCTCGACTTCGCGGCCGCCCCGGATCTCGACCGCCTTGAGGCGTGGGGTCTGGGACTCGGCGACTACGCGGACGGAGAATACGCGGCGCATGTGGACCAGGACCTCCACTACGCGGCGTCTTCACTGAGCGGCCACGGGGCGTGGGTGCGGGTCGACGCCGGGGTCGCGTGGCGTCCGCGCGTGTCCTCCGGCTGGGCGCCGTATCGGGACGGGCGCTGGAGGCACACGCCGAGCGGCCTGTTCTGGGTCTCCTACGAGCCGTGGGGATGGGTCCCCTACCACTACGGCTACTGGGACCTCCATCCGCACTGGGGCTGGGTGTGGTTCCCGGGACGACGGTTCGCCGGGGCACACGTCTACTGGTACTGGGGACCGAGCTACGCGGGCTGGATCCCATCGGGATACTACTGGCGCCACTACCGCAACTCCTACGGAAGCGGATGGGGATTCCACTTCGGCGTCTACGGACACATCGGGGGCAGCTTCGGGCGCTATCGGCACTGGACGTTCCTGCCGCACGGGCGGCTGGGGCACCGGCGACAGTACTTTTACTCGGTGGGCGGTTCGGACCTCGGCCGTGGGCGCCGGGCCATCGAGCGCGGTGTGCTGCTCACGGACACCCGCTCGCTGGGGCGGGAGGCATGGCGGCGTCCCGCCGAGACGCTGGCCGGTCTGCGGCGCGCCGTGCCGCGCGACGGGCGTACGGCGGTCGACGCGAACGGCTTCATCGACCGGGGGACGCGCCTGCCGCAGGGCATCGAACGGGTCGCGCTGCGGGGTCGTAACGGCCGCTCGGCGGTGGCCCGCCGGCCGGAAGCCTCGACGCGGGCCAGCCCGGTGGCGGCCGGCGGCGCGCGCCCCGTCCGCGCGACGATTCGTCCGATCGAGGGCCGATCGCCGCGGCTGGAGCGACCGGGCGTGCAGCGCCCGCCCCGGCCGAAGAGCGAGAGCGGCGCTCGAGCGGCTGTCCGCCGGCCGACCGCCCGGGACGCGTCTAGCGCGACCCGGCGCCCGGCAGGCCCGGTCACTCGGCCGACGGCCCGGTCGGGCTCCACCGGCGTGCAGCGCCGGCCCTCGTCGGTCGGCGAGGGTTTCGACCGGACGATCCGCGGGTCGGTCCTGCAGCGCCCGACACGCCGCAGCGGCGGTACCGCGCGACCGACGGCGCGGCCTGTCATGCCGGGATCGACGCGCCCCGCGGTCCGCAGTGTTCCCGCCACGCGGAGACCCGTGGCCCGGCCGACGGCGCCACGGCTACCGAGGCCGACGGTCCGAAGCGGAGGCGTCTCGAGATCCGGCGGCGTGGTACGGCGATCCGGCGGCACATCCGGATCCGGCGGGGCGGTCCGCCGCTCCGGCGGCGCTTCACGTTCGACCGGCGTCGCGCGGGCTCGCGGGCGGTCTGGAGGCTAACGGGAACGGAGATCCGGCCACACGTGCGGATCCCGCCTCATTTCGGGCTCCGGTTCGACGCCGAGCGCCTCGACCATCCGCACGTAGTAGTTGAAGAAACCGATGACTTCTGTCGCGGTCAGGATTTGCGCGTCCGTCCACCCCGCCTCGCGCAGTTCCTCGATCTCGCTCGCACCGCTCGAACCCGGATCTCGCGTGATCGCCACCGCGAAGTCCAGCAGCCGGCGCGTCTTCTCGTCGAGTCCGGCCGTCCGGTAGTCGGTCCGGATCGCGCGAGCCAGTTCGTCATCTCCCGTAACCAGACGGAGATCCTCCCCGTGCGCCTCCGTTCAGTAGAAGCAGTCGAGTTCGCGCGACGTGACGGTGGCCAGCATCTCCCGCACGTCCCGCCCCAGCGGCCCGGGTCCCAGCATCAACGCTTCATAGAGTTTGACCGACGCACTGAGCACCGGCGGGTTGAGGCCCTGGATCCCGATGACGTTGAAGACGCGCCCCGCGCGCCGAACGGCCTTCTCGTATTCTTGCGCGAGGAGGCCGGTGGCCTCGTCGGGGGCTACGGTTCGGATATGGGGCATGTCGCGACCTCCGGATGGCGCATTCTCCGAGGGGACGGCCGAATCAGCGGACGAGGAAGCCGTCCTTCCACGGATCTTCGGGGTCGATGAGGAATTCGTGTCGTCCCGTGACCCAGGACCGGCCGCCAACCTCAGGCACGATCGCCGGGTGCGATCCGACGGAGGAGGTGCCGACGATCCGGCCCGTGAAGCGGCCGCCGACGATGCTCTCGACCACGATCTCCACGTGCTCCGCGATTTCCCCACGGGCGCGCAGGATGGCCAGGCGCCCGCTGACGGCGGTCCCGGTTGGGCTACGGTCGAGTTCTCCGTCCGCGAAGATGCAGACGTGACGGGAGTGGTGCGCCGCGTTCACCGGCGCGCCGGTGAACACGGTCCCGTACAGGAAGCCGAGATCGGGATCGTCCGGGTGTCGGATGTCGTCCGCGGCCGTCTCCGACACCGCCCGCGTGATTCGACGCCCCGCGTCGATCAGATCGGATCCCCCGGCTGGCGTCAGGGGCAACCCCAGTGCATCCGCGTCAAGGAAGGCGTAGAAGGCGCCCCCGAAGCCCAGGTCGTAGGCCACCGCGCCCAGGCCTTCGACCTCCGCGACTCCGTCGAGGAGGGGCGCGAAGGACGGGACGTTGACGAACCGGACCTCACGGACGCGGTCCCCGTCGAGGAGTGCGGTGGCCCGTACGAGTCCGGCGGGCGTGTCGATGGCGACGGATCGCGTGTCCCCCGCCCCGTCCAACCAGCCGGCTTCGACCGCGATCTTGGTCACGCCGATGATGCCGTGGCCGCACATGGTCGAGAACCCCTCGTTGTGCATGAACAGGACGGAGAAATCCGACCCCGGCCTCACCGGCGGCATCACGAGGCATCCGTACATGTCGGCATGGCCCCGAGGTTCCCACATCAGGGCGCGGCGGATCTCGTCGTAGTCGGAGCGCGCGACGCGGCGCCGGGCCAGCACGGTCGGCCCGGGAAGCTCCGGGAAGCCGGCCACGATGACGCGCAGTGGCTCCCCTTCGGTATGGGCGTCGATGGTCTCGATGCGAAGCCAGTCTTCAGGAGGTGTCCAAGCCATGTGACGCTCTCGAGTGCGGTGGCCGGCAATCGTATGATCGCCGTATCGTGACGTTGGAGATCTTACCTCCCGCCGCGGTCTCCCGCTCCGGGCACCGCGACTCGTCCCGCCGGCGACGACTCACACCCCAGGAGGAGACCTGACACCGAGGGCCATCGCCGCCGAAATGCTGGGTGCTTTCGCGCTTACGCTTTCCGTCTCGATATCCATCCACAACCCGGGGTTTCCCATCCCGACTCCGGCCATGGCGGGGCTCACCCTCGGACTCCTCGTCCATCTGCTCGGCCCGGTGTCGGGGTGCCTGCTGAACCCGGCGGTGACGATCGGCGTCTGGTCGGTCGGAAAGCTGGAGGCTTCGGTGGCCGGCGCGTTCGTGGCGGCCCAGTTCGCGGGGGCCGGGTTCGCCCTCGTTCTCGGGCGTCTGCTCTTCCCTCGGGCCCTCCCGCTGCTCGTGGACGGCGCCGTGATCGGCACGGCCCTGGTTGTGGCGATCTCCTGGGCCGCTCACCGTTCCAACGGAGTCCTCAACCCGGCCGTCGCGCTCGGGATCGGGTCTCTCTCGTGGCCCTACGTGTGGGGACCTGTCCTCGGGGCCCTCGCCGGCGCGCGGCTCGCCAAATACATGTGGGGCCCGGGCGGGACCGTGGAGGCTAGCGGGCCGCGTAGCGGTTCGCGCCCATGAAGTGGAGGGAGACGTAGGGTTCGTCCCCGACGACCCATGAGTCGTGCGGCTCGGGCGGGATGTGGAACAGTTCGCCGGCCCGAAGTTCCACCACCCTGCCGCCCTCGAACGCGGCGGTGGCCGTACCCGCCAGGACGAGGCCCACATGTTCGACCGTGCAGAGAGGCTCGTCTGACGGCACGTGCTCCGACCAGCGCCACCCCGGCTGATAGGTCGCCCGTCCGATCGTGAGGCCTCCGATACGGACGACCTCGAAGCGGCCAAGCTCGAGTTCGCGGACCTCGTCCGGCTCCTCGAACCTCATGAGGATCACGTCGATCATTCCGGGCCGTCCTCCGCGGGCGGCGGATCCGCCGTCTCGTCCGCGGCCAGATCGCGATAGAAGGTGAGCCCGTTCATGTCGAGATCGTAGAAGGCGAACTCCCGCGTCCCCCACGCCGTTCGCCGCAGCGCGGTGCGCTCGTGGAAGACGCCCTGCCCCCTGTACTCCTCGAACAGGGCCTCGACATCGGGGACCACGAAACGGAGCATGGGCCGCTCGACCCGGGACCACTCGGCGTCGTCGTGCCACTGGAGGTGCAACTCGACGCCGTCCCGCCTGAGCCCCGCGTATCCGGGGTCGCGGGTGGAATCGGCGAAGGCGAGTTCGAACCCCAGCCGTCCGACGTAGAAACCGATCGCCGCCGCCACGTCCCGCGACGGAAGCACCGGCTGCACGGTCTCGAAGCGGGCCGCCGGCCGCGGCTCCCCTATCGGTAGTTCTCCATCAGGGCGTCGAGCGTGTCCGCCCCCGGGCACAGCTCCTCGAAGGGGAGGTTCCAGAGCGGACGTTCGACCGTGCCCAGCACGTCGTGCAGGTCTCTCGAGTCCGGGTCCAGGTAAAGGAGCCCCGTGGGAACCTCGCCCGCCCCCTGACGCTCCCGCAGGCAGCTGTACACCGCATCCCGGTCGGTGGGGTCGTAGTCGTCGCCGGCCTGCCGGAACCGCACCACGCTTCCGTCGTGCATGCGGACGTCGCGGACGCCGTTGGATCGCAGGTCGGCGGTGATCTCGTCCGCCGGCGGGACGAAATCCCTCGGCGTCACGAACGCGGCTTCGACCGCTTCGCGGAAGTGCTCCCGCGTGTACGCGTAGCTCTTGGTCGAGCCGACGTGGTCATTGAACGTGACACAGGGCGAGATCACGTCGACGATGGCCAGGCCCGGGTGCCGGATCCCCGCCTTGATGATCGGCACGAGCTGGTTCTTGTCGCCCGAAAAGCCGCGGGCCACGAAGGTGGCGCCGATCGACAGCGCGAGGAGCACGGGGTCGATCGGGGGCTGCTCGTTCGGCAGGCCGCGTTTCGATCTGGAGCCCATGTCGGCCGAGGCCGAGAACTGGCCCTTCGTCAGGCCGTACACCCCGTTGTTCTCGATGATGTAGAGCAGGTTGGGATTGCGCCGCACGCCGTGGCACAACTGTCCGAGTCCGATCGAGAGCGAGTCCCCGTCCCCGGACACGCCGATGTACACCAGGTCGCGGTTCGCGGCGTTCGCCCCGCTGGCCACCGACGGCATCCGGCCGTGTACGCTGTTGAAGCCGTGCGACTCGGACATGAAGTAGGCGGTCGTCTTCGAAGAGCAGCCGATCCCGCTCATCTTGGCCGCCCTGTGCGTCGGGATCGCCAGATCCCACGCCGCCTCGATCAGCGCAGCCGTGACGGAATCGTGGCCGCAGCCCGCGCACAGCGTGGACATCACGCCCTCGTAGTCACGGCGGGTGAGGCCGAGTTCGTTCTTCTCCAGACTGGGGTGGAAGACCCGCGGCTTGGCGATGAATGTCATGCGCCTACTCCTTCCGCGGACTTCGCCGCGATGCCGAGACAGTCGCTCACGTCCTCCGTGACCTGCCGCGCGCTCAGCGGGAGGCCTCCGTACCGGCGCACGGAGGCGAGCTTTTCCTTCGAGACCGGCGTCTCGAGCGTGAGCAGAGACTTGAGCTGGGCGTCGCGGTTCTGTTCGATGACGATGTTGAGGTCGTGCGCCTCGATGAAGCGGGCGACCTCCGGCGCGAAGGGGAAACCCCGGATCCGCATGTAGTCGAAACGCAGTCCTTCCGTCTCGAACTGCTCGATCGCCTCCCGCACCGCTCCGTCACAGCCTCCGACCGTGATGAGCCCGTAGCGCGCGCCCGGACGCGACTGGATCTCCGGAGCCGGAACGGCCTCGGCCGCGCGCTCGATCTTCTCCGCGATGCGGTCGATGACCTCGAGGTATTCCTCCTCATCCTCCGTGTACTTCCCGTACTTGGTATGGCCCGACCCCCTCGTGAAGTAGGCGCCCTTGGGATGCTCGCCCGGGATCGTACGATACGGAATCCCGTCCCCATCCACATCGAGGTAGCGGTAGAAGGTCTCGACCCCCTCCAGCGCCTCTGCATCCAGCACTTTGCCTCGGTCCGGTCGATAGGTGTCATCCCACCGGAACCGGGGCACGACCCAGTCGTTCATTCCGATGTCGAGGTCGGACAGGACGAACACGGGCGTCTGGAAGCGTTCGGCCAGATCGAACGCCTGCACGCTGAACTCGAAGCACTCCGCCGGGTCCTTCGGATAGAGGCAGATGTGCTTCGTGTCCCCGTGCGACGCGTAGGCGCAGAGGAGGATGTCGCCCTGCTGTGTGCGCGTCGGCATCCCGGTCGACGGCCCGACGCGCTCGATGTCGAAGAACACGCACGGGATCTCGGCGTAGTAGGCGAGCCCGATGAACTCCGTCATGAGCGAGATCCCCGCCCCGCTCGTCGACGTGAAGGCGCGCGCGCCCGCCCAGCCGGCCCCGATCGTGATCCCCGCGGCCGCAAGTTCGTCCTCCGCCTGCAGGATCGCCGCCTTGCTCCGGCCCGACTCCTGTTCGACGCGCAGACGCCGGCAATAGGCCGTGAAGGCGTCGACCAGCGAGGTGGAGGGGGTGATCGGATACCACGCGGCGACCGTCGCGCCGGCGTACACGCAGCCCAGCGCCGCCGCCGTGTTTCCGTCGATGAGGATCGAATCCCGCGTGGCGTCCATCCGCTCGAGCCGGATCGGGAGCGGGCACTCGAAGTGCTCCGCCGCGTGATCGTACCCCATCCGGATCGCCTTGAAGTTCGCGTCCAGCAGATGCCGCTTCCGCTCTCCGAACGTCTCCTCGAGGAGCCCGCGGATCACCTCCATGTCGAGATCGAGGAGCGCTGCGAGGGCGCCTGTGTAGGCGATGTTCTTCATCAGGATGCGCGTGCGGCCGCCCTCGAAGTTCTTCACGCACATCTCGGCCAGCGGCACCCCGAGGAAATTGACGTCGTCCCGCTTGAGCGTATCCGCCATCGGCCAGCTCGAGTCGTACAGCAGCCAGCCGCCGGGGACGAGTTCCTCGATGTCGCGCGCGTACGTCTCCGGATTCATGGCCACGATGAGGTCGAAATCCGGCGTGCGCGCGACGTGCCCCGTCCCGTTGACGCGGATCTCGTACCAGGTGGGGAGGCCCTGGATGTTCGAGGGGAAGACGTTCTTCCCCGACACCGGCACCCCCATGCGGAAGATCAACTGCATGATGAGTCCGTTGGCGCTCGCGGAGCCGGTACCGTTCACCGTCGCGATCTTGAACGCGAAGTCGTTGATGCGTTCGGACTTCATGCCGCTCATGGCGTCAGGGCGCCGCCTGCACGAAGCCGCCGGGAGCCATGGCCTCGATCCCCATCCCCGAGTAGGGATGGTCGGCGTCCTGTCCCGCGTAGGGCTTGAGCAGATCGAACGTCCGCATGTCCCACGCCGCCGTCGGGCAGCGTTCCGCGCACAGCCCGCAGTGGATGCACAGGTCCTCGTCCTTCGCCATGACGCGAGCCGTATGGGGCAGCGGCTCGGAGACGTACAGATCCTGCTCCAGGTTCTCTGTCGGCGCGAGCAGTCGCGTTCGAAGTTCGGCTTCCTCGCCGTTGTGCGTGATCGTCAGACAGTTCAGGGGACAGATGTCGATGCAGGCGTCGCACTCGATGCACAGGCTCCCCGTGAAGTGCGTCTGAATGTCGCAGTTCAGGCAGCGCTCGACCTCCTTGAGCGTCTGCTCGAGGTCGAAGCCCTCCTCGACTTCCGTCTCGATGCTCTGGAGCCGCTTCTCGAGGCGGACGTGCCGCATCTTGCGCCGCTCCGCGTACTCGTAGTCGTTCGAGTAGCTCCACTCGTGGAGACCCATCTTCGCGCTGACGAGGTTCATGCGGTCCGGCGGCCGCCTGCGGAGATCCTCCTCGTGGCAGTAGGCGTGGATGGAGATGGCCGCCTGATGCCCGTGCTCCGTGGCCCAGATGATGTTCTCGGGTCCCCACGCCGCGTCGCCGCCGAAGAACACGCCCTCGCGCGTCGACATGAAGGTCTTCCGGTCGACGACCGCCTCGCGCCACTTGTTGAACTCGATCCCCGCGTCGTCCTCGATCCAGGGGAACGCGGTCTCCTGCCCGATGGCGAGGATCACGGCATCGGCCGGGAAGAACGCCTCGTCGAGCTTGGTCGCCACGAGGCGGCCGTCGTCGTTCTCATGCCATTCGACGATGTCGAACTTCATCCCCTTGAGGACGCCGTCCTCGACCACGAACTCGGTGGGCGAGTGGTTCTCGACGATGTCCACCAGTTCTTCCTGCGCGTCCTCCAGTTCCCAGGACGACGCCTTGAAGTACGGCTTCGACTTGCGGGCCATGACCTTGACGTCGGTGCCGCCGATGCGCTTCGACGTCCGGCAGCAGTCCATGGCCGTGTTCCCGACCCCGATGACGAGCACGTTCTCCTCGATCGAGTTCGTGTGCCCGAAGGCGACGGATTCGAGCCAGTCGATGCCGATGTAGATGTGATCGGTGTCGTATCGACCCGGCAGGCGGAGTTCCTTGCCCCGCGGCGCGCCCGAGCCGACGAAGATCGCGTCGAACCCCTGATCGAGGAGCCCCTTCATGCTCTCGACGGGCGCGTTGTACCGGATGTCGACGCCCATGTCGAGGATGTAGTCGATCTCTTCCCACAGCACCTCCGGAGGCAGGCGGAACTGCGGGATATTCGTCCACATGAGCCCGCCGGGACGGTCGTTCTTCTCGAAGATCGTGACCTCGTAGCCGAGCGGCATGAGGTCGCGGGCGACGGTCAGTGACGCGGGCCCCGCCCCCACGCAGGCGATCTTCTTCCCGTTCTTTCCCACGGGGATGGTCGGGAAGCGCGGGGTGACATCGCCCCGAAGATCGGCTGCGACCCGTTTCAGGCGGCAGATCGCCACCGGCTTGTCTTCGACGCGTGTGCGGCGGCAGGCGGGCTCGCATGGGCGGTCGCACGTCCGGCCGAGGATGCCCGGGAAGACGTTCGACTCCCAGTTGAGCATGTAGGCGTCGTCGTACCGTTCCTGCGCGATGAGTCGAATATAGCCCGGTACGTTGGTGTGGGCCGGACACGCCCACTGGCAATCCACGACCTTATGGTAGTAGTCGGGATTCGCGACGTTTGTTGGCTCCACCGTCTCTCCCCGGGCCGACCCCGCCCGACTGGCCCCACGGCTTTCCGTCCCGCGAGTCACTTGGTGAGATGAACCGCTTGCAATCGTATGGGACGAGACGACCTGTCGCCAGTTTCCCGCACGCCGCTCCGCCGCGTTGCTGCAACGCCCCGGGAGCGCGAAAGTTGCACCGATGAGAAAACGACCTCGCCTGTCCCTCTCCGAAGGAGAGATCCTGCGGGCCCTCGGAGGCCTCGAGGCGGCGCTCACCGACCACCATGACCGGTACCCCGGGGTCCCGGAATCGCGGCAGCCCGTCCACACGGTCGCGGGTGGCGCGCACCTGTTCCGCCGCGACACGGCGGCGAAGCTCGGGCGAATCGCGCGCGGGTATCTCGACCGGTATGCGGGCGGCCCGGCCGCCCTGGCCGATGCGCTCGGCGGCGCCTGGTCCCCCGGGCTCGCCGAAGTCGTACACCAGCGCCTGCGAGGCAAGCTCGAGCGCGAGCCCGTCGAGAGCTTCCTGATCGACTTCGAGGACGGCTTCGGAACCCGCGCCGATGAGGACGAAGACGCGGCGGCGGTGGCCGCGGCGGAAGAGACGGCGGCGGGCGTTGTGGCCGGGAGCCTTCCGCCCGCGCTCGGAATCCGCCTCAAACCGCTCTCGGACATCACGGGCGGGCGGGCGCTCCGCACCCTCGACCTCTTCCTGACCGCGCTCGTCGCGTCCGACGGCTCGCTGCCGGAGGGCTTTTCCGTCCTCCTTCCCAAGATCGTGAGGCCTGAACAGGTGGAGGTGCTCGCGCGCACGCTCGATCGGCTGGAGCAGGGGCTGGGATTGGCCAGGGACGCCGTCGCGATCGACCTCATGATCGAGACGCCGCAGTCGCTGATCGGACCCGACGGACGGGTCGTGGCATCCGATCTTGTCGACGCAGCCGGAGGGCGCTGCCGCACTGTGCACCTCGGGGCCTATGACCTCACCGGCTCCGCGTCGGTCGCTGCGGAAGAACAGACGCTGGATCACCCGCTTCTGGAAACGGCGCGACAGATCCTCAAGCTCTCCCTCGCGCAGACCGATGTGCAGCTGTCCGACGGCGCCACGAACGTGCTGCCCGTCGAACCCCACCGCGGGCACGCTGCACTCTCGGCGTTCGAGCGGGACGAGAACCGGGCCGTCGTACGGCACGCCTGGCGGCGGCACTACTTCGATGTCCGGCGTTCGTTGAGCCAAGGCTACTACCAGAGCTGGGACCTGCACCCGGCGCAGCTTGTGTCCCGCTACGCTGCCGTCTTCTCCTTCTTCCTCGAGGGACTGGATGCGGCGGCGTGGCGGCTCGAGCGGTTCGTGGCGGGCGCGGGACAGGCGATCCTCACCGGATCCGTGTTCGATGACGAGGCGTCGGGCCAGGGTCTCCTGAACTTCTTCCTGCGCGGGCTCGCGAGCGGCGCCCTGACGCCCGAAGAGGCAGCGAGATCCGGACTCTCCAGCGAGGAACTCGAGACCCGCTCCTTCCGGGAGATCCTGGAACGGCGCGGGGCCTGATCGTCCGGTGACCGCCTGGTGATCGGCGCGTGGCTGGAGAGAGGAAGGCTCCGGATGCGGAGCGACCTGCCGTGCCCCGCCGCAAGCGGGTTAACTGGCCCGGCCTGTGTGTGTCGCGCGTAGCCCCTTCCAGGTGCTGTAGCACAGGGCGACCAGCACCAGCGCGAAGGGAAGTCCGGCGGCGGTGACGGCCGCCTGCGCGGCCACGAGGCCGCCGCCGAGCAGCAGCGCGACGGTGACCAGCCCCTCGAAGACGCACCAGAACACGCGCTGGGCGATCGGCGTGTCCAGCTTGCCGCCGGCGGTGATGGTGTCGATAACCAGCGATCCGGAGTCGGAGGAGGTGACGAAGAACACCACGATGAGCACTAGACCGATGACCGACGTGACGCTCGCAAGCGGCAGCGTCTCCAGCAGCGCGAACAGGGCGATCTCCGGTTGCTGCGCCTGCACGGCCGCGATCACGTCCAGATGCCCGCGGTCGACGTACTGCGATACCGCAGTCCCGCCGAAGGCGTTCATCCAGAGCGTGACAATCAGCGTCGGGATGATCAGCATGCAGGCGATCAACTCGCGCACCGTCCGGCCGCGCGAGACTCGGGCGATGAACAGGCCGACGAAAGGGGACCACGAGATCCACCAGGCCCAGAAGAAGATCGTCCAGCCGTGCATGAAGTGGAGGTCCTCGCGGCCCACCCAGCTGCTGAGCGGTCCGATCGCCGCGAGATAGTGGCCGAGGCTGGTCACCGTGCCGGTAATGATGTCGCGCGTCGGGCCGACCGTCAGCACGAACGCCAGCAGCAGCAGGGCGAGCAGCAGGTTGGCTTCGCTCAGCCGCTTGACCCCCTTCTCCATCCCCCTGACAACCGACGTCAGCGCCATGCCGGTGATGCCGGCGATCAGCAGGACCTGAATAGTGTCGGTCGTCGGCGTGCCCCATAGGTGGGCGAGCCCCGCTGTCATTTGTTGGGCGCCCAGCCCGAGCGACGTGGCCAGCCCGAAGAGCGTGGCGAGGACGGCGAGAATGTCGATGCCGTGGCCGAACCGGCCCCACACCGCCTCCCCCATGAGCGGATAGAACGCGGACCGGAGCGTCATCGGCAGGCCAAGGTTGTACGAGGCGAAGGCGATCGACAGCGCCGCCACCGCGTAGATGGCCCACCCATGGATGCCCCAGTGGCAGATGGCGCCGGCCATGCCGAGGCGCGCTGCCGCCGCGCCGGCCGCCTCGCGCCCGAGCGGCGGTTGCAGAAAATGCTCCACCGGCTCCGACACCCCGAAGAACATCAGGGCCGATGCCCATCCCGGCGGCAAACAGCATCGCGAACCAGCTCAATCGAGAATAGTCCGGTCGGGCATTCGCGCCGCCCAGGCGCACGCGGCCAAGCGGCGTCGCCACCAGGAGCAGGCAGAAGAGGACGTAGAAGTTGCCCGCGCCCATGAACACCCAGTCGAACGTCGGAATGAGCCACGCGTGCAGCGCCCCAAAGGCGGCCGTCGCCTCGGCCGGGAATGCCAGTACCCCGGCGACGAACGCGATGATGGTGAGGCTGGAGACGACGAAGACCGGATTGTGGATGTCGAGGCCGAGAACCCGGACATTGTCCTGACCCAGCTTGTAGTCGGTCTTCGCGATCTCAGTCATCGGGTCTCGTCAGTGGGCCGTCGCCGCCGACCGGGACTCGTCCCTCAGTTCAGCCGGAGAGCCGCACGCTCCGGACGCGCACGCCGCCATCGTGGGTCGCCAGCGTCCACGCGACCAGCAGCTCGTCGGAGAGGCGCACCATGCGGGGGAATCCACTGGAGCGTTCGCCGGCGGTCTCGGAAACGAGTACCGACGCCTCCATGGACCCGTCCGGCCACACGCGACGGGCGAGGACGCGCGGGGCATCGTCGGACGCTTCCAGCCACACTGCCACCGCCGAGCCGTCGTCGAGGCGCTCGATGTCCACCCGGCCCAATGGCAGGCCCTCGTCGATCCGGATGCGCGGGCCGAAGGTCGCGCCGCCGTCGTCCGAGAACGCGACGTGCACCCGGGGCACGCCGCCGACCCCCGTGTACCACGCCGAGGCAAGCGCCTGCTCGCTTGCGCTCAGCTGCGGTCCGTTCACCGGGCAGCCCGGGATCGTCCATCCGTCGGTCGACAGCGGCGCGGGATCGGTCCACTGCTCCCCCGCCCCGCGAACGACCGAGATGTCGCGGACTTCCGATTCGCTCCGGTCGCGGTAGGCGGCGACCAGCCCGTCTCCCACGCGCGCCAGCGCGGTCTGGCAGCACTCGCACGTCCGGTCGTCGAGCAGAACCTCGGGCCCCAGGTGACCATCGGGCTCGAGCGTGCGGAAGCGGACGGACATGGCGCCGCGCACGCCGCTCCCAGGATCCACGACCATGTCGCGGCCGTCGAGCCAGGTGAGCGCGGCGCCGTCCCTCCAGGGCACCATGGAGACGAATCCGTGTTCGGTCGGAGAGGCGTCGTCATGCGCGCGAAGAGGTTCCGTCCACGTGGCGCCGCCGTCCGAGGAGAACGCGAGCAGCACGTGGTAGGCGTACGGCCCCTCGGCGACCTTCTCGAGCCAGTGGACGGCGATCGTGCCGTCCGGCATCTCCACCGACGAGGGGAAGTCGGCCCAGTTCACGAACAGCTGGTCCGTGTGACGCACCGTGCGCGGTGCCGACCACCCGTCTGTGTCGCGGATCGCCAGGCGCAGCGCGCTCGCCGCACCGTCCGGCTCGATCCAGGTCAGCACCGCGCGCCCTTCCGCGCCCACCGAGAGATGGGGCTCCCCGCTTCCGGATGGCCGCTCGAACTCGATGTCTCCCGGCGTCAGCGACGTGGGACGCTCCGCCTCGCCGGCGCACCCGCACACAAGGGCGGCGAGGACGAGGGTCAGGAATCTCGTGCGATCTCTCAACATATCTTCTCCCGGTCCGGTCGGCCGGTATCATACGCGTGCGGCCGTGCCGTGTGAACTGCGAGGGGAGGGGTGAGATGTCACAACGCGCGTCCGCGATGACGGGCCCGGGAGAGCCGCTCGAGGTCCGGGACTTCGACGACGGGCGGGCTCTCGCGAGGGGACGAGCCGAACTCAGCCGCCGGACCGCTGAACGGGCTCTACCCGTATCGTGAGGATGTCGATGTCGTGGTACTGCTGGTGGCGGATGGATGAAGCGTAGTGCCGCAGGAGTCGGAGCGGGGTCTCGGCTTCGACGGGCAGGCTCGCGGCCGCTTCGCTGAGCATCGCCAGCTGGTCCTCGACGTTCGTCTCGTCGGTCGTAGCGAGGAACTCCAGATCCGCCGCGTCCCCATCCGGCCGTACGATGAGCAGCAGACGCCGGCCCACCTCCGTCTCCGCCACCGGATCCAACCCCTCCCCCCGGGTAAGGATCCGCAGGGTTTCCTCGCCCACCGTCCGGAGGCGTAGCTCCATCTGCTCACCCCAGCGCCTGCGCTCGGCGAACTTCGTGAGGAAGGCATCGATCTCCGGCCACGTCTCGGCCGTGAGGCGGGTCTTCAGACGCGCGGGGCGTCCACCGGTTGCCTCCATGAAGAGCGTGAGGAGGATCACGGTGAAGCCTCCCACCGTCATCCCGTTTCCGAGAAGTTCCTCCCACGCGCCCTGGAAGTACTCCGGGTAGATCCAGTCGAGCTGAAAGGCGGTCCCGATCCAGAAGGCGACGCCGACCACGAGGCCCATCCGGTGATCCAGGCCCTCCTGCAGGAGGATCTTCATCCCGAAGACGAAGATCAGCGACAGGATCACGACGAGATAGGCCGCGACCACCGGCCCGGGGATCGCGAGAATGGCGGAGACGAACTTCGGCAGGAACGCGAGCCCGATGAAGATGATCCCCACGGAGAGCCCGATCCGGCGGGCGGCGACCCCGGTGAGTTCGGAGACGGAGACGCTCATCCCGTACGTGGTGTTCGGGACGGTGCCGGCGAGCCCCGAAAGCAGATTGCCCAGGCCATCGGCCGCGATCGCGCCCTGGATCGAACGGAAATCGATCGCGCGCGGTCTGCGCCACGAGACTCGCTGAATCGCGATGCTGTCCCCGAGCGTATCCATGGCGCCCACCAGCGTGACCATCACGAACGACGGCAGGAGAGCCCAGAACTCGGGCCGGAAGCGGAGATCGACGCCGGGATACGCCAGCTCCGGGAGCCCGATCCAGGCGGCCTCGGCCACGCTCGACATCTCGTAGATCCCGAATCCGAGACCCCCGATCAGGCAACCGGCGAGGATCCCGATGGCGGGCGACCACAGGCGCAACGCACCGGAGAAGCGTAGCGGGAGGAGGAGGGTGACGAGCAGCGTCACGCCCGCAGTGACCGGAGCCACCGCAGGCGAGGCGCCCGCCGGCACCTCGGCGAGCTTTTCGAGGATGATCGGCGCCAGCGTCACCGGAATGAGCATCAGGACGGTACCGGCTACGGCAGGCGTGAAGATCTTCCGCAGAAGCGCCATCCGAGCCGCGAGGACGAACTGGATGAGCGACGATGCGATGATCAGCGCCGCCAGCATCCCCGGCCCGCCCTGTTCGAGGGCGGAGACGCTCACGGCGAGGAACGCCGCCGTGCTCCCCATGACGAGAATGTAGCCGGCCCCGATGCGGCCCACTCGGCGCGCCTGGATGGCCGTCGTGAGACCGCTGATCACGAGCGCCGCGAACACCGCCCAGGAGAGGTACGCATCGCTGCCGCCGGCAACGGTGATCATGATCGCCGGCGTCAGGACGATGGAGGCGATGCAGAGGAGGGCGTACTGGAGCCCGAGCCCCGCCGTGATCGCCAGGGGAGGCCGGTCGGGGGGCTCGTAGCGGACGTCTTGTCGGGCGAGAGACGGGTCCGACGCCTGCCATCAGCTGTACCGTCCGGCGGCAGTGGCGTCCGCGCGCCAGCGCTCGGGGTGCGCCTCGATCCTCTGCACGGCCTCGCGGAGGACTTCGAGCGCCAGATCGATCGTGTCGAGGTGGGTGCGGAATGCCAGCGCCGCCATCCGCAGCACGAACGTCCCGTCGATCGTGGTCGAGGAGAGGAAGACCCGCCCATCCCGGTGCGTCTCTTCGACGAGCGCCTGGTTGAACGCGTTCGCGTCCCCCGACTCCGGCACCCAGCGATAGGTCACGACGGTGAGCTGCGGCTCCGGGCCGACCTCGAACCCGAGCGCCGCGACCTCGCGGTGGAAGTAACGGGCGAGTTCGAGTTTCTCCTCGAGACAGGCCCGGAAGGGAGCTTCGCCGTACAGGAGCAGCGGCAGCCACACCCGGAGCCCGCGGAAGTGCTTCGTGAGTTCCGGAGAGACGGCGGCGGGCGAGCGCCCCCCCCACTCGGACTCGACCGTATCCTGCAGGTAGCTGGCGTAGTAGGCGTGCGCTTCCTGGAGAGCCTCGCCGTCGCGGATGAGGACGGCGCCGGTGCCGTAGGGGAGAAACATCCCCTTGTGGGGATCGAGGACCAGCGAATCCGCCCGCTCCATGCCGGCGAGCAACGGCTGGCACGCCTCGACGAGCGCGAAGAATCCCCCGTAGGCGGCGTCGACGTGGAACCAGAGACCCTCCTGCTCGCACACCTCCGCGATGCGGGCGAGCGGATCGACCGCGCCGGTGTCCGCGGTGCCGGCCGATCCGAGTACGAGCCACGGCCGGAGTCCCCGGGCGCGGTCCGCCGCGACGAGTTCGGCGAGGGAGTCCGGGCACAGCCGGAAGTGGCCGTCGCGCGCGACTTCGCGCCGGACGGCTTCTCCCATGCCGGCCACCCGGATCGCCTTGTGCAGGCAATGGTGGGTGTGGGCGGAAGCGTAGACGACGGCTCGCTCGTAGTCCCGGGCCCGGAGCCCGGCCGCTTCCCGGGCCGTGACCACCGCGATCAGGCTCGCGATGGAGCCGCCCGAGGCGAGGTTCCCGTCGGCAGCCGCGGGAAAGCCGACGAGCGACGCCATCCAGTCCAGGATCAGGTCCTCCATCTCGACGGCGCCCGGTCCCGCGAAACGGACGCCCGCGTACTCGTTCGTCACGGCCGCGAGGTAGTCGCCGAGCGACGACGCGTAGATGCCGCCACCCGGCACGTAGCCGAGATGTCCGCCGTGCGACGGCAGAAGCCCGGGCCGCACGACCGACTCGTCGATGCGTTCGAGGAGCGGTTCGATCGGCAGTGTCGCGCCTCCGGGGGGAAGTTCCCGGAGAGCCGCGACCGCGGACTTGTCGATGTTGTAGGCCGGCCGGTCCGGCAGCTCGTGGAGGAGCCGCTGGACGTACGCATGCACCTGTCCCATGAGCCGGTCGCGCTCGCCCGCATCGGGTTCGAGCGGCCGGGCCGCGTCCTCCAGTTCGAGAATCCGGGACCGCTGCCGACTTGAGATCGGGCGCATGATGCGATCCTATCCCCTCCCATCGGGTGGCGCGAGCTTTCTTGCCGTCTTCGCTGTAGGATGCCGGGCGCGCCCCGAGACGGTCCGGGACGGCGTAGCTCAAATGGGAACGGTAGCCGGAGGATCCCGGGTGTATCCGCTTCGAAGAAGCTGGCTGGCGGCGGTGCTCGCCGTCGCGCTCGCGTCGGGTGCGCAGGCCCAGGCGCGCGCGGACCGGGCGGGCGCCTACCTGCGATCCTTCCACGACCTGCGGCTCTTCAATGGAGCGGCGCTCATCGTCGACGAAGGAGAGGTCCTGTTCGAGGGCGCTTTCGGCCCGACCGACCTCGCGGGCGTCGTCGCCAACTCCGCGGTCACCCGCTTCCGCGTCGCCTCGCTGACCAAGCAGTTCACGGCCGCACTCATCCTGAGACTCGAGGAAGAGGGACTCCTCCGGGTCGAGGATCCGGTCAGCCACTACATCGGGGAGTACCCGCCCGCGAACGGGGACCGGATCACGCTCCACCAACTGCTCACGCACACTTCGGGCCTGCCGAGCTACACGAACATGCCGGGGTTCATGGAGTCGAGCGCCGAGGTGCCCCACTCGCCGGGCGAGATCCTGGCGCTGACGTGGGAGGAACCCCTCTCCTTCGAACCGGGCACGGACTTCGAGTACTCGAACTCGGGCTACGTGCTGCTCGGCTGGATCGCGGAGCGCGTCACCGGGCTTAGCTATGATGAGGCGCTCGAGACCTATGTGCTCGAACCGCTGGAACTTGGCGATACAGGATACGACCACACGTTAGCGCCGCCGACGCGTCACGCGGCGGGACACACCCGCGACCTCGTCGGCTACCGCCCGGCGCGACGGATCGACCCGTCGGTTCCCTACTCCGCCGGGATGCTCTACTCAACGGTCGGAGATCTCGCGCGGTGGGCTGACGCCCTGCTCCAGCGGGACCAATGGAACGCCGGCGCCGCGGCCGATAGCCTGGCGGCGGGCGCCGCTGGTGGCCTGTTCCGGGATTCGGCGACGCTGCGCCGGATGATGACGCCGGACCTGGAGTCATACGGGTACGGACTCGTCGTACGGACGCGGGAGATCGGAAACGACGCGAGCGTGCGGGTGATCGAACACTCGGGTGGCATCTTCGGCTTTTCTTCGCATCTTCGCATCTTCCCGGACCATCGGCGTCTCATCGTCCTCCTCGACAACACGTCCTCGGACCTGCGACCGATCGTGGAGGGTCTGACGAACGTCCTGTGGGGGCTCGAAGCCGTCGCCCCCAAACCCTCGATCGCGGAGCGGCTCCTCCCGATCATCGTGTCGGGGGGCGTCGAGGCCGCGATGTCCCGGTTCGAGAACTGGCACCGCACGCGCCCTGACGACTACGACTACTCTCCCCGACAGATCCTGATGCTGGCCGGCCACTTCCGCGAGCAAGATCCGGGTGCTGCGATCGCGATCCTCGAGCGTTACGTGGCGGGGACGCCGGAGGCGCCCGGCATCCGGTTCGCACTGTCCGAACTTCACGAGGCGGCGGGGGATCCCGAGGCGGCGGCGGCCCACATCGAGGCGGCGCTCACCTACAATCCCGGCATACCCGAGTTGCTGGAGCGGCTGGCCGAACTCGACGTGGAGCCCGATCTCGCCCTCCGGCTTCCGGTCGTCGCCCTGGATCCGGAACAACTGGCGCCTCTCACGGGAGAGTACCGCATCGACCCCGCCACCACGCTGACCGTCACCCTCGAGGACGGCGTCCTCCTGGCCGGTCGCACGGGCGAGGAGGCCTTCCGGCTGCTTCCGCAGTCGCCGATCGCGTTCCTGCTGCACGGTTCGGCGGTGCAACTCATATTCGACATCCAGGACCGCGCGGCCAGCGCCGTCTCGATCGTGGAGGCGGGCCAACGCCTGACCTTCCCGAGAATCGGAGGCTGAGCCGCCGCGCGGCCGCCACATGTACGACTTTGCCGTCGCCGGACTCGGAGCGATCGGGAGCGCCACCGCGGCGGAACTCGTCCGGAGGGGGCACTCGGTCGTCGGCTTCGATCGATATCGTCCGCCCCACACCATGGGGTCGGCGCACAGCGACACGCGCATGATCCGGGAGGCCTGGTATCACGGGTCGCCCTACGTCCCCCTGATCCGGGATGCTCACACGCGGTGGAAACGCCTCGAGCGCAGCTCCGGCAGGACTCTGCTCCGGACGGCGGGAGCCCTCATGATGGGGCCCGAAGACGGCCGCGTCTTCGCGGGGAACCCGCTCGCGAGCGTGACGCGACCCGACACCGGCTGCGTCTCGCTGTCCGTCCAGGAGGTGGCCGAGCGCTTCCCCTGGCTGCGGCCCGATCCCGGGACGATCACCATCTACGAGCCGGGGGCCGCCGTCCTGTCGCTGGAGGCGTGTCTCGAAGCGACTCTGGAGGCGGCGGCCCGGGCGGATCTCCGCTTCGACGAGCCGGTAGTCGAGTGGTCCACCTCGGCATCCGGCGTCCGGATCGGCACGGAGCGGGCGGAGTACCGCGCTCGCCGCCTCGCGATCGCCGCGGGGGCCTGGACGTCGCGATTGGTGCCCGAACTCGCGCTCCCACTCGAGGTGGAGCGGACGGTGCAGTACTGGTTCGAGCCCGCCGGAGCCCATGCTCCCGCACTCGCCGACGGACCCGCCTGGGTGTGGGAACTCGACCGGGAGGGGACCTGGTACGGCTTCCCTCCGACGGCGTGCGGGCTCAAGGCGGGGATGCATTTTCAGGCCGGGCGCCGGACGGATGTCGACCGGGTCGATCGCGAGGTCAGGGCTTCCGAGACGAATGCGCTGCGACAGCTCTTCGGGCGGTACGCGCCGGGCGTGCCCGGAGCCCTCGTTCACGCGTCCGTCTGTCTCTACACGAACACGCCCGACGAAGGCTTCATCCTCGACCGCCACCCCGAACACGCCGGCGTCGTCATCTTCGCGGGCGGATCGGGACACGCGTTCAAGTTCGCGCCGATCCTCGGGGCGCTGATGGCGGATCTCCTGACGGACGCACCGCCCCGCCACGAACCGTCGCCCTTCTCCGCCGCCCGTTTCCGAAGCGCACGCCCCTAGCCTGCCGCCCGGGAGGCGCTACCCCTCGGGAATTATCGGTCCGCTGAGGTCCACGTCCACCGCATTGCCGCAGATGTCGCCGGATGCGCGACCCGTTTGCAACAGCGCGCCGAAATCCACCCGCGAGACGATCCGGACCGAGATGTCGCAGGTCCCGCTCCGCCCCTCCAGTTCGTACGCCAGCGTGCCGAAGGAGGCCAGGTCCAGCTCGAAGAGGAGGGTGAGATCGCCGGGCGTCGACAGGGAGAGTGTGCCCGTCTGCCGCAGGCTGGGGGCTCCGTTCAGCGTGAAGGTTCTTCCCTCGGCCGTTTCCACGCAGTTCCGGGGCACGAGGGTCAGGTCCACTGCGGTCGAGCTCATCTGCTCCGTCCCGGAGGGGAGCAGCGTTCCGGTCGAGGTCGCTTCGCCGCCGCCCGAACAGGCTGCGGTGATGTCGACCGTGAGAGATGCCGGGTCCGCCTCCGGCTGCGTCAACCCGATCTGCTCCACCGCCCTGACGAGCGCCTCGCTCTCTTCGAGCGTCAGCATGTCCTCCTCGGGCCCCGTCGTATCGTCTCCGCAGGCCACGAGAGCGGCCAGCACGAGTGGCGACGCCAGTCGCAACAGAGTGTTTCCCCACGTCATCTCATCACCTCCCTGGTCCTGGTTGTCAGCGCGGGACTGTTCCATGGACGGTCACCGACCCTGAGCGGTCACCCGCGAAGCGCAGGAAGAGGGCCGGGACGACGACCATGTTCAGCGTGGTGGACGTGAGGAGCCCCCCCAGGACGACGACGGCCAGCGGCGCCTGAATCTCCTTGCCGGGTTCGCCGAGGCCCAGCGCCAGAGGGATGAGGGCGAGGCCCGCCGTCGAGGCCGTCATCAGGATTGGACTCAGCCGTTCCATCGAACCGCGCCGGATGCTCTCGATGAGCGCGTGGCCGTCCCCGCGGAGGTCCTGGTAGCGGCTCACGAGGAGGATCCCGTTCCGCACCGCGATCCCGAACAGGGTGATGAACCCGACGAGCGTCGCGATGTTCACCGTACCCCCGATGAGGAGGACGGCGAGCACGCCCCCCGCCAGCGCCAGGGGGAGGTTGACCATGAGGAGCGCGGCGATCCGGGCGCTCCGGAAGGTGCGGAACATGATGAGGAAGATCGCGGCGATCGAGAACAGCGACAGGATCGTAATCCGCCGCGTGGCCTCCTGGCCGCTCTCGAACTGTCCGCCGTACTCGACATGATAGGCCGGCGGCAGCGCGACCTCCGCCCCGACGCGCGCCTGCAACTCCTCCGCGGCCCCGCCAACGTCGCGCCCGGCGACGTTGGCGCTCACGACGATCTTCCTCTGGACGTTCTCGCGGCTGATCGTATTGGGCCCGCGCGCCGGCTCGATCGACGCCAGTTGGGAGAGGGGCACCGTGGCCCCCGCCGGAGTCGTCATCAGCGTGCCGCCGATCGCCTCCGGGTCGGTCCGGTGTTCGTCCGCGTAGCGAACCACGAGGTCGAATGCGCGGTCCCCTTCCCGGATGAGCGACACCTCCTCCCCCTGGAAGGCGACGTCCACGGCCGCCGCCATCGCTCCCGGCGTGACGCCGTATCGGGCCATGGCCCGGCGGTCGGCGCGGATCTGGAGCTGCGGGATATCGGCCTGCCGCTCGACGGCGATGTCCACCAGCCCTGGCACACTCGAGGCGACGGTTTCGATCTCGCCCGCGAGTTCGCGCAGCCGCTGGAGGTCGGGCCCGAACAGGTTGACGGCGATGGCGGCCCGCGTCCCCGAGAGCATGTGATCGATGCGGTGCCCGATCGGCTGGCCGATCGTGACGTTCGTCCCGGGGAGCCCGGCGAGATCGTCCCGCAGCGCGGCCATGACCTCCGCCAGTTCGTGCTCCGACAGGTCGAGGGGCACGTCGATCTCGGAGGCGTTGGCGCCCTGGGCGTGCTCGTCGAGATCGGCCCGCCCCGTGCGCCGCGAGGTGGCGACGACCGCCGGGTGCGCCAGAAGCTGGCGCTCCACGCGGGTGCCGATGGCATCGGACTCCTGCAGCGAGGTGCCCGGCGGGCTCACCACGGACACCGTCAGAGCGCCCTCCTGAAACTCGGGCAGGAACGAGCGGCCCAGCAGGGGGAACACGGCCAGCGTGCCCGCCAGCAGGACGACGGCACCGACCAGCACCGGACCCGACCGCCGGAGGGCCCAATCCAGAAGCGGCTGGTACGCCTGCTCGATCCGGCGCATCAGCCACGGCTCGCGCTTCCTGTCGAGCGCCCGGTCGTCCGGCAGGAGGATGTGGCACAGCGCCGGCGTCACCGTGACCGCGACGAGGAGCGATGAGAGGATGCTCACGATGTACGCCAGGCCGAGCGGCCGGAGCATGCGTCCCTCGACACCGGAGAGGAAGAAGAGGGGTACGAACACGATCGAGATGATGACGGTCGCGTCGAGGATCGGATCCCGGATCTGGCGCGCGGCGCGCCGGATGAGTTCGAACGGGGAGTGGCGCTGCGCAGCGGGGAGCCGGCGGTCTTCGCGCAGGCGGCGATGCACGTTCTCGACCACGATGATCGCGTCGTCCACCAGAGCGCCGATGGCGATCGCCATCCCCCCCAGCGTCATCGTGTTGATCGTGCCCCCGAGCAGCCGCAGCGCGAGGATGGCGAGGCCGAGCGAGAGCGGGATCGCGAGCACCGAGATCGCCGTCGTCCGCGCGTCCCAGAGGAAGAGCAGGAGGATCGCGACGACCAGCAGGGCGCCGTCGCGGAGGGCCGTGGTCACGTTCTTCAGGGCGAGCGAGATGAAGTCGGCCTGCCGGAAGATGGTGCGTTCGAACGCGACCCCCTCGGGCAGGTCCGCCTCGAGCGCGTCCAGCTCGGCGTCGATTCGCTCGGTGAGTTCGATGGTGTTCGCGTCGGGCTGCTTCTGGATGGAGAGGATGACGGCGGGTTCCGCGTTCACGGAGGCGGTGCCGAGGCGCACGGCGGGACCGATCCGCACATCGGCAATGTCTTCGAGGAGGACCGGGACGCCATCCCGCACCGCCACCACGGCGAGGCCGATCTCCTCCAGGTTGCGCGCTCGCCCGATGCCGCGGATGAGGATCTCGCGACCGCCGGAGCGATACACGCCCCCGGACGCGTTCCGGTTCGAGGCGGCCGCGGCCTCCAGCACCTGGTCGAGCCCCACCCGGTAGGCGAGCAGCCGCTCGGGATGGACCAGCACCTGGTACTGCCGGACTTCCCCGCCGATCGGGATCACCTGGGAGACCCCCGGCACGGCCAGCAGCCTGCGGCGCACCGTCCAGTCGGCCAGGCTCCGCGCTTCCATGAGCTGCGCGGGCGGCGCGCTCATCCCCACGAGCAGGATCTCGCCCATGATCGAACTCACGGGGGCGAGTACGGGGGCGCTCGCGTCCTCCGGCAGCTGGCCGGCGGCGAGCTGCAGCCGCTCGTTCACGATCTGGCGCGCGCGCAGGATGTCCGTGCCCCAGTCGAAGTCCACCCACACGATGCTGATCCCGTGGGCCGAACTCGATCGGACCCGGCGCACGCCGGCCGCACCGTTCACCGCCGTCTCGATCGGGAAGGTGATGAGGCTCTCGACCTCCTCGGGCGCCAACCCGTGCGCGTCGGTGAGCACGGTCACGGTGGGCGCCGTGAGGTCCGGGAAGACATCGACGGGCAGGTTGGCCGCGACCCAGCTCCCGCTCCCGAGGACGACGACCGCCGCGCACACGGCGAGAAAGCGGTTTTGCAGCGAGGCGTCGACCAGCCGGTCGAGGAGACCCATGTGCCCGGGAGCGTTCATCCGGGCGGCCTCAGTGCGGATGTCCGTGATCAGAGATCTCTTCTGCTCCGAGCGACGCCAGCCTCACCTGGTACGCGCCCTCCGCGACGACCTGTTCCCCCCTCGCCACGCCCGAAAGTACGATCGTCCACGATCCGTCCGAGGGTCCGGTTTCCACGACCCGGCGCTGGAACGCCTCCCCGCCGAGCTTGACGTAGACCACGGAGAGCCCGTCCTCATCCACGATCGCACGCGTCGGAACGGCCACGCCTTCCACGGGTGCGCCCAGGATGAGATGTCCTTCCGCCAGCATCCCCACCTTGAGTTCGGCATCGGGGTTCGAGACGGCAAAGCGCACGGGGAGGGTCCGGCTCGCGGGATCGATGACCGTGCCCACGGAGACGACGCGAGAGGCCGTGTGCGTGTGCGACGCCCCTTCGACCGTGAACCACGCGCCACTCACCGCGCTCACCGCCTCGGCGTGGCGGGCCGGGACCCGGGCCACGAACCAGAGCGTGTCCGGGTTTACGACGGTGAAGGCGTGCGTCCCGACCTCGACGTGCTGGCCGGGGGCCACGTGGCGGTCGGAGATGACGCCGCGAATCGGGCTCCGGAGCCGGTAGACGTTCGGATCGGGACCGCCTCCATCCGCGCCCTCCCGCACGCCGCCGATCGTCTCGAACGCCGCCAGCGTCAGCTCGAGATCGTGACGGGCCTCCTCGAGGCGGCGTTCGGCGATGGCGCCGGCCGCGAAAAGGCGCTCCGCCCGGGCCGCCTCCCGCTCGGCGCGCAGCACGTCATGGCGCATCCGCGCGTACGAGGCATCGACATCCGTAGGCGCGATCAGGGCCAGCGTCTCCCCCGCCCGGACCGCGTCCCCGGGCACCGGCGACGGCCCCTGCACCCGCACGAGCCCCGCCACGGGCGTCGAGACGTGCGCGAGACCGTTCCCGGGGGCCACGATCTCCCCGGTGGCGGTGATCGAGCCGGGGATCCGCCGCTCGTCCGCGACGGCCACCTCGAACGGCATCGACCACTGCTGCTCCTTCGCGAATGCGATCAGCCCCGGTGGCGGCACCTCCACGTCGTGCGGCAGGGCCTCCGCGCTGGCGAAGACCTGCAACTGTCCCACCGGGATCGCGTGCTCGGCGCCCCGGGCCGAGAGCGTCAGGTCGGCGCGCCAGATTCCGGTCTCGGGCAGGGTCGGGGTCGGGTTGTAGACCCCCGGCACCGACGGGGCCTGCAGCACGATCTCCTCGCGGGCGCCACCCGGCCCGCGCAGCAGCAGCGTGAGGCGGCCCTCGCTCACCGGCTTCCAGTCCTCCAGCCACGTGAGGTGGATACCCCACGGATCGCTCGCGACCCCGCGCACGTGAGGCGGATACTCGACGAAGAGCTCGAGCGCCTCCGTCCAGTGCGTGACGACGCCGCCTCCGGCGTGGGAATGGTCGGCCGCGGCCGCATCGTCGGCGGCCGGCGAGCCGCAGCCGGCGCTCCAGAGGACGGCGGCGAGGGTCGCCGCCCGGGACGAGCGGATGTCGGGCCTCATCCTTCCGCCTCCGGAGCCCGCCCCATGGCGCGCAGGAGATCGTAGTAGGCGACCCATGCTCCGGCCCGAAGGGAGAGCGCCATCAGCCGGGCGTCCCGGAAGGCGTCCGCCGCGTCCAGAACCTCGACCAGCGTCATCTCTCCCTCCGCGTAGGCCGCCCGCGCCGCCGCGAGAAGGGCGTCCACGTCGGCGAACAGGTCGTCACCGACGGCTTCGAGCCGGCCGCGGGCGGACTCGTAGAGATCGGACGCGGTCAGCACCTCGATCTCGGCCTGCCGGCGGCGAAGATCCAGCCGGTGGACCGCCGCGGATTCGCGCGCGGCGGCGCCATCCCGCCCTCCCCTTCCCCGGTCGAAGAACGGAATCGGGAGGTTCACCCCGAATGTCGCGCCGGAGAACCCGTCCGCCTGTTCCTTGTAGCCCAGATTCAGCGTCGGCTGCGGGGCCCAGGCCGCGCTCGCCACCGCCGTCGCCGCTGCCGCCGCATCCACCTCACGCGCCGCCGCTTCAAGGTCCGGTCGCCCGGCCACCGCGTCCAGCGCGACTCCACGCGTGACCGGCGGCGGGACGCCTTCAAGCCCTTCCGCGGGGCCCACCTCCCGCGCCTCGGTCTGGGGAACGACAAGCGCGGCCAGCGCCCGTCGGGCGGCGCGGGCCCGGAGTACCCCGTTCGCCAGATCCTGTTCGACCCGCAGGCGCTCGATCCGCAACCGCCGCGCCTCGTAGGCGGAGATATCGCCGGCCTCCAGGCGCCGCTCGGCGGCCTCGGCCACCGTCCGGATCACGGACGCGGCCTGCTCGGCGGCCCGCTCCGCCTCCTCGTCGTACCAAGTCCGTGCGTACGCCTCGCGCACCTCGAAGGCCAGGCGTATCGAATCGGCGCGGAACCGGGCGGCCGCCCCATCGGCGGCGTGGGCGGCGAGCCGGCCCCGGGCAGCGGTTCGGCCCGGCCACTCCACCTGCTGCACCAGCCCCGCCGTCGTCTCCCAGTAGCCCGCGCCCGCGTGGCCCAGCGACTCACGGCCCACCACCAGCGTCGGGTTCGCGTACGCCCGGTTCTGGCGCGCCATTCCCGCGATCTCGGCCGACTCAGCCCGCGCGATTCGCAGCGCGAGACTGTTGCGAGCAAACGACTCGAGTGCTTCGGGGAGCGTGATCCGTCGGACCGCCTCCTGGGCGACCGCCCCGTGCGGGACGGCGGCCCCGCCCCCGAGCAGCAGCAACGTCAAGGTCCCGATCACTCGCATGACACCTCCCGGAAAAGCGGGCCGGCCCCGCCTCGTCACCGTTCGAATATGGTCGCGGTCGCAGCACGACTGAAACCGTTGCGCGGAAGCTCTCCGTATTGTTCGGCGACGCTCGGACGCTCCACATTGGCGTCCACAGCCCCTGCGAAGGGAGAAGGAGACCATGAGGAAGATCGCGATTCTCGTCGCCGCGTTCGTCATTCGGAAGCTGCTGAAGAAGCTCTGAAGGCGGTCGCCGAACCCGCTCCGGCTCCGTACCGCCGGGGTGACCCTGCCTCGCGCCGCTAGGAGCCTGCGCCGCAGGAGCGCGGCGGAAGCCATCGGATGCCGCCCGCGGGGTCTCGCGAGCCGAAGTGTCGGTCGTTTTCCGGACGGGAACGCGTTGTAGGCGGGGAGACGGCCCGGCGGGCGGCGTTCGGGCGGGGCCGCGGACCTCTTTTTGTGCCCCGGGGGACGCTTGACACGGATTTTCGGCCCCTCACGCTGCCTGAAGGACGTGGAGGCGCCTCATGTTGAGCGCCAGGCACACGAGGTCCCACTCGCCGCGCACCTTCTCCAAGCCCCGGAGGCTGAACCTCCGGAACCCCATCGCCTCCTTGACCCAGCCCATGGGCGCCTCCGCGATCCACTTGCGCTTGGCGTACACCGCCCGGCCCTCCGGAGCCGCCAGCTTCTTCGCCATGCGCGCCCTCGCCGGCTGCTTCTCCGGGTCGGGCTTGCCGGCCCCCTTGCCCTCCCGGCCCAGCGCTACGTAGCCGTCGATCCCCCGCGCCTCCAGAGCCGCCAGATCCTCCTCGTTACAGTAGCCCGCGTCGGCCAGCACCTGGCCGGGCGTCTCCCCGCACCGCCCGGACACCTCGTCCACCCGTTCCACCAACTGCCCCTGGTCGCTCGCGTTGTCCGTCACCGCCGTCCCCACCACCAGTTGGCTCTCCCCGTCCACCACCGCCTGCGCGTTGTAGCACTGCTGGTAGCCTTCCGTGCTCGTCCGCATGATCCGGCTCTCCGGATCCGTGAAGTTCGTCTGATCCTTCGCCTCCGGCTCCCCGTACGCATGCTTGTACGGCGGCCCCCCCTTCGGGTTGCGGTCCCACTCCGGCTTCCGGCCCCGCGCGTCGTCCCGCTCCCGGGCCTCCGCCTCCAGGCGAGCCTTCGCCGCCCGGATCGCCGCCAGACGGTCCTCCCGGCGCTTCAACTCCTCGGGCAACTCGTCGCCCCGAACGTCCTCCCCGTGGCGCTCGTCCTCCTCCGCGTCGATCGCCTCGGCCGCCGCCAGAAGATCCGCGATCTCCGCCTCCAGGCGGGCCTCTTCCGGCCCCATCCGCCCATAGCTCATCGCCTTCCGCTTGCTCGCGTTCGCGCGAACCTTCGTCCCGTCCACCGCCACCCGGCCCAGCCCCGCCAGCCCCAGTTCCCGCGCCAGGCGCACCACCTCCGCGAACAACGCCCCGAACGCCTTCAGGTTCTTCTTCCGGAACTCGCACAACGTCCGGTGCGCCGGAAAGTTCCCCGCCGCCAGCATCCTGAGCGCCACGTCCTCCTCCAGACGCCGCGCCAGCTTCCGGGACGAGAACACCCCCGTCGCGTACCCGTACACCAACACCTTCACCATCATCCGAGGATCGTACGGGCTCCGCCGCCGCCCATCCCCTTCGTACCGCGCGTAGAACGGCGACAGGTCCGCCGCGTCCACCAGATCGCTCACATGATGCGCCAAGTGCCCCGCCGGTACCCACTCCCGAAGATCCTGCGGCAGCAGCAGCTGCTGGTCCGGATCGTACGGCCGGAACCTCGTCCTCATCCTCTCCGGATCGTACGGTAGGGACATCGTCCCCATCGCCACCTCCCCGCGCCGAACGTGAACCGGTCACAGCCCGGCATCACCATAACCATCCGGCACGCGCCGCACCATCGGCTTCTACGGCGCAGGCTCCTAGTCCGGGGATGGCCCGACCCGGCCGGGCCTCATCGCCGTGAGGAAGCGGATCGGCCTCAACGCCTCCCGGTCGTACGAGTAGTAGATGAAGATTGGCGTGCCCCGCATCTTCTTCCGCTCCACGAAGCCCCAGAACCGCGAATCGAAGCTCGAGTCGCGGTTGTCCCCCAGCATGAAGAACCGCTCCGCGGGGATGACGATCGGTCCCCAGTTGTTCCGCGTGGGCTCGTATTCCTCGCGAGCGGGGTCCTCCACCAGGTACTCGGTCTGCCACAACATCATCGGGTCCCCCGAGTCCGGCTGGCGGCGATTGCGGAGGGCATAGGGCTCCTCGAGCGCGGCCCCGTTCCGGTGAAGGACGCCGTCCTCCATCCACAGCGTGTCCCCCGGCAGGCCCACGGTGCGCTTCACGATGTCGAGTCCAGGCGAGTGGTCGGCCCGGAATACGATGATGTCGCCGTGTTTCGGTTCCTTGTACCCCGGGACGCGGAAGTCCGTGAGAGGAACGGACGAGCCGAGCGACATCTTGTTCACGAGCAGGAAATCGCCGACCAGCAGGGTGTCCTCCATCGAGCCCGACGTAATGACGAACGTCGCAAGCAGGAAGCTCCGGAAAACGAAAAAGATGATGGCCGCGACGAGCAGGGTGCGGGCCCAGTCGAGGAACCAGGCGCCGCTGAAACGCGGTGGCGGTGGCGGACGCTTCCGCTTCGATCCCTCCTCTTCGCTCCCTTCGCGGATCGTGTCTCTCGCTTTCCGACCTCGTGCCATTGCTCTCCAGCCGCTCGTTCCATGGGCACCAGCGGCGCCGGGCTTCATCGTCATCGAGGGGACGCTACTCTGCGAGCCCGGCGTCCGCCGCGCAAACCATTGAGGAGGCTAGTCAGGAGAGGGGCCGATCCGTTCCGGTCTCATCGCCGTCAGGAAGCGCGCCGGCTTCGGCGCCTCCCGGTCGTACGAGTAGTAGATGAAGAACAACGTCCCCCGCATCTTTTTTCGTTCGACGAACCCCCAGAACCGCGAGTCGAAACTGTCGTCGCGATTGTCCCCGAGCATGAAATAGCGCTCCTTGGGGACGATGATCGGCCCCCAGTTGTCCCGCGTGGGGTGGTACCCTGGCCGTGCCTCCGGTGACAGATGCGCGGTTTGCCACAGCATCGGTGCGTCCGACGCGTCGGGGATCCGGGGGTTCCGGAGCACGTAGGGTTCGTCGACCTCTATTCCGTTCCGGTAGAGGACGCCGCGCACCATGTGCAGCGTGTCGCCGGGGAGGCCGATGGTGCGCTTGACGATATCGAGCCCGGGCGAGTGATCGGCTCGAAACACGATGATGTCGCCGGGTTCCGGCTCGGCGTATCCCGGAACCCGGTAGTCCGTGAACGGGATCGTGGAGCCCGGCGACACCTTGTTCACGAGCAGGAAGTCACCCACGAGCAGTGTCTCTCTCATCGATCCCGACGTGATGACGAAACTGGCGAAGAGGAAGGTCCGGAAGAAGAACAGCATGACGGCCGCGAGGGTCAGCGAGCGGATCCAACCGACAAACCACGCCCGGCTGAACCGTGGCGGAGCGGGGGGCCGCTTCGTTTCCTGACTTCGTGCCATGATCACCTGACCTCTTTGCGGGGACTGCCGGCGCCCCTTGCGCCGGAAGGTTACATGATTCCGTCGGTGTAGAGATGGAGCCGCCAGGTAGCGCCGCCGCGTACGGCGCGGGCGATGTCGATCCGGAACAGACCCTCCAGGATCGAAAAGCCGGCCCCGACGCTCGAGCGCCAGCCCTCTGTTCCGAAGCCGTCCCGGGGCCCCGCCCATGCCGCATCCCAGAAAGCGGTCACACGCAACGCGCTGCCGCCCACGTCGTACGAGGGGTCGCCGATCCGGAAGCCGCGTCCCAGTTCGACGCGTCCGAGCCAGAAGCTCTCCCCGGCGGCCGCCCCGGGGTCGAAGGCCCGCAGCGTGTACGACCCGCCGAGGTGGAAGTGCCGCTGGAGCGGCGGCTCGCCGAACACTCTTCCCGTCGCACCCTCCAGCGCCAGGCTCCACAGCCCCAGAGGGAGTTGGAGTGCCGCCGAGACCGCCACCCGGCCGTAGTCGCCGAAGTCCCCCGTCGCGGCTTCACCCCACGCCGAACCGCTCAGGACCGGGACCCCGGGGTCGACGGAACTGAACGCCCGCCATCGGCCCGAGATGCCGGCGATGTCACCACGCTCGGCGAAGATGTTGTCGGGGAAGGCCGCGTCGCCAACAAGGTTCGGGAGCGAGGCGTCGCTCCGCTTGGGGGCGTTCTGGTGGCGCTCCGCGAACAGCGCCGCCTCGACCCGCGTGCGGGCGCCCTGCCGGCTGGCCGAGAGTTCGAGCCCGGTCTCGCGGAAGTAGAGGCCTTCGTCGTATCCCAGCATCAGGCTGTTGAACGAGTTCCCCAACGAGAGAGGACGACCCCAGTCCCCGAGGTCGGTCAGCCGACGGTACGCGGTGATCCCGAAGCCGCCGCGCGCGGTCTGTCGGCGCCACCCGACTTCCACCCCGGGCTCCCATTCGGGGATCCCGATCCGGGGCGTGACCGCGAACTCCGAGGAATTGCCCGTGGGCCAGCCGAACCGGGCGTTCAGCGATAGTCCTTCGACCCGGTTGTAGCGGAGCCTGCCCAGCCCCGGAATCAGGTCGAGATGCGGGGCGAGCGCGCCGGCCGCGGGGATGCGGAGCGACGAGAGGCGATTCCTGAGGTCGTCCAGTTCATCCGCCTCGAACGCGACCACCCCCGGGGAGAACAGGGGTTCGAGCAGTTCCGGAGCCGCGACGAGGTCGTCGATGGGAGGGACGATGATCACCACCGGCCGCGAATTCTCCGGCAGCGAATCCGCTTCCGCGGTGAGCGGGTCGTCGCGGGTCCCGTCGGCCACGCGCTCTACCCGGAGCCCCACCCGAAGCCCGACCCTGGATGCCTCGAGCGTGTCCGCTTCGGGAGTCCGGATCTCCTCGCCGCGGTCGACCCAGCGGGTCCAGCCGGGCGGGAGATCCTCCCCCGGATCGAGTGTTTGCTCCTGGTCGACGAGATAGTCCTCGAACGTCCGCTCGAAGCGCACGGGCACGCTCCACCGCCCCGCCACGGTGGCCGTGGCATCGAACGCCATGCGGTTCGGCAGCCACCAGCGAAGTTCCTGGAGTCCGTAGTCGATCGTGATGAAATCGACCCTGGCCCGGATCGGCTTCACGAATCCGGGCACGTCATCCGCGTCCTCCGGCTGCTCGCGGTCGAAGTCGTACTCGATCGCGGGACGGTAGGCGGCCCGGGTCAGGACGCCGGCATCGGCATCGAACCAGAAGGAGCCCGCGATGCGGTCGAAGCGGCCCTCGCGCGGCTCCACGATCACTTCGATCAGGGTCACCGTGCGGTCCGACCCGGCAAAGCGGATTCTCAGCGTGTCGCCGGAGCGGTACCAGTAGTGGAGGGCGGCCGTGTCGGCCAGCGGGTGGAGCGCCCAGTCCGAGCCGACCGCCACGTGTTCGCTGGCCGGATCGAGGATGTCGAAGTCGAGGTCGAAGGCGTCATCCTCGCGCAGGTCGTCCTCGAACTCGACGCCCAGGCCGGCGATCGGCACACCCCGCCGCACTCCCAGCCAGCGGATGATGTGGTCGCCCTCGGCCGCCCAGCGCATGCGCGCCGCGCGCTCCTGGTGAAACATGGCCCGTTCGCGCCGAAGCGCCCGGCCGCCGAGCCCGGCGTAGATCCGCTCGCGGTACGTGAGTTCGAAGCTGGTCAGTCCGTCGGCCCGGGCCTTGCGCTGCGCTCGCGCGCGTTCGATCAGCGCCGCCACGCCGGCGTCCGCGTAGGCGTCGGCCGGCACCTGCCGCAAACCGGCGGCGCCCGGGGTCGGCGGCGGATCCTGGAGGGCGTCCGCGTCGCCCGACCCGCCCGAGGCAAGCCACAGGGCCGCCAGCGAGAGGACACACGTGGCGCGACGCGCTCGGTTCAATCCAATCCCTCGTGAAGACGTTCCGGTCGGCGGCTCATGAGCGACCCGACCGCCCTCGAGCGTGAATGCATCCCGCCAGGGAGTGCTACGTCTATGTTTCAGCAGACGTTTCAACAGGCTACGACGTCACCGAACCGGCAAATGGGCATCTATTCCGAGCACATTTTTCCGCGTCTCATGGAGAGCGGCCTCAAGGGCGAAGTGCACCGCGGCTATCGGCGCAGGGCGCTCGCTCGCGCGCACGGAGAGGTGCTGGAGGTCGGCTTCGGGACCGGATTGAACCTCGACTGCTATCCGGAGTCCGTGCGCCGGGTCACCGGCCTCGATCCCGCGGCGGTGCTCGAACGCCGCGTGCGCGGGCGCGTCGCCGAGGCCCCCTTCCCCGTGGAGCGCATCACGCTCGACGCGGCCGACCGGCTGCCCTTCCCCGACGGCCACTTCGACACCGTGTCGAGCACCTGGACGCTGTGTTCGATCGAACGGCTGCCGACGGCGCTCGTCGAGATGAGACGGGTACTCAAACCCTCGGGAGAACTCCTCTTCCTCGAACACGGGAGGAACGGCGGGCGGTGGGTGGCCCGCGTCCAGGATGCCGTCAACCCCCTTCAGAATCTCGTCGCCTGCGGCTGCAACGTGAACCGGAAGATCGACGAGGAGATCGAGGGCGCCGGGTTCCGGATCACCGAACTCGAGCGTTTCATCATGCCCGGCGTGCCCCGGGCGCTGGGGTCCGTCTACCTCGGCGCGGCCCGCCGAGCCAGCGGGAGGCGACTCACAAACCCGCAGCGAGTCAGGCGCTGAGCGTTCTTCGCGCCAGAGAGGCCCCGGCCAGGCCCGCGACCGCGGGACCGAGTAGGAAGAGGAGAGCCAGGGCCCAGTGGCCCGACGAGGGGTCCGTGGCGGAGACCCAGACACCGATGAGGCCGAGGAGGCCCGGACCCCAACCGGGAGCCAGCCCCCAGAGGAGCGGACGCGCACCCCGATGCCACCGGGTGAGTGCGAATCCGACGGCGAGGTAGAACAGACCACCGAGCGCGATGAGGCCCGCTCCCGGACCGACCGGCAGGTCGCGAAACACGAGGGCCAGTCCGACGAGACCCGCCAGCAGGCACACGACGATCGACCCGGTGATCTTCCCGGTGATCTTTACAGCGGCTTTCATGGCGTGCGAAGATGCGGTGCGCGTCGCAGTTTCTCAAATCTCAAATGGCCCGTGCCCGCGACCGCGCGAGGCGCCGTCCCGGAGGAAAACGATGAGACCACACTCGTCCCGCAGGCGGCCAACGGCTTCCGTCGCCTTGAGTTGGATCGCCATCCCGCTCGCGATCATCGGCCTCGCGCTCGGGGTCCGGGCCGACGACGCGTCGGCCGACGGGATTGCGACCGGGAGCGGGGCGGCGGAGCTGGAAGATCTCGCCTGGATCGCGGGCCACTGGGGCGGAGAGGCGATGGGGGGACAGATCGAGGAGGCGTGGTTCAGCCCGGCCGGCCGGTCGATGTCCGGCTCCTTCCGGCTCGTGCGGGACGGTCTCGCGATCATGTATGAGCTGCTTCTGCTCGAGCAGGACGACGACGGCGAGATCTACTATCGCTTCAAGCACGTGGGACGCGGTTGGGCGCCCCGCGAGGAGACTGCGCTCGAGTTTCGTCTCACGGAGATGGAAGGACGCAAGGCGACGTTCCGGAATACGGCCCCGGAGCCCCCCGAGAACGGATTGTTGTGGTTCACCTACGAGAGTCCGACGGAGGACGCGCTGCGCGTGACGATTCACGGGAGCCGCGGCGGGGATCCCGCCGTGTTGGCGATGACGCGGCGCTGAACCGTATTTCGGAGACCACGTCAGACGTTTGACTTCATGAACCCCCTCGGAGGGAGGAGCCTCGAATGGCGGCTTACACTTGCGACGAATGCGGGATGAGCATCGGGACGATGACGTGCGGCCAGTGCGGCGCGGAACTGACCCACGATACGCTGGTCAAGGATGACGTCAGCGCTGTCCACGTCTCCAGGTGCCCCGCGGGGCACGGCATGGTGAAGTCGCCGATGTGCTGCGGGCAGGATATGGCCTGCCGGGTGTAGTAGCCGGCGGTGATCGCCCCGAGGTGGCCGGGAATTGAACCGGAGACGAGGAATCGCCATCCTTATGGAGACGGTCCGGACCTCGGGGAGACGGTCCGGGCCTCGACCAGCGGGGGTAACGTGAGTGTATTGCGGTTACGAACCAGGTGGGGCCTGCTCGCGGCGCTGACCCTGGCGGCGGGTGCCGTGCCGGTGGGGCCGATCTCGGCGCAGGAAGAAGCGGAACGACGCACGGCCGAACTCATCGGCCAGGTGGTGAGCGCCTCGACGGGGCTCCCGATCGAGGGCGCCACGGTCCAGTTCGTGCGGACGGTGGCCGGCGCGATCACCGACGCCGAGGGGAACTTCCGGGTCCCCAACGCACCCGCCGGGAGGGACTCGCTCGAGGTGCGTTTCATCGGCTACGAACCGAGCTACGCCGTCCTCGAACTTCAGCCCGACGTGACGACGCGCGTGACGCTGACCCTTTCCCGCACCGTCGTTCGCATCGCGGACCTGACGGTCGAGGTTCGGCAAACCCGCCGCGCACGGAACCTGACCGGCTTCGTGGAGCGCTTGGAGAAGGGGTTCGGGACGTTCTACACGCCGCGCGAGATCAGGACCCGGAACCCGCGACTCCCCAGCGACCTGTTGCGCGGCGAACCGAACATCTCGGTCGGCCGCATCGAGTACGGGCGCGCCGAAGTCTATCTGGGGCAGGGGGCCCGGCTCGGGTGTCCGCCGGCGCTCTACCTCGATGGGATGTACCAGTCGGGGATGCAGTTCGACGATCTCCCGAAGGAGGATCTGGGCGCGGTCGAAGTCTACAAGCGCGACGTCGAGACGCCGATGGAGTTCCTGCGTACGGGCTCCACGTGCGGCGCGATCGTGGTGTGGACGCCGGGCGGCCCCGGCTTTCTGGACTGGGCCGGCGACCTCCCCGAGCCGTTCGAGTAGCCCCGATCCCGGTCGACCCGCGAGGGCTTCGTCGTCAGTCCCGCCCGCCCGCGGGCTCGCCGTTCAGGGACAGCGTCCATTCGAGTTCCATGTCCTTCCGGAGCGAATGGTAGACCGAGCAGTATTTCTCGAACGAGAGCATGACGGCGCGCCGCGCCTTCGCCTCGTCCACCTGCCCGGCCAAGTGAAACTCGAACTTCAGCCCCTTCACGTAGCGCGGCGCCGTCTCCGAGCGACGGAACCGGGTCGAAACCGAGAGCGCAGTGAGGGGTTGGCGTCCCTTCCGCAGGATGTGGACGACATCGATCGCGGCGCACGCGGCGACCGCTTCCACGAGCAGGGCGACGGGGCTCGGGGCGACCCGCTGATGCCCGTCGATCCGCGTCTCGAACCCGGCCCGTTCGGCCGTGAATTCGAGGCCGCCGTTCCAGCGGAGTTGCGTTTCTTCGCGGGTTTCTTCGAGGCTCATCACGGTCCTTCCGGCTGGAGACGAACGCCGCAAACATAGGCTCGGGCCGCTGAAACCGCTCCCGGACGGGGGGCGTACGGGTTCTTCAGGAGGTGCCACATGCTCGACTTCATTGGGAACTTTCTCTGGCTCATCGTCACGGGCGTCCTGTCCATCGGGGGGTACGTGACGATGAAGAAGTTCGTCCACCGACGCCTGCGCTTCGTCGACGGCGTGCACCGGCGCGGCGTTCCCGTCCTGGCAGGCGTCGCGGCCTGGGCCGTCGCATTGCCGGCCGCCATTCTTCCCATCCTGAACCCGATCACCGCCATCCTGTTCGGCATCGGAATCGGGGCCGGGGTCGCGGCGGGGAGGCGCGAAATCAAGCGCCTCCCGAGCCCCTGAGTCACCAGGGGCTGCGGGCGCCCGCGGACGGCTGCGGGCGCGGCGTAGCGGCCGGGCCCGACGAACTCACCAGGCGACGGGACGCGACCGCGATCGTGTACACGCGCTGGCTGGCCGGCGACAGGATGTAGGCGCGCGCCCCATCGTCGGAGAAGAGGATCTCCCGTGGCTCGCCGGGCAGGGAGATCTCGCCGATCCTCTCCCCGGATGCCATGGCCGCAACGGTGACGGTGCGGCTGGCTCGGTGTGAGATCCACGCTTCCCGTCGCCCGGCATGAAAGGCGATCCGCACGGGTTCCTCGCCGCCGCTCGGAAACCGCCTCAGCTCTCGAAGATCGTCGAAGTCACCGAACACGCTGATCGTGTGATCTCCGCTGTTCACCACCCACACTTCGTCGCCCGCCGGTGCGACCGCGACGCCGCCCGGCCGCCGACCCGTCGGGACCCGCCTCGACAGGACGGTCAAGCGGTCGATCACGGCGATGTCGTCCGACCCGGAATTCGTCGTGAACACGCGACGTCCATCGCGACTGACCGCAATGTCGGTCGCGCCCTGTCCCCCGGTCCTCCACAGCATCATGACTTCGCCGGTCCGCGCATCGACCTCCACCACGCCGTTCTCCGCTTCGCTCGTCATCCAGAGCCGGGCCCCGCCCTCTCCGACCGCGATTGCGCCGAGTTGCCGGTAGTCCCGCGGCTGGAAGACCGCATGGACGCTCCGCGCTTCGAGGTCGATGACGGTCACTCCGTGCCTCAGAGGCGGCGCGCCCGCACCTCCGTCCGGCGACGGCGCGGCGTCCCCCGACCCCGTCGGCTCGGGCTCCCAGGCGTAACTCGTCACGTACGCGAAGCGGCCGTCCGGACTCAGGGCCACACCGCGGGCGTCGGGGCCGGTGGGGAGGCTGGCCACGACGCGGTAGCGGAGGGGGTCCACCAGCAACACCCTCGGGACCGCCGCGCCCGACGTCACCAGGGGGATGAGCCGGGGGCCACCTGCGGGGCCTTCCGGGGAGAGCGTCCGCTGGGCGGCGACGGGGGTGGCGAGTGCGAGACCGAGACCGAGAACGGAAATCGTGAGGGGCGTGTGAAGGAGTCTTGGGGTCGTCCGCACCGTCTTCCCTTCTTCCACGGCGGGCACGACCTCTGCCCGGGATCCGGAGTGAGCCCTTGAGCTTCGCCACGTCGCCCGAGCTTACCCGGCAGGGCCGGCCAGGTGCCCGGACGGGGTTGTCCCGATCCTCCAATGGGACATTATGCGATCATGACCTTCTCCGTCGACCCCCATCGCCTCACGGCCATGCTCGCGGACCTCGTTTCGACGAACTCCGTAAACCCGACCCTCGTGCCCGGAGCCCCGGGGGAAGCCGCGATCGCCCGCGTGACGACCCGCCACATGCGCGAGGCGGGGCTCACCGTGGACCGGTACGAGCCGGAGCCGGGCCGCCCCAGCGTCGTCGGACGCCTTCCCGGCACGGGGGGCGGTTCCACCCTGATGCTCAACGCGCACTACGACACGGTGGGCGTGGAGGGCATGGCGGACCCGTTCGCGGGCCGGGTCGAGGACGGCCGGCTGTACGGGCGCGGCGCCTACGACATGAAGGGCGCGCTCGCCGCCTGCATCGAGGCGGCGCGGCTTCTCCGGGACTCCGGAACCCGCCTCGCCGGGGACGTCCTCGTGGCCGCGGTCGCCGACGAGGAGTACGCGAGCCTCGGCACCGCCGACCTGGTCGCGCGGCGCGCCCGGGGCGAACTGGATTTCGACGCGGCGATCGTCACAGAGCCCACCTCCCTGGATCTCTGCGTCGCTCACCGCGGCTTCACCTGGATCGAGATCACGACGCGGGGCCGCGCCGCCCACGGGAGCCGCTACCGCGATGGCGTCGACGCGAACCTTCGCATGGGCCGCGTCCTGCACCGGCTGGAGGGGCTGATCGAGGAGCTCCTCGCGCGTCCGGGCCATCGGCTGCTCGGCCCACCCTCGATGCACGCGGCGCTCGTGGAGGGCGGGACCGGGATCAGCACCTATTCCCCGCACTGCACGCTCCGGATCGAGCGGCGCACCGTGCCGCCCGAGACTCGGGCCTCCGTGGAAGGCGAGATCTCGCGTCTTCTCGACGATCTGCGCGCGGAGGACCCGTCGCTGGAGGTCGAATGGTCGACCTTCTTCCACCGCGAACCCTTCGAGACCACGCCGGAGGCGCCGATCGCGGCCTGCGTGTCGCGCGCGGCTCGCCGGGTGCTCGACCGGGACCCGGCCGTGATCGGCGATTCCCCCTGGATGGATTCGGCCCTCACCCAGGCGGCGGGGGTCGACTCCGTCGTGATCGGACCGCACGGGGCGGGCGCCCACGCGGACGTGGAATGGGTGGACCTCGACTCGTGCGCGCGCCTCGCCGAGATCCTCGCCGAGGCCGCCGCCGACTACTGCCGCTGACTTACTGCCGCTGAAGGGTCCCGATAGCCATCACAGGCCCGGCTGACGTGCGGGTTCACCGGCCATTCTCTCGCACGGCGCGAGCGGCGAGAACAGGTCGGCCGAACAGAGGGCCGAAGTGACCCGGGCTGCGATCCAGCTTGTGATCAGGGGGTGCGGAAGGAAGCCCTCGGTCGGGGTGTATTCGAGACCTTCGAGGACCCCTGCGTAGGGGCCGAACCCCGATACGCGGTACGGGACCACCAGGACCCGGCGTCCACGTTCGCCCATGTCGGCGACCGCCGCCCGGATCTCCCGCTCCGCCTCCGCCCTCGCCTCGGCCCAATCCTCCCTGAGGGTGGCCAACCGCACCTCGCCGTATCCCGCGGACCGCAGCGCCTGCGCACTCTGCCCCATGGCATCGAGAAGGTGCTGGTTCTCCGCCTCCACGCCCATGCCGTGCGCGAGGAGCAGGAGGCCGGTCTCGGGCGGGTGTGCGCCGGCCGAGCCGGCACGGTCGAGGAGAATGCCCGCTACCTCGTCGGAACCCGCGAGACCTTCCCGCGTCAGCAGGATCCGGCCGCTCGTTGCGAGCGGGTCGAGTTCCGACCCGTCGACCATGCGGTGCCCCACCATCGCCATGCGCGGGGCGTCGGGGCGCAGTCCGAAGAGGAATTCCGTCGGGTGCAGAAAGGAGGCGCCCGAGACGAACAGTCGCACCACGGCCACGGTGTTGACTCCCTCGTCCTCGAGGGCATCCAGCGCAGCCTGCAGCGTGCCCGGGTCCGCCATGCCCAGAGCCAGCGCCACGGGGATCCGGTCGCGTAACGGCTCGAGGGCGGCCTCGACGCGACCGTTCCAGTCCTCACCCGCGCCGTGGGCCATGACGAGCACCCCGGGACGAGTCTCGGCGGCGGCCGACGGCGGTTTCCCTTCCGGATCCGCGGCAGGTCCGGTGACCCGGGGAGACACGTTCGCGGACGCGCATCCGCCCAACGCCCAGAGCACGGCGAGAGCACCGGCAGGCGCACGGGTCCGGAGCAGGCGAGATGTCATCTGGTTACCCCTCGCACTGAAAATGACAATGAGAGTCGTTCTCATATAGGAAGGCCGGGAGAGAATGTTCCCGCACAGCGAACGTCGCACGAATTGGCGGCGCTCTTCTCCGCTCGCGGGAACATTGGCGAAGATCACGTTGGGCGCGCCGGAATTCGCGGTGACGAGCTCCGGATAGCCATCCCCGTTCAGGTCCCCGACCGCGACTCCGTAGGTGCCGCAGTCGTCGCACCCGAACCGGAATTCCTCGAACGGTTCGCCCGTCTCGGTGCCCCGGTTGAAGTACACGGCGTTCCGGGCGCCGGCGTTGGCGACGATGATGTCGAGGTCCCCGTCGAGATCCAGATCGGCGAGGACGATGGCATAGCTCTGATCGTCGTCGCGCCCGAACATCCGGCTTCGCTCGAAGGTCCCCGTTTCGTCGCCGTAGTACACCGCGTTTCGTTCGCCGATGTTCGCCACTACGACATCGGCGAAGTCATCGCCGGTCACGTCGCCGGTCGCCACGCCGCGCGTCTCGTCGCCGCCGGTGCCGTAGGCGGTGCGCCGATCGAAGAGCCCTGCATCGTTCCAGTGGATCGCATTGGCCCCGCCGTCCCGGTTGGCGAGGACGAGATCCAGGTCCCCGTCCGCGTCGAGATCCGCCGCCGCGACATCGATCGTGGAGTCGTCCCCCGCCCCGAACGGGGTCCCCTCGTCGAAGGCGCCGGCCCCGTCGCCCCGGAAGATGAAGTTCTGCCGACCCCGATTGACGACGAGGATGACCGCGTTCGCGTCGCCGGCCAGGTCCGCCAGGGTGAGACTCCGGGTCGAACTCGGAGTGCCGAAGGTGCCGCTCCTCTCGAAGCGTCCGGTCCCATCGTTCAGGAACACGAGGTTGCGGGTGCGATCGTTCCCGGTCGCGATGTCGAGGTCGCCGTCCACGTCGAAGTCGGCGAGGGGGGCCGCGTACGTGCCGTCCTCCTCGTCCCCCAGCCGGCGGGCCAGCGTGAACCCCGCGCGTCCGTCGTTCAGGAAGATCCGGTTCTGCTCGGGCCAGTGCCGGCCGTTGGCCACGACGATGTCGAGCGCACCGTCGCCGTCCACGTCGCCCAGACTGACCGAGGCCGTGAGCCGGCTTTCGGGGCCAAGGGGGCCGAGCGGCCGGAACGTCCGCTCCTGCTGGCCGCTGACGCCGCGCGCGGTGAACGGGAGGGCCGCGAGGGCGCATAGGGCGAGGAGCGCGGGACTCCGCCGGGGCATCACGCGGGGCCCGGGCATCACGCGCCGGTCCATGCAAGACTGCGCTCCCACAATTCCCGGGCCAGATCGGCATCGTACGCCTGCGCCTGGGCGCGGACTTCCTCCTCGACCTTGAAGTACCGTCCGGTCACGTCATCGCGGGCAGGGTCCTCGACGAGCCGCATGACGGCGCGGCCTCCGACCTCGGGCCGGGTCAGCAAACTCCTGGTCATGCGCATCAGGAGACCGAGTGTACTCCGGTTCCTTCTCGCGATCCGCGTCCGGAGCGTCCCCGGGTGCAGGGTGTTGGCGGTGATCCCCCGGTCTTCCCACCTCCGAATCGACTCGAACGTGAAGAGGACGTTGGCCAGTTTCGTGTCTCCGTAGGACTTGAAGCCTCCCCTCCAGGCGTCGCCGCGCGCGATGGCTTCGAGCCCGGCCCGCCGCAGATCGCCGTAGCGGTGCGCATCGGAACTCACGTTGACGATCCGGCCGCGCCCGGCCGCGAGGCCGTCGAGGAGCAGGTGGGTGAGGAGGAAATGGCCGAGGTGGTTGGTCGCGAACATCATCTCGAAACCCTCCGGCGAGATCTCGCGGCGGTGCAGCCACGCGCCGGCGTTGTTCACGAGGATGTCGATCGCGGGCAGCCGAGCGGCCAGGCGCCCGGCGAGCGCCCGTACATCGGACGGGCGCGAGAGGTCGGCGATTTCGAGGCGAACCTCGGCGCCCGCGGCGGCACCTGCCCGCTGCATCTCCGCCAGGGCCTCCTCTCCGCGCCCGCGGCTGCGGCAGATCATGGTCAGGTCCGCACCCGCCTGGACGAGCAACTCCGCCGTCGATTTGCCGACACCGGAGTTCGCCCCGGTGACCACGGCGATCTGTCCCTTGACGCTCATGTGGTCCCCTGTGTCCATGGCTCCACTTCACCGGGCGGGGAGGGCGAAGGCCTGGAGTTTCGAATCGACCTGCCCGTCGGCGGAGGTGGCGACCACGACGAACTGCCGCCCGGCACGAGTACGGTACGTCATCGGGTTGCCGCGCCCCAGGCCGTCGCCCAGGTCCCCCCGCCACAGCGTTTCGGCCGTCGCTCACGTCCATCGCCTCCAGCCACGGCGTCCCGCCGGCCAGGAAGACGATCCCGCCTGCCGTCACCAGCGGTCCCGAGGTCGTGCCGTGGCTCTGCGGCGTCCCTCCCATCGGGGGCAAGTCGAGCCCCACCAGCGACGGGTGCTCGCGGATCGCCGAGTCGTCCCCGAAAGGACGCTGCCACAGGTGCTCGCCCGTGTTGAGGTCGATCGCGGTGAGCGTGCCGTACGGCGGCTTGATGATCGGAAGCCCGCCCGACACCGAGAGGGTGCTCGCGAAGTTCGGTAGATAGTCCGCGTCGCCGGCGCCCGGTTCCCCCTCGGCGACCCGGGCGAGGAACGGGTCGTCATACGCTTTCACGAACATGTGCCCGCTGGCGGGATCGATCGCGGCGCCGCCCCACCCCGCCCCGCCGATGAGGCCCGGCATCATGATCGTCCCCTCGACGGAGGGGGGCGTGAAGATCGGCCCGGTGCGGTGGCGCCCGAACACCTCCAGAGCTTCCGCCCTCAGTTCCGGCGTGAAGTCGATCAGGTCGTCCTCTGTGATCCCCTGCCGGGCGAACGGCGCCGGCCGCGTCGGGAAGGGCTGCGTCGGCCACGGCACCTCCCCGGGCACCGTGCTCTCCGGCACGGCGTGCTCCTCGACCGGCCACACGGGCTCGCCGGTCAGGCGGTCCAGCACGTAGGTGAACGCCGTCTTCGTCACCGCCACCACCGCGTCGATCCGCCGTCCGTCCACCTCGATCGTGACGAGGCCCGGGGGCGCGGGCAGGTCGTAGTCCCACAGCCCGTGGTGCACCGTCTGGAAGTGCCACACCCGCTCGCCCGTGCGCGCGTCGAGACACACGAGCGACTCGGCGAACAGGTTCTGGCCCCGCCGGTGGCCGCCGTAGAAGTCGTTGTTCGGGGTGGAGACGGGCAGGTAGACGAGCCCCCGCTCGGCGTCGAGCGAGAAGGGCGCCCACACGTTCGCCGAGCCGGTGTAGGACCACGACTCGTCCTCCCACGTCTCGACCCCGAATTCGCCCTCCTTCGGGATCGTGTGGAAGGTCCACAGGAGTTCGCCCGAGCGCGCGTCGAACGCCTGCACGTCGCCGGGGGGGTTGTTGCGGTAGATCCTGTTGTCCGGGACCCCGCTGCCCACGATGACGATGTCCTCGAACACGACCGCGGGAGAGGTATTGGAGATGTGGAGCCGGTTCGCGTCCCAGGCGAGACCCTCCGTGAGGTCGACCTCGCCCCCGTCGCCGAAGCCCGGGATCAGCGCTCCGGTGGCGGCGTCGAGCGCGATCAGCCGCCAGCGCGTGTTGAGGAAGATCCGCCGCTCCCCACCGTCGCTCCACTGCGCGATCCCGCGGTGACAGAAGCGGCATCCGCGGTGCAGGTTGCCCCACTCCCACGACCGCGGGTCGTAGCTCCACAACTCCTCCCCTGATTCCGCGTCGAGGGCGACGACCCGGTTGTAGGAGGTCGAGAGCCACATCGTGTCGTTGATGACGATCGGCGTCGCCTCGAACGCCCCCGGCGCCACCCGCTCGCCCTGGATGGGGCTGGCCGCGTCGGGGACCGGCGTCTCGCCCGTCTCCCACGTCCACGCCGCCTCGAGTTCGGTTACGCTGGAGCGGTCGATATCGTTGAGGGACGAGTACTTGAGGCCTCCGGGATCGCCCCCATACACAGGCCAGTTGTCGTTCGCGTAGGCCGCGGCCGAACCCCCTTCGCCAGTGCGAATCCCGGGCGTGCCGCAACCGGCGAGGGCGAGTCCGATGACGAGCGCCCGGACAGCCGCCGGGGGCGCGGGCACGCGGTCAGCCGTCCTCATCGACCGCCGCGATCACCTTGACTTCGATCAGCACACCGGGACTGTACAGTTCGGTCACGCCTACCGCCGTCCAGGACGGAAGCTCCGGCAGGAACTCGTCCTTGACCGGCCTCGGTGCGCGTGAAGGCGGTGGGAGCATCTCTACCTCGCGGTTGGTCGGAAACTCGAGTACGGGAGCCGGAATGTGCGGAGAACGCGCGCGGCCGGCGAGCCCGGGACTGCCGCCGGGCGTTGGCGTCGCCGTGGCGTCAGCCCGCGATCCGGGGAGACGGATTGTGCTCCCGTGCGTATTCGAGGCAGGCCTCCCAGTCCGCTTCGTAGAAGGCCCTGGCCCTCTCGAGTTGCTCGTCGGTGAGCAGCGGCTCGGGACTCAGGATCCACTCCGGCGCCACGCGTCCGAGACCCACGCCGAGGTGCCAGGCGAGCCGTCGCGACCGCACCCGAAGCCAGCGGCGCGCGGGGTGCTCGGAGGGTTGGCGCCGTGTGAGCGGCCGGAGCCGGCCCACCTCCCGCAGAAACCGGTATTGCCTGTCGCCATACGAGCGGTTCACGGGGCGGAAAGCGATCTCCCTCTCGTCGTACGACGCCCCCACATAGTCGGCGATCGCGCGCACGAACCCCTGCGGATTCGCGACGAGCCGGTCGAAGAAGAGCACGAGCGGCCGATGCTCGAAGTGCTCCTCCAGCACGCGTATGCGCTCGCGGAAGAGGGCCGAGGACTGGGGACGGACCCCCGCGTCCCGCTCGAAATCGATGAAACACTGGAACGGGACGTAGCGGAGTTCCTTGATCTCCCGCAGGTACACCGAACGGAGCCATCCGTCGTGGCGGCGGAGGACCAGGATCGGCCGGGCCGCCGGCGCGGCGCGCGCGAACCACGCCACCGACGGCGTGAACTCGTGGTATCCCAGCTGCCGCGACACGAGAACGGGGAGATCTCCGCCCCTGGCGATGATCCCGGCGCTCTTCCGGAACCGGGTGCGCGGGATGTAGCGCACGCCCCGGAAACGCGGGAAGACCTGCTCCTGCAGCCACCGGGACGCCGCCCTCCCCGCCCCGACGTGGAAATAGACGTCCGGCCTCATCGAGGCTCCGCCGAGCGACGGGGCCGCGGAATCCAGCGGGGAACGCTGCGGCAGTACGCGTCGAAGGGCTCGCCGAATGTCCGGCGCAGATCCGGCTCCTCCTTGAGAACGACGAAGGCGGTCAGCCACAGCCAGTAGGCGAGCGCGTACCCGAGCAGCCAAGCAGACGAGAAGAACACGGCCTCTGCGAGGAGGATCAGCACGACGCCGAGCAGGAGCGGATGGCGCGTACGCGCATACGAGCCGTCCTTCACGAGTACGGTGGGGGCCACCCCCGGGACCGCGGACGTCCGCCTCCGGAGCAGGCGCACGGCTGACCAGAGATAGAGGTAGACGCCGAAGCCTCCGAGCGCCGCACCGAGCCAGCGGAGATGCCCGATGTCCACGGCGAGCAGCGGGAGTTCGCCCGTGCTCCGCAGGATCAGGGTCGGAATGCCCACCGTGAAGACCCCGTGCAGGACGACCGCGGTGAGCGCGGTCCTGAGCACGGCAGTGAGTGACGGCTTCATTTCACGGTGATGTGCCCGGAGGGGTCAGCCGTCCAGCAGGGCGGCGAGGAAGACGTCGCCGTACTGCTCGAGCTTGGCGGGGCCAATGCCCGGGACGCGCAGCATGTCCTCCTGCGTGCGGGGACGGAGGTCGATCAAATCCCATAGCACCTGATCGCTGAACACGATGTAGGCCGGGACGCCGCGCGCGTCGGCCAGTTGTTTCCTCAACGTGCGGAGGCGCTGGAAGGTCGGGTCGGATGGCGAGCGGTCGGTTTCCACCGCAGCCGTCCGCGGCCGGGCACTCGAGGTCCGCGTCTTCCGCTTGAGGACGGGGAGCACGTCCACCAGATCGGTCACGCCAACACCCGTGCAGACATCGCACGACTCTCCGCACGCCTCGAACTCCTCTCCGAAGTAGGCGAGCAGCCCGCGGTGGCGGCAGACGTCGCGGTCCGCGAGCCGGAACAGGTCGACGGCCGCCCTGCGCTTCCCCTCACGGACGGTCGGGTCTTCGATCTCGTCGAGGAAACGCTCGCGCACCTTCACGTCGGCCCACGAGTAGAAGAGGACGCAGTCGCTCGGCAGTCCATCCCGCCCGGAGCGTCCGATCTCCTGGTACCACGACTCGATATCCGACGGCATGTCGCGGTGGATGACGAAGCGAACGTTCGATTTGTCGATCCCCATCCCGAACGCGATCGTCGCCACCACCACATCGACCTCGTCCCGCGCGAACGCGTCCTGGTTTTCGGCCCGCGCCCCGTCCTCGAGCCCCGCGTGGTACGGCACCGCGTCGACCCCTTCGCGGCGCAGGAACTCGGCCATCTGCTCGACGGACTTTCGCGACAGACAGTAGACGATCCCGCTCTCGCCACGGTGGCGGCGGATGAGCCCGAGAATCTCGGCGCGCGTATTCCCTTCCCCCTTCTTTCGACACACGACCCGCAGGTTGGAACGGAAGAAGGACCCCTTGTATCCCTCGGGCTTCCGCATCCCCAGCTGGCGAAGGATGTCCGAGGCGACCCGGCGGGTGGCGGTCGCCGTGAGGGCGAGGATCGGCAACGGTCCCGCCCCATCCGGGCCCGTCCCGGCGGGTGTCGTGGGTCGGGCGGAGAGGATCTCGTCACGCAGTCCCTGAAGCGCCCGGTAGGAAGGGCGGAAGTCGTGTCCCCATTGGGATATGCAGTGTGCTTCATCAACCGCGATCAAGGACACGGGCGCCCGCCGCAGCCGCTCCCGCATGCGGGGCGTGAGGGCTTCCGGCGCCAGATACACGAGTTCGTAGACTCCCCGCTCGAAGCCGTCGAGTCGCCGCCAGCGCTCGTCGGGGGCGAGCGAGGAGTTGATCGCGGTGGCCCGGAACCCGAGGTCGCGGAGCGCGTCGACCTGGTCCTTCATGAGGCTGATGAGGGGGGAGAGGACGACGACCGTCCCCGACATGAGGCGCGCCGGGATCTGGAAGGTGAGCGACTTCCCCGCCCCGGTGGGCATGACCCCGATGCAGTCCCGCCCCGCCAGCACCGCGTCGATGATGTGCGCCTGCCCCGGCCGGAATTCATCGTAGCCGAACACGTCTCGCAGGACGGATCCGGGGTCGGGGGTACGGGGCTCGATCATCGCGCTCAACATACGACGGATTTCCACCCCGGGCTCAACCGGACCTCAATGGCGTGGCCGCGGTGGGCGGGGCGCGAGGTCAGGGGCCCGTAGGGAAACCATTTCTGTGATGTCAACGTCTGTACAGGTTGAGGAGTCAGGCCGCGCGTGGCTCAAGCTGTCCCTGCCCCGGAGGTGTGCGATGTCGACGCGTTCCCGCCGATCCGGCCCGAGGGTCGGACTTCTGCTCACCGGGATTCTTCTGGTCTGCGGCGCGTGCGGGGGCGGTGGCGCGCCGCCCGACTACACGGCCGAGGAGCTCGAGGCGGCCAAGGCCCGGCTTCGGGACCACGCGCGACTCCGCACCTTCGAAGCCGGCAAGCTGTTCGGCGACGAGTGGGTCGCCCGCGCGCCGCACGACGCGGAACTCCGAGGCCTTTATGCCTACCAACTGGTGGGCTGGGGGCTGTCCAGAGAGGTCCACGAGCAAGCCGACGCGATCCTCGCGGACGATCCTGACAATCCCTGGGGTCTCTACACGAAAGCCTACGCGCTCCTCGTCGACGGCGAAGCGAAGCCGGCCCACGAGATGGCCCTGAAGGCGTGGGAGGCCTCGCCGCAGCCGGAGTTCGCCTTCCTCTACCCGCGGGCGCTGGTGCGGGACGACTTCGAGGCGGCGCGCGCATTCCTGGTGTCGCTCGACGAGGAGACCCGCACCTGGCCGGAGGTCCTGCGCATGCAGGCCGAACTCGAATCCGCGGCCCGCTACGAGCTGGACGACCCGACGTGGGCGGACTCCAGCCGAGCGACGTGGGCGGAGTTCAAGGAGCGGTTCCCGAACCATGTCCTCGGATACACGAGGTTGGCCAACGAGGCCTACAACGCCCGCCGCATGGATGAGTGGACACTGCTGATGGAGGCCGCTCTCGAACTCGCACCCGGGTCGCTCGAGGTGCGGTCCCAGCACTGGCGCGGCCTGTGGATGTCGGAACTCCTCCCGCGAGAGGAGCGGCTTCCGGCCGTGGAAGCGAGCATGGCGGCATACCGGGAGGCCATCCCCGAGACGGTGGAAGGTCTGCAGGGCATGGCCTCCATGTACCGGGAGATGGACGGCGAAGCGCGCGCCGCCGAACTCGAGGCCCAGATCGTCGAGAGCGATCCGGGGAGTTATCACGCATCGCTCGTCTACGTAGGGGAGACACGAAGGGTCGGCAGGGAGCTATTCGAGATCTACGAGGAGCGCGGTGAAGACTCGCCGGAATACCGCGCCCAACTGGAAGTGGTGCGAGATGCCGCCTATCGCTTCCTCGAACGCCCGCTCTACAGCGACGTCTTCAAGGGCGGCGTCTATCTCGACCTCTTCCGGGCACTCGAGGCAATGGATCCTGTCCCGGCCGAGGAGTTGGCCGAGGCCATCCGGGGCATGGCGGAGTTCGAACGCCTCAATCCCCACATCACGTACGGGGACGCCCCGCTCGCCATGATCGATCACACGCCCTACGCGCTTGAAGCCGCGGACCTCGTGCGCGAAGGCGTGCCCATCATGCTGGAGCGCGTCACCGAGTCGCGCGACTTCTTCGACACGGAAGGCGAGTTCGACCAGGCCCTCCGATCCTCCGTCAGCGGCATCTACGACGTGATCGGGTGGGCCCATTTCAAGGCCGGCCACACCGAGGACGGGCGCCATACGCTCGAGCGTGCTCTGGCGATCGCGGATCGCAACCGGGATGCGAGGTATCACCTGGGGCAGGTGTACGAGCGGCTGGCCGTCGAGGCGGAGGAGGAGGGAGACGCCGAGGCTGTCACGGAGTGGCTGGATCAGGCCGAGGACTCCTACATCGCGGGCTTCGGAGCCGGCCGGGGCGAGAATCCCAATCAGACCGCCCTCGAAGCGCTTTACGAGCGCCGAAACGGGGGCCGCGAGGGGATCGAGGAGTACCTCGCCACGCTCGACGAACGCGACCGGATCCGGCGCCGCGACCGCATCCTCGAGTCGCGGGTGGAGGCCGCGGGGACGTACGAGCCGTTCCAGCTCGCGCGGCTCGACGGCGATATGGTCGACTCGGCGGACCTCGAGGGGAAGATCGCGGTGCTGCACTTCTGGGGGACCTGGTGCGGCCCGTGCGTCGTCGAGATGCCGGAGTATCAGAAGTTGGATGAGCGCTACCGGGACGACCCCGAGGTGCAGGTGCTCTCGATCAGCAACGACCGCACGAACGACGTGATCGGGGAGTACCTCGCGAAGAACGATTTCGACTGCACGGTGCTGGTCGACGACAACTACGTCGACCGCGCCGGCGTGAACGCGTGGCCGACCACATGGTTCGTCGACCGGGAGGGCTACGTGCAGTTCGTGCAGATCGGCACCGCGCTCAAGCTGGACGAAGAGTTCTCGTGGCGCGTCGAAGCGATCCGCGAAGACACGAGCAGCCCCTGACCGCGACGCTGAGGGTTAAGCAGAACCGACGGCTCCGGAGGTAACGCCATGTCGCTTCGATCTCCTCGCCGCGCCCTCTGGCTCGGACTCCTGCTCGCCGGTGGCGCGTGCGGAGGCGGAGGCGCGCACCCCGACTACACGACCGAGGAACTTGAAGCGGCGAAGACCCGGCTTCGGGACTACGTACGACTTCGCACCTTCGAGGCCGGTCTGCCGTTCGGCGAGGAGTGGGTCGCGCGCGTTCCCGATGACACCGAGTTGCGTGCGCTCTACGCGCGTCAGCTGGCGGGCTGGGGGCTGTTCAGAGAACTCCACGCGCAGGCAGATCGCATCCTTTCGGAAGACGAGGACGACCCCTGGGGTCTCTACGTCCGCGCGCTCGCCTATCTCGCGGAGAGGGAGTATTCGGCCGCCTCCGAGCCCAGCCTCGGGGCCTGGGAGGCCTCGCCCCGACCGGAGTTCCTCGCCACGCACATCGAGTCCATCCGAGGCCGGGGCGCGGCACATCTCCTCACGGTCCTCGTCGCGCTCGATTCGGCGACGCTCGCCGCACCCGAGATCCTGGCGATACGGGCCGAGATCGCGTCCCAGGCCCAATACGAACTCGGGGATCCGACCTGGGCGGACTCCAGCCTGGCCAGCTATGCGGAGCTGCGGGACCGGTGGCCGGATCACATCGACGGCTACCTGCGTCCGGCGGAGAACCTGTTCAGGGCCAACCGGGCGGAGGAGGCGCTACCCCTGATCGATCAAGCCGTGTCTCTCTCGCCCGGATCCGTGGACGCGCGTTCCTTGCAGTGGCGATTTCTTGCGGGCTCGAACCTGCTGTCGGCGGACGAGCGGCGTCCGGCCGTCGAGGCCAGCATCGCCGAATTCCTGGACGCGGCCCCCGAGACCGTCCGGGGTCTGTATGCGATGGCGGAGGCGTATCGAAGGCTGGGAGACGGCGTGAAGGCGGCCGAACTCGAGACACGGGTCGTCGAGCGCGCCCCCCACAGCCTTCGTGCGACGCTGATTTCCCAGAACGAATACCAGGAGGCCGGCGACACAATGGTCCGGTTGTACCGGGAGGAGGGTCGCGATTCGCCCGCCTTCCGGGCGCAACTCGAGGTCGTCCGCGATGCCGTCGACCGGTATCTCGCACGTCCCATCTACGCGGACAGGTACAGGGCCAGCGCGTACACCATCCTCTTTGAAGCGTTGAATTCGATGGACCCGGTGCCGGCCGAACCGCTCGCCGAGGCCGTCCGCGGGTTCGCCACCTACGAACGCGCCCATCCTGTCAACGCCTTCGGGATCGGGGCGGCCGCCATGGTCGATCATACGCCGTACGCGCGGGAGGCGGCCGAGATCGCGCGCAGCGGTCTGCAGACGGTGGTGGATGCGGTGGCGATGGATCGGCACTTGTTCAGGACCGAGGGAGAGTTCGAGGAACAGCTGCGCTTCCAGCTGAGCCAGGTCTACGACGCGATGGGGTGGGGTTACTTCAAGGCGGGGCGGATCGAGGACGGGCGCCATGTGCTCGAGCGGGCGCTGGCGCTCGAGGGACGCAACCGCGAGGCCCGATATCACATCGGGCAGGTTTACGAGCATTTCGCCGACGAGTCGGAGAAGAGTGGAGACGCCGAAGCGGCGGTCGAATGGCTGGACCGGGCCGAGGATTCCTACATCGCGGGCCTCGGGAGCACGCGCGTGGGCGAGAATCCCAGTCAGGCCGCCATCGAAGCGCTGTACGAGCGCCGCAACGGGAGCCGCACCGGGATCGAGGATTACCTCGCCACGCTCGACGAGCGCGACCAGATCCGACGGCGCGAACGAATCCTGGAGTCGCGTGTCGAGGCGGTCGGAACGTACGAACCGTTCCGCCTCCCCCGGCTCGATGGGTCGCTGGTCGACTCGGCCGACCTCGAAGGCAGGATCGGCGTACTGCACTTCTGGGGCACATGGTGCGGTCCATGCATCGTCGAGATGCCGGAGTACCAGAAGTTCGACCTCCGCTACCGGGACGACCCTGATGTTCGAGTGGTCTCGATCAGCAACGACGCGTCACGCGAGGTCGTGGAAGAGTACCTCGCCCGAAACGGCTTTGACTTCCAGGTGCTCATGGACGACGGGTACGTCCAGCGGGCCGGAATCGGGGGCTGGCCGACGACCTGGTTCGTCGACCGGGACGGCTACGTGCAGTTCGTAAAGGTCGGCAACACTTCGAAGCTCGACGAAGAGTTCTCCTGGCGTGTCGAGGCGATCCGGGAGGCGGCGGACGGCCACTGACCGGGACCGTGTCAGGCCAAGGCTCGCCACCCTCCCGTCCCCCTCTACCAGCGGAACTCGGTCCGGGCGGCCTCCGCCGCGACGAGGGTCCGCAGTTCGCGGGCCGTGCCGACGGGCAGGTACGGAATCTCCACCTTGTGCGAGGCCGCGCCGGCTCCGGCCGTGTCCACCTTGAGCCGCGCCATCCCGCGGAGTCGGTCGAAGGGCGTCGCGCGCAGGGCCACCACCTGGATCTTGGCGAACCGGGCCACCGTGGTGCGGCGCCACAGCCAGCCGCTCCGGAACCAGACCATGTCGTCCTTGAGCGCCCAGCCGAGGTGGTCCACGTACTTCCGGGCGTAGAGCACCGCCCACGCGAGGAAGGCGGCGTGAATCGCGACGCCCCATGCACCGAAGAAGAAATAGGACGGGACCGCAACCAGCGTCGCGACGAAGGCCGCTTCCTTCACGACCCGCCGGAACGCGCCCGGCGCGACGGGTTGCCAGCGGGGTTCTTCCGCCCCGAGCTCGGGGACAATCTCACGCAGGAACGCCCACAGGCGATCTCGCCGGAGGATCGGTGCGAGCCGCTGTCGGTTCGGGTCCTGCTCGCCGGCCTGCTTGCCGCCCGCTGTCTGCACGCCCACGGCGACGCGACGCACCCAGCGGTGGAGCGGCCCCTCGTGGATCGTGACCGTCTGGACCCGGCGCAGGGGGATCGTCGCCGCCACCCGCGTGAGCATGCCGAACGTGGTTCGCAGCCCTTCCTCGGAGCGCACGACGCGATAGTCGTGGAGCCGGACGAGCGCCCACGCCATCGACAGCAGCCGCGCGAACAGCAGGAGGCCGATGACCAGAGCGACCGCCGCACCGACCGCGGCGACGACCCCCGCGCCCGTGACGTCCGCCGCAAAGCCCTCGATCAGGCGGGGCACCGCGGACTCGTCATCCACCAACGGTTCCGTCAGCCTGTCGAACAGCCCGGTCTCCCACGCGACGCCGAACGCCGCCGCGATGAGAATCATGCCCCGGTTCTGGATCAAGCCGTGGAGAATCAGTTCCCGCAGCGGGAGGTGCAGCAGCGTGCGCGCTCCCTCACTGCTGGCGGGTGCCGGGTCGACCGCCGCCTCTGGACCGACAGCGGCCTCCGTCGGTGACGGCTCCGGTTCGCCGCCAACAGCCCCCGCCCTCCCCTCGAGAACGCGCTGCCGGAGTACATCGAGGGCCGGCAGGGGCAGAACCGTCATCGTCGCCTCCGGCTCGTCGCCCCCGCCCGTCTGGATCTTCACCTCGACGACGTCCAGCAGGCGGTGGAGGACGCCCTGCACCGCATCGAGATTCTGGATGCGGGCGTACGGCACGTGGCGCTCGCGCCGGAAGAACAGACCGCTCCGGATGACGAGTTCCGTGGCCTCGTAGCGATAGCGGAACGTGAAGTAGCGGGCGGCCGACGCCACGGCGAAGGGCACGAGACCCACAAGGAAGACGGTTCGCATCCCGATGCCGCCCACGAAACGGGCCGACGCGGCGCCGAAGATCAGCGGGAGGATGGCGCGCCGGATCTGGCCCCAGAGCAGGAACCCGATCGACAGCGGATGAAGCCGGTGTTCGGACGGGTCCGGCGGCTGCGCCGATGACCGCGTCTCAGACGGCATCGGCGCCCTCGAGGGGCAGGAGGTGATCCCTGATCTCGAGCGCCGTCTCGTGGGCCAGTCCGACGAGCGACACCTTGGCGTAGCCGGTGCCGGCCGTGTAGATGCCGAGCGTCCCGAGCCCGTAGCGCCGTTCGAGCGGCCCCTGTGACACGTCGGTGTGCTGTACGCGGGAGCGCGGCACGCTGATCGCCTTACGCCATACGACCCCCGTCCGGATCTCGATGCCGTCCGGGTTCGCGGTGTACGAGGCGTGGCGGTGGTGGAGAACCGGCCATTTGTGTAGCCACCAGCCGAGCGTGCCCGTGACGACGGTCCACCCGCCCGCGACGAGTGCGACCACGCCCGGCGCGAGGCCGATCGCTCCCCACAGGATTCCGACGACCCCAGCGAGCGGCAGCGAGATGCAGGCCGTGACGATGCGGCCGACCACTCGGTGGAGAGGAATCGCCCGCAGATCGAGCGAGCGCCGCACCCCGTCCGCGATCCCGAAGGAAGCGGGCTCGGGACTCGTTGGCAGCGAGTTCTCGGACGGCAAGCGATGCGTCGACTCGTTCATGGCTCCAAGTTACGCGTTTCGTGCGCTGTCCGTGTCGGCGATCCGTGTCGGCGATCCGTGTCGGCGATCCGTGTCGGCGAGGATGACGACGGTCCGAGAGGAGGGTGCGGTGAGTTCCGCGGAGTCACGCAGCGACGAAGAGCTTCTCGACGAATGTACGGTCGAGACGTTCCGCGCGGGCGGCCCGGGCGGCCAGCATCAAAACAAGACCGAGTCGGGCGTCCGGCTCAGACACCACCCGAGCGGCATCGTCGTGACCGCCCGCGACTCTCGCAGCCAGCACCGCAACCGAGCCCGCGCTTTGGATCGCCTGCGCACCGCCCTCGAGGCGCGCGAGCATAAGCCGCCGCCCCGCCACCCGACAAAGCCTTCGCGGGCCGCCCGCGAAGAGCGGCTCGAAAAGAAACGGCGCCGCTCCCTCACCAAGAGGAAGCGGCGCCGTCCAGAGTCCGACGAGTAACCGCCGGGGCGTCAGGTCGTCGTCGTGACGGCCCGCCTCGCGGGACGGTTGTCGTACTTCTCCCACAGACGGCGGTGCTTGTTGTCCAGGTCGGACGGCACGCCCTTGATGAACACCCATTCGATCGCGGTGGTGATCTCGAGCGGATCCCCGTCGGTCACGATCAGGTTCCCGACCTTGCCGACCTCGAGCGACCCCAGCCGGTCGTCGACGCCCAGCACCCGCGCCGGCGCCAGCGTCACCGCCTCCAGCGCCGCGTCCTGCGGGAGACCCCACGACACCGAGTTCGCGGCCTCGTAGGGGAGCGTCCGCGAGTCGGCCGAGTTGAAGGTCGCGAAGGCGATCTCGACGCCCGCATCGTGGAGCACGCCGGGCAGCGTATTCGGATCGTCGTACCCGGTGTCCTCACCTTGGGGCAGCCGCTGCACCGGCCCCAGAATCACCGGGATGTTCTTCTCGGCCAGCGTGCCCGCGATCTCGCGCGCCCCGTTCCCGCCCGCGATGGCGATGTCCAGGTTCCACGTCTCCGCGAATTCGATCGCCGACTCGATCTCCCGCCGGCCGTTCGCCCGCACGATGACCTTCATCCCGCGGTCGAGGACGCGCGAAAGGTGCTCGAGCTGGATGTTGCGCTCCACGCGGTCCGAGCCGGACTCCACGGCCTGCTTGTAGTGCTGCGCGGCGGCGAACCACGAGTCCATCTCGGCGACTTCCTCGTCGAAGCGCTCCTGCGCCTGGCGGAAGGAGCGCCCTCCCCCGCCGCCGCCGAAGCCACCAAACCTGCCGCCGCCGGCCGAGAGGGTGGGCCATCCGATGACCATGGCCGCGGTCTTCTCGATCTCCATCTCCTCCACCGTCCAGCCGTCGAGATGGATGAGCGTGGCCTGGCCCTGGATGCCGGAGCCTCCGCCTCCGCCGCCCCCGCGACCGCCGCCACCCGGCGCGGCCATCGTGTGCGTGATCCCGTTCGCGCGCGCGACCGGGATGTGCTCGCTCGCCGGGTGGATCGCTGTATGGGCGTTGAGATGCGGGTTCCAGCGGCCGAGTTCGCTCCCGTCGCTCGTCACCGCGACGGCCCCGACTTCGGTGAGCCCCAGCGAACTGAAGGCGTCGATCATGCCTGGAAAGACGTGCTTCCCTTCCCCGTCGATGATCTCGGCGTCGGCCGGGATCTCGACGTCGCGCCCTACCGCGATGATGCGGCCGCCCCTGAGCACGATCGTCCCGTTCTCGATCGCGCCGTTCGCCACCGTGTGGATGGTGGCGCCGCGCACCGCGAACGTCCCGCCCTCCTGCGCGGCGGCCCGCTCCGGCGTAGCAATCGAATTAACGATCGAGAGTGTGCCGACCGCCGCCACCGCCCCGACGATAGTCCTGAACCTGGTCATCGTCCGCCTCCTGACGCCCCGCCCCGGCCGCGATCGCCCCGGGAGTCCCCGGAGTCGTCGGCCTCGCCGAGCATCGCTCTCAGTCGTTCCTTTTCGGCTTCCATTTCGGCGCGCATCAACATGTCCTCGTCGATATCGAACACGACTTCGCCGTCGATATACGTCGTGCGAACCTTCGCGTAGGAGGAGAGTGGATAGTTCTCCCACAGAACGATGTCCGCGTCCTTCCCCACCTCGAGCGACCCCACCCGGTCGTCGATCATGAGCTGGATCGCCGGGTTGATCGTCACGAGCGCCAGCGCTTCGGCCTCGCTCAGGCCGCCCCACTTCATCGTCTTGGCGGCTTCCTGATTGAGGTGCCGTCCCTCTTCCCCGCTGTCGGAGTTGATGGAGACGACGACCCCGCGCCGGGTCATGATCGCCGCGTTGTAGGGGATCGCCTCGTAGGCCTCCATCTTGTAGGCCCACCAGTCGGAGAACGTGGAGGCGTGGGCTCCGTGCTCCGCCAGTTCGTCGGCGACCCGGTAGCCCTCGAGCACATGCTGGAAGGTGTGGATTCGGAAGCCGAACTCCTCGGCCACCCGCATGAGCTGCAGAATCTCGTCCGCGCGGTAGCTGTGCGCGTGGACGTAACGCGTACCCTCGAGGATCTCGACCAGCGGATCCATCGTCAGGTTCCGGCGCGGCGGAATCGCGTTCCGGTCGCCGCCCGCCCCCCGCGCGCGATAGGCGTCCCAGTCCGCCTTGTATTCGGTGGCCTCGATGAAGGCCTGCCGGATGACGTCCATCACCCCCATGCGCGAGGCGGGGTAGCGCGATTCCTGGCCGGGGATGTTGGTGCTGCCGGCCCGCTTCGGATTCTCGCCGAGCGCGAACTTGATCGTCGGCGGGGCACCCTGGAACAGGAGGCCCTGCGCGTTCGCGCCCCAGCGGTGCTTGATGACGGCGTTATTCCCGCCGATCGGATTGGCGCTCCCGTGCATGACGTGCGAGGTCGTCGTACCCCCCGCCGCCTCACGGTAGATCGCGATATCCGTTGGATCGATCACGTCGTGGATCGAGACCATGGAGGAGACCGAGACCGACCCCTCGTTGATCGCGTCCGCCGCGATGTGTGAGTGGGCGTCGATGACGCCGGGCGTGACGAACTTGCCCGTCCCGTCGATCACGACCGCGTCGGAGGGCGCCTCCACCTCGGAGGAGGGCCCCACGGCGACGATCCGGCCGTTCCGGAAGAGCACGGCGCCGTCCTCGATCTTCCCGGCTTCCGCCGCGGTGAGGACGGTCGCGCCCCTGATGAGGACCGGCTGCTCCTGCGCGGCGGCCCCGCCCGGGACCCCGAGCACGAGACCGAGCGCCAACCAGCCGGCGCCGACTTGCTTGATGCTGTGTCTCATCGGACACCTCCCCCGGGCCGCGTGCCCGTGAAGTCCATGTTGAACCTGCCCTCGACCGAGGCGTTGCCCTCGATGGAATCGCCCTCGACGGTGCCGGTGTAGACGATCTCGACCTCGCGGCCGGGCGCCATCGAGCCGGTCACGGTGATGCTGAACTCGTTGCCGCTCACCCAGCCGTCGACGATCCGCTGCTCGCCGCGCTCGCCCTGGATGACGCCGCTGATCGTGCCGTCCTCCGACACCTCGAGTTCGGCCGTCGCTTCCTGTGAATCGTTGTTGAGGGAGAGGATCCAGGTGCCGTTCATGTCGACCGACGGCGCCTCCGTGGGCCGCGGTTCGGGCGCCTCCTCCTCGAACCTGTGGCCATCGACGAAGACCATCCTGATCTCGGTATCCTCGTCGAACAGCGGGCCGTCGGACACGACGAGATTCGCGATCTTGCCGGCCTCGACGGAGCCCAGCATCGCGTCCACGCCGTAGATGCGGGCCGGGGCGCCGGTGAGCGCGTCGAGCGCGGCCTCTTCGCTGAGCCCGTTCTCGATCGCGGTCCGCACGTTGTTCATGAGCGCGCGCGGGCTGCCGGCCGAGCCGCTGTAGAACGCCCACTCCGCGCCCGCTTCCTCGAGCCGGGCCGGCGTGGTCGGCGCGTAGGCCCGCCGCTTGAGCGACGAGAGCGACTCCTCGGCCTCCGGATCCACGTCGCGGTTCCGCTCCGGCCAGTCCGCATTGACCAGGACCGGGACGCCGGCGGCCGCGATCTCCTCCGCGAGCTCGTACGCCTCGTGCCCGCCGGCGAGGACCGGCCGGGCGCCCGTGTCGCGGCCGAGCTTGATCGCCCGCCGGATCTCACGCACCTCGTTTGCCGGCATGACGGTCGGCCAGCCCCCCGCGATCGCCGCCTGCACCGGGCCGAGCGCCCGGTCGTAGGTGGGCCGCGGCTGCCCCCGCGGGTTCGCCATGTAGCGGGCCTCGTATTGCCGGCTGTGCTCCGCGTCCAGGTAGAGTTGTCGGATGTAGGAGATGACGCCCATCAGCGAGCCGGGGAAGTTCCGGAAGCCGCCCGCGCCGCTCATCGTCACGCGGAGGGCGGCGGGCGCCTTCACGACCATCGCCTGCCCGTCACCGGCCAGATTCACGACGGCGCCCTGCCCCGTGACGATGCCGTCGTCCGGCGCCACGAGAGCGTTCGTGAACCCGGCGCTGCGCCAGGTCCCGATCGCATCCGAGTCGGGGTCCAGCAGGTCGGCCGCGTTGAGCCAGGAGTTCGTCGCAGGACGGTCCTCGGGTCTCACGGTGCGGGGCTGGTTCGCTTGCCCGACCAGCACGGCGAAGGGGTTGCCACCCCCGCCTCCGCCGCCCCCGCCGCCGTTGCCTTCCCGGGAGGCCATCCCGACCTGCGAAAGCCCGTCGAACAGGCCGGGGTAGACCGTCAGGCCGGAGGCGTCGATGACCCAGGCATCGCCGGGGACATCGACATCGGCGCCGACAGCCTCGATCAGGCCGTTGGCGACGACGACGGTGCCGCTCTCGATTACGGTGCCGGTGCCGGTCACGATGCGCGCGTTCTGGAGCGCGAAGAACGCGGGAGGGACCGGGGTCTGACTCGGCATGTACTGCGCGGCTGAGGGCGCCGGAGCGGCGAGCCCGAACAGCGGCGCGAGGAGCAGACCCGGGACCACTCCGCTCGCCAGCCGGCGCGCGAGTGCGGTTCGGTTCATGAGAGGTACTTCCTTCCGAGTGAGTCCATCACGGTGCAACGATCCCCTGCGCATCTCCTTAGGACACGCGGGCGTGAATCTCCGTTCAGTCTCCCCCGGGGTCAACGGCGCGACCGCTCGACCCGGCAAGGGGGCGGACTCCGAATCCACTTCCTGTCATGTCCCCTATTCCGGGGATGGCACGACCGATTCGGCGATGCGACCGTTGTCAACCAGGGCTTGCTGGTTCACCGGCGGCACACATCGCCCATCCGACAACACCAATTCAGGTCCAAGGAGGGACAAGCATGGCACGCCTGCCCACGCTCTGCCTCGTCGCGGTGGCGACCGCCGCCTGCGGTACGCTTTTCAATTCCAAGATCAAGACCATCGACATGACTTCCAGCCCGACCCAGGCCGAGGTATGGATCGACGGGAACATGCGCGGCATGACGCCCCTGTCTCTGGAACTGGACAACCAGACCTCCCATACGGTGATCTTCAGAAGGGAAGGCCACTCGGATGTCGTCTGCGAACTCAGTTCCAACACCGGAGCCGGATGGATCGTACTCGATGTCCTGAGTGGATTGCTCCCGATCATCGTTGACGCTGTGACGGGTGACTGGAACGGGATCGGTCAGGACGCGTGCAACGTGACGCTGCCGACCGCGCCTGGAGGTGCCGCACCCGCGGCGGCTCTGACGAAGCTGGCCAGAGAGAACGGGTGGGTCATGTTGCCAGTGAGCTTGCCCGGGGAGTCCCTCGAGGCGAAGACCGCCGCGCACGCGACGGGGGGGCGACCATGAAGGGGTCTCGAACGGTGCTTATCCTGGCGGTCGGTTTGATCGCCGGTCCCCGGCCCCTGTTCCCCCAGGACGTGGGCGACCGCGTCCGCGTGACGACCGGCGGCGGCATGGTGGCAGGCCGGATCGTGGGGATCAGCGGCGATGGATTCGAGCTGGGCCTGAGCGGAGGCGGATCGGGATCGTTCACCCGTGCCGACATCGTCCGTCTTGAACGGAGTCTTGGCACCAGTTCTGCCTGGAAGCGCGGCCTCCTGTACGGCGGCGCCGGCGGGGCGCTCGTGGGGTTTACGGTCGCGAATACGCTGATAACCGCGACCTGCGACGTGGTGACGCTCGGGACGGCTACGGAGGAATGCTCGGAAGAGGGGTTCGGGGTAGCCCTGGCCAACGGGGCGATCTGGGGCGCACTCGGGGGGCTGCTGGGGATGGGGGTCGGCGCGTTGATCCGAGGACCCGAACGATGGGAAGACATCGCATTCGGCGGCATGGATGCGGCGTTCAGCCCGATCTTCGACCTGCGATTGGACCGGGGTCACCCCGCTGCGGTCCTCGGGGCACGCCTCCGCTTGTAACCGTGGAACTCCGGCAACCGGGCCACCGCTTCCGGCCGGAACGCGCCCTTGCGAAGGCGATTTGTTGACTCGCCACGAGATAAGGAACAACAACCATGCGCAGAATCATCGCGTTACTCCTCCCCCTGCTGGTCGCCGCTCCGCTGATGGGGCAAACACTGGTAGGGGTCCGAGCAGGGTTGAACCGGTCTACCGTTTCCGCCGAGGGTCTTTCAGATCTGGAGGGTCTTGTAGATCTGGATGCCCGGATGGGCATGGTCGTCGGGGTCGATGCAGCTTTCGCCTTGGCCGGCGCGATCGAGCTGCGTGTCGGGGGAGCTTATGCGCAGAAGGGTTTCAGCGCATCGGCGGCAGGCCTCGGGTCCATCAGTGGAAACGCGGACTATCTTCAGTTGTCGGCCCTGGCGAGAATGGGAACGCCGCGAAACGGCGGACTGTCGGTCGGCGTGCTGTTAGGCCCCTGGTCGGGGTTTCTCCTCTCCTGCAACGCCGTCGCCAGTATCGATCTCGGGGAACTCGGCTCGGTGAGTGATTCCGAATCGTGTGGGGACGACTTGAAGGGGACCGACTTCGGAATAGCGGCCGGTGCCGGTGCGGAACTGGCGGTTTCCGAAGGCCTCACGCTGGCCCTTGATCTGATCTACTGGATGGGTCTCGCAGACACTGGCGACCTGCCGGACAGTGGCAAGAATCGGAGTCTCGCGATTCAGGCCGGGGTCGTGATTCCGTTCGGAGGCTGACCAGGACGAGAAAATGACCCGGGGCGGAGCTCACGACCAGGAAGGGAGTTTCAACCATGCGCAGAATCATCTCGCCGCTCCTCGCCCGGCTGAGTCTCGTTATCCTGCTGACCGCCATGACCTTGGCAGCATGGTGCCAGGATTGTAACGACTTCACGTTCTAAGGATAGGACATTCGAGGTGTCCAGGACCCGGTGGTCACTCGCAGCGACGGGACGGTCCGGCCGTCACCCGAGCCCAGGAACCAGGCGCCGGTGTCGGCCGGCACGATCCCGGCCTAGACGACCGTGACGATCGGCCAGACACCCAGTGTGGACGTGGCCGCGTACTTCCGCGATCCAGACGGTGACGCGCTGGCCTACTCGGCGGCCGCCCCGAGCGCGCCCGGGGCCGGCTCGCCAGCGTGATCGGCATGGACCTCGACACCGCTGGTCACCCGAATGCCCGTAGGTGGGACATCCGCCGCAGAATCTCCTGGGGCGTGGCTGCGCTCCTCGTGGCCTGGGCCGCCGCGTGCGGCGAGGGCGGTGGTGGCGGCCCGGTCGTACCCGACCCGCCGACCCCGCCGACCCGGAATCGCGCTCCGGAGGCGGTGGGCTCGATCCCGCCCGTGGGGCTGGCGGCGGGAGAGAGTGCGACGTTCGAGGTGTCGTCGTACTTCCGGGACCCCGACGGCGATGCTCTGAGCTACGAGGCGGGGAGTTCGGACGCCTCGGTGGCTACGGCGTCCGTGTCGGGCTCGACGGTGACGGTCACCGCCGTGGCCCAGGGGAGCGCCACGGTGACGGTGACGGCGCGCGACCCGGCGGGCCTGACCGCCACCCAGAACTTCGGTGTCACGGTGGCGCGTGCCAACCGCGCTCCGGAGGCGGTGGGCTCGATCCCGCCCGTGGGGCTGGCGGCGGGAGAGAGTGCGACGTTCGAGGTGTCGTCGTACTTCCGGGACCCCGATGGCGATGCGCTGAGCTACGAGGCGGGGAGTTCGGACGCCTCGGTGGCTACGGCGTCCGTGTCGGGCTCGACGGTGACGGTCACCGCCGTGGCCCAGGGGAGCGCCACGGTGACGGTGACGGCGCGCGACCCGGCGGGCCTGACCGCCACCCAGAACTTCGGTGTCACGGTGGCGCGTGCCAACCGCGCTCCGGAGGCGGTGGGCTCGATCCCGCCCGTGGGGCTGGCGGCGGGAGATGACCTGACGTTCGAGGTGCCGTCCTACTTCAGCGATCCGGACGGCGATGCTCTCTCCTACGCGGCGGAGAGTTCGAACGTCTCAGTGATGTCAGTATCCGTATCGGGCGCTGCGCTGACGATCACGGGTGTGGCTCCGGGCACGGCAACAGTGACGGTGACGGCGCGCGACCCGGCGGGACTGTCCGCGTCGCAACCCGTCGATGTCACCGTTTCGGACGGATCGAACCGGGCGCCGGAAGGGACGCTGCCCTTTGTCGACGTAACGCTCCCCGCGGGCGTGACGATAACCTTCAACGTGTTTTCCTACTTCTTCGATCCGGACGGGGACCGGCTCACCTATGCGGGCCAGACGTCGAATCCGGACGTGACCACTGTCGCCGTATCGGGCAGCGCCCTCTCCCTCACCGGCGTGTCCGAAGGGCACGCAACGGTGGATCTGACCGCGCGAGATCCCGGGAACCTCCCGGCGACACTCTCCTTCGGCGTCAATGTGGCGAAAGGTCCTCCCGCGGCCATCGGCGAGATCCCCGAAGACACCCTCGAGGCAGGGGAGACGGCCACGGTGGACCTGTCCGGATACTTCACCGATCCGGACGGGGACGCGCTGGTCTACACGGCGACGGCCTTCTTCGAACGCATCGCGCGAGTCTCGGTATCCGGGAGCACGATGACTGTCGAAGGGGTCGCGGAGGGGAGCACAACCATCACCGCCACCGCGAGCGATCCGGATGGCAACGAGGCCACGCAACGGACTCGCGTGACGGTTAGCCTGCCCAACCAGGCTCCGGAGCCACAGGGTACGATTCCCGACCTGACGGTCACTGCGGACAGGACGAGGAGCGTCTATCTGGGGTTCTATTTCGATGATCGGGATCCCCTGACCTACACGGTGGCAACCTCGGACGCGGGAGTCGCGACGGTCACGGTCGCAGGCAGCCGCGCAACGGTAGCGGGGGTCGCCCGCGGCACGGCTGAGATCACCGTGACGGCACGGGATCCGGGAGGCCTCGAGGCCGGCCAGCGCTTCACGGTGACCGTGCCGAACACCGCCCCTCAGGAGACGGCGACGGTTCCGGGAGATACCCTGGACGTCGGCGACACGGCCACGGTGGATCTTTCGCAGTACTTCACGGACCCGGACGGGGACGCGCTCGCCTACACGGCCGAGCCGTTCTTCGAGCGTGTGGCCACGGCCACGGTGTCGGGCAGCGTCCTGACGATCGCGGGCGTGAGCGAGGGGAGCACGTCCGTGACGATCACGGCGCGCGATCCGGCGGGCCTCGAAGCGACGCAGCGGCCCCGGATCAGGGTCCGCCAGCCCAACCGTCCCCCGGAGGCGACCGACGCCATCCCCGACGTGACGGTGGACGCGGGGCGCACGTCTCGCGTGTCCATGTTCTTCTACTTCGACGACCCCGACCGCGACCGGCTGACCTACACCCCGGTGTCGTCGGATGAGACGGTCGCCACCGTGACCGCGTCCAGCAGCAGCGTAACGGTCGAGGGCGTCGCGCGCGGGACCGCGGAGATCACCGTCACGGCCCGGGATCCCGGTGGGCTGGAGGCCCAGCAGTCCTTCATGGTCACGGTCCCCAACAGCGCCCCGGAGGCGGTGGGTGACATCCCCCGTGACACTGTCGATGTGGGGGAGACGACCACGGTGGAACTCTCCGATTACTTCACCGACCCGGATGGCGACCCGCTCACCTATACGGCGGTACCGTTCTGGGAGGATCGGGTCCGCGTCACCGTTTTGGGCAGCGTCTTGACGCTCGAGGGACTGGAAGGCGGGCGTAACTCGATCACGGTCACGGCGCGCGATCCGGAAGGCCTGGAGGACTCCCAGCGGACCTATCTGACCGTCATCCAGCCGAACCGGCCGCCGGAGGCCACGGGGACGATCCCCGATGAGGAAGTGGATCTGGGTGACACCGAGAGAGTCTCCCTGGCGTTCTATTTCGACGACCCCGACCGGGACAACCTGACCTACCTGGTGGAGACATCGAATCCGGCGGTGGCCACCGTGTCCACATCGGGGCGGAGCGTGGAGGTCACGGGGGTCGCCAGGGGAACGGCCCGGATCACGGTCGTGGCCCGCGATCCGGGCGGACTCGAGGCGCGGCAGTCATTCGGCGTGACCGTGCCCAACAGCGACCCCGAGGACGTCGGCACCATTCCCGATCACACGCTGAACGTCGGCGAGACGTTCTCCGTCGACCTGCACCCCTACTTCACGGACGCGGACGGGGACCCGCTGACGTACACGGCGGACGTGTTCTTCGACCATGTGGCCTCGGCCACCATATCGGGCACCGTCATGACGGTGGAAGGACTGGAGGACGGGGGCACCTCCATCACGGTCACGGCCCGCGATCCGGAGGGCGGGGAAGCCCGGCAGCGCACCCGCGCTGAGGTCATACAGCCCAATCGGCCGCCCGAGTCGACGGATGTGATTCCCGACCAGACGCTCGAGCCGGGCGAAGACTACTGGTTCCTGGCGTTCGGCTATTTCAGCGACCCGGACAGGGATCGACTGACCTACGAGGCCGAGACCTCCAATTCGGGGGTGGCCACCGTCACCGTTGCCCGCAGCAGGGTGACGATCGAGGCCGTGGCCGAGGGAAGCGCGACGATCACCGTGCGGGCCGTCGACCCTGACGGGCTGGCGGCCGAGCAGGATGTTGGCGTGACGGTTCAGTCGGCGGAGAGCGACAACCGCGCGCCGAGGGCCACGGGGACGATCGGGGGTCGGACGATCGACGCGGGGAGTTCGCTCACGGTCGACGTGTCGTCGAACTTCAGCGATCCGGATGACGACGCGCTGGGCTACACGGCCACAACGTCGAATTCCTCGGTGGCCACGGCCACGGTGTCGGACACCCGGGTGACGATCCGGGGCGTGGCGCGCGGGGCCGCCACGATCACTGTCACCGCGCGTGATCCCGGCGGGTTGTCGGCCAGGCACAGGATCGCCGTCACCGTCCCCAACCGCGCGCCCACGGGGCGTTCCATCCCTGCGCAAGTCGTCGCCCCCGATGGTACGGCGGACGTGGAGCTGTCCTCATACTTTTCGGATCCGGATGGTGACCGACTCACCTACACGGGTTCGTCAAGCGACGCGGGCGTGGCTACGGCGGGCGTGGTGGGCGGCACGTTGACGATCCGCGCCGTGGCCTCGGGCAGCGCCACCATCACCGTCACCGCCCGGGACCAGGGCGGCCTGACGGCCTCGGGGAACATCGCGGTCACGGTGCATCCGCGCCCCAACCGTCCACCTTCGGGGAATGCGATTCCCGCACAGGCGGTGACCGACGGCGGAGTCGGTCACGCTGGACCTGTCCTCCTACTTCTCCGACCCGGACGCGAGATCCGCTCACGTACGCCGGATCATCGGGCAACGACGGCGTGGCGACGGCCGAGCGTGGTCGGCAGCTCATTGACGATCCGGGGCGTGGCGTCGGGAACCGCGACCGTGACGGTGACGGCCACGGACCCGGGCGGGCTGGTGTCCACGCAGGGGATCGCCGTGACCGTCACAAGCGTCCCGACAACCAGCCGCCGGAGCCGACGGGCACGATCCCGGACCAGAGCGCTCAACGCGGACGAGTCCGTCACGGTACAGCTGTCGTCCTACTTCGATGACCCGGATGCGGAGGCGCTCACGTACACTGCCGCGGTGTCGCAGACCCGCGTGGCCACCGCCTCCGTGTCCGGTAGCAGCGTGACGGTCACGGGCATGGCGCGGGGAACCGCCACCGTGACGATCACCGCCCGCGACGCCGGCGGGCTCGAAGCCACGCAGGCGTTCGACGTGACGGTGCGCAACAGCGCGCCGGAGGAGACGGGGAGCGATCCCCGCCACGACGATGGCCGCCAACGCGTCGGCCACGATCGACGCGTCCTCGTATTTCCGGGACCGGGATGGAGACCAGTTGTCCTACACCGCGGAAACATCGGCGGCCGGCGTCGCGACGGCCGATGTGTCGGGCAGCACGGTGACGATTACGGGCGTGGCCATCGGGACAGCGGTCGTAATGATCACGGCCCGCGATCCCGACGGCCTCGAAGCCCGGCAGCAGGCCGAGGTCACGGTGAGGGCAACCAACCGGGCGCCGGAGGCGAGCGGCACGATCCCGGCGCAGACTCTCGAAGCGGGAGACGCGGGCTCGGTCGATGTGGCTGCCTACTTCAGTGACCCGGACGACGACCCGCTGATGTACGCAGCGGCAACCTCGGACGCGGCGGTTGCAACCGCGTCGGTCTCGGGTAGCGTGGTCAGGATCTCGGCGGTGAGCCCAGGCCCGGCGACCGTGACGGTCACGGCGGGCGAGTCAGGCGAGGTCGACATGTCCTCGTACTTCAGCGATCCGGATGGGGACGCATTGACCTACAATGCCGCAACGTCGGCAGCCGGCGTCGTCGCCGCCTCCGTGTCGGACGGCACGCTGACCCTCACGGCGGGGACCCGGGGGACGGCGACGGTCACGGTGACCTCCGGGGACCCCGGCGGGCTGGAAGCCGAGTCGTCCTTCTCGGTGGCCGTCATGGAGGCGGATATCGGGTCGTACAACATCGATCTGATCTCCATCACCCCGATGACCGAGTCCCAGGCGGCGGCATATCGAAACGCAGCCGAGAAATGGATGCGGGTCCTCGCGGGCACGGAACTTCCGGACATGCCGGTTGGAGCCGAGATTCCCGTTGGGTGCTGGGACGATGTTTCCGACCGGCGTGTCGACAGCGTTGACGACCTCCTCCTGGTCGTCGCAGTCGGTGCGTTCGAGAGTCCCACGACCATTGCGGCCGCGGGCTCCTGCCGCTGGCGTGCCGATTCGCTGCTTCCCTGGATGGGAAGCGTCAAGTTCAACGAACGCTATCTGACCGAAATCGAAGCCGACGGCGGGCTCGAGGAGGTCGTCCTCCACGAAATGGGTCACACCCTGGGGATCAGTCGCTTCTACTGGCGTCGATTCGATCTACTCGCCAATCCAACTCTGACGTGGTTCATTTTCACCTGGATACACAACCCGGGTGAAGACGCGCATTTCACTGGCCCCCTGGCTGCCGAGGCTTTCGACGAGGCGGGGGGCACCAACTACACGGACGGGGACAAGGTGCCGCTCGCGAACTGCAAGGGGTCGGGGTCGGGCGATTCCCACTGGAGAGAACTCTACTGGAGCGAGGAAGTGGGGGACAGCAACTGCCCTGAAGGAGAGATCCTGCTCGGCGGAGAACTCATGTCGCCAAGATACAACTTTGGCGTGCGCGCCCGCCTGAGCAACATCACGATCCAGGCCCTGGCCGACATGGGCTACACGGTCGACGCCTCGCAGGCCGAGTCATACAGCCTGCCGGAGCCGGGGGCCGAGCGAGCCGATCCCGAGCGCATGCTCGAATACGGCGACGACGTGTTCAATGGGCCGATTATCCTGCACGACCGCAACGGGCGCCCCGTCCGCGTGATCCCGAACCGGTACTAGTGTCATGTCACACGTGATATGTCGTAAGGAGCGTGATAGACTTCTTGCCGGTCCACAATGGCGAGGAGGCTGGCATGAAACGGTATTTGGTGGAGTTGGAAGCGGGGGAGCGCGAGGCGTTGGCGGCGATGACACGCAAGGGTTCACATCGTTCGCGGAAGGTGATCAACGCGCTGGTTCTGCTCAATTGCGACGAGGGCGAGTTCAACGAGCGGCGCACGACCGGCGGGGAGATCGCCGGGGTGTCGCGGATCAGCGCGCGCAGGGTGGACCGGGTCAAGAAGCGGTTTGTGGAGGACGGTCTGGAAGCGGCGCTTGGGGGCCGGCGGGGTCGTCGCGCGAAGTACCTTCGCAAGGCGGACGGCGAATTCGAGGCGCGGCTGGTCGCGCTCAGTTGCGGCGATCCGCCCGAGGGGCGCGCGCGGTGGTCGCTGCGCCTGTTGGCGGACCGCGCGGTGGAACTCGGCTATATCGACAGCGTCTCGCACGAGACGGTGCGGCGGGTGCTAAAAAAACGCCATCAAACCGTGGCGGCGCGTCGGCTGGGTGATCCCGCCGCGGCGCAATGCCGACTTCGCAGCGGGGATGGAGCGGGTGCTCGACGTCTACCGGCGTCCGTACGATGCGAACTTACCGGTGGTGTGCATGGACGAGACGCCGCGCCAGCTGATCGGCGAGACGCGCACGCCCGTCCCGCCGGCACCGGGACGGGCGGCCCGCGAAGACTACGAGTACCGGCGCCTCGGCACCTGCAACGTGTTCATGGCCACCGAACCACTGGCCGGCCGGCGCCAGACCAAGGTGACCGAGCGCAGGACCAAAACCGACTGGGCCCGCTTCCTGCGCGACATCGCCGCGCAGTACCCCGGCGCCACCCGAATCACGCTGGTGATGGACAACCTCAACACGCACCGCCCCGGCGCGCTCCACGAAACCTTCGAACCCGCCGAGGCCAAGGCGCTTTGGGATCGCTTCGAGTTCGTCCATACCCCCAAGCACGGCAGTTGGCTGAATGTCGCCGAGGTCGAACTCAACGTCATGATCCGCCAGCGCCTCAATCGCCGCATCGACTCCATCGACACCCTACGCGCCGAAGTCGCCGCCTGGCAGGCGGCCAGAGACCGAATCCAAGCCAAGGTCAACTGGCAATTCACCACGGACGACGCACGTGTCAAGCTCAAGCGCCTCTATCCGACGTTTGATGTGTGACATGACACTAGTCGAACTGGGTGACGTTCTTCATTCGCGCCATCCGGGCGCGTAAACCTCCCATCTGATACGCCAGTTAGTCAGCCGACCGGACTAACGGTGACGATTACGCTTTGTGTCGCCGTCAAACCCCGTGGGTCCTCCGCTGTAACGGTCACAGCCGTAGTCCCGGGTGTGACCCCGGTGATCGTGAGACGATCGCCGGAGACGCTCACGGTGGCCACCTGTGCGTTGTTTGCTCGGGCACCGAAAGACAGGCGGTCACCGTCCGGGTCACTAAAGTATCCCGAGAGGTCGATTGTGACCGGCTGTGCAAGTCCGATGGACTGGGGAGGAATCGCACCTACGGGTCGCGGCGCTCTGTTTGCGGACTCAGGCTGACGGTCAGGTTCTGACTCGTTAACGACATAGCATTCAACAAGAGAGCCGCTCCACACAAGCGCGCCGGCAAGAAGCAACAGACACCGACCAGACACCGTTACCCCCCTGTGCGATTCGATCCGTCACCAGTCGATCCTGGACGATGGACGACGCGGCACCGACCGTTCGTCAGGTGAAGATGTGAGAGGGGATACGCGGACCGCTATCCCCCTTCTTGGGGACCCCGCAGGGCTTCGAGCGACAGGACCCTCCGCACGAGCTCGGTCTGTTTACTGATCCCCTGCTTGCGATAGACCCGCTTGAGGTGTGTACACACGGTGCTCTCCGCGCAGCCCAACTCGTGCGCAATGCCGGCTACCGTCTGGCCGGTCGCCAGCTCCACCGCTACGCGGCTCTCCGTGGGCGTCAAACCCAGGACCGCAGCCGCCAGATCCGGATCTACCCGGGGGCGGGCTTCCGGGTCGACAACCAGCACCAGTGCGCCGACCTCCCACGCACGATGATCCGCGCCCATTCCCTGCACGGGGTGGACTTCAAGGACCAGCGGCGTGCGAGCCTTCGTGCGCGTGATCTTCATCGACCCCCCCGCGCCCTGAACGCCGTACGGGGGCAGCGCCCGCGCCAGCACGCGCTGTAGCTCCGCGTCCTCCTCCGGTATCCCCGCAGTCAACACGCCCTCCGCGTCGCAGAGCCCATCGCGTTTCAGGAGGATATCCCGGGCTCGGTCGTTCGCCTCCAGGATCCGTCCGCGGCGGTCCAACTGGATAAACCCCGACCGCCCGTCCTCGAGCAGTTCGGCAAGCGACGCGCCCAGTGCCCCGGCATTCGCCATGGCATGCCGGACGCGCACGAACTGGCGTATGTGAGGTGCGAGACGCTTGACGGTCTCGATCTGATCGTGTCCCCAGCCGCCGCGTTCGGCGGAGTTGCCGACGGACCAGACGATCGCACGCCCGTCTGGCTCGTCGAACACCATGAAGAGGCCGTTCTGGGACTGGTTGACGCGCCGGAACTCATTGTATACGGTGGATGTCTTCTTTTCCTGTCGGTATAGAGATCCGACTTATAGGCCACTTCGCCGTCGCGAAGTCCGAAGAGCCGCAGGATAACTTCATCCCGCCGGAAATAGTCGCGCAAATACAGTTGCTCCAGGTCCTCCCTGCGTTCCCTGCCCACGAATAACCGATGCAGGAAGACCTTGGGCTCTACCCCCCCACACGGATCCCCGTAGGACAAACCATGGCCGCCCGTGCGGATCGTGTCGTTGACCAGGGCGGCGGCCGAGACCCAATTGGCATCCGCCAGCGCCGCTCTGTACAACGACGCCAGGGTGCGCTCGAACCTGTCCTGCTCGGTCATCGCCTCACTCGACTGCCGGCCCTCCCGTCAACTTCACCGCCACAGCACATGGGGACTTGAGGGCACACGCTAGCGACCCAAGCGGCCGCAGGCTACCCAAAATGGGGTATACCGGCGGAAGCTGACGCCAGTTTTGTCTGCACCGTTTGGACGCGTTACCCTTGCGGGATGGAAGACACGCCGTTTCTGAAGGAAGGTCTGGCGGTCGTCGTGAAGCGGGATTGCCCGACGTGCCGGCTGGTCGAACCGGTGCTGGAGCGACTCGCGCGCGGCTCCGGCGGTCTCGCCGTCTTGAGCCAGGACGACCCGGACTTCCCCGTTGGGGTCCCCGGCGTGATCGACGACACGGAACTCGAACACTCCTTCCGCCTCGGGATCGAGACTGTCCCGACGCTGCTGCACTTCGAGGATGGGCAAGAAACGGGCCGCGCCGTGGGCTGGGACCGCAAACAGTGGCGCGCGTTGACCGCGACCCCGGATCTGGGGGCGGATCTCCCCGAGTTCCGGCCGGGGTGCGGCTCCCTCTCCGTCGAGCCCGGCGCGGAGGGCCGGCTGCGCGCGCGCTTCGGGGAGACGGGGCTCCGGGCGCGGCAGGTGGCGCTGGAACCGCATGCGGACGCCGTGGAAGCCTGCTTCGACCGCGGGTGGACGGACGGACTCCCCGTCGTTCCCCCCACACCGGAACGGATCCTGCGCATGCTGGCGGGCACGGCCCGGGCCCCGGACGAGGTCGTGGGTGCCGTCCCGCCGGATTACGCCGCATGCACCATCGAAAAGGTGGCGATCAACGCCGTGCTCGCGGGCTGCAAACCGGAGTACATGCCCGTCGTGCTGGCGGCCCTCGAAGCCGCGCTCGATCCCGACTTCACCCTGCACGGGATCCTGTGCAGCACCTGTTTCACCGCGCCCCTCGTCATCGTCAACGGGCCCATCGCCCACCGCATCGGGATGAACTCCGGACTCAACGTCCTCGGGCAGGGAAACCGCGCCAACGCAACCATCGGACGCGCCCTCAACCTCATCGTGCGCAACGTGGGCGGCGGCCGCCCCGGCGAGATCGACCGCGCCACTTTCGGGGCACCGAGCAAGTACACGTTCTGCTTCGCGGAAGACGAATCCGACGAGGAGTGGGAACCCCTCTCGGTCTCGCGCGGCGTCCCACGCGGAGTGAGCGCGGTAACCCTGTTCCAGGGCGAGGGCGTGCAGGGGATCATGGACCAGTGCTCGCGCACGCCCGAGGAGCTGACCGCGTCGCTCGCCACATGCCTGCTGGCCGTCTGCCACCCCAAGATCTGCGAGTGGGCGCACGCCGTGCTGCTGCTCTCGCCGGAACACTACGCCATCTACCGGGAAGCCGGCTGGAGGCGGGCGCGCATCACCGATGCACTGCTCGAGGCGACGACGCGGCCGCTGAGCGAGGTCGTACGCGGCGCCGGCGGGCTGGCCGAGGGCGTGCCGGCCTCGGAGACGCGCCGCCGCGTGCCCAAGTTCCCGCCCGGCGGACTGCTCCTCGCCCGGGCCGGCGGCGCGGCCGGGCTGTACTCCGCGATCCTTGCCGGCTGGCCGGGCGGCCGCGCCTGGCAGGAATCACACCCCGTCACGAAAGAGATCGAGACATGACCCCCGCGACCCCCGTGCCCCCGGCGACCGTCCTGCACGACCCCACCTCCGAACTCGCCCCGGAGATGCGGCGGCGTCTCGCGCCACCCACGTCGCTCGAGGGCCGCGTCGTGGCGCTCCAGGGGATCGGCAAGCTCCGCAGCGACGAGTTCCTCGACCACGTGAAGACCCGCCTCGACGCGCTCGAGATCGAGACGATCCGCACGGACAAGCCCACGAACGCGCGGCGGGCCCCCGTCGAAGTGCTGCAGAGGATCGCGGCCGAGGCCCACGTCGTCGTCCAGGGCCTCGCCGACTGAGGGTCCTGCACGTCGTGCGGTCTGCACGACCTCAAGGACCTCGACGACCGCGGGATCCCGGGCTGCTTCGTGGTGACGACGGAGTTCGCCGAGGCCGTCGACATCCAGTCGCGCTCGCTCGGCTTCGAGCCGGGCATCGTCTGGGTCCCGCACCCGATCCAGAACCGCACCGCGGACGAACTCGAACGGCTCGCCGATGGAGCGATCGACCCGATTCTGGCCATGATCACGGCGTCCGACGGGTGATCGCGGCGGGATGACTTCCGGGGTGGGGGGGCCGCCCGTGGGGCGGCCGCACTTGCTCACGGCGCCGTGAACGGCCTATTTGGCAGTACTGTGACCGCAGTGTCGACTAGCGCCGCGTGAGCCGTAGAGAGCCGATCCAGCCAGGAGGCCGCATGCCCACCCGCCGACGATTTCTCGCCCGCCTCGGAGGCTCCGCCGCAGCCGCCGGAGTCATGACGGCCGTTCCCACGAAGTGGAACACCGCGATCGCCACCGCCCGCGACCTGTCCCGCACCCCCGGCTCCCCCGCGGAGATCGCCCGCGACGAGGAGTTCTGGATCGAGATCCAGAAGGCGTTCACGACCGACCGTTCCCTCGTCAACCTCAACAACGGGGGCGTGAGCCCGACGCCCGCCCACGTGCTCGAGGCGATGAAGCGGGACCTCGACTTCGCGAACCAGATCCCCGTGTACAACGGGTGGCAGATCCTCGAACCGCAGCGGGAGGGGGTCCGCGCCCGGCTCGCCCGCCAGTGGGGCGTCGACGCCGAGGAGATCGCGATCACGCGGAACGCGTCCGAAGGCCTCCAGATCCTCCAGTGCGGGTACGACCTCGAGCGCGGGGACGAAGTCGTGACGACGACCCAGGATTACGGGCGCATGATCACGACTTTCAAGCAGCGGGAGCGCCGCGAGGGGATCGTCCTCAAGCAGTTCAGGATTCCGATCCCGGCCGAGGACCCAGCCGAGATCGTGCGGCTGTTCGAGGAGCAGATCACCGACCGCACACGCCTCATCCTCATGTGCCACATGATAAACATCACGGGCCAGATCCTCCCCGTGCGCGAGGTCGTGGAGATGGCGCGCGGCTACGACATCCCTGTCATCGTTGACGGCGCCCACTCGCTCGCGCACCACGAGTTCACGCTCTCCGAACTGAACTGTGACAACTACGCCGTCAGCCTGCACAAGTGGCTGCACGCTCCCGTCGGCACCGGCCTCCTCTACGTGAAGCGGGAGAAGATCCCCGAGATCTGGCCGCTGCAGGCCGCGGCCGAGAGCCGCGACGACGACATCCGGAAGTTCGAGGAGACGGGAACGCACCCCGAGGCCAACTTCCTCGCCATCGGCGAGGCGCTCACCTTCCACCAACTCATCGGCGGCGAGCGCAAGGAGGCGCGCCTCGTCTACCTGCGGAACTACTGGGCCGAGCAGCTTCTCCAGCACGACCGGGTGAGGCTCAACACCAGCCTCAAGCCGGGCTTCGCGTGCGGGATCGCCAACGTCCAGGTCGAGGGGATCGAGACGAGCGCACTCCGCAACTGGCTGTGGAACAAGCACCGGATCTTCACCGTCGGCATCAACCACGCCGAGTTCACGGGGCTCCGGATCTCGCCGTCCACCTACTCGACGCTCGAGGAACTGGACCGTTTCGTGGACGCGATGACCCACGCCGTGAAGCACGGGATCCCCGCCTGAGGCGCTCCGTCTGAGGTTGCCGGCCGCCTGACCCGGCCCGACTCGCTGCCAACCGGCGCCCGGTTCGGCGGAGCCGGGGGACGGCGACGAGACGAATCCGTTATTGCGTCGCCGCGAGTCTGGACGGGTATATCGCCGGACCCGGCGGCGAGTTCGACTGGATCCTCGTCGATCCCGACATCGACGTTGACCGAACGCAGGGTCTAGCGGCTCGGCGAGTCCCAGCGGGTTCATCCCGCCCCGCCCTACAGCGAGTTTTTTTCGCTTCCTGGCTTCTTATGTTACGATAATTCTCATCTCGGAGCCCGGAGAACCCCTAACGTGCAGATAATTCCATGAACCGTCTGCTAAGCGAATTGCCCGAAGCCTTCGTGTCCCATACGGCCATCAGCCGGGACGTATCCCGGGCGGTGAAGACCGGGCGACTCCGGAAACTTGCGTCTCGCCTCTACACCAGGAACCTGGATGATGCCCCTGAAGATATCGTGAAGCGCAACCTGTGGGGCATCGTCGCCGGGTACTTTCCGGGGGCGCTGGTGGCGGACCGTACCGCTCTGGAAGCAGATCCCGCTGGCGATGGATCCGTTTGCCTTGTCAGCGAGAGAGGGAGGACGACCGAGTTGCCCGGGGTCGTGCTGCGTCCGCGCCGCGGCCATGGGCCGATCGCGTCGGATACGCCCTTTGTCAGCGGACTATACCTCAGTTCAAGGGCCAGGGCCTATCTCGAGAACATGCGTCCCTCACGGGCGCGGAGCGGCCGTGTGCCGCGCACTCTCACGCGTGCCGAGGTCGAGGAGCATCTTGATCGTCTCATTCGCATCTCGGGCGAAGACGCCGCCAACCGGCTCCGTGACGAGGCCCGGGCGCTGGCCGCCGGACTCGACATGGAAGCGGAGGCCGCGCACCTCCAGACCTTGATCGGCACGTTGCTCGGCACCCGCCAGAGTCGTCTCGATTCGCGAGTGGGGCGGTTCCGAGGCCTGGGACGGGCCTACGATCCTGATCGGCTGGAGTTGCTCCACCGGTTGCAGCAGTCGCTCCGCGACCGTCCTCCCAGCGACCGTCCGGCACCTCGGCGTGCCGCGCCGGGGCCGGTGACGCTGGCGTTCTTCGAGGCCTACTTCTCGAACTTCGTCGAAGGTACGGAGTTCCTGGTAGATGAAGCGGTCCGAATCGTCTTCGAGGGCGAGATCCCGCGGCACCGGCGGGCAGACGCCCGGGACGTGGTGGGAACGTGGCGTCTCGTCTCCGACAGGGAGGAGATGTGCCGTACGCCGGAAGATTCCGAGGGATTCCTGGATCTTCTGCGGGAGCGGCACGGTACAATTTTGGTGGGACGGCCCGAGATGCTCCCCGGCCAGTTCAAGGAAACCCGGAACCGTGCCGGACAGACCATGTTCGTTGCTCCCGAATTGGTACTCGGCACCCTGGAGCAAGGCTTCGCCCTGTACCGGAGCCTGGAATCGCCCTTTGAGCGCGCGGCCTACATGATGTTCCTGGTCAGCGAGGTACACCCCTTCGCGGACGGGAACGGGCGTGTGGCGCGCGTGATGATGAACGCGGAACTCGTCGTCGGCGGGGAAGAGCGGATCGTCATCCCGACGGTCTTCCGCGACGACTACCTCGCCGCGCTGCGGGCGCTGTCGCGTACCCAACGTCCCGAACCGCTGATCCGCGTACTCGATTACGCACAGCGCTGGGCGATCGCGGTCGACTGGACCTCAATTCCCGAGACGCAACGGGAACTCGAAGCGTGTAACGCCTTCCTGGATTCCGACGAAGCGGAGGCCGAGGGCAAACGGCTGCGCATGCCGCGGTGACGACGTGGCGGACTGGCCGTCCGTTCGGGTCGGCGCATATGATTTGCGCGCCGTACGCCCAGGCAGTTTCGAGAACCGATTACGTCCCATCCGTCCGACCCAATCATTGGATCAAAGAGGAGACCTCATGACCGAGACCTTCGACATGGCCTTGATACAGCGCGGGGCCCGACTCCGCCGCTCGCCCTATTTCGAGGCCACCCTCCGAGCCGGGTGCCGGAGCTATACGGTCTACAACCACATGTTTCTCCCAACCCGCTACGACGACCTGCACGCGGAATACGAGAAGCTCCTGACCGGGGTCACGGTGTGGGACGTGAGCGTCGAGCGGCAGGTGGAGATCACCGGGCCGGACGCCTTCGAGTTCACGAACCTGCTCACCCCCAGGGACCTGTCGAAATGCGCCGTCGGGCAGGGCAAGTACGTCCTCATCACCGCCGGGGACGGCGGCATCGTGAACGACCCCGTGCTGCTGCGCCTGGCCGAGAACCATTTCTGGCTGGCGCTGGCGGACAGCGACGTGCTGTTGTACGCGAAGGGCATCGCGCTCAACGCCGGCCTCGACGTTGAAGTGCGCGAGCCGGATGTCTCGCCGATGCAGGTTCAGGGTCCGAAGTCGAAGGAAGTCGTGCGCAGACTCTTCGGAGAGGACATCCTCGAGCTCCGCTACTACTGGTTCCTGGAGACCGATCTGGACGGCATCCCGGTGGTCGTGACCCGCACGGGGTGGAGCGGCGAAGTGGGCTACGAGATCTACCTGAGGGATGGAACCCGGGGCGTCGAACTCTGGGACCGCGTGATGGAAGCGGGACGAGACCTGGGCATTTCTCCCACCGGCCCGTCGGACATCCGCCGCATCGAAGCCGGCATCCTCAACTACGGCGTCGACATGACGCTGGACACGAACCCCTATGAAGTCGGGCTTGGATGGCAGGTCGACTTCGACCAGGAGGCTGACTTCATAGGCCGCGAAGCGCTGGCCCGGATCGCCGAGGAAGGGCCTCGGCGGCGCCTCGCCGGAATCGAGCTTTCCGGCGCCCCGCTCGACTTGAACATGGACCGCTGGCCGGTGCGCCGGGACGGAGAGGAGATGGGCTTCGTGACCTCCGCCGTGTACTCGCCGCGTCTCGGGCGGAACCTCGGCTACGCCATGGTGCCGGCCGCCTCCGGAGAGCTGGGCACGCGCCTGAGCGTGACCACGCCGGACGGAGAACGCGACGCCACGGTCGTGCCCCGCCCCTTCGTGGATCCCGGCAAAGAGATTCCGAAGTCGCCGTTCGTGGCAAGACCCCCGCGCCAGCCGGCCGCGAGGGCTTCGACCAGTTCGCCGAATTCGTGCTCCCAGCCACCGACATTGTCCTGGCGGTCGCTCTCGGTCCGGAAACCGCGCTCGACCAGGCGCAGGATCGTCCCGCCGCCCGCGCGTTGGGTGAGCGTCCACTCGACGGTCGTGTTGTAGCCGCCCTCGAGCGGGGTCTCGGGCTTCCGGGCCCAGCGCCACACGAGCCGGCGCCCGGCCTCCATCCACTCGATCGCGATCGCGTACCGACCGTGGTTGTCCCACACCAGCCAACCCGTGGCCCCTTCTTCCGGCGCGAGTCCCTCCACCCGGTCCGGGAACCAGGAGGCCAGCCCGTCGGGGTCCGCCAGCGCCACCCAGACGCGCGCGGGGGACGGGTCGACCTCGATCGTCCGGTCGATCGGTCCGGGAGGAATCGAATCGTCTGTCATCGGGTTACGGCGCTCCTCTCCACTGTGACGTTCCCGCGGGAACGTTTCCGCGGAAACGTGTTCTACGGTCGGCCTAGCCCGCGAGCCAGTCCTCGATGAGGCGGCGGGAGATCGACACGCGGCCGGGGAGCCGGAGGCCGATCTCGCGGCGGCGCGCAAAGTCGGCCCGGTCGAACCAGCGCGCATCGGCCAGCTCCTGGCGGGCCACCCGGAGTTCGCCGCCGGTTCGCTCCGCCCGAAAGCCCAGCATCAGCGACGCCGGGAAGGGCCACGGCTGCGAGGAACGGTAGCGCACGGATCCGACCTCGATCCCCGACTCTTCGCGGACCTCCCGCACGACCGCTTCGGAGAGGCTCTCGCCCGGCTCCACGAACCCCGCCAGCGTGGAGTAGACCCCGTCCGGCCAGATCGACTTCCGCCCGAGAAGGCAGCGGTCGCCGTCCGTCACGAGCACGATGATCGCCGGGTCGGTGCGGGGAAAATGCTCCGCCCCGCACGCCTCGTCGCCGCAGCGCCGGACGTGGCCGCCCTGCGCCGGACGGGTCGGAGATCCGCACGTCCCGCAGAAGCGGTGCCGGCGGCTCCAGGTGACGATCGCCCGGGCGTAGGCCAGGAGCGATCCGTCCCTCTGCCCGAGCATGGCCCCCACGCGGCGGAGATCGAGGAACTCCCGCGCCGCGTCGAGAACCCCGTCGAGAACCCCGTCGAAGGCTCCGTCGAGCGCCCCGCCACGCGCCGGGGCCCCGGGCCCCGGCACCTCCGCCGCGAACAGGGCTCGACCACCGTCCGGTCCCCCGTCGCCCCCCTGGAGGCCGAGGAAGATCCATTCGTCCCGCGGCTCCGCGCAGGAGACGGCCGCTGCGGGAGGGAGGAATCCGGGCTCGTAGGCCATGTCGCCGGCTCCCCCGGCGAGACCTCGCGCCGGTTCCCGTACCAGGCTGCGAGAGCGCCACACGGGCACGACGCGCGAGGAGGGGTCGGACTTGCGGTCGGAGAGCCACTTCGGATCCGCCCGCAGGTCGGTCGCGCGGTCGAGACCGCCGCCCGCGAAGGGGTTCGGTCTTCGGTGGCCGTCCCGCGCCACGCCAGATAGGATCTCGCCAGCCGACATGCGCGCAACGTAGCAGCCCCGAGGGAGACGGTGAACAGATCCGACCACGGCTTCGAGGGAACGGCAGGAGCGGGCACGCTCCTCACGTTCGATTGTTACGGGACGCTGATCGATTGGAACACCGGGATCCTCGCCGCGCTGCGGGCCGCGTACTCCGGAGCCGCCGGCGTGGCGGACGAGGCGCTGCTGGGTGAATTCCTGGCGGCGCAGGACCGCCTCAAGACGAGCGATTACCGTCGCTACCGCCAGCTGCTCACCGAGACCGCGGTCGAGGTCGCGAGCGCCAACGGCTGGGACCCGTCGGAGGCGCCGGCCGCCGGCGTGCCCGCCACCATCCCCTCGTGGCCGCCGTTCCCCGACACGAACTCCGCCCTCTCACGGCTGGCCGCGGCGGGCGTCACGCTGGGCATCCTGTCGAACATCGACGACGACCTGCTCGCGGGGACGCTGCGCCATTTCGAGGTCGAGTTCACCCTCCTGGGCACCGCGCAGAGGCTGCGCAGCTACAAGCCCGCCGCGCCGCACTTCGAGCGGGGACGCGAGTGGGCCGCCGGCTTCGATCGCTGGCTGCACGTGGCGCAGAGCCTGTTCCACGACATCGTCCCCGCGACGGCGCTCGGCGTCCCGGTCCTGTGGGTCAACCGCCAGGCGCAGCCCCTTCCCGACGAAGCCGATCCGGTGCACATCGTGCCCGACCTGGCCGCCGCCGCGGCGTGGCTCCTGCCCCCGGCGTGATGCCGGCACCGCATGCCGTACTTCCCGACAGGTGGTCCTTCACCTAGAATTAGACTGGTCGTATCGTCTGGTCTAAATGCGAGAGGGTGAAATGGACCGTATCGGGGCGTACGAAGCCAAGACCCACCTGCCCCGGCTTCTGGACCGCGTGGCGGCCGGGGAGAGTCTCACGATCACCCGGCACGGCCGCCCGGTCGCCCGGCTGGTCCCCGTCGACGAGGACGACCGCGTTCGGGCCCGCGAGGCGGCGCGCCGCATTCGCGAGCGCCGGAACCGCCTGCCGGACCGCGTGCCGATCGCCGAACTCATCGAAACGATCCATGAGGGGCACAGGTACTGATGGCGCTCGTGATCGATGCGTCGGTCGTGCTGTCCTGGTGTCTTTCGGACGAGGACGATCCGTTGGCGGAGTTGGCCATGCGGCTGACCTTGGAACACTTCGCCGTCGTCCCTCGGATCTGGTGGTACGAAATCCTGAATGCCCTCACCGTCAACAGACGCCGGGGACGCCTGACCGCCGATGATGTTTCGGCCACACTCGCGGACCTCAAGGGAATGCGGATACTGGTCGACGATGATCACAGCGACGGCGTGGTCCTGGACCTGGCGTGGAGACACGGACTCTCCGTCTACGACGCCGCGTATGTGGAGACTGCCCTGCGCCGCTCATTGCCGCTGGCCTCGCTCGACCGTCGGCTTCGCCGGGCGGGGGAGACGGCCGGGGTCCCGATCCTGCAGCCCCGATAAGGCGCGCGACCCCTCAGCCTCCCTGGTCTCTTGTGGAGGCGTCGGCGGCGGGTCCGTCCAGCACGTCGCGGGTGAAGCGGTGTAGTTCCTGCCACAGCGCCTGCTGGGAGAAGATGTCGTTGTGTCCCACCCCGGGGATCTCCAGCCAGCGCCCGGGGCCACCGAGCGCCTCGAACACCTCGCGGCTCTGGCCGGGCGGAATCACGCGATCGTCCGCCCCCGCCCCGACCAGTGTGGGCGCCGCGATGCGGGAGGCCCGGTCCAGCGTGTCGAAGCGGGGACGCGGCCAGTCGAGATACCATTCCGGCAGCCACGGCAGGCGGTGCCGGGCGATAGCCGGGACGTCCGTGAACGGACCGAGCAGGACGACGCCTGCGACGGGCCGGCCGATCGCCACCTCGGCGGCCACGGCGCTTCCGAGCGAGTTTCCGAGCAGGATCAGACGCCCCGGATCGACGCCCTTCTCATCCACCAGCCAGCGGTACGCGGCCCTCCCATCCGCGTACAGGCCCTCCTCGGAAGGCTTCCCCTCGCTTGCCCCGTAGCCGCGGTAGTCCGGGAGGAGGATGTCGAGGCCCAGGTTCGAGAGCGCCGCCGCCACCGTGCCACGATCTCCCAGGTGTCCGGCATTGCCGTGGAAATAGATCGCGGCGCCCCGGCCGGGTTCGTGGCGGCCGGGTTCGTCGCGCCCGGCGGGAAACCACCAGGCGTGCAGCCGCGGGCCGTCCTCCGTGGGGATCCACACCTCCGAGGCGTCCACGAATCCCCAGTAGCGCGGATGCGTCTCGTGCGGCTCCAGCGGTTCCGGATAGAACACGAAGAAGGGGGCCAGGCGCGGCAGACACAGATGGACGACCGCGAGGAGGCCAACCACGGCGGCAACGACGACGAGGAGTTCCACGGGCGGCCGCCGGGGGACGGCGGTCAGGATCCGGGCAGGGACGCGGCGGCGAACCGCTCGGCCCAGCGCGCGTACACGTCGGGGCGCCGGTCGCGCCAGAACAGGCGGCGCGCGGTGGACGTCTCGCAGCGGGCGAGATCCACGTCGGCGTAGAGGATCGTCTCCTCGAGTTCCGGGCCACGCGCAAGGATCACGCCCTCGGGATCGACGACGAAGGACTCGCCGGCGAAGGTGAGGCGCGGTTCCTCGCCGACGCGGTTGCAGAGGGCCGCGAAGTAGCCGTTCTGGAACGCCGCCACGCGCACCTCGGCCTCGAACAGCCCCTCGGGCCATTCGCCGATCGCACCGGCCTGGGGGATGACGACGAGTTGCGCGCCGAGTTCGCCCAGGCGCCGCATGTACTCCGGGTAGTGGCGGTCATAGCAGATGGCCACGCCCACGCGGCCGGCGGCCGTCTCGTACACGGGCGCGTCCGTGTCCCCCTCCGCGTAGTAGTGCTGCTCGTGGAAGCACGCGTACTCGGTGATGTGCATCATGCGCGTGACCCCGAGCAGCGAGCCGTCCGCGTCGAACACGGGCGTGCTGTCGTAGCACCGGCCGTCGATCCCGAGTTCATACTGGTTGAAGACGGTGACGAGGCCGAGTTCAGCCGCGCGGGCCGCGATCCGGTCCGAGGTGGGCCCGGGGATCGGCTCCGCCAGATCCGCCGCCGCCGGGTCGTCGGGACGCTGCGGGAAGAAGCGGTCGATGGCCAGTTCGGGGAAGGCGACCAGTTGCGCCCCCTCGGCGGCCGCGCGCCCCATCGCGGCGAGCGCGCGTTCGAGGTTGCGGGTGCGATCGGGTGCGGCGGACTGCTGGACGAGTGCGACCTTCATGCCTGGGCCGTTCGGGTCGGGGTGTCGCGGCTACCGCCGCCTGAGTCGGGGGATTGTCGGGGAGCGCGCCACGGCCCGCAACGGGGCCGCCGATCGCCCGGGAGCCCGTTACCTTGGTCGCATGTGCGGACGATTCAGCCTGCAGACCCCGGTTCCCGATCTGGCCGAGTTGTTCGAGGCCGATCCCTCGCGGCTCTCCGAGTGGTCCGCCCGCTACAACGTGGCCCCCACCGATGAGGTCATCGCCGTCCGGCGCGGCGCCGGCGGCCGTGAACTCGTCCCCCTCCGGTGGGGGCTGATCCCGAATTGGGCCGAGGTCCCGGGTTCGCTCCCGCTCATGATCAACGCCCGCTCCGAATCGCTCGAGACGCGGCGCGCGTTTCGGGATCTGATCCTGGATCGCCGGTGCGCGGTGCTGGCCGACGGCTTCTACGAATGGCGGACCGAAGGCGGCGTGAAGCAGCCCTATTTCGTGCGGCGTCGGGACGGGAGGCCGATGGCGCTCGCCGGACTGTGGGACACCTGGCGCGGGGCCGAGGGCCCGGTCGGCTCCTGCACGATCGTCACGACGGACGCGAACCCGCTGCTCGAACCGCTGCACGACCGCATGCCGGTCATCCTCGAGGGAGAGGGCGCGCAGATGTGGCTGGATCTCGACATCTCGGAGCGCACCATGGAGCCGCTGAAGCCCTTCGACACGGAGGCGCTCGAGGTGTTCGCGGTCAGCCGCCGCGTCAACCGCGTGGCCGTGGACGACCCGGCCTGCATGGAGCCGCTCGGCGCACCGATCCGGGGAACGGAGGGTTGGGTGCGACGGCCCCCACCGGGCGAGGCACCGCCGGACCAACTCGGGCTCTTCCCCTCCCCGGCGTGAGACTCACAGCACGCGGCCTCCGATTTCCGGTTCTTGGAGCAATCGTCGTCGCCGTGTCGGCCGGTTGCGCCCGGCCGGACGCTCCGTCGGGCTCCGGGACGGCGTTTCCGGACCGGCTCCCGCCCCCGCTTCCCATGCCGGTGGCCAACAACGCGGTCGCGGCCATCGAGACATCCGCGGGGTGGGCCGTCTTCTCCTTCCTCGGGATCGACTCGACGAAGCTCTGGTCCGGGGTGATGACCGCCTCCTTCCGCTGGGACCTCGGAAGTCCGGCGTGGCGAGCGATCGAGCCCCCGCCCGGCCCCGGCCGCCTCGCCGCGACGGCCCAGGCGTTCCACGGCAGGATCTTCCTGTTCGGGGGCTACACCGTCGCGGAGGACGGCGGGGAGCAGTCGCGTCCGGAGGTCGATGTCCTGGATCCGGAGACCGGGCGCTGGACTCGGGCAGCTCCGATGCGCACCCCCGTCGACGACGCGATCTCGGGCGTATGGCGCGACTCGCTGATCTTCCTCGTCTCGGGCTGGCACGACTCTGACAACGTGGCGGCTGTCCAGATCTACGATCCGGCGCGGGACGCCTGGACGCAGGCCACGCCGATCCCGGGACCGCCCGTGTTCGGGCACGCCGGCGGCGTCGCGGACGACGCCATCGTCTACATCGACGGCGCGCGCGTGCAAACGGACCCCCGCGCCTTCGTCCTCGAGATGTCCTCGTGGCTGGGCCGCATCGACCCGGCCGACCCCACCCTCATCGCCTGGCAACGTCTGCCGGACCACCCCGGGCCTGGTCTCTACCGGGCCGCGGCGAGCGGCACGGGTTCACGGCTGGTCTTCAGCGGCGGATCGGACAACCCCTACAATTATAACGGAATCGGCTACGACGGCCGTCCGGCCGAACCCTGGTCGGGCGCCTTCGCCTTCGATCCCGCGACCGGGGCGTGGTCCGAACTTTCGGCACCCGACACACCGACCATGGACCACCGCGGCATCGTCATCGCCGATGGACGCGCCTTCATCGTCGGAGGCATGACCGCCGGGCAGCGGGTCACCGACCGGGTCACGGAGGTACGTCTTCCGCGCTAGCCAGCGGCGCGCGGCGAGACGCGGTGTCGCTAGAAGCTGGCGACCAGCGCGATGGTGAAAGTCGAGTCCAGCTTGTGCCGCGGGACGAGAACGGTCTTGCCCGTCGGGGTGCCGGCGGGCTGCTCGAGCGGCGCATTCGTCAGGGCCGGCACGTTGTCCCACACGAGTCGCAGGCCCGCCTTCACGGCCAGGGAATGGTTGATGTCCACCGCGAGCGAGTTGGCGAGATCGGCCCGCAGATCGGTGGCATCGGTGAGGTTCTCGTCCAGCGTCAGCGTGCTCTCGAGGTCGGCCGTCTCGGTGAGGCGGCGGCGGAAGTTGATGGACACGCGGACACCACCGAAGCTGGCACTCTTGTCGGGGTCCTCCACGACGTCGTGCTGGGCCGTGAACGTGATCCCGTAGTCGCTCTTGAGCCGGGTGGTCTCGGTCTCGATCCACATGTTGCCGAGACCGGTGACGAGGGAGAGGCGGCTCTCGAACCCCGAAAAGGTGTTCCGCTCCCAGCCGGCCCCGGTCGTGAGATGGACGTGATCGGAGAACGAGCGCTCATACTCGGCCCTGGCGAAGTAGTTCTCGGCGGTCGGTTTCGGGTCCGACTCGTCGGTCACCGTGAAGTGGTCCTCCGTGCCGACGGCGATCCGCTGCGTCGTCCCGGACTCGGTGCGGAGACCGCCCGCCCGGAACGACAGTTCGCCCCGGGCCCAGTCCCGGCGGGCCGCGCCTCCGAGGCCGAAGGTTCTGACCGTCGAGTTCCCCGACGTGAACAGCAGGCTCAGCTCCGCGCTGTACGCCCAGTTCGTGGCCGGCTCTTCCTGAACCGTCGCGGCAGCAAGCGACGGAGGGATGGCCAGCGCCGGAGCGACAGCCAGCGGCAATCCGAGGACGGCCTGCGGCGTCATCCGAAACTTCATTCTTCCCATCCCCCAATCATGGTGATCCCAAAGAAACTGACCTGCCCGGCTGCAACATACTCCAGGATCGAGGGTGTGTGCCGTCGGCTTCGTCGCGGAGGCGGCGTTCTTTGGCCCGCAGCCCCGGGGCCGCTAACATCAGCGCCGGAGCAACCCCCTTCTACACCCACGTTGACGGAGTTCGGACATGCTCGAGGTCACCGCGCGGAACTTCCGGTGCTTCCGCGAGAGACAGACGGCGCGGCTTGCGCCGCTGACGCTCCTCGTGGGCGACAACGGCACCGGCAAGACCTCCTTCCTGGCGCTGCTCCGGGCGCTGTGGGAGATGGCCTTCGAGGAGCGCGAGCCCAACTTCAAGACCCCGCCCTACGACTTGGGCAGCTTCGCGGAAATCGCCCACTCCCAAGGCGACCGCGGCGCGACCGCGTCCACGTTCGAGGCCGGCTTCCTGCATGAGAACACGCGATCGAACAAGGGGCCGCGGCGGGTCCGCTTCACGGTGCATTTCGAGGCGTACGGCGCGGCCCCGCGTCCGGTTCGGCTGCGCGCCGAGACCGAGGAGCCGGACGATGATCCCCCGGCCCGGCGAGTCCTTCCTCGCTGCTGGGCCGAGTTCCGCATCCCTGAGCGCGGACCCCTGTCCTTCACCGTGGGCGCGCCCGGCGGCGAATGGGAGCTGCGAAACACGGACTCCGAATCGCCGCACGCAGACTGGTATGAAGCCCTCACGGCGTCCCCTGTCGTCCGCGAGGGGCGTCACGAGCTTCCCTCTTTCAATTACTACATCCGCAACATGTGGAAGTTTTCGACGAGTGGCGAAACGTTTCCCAACGTGCGCGGCGAGAGCCAGCCAACAGAGGAGGAGTGGCGCGCGCTCGTTACCATGGCGCGGCTGGCTCGGCCGGTTCACAGCGCTCCGTTCGCAGGTGCCGCGGCCAGGGCAGAACCGCGGCGCACCTACGATCCGGCTCCCCTCAGGGGTGATGCGGCGGGCGGCGACATCCCGACGTACCTCGCCGACCTCGCGGGACGAAACGACAAGGCGTGGAGGTCGATCAGACAGGGACTTGAGGACTTCGGCCGGGAGGCGGGCCTGTTCGGCGAAATCCGAATCAGAACCCCGGACGGGTGGGCCGGTGGTCCGTTCCAGATCCAAGTCGCCAAGTGCGGGCCCGACAGCGTGAAGGGACCCTACCGCAACCTGATGGACGCGGGATACGGCGTGAGCCAGGTGCTTCCCGTAGTCACGGAGCTGCTGCGGCAGGAACGGTCGCGAATGTTTCCTCCTGCAGCAGCCCGAGGCGCACCTGCACCACAGCGCGGAGGCCACTCTCGGCAGCCTGTTCGGCAGGGTGGCCGCGGCGGGCTCCCAACTTGTCGTCGAGACCCACAGCGACCACCTGATCGACCGCATCCGCACCGATGCGCGTGACGGAGCCACGGACCTGAGACCCGGGGACGTGTCCATCCTCTACTTCGAGCGCGACGAGCGCGACGTCCGCATCCACTCGCTTGGTTGGGATGAGAACGGCAACCTGATCGGGCATCGCGGCGGCCTCCCCGAGCGATACCGCGAGTTCTTCAGAAAAGAGACTCGCCGGTCGCTGGGACTCTGAGCGATGTGCGCGACTCTGGATGCGAATGTCGCGGGCGACGTGTTCGGAGCGAAACGCACTTCTCCCGGCCGTCAGTTCTTCGATTGGCTGGAGACGCCCCGGGCACGGCTGGTCGTCGGCGGCAAGCTGTATCCGACCGGCGAGAGCCCGAATGCGGACCGACAACGACGTCGATTGCTCGGAAGAACCGATCTCTGCCCCAACCGCGGGTGAGCAGACCTTTTCGATCCCTACTTTCCGGTGTAGCCTTTCTGCTCGTGCCGCCTATTCCCTGCGAGGAGTCCTGAAACATGTCCAAGTCCACTCTCTGTTCGATTCGACACTGGGCTGTGTTGGCTGGCGGACTGATCGTCGCGCTGCCGATGCCTCTCATCGCCCTCCAACAGGCGCAGATCGAGGGGATCGAGGCGCGGCGCGACCACTACGGGGGCGTCGCGCGACAGATCTGGGAGTGGGCCGAGGTCGGCTACCAGGAGGAGCAGAGTTCGGAGTTGCTCAAAACGGAACTCGAGGCGGCCGGGTTCTCGATCGAATCCGACATCGCGGGCATGCCCACCGCTTTCGTGGCGAGCTACGGCTCCGGAGGGCCGGTCATCGGACTTCTCGCCGAGTACGACGCGCTCCCGGGGATCTCCCAGGACGCGGTGCCCGAGCGTAAGCCCATCATCGACGGCGGGGCCGGCCACGCCTGCGGACACCACCTGTTCGGCACCGGCTCGGTGGCGGCCGCGATCGCCGTGAAGGAGTGGCTCGACGAGACGGGGCACGAAGGGACGATCCGGCTCTACGGCACGCCGGCCGAGGAGGGGGGCGCGGGCAAGGTGTACATGGTGCGGGACGGCCTGTTCGACGACGTGGACGTGGCGCTGCACTGGCACCCGGGGTCGCGGAACAGCGCTCAGGCGGGCCGTTCCCTTGCCAATAAGTCCGCGAAGTTCCGCTTCCGGGGGTATTCCGCGCATGCCGCGGGGGCGCCGGAACGGGGGCGCAGCGCGCTCGACGGAGTCGAGGCCATGAACCACATGGTCAACCTCATGCGCGAGCACGTCCCGCAGGAGACGCGCATCCACTACGTGATCACGCATGGCGGCTTCGCGCCCAACGTCGTGCCGGACTTCGCCGAGGTCTACTACTACGTGCGGCATCCCTACGCCCCCACGGTGCTCGAGCTGTTCGAGCGCGTCGCGCGCGCGGCCGAGGGCGCGGCGATGGGTACGGGAACGGAGATGGAGTACGAGGTCATCCACGGGCTGTACGACCTCGTGCCCAACGTCGCGCTGGGACAGGTGATGGACGCGAACCTCCGCAAGGTCGGCGGCGTGGAGTACACGGAGGCGGAGCGAGTTTTCGCCCGCCAGATCCGGGCCACGTTCGAGGGCGGCCCGTCCCGGCCGCTGGGCTCCGAGGGTGAAATCGTGGACTTTGGCGTCGAGGGCGTGGGCGGCGGCTCGACGGACGTGGGGGACATCAGCTGGGTCGTACCGACGGCGGGGCTGTCGACGGCCACCTGGGTGCCGGGGACCTCGGCGCACAGCTGGCAGGCGGTGGCGGCCGGGGGCACCGACATCGGCACGAAGGGGATGATGGTCGCGGCCAAGACGCTCGCCCTGACGATGATCGAACTGTTCCAGTCGCCGGACGTGATCGCCGCCGCGTGGGAGGAACTGGCGGAGCGCCGGGGCGCGGACTTCGAGTACACGGCGCTGCTGGGTGACCGCCCGCCGCCGCTCGACTACCGCCGCTGAGCGCCCGTCAGATCGGCATCACCACGCCCGTCGCCTCGACGCGGGCGCGGAGGATGGCCCGGAGCGCGGCGAAGTCGCCCGGGCTGAGGGCTACGACGGGCGGAGCCCGGTCGTAGAGCTGCCCGGCGACGATGGCCGCGAGCGCGAGGAAGGTGTCGGGCCCGCGGGTCAGGAATGCCGCGGGGGCGGTGCCGCGGCGGATGGCCTCGAGGAGGACGGCGGTCGTGGTGCTGGATCCGCGGGTCGCCGGAATGGCCATGATGCAGCCGCTGCCGATCCGGCCGGCCAGCGGATGGCGCCGGTCGATGATCTCCCCGGTCTCGGCGTCGTAGCCGCCCCAGAAGCTGAGCGGCTCCGACGAGTAGAGGACGGCGCCTTCCGCGGCGCCCGAGACGAGCGCTCGGCCGGTCAGCGGATCGGAGCCCGTGGTGGCAGGTCCGTCGCTCACGGCTGCGCGGTCCAGGCGCCGTCGTCCCGCGTCACGCACCCGGCGACGGCCGAATCCACGCAGTCCGCCAGGCTCCCGAAGGCGATCGCGCGGTCCAGCAGGCCCGGCGTGTACCAGGCGTACTTGGCCGAGTTCGTCATCAGGCGGCGAATCCCCTCCGGCAGCATCGGCGTCGTCAGGATGCAGGTGTCCACCGTCAGTTCGCCGCCGAACGCCTCGATCGCGTCGAGGTAGCCGGCCTTCCCGGCCAGGGTGCGCACCGCCCGCCCCGTCGTGATGAGCAGCCGCACGCCCGGGTGGCGCCGCCGCCCCTCGACCAGCCGCGCGAGAGCGGCGAATTCGGACAGCGAGAAGTGTGGACTCCCCAGCACGACGAGGTCGAGACCGTCCTCCTCCGAGAGCTCTGAGCCGAGTTCGTCCCGCGCCGCCCGCAACTCCGCGGGCCCGGGGCGCAACCGTGACGCCGCTTCCCTCCCCTGGAATGCCGCGGACCGGTCCGGCGCTTCGGGCGTGAGACCGACCCAGTGAAACAGTCCGACCGCGCCGGATGAGGCCATCGCGGCCCCCAGCGCCTTCAGGTCGTCCTCCTCCGGCCGGGCCCGCAGTCCGTCGAGCACCGGGATCCGCCCCGCGACGCGCAGCCCGATCCAGTGTCCCAGCACCGGGTACAGCGCGGACTCCTCAGCGAGCCGTCGCGGAACGCGTGAGAGGTCGACGAGCACCTCCCCGCCCCGATTCCGCGTCAGGTGCAGCCCTGCGGCCGGGGCGCGGCCCGTGATCGCGCAGCAGATGTCGAGCAGGTCGGGATAGCGCTCGGTCCGCGCCCCCAGCACCGAGTTCGCGAACACGATCGCGCTCGACTCGCCCCACGCGATCTGCTCGCCGAAGCGGGGCCGGAGCTGCGTCTGGTAGGGGGCGCACGTCCAGGTGGGTTCGCACCCCATCGCCTCGTAGGCCTCCATCTGGCGCCGCGCCGGCTCGGCCCACGACGAGGGCACGTCCCAGTCGTGCCACCCGCCCACGTCGACCCCCGACACGTTGAGCGTCGCCGGCACGCGGACGCGCGCCCCGCCCTCCGCCAGCCGCTCCGCGAACTCGAGCGTGGCCGGCCCCTGGTAGAGCGACGAGTCGATGTGCGCCGCCGTGATGTCCAGCAATTCCCGAGCCCTGACCACGTCGGCCATCCGCGCCACGACCGACATCGCGAGCCGCGCGCCCTCCCCCTCCTCTCCCTCAAGGAGGGCAAGGTCCCTCGCTTCGAGGCGGACGCCGGTCATCCCGACGTGTTCCATCCTGCCATGTTCCGTCCCATGTTTCGTCTCGTGTTCCGTCTCGTGTTTCGTCCCATATTCCGTCTTACAAGCCCACAAGTCTGAAGCCCACGGATCCGAACATGCGCATCGTCTACTTCCTTCCCGGACCCCTGTCCCGTGGCCCCCTCGGACCGGAGGAACTCGTGCGCCGCGAGGCCTTCCTCAACACCGCCGCTTTCCCCGGAACCGAAGCCGTGGTGCGGGAGACGGAAAAGGGTCCCGCTTCGGTCGAGTCGTCGGCGGAGGAATACCTCTCGGTCCCGGGCATCCTCGACGCCGCGCCCCGCCTGGAGGCGGAGGGTTTCGACGCGATGATCATCGGCTGCTTCGGCGATCCCGGACTCGCCCCGGCGCGGGAACTCGTTGACTTCCCCGTCATCGGCCCCGGCCAGGCGGGGGCGCTCGCGGCCGCCCAGATGGGGCAGCGCTTCGCGATCATCACCGTGGTCGAGGAGGTCGTGCCGGCGATCCGCCGCCAGATGCGGAGTTATGGCCTCGAGGGGCTCGTGGCGGACATCCGGGCGGTGGACGTGCCCGTACTCGAGCTTCGCCAACGCGCGGATCAGGTGCTCGAGACGATGGAACTCGAAGCGCACGCGGCGCTGAGCGCGGGCGCCGACACGATCGTGCTCGGCTGCATGACGATGGGGTTCCTGGACGTCTCCCGGACCCTCTCCGAGCGTCTCGGGGTGCCCGTCATCAACCCCGTCCTCGCGGCGCTCAAGGCGGCGGAGTCCTTCGCCGCGACCGGCGTGCGGCCGTCCCCGCGCGCCTACCCCTCGCCCCGCAAGCAGATCTCGCCCGCCACCGTCTGACGCCGAGACAAATCCACGATCGTGCCACTTTGATGATGGCGTCATCAATTTGACACGGCCTGCCGCAACCATCAGACTCTCGCCATGATCCCGCGACATCTGACCCCCGCGCTTCGGAGGGCTGCGGAGCAGTATCCCGTCGTCACCGTTACCGGGCCCCGACAATCCGGGAAGACCACTCTCGTGCGAGCGGTCTTTCCCGGATACCGGTACGCCTCGCTCGAGGCGCCCGACGTGCGGGCGCGGGCCATCGCCGATCCCCGCGGGTTTCTGGCGCAGGGGGACCGCATGATCCTTGACGAGATCCAGCGGGCTCCCGAACTGCTGTCGTATGTGCAGGGACTCGTGGACGAGGACGGGCGACCCGGCCGGTTTATCGTCACCGGGTCGCAGAACATCCTGCTCATGAAATCCGTGTCGCAGACGCTGGCGGGCCGAACCGCGCTCCTGCTGCTTCTGCCGTTCTCGCTCGCCGAACTGTACGGGTTCCCGGCACTGGACCCGAGCGAACTGGATCGACGCGGCGCGGCCCTGGCGCCAGCGGCGGCGCAGCGGCTGTCGGAACTGGATCCGTGGGCGACGCTCCTGACCGGCTTCTATCCGGCGGTACACGACCGAGGCCTTTCGCCGCGCGAATGGATGGCGGACTACTTCCGAACCTACGTCGAGCGCGATCTTCGCGAGGTCACCCAGGTTCTTGATCTGAGGACGTTTGAGACGTTCGTGCGGCTTGCGGCGGCTCGTACCGCCACCGAACTCAACCTCAGCGGGTTGGCCGCCGATGCGGGCGTCACGCATCAGACCGCCCGACGATGGCTCACCGCCCTCGAGATCGGGTACGTCGCGACAACGCTGCCACCGCATCACGCGAGCTACCGCAAGCGACTGCGCAAGCGTCCGCGACTTCACTTTCTCGATCCCGGGCTGGTGTGCTATCTGCTGGGCATCGAAGATGCGGCGACGCTCGAGAGACATCCGCTGCGAGGCGCCATCTTCGAGTCCTTCGTCGTCGCGGAACTCGTCAAGGCCAGCGCCGCCAGGCGCCGCGATCCGAATCTGTATTTCTGGCGCGACGCGACAGGCCACGAGATCGACATCCTGATCAACGCGGGCAGCCGTCTTATTCCCGTGGAAGTCAAGTCCGGGCGAACGGTGCCCCCGGACGCCATCTCGTCGCTGCAGTGGTGGACCTCGATTCCCTCCAACCCGAATCAGGGCGGCGTGCTGGTCCACGGCGGAACGGAGGACTTCGATCTCGGCGGGGTTCGGATCCTCCCATGGTTCCTGGGCGCCGGTTCCTAGGGTCAGGGCCGGATCACGCCGACGCCGTTCTCGACCGTCATCGTCGTCCCGAACTCGGCGGATAGCTGCGCCAGACCCTCGAGGATCTCCTTTCCGAGCGCGTCTTCGGCCAGCATCGGCCGCCCGCGCACCGGCCGCGGCAACTGCCAGCCCATGGTGATCGGGTAGAGCTTGATCTCCTTCAGCTTCCCGCCCTCGTACTCGACGACGGGGACGACGCTCTCCCAGAACCCCTTCCCCGCGGGGAAGGAACCGGTGCCCATGCGCTCGATCCGCACGTCCTGAAACATGCCCGGATGGTCCTCGTACCCCAGTCCCTGGGCCTCGTAGTTGTCCTGCGGCTGCAGTTCGACCGTTTCGTTCTGCATGGCGAAGTTCGCCAGCGAATAGAAGATCGGCTTGCCCTGGTAGAGTTCGACCGCGCGCAGGATGTGGGGGCCGTGGCCCACGAACATGTCCGCGCCCGCGTCGATGAACGCCCGCGCCGCCTCGACGATGAAGTCGGCCGGTACCTCGCGCCGATCCGCGCCCTCGTGCGTGTGGCTGGTGACGATGACCCACTCCGCCTGGCGCTGCGCTTCCTTCACGACCTCGACGATCTCCGCCAGGTCTCCGGCGTGCGGCACCGTCTTCACGCCCGGCTTGTCGCCCACCATGAACGTCATGCCGCCGAAGTTCAGCCTCGGTCCGGAGCCGCCGCCCCGCCCCGCCGCCGAGAGCGCGTCGCGGAGGCCCGCCATCTGGTCCGCCGTCACGGTCACGTGCCGTTCGTACCGGATCGGGCTCAGCCCCGGACGCCCACGCATGTCCGGCCGCTGGTGGCCGGCCCGCATCGCGTCGTCGAAGGTCGAGGCGATCGAGATCAGGGCCACCCGCCCCCCGGGCGTGTCCACGTAGACCGGAGCCCGCGCCTCCGCGAGGTTCTCGCCGAAACCCGCGATCGCGAGGCCCGCCGCCTCGGTCGCCTCCACCGTGCGCCGCGCCCCGCCGGCGCCGAAGTCCATCGTGTGGTTGTTCGCGATACTCACCATGTCGAAGCCGAACCAGGCGAGTTCGTGCGCGATCTCCGGCTCCGCCCGCATGTAGGTGCCGCCGCTCGCCGCCGCCGGGATCACGTCGTCCTCGTAGTCGTGGAAGAGGATCTCGAGGTTCACGAACGCGGTGGTCGCGTTCCGGATGATGTCGCGCAGCGCGAGGAACTCGGGCTCCCGGTAGGGAGACATCTTCCGCGAGATGATCGCGTCGCCCGCGAGGGCGATGGACATGTCCCCGCGCGCGTCCTCGAAGGCCTGGGCTTCGAGCGTCGTCGGCTTCGCGAGCGCGCATCCGGCGGAGAGGAAGATCGCGGCCACGAGTCCGGCGAGCGTGAGGCCGGCGAACGGAAGTCCGGCGGCGGCGAGGGGCGAGGGCGGAAGACGATACCGGCGCATGAGTGCCTCCGATGAAGGTGCCTGCGGGAGCCTTCTCTGCATGAGCCCGGTTTCGCTGACCCTTTCTTGTGCGGGTCGCGTACGGGCCGACAGATTCGATCGCATGGACGACAACATGCTTTCCCTGACACCGCGCCGCCACGCCGGACGGGCGCTTTCGGCCCTCCTCGCCGCTGCGGGCCTCCTGGCCGCGACCGCGGGTACCGCCCGTCCCGCCGAGGCGCAGAACTACGACCTCGTTATCCGCGGCGGCATTCTCGTCGACGGCTCCGGCCGGCAGGCCCGGGCAGCGGACATCGCGATCGATGACGGGCGGATCGTGACCGTGGGCGACCTGGGGCAGTCCACCGCCGACCGAGTGATCGACGCGACCGGCCGACACGTCTTCCCCGGCTTCATCGACACGCATTCGCACGCCATGCCGGCGCTCCTGCGGGACGAACTCCGGACGGCGCGTCCCCTCCTCGCGCAGGGCATCACGACGATCTTCGTCAACCCCGATGGTGGTGGCACGGTCGACCTCGCCGATCAGCGGGCGCGGATCCGGGACCCCGGCGTCGGAGTCAACGTGGCGCAGTTCGTCGGGCACGGGAGCGTCCGCCGCGCGGTGCTCGGGATGCAGGCGCGCGAAGCCACGCCCGAGGAACTCGACCGTATGCGGGCGATGGTCCGGGACGGGATGAGCGGGGGCGCTTTCGGACTCTCCTCCGGCCTCTACTACTCGCCCGGGTCGTACGCCCCCACCGGCGAGGTGGTCGAACTCGCGAAGATGGCGGCCGAATTCGGGGGCGTGTACCAGAGCCATATCCGCGACGAGTCGGACTATTCGATCGGTCTGCTCGGCGCCGTGGACGAAGTCATCGAGATCTCGCGGGGATCCGGGATCACGGGCGTCGTCACCCACATCAAGGCGCTCGGACCCCGGGTCTGGGGCCAGTCCGCCGATGTCGTGAGTCACATCGAGGCCGCCCGGGCCGAAGGTCTCGCCGTCTACGCGGACCAGTATCCCTACGAAGCCTCGGGAACGAGCATCGTGGGCGCACTCGTCCCGCGCTGGGCGCTCGCGGGCGACGACGGCGCCCTCTACACCCGCATGCAGAACCCGGCGGAGCGAACCCGCCTCGTCGCGGACATGTGGGAGAACCTCGACCGGCGGGGCGGCGCGGACCGGCTCATGCTGCAGGGTGGACCGCACGGCGGCCGGACGCTCCAGGATGTGGCGGATGATCGCGGCACGGACGCGGTTGAAACCGCGCTCGCCCTCCTCGTCGAGGCACGCGACGGAGGCGGCGGCACCGGGCTCACCTCGTTCAACATGAACGACGAGGACATCGAGCGCTTCATGTCGCAGCCCTGGATGATGACCTCGTCCGACGGCTCCCTGTGGGTGCCGGGCGAGGGACACCCGCACCCGCGCGGGTTCGGGGCCTTCCCCCGCCGGATCCGGAAGTACGTCCTGGAGGAAGGCGTCACGACGCTCGAGCAGGCGATCCACGCGATGACCGCGCTTCCCGCCCGCATCTACGGGATCGAGGGCCGCGGCGTCCTCGAGCCCGGCGCGTTCGCGGATGTCCTCGTCGTGGGCCTCGACGGGTTCCGTGACACCGCTACCTACGAAGACCCGCACGGCCTCGCCGAAGGGGTCGAATACGCCCTCGTGAACGGCACGCTCGCGATCGACGCGGGCCGTTTCACGGACGCTCTGGCCGGCGAAGCGCTCGTCAAGACGCGCTGACCGCCCGGCCGACGGAAAGAAACACGGAAAGAAACCAGGAGTAACCATGCGATTCCCCGTTCCAGTTCCCGGCACACGGGCCGTTCTCGTCTCCCTCCTCGTGCCCGGGGCGCTCGTCGTCGCCGCGTCGTCCCTCGCCGCGCAGGACGGCGCGGCCGGGGGCGCCCTCCCGGCCGAGAGCGGACTCCCGGTCGGCATCCAGGCTCCGGCCCCGACCGCGGACACCGTGGACCCGAGCCTCTTCGGCGGCCTCTCGTTCCGTTTCGTGGGCCCCTCGCGCGGCGGCCGCGTCACGGCGGTCGAGGGCCATCGCTCCCACCCCCACACCTTCTATCAGGGGGCGACGGGCGGCGGCGTGTGGAAGACGACGAACTATGGAATGAGCTGGGAAAATATCTCCGACGGATATTTCCCCTCCCCCTCCATCGGACACATAGAGGTGGCCGACTCGGACCCGAATATCATCTATGTGGGGACCGGTTCGGACGGCATCCGCTCGAATATCATCATTGGAAAGGGCATCCATAAGTCGACGGACGCTGGCGCCACGTGGGAACACATCGGGCTCGAGGACGCGGGCCAGATCGGTTCCGTGAAAGCCCACCCGAACAACCCCGACCTCGTCTATGCGGCCGCGATCGGAAATCCGTTCACGAACAGTGATACCCGAGGCGTCTATCGATCCTCGAACGGAGGGCTCGACTGGGAGCGCATCCTCTTCACGTCGGACTCGGTGGGGGCTGTGGATCTCGAGTTTCACCCAGCGAACCCTGATGTGATTTATGCCGGGATGTGGCGGGCCCAGCGGCATCCCTGGTCGATTATCTCGGGGTCGAGCGAGGAAGACGGGATCTGGAAGACGGAGGACGGGGGCGACACGTGGCGGCGGATCACGGCGGGGCTCCCGGACGGGCTCATCGGCAAGGTGGACTTCTCCGTGTCGGCGGACATGCCGGACCGCGTCTATGCCCTCGTCGAGGCGCCGGAGCCGATCGAGGGACTGTACCGCTCGGATGACGCGGGCGAGACGTGGGAGCTGATCAACGACGACCCGCGCAACCAGCTCATGCACCGGCCGTTCTACTTCACGAATATCACCGCGGACCCCATGGACGGCGACATCGTCTATGTCCTGAATCTGTCCACCTGGAAGTCGACGGACGGCGGGCGGTCCTTCAGTACGATCCCGAGCGTGCACGGGGACGACCACGACCTGTGGATCAACCCGGGCGACTCGCGGATCATGGTCCATGGGAGCGACGGCGGCGGGGTCGTGACGCTGGACGGCGGACAGACGTGGTCGCCCGTCAACAATCAGCCCACGGCCGAGCTCTATCAGGTCGATGTGGACGATCGCTTCCCGTACTGGCTCTATGCCGGACAGCAGGACGACTCCTATACGGTCTCCGTGCCCAGCCGGCAGCCCTCACTGTCGGCGCCGGGCGGTCCGGATGCCTACTGGCGCTCGCCGGGCGGGTGCGAGACGGGACCGGCCGTGCCCAAGCCGGGTGACCCCGACATCGTCTACGCCAACTGCAAGGGACGCTTCGGCGTCTATAACCAGCGGACGGGGCAGGAGCAGCAGTATTACGTCGGCGCGGTGAACATCTACGGGACGAACCCCGCCAACCTGCCCTACCGGTTCCAGCGCGTCGTGCCGATCGAGGTCTCGCCGCACGACCCGGATCTGGTCTTCCACGGCTCCCAGTACGTGCATCGCACGACGAACGGCGGCCGCACCTGGGATCAGATCTCGCCCGACCTCACCGCGTTCCGCCCCGACCGGCAGATGGTGTCGGGCGGGCCGATCACGCGCGACGCGACGGGTGAGGAACACTACTCCACGCTGTACGTGATCGAGGCGTCGCCGCACGACCCCGACGTGATCTGGACGGGGGCGAACGACGGTCCGGTGTACGTGACGCTGGATGGCGGGGAGTCGTGGGAGAACGTGACGCCGCCCGACATGCCGCCCGAGGGCCGCATGAACTCGATCGACATCTCGCGCCACGACCCGGACAAGGTCTACGTGGCGGGCTACCGCCTCCTGCTCGGCGACTTCCGGCCCTACGTCTACCGCACGGAGGACGCGGGTGAGACGTGGGAACTCCTCACCGACGGGACGAACGGGATTCCCGGGGACTATCCGGTGCGCGTCGTGCGCGAAGACCCGGACCGGGAAGGTCTCCTCTACGCGGGGACGGAGTTCGGGCTCTTCATCTCGTTCGACGACGGGGCGACGTGGCAGTCGTTCCAGCTCGATCTTCCGGTGACGCCGGTGACCGACATCGAGGTGTACCGGCAGGACCTGGCGCTCTCGACCATGGGCCGCGGCTTCTGGGTTCTCGACGACGTCACGCCGCTGCACGAGATCGACGCGAACGGGTCGGTGGCGGCGTCGGGTCCGGCTCACCTGTTCGAGGGGCGGGCCCAGTACCGGACGCGGCCGGGGCGAAACTCGGGTTACGAGTGGGCCTCGAACACGGCGCGGCCGCAGTATCCGGGTTCGGGTGCCGACATCAACTACTGGATCTCGCCGGATCTGGGGCCGGACGCGACGGTGCGGATCGAGATCGTCGACGCGGGCGGCGAGGTCATCCGGACGTACGCGAGCGGCGGTGGCGGCGCGGGCCGGGCTGGCGGCCCGGCCATGCAGCGCATGGCCCCGCGCGGCGGAGGGCGGGCGATGGTCTCGACGACGCCCGGCATGCACCGGCTGCGCTGGGATCTGCGCGCGCAGGGAGAGGGGCGCGGCGGGCCGATCGTCCCGCCGGGGCGGTACACGGTCCGGCTCGCGGCCGGTGACGCCACGGCCCAGACCGGGCTCGAACTCCGCATCGACCCGCGCGTCGCGGGCGAGGGGGTGACGGTCGCCGACCTCGAGGAGCAGTACCGCTTCAACCTCGACGTGATGGAGACGACCGCGGAGGCGCGCGAGGTCGCGAACGGGATCGAAGGCCTGCGCGAGCGGCTCGCGGAAGCGCGCGCGGACGCCGGCGGCGGCCGGAACCGCACGCTTGACGAGCTGGCGGCGGATCTCGAGGAACTGGACGCCCAGGTGAACGACGCGGAGGGCAGCTATCCACGCCCCATGCTCCTGAGCCAGCTCAACTACCTCGGCGGCATGACCTCACGGGCCGACCAGGCGCCCGGCGCGGACGCCTACGCGCGCCACGAGGAACTTCAGGAGGAGGTGCGGGCGGTCGCCGAGCGGTTGCAAGCGCTCGTCCGCCGCCTGAGCACGACGTGAGCCCAAGCTGACCGAGGCACAATCTCGCAGGCAACCTCCGACCCGGGCTCCGCTGTCTCAAGCAGCGTCCAGCCGGCGCCGCTCGGGTGCCGGAGTTCGTCCCGACCCTCGGTGCCGCCCTCTTCAGCGGGAGGAAACGCCCATGCGCCGCTCCAGTCACTTCGCTCACACCGGACTCTTCGCTCTCGCTCTGGGAGCCGCGGGCTGCGGCGGCGAAGGTGGGCCCGTCAGCGCCGGGCTCGACAGCCCCGACATCCCGCTCGCGCCCGCGGTTGAGGAGGTGTACTCCGTCGGGGTGCTCGACGGCGCCATGTGGGAAATGTTCGGCAGCGTCAGGGGCGTCGCGTTCGACGCCGACGGCACCCTGCTCATCCTCGACAACGACGCCGGTCATGTCGTCGTCATCGACCCGGCTGGCGAGTTCGTGCGGACGATCTCGAACAAGGGCGAGGGCCCCGGCGAACTCAACCAGCCGATCGGGATGGCGGTGTTCGCCGACGGCCGCATCGGCGTGCACGACCTGATGAGGGGAATCCAGCTCTTCAGCCGCGAAGGCGAATCCCTCCAGGAGGCCAGGTTCACGCTCGAGGAAGGGGCGCCCGGCGCCTCGATCTACGCGCTCCCGGACCACAGCGTGCTGTCGACCGAACTTGTTGGATCATCGCTCTCGCGCCTCATGCGCTCCCTCCAGGGGGAGGACGAGGACGAAGCTCTACCGGAAGGCCGCCCGGTCACCCGGTTCCGGCTCGACGGGACCCGGGACGTGTTCTACACGGCCTGGGCGGGGCCACCCCGCGAGGAGGCCGAGACGGAAAGGCGGGATGGCAACGTTCGGATGGTGATTTCGGGGGGCGAGGCCTTTCCGCTCCCGCTGTCGATCGGCCTGCTGCAGGATGGTCGCGTGGTGGTCGCCGACTCGGTCGGGTACCGGATCAAGCTCCTGGATGCATCGGGTCGTGTGACGGGCACTCTGGAGCGTCCTGTGGCGCCGGTCGCCGTTACGGACGCGATTCAGGAGGCCGAGCGGGAGCGCCGGCTCGCCGCGGCCCGGCCGGGAGGCGGGGGCGGGACAAACATCGTCATGATGCGCTCCGTTTCGGGTGCCGTTGGCGGCAGCGGTCGTGCGCCGACCGGCCCGGATCAGGACGCAATCCGCCGCATGATGGAAGGCCAGATCCGCGACCTGTCTTTCCCCGAGGAGATTCCGGTGATCGCGAGCCTGGCCGTGGATTGGAGCGACCGCATCTGGGTGCAGCGCTCCGCCCTGCCGGGCGAGACCGGCCCGACAGACATCCTTGGCCCCGACGGGCAGTACTACGGCACGATCGCCCCGGACGGGCTCCGGATCCCCGCCGCGTTCGGCCCAAACGGTCTTCTCGCCTACATCGAGCGGGACGAACTCGACATCCAGCGCGTCCGCGTCGTCCGCCTCGTCGGGGATCAACTACTGGAGACCGCCGACGCGCGCTGACCGGAGACGTTTCCGCGGGAACGCACAGCAACTATTGTTATAGTCAGTTGTCCAGCCGGTGGACCGGGATGGACCGACCGCCGGATCCCGCCCTTGCAGGAGGAGAACATCCCATGCGCCGCTCGTCCGGATACATCGCTTTCGCTGCACTCGCCCCGGTCGTCCTCTCGGTCGCCGGCTGTGGCGGCGAACCTGCCGTCCGCGGGCTCGACAGCCCCGATGTCACCATCGCTCCCGCCGTGGACGCGGTGTACTCCGTTGGAGTGCTCGACGGCGAGCAGTGGGAGATGTTCGGCAGGATCGGGTCGGTCGCATTCGACGCGGATGGAACCCTCTTCATCCTCGACAGCGACGCGGGTCACGTGGTCGTGATCGACCCGGAGGGTGAGTTCGTCCGTACCATTTCCAACAAGGGCGAGGGACCCGGCGAACTCCGCTTCCCGTCCAGCCTGATCGTATTTCGCGACGGTCGCATCGGCGTGCGCGATTTCGGAAACCAGGGAATCGCGATCTTCAACCGTGAGGGACAGTTCCTCGAGAACGTCAAGATCGATCCGGATGGGAGCAGTCCCTCGGGGCGACTCCACGCCATGCCCGATCACAGCCTCGTCGCCGCCTCCAGCCGCATGAGCTTCTCGGAGGACGGAACGCTGGACCGCGAAGAGGGTCGCCCGATCAGCCGCTTCGGGCTCGACGGAACCTCTACCCTGTTCCATGAGGCCTGGGCAGGTCCTCCGAGGCCTGAAACCCGAACGGATGAGGCGGAGGCGGGGAACGTTCGGATACAGGTTCAGGCGGGAGAGGCCTTTCCGCTGCCGCTCCGGGTAGACGTGCTCCGTGACGGCCGCGTCGCGATCGTTGACTCGGTCGGCTATCGGGTGAAGCTCGTGGATGAGACGGGGGCAGTGGTGTCGACCCTCGAGCGTCCGGTACCGGCGGTCGCCGTTACACCCGCGATAGAGGCCGCCGAGCGCGAGCGCCGGCTCGCCGCGCTCGAGTCCGGGGGCGACGGCGGCGGCGACGGCATCATGACCATGACCATGAGCATAACGGGGACGGTCGGGGCGGGCAGGGGCGGGAACCCCCTCGACTCGGAGGCCATGCAAACGGCCATGCGCAAGATGCGCGAGGACCAGATCGGGGACTTGAGGTTCCCCGAAGAGATTCCGGTCATCACGAACATGGCCGTGGACTGGAGCGACCGAATCTGGGTCCAGCGCTCCGCCCTGCCCGGGGAGACCGGCCCGATAGACCTCCTCGACGCCGACGGAAGGTATTTCGGCACCCTCGCCCCGGACGGCCTGCGAATCCCCAGGGCCTTCGGGCCGGGTGGCCTGCTCGCCTACATCGACCGGGACGACCTCGATATCCAGCGCGTTCGCGTCGTCCGGCTCGCCGGTGATCAGCTATTGGAGTCCGGCGATACCCCCTGAGCCGGGTCGGATCCCCGCTCAACGGCTCGTTGCGTCCGGCGGCGCGGAAACGTTCCCGCGGGAACGCCCGCGCCGAGTCAGGGCGGGGTTTCTACCGCGACTTCTTCGCTACGAAGAGCGCGAGGAGCAGCGCCACGGCGGGGACAACTGCCTGTGCCGCCGTGCCCGCCCTCACAAGGGTGTAGATGGCGCCCGCCATGATCGGGATCACGACGACGGCCGCCAGGAACCGCGTGCTCTGCCGTAAGAACGCGACCCCCGCCAGCACCTCGGCGACGCCGATCAGGTACTGGAACCAGGCGGGATACCCCCACATGGCGAACTGATCGACCATCCTCCCGGCGACCTTCATGCCGCCGTTCAGAAGGAAGAGCAGCGCGAGAATGATCGACGCCACCTTCACGGCCTTGCCTGGGGTTCCGTTGTTCGCCACTGGACGCTCCTCGCGTTAGGGGTATCTGGTCCGGCGTTGACCCGACCCGTGAACCCGGATCCTGCGATCGTGGGCGCGGGGCTCGTCCGGGAGGGCGGCCGTAGCCGGGCCGTGGAGGCCTTGACGATAGTGAGATCATAGTTTCGGACTATGGAAAAGCACCGCCCGGGGCCCTACGTTCAGAGGGACTGAACAAGAGTTCACCCCGGATCCTGCGATCGTGGGCGCGGGGCTCGTCCGGGAGGGCGGCCGTAGCCGGGCCGTGGAGGCCTTGACGATAGTGAGATCATAGTTTCGGACTATGGAAAAGCACCGCCCGGGGCCCTACGTTCAGAGGGACTGAACAAGAGTTCACCCCGGAACGGAGGACACCCGAATGGTGCGTGGAAACGACTATACCGGACCGCGCCCGCACGTGCAAGGATCGGCGGCCGCGCTGAGGGTCCGCGGGGGCGGCGGGCGGATCACCGACGCGGGCGGCCTCGTCGTGGTTCGGAAGCTGTGGGACGCGCTGGGGCTGGGCGGCTGGATCGACCGGCGGAGCGGGAACGTCCCCGGCCGCTACCGGCCATCGCTCATGGTCGAGTCGTGGGTGGTGCTGCTCCTGTACGGCGGCGGGGTGATGGACGACCTGCCGCTTCTGGAGCGGCGGGGCGTGCGCCGCATCTTCGGCTGGGCGCGGGTGCCGCACCCGGCCACGTTCGGGCGCTGGTTGCGGGGTTCGGCGGCCGTGCTGTCGCCGCTTCTGGACGAGCTGTTGTGGCGGATGGTGCGGCGGCGCTGGGAGCTGGCCGGCGGGGCGCCGCGGTCGGCGACGATCGTCATGGACTCGACCGTCGTGGTGCGCTACGGGCTGAAGCAGGCCGGGGCGGAGCGGGGCTACAACCCGAAGAAGCGGGGCCGCCCCTCGCACCACCCCCTTCTGGCCTACGTCCTGGAGACGGGCGACTGCCTCGGGGTGCGCTGGCGGCCGGGGGGCGCGCACACGGCCCGGGGGGCGGAGGCGTGGCTGGCCGGGCTGGTGGCCCGCCTGAGGGGGGCGGGGGTGCGGCGGATCACCGTGCGGCTGGACAAGGGGTTCTTCTCCAAGTCCATCGCGCGGCGCATGGAGGAGCTCGGCGTGTCCTATCCGCTCAAGGTGCCGCGGCACGCCTGGCTCGACGGCTTCCGGGGCGCCTGGGAGACCGCCGCCCGGGACGAGGCCGGGGACCGGGAGCTGAGGACGGCCTCCGGCGAGCTGTGGGGCACGCGGCTTCTCTCGGTCGAGAGGCGGAGACGGGTCGGGCCGGACGAGGGAGAACTCGATCTCGCGGCGTGGGAGACCACGATGAGCGCCGACGTTCTGACCAACATCGGGAGCATCGGCCCCGTCGAGGCGTGGCGCGCCTACAACGCGGGCGCGGTCGTCGAGCAGCGGATCGAGGAGCTGGGCCAGCTCTCGGCCGGCCGCACCGCGGTGGACGACCTCGGCGGCAACGCCCTGCTCTGGAGCCTCGCCGTGCTCGCCTACCAACTCCTCCACATCCTGCGCGCGAACTTCCTCGGCGGTCGCTGGCGCGCCGTGCAGCCGCGCGGCATCCGGCTGCGCCTGCTGCGCGCCCCCGCCAGGATCACCTCCCACGCTCGCCGAACCTCGCTCGGGTTCGCGCGCGCCGACCCGGCCCTCGGTCTCCTGCGGCGGAGCCTCCGGACCATCGAGCGGGGTCTCCCGCCGCCCGCCCCCGCCTGACCGGTCCCAACCCCGGCCTTCCGAAGGCGCCGCGCGGCGGCGCCCACTCCCCGTGTCTCCGCGAGCCGTTCGGGACCCCTCCCGAGCCCCGCCGGCCCTCCGCCGAGGCCCGGTCCGGCCCCGAAAACGCCACCGCCCGCGCCAAGTCGCCACAACCGCCGGTCATAATCGCCCTCAGGCCGCCCGACTATGCGCCAACGCAGGATCCGGGTTCACCCCGGAACGGAGGACACCCGAATGGTGCGTGGAAACGACTATACCGGACCGCGCCCGCACGTGCAAGGATCGGCGGCCGCGCTGAGGGTCCGCGGGGGCGGCGGGCGGATCACCGACGCGGGCGGCCTCGTCGTGGTTCGGAAGCTGTGGGACGCGCTGGGGCTGGGCGGCTGGATCGACCGGCGGAGCGGGAACGTCCCCGGCCGCTACCGGCCATCGCTCATGGTCGAGTCGTGGGTGGTGCTGCTCCTGTACGGCGGCGGGGTGATGGACGACCCGCCGCTTCTGGAGCGGCGGGGCGTGCGCCGCATCTTCGGCTGGGCGCGGGTGCCGCACCCGGCCACGTTCGGGCGCTGGTTGCGGGGTTCGGCGGCCGTGCTGTCGCCGCTTCTGGACGAGCTGTTGTGGCGGATGGTGCGGCGGCGCTGGGAGATGGCCGGCGGGGCGCCGCGGTCGGCGACGATCGTCATGGACTCGACCGTCGTGGTGCGCTACGGGCTGAAGCAGGCCGGGGCGGAGCGGGGCTACAACCCGAAGAAGCGGGGCCGCCCCTCGCACCACCCCCTTCTGGCCTACGTCCTGGAGACGGGCGACTGCCTCGGGGTGCGCTGGCGGCCGGGGGGCGCGCACACGGCCCGGGGGGCGGAGGCGTGGCTGGCCGGGCTGGTGGCCCGCCTGAGGGGGGCGGGGGTGCGGCGGATCACCGTGCGGCTGGACAAGGGGTTCTTCTCCAAGTCCATCGCGCGGCGCATGGAGGAGCTCGGCGTGTCCTATCTGCTCAAGGTGCCGCGGCACGCCTGGCTCGACGGCTTCCGGGGCGCCTGGGAGACCGCCGCCCGGGACGAGGCCGGGGACCGGGAGCTGAGGACCGCCTCCGGCGAGCTGTGGGGCACGCGGCTTCTCTCGGTCGAGAGGCGGAGACGGGTCGGGCCGGACGAGGGAGAACTCGATCTCGCGGCGTGGGAGACCACGATGAGCGCCGACGTTCTGACCAACATCGGGAGCATCGGCCCCGTCGAGGCGTGGCGCGCCTACAACGCGGGCGCGGTCGTCGAGCAGCGGATCGAGGAGCTGGGCCAGCTCTCGGCCGGCCGCACCGCGGTGGACGACCTCGGCGGCAACGCCCTGCTCTGGAGCCTCGCCGTGCTCGCCTACCAACTCCTCCACATCCTGCGCGCGAACTTCCTCGGCGGCCGCTGGCGCGCCGTGCAGCCGCGCGGCATCCGGCTGCGCCTGCTGCGCGCGCCCGCCAGGATCACCTCCCACGCTCGCCGAACCTCGCTCGGGTTCGCGCGCGCCGACCCGGCCCTCGGTCTCCTGCGGCGGAGCCTCCGGACCATCGAGCGGGGTCTCCCGCCGCCCGCCCCCGCCTGACCGGTCCCAACCCCGGCCTTCCGAAGGCGCCGCGCGGCGGCGCCCACTCCCCGTGTCTCCGCGAGCCGTTCGGGACCCCTCCCGAGCCCCGCCGGCCCTCCGCCGAGACCCGGTCCGGCCCCGAAAACGCCACCGCCCGCGCCAAGTCGCCACAACCGCCGGTCATAATCGCCCTCAGGCCGCCCGACTATGCGCCAACGCAGGATCCGGGGTGAACCTTCGTCTATCCTTCGTCTACTGCCAGCCCGCCGGTCTCGACGTTTCCGCGGGAACGTCGCGCGGGGCGCCGCCCGACCTGCCGCGAGGATCAGCCACACCAGAGGCACAGCGATCTGCGGGAACTCGCCCGCCCGAGAGTGAAACCACCCAGGCGGCCCGCCCCCGGATCCGACTGTCGGTCACGCGTCCGGATCGTCGGCCGTCGGGCCGTCCTCCTCGTGGGATCCAAGGACCAGAGCACGGTTCAGAGCGTAGCTCCCGGGAATCCATATGCCCTTGACGTCCCGGCTGGCGATCCTCCGCCCGAAGTTCTGCGCGCGCTGAATGGAGGCTTCCTCTCGTTCGAAGTACGCCCCCTCCCATGCCTCTCTCTCTCGTCGCTCGTCCTCCGTCTCACCTACAGAATGGGAGAACAGCGGCTCGCTGAAGCGATGGCCCGCGGCCAACCGCTCCCCCACCCACCTCAGGAGAAGATGCCGCTTGTCCGTCTCAGGCGATTCGTCAGCCCGCTCCCGTGGCCGGATCTCCTGCGCCTCCACCCACAGGTTGGCTCGCTCCGGGTCTCTGTCATAGGCGGCGAGCACCGCGTCTCCCAGGGGACCGTGCTCGTATCGCCATCTCGATTCCCGACCCATGAGGCCCACGAGGAAACCTGCCATCAGCGAGTCGCGGTGCGCGTCACCTTCCTCCCGGGCGAGCCGTGCTTCGCCAAGAACGGCCCCCATTTGCAGGTATCCCGAGGTCCAGTCCGGAGAATCCTCGCCGGACGCATGTTCCTCAGGGTCGGGATCCGAACGCGGCATCGACAGGATCGCCTTCTTGATCCGACGCACCTGGTCCCAATCCCGGGTCTCGGCGGCGTCGGAGATGTCGTCGAAGAGCGCGGCGGCTTCGATCCCCGCGAGGTAGCGGTCGAAGGCGATCCCGCCCGCCCGTCCCAGGTGGAAGAGACTCTCCGCCTCGTCCCGATCCTGACAGGACCGGGCTTCGTCCAACGCTTGCACGACCATCCGGTAGGCGGATCTGCGCTCTTCACGGTCCACTAGTCCCCCTGCTGGCCGCTACGCCGGGGCCCTCGTCTCTTGCCAGCCCGCCGGTCTTGACGTTCCCGCGGGAGCGGTGGGGTTTGGATATGGTTGTGATCGTTTTGTTTAGGGGTTCGGCGGGCCCGGATTCCCGCCGATTGATTCCCGCTGATCGGGATTTCAGATGCGAACTCTCCGCCGACTCTCCAGCGCCTTCCTGAGCTGTCCCTCATCGGCCTACTGATAGCATCTGAGCACCGTTTGCGCGTTCTTCCAGCCGCCGAGTTCGCACAGGACCTTGAGCGGCAGGTCCATGAGGTCGGTTGCGAACTTGCGCCTGAGCGAGTGCCAACCACGGCCCCGCTTCGGCTCCAGTCCGGCGATCACCTCGGCCCGCACCCACCAGTCGCGCGCCAGAGAGCGGCTTACGCACACTGACGGGTCCCTCCGGGCGGGGAGCAGCGGGGCGTCCCCGGTCCCCTGGCTTATCCTCCGCGCCTCTTCCAAGGCAGCAAGCGCCTCGGCGGTCAGCGGCGTGGTGTGTTCGTAGCCCGTCTTCTCGTGCCTCGCGCGCCACCGCACCACTCCGGCTTCGAGGTCGATATCCGACCACCGGAGCTGGCGGATAGCGCCGATGCGGTGTCCGGTCTCGTGCGCGAGCACGAGCGCGACGCGGAACCGCCTGTTGACTCGTCGGGACACGCGGAGCAGCGCCTGGTACTCTTCTTCGTCGAGGACGATCCGGGTGGGGTTCTTCTCCCTGGGCTTCCTGAGGCCCTTGAGCGGGTTCCTGTCCAGCAGCAGGCGGCCCCGCTCGTCCCTCGATCTTTCGGCCCAGTTGAGGACCGCGATCAGGAACGTCAGGTCCCATTCGATCGTCCGGTCGGACACGGGCCGTCGACTCGGTCCGATCCTGCCCGCCCGCCGCTCCCCGATGAACCTGTCCCAGTCGCGCTGCGAGAGCGTGGCCGGGTCGCGGTCCCTGCCGAAGAACTGGAGGAACATCCTCGTCGCGACCTTGTCGCTCCGGCGGGACCGTTCGCCCTTGGTGGGCGTCACCTCCTCACCGTAGATGTCAAAGAGCGTGCCCAGCGTGAGCGGCTCGGGCTCGGCTTCCCGGCGCCCGTTCAGCTCCGGTCCTACGAAACCGGCGGCGAACTCGTCCCCTGCCTCTTGGCCCGAGCCCAGTCGCGGTGCTTGAGCGACCGGGTGAGCCTGCGTCCGTTCTCGCGCCACTCGATCTGGTATCGGCCGGTCTTGGGATCGGGAAACACCCTCACCCGGTTCCGGCCCCATTCGCCGGCGCCGTAGGAGCGCCGACTTCGTTTCGTGCGTGCCATCATTCGATTCCTCTCTCGATTGATGGACTGCACAATCTGCGCGCCCGAAACATCGCGGCGCGAGGCCGTCCGCGCCAGCTGCTTCCGATTCATATCCGCCCCCGGTTCCCCGACAGCCAGTGGGGCTCGGGGCACTCGCGCCGGGAGGGTTCCTCGGACACGGCTTCGGGACCTCCGGGAACCGTCAACGGCTCGGACCTTGATCGCGCTCCGCCCCGCGCTGGCGCAACACCGTCACCATCAGCACAAGGTCGCGGCGAGCGTCCCGTAGCACTCGGCCAAGCGTGTCACTTGTCCGTCCAGCCGCTCGATTCGCATCTGCAAGGCTTCGTTCTCCTCGCTCTGCCGCTCGACGTGCTGCCGCAAGGCTTCGTTCTCCCCGCTTTGCCGCTCGACGCGCCGCCGCAAGGCTTCGACCCGCCCGGATTGCCGCCGCTGTTCCGTCTCGTACTGCGCGGACAGCCTCCGCAAGGCCCTCGTCAACTGCTCCTCTAACGCGGTCATACAACCCCCTCACTCGTTCGACAGCTTCAAGGCCGGGCGTCCGTCCACTCTCCAGGGCGGATCGGCCAGCGCGCCCTCCGGCACCACCACGAACCGCTCGCCCTCGATCTCGTGGAACACGATTCCCCAGGTGTCCACCTCCAGTTGGGCCAGCGTGCGCCGGGCGTCCTCGATGTCCCGGTCCAGTTCGGCCGCCGTCTCGATCCAGTCTTGGATGCTCCTCGCCAACCAGCGCATCGTCGCCCAGCTTCCGACGAAGAAACCGAGCCAAAGGCTCAGGCCGACGATCAGGGGCCGGAGCCACGCCTTGACCAGCAACTCGCGCATCCGCCCGGTCGCCTCCTCCGTATCGCGCTCGATGGTACGCAGCGCGTTCTTCGCGACGCGCCGCGAGTTCTCGGCGAGCCTTTCGAGCTCGCTCGCGGTCAACTCCTCGATCTCCCGGCGCTCGCTCTCCAGCCGTTTCCGCAGCCGGTCGGTCAAATCGTTTCCGCTCGAAGTCAAGTGCGTACAGTTCTCCTTTCAACCGCCACCTGTCCCCGGTCTCGGGGTCCATCGCGGTCAGGTAATCCTTGCCTTGGCGCGGTACTTCGAGGCCCGCCTCCCGCAGGGCGGCGACGACCTCGTGGCGATTCCGCACCGTGCCGTGCTCGACACGCTGGAGCAGGTAGTCCCGGATCAGGTCGCGCGGGGAGGTTTCGAGCCGGAGCCCGGCGCGCAGCCGCGCCGCCTCGATGTAGGCGCGGTGTCCGGGCTGCTCTACCCTGGCCCGCGCCGGATCGTCCGGACGGCTCCAGCCGTGCTCGTGGTTGAAGGCGTCGCGGAGCGGATCGAACGTCTTCCGCCAACCCGGAGGCGCGATGTTGAGGCTCCGCCCCGTATCGAGGTCGCACCGTGCGGCGAGGACATGGACGTGAGCGCCTCCGCCGCGCTCGCGGTGCAGCACGGCCGCCCAGGCGTAGCGGTCAGGCTCAAGCCCGGCCCAAGCCGTGTCCTCGAAGGCGTCCAGGACCGCCTCTATGTGCTCGTCGGCGGGTTGGTCGTCGGGGGCCCAGGCGATCACGCCGGACGTGTACCTGTGCTCGAAGTCGAGCGAGTCGGCCACCGCGGCCACCATGTCCGGGTTCCCTCGCAGCACCTCGACGCCCTCGCGCGGCTTCCCGGTCGCGTCCCGCTCCCCGAGGAGGTAGCCGGCCGCGTCCCGCGCCGAGCCGGTCCCGCGGGCCAGGAACTTAATGTGCATCGCGGTCCGGGCTCTCGAAGCGAGCCAGCGCCGCGAGCGCCCGCTCGATGGCGACAAGGCGGGCGATGACCTCGACGGCTTCGGCCGCTCCCTTGTGGGTATTGGCCCAGCGAGCGATTTGATTAAGGTTGTTCCCGATGCGCGCCGCCTCCCGGGTGCGCTCGCGCTCGACGTCGGCCGCGCGGGCCGTCCACGTCCTCGTGCGAGCCATGGCCCGCCGGATCAGCGCGGACAGGGGTACGCCTGCGGCTGCGGCCTTGGCCCGCCAAGCGGCGAACTCGGCTGCCGATACGCGGGCGGTGACGACGGCGGAGCGGCGCTCAGGCACTGCGGCGCACCGACACGGGGGAAGGGGGCGGCGCCCCCTTGGGCGACCTCCACGGGAGCGAGACGCGCGGGGGGTTCGAAGGGGGGGCGGCAGCCACCCCCTCGCCAGCCCCGTTGTATGACAAGGGGTAGGCTGGCTTACCGGCCTTAGCCGCACGCAACACCCCCGCCGGCGACGTGTCCCGGAGGTGTCGCCGACCAGCACCCAGGCGGTGGCGGAGCACCTCCGCGAGCGCTTCGGGGAACCCGTTCAAGCGGCCCTCGCGCAAGCGCGGCTGGCAATGGGACGGAGGCCAGTGCGGCGAACGATCCCGCAAGCGCCGATGTCGATGGACACGGGCACCGGTTCCGCCTTGGGGTGGATCAACCTGACTACGTGCGACTCCTCCGGTGCTTCGCCTCGTTTCCTCGTGCTGCCCTTCACGCTTCGGTGACCCGAAGGGCGACGCACTGCGGATTCTGTCCTCATTGGGTTTCGATCCGGCCGTCGAGGACGAAGGCCCCGAAGCCGATCCGAGCCCTTGTCGGGAGCCCTCGGGGGCGGGACCGTGCTTAGGGTCCAAGTCGGAGGCTCCATCACGAATGCCTTCGGAGACGGTGCGGCCGTGTCTCCGGCGGAAGTGCAAACCCGCGTGTTGAACTGGCGCGTCGTCGTCTCCATGCCCGGAACGCTGAAGAGCCGCCCGCCAGCAAGTCAACCGGTCGGGAATCTCCTATTGTCCGATAACGTTCGAGGACGTTCGATAACGTAAAGCAGCCGGAGGAGGCCGTCGCCAACGCGGCGGAAAAACGCCCCCACAACGTCTCGGCAGGCCGCGCGCTACTCAGCGCGTCGCTCCGTAGGTCAGCCGGAAAGCGGTGTCCGTCACCTACCGCCTGAAGTCCGGGCCGTCGGCGAAGCGCTTGAAGAGTAGAGGTGTTGTCCCGCACCATGCCCAGCACCGCCCGCTCCGTCGCCCCGTCGGACTCGACGCGGGGGTTCTCCCTGGCAGAACGACCTTGGCCTCACGGGCACGCAGGGCTCAGGTGTGGGGCGGCGATAACACCGACCAATATCTTCGTAGCGACAGCCCAGTTCCTTGCGGACAGCGTCTTGGGTTCCATATTGCGATCCGTCGGGTCCGTTTCCCCTCCCGGCAATCCGGATCGCAGAGGATTGAGTCCTGCGGTGCGGATGGGTGAACAACCTCGGCTTACGACTGACACTGACCCAATTGGCGAACATCTCAGGACGTACACACAGCGTAGCGGCAACCTGTCTGTTCGCCGCGTTGACTGCGGCAGCCGGCTGCAACATGGACCATGCCTCGGACGCCATGGATTGGACGCTCTCGGACGGTACTACCCTCCGGGAACTGGTCCAAAGCGAGCCGATCGTCGTCGTGGTGGTCGATCCCAGCCAATGCCTTCTATGCTCGTCGGTGTTGGCCGAGTGGCTGTATAGGGAGCGGATGTCGGGAGTCAACGTGGAGTTGTTGCTCGCTCGTGAACCGGAAAACCACGAGAGGAGGATTCTGCTCGCGGCTGGGGTAAGGGCGGACGGATACCTCAGGGGCGTGCAGATCGAGCCTCAGCGCACGCCAATTGAATTGGTGGTTGACTCCGGTGGTGTCCTCTTTCGTGCCGAGCGCGTCTACGGGCCGTCAAGCCCTCTCCTTGACGCTCTGGAAGACGGACGTTCATTGCGAGAGGCCGTGGACGCGTTGTCGGTATTGGAACACGAGGCGAAATCAACAACAGAGGGAGATGGAGTAGCGTGGAACGCGGAGCTGCAGTCACCCAACACAAGGAGCGGTTAGAATGAAGATTCGCGGCAAGCTGGTCACCGGGGCGCTCGCCATCGTGGCGCTGATGGCGGTGTATTTGGGCGCTGTTCCCTTCGCGGCCAAGGCGCAGGACGAGCCCCAGGGGCTACTCAGCTTCGACGACTTCAAGTGCCCCGACGAGTGCGCGCCCAGCGCGCCCGTCTGCTGCTTTGCGGCGCCCCCCATCATCGTCATCATTGAGTAACGGTTAGGGGGGCAGTAATGGGCTGGTCCCGTCGTGTCCGCGTCGCGTTGTTCGCCGGCGGGATGTTCCTAATCCCAGGCTGCGGCTCCGAGTCCGGCGAACCCGTGACCGCAGACACGGCGGGGCCGACTCTCACTCCCGTCGACAGTATTCTACTGCCAGAAGCCGACACGCTGTACATCGGCAATCCATACGCTCTGGTCGTCGACCCCTTCGACGGGTCCTTCTACATACCGGACATCTTTTCGGAACGGCTCCTCAGGTTCCGTAGAGACGGCAGTCTGATGCTGGGGTACGGACGGCCGGGAGAGGGGCCGGGAGAGTTTCGCGGCGGGCCCGGAGCTCCGATGGTGCTCGACGATTCGATCGTAGCCGCACAGACCACGAGGTCGCGGCGAGTGAACATCTTCGACCGAAACACCGGAGAGACCATTCGGGTCGTGAACTTCCCCGCGCTGGCCGGAATCACTCCCCCGGTGGTGATCGGCCAAGAGGTTTGGATGACCGATTTCGAGATCCGGCGCGAAACATCGCTGACTCGTTGGCGACCGACCACGGACGAATTCACGAGCATGGGCGGACTCCCTCAGGAATACATCGCATCGCTCAAGAGTGACAACTGGTCCTATGCGACCCTTTTTCGGATCGGTTCTCTTGCTTACGCCGACGGACGGTTCGTGCAGGGCTGGTCTGGACTGGACGAGATGTTCGTCTTGAACCTGCGGGGCGAGGTGGTGGACACGGCGGACATCCCGGTGGCGAGGAGGAAGGGCGTCCCGGCCGACCTCCGGGAACGCATCGACATCGAGCGCATACCGTTCCGCGAGCAGCTGGAGGGCAGTTCGCGACTCCGTCAACTATTCCCACTTCCGGGCGGCGGTTTCGTGTTCACCCACCACGATCAGACGGCCCTCCAGATGGAGCCGATGCCCGTGCTCACCGCCAAAGTGTGGGTCGGAGTCCTTTCGCCAGACCTCTCACAAGCGTGTGTGGACACGCTCGTTCCGCACGACTTCGAGATTCGACCGATGGAGACCTTCCGGGGCGATACGCTATTCGTCCTGGACCGGCGAATCGACGATTCGGAGAAACTTCAGACTTGGGTTTTGATGTACCTGGTCTCGGACGAGGAGTGCGACTGGATGAGCACACGGCCTGGAGCTTAAGGATACGGACTTCGAAAAGCGGTTGATTGTCTCTGCCATTCCCGGGTAACGCCAGCTTGGCTTTTGGGACTCCGTCACTGCGATCTGGACCGGAGCAGGTGCCCGCGACGAGACGCGGGATTCCCGCCGATTCACACTGATTCTCCCGCTTTCGGGACACGGTCCAGCAGGGTCCAGCCCAACGGCAGAAAACGCAGATCGTGCAGTCCTGGTTGACTTTAGACGATTTCCTGCCGGGATTCACGCTGCGGACGGCGTGCCGTTCCCGCGGGAACGTCCGGGAGGGCGGGGAGAGCGACGCCGATTCCTCATGTCTCCGGATCGTCCCCCGCTGCGTGATCCCGGTTGGCGATCCTCTTGCCGAAGTTCTGCGCGCGGCGAGTCGAGCGTTCGCTTCGCATGAAGTGCGCCCGCTCATCAGACTCGCTCTCGCTTCGTTCGTCGGCCGTCTCGCCGACGCGGCTGGAGAAGAGGGGACCCGTCATCAAGTCGGCGGCGGCCAGGCGCAGGCCCAGCCACCTCAGCAGAAGATCCGGGTCCCGCGGGGACTCCGGCGAGTCGTCAGCCAGCCACTCTTCCCGGATCGCCTCCCATTCCGTCCAAAGGGTCGCCCCCCACCCCTCATTGCAGGCAGCGACCACTTCGTCTCGCAGCGATCCGGGCTCGTCTCGTGCCAGTCTTGTATCCCAGTGCAGGAAGCCGGCGAGGAAACCTGCCATGATCCAGTATCGGTGAGCGTCACCGTCTTCCCGGGCTTGCCGCGTTTCGTGCAGGACGGCGAGGATCTGCAGGTAGCCCGCATCCCAAGCGAGAGCATCCTCCGCGTAAACTCCTCCCTCCGCGTCGTCGCCCGATCGCAACCTCGATTCGACCAGGCTCCGAACTTGACGGACCCTGTCCAGATCCTCCGCCTCGACAGCGTCTGAGATCTCGTCGAAGAGGGCCCCGGAGTTCGTTCCCGGGAAATGGGCGGAAAACGCGATCCCTCCCGCTTCTCCGAGGCGAAAGGTCCCCTGCCGCTCGGCACCGTCGTCATCAGGATCCGCGGCCGGCACCCGCCCCAGTCGGAAGATGGCCTCGTCCAGCGCCTCCAGGACCTTCCGGTAAGCGGATCGCTGCCGCTCGGCGCGGGCCATCGCGCGATCTCCCTCCCCGCTGCCCGCCGCTAAACCGGGGCCAGGGCGATCACGCGCAGCGGGCTTCCGCTCCCCTCCACGATCTTCAGGGGGGCGGCGATCGCCACGGCGCCCGTCGGGGGGAGTTGGTCCAGGTTGCAGAGGCTCGCGAGCCCGAACCTCCCCGCCCCGTGCATGATCGTGTGGTTCGGGAACGGGGGATCGAACATCGCCGCCTGACCCGCGTCGGTGCCGACCGTCTCCACGCCAACCCCCAGCACAGCGCGGTCACCCGCCAGCAGGGCCGACGTCTCCTGGTGAAATCCCGGGGAGTGCGGTCCGTCCTCTCCCACATTGAGGAACGCTTCCTTCCCGCTGCGCCGACTCCACCCCGTGCGCAGGAAGATCCAGGCCCCCTCCGGCACCCGCCCGTGCTCCGCTTCCCACGCCTCGAGTCCCGTCGGCGTGAGGAGGAAATCGGGGTCCGCCTCGACCTCCGCCTCCATGTCGATCACGCACGCGGGGCCGACGAACCTCCGCGGCGGGATCGTGTCCGTCGTCCCGTTGGGGCAGTCCTTCCCGGTCACCCAGTGGATCGGGGCGTCGAAGTGCGTCCCCGTGTGTTCGCCGAGCGTGAGGTTGTTCCAGTACCAGGCCGGTCCGTCGTCGTCATACCTCGAGATCCGATCGATCGTCACCCCCTTCGAGGGCGCGAACATCGGCGGAAGATCGATGACGACGGTATCCGGGCCGAGGGGGATCGTGAGATCGACCACCCGCACCGTTCCGGCGTTGAGTTCTTCAACGAGTCGTGTCAGGACATCGGACATCAGGCGTCTCTCCTGTCTTTCTTCCGGTTCTTCTTCCGGTCCTTTTCCTGCTCCGCGAAGAACACTTCCAGGTTCTGGCCGGGATTCGGTTTCGTCAGCTTCGAGACGACGATGAACAGCACGAGGCTGACCGCGACTCCCGGTTCGACGGAATCGATCCCGTAGAGGGGGAAGTAATGCTCCTGGAAGAACACCGTCCAGGCGAGACATGCCAGGAACCCCCCGATCATGGCCGCGATCGCCCCCTTCGCCGTACCGCCCCGCCAGTTGAGACCGATGACGATGGGGACGAAGAAGAAGGAGGCGATGAACTTCGCCTGCTCGAGCACGATCCCCTGTACGTCCCCCAGCTTCTGGAGCGCGAAGTAGAGGGGGATGATGGAGAGGACGACGATCGCCACCCGGTTCGCGTTCACGAGGTGTTTCTGGCTCGCGTCGGGCCGGATGAACTTGCCGTACAGGTCGTGGGCGACGCCGGCGCCGGTCACGAGGAGGACGGAGTTCACGGTGGACATGATCGCGGAGAGCATCGCCACGAGGAGAAGCGCCCCGACGACCGGGGGGAGCACGTGGAGCGCCATGATCGCCGTCGCCTGGTCCTGGGACGGGAGGTTCGGGAACAGCACCCGCATGAGCATGCCGATCGACATGATGCAGGTGGCGATCACCACCTGGAACCCGATCGCGATGAAGATCGCGCGGCGCACGGTGCGCTCGTCCCGCATCGAGTAGAAGCGGGTGAGTTCGTAGGGCGCGGCGGCGATCGAGAGGCCGAACGCGATCGCGAACGCGAGCAACTCCCGGGGTCTGTAGTACCAGCCCACGAGGCGATCGTCGAGCGTGTCGAGGAAGCCGAGCGAACGCTGGACCGCCGCGAGAGGATCTCCGCCCCCGACCTGGTTGAGGAGCACGGGGACCGCGACGATCAGCGCCGCGATCATGATCATCGTCTGCAGGAAGTCGATGTACGAACTGGAGCGGACCCCGCCGAGGAGCGTGTACAGTGCGGTCGAAGCGACGATGATGAGCATCGCGGTGAGCGGGCGGATCCCGAACACGACCTCCGCCACCTCGCCGCCGGCCTGGAACTGGGCCACGAGATAGATCGTGTAGGCGACGACGATGAGGACGCCCGCGAGCGCTCCGGCCAGCGGGCTTCCGAAGCGGGCGGAGATGTAGTCGGGGACGGTGAGCGCGCCGAGGCGCCGGAGCTTGGGGGCGACGAAGAAGGCGCACACGAGCCACCCGGTCCACAGTCCGAGCCAGGGGAAGACCCACGAGACGCCGGCGAGGTAGTGGCGGCCGGCCGTGCCGACGAAGGTGCCGGCGGAGATCTGGGTGGCGGCGAGGACGGCCCCGCCGACGATGGGGCCGATCGAGCGACCGGCGGCGAGGAAATCGACCTCGGTCTCGGTCCGGAAGTAGCTCCAGATCGAGATGCCCATGATGATGGCGACGTACACCCCGAGGACGACGAAGAAGACGGAACTCATGTCGGTCGTTCGGGAGGCTGCGGCGAGGGAGGCGTCTCCGGGGTGGCGGCCGTCGCTCGCGGGCCGGGGGGCTCTTCGGGGCCGCGGCTCGCGGGCTGCGCGGCGGACTCGGGCGCGGACGGCGAATCGCCGCGTGCGGCGCGCTGCCTGACGACTTCGGCCCAGCGCCGGTCCAGCTCGTCGTCCCTGCGAATGGCCGAGCGGAAGAGGAAGATCACGGTGAGCGCGACGGCGAAGAAGCCCGCCGCGACGAGGATGATCGTCACCGGCCGGCCCCGCTGCCCTCGCGGCGGACTCGCGCGTTCCGCCACGTCCAGATCGCGGCGCTCAACAGCAGCGCGAGGACCACCAGGTCGGCGACGCGCGCGAACGATAGCGCGCCGCCGCGCGACAGCCGGAGCAGCCCCGGCACGCTCGACAGGGTGGCCGTGAGGGTGCCCTCGCCGGCCCGGGTGAAGCGCGGCAGGCTAGTCGACAGGTCCAGCCCGTCGAGCGCGGCCGGATCGCCCTCCAGGCGGATGAGCCACGGCTCGGCGGCCTCGTGCACGACGGTCTGCTCGGCCCGCCCCCCGGCCACGAAGAGGGGAATCCGGTCCAGCCGCCCGCGCACCGTGTAGTTGATGACGACGGGTGCCGCGGATGCGACGGCGATCCGGTAGGCCCGCCCTTCCGGGGTCGGAGCGATCTCGACGCCGGCGAGGGGCTCGCCGCCGCGCGAGGCCCCGGTCAGCGACACCGTCTGCTCGTCGAACCGAATGGCGAAAACGCGCACCGCACCGCTGTCCGGCTCGAGGCTCTGCCGCACGTGGGCCCCGTCGGCACGCAGTTCGACGAATACGGTGTCCGTTGTCTGGGCCGCGGCCGGAGCGGCGATCAGTAGCCCGGCCAGCGCCGTCAGCGCCGCCGCGAGGGTTCGCAGCCCCGTCGCTCGCACCCCCGTCGGCCGCGCACCCGTGCGTCGCACGCGCGTCAGCCGGCGGCCCCGGATGTTGCCAGCCGTGTCTGGACGCGGCGCACCGCCCGGGCGGCCTCGTAGAACCCGTTCGCCACGTGGTTCGCCTCGCGGCGGAGTTCGTTCTGCAGGAAGGGGAGCAGCTCCGACCCCGCCTCGGCGAGACCCGCCAGCTCCCCGACGCGGGCCAGCCGCGGGATCGGCGTGCGGGGCAGCGCCGGGTCGTGGTCGAACGGCCCACCCTCCGCGTAGCCGATCGGCACCAGGATGCGCGAGAGCTCCATGAAGAGCCCGTTCAACGCCTCCATGTCGCCGTCGGCCTCCGAACCCTCCAGCTCCAGCGATGCGATCGTTGCGTAGAGACCGCCCAGGGCCTCCGCGAGGCCGTCCAGTTCATCCCCCGCTTCACCCAGATCGAGGTGTCCGCCGGCCGCCTCGACGTAGCCGTCGACGAAGCCTCCCAGCTCCGCGACCGTCTCCCGGAAGTCGTACGGCAGGACCCGCGCGTCGAGGACCCGCGCGATCGACGCCACGTAGACGCCGAGGTCGCGCTCGAGGTTCGCGCGCTCGGCCACGTCCATGACGTCGTCTTCCGTGTGCCAGGCGATGTTCCCGCCACACCCGCCGGTCGGGTAGAAGCCCAGCGCCTCCCGCTCCCCGGCCGGGATGTTCGAGAGCAGCATGTAGAACGAGGTGAGCCCGATCTGATTGAAGGAATAGTCACCCGCCCGCAGCGGTCGCAGTCGCTTCGCGGTCTTCCCGGTGACGTCGGCGATCGCGCGCGCGCACAGCGGCCCCGCCTCGGCCATCCACATCACGTCGTCGTACTCCGTCGCGTGCCAGCATCCGGGGGAGTCGATGTCGATCGCCCCCACGCAGCGCTTGCGCAGTTCGAGCGCATGGGCGTCCGCGTACCAGGTCGAGCCGCCGTAGCGCCCGGTCGAGTGCGCCGGCCACCATGCGATGCGCAGCGAGCGCTTCAACTCCCCGGCCCGCGCGTGGAAGATCCGCGCGAGTTCGAGCAGCGTGGCGTCCCCCACCGCGTTGTCGCCGATCCCCACATCCCACGAGTCGTAGTGCCCATGCACGAGCATGAACTCGTCCGAGGCCCCGGGGATGTGAGCCACGGGGAGCTTGCACGGATACCAGCCCTCCTCCGTCCGGACCTCGAGCCGCACGCGCTCGCCGACGGCCGCCTTCAGGCGTTCTCCGTCCGGGTTGTTCACGGCTGCGACCGGCGTCGAGGGCTTCGACGGCAGGTTCCGGGTGGTCGGCGTCCCCCAGATGGACGTGCAGATCCCCCAGTGGATGTTCTTCCCCGGGTTGATGAAGACCTGGCCCACCGCACCCGCCTCCTCGAAGGCCGACACCATGCCGGGCATCGCGTAGCCCTCGCTGAGCACGATCTTGCCGGCCACATCGGGCAGGTCGTCGCCGAGCCGCCGGGCGAACAGATCCCGCTGGCCCGTCGCGGCCGCCGCGGGCACGTATACGAGTTCCGCCTCCAGCCCGCCGTCCGGCGTCGGCACCGCGAACGACGGCGGCTTGGCCCGCATCGAGCCCCCGCTCCATTCGACCGAGGATTCGCGGGGGAGCGAGAGATAGAGGTCGGGCTCGTGCATCTCGAACGGCACGCCCATCCGGGCCAACTCGGCGGCGATGTAATCGGCCGCGACGTGTTCGTCCTCGCTCCCGGACTCGCGCACCAGCGTCGAGAACCGCTCGAGCATCGCCCAGCCCGCGTCGAAGGAGACGGAGTCCAGGAGGTCGGGTTCGAGCGCGGCGGGACGCGCGGCCAGCGTCATCTCACTCAATTGTCATCATCTTCCGGGATCGCGGTTGGCGAGTTCACTGAAGGACGGTGAGTGTGCCCTCGATGGTGTGCGGTTCAACCGTAGTCAGCGTCGCCAGCACGCGGTAGACGCCGGCCGGCAACCCGTCCGCGATCCGCTCGGTCCAGCGCAGCGAAGTCCCGGGATCGAGCCTCTCCCGGCCCAGCATCATGGTGAAGAACATGCCCTCGGCCCAACGCCAGACGGAGGCGCCGTCCTCCGAGAACACCTCGAAGTCGTAGCGCTGCCCGTCGGGGAAGTCGAGGACGAGCGGAGCTTCGCCATCGTTGGTGGCGGCCAGCTCCAGGACGATGGGCATGCCGGCGGTCGGGGGTGCCTCTCCCAGCGAGAGAGCCAGGCGCAGGTCCGGCGCGGAGAGCGCGGCCATCAGGCAGGCCAGCGGCACGAACGCGGGAAGCACGAGTCCAGTTCGCACCCGGCGGCCCGAACTCAGACCTGCAACTCGTAGTGGTGGGTGCCGTCCAGTTCCCAGCCGAGTTCCTCGTACAACGTCTTCGCGGGCGCGTTATGGGATTCGGTCTCGAGAATCAGGCCCTTGGCTCCGGTCTCGACCGCGAGTTGCCGCGCGCGTTCCATGAGGGCGCGCGCCACCCCGGTCCGTCTCGCTTCAGGCGCGACGAAGAGATCGTTCAGGATCCAGAGCCGCTTCATCGAGACCGAGGAGAAGGAGGGGAAGAGCTGGACGAAACCCACCGCCCTTCCCTCCGGGGCCTCCGCGACGAAGACGCGCGACTCTCGGGCCCCGAGGCGCTCGGCCAGGAACCGGCGCGCGCCCTCGGGATCCGACGGCTGCCGGTAGAATTGTCGGTAACCGTCGAACAGGGGCGCGAGCCGGTCGACGTCCTCGAGTGCCGCTTCCCTGATGACCACGCCGGGCGCGAGGATCGAGCCGCTTGAGCCGTCAGTCGGCGACGCTGACGCCCTCGTACGTGTGAATTCCGTCCTCGTTCGCCACCGTCATGCGCGGCGGCGTGTCGCGGAAGGGCATCCACGCGCAGCCGTGGTCCCCCTCCTTGTTGATCGCGACGAACTTCTCGGACGGGATGAAGTCGGGGGCCACGTTCCGGTACTTGTGCCGGATCATCCCGACCGCGTCCTCGCACGCCTGCTGGGGGGTGCGACCGGCGCCCATGCGGGAGACGATGTAGTACCCGGCGCACGACTTGATCACGTCCTCGCCCCGTCCGGTTACGGCGGCGGCGCCGACATCGTTGTCGACGTAGAGCCCGGCGCCGATGATCGGCGAGTCGCCGACCCGGCCGGGGACCTTCCACGCGAGTCCACTCGTCGTCGTGATGCCGGAGACGTTCCCCTGCGCGTCGACGGCGAGGACGTTCGTCGTCCCGTAGCGGTGGATCAGCGCCTCGGCGAGGACGTAGTCTCGGTCGGGACCGTCGCGGCCGGGGAGGTCGAGCAGTTCGGCCCACTCTTCCGCCTCGCGCCGGATCGCGTCCTCGCCGAAGCCCTGGAAGCCGGCGTCCGCGCGGCCTCCGCCGCCCGCGCCGCCGCCGGGACGCCGCAGGTGGTCCGGGGGGCCCCAGTCGTCGGTGTCGGAGAGCCGCTCGCGCCAGCGTAGCCAGATCTCGCGCGACTTCGGCGTCATGAGGTCCTGGACCTCGAACCCGAAGCCGACCGCGAACTGCTGGGCGTAGTTGCCGATCAGCATGACGTGATCGGTGCGCTCCATCACGAGACGGGCCACCGAGGCGGGGGTGCGGATCCCCTCGATGCCGGCCACCGAACCCGCGTTGTACGTGGCCCCGTCCATCGCCGACGCGTCCAGCTGCACGACGCCGTCGGCGTTGGGGAGGCCGCCCCAGCCCACGCCCGTCCCGTCGGGGTCGAGTTCGACGATGTTCGCGCCGCGCTCGACGGCGTCCATCGCCACGCCGCCGCCCGAGAGAACCTGCCACGCCGCGGTGGCCGCGCGCCGGCCCGTGTCGTTCGTATGGCTCGTGATCATCATCGGCGTCGTCGCCCGCCCGCTCGACCGGAGCGACGGCCCGGTGCCGCTGGCTGACGCCCGCGCCGGCACGGACCCCGCGACGGCCGCCGCCGCGCCCAGGCTCAGGCCCCGGCCGATGAAACCGCGACGATTCATCTCGGACATCTCATCCCCCGTTGGCTGGTGTGAGTCTTCCCTGCCCCAAACTGGCGCGACATCGGCCCCTCCCGCCAGCATCCGGGCGGAGGCGGTGCCCGCGGTCGTGCAACTGTCGGAAGACAGCGCGGTGTCGACCGTGTGGTCGACCGCTCGAGGAGCTTGAGGAGGCTGCATGAAACCCCGCGCCGCAACGTGTCTCCTGTTCTCCGCGCTGACCGCCTGCCAGGTGGACTCGGCGCCCGTGTCGGAGTCATATCCGTCCACGGCGACGAGCGTATCGATCGCGATCGAGAGCGCCGGACCGCCTCCCTCGAGAGAGGCGAGAGGGAGCCAGTCGACGGCGGCGAAAGTCGTGAGTTCGGGGCGTTCCCGCTCGACCAGCGTCAGGAAATCCGGGTGTTCCGAGTACCGCCGCCCCTCGAAACCGTTGTCGGTCACGCCGTGCTTCTCGGGCCAGACGCCGGTCAGCATGGAGGACCATGAGGGCCCGCTCACGGACGGGGTCGTGGTCTGGGTCCCGGTCGTGTGCCAGCCGCTCGCGGCGAGCGAGTCCATGACCGGAGTGGGCACCTCCGCCAGGACGTCCGGGCGCACGCCGTCGATCCCGATCACGAGGACTTTCGGCGTCCCTTGGGCGTGGGTCGCATTCGGAGCCAGAACCAGGGCGAGGGCCGCGGACAGCGCGGCGGCGGGCAGAACGATGCGGCGGGATCGGGGCGTCATGTGGTCGAAAGCTCCCTGTCGGACGTGCGACTGGCTGCAACTGGCGATGAGGGCGGCGTGCCCCGAAGTTGGGGGACCATGAAGATATCCGTCCAGATCCTCGCCGTCGTTGCGCTGGCGGGCTGCGCCACCGCGCCCGTCTCCTTCCAGGGCGTCGCCCCGCCCGGGCTCGAGACCGCGTACCGCTGCGCGGTCGCGCAACTCAACCTCATGGACTACAACATCGAGGACGGGAATCTGGAGGCCGGCTTCATCCGGGGCCGCAGGCAGACCTCGGGCGTCGTGCAGGAACTCTTTACCGGCGCCGCCCATCACGACATCCTCACGGCGACCGTGTTCGACAACCCGGCCACGGGGAACACCCACCTCCGGGTTGTCGCCTCGCGCGTCGCGGATCACGACATCGGGCTCATCAGCGGGCTCGACGACGAGGAAGAGCAGGGCGAGAACCAGATCGCCCCCTCGGATTCGGGGAAGGCCGACGCCCAGCGCCTCCTGACCAATTGCGGCGTCGTCGCCGTCACGGAGTCGGCACCGGCTCCCTGAGCCGGCTCGTCGCCCCACGCCCCGGTCGTGGCAGTGGCGGGGTTCACCGAACGGCGGCCGGCAACCTCCGGCCTACGATGCTGGGGATGTCGAGTTCGTCGAGTTCGATGAAGGCGACCAGGCCGTCCGGCCCGAACGCGGCGGGCATCTCGGTGGCGCCGACCGCGAACGTCCCCACGTACTCGCCGTCCACGCGCATCACGTCGATGGGGCCGAGTGCGTCCCACGGCTCCTCCCCGCGCCGCTGAATCCAGAGGGTTCCGTCCCACGTCGCCCGCAGTACGGACAGTACGGGGATCTCCTCGAAGAACTCGCGGTTCTCGATCTCTTCGCGGGCCGCCTCCTTCATCTGATCCAGGAAATCCGACGGTACCCCTTCCGCCCCCGACGCGCCCAGGCCGCCGAAAAAGCCCCCGCCTGACCCCTCCTCCAGGCTCTGCAGTTCGTGATCGCGCATGGCCGACTGGATCCGCCGCGTGACGGGTTCCGGGACGAGCGGGCGGCCCAGGGTTCGCGTCACCCGCCCCGTACGATCCGCCACCCTGATTTTGTATGAGCTGGAGTCCGAGTAGGCGATCGCGCCGTCCGGCAGGAGGTCCCAGAGGAGGTCCGGTTCGAACCATCTCTCGCCGCCTATCATCATGCCGAACATGGACGAAGGGTCGCTGAGATCGGACAGCGACAGGTCCTCCGGTTCGTCGCCCTCGGCGGGTGGGCGCCACGCTTCGAGGATCGTCTCGGCGACTACCTCCTCACCACCGAGAGAGAGCCGTTCAAGTCACCTGTCGTCCACACCCCCCTCGTCCGCGGCTTCCGCGCCGGCGAGTTCACCGATGAGGCTCGTGAACGCACCGAGTCGTGAAGGGACGCCCTTTGCTACGACAGCCAGCCCGGCCGGATCGGGTCGGAGCCCGAAGCGCATGTTGGAGACGCCGCTGAACATGTCGTTCCCGCTCCCCATGCGGACGAATCGCTCGAACTCGCCGTCGGGGCCGAATACCTGATAGGCGTTGTGGCCAAGATCGGCGACGGCGAGGCGCCCATCCGGCCAGACGACGAAGGCACCGGGCTGATTGAACTCTCCCGGCCCCTCCCCCGGCCCGCCGACGATGCGGACCAGCGACCCGAGCGGGTCGATCACGACGACGTTCCCCGCAGAGCCGTCCAGGGCGTACAGCCGGCCCGCCCCGTCGAAGCTCACGCGCGGCGACGTGCTGAACTCCGCCCATTCGGGGGCGTCGAACCCGCCGACGCGGTACACCTCGGGAAAGTCGGCCGCCAGCGGAACATCCTGACCCTGTAGACCATGGCCGGCAGCGAAGATGCCGGTGAGCACGCCCGCTCCGAAGAGAATCTTTCCCATCACGACAACTCCTTCAGTCGAGGACGCATGTTACTCGGTCGTCATAGCCCTTCGAAGCAATACGCAATTCCGCAGAATGAGGACGAGCAGGATTACGGTAATGACGCAAGACACGATGACTGCGTACGCGCCGATTGTAAGTAGCCGTACCAGTTCGTCGATTACGGAGAAGGGAGATGCGGCAGCTTCTGCTTGTTGGATAGCCGTAGTCAGGGCAGTCATCGTCCTTGCTCTCTCCTCGGCGTAGCGGGACTCGGCCTCGGCTCCCTACCGATCACGTAGGACCGACCGGAAGGGTTTCAAGTGAGCCTGAGAAGACGGGGGTATCCGGCGATCAGGCTCTGAGGAGGCCGAGGGCGACTTCCCGCGCCTCGTCCAGCGTGTCGACGACCTGACCCTCCCCTACGGCCGCCAGGATGTCGAGAGTTTCCAGCGTCTTCGCGACGGCGCCCGACACCCCCGTCACGATGACCTCGGTGTCCCCCTTCGCCGCCACGTCGAGAAGCTGTCCGATGAGCATGCCCGCGCTGTCGTCGAGGTACGTCGCTTTGGAGAAATCGAACAGGACGACCTCGTGTTCCCTGATGTCCTTTCCGATGACGTCGACCAGCTTGTGGGACGATGCGACGGTGAAGGCGCCCCGAAGCTGCACGAGGCCGACCCTGGCCGAGTACTCGTCCATCGTGGACGCGCCCTCGAGTCCGGCGAAGAACGTCCGGTCCAGGAGAGGGACGGAGAGCACGTTGTCGAGATCGAGGCCCTCCAGCTGCCGCGCGTGGGCCATGCCCGCGATGATGAGGCCGATCGCCACCGCCGTGACCAGATCCACGAACACCGTCAGGCCCAGGGTCATCACCATGACGAAGAGGTGGTCGCGCCGGATCCGGTGGATACGCAGGAGGAGGGGCCAATCGATGATGTCCCACCCGACCTTGATCAGGATGCCGGCGAGGACGGCGTGGGGGATCGGTTCGAGGTGCCGGCCCAGCCCCAGCAGCACAGCGAGGACGAAGAAGGCGCGCAACGCGCCGGAAGCCCGCGTGAGGCCCCCGGCGCGGATGTTGACCACGGTGCCCATGGTGGCACCCGCGCCGGGGAGGCCGCCGAACATCCCGGAGACGATGTTTCCGATCCCCTGCCCCACGAGTTCCCGGTTCGAGTTGTGGCGCGTGCCGGTGAGAGAATCCGCGACGAGCGACGTCAGAAGGCTGTCGACGGATCCGAGCAGGGCGAGGATTAACGCCGGCTGCAGTGCGCTCGCGAGGAAGCTGGTGGAGGGCAGACCCAACTGGATCCCCGGCAGGCCGGTCGGGATCTCGCCGATGATCGGCACGTCGGTCAGCCAGAGCACGCCGAGCAGCGTTCCGACCACGAGCGCCACGAGGGGCCCGGGGAGGAGCCGCGACAGCCGCCGGGGCCAGAGGACGCCGGCCACGAGCGTCGCCGCAGCGACGGCGACCGCGCTCACGTTCATGCTGCCGATCGCATCGGGGAGCGCCCGGATCGCGCCCATGGCCCCTCCCGTCGCGGTGGGAGCGCCGAGGAAGGGCAGCGCCTGCATCAGCATGATGATGATCCCGATCCCGGTCATGAAGCCCGAGATCACGACATACGGGGTGTAGACGACGAAACGGCCCGCCCCCAGAAACCCCAGCACCACCTGCATGAGTCCCGCCAGCACGACCACCGTGAAGGCTTCGCCGAGCGTGGAAGCGTGCGTCGTGACGATGACCGCCATGGCGACGGTCATGGGAGCGGTGGGGCCGGAGATCTGGAAGCGCGTGCCGCCGAACACGGAGGCGAAGAAGCCGACCGCGATCACCCCATACAGGCCGGCGGCCGCCCCGAGGCCCGACGCGACACCGAAGGCCAGCGACACGGGCAGCGCGACGACCGCCGAGGTGAGGGCGCCGAACATATCTCCGCGGAGCGTACGGAGGTCGTATTTCAGGGGTCGCTCCTTCCCGGCATCGCACACCTCCTCGTGGACAGGTTACTCTGGGAGCGTCCCCGAGCGCGGGCAACTCCGCCATGTCTTTTCGACTTCGACGGCGATGCGCCAACGGGTGAGACCATGAAGGCAGTCCGCGAACGCTGGGGAAGTCGTCTGGGCTTCGTCCTCGCCACGACCGGATTCTCCGTGGGTCTCGGGAACATCTGGCGATTCCCCTATCTCGTCGGCGAGAACGGCGGCGGGGCGTTCCTCCTCATCTACGTCCTCCTCGCCGTGCTGATCGGGATCCCCCTGTTCACGGCCGAGATGAGCCTCGGGCGCCGCGCGCAGGCGACGCCGCTCGCGGGGATGCGGAAGCTGGCGGGGCGCAGCCCCTTCCGCCTCATCGGCTGGCTCGGCCTGGGCGCCGCGTTCCTCATCATGGCCTACTACCAGCTCATCATGGGCTGGATCGCCGCCTATTTCGTCCGCGCCTTCCAGGGCGGGTACGGGGCCGGGAGCGTGCAGGCCGCAGCCGAGTCGTTCGCCGCCTTCACCGGACGCCCGGGCCTGGTCCTGGCGTACACGGTCCCCGTGATGCTGCTCTCGGGCTTCATCATCACCCGGGGGCTGCGGCGCGGGATCGAGCGCGCGGCGCGGCTGCTGATGCCCGTCCTCTTCCTGTTCCTCATCGGGCTCGGGATCGTCTCGCTCCAGTTCGAGGGGGCGTGGGAGGGAGTGCGGTGGTACCTGGCGCCCGACTTCTCGGCCGTCGGCCCCGGGACGTGGCTCGCGGCGCTCGGACAGGCCTTCTACTCGATCGGGGTCGGGATGATGGGCGCGTTCGTGTTCGGCAGCTATCTCCACCCCCGGAAGAGCGACATTCCCGGGAGCGCCGCCACGATCGTGGCCTTCGACACGCTCGCCGCGGTGCTCGCGGGCTTCGTCATGTTCCCCGCCCTGTTCGCGTTCGGACTGGAGCCGGACCAGGGAGCGGGGCTGCTCTTCGTCACGATGACCGGGCTGTTCGGCCGTCTGCCGGCGGGAGAGGTGGCGGCGGCGTTCTTCTTCTTCTTCGTCTTCATCGCGGGGCTCACGTCCGGCCTCGCGTTGCTGGAATCGCTGGCGGCCAGCGCCATGGACTCGTTCGGCTGGAGTCGCAGGCGATCGGCGTGGACGGTACTGGCGATCATCCTGCTCGCCGGCGTCCCGATCGCGCTCGGAGGCGGGCCGTGGGCGGCGGTCCGGATCGGCGGCCGCGGCCTGTTCGAACTCGCGGACTACGTATCGGGGAACCTCTTCCTCACCCTGGGCGGGCTCCTGATTTCGCTCTACGTGGCGACGGCGTGGGGGTTCGAGCGTTTTCGGACGGAGACGAATCAGGGCGCGGGCCGCTTCCGGATCACCGGCGCGTGGGCTCCCGTCATGCTTTTCATCGTTCCGGTCGCGGTGGGGCTCGTCCTACTGGCCGGCCTCGGACTCCTGGGCTAACCCGCCTCGGCGGTTCCTACGGCTGGAGGCGGGTGATCTCCCAGCCGCCGTCTCGGGGCGTGTAGGCGAGACGGTCGTGCAGTCGGTTCGCGCGACCCTGCCAGAACTCGAAGCGATCGGGGATGAGGCGGTATCCGCCCCAGAAGTCGGGCAGCGGGACGTCCTTCCCGGCGAACCGGGCTTCGATCTCCGCCACCTGCACCTCCAGCTTTGTGCGGTCGGGGATCGGACGGCTCTGGTCTGAAGCCCACGCGCCGATCTGGCTTCCGCGCCCCCGGGACGCGAAGTACGCCGCGGACTCCTCGGTCGAAAGGCGCTCGACCCGGCCCTCGATCCGCAGCTGCCGCTGGAGCACGGACCAGTGAAAGCAGAGCGCGGCGTGTGGGTTCGCGTCCAGTTCAGCCGCCTTGCGGCTCCCGTAGTTCGTGAAGAAGCGGAACCCGTCGGGGCCCACGCCCTTGAGAAGGATCATGCGGGCCGAAGGCCGTCCATCGGCGCTTGCCGTGGCGAGCGCCAGCGACTCCGGGAGCAGCAGCCCCGATGCCCCGGCGTCCCTGAACCAGCGGTCGAACAACTCGTAGGGATCGTCCGCCGCCTCGAGTGTGGGGAGGCCGCGCGTCACGCCCCTGATGAGCGTGCGGATCGCTCGCAGGTGCGCGCGCAGGTCTTTGAATCTGCTCACTCGGGCTGCCCTGGTGCGGGGGGATCCGTCGATCGGTGGACAGTGTTCATCGAGTGGCGCGGGCGGTCAACCCGCGGGCGGTCAACCCGCGGGGCCCAACGTCAGGCGAAGCGGGCCGGATCGAAGGGGGTGAGGTCGATGTCGGACCGGCCCTCCAGCACGAGTTGCGCCAGCGCCCGACCCGTCGACGGGGCGAGCGTGACGCCGAGCATCTGGTGGCCGGTCGCCACATAGGCGTTGTCGAGGGCGGGCAGCCGACCGATGGCCGGCAGGCCGTCCGGCAGCACGGGCCGCATGCCGACCCAGTCGACCCGCGCCGTTCCGTCCAGGGCGCCGGGCAGGTAGCGTCGCGCGGCCCGCTCCAGCAGCGCGATCCGGCGCCGGTCGAGGTGCTGGTTGATGCCCGAGAACTCCATCGTGCCGATCGTGCGCAACGCCCCGCGGAAGGGGGTGAAGCCGATCCTGGCCGGCGCCACGTGCACGGGCTGCCGCAGCCGGGCCCGCGCGTCCCGGACGGTGATGCTGTATCCCTTCCCCGCCTCCACGGGGAGCCTGCTCTCGAGCATGCCCAGGAGGGTGCCGGTCTCGGCCCCCGTCGCGACGACGAACAGATCCGCCTCGATCGGTTCGCCCGGTGGCCGGCCGGTCGCCGCTCCGCCGGCGGCGGGCCCGGCCGTCAGCGCCACCCGGACGCGGCGGCCTTCGCGGGCGAAACCGACGACCCCCACGTCCGCCAGGATGCGGACGCCGCGGGCCTCCAGGCTCGCGGCGAGCCCGGCGCAGAGCGACTCCGGGCGCACGTGCGTATCGCCACGCACGTGAAGACCGAACAGGTCGCCCCGCAGACTCGGCTCGGCCTCCCTGAGCGCCCGGCGGCCGAGCCTGTCGACCCGACCGACCCGCTCCTCGCCCAGCTTCGCCAGCAGCCCCGCCGCCTGCTCGAGTTCCCTCTCGCCGTCGTAGGCGAGGATCGTCCCCGCTTCCGCCTGCTCGAACGCCACCCCGTCCTCCGCGAGGCCCCGGTACAGCGGATCCGTCGTCGCGTTGAGCGCCGCGAGCGCCGCGACGCCCGCCGCGTAGCTCTCGGCGTTGCAGTAGCCGCGAAAGGCCCACAGCCATCCCGTGAGCCGCGGGATCGCCGCCGGCTTGATGTAGAGCGGGCTGTCCGAGCGCAGCAGCCAGCGGAGCGACGTCAGCGTCAGACCCGGGGCCGGCAGCGGCCGCGAGATCGACGGACACACCCAGCCGCCGTTCCCCTCCGAGCAGCCGCCCCCGATCCGGTCCCGTTCGACGAGGATGACCTCGGCGCCGCCGAGTTCGAGATAGTGGGCGACGCACAGCCCGATCACGCCGCCCCCGACGACGGCAACCCTCACGGAGCGACCGGCCGGTGTCGGGGGACGGCGGGCGCCTGCTCGCCGCGACCGCCCACGTGGCGCCGCAGTCGGCTCCGGAACTCGGACCAGGCGGGCATGGCGTCCCCGGAAACGCCATCAGGCACAGCAGTCCTCGGAGTCCGTGGCGCAGGCGGCCGGCGCCGGGTCGATCAGAGCACGGCCATCGGGCGCGTCGTCCGTGACCACGTACCACTCCCAGCGAAGGCCCTGCGGTTCATGAGACCAGACCTTCGTCTGCGTCGCATGACAGCACACCGTCTCTTCCTCCACTTCGGTCAGGATGTCGGCCGCCTCCAGGCGGTCGCCGGCCTGGCGGACCAGCGCGCCGTCGAAAACCTCCACGCCGAGGTGGTTCAGACGCTCGTCCGCGTCCGGCTTCTCGAACAGCACCAGCTTCAGCGGCGGCGCGTCGATGGCGAAGTTCGCGTACCCCGGGCGGCGCTTGTGCGGCGTCGCACCGAACAGCTTTCCGTAATAGTCCACCGCCTCGTCGATGTCCCTCACGTTGAGGGCGAGTTGCAGTCGCATGTCACAGCCTCCGTTGATTGGCATTCGATTCGTTTTCCGTCGTCGTCTTCTGCCCTGTAAGACGAACGGGACGGGAAAAGGACGCAAGCGAGAGATCTGATGGCACTCAGAGCGGAGCGGACGGGGGCGAGGTCACGGGCTACAGGCCGGCTCGCCTGCGCGGGCCGCGTACGGCCGCGGCGACGCCACCCGTCCCTGGAAGATCGCGCACTCCAGCCTGACCTGCGCCACCCTCGCGAGGGCCGACCACCCGTCCTGGGTCGCGCGCACAATCCGCACGCTCACGCCTGGCCTCCCGCGGAAATCGAGGTCCTCGAGAAACCTCGCGTACTCGGCGTGCTGCCGGTGATACGAGTCCTGGAGGCGGAGGAGTTCGTGGAGGGCGGAGAACGCAAAGTCCCGCGGCCTCCGGGGTTCCACTCCGATGTCGCCGCTCGTCGTGATCCGCGGCTCCTCGCCGGGTGCTCCGGCGGGGGCCACGATGGGCGCGGGTACGCGATCGCCCCCGGGCCCGGGGTCGCCCGGCCGTACGGTGAACGAGGTGCACGAGGCGAGTCCCGCGAGCCACACGATCGCCTGTGCCGACTTCGTGGTCGATTCCCTGCGCATGGACATTCCTCCCCCAAGCCTGACTCCGGCCGCGCGTGTCAAGTTTCGCCCCGCGCACTCGACGCCGCCAGCGAGCAGCGCCGGCCGCTGGCGCCAACTCGCGCCGACGGCCGCGTGCCGTTGCCTGGTGGCCTGCGACGGACAACGTTCATCGCCCCGTGCGGGCCCCCGGGCCCCGACGGCCGACCCGTGTGAATCCAGAACCAGGACAGAACATGCTCACACCTGGCACGCTGTGGACCGTATCGCTCCTCGCCGGAGCGCTCGTCACCCCGCTGGCGGGGCAGGATCCCGCCGTGGACGCGGCCATCGATCGCGTGATCGACCAGATCACCGACATGCGCCATCAGATCCACCAGTTCCCCGAACTCGGCAACCGCGAGTTCGAGACCGCGGCCATGGTCGCGGAACACCTGCGAGAGCTGGGCTTCGACGAGGTGATCGAGGGGGTCGCGCACACCGGCGTCATCGGGATCCTCAAGGGCGGCCTCCCCGGAGACGTGGTCGCGGTGCGCGCGGACATGGACGCCCTCCCCGTGACGGAGAACACGGGGTATTCCTTCGCCTCCACCGTGCGCACCGAGTACGGCGACCAGGAGGTCGGAGTCATGCACGCCTGCGGCCACGACGTGCACACCGCGGTCCAACTGGGCGTCGCGTCGGTCCTCGCCTCCATGCGCGACCAGATCCCCGGCACGATCAAGTTCATCTTCCAGCCGGCGGAAGAAGGTCCACCCCCCGGCGAGGAGGGTGGCGCCGATCTGATGGTCCGCGAGGGGGCGCTGGAGGGCGTCGTTCCGTCCGCCGTCTTCGGGCTCCACACCTTCTCCGAGATGGGCGTGGGGACGCTCGGCTACACGCCGGGGCCGGCGCTCGCGGCGGTCGACCACTTCAAGATCCGGATCATCGGCAAGCAGGCGCACGGCGCCCAGCCGCACACGAGCATCGACCCCGTCGTCATGGCGTCGCAGGCGGTGACCGCGTTCCAGACCATCCGCTCCCGCAACCTGTCGCCGCTCGAGCCCAGCGTGATCACGGTCGGCGTCATGCGGGGCGGCCAGCGCTTCAACATCATCCCCCAGGAGATGTGGCTCGAGGGCACCGTCCGGACCTACAACCCCGACGTGCGGGACGCCGTCGAGCGGCGGATGGATGAGATCCTCGACGGGATCACGCGGGCGGGAGGCGGCAGCTACGTGCTCGACTACGACCGCGGCACGCCGGCCACGATCAACGACCTCGGCCTCACCGCGCAGATGGCGCCGACGCTCGCGAAGATCGTGGGCGAGGAGAACGTGCTCGTCATCGACCCCACGATGGGCGGCGAGGACTTCGCCTACTTCGCGAACGAGGTGCCCGGCTTCTTCTACCGGTTGGGTTCGGTGAACCCCGAACTCGGCTCGGGCGGCCATCATACGCCCGACTTCCGGGCGGACGACGCCTCGATCTCGATCGGCATGCGGGCGATGTCGAACCTGCTCCTCGACTATCTGAAGTCGCGCCGCCCGTCCACGGACTGATCCGTGACGGGGTCCGCGCACGACCCCGAGGCTACAGGCACGTCCTGCCAGACCACGCGGGCGTCCGGCTCGAACTGGACGGCGTGAGGGGTCCCCAAAGGCCGTAGACGAACCGGCCCGTCCAGCGGGAAGCCGCAGATCGCGAACCGGCCCTCATCGTCAGACACCGCGGACGCGTAGACGCCACGCGCCGATCCCCGACCGAGGCGCACGCGCCACTGGGCCTCGATCTCGACCCCCGGGACGGGCAGGCCCGCCGCCGCGTCACGGGCGATGCCGACCACGGCACCCACGCCCTCGGACAGGGACGAACCGGGACAGACCCGCGCATAGAGGGTCTCGGCGGACGGTGTCCAGACCTCCCGCTCCACCACAATCCGTTCTTCGATGACCACGCGAGTCTCGTTCAGTCGCACGCCCGCCGCCCGCAGCTTCGGGTGGTCCACACGCAGCGCGTAGACCCCGTCCGGAAGTCCCCCCACGACGAACCGGCCCTCATCGTCGGTCATCGTGCTGAACGGCGTATCCGCCGGATCGGGCGGCGGAAGGAAGGCCGCCGCGTCCTCCCAGTCGCGGAGGATCACATCCGCCCCTGGTAGCGGGTCGCGACTCACGCTGTCGCGCACGATTCCGACCGCTACCCCGTGGCCCATCTCCCATGACAGGTCGCCCGCCGCGGCGCGCTTCACCGCGCCGCCCCCCTGCTTGTAACCCGTGAAGGACCCGTCCTCGTGGAACGGGAACCGAATCCACCAGTCCGTCACGTAGAACGGACCCTCCGGAAGTCGGTCGAACACGACTTCGGCACCGATCAATCGACGGTCTACGCGGCGCGCCACCGGGAGATTGCGGTAGGAGAGTTGAACGCGGTCAAGCTCCGCGCTCTCCTCGTCGAGCCACAGCGTTCCCTCGATCTGGACGACCCGCCGCCGCTCGCGGGGGCGAAACGTGATGCCGAGTTTGGGCACGCCCCCGACGGTCGCCCGTTGCAGGCCGAAACAGTGAGCCGCGCGGAACTCCTGCGAGAGCAGGACGTTCGCGTCGAGCGCGCGGTACTCCGACGAGTCCGCCATCTGGACGACGAAACCGGACTCCACGAGTTGATCGGCGGGCACGCTCTCGAAGGGCGGAAGCGGCCTGTGCCGATACATGCGACTCGTCGCCTCGCGGACCGCGAGGGTCCGGGGCTCGAGGATGCGATCCCAGCGCGTGAAGGTGAACCTCAGCTCGCCCCGCTGCTCGGCCCGCACCGCGGTCTCCAGCGCCTTGCGCAGCTCTTCCCAGGCCGTCGCCAGCGCATGCCCCTGGCTCGGATCGTCGTAGCAGGCTCCGCTCACCTCCACGCGGAGGTCGCGGAGCCGAATGGGTCGTGGCGGGACTTCGACCGTGACCGGAAGGATCTGCCCCGTCGTGACTGCGTAGGGCTCGGTCACCCAGGTGGCGTAGCCGATGCGCTCCACGCGGAGGTGGAACTCCCCGGGGCCGGGCGTCGCGAACGAGAAGGCGCCCTCCACCGTCGTGAAGTCGGCCCGCACCGCCTGGCCCGAGCTGTCCAGCAGGCTGACGAAGGCTCCGGAGATGAGCGGGCCGCCATCCGTCTCGCGCACCGTGCCCCTGATCGTCTGGGCCGCGGCGGAAGACGCGCACCCCAGGCAGGTGACGGCCACCGCGCACCAGATCCGAGCGGAATTCACCATGCCTGTTGGACGCCCCGGAGGAGCGAAACGTCACACGAGCGGGGCGAGGACGTTTCGCCCGGGCGAGTCCCGACTAGTCGGCGAGGCGCAGCGCGACGAGCGTGTTCGGGGCCTGGATGACGACGTGCTGCTTGCCCTCGTGCATGTAGGTCATCATCCCGTACCGCGGCTGCGCCGGGAGGGCCACCTGCCCCAGCCGCTCGCCCGTCGCCTTGTCCACGGCGTACAGATAGGACGTCCCGTCGCTTCCCTCCCCCGTGTACATGAGCAGCGCGCTCGTGACGATCTGCGCCGCCTGTCGCCCCGTCCCGGTGTTCGGGATGTCCATCCCCTCCAGCGCCTCATGCTCCAGCACCCGGCCCGGCGTGTCTCCCACCGGGATCCACCACAGGTGCTCGCCCGTGTTCATGTCGATCGCCGTGATCCGGCTGTACGGAGGCTTGAACAGCGGCAGGCCCCGCACCCGCCGCACGCCCGCGAAACCGCCGACCGCGAACTTGCTGATCGTCGTCCCCGTGGGGGCGGCCTCCCGCGCGTCCCGCTCCTCGCCCGGCACCATGATCCGCGACCCACAGCCCTTCTGCGAGGTCACGTAGAGGATCCCCGTCTCCGGGGCCGCCGCCGGCGTGCCGTCGATGTTCGTCCCTCCGACATCTCCGGGGCACCACAGCGAGGCCACCTTGCCGAGGTCGTTGTCCCGGTGCAGCGGCGGCGTGAACAGCGGCCCGATCACGTAGTCCTCGAGCGCCTCGATCGCGGCCTCCCGCAACTCCGGCGTGAAGTCGATCAGGTCGTCGTGCGTCAGCCCCTGCATGTCGTACGGGGCCGGCCGCGTCGGGAACGGCTGCGTCGGCGACAGCGCCTCGCCCGGCATCAGGCCCTCGGGCACGGGCCGCTCCTCGATCGGCCAGATCGGTTCGCCCGTCTCCCGGTTGAACGCGTACGCGAAGGCCTGCTTCGTGACCTGCACGACGGCGGGGATCTCCTCCCCGTCCACCGTCACATCCATGAGTACGGGGATCTGCGGCGTGTCGTAGTTCCAGATGTCGTGGTGCACGAGCTGATAGTGCCAAACCCGTTCTCCCGTCTGGACATCCAGCGCGATCAGGCTCGTCGAGAACAGGTTGTCCCCGGGCCGGAAGCCGCCCCAGAAGTCCTGCGTGGCCCCGTTGGTCGGGATGTAGACGATCCCCCGCTCCTCATCCGCCGACAGTGGTGCCCACGAGGAGATGTCGCCCGTCCACGACCAGGCATCGTTCTCCCACGTCTCGTGACCGAACTCGCCCGGTCCCGGGAGGACGTTGAACTTCCACTTGAAGTCGCCCGTCCGCGCGTCGTAGCCGAGGTGGTCGCCCGGGACGTTCTCGTGGCGCGACTGGTTGTAGCCCTGCTCGGCGGAGTTCCCGACCACGATCACGCCGTCGACGACGATCGCGGGCGGGGAACTCGTGATGTAGCCCGTCTCGAGCGGGATGCCGTCGTACGGGTCGTACTCGTGGCCCAGCCCCGCGAGCAGATCGACGACGCCGGAGTCCGGGAACCCGTCCACGCCGACAGGCGCGCCGAAGCCTTCCACGTGCTCCCCTGTATCGGCCCACAGCGCGTGCAGGAAGAAGGCCGGACTCACCAGATAGGCGACGGGCCGGCCGTCGATCTCGCCGTACGCGACGCCCTTCCCGTGGTTCTTCCGCATCGAGTACTCCCAGCGGAAGGTCTCGGGCTCCACGTACTCCCAGATCTTCTCGCCGGTGCCCGCGTCGATCGCGTAGGTGTGCCGCTTCTCGCCCGCCACGGAGATCAGCATCCCGTCCACGTAGATCGGCGTCGCGCGCGCGTTGACGGCCGGGTAGTCCGACCCGTCCCAGGTCCAGGCGACCTCGAGGTTCTCGAAGTTCTCCGCGTCGATCTGGTCGAGCGACGAATAGCGCTGGCCCATGTCGTTGCCGGCGATGTTCTTCCACTCGGTCGTGTCCGCCGCTCCGCCGCCGGCCTCCGCGCAGCCTCCCGCGGCCAAACCGGCGGCGAGGGCGAGCGCGGGAAGGGAGGAACCACGGATCGGTGTGATGGACCGCTGGCGCTCTTTTCTCATCAGAGACCTCTCGAAGACCGGAAAGAACGGATCGATACTCCCCGCCGGACCGACGCCGGCGGGCGGGCGCTGAACATGAAGAGGACGCAATCGGCCGGTCAAGCGACGGACGCTTCGGGAGGTTGCCTGCCCCCGAAGGCTTCCGTAGCGTTTTTGGGCCGGGCGTCGTGCGGATGCCGCGGCTCCCGAAGGCTGGAGAAAAGCGAAGTCATATGAAGACGAATATGAAGAGGAATACGAGAACCCCGGCCACACTCGCCGGTATCGCGATCTGCATGGCGATCGTGACCGCTGCCGCCAGCCCCCACCTCGCGCTGAAGGAGTCGTCTCCGAAGAAGGATGAGACGGTGAGCACCAGCCCGGAGACGGTGACGCTCTGGTTCACGCAGGCGCCGCAGATGGCCGGAACATCGGTTCGCCTCCTGCCCAGTGGGGGCGAGCCCATGGAACTAGAGGCGGCGACCGCCAAAGAGGACGATCCGACCGTCGTCGTCCTGACTGTGAGTGAGCCGCTGGCGGCCGGCGACTACCAGGTCATGTGGCGCGCCATGGCCCAGGACGGCCACACGATCCGCGGCGACTTCGGCTTCACGGTGCAAGCCGCGCGCTGAACGGACGTTCCCGCGGGGCTGTATCTTGCAATCTACCTGTGTTGTGCATCCGGATCCCATAACGTCCACGAATGACTTGAATCTATTGCTTTATCGCGAGATAAGAGCATCCACCTCATCCCAAGCCGGCTGACTTCATTCCCTTGCATCCAGCACGTCGTGGCGGGTAGATTGGTAGGTATGACGCTCCCAACACGACCTCCGCAACGCAAGCCACAGGGCCGGCATCCCCAGAACGCGCTCTCGCCCGCCTTCGTCCGCAACGTAAGCGAGGCCGGACGGTACTGCGACGGCAACGGCCTCTATCTCGATGTCCGGCCCACGGGAAGCCGGGGATGGATCCAGCGGATCACGATCCGAGGCCGGCGAACCGAACTCGGGCTCGGCGGATATCCCCTGGTTTCCCTGAAGGAAGCGCGCGAGAAGGCGTTCGCGAACCGGAAGGTGGCGCGCGAGGGGGGCGACCCGCTGGCCGACAGGCGGCGGACCGAGTCGATGCCCAGCTTCGAGGAGACGGCCCAGCGGGTCTGGAAGCAACTCCGGCCGGGCTGGCGCTCCACCCGGCACGCGCACGTGTGGCTGAACAGCCTTGAGCGCCATGTCCTGCCCCGGATCGGCGAGATGCCGGTCTCGGAGGTGACCAGCGCCGACGTGATCGGGATCCTGGCCCCGATGTGGCACGAGAAGGCGGCCACGGCCCGGAAGCTGCGCCAGCGGATGCGCGCGGTCATGGAGTGGGCCGTGGCGATGGGCCTCAGGCCCGACAACCCGTGCGACCGGATCGGTCCGGTGCTCGGAGCGCAGGCGGACCGCACGCAACATCTGGCGGCGCTGCCGCACGGCGAGGTGGCGTCGGCCATCGAAACGGTTCGGGCGTCGAACGGGAGGGCGGCGGTGAAGTTGGCCTTCGAGTTCCTGGTGCTGACGGCCACGCGTTCGAACGAGGTGCGCGGTGCGGTATGGACGGAAATCGATTTGGCCGAGGGGGTGTGGACGATCCCGGCCCGGCGGACGAAGGGGAACCGGGAGCACCGGGTGCCCTTGAGCGGGCGTGCGCTCGAGATTCTGGAGGAGACGCGCCGACTCGGTCGGGGCGGGCCGATCATCTTTCCGGGCGTGCGCGGGGCGCCGCTCGGGCGCACCGCCATCTGGCACCTACTCAAGGTGGCCCGGATCGAGGCGGTGCCGCACGGGTTCCGGTCGAGCTTTCGGGACTGGGCGGCCGAGGAGACGGATCATCCGCGCGAGGTGGCGGAGGCGGCGCTGGCACACAAAGTGCGCAACCAGGTCGAGGCGGCGTACCGGCGCACGGACCTGTTCGAGCGGCGGCGGCGGCTCATGACCGATTGGGTCGTCTATTTGACCGAGCGAACTAGCAAGCCGTAGGCCAAACGGCGAGTACCGATGCTCCGTGACCTCTCGGTGCAGACGAGGCTCCTTCTCATCGTGGACCCCGACGGGGTGATCCGCGACATCAACCCGCAGACGCTCGCGATGTTCGGATGGAGCCGAGAGGAGATGGTGGGTTCCGGCGTGGAACGGCTGGTTCCCACCTCCAGTCGCAGTGGGCACGAGCAGCACCGTCGACGCTACGGCCAGGCGCCGCGGGCGCGGCCCATGGGACAGGGCGCCTCGAGTTGTCGGCGTTGCGCAAGGACGGCACGACGATCCCGGTGGAGATCAGTCTGAGCCCCGGGAAACGGGGATCCGGGCAGGAACACGTGATCTGCACGGTCCGTGACATCGCGGGCTGGAAGCGGATGCGCCGCGTGTCCAAGATGATGGTGACGGCGGCCGAGAACGAGCGGAAGCGTCTTTCCCGCGAGCTTCACGACGGATTCCTCCAGTCCCTCGTGGCCCTCAAGATCCGGGTGAAGCTGCTGGCGGACGAGACGAGCAAGGAGGACAGGGAGCGGATGCGGGCGCTGGTCGCGGGCGAGATCCACGAGACGATCCGAGGGGTGAAGCGGATGATTCGGGAGCTGCTTCCCCCAGCACTCGATCATCAGGGTCTTTCCGCCGCTCTCGGTTCGGTGTTTCGCGACATCCGGGATATGTACGGATTCGAGGTCAACGCCAGCCTCGATCGCGTGGACGACGAAGTGGACGCGGCCGCTGCGCTGGCCCTGTACCGGATCGTTCAGGAGGCCGTGACCAACGCGGCGAGGCACGCGCGCGTGAACGAAGCCACGGTGACGCTCCGGTCGGCGGGCGACGTGGTCATCGCGGAGATCCGCGACGAGGGGTGCGGGTTCGAGTTGGAGGATTCCGTCGCGGAACCGGACCGGAGTCACGTCGGCCTCGTCGCCATGCGTGAGAGAGCCGCGCTCGTCGGGGGCAACGTTACCGTGCGGACCTCCGCCGGCAAGGGAACCGCGGTTCGGGCCACCGTGCCGATCATGGGTGCGGAAGACGAGGGGGATTCCGCACGGTGGTGAGGGTACTCCTGGTCGACGACCACCCGGTGGTGCGTGCCGGCCTGAAGGCGTTGCTCGAGACAACCGAGGGGGTGGAGGTCGTGGGTGAAGCATCGTCCGGGGAGGAAGCCGTGGAGAAGGCTCGGACCCTGGAGCCGGACATCGTCATCATGGACCTGGCGATGCCGGGGATGGACGGCGTCCAGGCGACGCGGCGAATCACCGAACTTGGACTCGGAGCGAAGGTCCTGGTTGTCACGATCCACGACGAGGATGAGTACCTTGTACCCGCCCTGAACGCCGGCGCGGCGGGCTTTCTGAACAAATCCGCCGCCGACACCGATCTCGTCGGGGCCGTGGAGGCCGTCGCACGCGGGCACTCCTACCTGCCCCGGCACGCGGCTGCCCTGCTCGCGCGGCGGAAGGCACAGGACGCCTCGGACCACAAACGGGGAACCGACGTGCTCTCGCCGCGCGAGGTTACCGCGATCGAGCTGTACGCGAGCGGCTTTTCGGCCGGCGAGACGGGCAAGGAGATGCGTCTCAGTCCCAAGACCGTCGAGGGCTATCTCGCCCGCGCCAAGGCCAAACTCGGACTCCACAATCGGCGCGACGTCGTGCGTTTCGCTCTTGAGGCCGGGCTCCTGCGGGCCGAGGACGAGCGCTAGGCCGTTCAGCGCCCCCTGTACCCCTTTGGAGCCCTCGTTGGCGAAGTTCACACCCGGTTGGAGTAGATTGACAGTATGGGCGGACCGGGCGCGGAGTAACCAAGCGCCCCCCGTGCCGCCGAGCACCTGGGGGGGACTCGTACCCGCGCCCGGAGCCGCGATGGATGCCCAGTGGGGAGTTGCGCCATCGAGCGCCAGTACAGGGACAGGCAGGCATCGGGGCGACCGCCGAACCGTCAACCGGGAGGGAGTATGGTAAGAGAGCCCATCCTCTTCGTCGGCGTCGACTGGGCCTCGGAGACGCACCACGTCTGCGTCGTGGGCCCGGACGGGGCGATGAGGCGCGAACGTACGTTCCGCCATTGCGGGGCTGGGCTGGCGGAGATGGCCGAGTGGATCGTGGCCGGGACGGGCGCCGCCGCCGAAGATGTCCCGGTGGCGATCGAGGTCCCGCACGGCCCGGTGGTGGAGAGCCTCATGGACCGCGGCTATCCGGTCTACGCGGTCAACCCGAAGCAACTCGACCGCTTCCGCGACCGCTTCTCCCCGGCCGGGGCGAAGGACGACAGCCGCGACGCCCGCGTGCTCGCCGACGCCTTGAGGACCGACCGCCACCGCTTGCGCAGGATCGACCCGGTGGATCCGACCGTGGTGGAACTCAGGGAGTGGTCGCGCAGCGCCGGGGAACTCACGCGCGATCGTGCGCGGCTGGCCAACCGCGTGCGCGAGGTCGAGCGGTTCCTCAAGCGCCACCGGATCCGGCGCATCACCGCGGACCGGGTGCTGGAACTCCTGCGCGCGACGCCGGTTCCGGTCGCTCCGGGAACGACCGAGGCCGCCGTGGCCCACATCCGTAGTGCGTCGGAACGTCTCCGCCTCGCGCAGCGGCAACTCCGCGGCGCCCGGCGCGAAATCGGACGCTTGCTCCGGAGGTTGGCCGATGGCGGGGACGCCGGGGCCGAGCCGCCCGGCGGGCAGCGCGACGTCACGATCCTCTCCTCCATGCCCGGAGTCGGCCGGACCGTGCTCGCCACGCTCCTCGCCGAGGCGACCCAACCCTTGCGCAGACGCGATTACCAAGCGCTCCGCTTGTGCGGGGTGGCCCCCGTCACGCGGCGATCCGGCAAGTCGATCCTCGTCGTGCGCCGCCTCGCCGCCCACCCCCGCCTGCGCGACGCAGTGTACCACTGGGCCCGAGTCGCCGTCCAGCACGACCCCGTGAGCAAAGCCAAATACGCGGCCCTCCGCGCGCGCGGCCACGGCCACGCCCGCGCGCTCCGCTCCGTGGCCGACCGCCTCCTGGCCGTAGCCTGCGCCATGCTCAGGACGCAGACCCGCTACGATCCCAACCACCCGCGAGCCCAACATGCCGCCTGACCACTCCTCGGCCTTCGGCCGGTACTGCCGCTCCGCCGGGCCGGCAGTACCGCAAGATCTGGACCCCTTGATGAACGGTGGGGAGTCCCCCCCCCCCGCGCGGGAGGGGCCCACCAACCCTTCCGACAGTCCTACCGTTGTACAGGCGACCGCCCATTCTCCCGACGGTCGGCGCGGCACGACCCCGTCGGGTTGGCCAATGTGGATTCTCGCGATGATCTTGCGCTCGGAGTCCGCGTGTAGGGGTTTTCCCGGTATGGCTTGAGGGGGATTTCCCTCACGAATTCCAGGGTTTTCCCTCTATTGCGGGCCGGCATGCCGTGACACGATAGGAGTGCCGGTTCTGTAATGGCTCTAGGCCTCGCAAGACCGGTGACACGGGAGGGGCTCGGAGCCGTATCCTGTTTCCTTCCACGTGATGACGCGTTGTATGGATGTCTTCTCTCACATGGAGGGAGTTCGATGTCGAACCAACCGGAAGGGTCGCGAAAGCGACGGTGGTGGCCACTGCATCGAGTGGTCGGGTCAATCGTTGTGGTTCTGATCGCGCTCGAGACCGAGGCGTGTTTCAGTGATCACGATCTCACGGAACCGGAATCCGCGAGACCCGCGTTGGTACAAACTCCCATCGAGACCGACGGCGCGGCGCTCCTCGCGGACGTGACCGAAAACGATCTCATGGGGATCGACAAACGTTTCTTCCAGATCAGCAAAACCGTACCGGAATTTGCCGGATACTGGATGGACCAACGTGGTGATGTCGTGATCGGGCTTACCGATCTGTCGAAGACCACTGCGATCACGAGGTAGGAACAAAAGGTGTGTAAAAAGGGAGGCGACGTACCTTTCAGCTGACCAATCACAGCGGATCCGGGGGCAAACCCGGAGAAAGGACGTCGCCTCATGGGCAACGATACGCGGGAGAGATTCGACGGGCCAGCGTGGGAGACGCTGGAGGTGTGGGTGCGGGAGCAGGCGCGGGACATGATCCAGGCGGCGCTGGAGGAGGAGGTGACGGAGCTCTTGGGCCGGGTGAAGTCTGAGCGGCGTGCGGCGGTGGACGCGCCGCCGGGCTACCGGAACGGGTACGGGAAGCCGAGGCGTCTGGCGACGAGTTCGGGGACGATCGAGGTCAGGCGGCCTCGGGTCAGGGGCCTGGAGGAACGGTTCGAGAGCCGGGTGCTGCCTCTGTTCGCGCGCCGGACGCGGGAGGTGGGCGAGCTGATCCCGGAGCTGTACCCGCACGGGCTGGCCGAGGGCGATTTCGAGCTGGCGCTCAGGGGGCTGTTGGGCGACGGGGCGCCGTTGTCGAAGTCCTCGGTGAGGCGGCTCAGGGCGAGGTGGACGGCGGAGCACGAGGCGTGGAGCCGGCGGCCGCTGGGAGACCGTGAGCTCGTGTACGCGTGGGCGGACGGGATCTACGTGAAGGCGGGCCTGGAGCGGGACAAGGCGGCGCTGTTGGTGGTGATCGGGGCCATGAGCGACGGGACGAAGGAGGTGCTGGCGGTCACGCCGGGCTACCGGGAGTCGGTCGAGTCGTGGGCGGCGGTGCTCAGGGACCTCAAGGCGCGGGGGCTCGGGACGCCGAAGCTGCTCGTCGCCGACGGGAACCTGGGCATCTGGGGCGCGGCGCGGGAGGTGTGGCCGGAGACGGCCGAGCAGCGGTGCTGGAACCACAAGACGACCAACGTGCTGGACCGGCTGCCCAAGAGAGAGCAGGCCGCGGCGAGGGAGATGCTGCGCGCGGCGGCGTACGCGCCCTCGCGGGCGGCGGCGAAGGAGGCGAGAGACGCCTTCCGGGACCGCTACGGAGACGCCGAGGCCAAGGCGGTGGCCGTGCTCGAGGACGACTGGGACCGCATGACGGCCTTCCACGACTATCCGGAGAAGCACTGGCGGCACCTGCGGACGACCAACGTCGTGGAGAGCCCGTTCGCCTCGGTCCGGCTGCGCACGACGGCCGCGAAGCGGTTCAAGCGGGTCGACAACGCCACGGCGCTGATCTGGCGGCTGCTGCTGGTGGCCGAGAAGAGGTCCGGGAAGCTCAACGCGCCGCACTTGCTGCGGGACGTGTACGAAGGGAGGAGGTTCGAGGACGGAAAGCCCGTCCCCGAAGGTCAGAAGAGGATCGCCGCCTGATGACGTTTACACACCTATTGACCCGACCTCGCGATCACGAACGCGACACGCAACGAAGTAGACACGAAGTTGACGCAATCCGGTGGTCAGCGCCGGTTCGAAGAAGTGACCTATTCGTTCAACCAGCTGCTGGGTTGGAAGGAGAACATCGCCGACCAACTGCTCCAGACCGCGGGTGTGACGTTCATCGACGTGGACCAGACTAGTAACAAGGTTCTCGTTGGCGTCCCCACCGACTCCGACGTTTCGGCTGCTGTGGCTTTCGCCACTGGTGCGGGAATCCCCACCGCGGCGTTCCATACGGCTGTTGTGGGTCGTCCGCAGCCGTCGCATGGTGGACCCGTTGAGACGCAAGCGGATGACGAACATCTGCTTTCAGAGCGGTTCATCACGACGTTCGGTGGCATCATGGTGCGCAACGGTCGCGACTCACAGGACCGGTGCAGCCTCATGCTCGGTGTCACGATGGGTGGCGCGGAGCGCTACGTCACCGCAGCGCATTGCCCGTGGACTGACGCGGGTGAGTACGAAGATTTCGCCAGCCTGGACACGACGCTCCCACTCTATCAGGCCCGGACGCTCGATTCCGACCGGTTGGGATACGAGGTCGCGGATCCGGCCTCCACGTGTAATTACAACGGTGGCGACTGCCGGTGGGCCGACGCTGCGCTGTTCGGTCAGCCCGGATCGGACAACCGGTTCCGTCAAGGCTGGGTGACGACTACAGAATCCTCATGGGCCGACGACCCGAACACGTCCGTGGTCCACAACCACACGAGTGACAGCGTTTATGTCATGACCGGCGAGGGTGGCGAGCAGGCACCGAACTGGCCCGTCTCCGGTCAGTTCGTGATCAAAGTCGGGTTCATCACCGGTCGGTCACACGGTCGGATGGTCCACGATTGCGTCGATATGAACCAATGGCCCAACGCCGAACGAGGCTATGTGGTACGCTGTCAGGCGGCTGCGACCTATTGGGCCGACGGTGGCGACAGCGGTGGACCGGTGTTCGCATCAGATGGCAGCTTCTTCGGTCTCCACATGGGAAGCTCCGATGGTGCCGTTGTTCTTCCGTCCGGGTATTACTCGTACCTGTCGTACTACTCACCGATTGAGAACATTGAGTTCGACCTGGGTGCGATGAGCACCGAAGGCGAGGAACACTTGGTCTTCCACATCCCGCACGAGATTTGGGCGTCCGTCGCGGACGACCAGCCGTGATGCGCCTGTTTCTCGCGTTCGCTGCAGCCGGTCTGGTGGCCGGCTGCAGCGACCTGATCGGTGGCGGCGGGCCGAATATCCCGGACGAAGTCATCGGTGCAATTGCAACCGACTTCCACGAAGACACGGTCCGAGTGTGGGTCCCGGACACGGTCCGGGTCGGGGAGCAGTTCCCCGTCGCGGTGGAGACCTACTACCGCTGCGGGCTGTCTCCCGGTCGAACCGAGATACGGACGCTCGACATGCGTGTCGAGATCACACCCTACATGCAGTACAGGCGGCGCAGCGCATGCCCGAGCATTCTCAAGGGTGAGACGCGAACGGTCTCGATTCGGTTCGACCACACAGGCCGCGGAACCGTCGTGTTCTACGGAACCGCCGATGTCCGGTTCCCCGCATGGCGCGGTCACACCCCCGAGCCGGTCGATACGCTCGAGGTTATGCGTCACGTGGTTGTGCTCGACCGCTGATGATTCATGACCGATTACGATCATCGACCGGTGGTGATGTGTTTAGGAGATCGAATCAGTAACTTCGCAGCCCGTTTTCGAATCCACGTATCCGGCCGGGAAGAGGTGTACAAACGGTATTCACCTGACCACCCGGCCTCGCCGAAGTCAGCGCTTCAAGCTGCGGTCCTCACCGCCTTCTTGATTGACCTCTTACAGCTTCTGGGCTTCCGGATCACTGCATTGAAGATCTGATACGGCGTTTCTCCCCTCGTCAGCTGCTCGGATTCGGGCATCTCAGGCCCGCGAGGGCGGGTCGACGCGTCCGTTGACGGCCGAGGGAGTGTAAGAGAATCCGTTCCAATATGGCGGAAATAATGTGGGGTATAGCGGAACGATTGAATTCGTAACGCATTCATGATGAACGTGTTACGTCGCTCAAGGAGGCTGTCCGCGGGAACGTCTGAGGAGGCCTACAACTCGGCCAGCGCCTCGGCGTTGAAGCCGACGAGGAGCGTGCTCCCCGCGAACAGGATCGGCGCGCGGTACTTCCCGGTGGGCCCCTTCAGCGCGTCGAGTGCGGTGTCCGCGGGGTCCAGATCGCGCCGGCTCCTCCCCTTCGCGATGACCACCCGCTCCACGGAGGCCAGGAGTTCCCGCACGTCGTCATCGTTGAGCGGGGCCTTCGTCGCGGACCGTTCCATGGCGATCGTCGCACCGGTCTCGTCCAGCACCGCACGGGTGCGTTTGCAGCTCGTTCAGCCAGGGCGCTGGTAGAAGAGCGAAACCTCGGTCACTGCGGCCTCCTCAACTGGTGGCGGATTCCATCACGTAGCGGGTCCGGAGCACATCTCGGTGGTGGAGTTCGTGGCCGGCGACGATGTGGACGAGCGCCCGCACCGTGAACTCGGCGCCGCTCGCGATCCCGCGGCGAGACAGCGTGTCATCGTCGAACGAGGCGAAGAGGGCCGCGTTCGCAGCGCGCAGGCCCCTGAACTCACGCAGCAGATCGGCCACCGGACGGCCGGCGGCGTTGGACGCGGCGGCCCACTCGTCCTGATCCATCCCCGGCAGGTCGGCGGGGTCCGCCCGGGCGACATGGAGCGCGCGGTAGGAGAAGAGCCGCTCGGTGTCGATCACATGCCCCAGAACCTCGCGGTACGTCCACTTCCCGGGCTCGTAGGCGAACGTCTCCCGATCGGGGGACAACCCGGAGAAGAGCCGTTCCAGCGCGTCAGGTGCCTCGCGCAGCACATCGACCAGAGACCGGTCGTCCGGCACTCTGTCGATGTACATCGAGTAGTAGTCGGCGTGTTCGTCGGGTTCGGGGCGTCTCATGGCGGGCAAACTATCGACCTCGGGGTCGCCGCGTCATCTTGTCCGCCATGATCTGCCGGCGACGCTCCACGGGGAGCACGGAAGCGGGGGAACGGCGCGGGCGCCGCAAGGCGACGGCCTTCCGGTGGCGCACGCTCGCGGGAACCGCCTGCGCGCTGTTCGGAACGGCCTCGGGCGCGCTGGCGCAGGGGACGCCGGCGGAGTGCGTGGCCCCGGGCTCCTCGCTTCGGCTCGACCACGTCCCCGTCGCCGTACGTGACCTCGACGCCCTGTCCCGGCGGCTCACCGACGAGTTCGGGTTCCGAGTCCAGGCCGGGAGGCGGGACGGGCACGGACTGGAGACCGCAGAGATCCGGTTCGGGGACGGGACCCGCCTCGAGTTGAGGACGCTGGCAAGCCCCGGCGATCCAGACGCGCCCGGCGCCGGCGAGGCTCAGCGCTATACGGACCTGATCGAGGACGGCGGGGGCGGGGCGTATCTCGCCTTCTCAGGGCCCGACCTGGACGAAGTGCTCGCGGTTGCCCAGGACCTCGAACCCGAGTTCGCTGTGACGAGTGCAGGGGCGCGCCGCCGGGCGGCCTTCCCCCCGGACCACCCGCTCCACGCGGTGCTCTTCGTCGACCCCGATCGGGAGCGCCCCGAGCCGTCCGCGGCGCCGGAACACGCGAACGGAGCGCAGGGGCTGGAAGCGGTCTGGGTGATGGTGGAAGATCCGGAGCGGCTGACCGGGTTCCTGCTCGCGTTCGGGGCCCGCGACTGCGGCGTGTCGCGCCACCCGGAGCACCTGTACGGACGTGCCGTCGGTATCCGGGGCGGCACCGTGTACGTCGTGGACGCCCTTCTGTGGCTGGCCGACCCCGGTTCGGCGCCGGTCGTATCGCTGACCGTCCGCGGCGGCCCCGAGTCGGTCTCCGACAACATCGTGCTCGGAAACGCCGGCGGTCTCTGGATCGAACTGCGGAGTGCCAAGGAGGGCGGATGAGGGTTCACTCGCTTGATGCACGAACGTCGATCGTCGATCTCCATTTCCGGGGCTATCCTCTCGCCATCGGCACGGGCGTGCTGGAATACAGCGAGGGCATCGCGCTCGTCGACCCCGGGCCCACGACCTGTATCGCGGCACTCCGGGCCGGTCTCGGCGAGGCGGGCTTCGAGCTGGATGATGTGCGGGCGATCCTCCTCTCGCACATCCACCTCGACCATGCCACGGCCTCCGGAACCATCGTGCGCGAGGTGCCGGAGGCGAGGGTGTACGTCCACCCGATCGGGGCGATCCACATGATCCGCCCCGAGCGGCTCCTCGCCTCCGCCGGCCGCATCTACGGCGATCTGATGGAGACGCTGTGGGGCGAGTTCCTCCCGGTGCCCGCCGATTCCGTCACCGCAGTGGACGAGGGAGATACCGTGCGGCTGGGCGGTCGCAAGCTACGCGTCGCCTACACGCCGGGCCACGCAAAACACCACGTCGCCTACTTCGAGGAGGACACCGGCACGGCCTGGGTGGGCGACGACGCCGGCATCCGCATCCCGCCCGGCGGCGTGATCCCGGTCAGCCCCCCGCCGGACGTCGATGTAGAGGCCTGGAACGGAACCATGGACCGGGTGATGGAGTGGAGCCCGGATCTGGTCATCCCGACGCACTTCGGGCCGGTGGACGATCCGGCCGCGCACTTCGCCGAACTCCGCGAGGAACTCGCGAAGTGGGCCGGGCAGGTGCGCGCGTCGCTGGCGGGCGAGGATCCGGCGAACTCCGACACGGTCGGCGACGCCGCGCGGGCCGACGAGTTTGCGGCATGGGTGGAGGAAGACCTGCGCGCGCGGATGCCGGCCGGGCCGGTCGACATCTACATCAACGCGTTCGGCGCCCGTGACTCCTGGTGGGGCCTCGCCCGCTACTGGCGCAAGCGCGGCGGTGGAACGGGAGCTGGCACGGCCGGGGCCAGGGGCGTCGCGAGCTTGCTGGTTCCGGTTCTCTTGAAAGCTACCTCACCACGACGCGGCGCATGACCCGAATCGTGTCGGCCTGTTCGCCTGGATACCCGATGGTGGAGAGGCCGATCACCGTGACGGTTCCGAGCCCACGCTCATCGAACTGCATGTAGACGTAGCGCCGAGGCACGGCGAGGAAGTCCGGGCAGTTGGGGCTGGGGAGAAAGCTCTTGTACGGAATGATCGTCGCGCGGAGGCCATCGGTCTCGACCGCCGAGCGACCTTCTTCAAGCCGACAGCCGTGGTACGTCCTGATGACCACGGGAAACTGCTGGTGCATGCGTACCGTGTCGGGAACGAACACCTCGGGCGTGTCGAACTCCTCAATGACCTCGAACGTGAGCGCCGCGACCACTTCGTCGTTGTTTGGCCCGAGTGAATCACCGCATGCGATCAACAGACCGGCTGCGGCGACCGCGACGAGGATGCGGTGCACTGCGGGTCCCCTTCCACCATGGTTCGGTTGGCAGCTTCGTTGAAGCGCGTGGCCATCCCATCAACGCACCGAAGTCGGTGACCGTGACGGGCGGTGTGTCGAGCGCCTCCGTCGTGTACGACGATCCTGCTTGGGGAGAGAGGCCGCTGCCTGGGGGTCAGCTGGCGGCGGGGCGGACCACGACGGTGATCTCCTCGTCGGAGAACAGGCCGCCATCGTCGGCGCGGCCACGGAGGATGTAGGTCCCGGGCTGGGAGAACGTCACCCTCACCGTCCAGCGGTCGTCCTCGGGCGGTTCGGGAGGACGCCACAGCGGCGCCCAGGGTGAGTTCGCGCCAGTTCGCGTGTCCTCCCACACCTTCACCTGCGGCGGGTCGAACGCCACCTCCCCCTCGCCGCGATAGACGAACCACGACATGAAGAGCCCGTTCACCTTCTGCACCGTCACCCGGGAGGGGGCCGTGAGCTGCCGGCGGCTGAGGCTGGGGTGGGCGCGGGCGATCGAGTCCACGCGGGCGGAGTCCTCCGCCGTCTCCGGGGGCTGGGGCGTGCGCCGACGGGGGGGCCTGAGGAGCCCATCGTCCTCGATAAGCACGCTCACCGTGACGGGCTGGCCGACGATGGCCTCGCGGCTGCGCTCGCCCTCGAGGGTGATCCCGGGCGGCTCGTTGGCCCGCATCTCGGCGTTGCTGGAGCCGGCGCCCAGCGCGCCGGTCTCGGACATGATCACCGTGTTGTCCACGATGTAGTCGGGTCGGAGCGAGGCGTAGGCGTGCTCGGTGACCCCCTGGCTCGCCAGCGTCCACACCAGTTCCCTGTCGCCCCAGTCCGCCGGGACGCGGACCCTGAACACGAAGCGGTTGCGGCGCGGGAGGAAGTGGGTCGGCTGCCCCCGGTCTGCCGGGCCGGGGGAGAACGCGTTGTCCTCGCCCACGGGGACGTCGATCTCCTCGAGCCAGTTCCGGTTCATGTACCCGAACAGGAAGTTGAACGAGCCGTCCTCGTTTTTCTCCCAGCCCTCGAACGCCGGCGCTACGTTCTGGCCACGGGCGTAGGTCTGGGCGTGGACGCCGGCGGGGAGCGCGGCCGCGGCCAGGATTAGCGCCAGGAGCGGCGCGATCCGGGCTCGGGAAGGCCCTTCGGACACCTCTATCGCTCCCGCGAACCGCCCGGCGAGCCGCCCCTGTCGCCGGACTCGCCCGACGACTCGGATGCCTCGGCCGCGGCGTCGGGCTGCCACCACTCGGCGTCCGCGAAGTAGCTCATGTCGCCGTTCTCGGGGATGACCATGCACAGCGGGCAGCCGATCACGTGATCGTTGGGCCCGAGCGCGAGCCGATGCCTGCGCATCGCCATCTCCTCCACGAACTGCTCGTCGGACAGTTCCACGCGCATGCCGAGATCGATGAACATGTTCGCCACCGAGCGGTTCCCCGACCCCTGCCAGTTGCGGGTGTCCGGGACGTTCCGGTTCGCCTCGGAGGTGTCCATGTAGCCGATGATGTGGAGGATCGCCCCCTTCGGGAGGAGCGGCTGGTGGTCCTGCGCGTAGGTGTAGCCGCGGACCCAGTTGTGGTCGTATCCCACGCAGTTGAGCGTCTCGACGTTGAAGCCCCAGATCGCCTCGAGACACATGCGCATCCCCGGGGCGTGCAGGTGGGGCGCGAAGGTGACGAGCTTGGTGTGCTGGTTCAGCACCTTGTAGGCGTGAAGTTCCTGTCCCGCCGCGCCCGGCCGCATGTCGATGTCGCTCCCGTTCCCAAGCCCCAGGATGGAGCGCCGGTACTTCGGCTCGTAGTCCGGGGGATGGAAGCGGAAGCCGATCTCGAGGTGGGCGCGCGTGTCGCGGCCGTTGGAATGGAGGTGGACGGAGTTCGAGACCACCGAGGAGCCCGCGCGCAGGAGCCGGCCCGCGTCCTCGTCGAAGATGTCGGGCTCGCGGCCGACCTCGTGCACCGGCCAGCCGGTGTCCGTCGCGGCGCGGTCCGACCCGGGCCCCGTCTCCTGGCCCTCGAGGACGCGCGTGCTCCAGATCATGTGATGCACGACGAAGCGTCCGCCGACCGTGCGCCGCCCCTCGTGTTCCCCGTCTCGTCGCTGCGGGACGTCGTTCATCTCGCGGATCTCGACCGACTTCACGTAGCGGTCCTCGATGAGGCCGGTGGGGATGTTCTCGATATCGCCCCACCAGTCGGGGGCGTCGTCCTCGACGAGCACCTCCGGCAGCCGAACGATCAGGTCCGGCTCGCCCGCGGCCCACAGAACATCGTCATTGAACTCGAGCGGCGCCGGCAGATCGGCCGGGTCGCCCTCGGGGGTGCCCGCCCGCCGCCAGGCGTCGAGCGCCCCGATCTCCCACTCGTCGAGCGACATGTCGTCCTTGAAGTGCTGGATCCCGATGTCCTTCTCGACGTACCACGGAGGCATGGCCCCGGCCCGGTCCCGGATCTGCGTCCGGCGCGCGATCATGCTCGCTGGAGAATCGGCGCGATGTCGCGGCTGAACGTGACGTCGGCGGCTTCATCCCCGGTTGCACCGGATGTCGCGTGACTGGCCGTCGCAATCGATGCCCCGGCCTGCGCCGCGAGGCTGGTCGCGGAAAGCAGGAGGAGGGTGAGGAAGACAGAAGATCTTCCGGCGAAAGACAGGGTCCGCGTCGCGTGCGGCATCGACATGGCTCCTTGCGAGGGGGCTCTCTCGCGAAGGTTAGTCGAAGGGCGAAGGTTGGGTCAAACGCGGCTCGCCCACCGCACCCGGCGCTCGTGCCGTCAGCCCGTTAAGCGGACGGCCTCCGGTAGCCGCTTCACGATGACCGTCGGGACATCGAACTCGTCCGTCTCGACGAAGGCGACCAGACCTCCCGGCCCGAACGCGCCGGGCATGAGCGTCTCCTCCAGCGAGAACGTGCCCACGTAACCGCCCTCCGGCGCGAAGACATCGATCCATCCCTCTGCAGCATCCCCCTCCCCCTCCGGCTCTCCCCCTGCCGGCTCTCCGCCCGCCAGCTGGATCTGCGCCAGGGGGTCGCTCCCCCAGCGCTGCACCCAAATCGACCCCGCCCAGGTCGTGCGAAGATCCCGCACGAGGGGCACCTCGGGCATGAAACTCGCGTTCTCCACCATGTCGCGCAGGCCGGCCATCATGCCCTCCAACATGGCTCCCATCTGCTCGCGGAGGGCCTCCGGAACATCGCCCGTCGGGCTGGCGAACTGCTCCTCAATGGACGATTCCAAGGCTTCCAGTGCCCGTGCCCGGACGCGCTCCCGCAGCCGCTCCGTGACAGGCTCGGGGTGGAGGGGACGGCCCACGACGCGCACCGGGGCACCCACCGCCGTCTGGATCTTGACCGCATACGCGGACGAATCCGAATACGCCACCGCACCGCCGGGGAGAACATCGAACACGAGGCCGGGCTCGAAATAGGCGAACGCGTCGCCGAGCGCGCCGAACATGTCCGACGGATCTGCGGCCTCGAACGTGGCCTGCCGCTCCGGGCGCGCCTCCCACCCCTCCGCGAACGGAGCCGTGGCGGCCTCTTCCCCCTCGTCGAGTGACACGCGGTAGATGGTGCGGTCACCGGCCGCGACGGTCGCTTCGCCACCGCTGAAGCTCGCGGCCGCACCTCGGGTCAGGAACAGCGCTCCTCCCTCCCGCGCGGCGCGCACCCTCTCCGCGGAAGCGGTCTGAGAGGCGCCCGTATTCGCGAAGCGGATCGCGCGCTCGAACGACCCGTCCGGGCCGAAGAGGAGGTAGGCGCGGTGTCCATCGTCGACGATCACGACCCCGCCCTCGGGCCGGGCCAACATGTGCCCGACTTGGCGAAGCTCGCCCGGGCCGTCACCCATGCGCCCGAACTCCGCCGCCAGGCCTCCGAGTCCGTCCAGGACGACGATGCGGGTGGAGGACGCGGCGGCGTCGCGGATGTACAGATGACCGCGCGCGTCGAAATCCAGCTCCGCGATCTCCGTGAACGCGTCCCAGCTCTCCGCCTCGATCCCGCCGATCCGGTACACCTCCTCGAAACCGGCCTCGAGCGGACGGTCCTCGCTCGACAGCGGAGCGGGCACACCCCCGGTCTCACCGCCGCAAGCCGCCAGCAGCGTGATGAACACAGCGCAAAGAAGTCTCACCTCATCGCCTCGGGTCACGGCACCACCTCCACGCTGGGGTCAGAGCTTGACCACCGGGGAATCAGTCCCCGGAGTCGATGAGGTGTACAAGGTCTGTGATGCGGAGGTTTCGCCAGCGGACCCTGATGCCGCCACCGTCGTGGATCTGGAGCGCGATCAAGCCCTCGGCCCGGATCCGCATCGTCTTCCAATCGCGCGCGCGGATGCGTGAGATGATGTGACCGGCTATAGTTGGCCCGCACTCCGGTACCGGGGTTTTCCAGGGGCTGAGGGAGACATGAGACGAACCGTTCTGCTGCTGCTTGGCTCGCTGGTCGGTTGTGGAGGGACGGACGGCACGGGCCCGGCCCCGGGGCCACCCCCGCCACCACCTCCCCCGCAGAACCGGGCCCCGCTGGCGGTGGGTTCGATTCCAGCCCTGGAGTTGGCGGTGAGCGACACGTCGAGACTGGACGTGTCGCCGTTCTTCCGAGATCCGGATGGGGACGCACTCTCCTATTCGGTCGCCACCTCGGCCGCCGGGACGGTTCAAGCGACGATCACAGCTGGCACCGCAGTCATCGTTGCTGCTGCTATTGGAACTGCGGACGTCACCGTGACGGCGACCGATCCCGGCGGGCTCTCCGTGCAGCAGGCGTTCTCTGTGACGGTGGCCAATCGGGCACCGCAACCGGTCGACGCGATCCCGGCGCTCGAGCTGGCTGCGGGTGACTCGGCCACCATCGATCTGGCCACCTATTTCAGCGACCCCGACGGTGACGCCCTCAGCTACGCCGCGGAGACATCGGATTCCGACGTAGCGGCGGTGTCGGTCTCCGGGACTGTCCTGAAGGTCCTGGCGGAGAGCGCGGGAACCGCCGACGTCACCGTGACGGCCACCGATCCCGGCGGGCTGTCCGCCCAGCAGGCGTTCTCTGTGACGGTGGCCAATCGGGCACCGCAACCGGTCGACGCGATCCCGGCGCTCGAGCTGGCTGCGGGTGACTCGGCCACCGTCGATCTTGCCGCCTATTTCAGCGACCCCGACGGTGACACCCTCAGCTACGCCGCGGAGACATCGGATTCCGACGTAGCGGCGGTGTCGGTCTCCGGGACTGTCCTGAAGGTCCTGGCGGAGAGCGCGGGAACCGCCGACGTCACCGTGACGGCGACCGATCCCGGCGGGCTCTCCGCCCAGCAGGCGTTCTCTGTGACGGTCTCGAGTCCTCCACCACCGCCGCCCGGGTTCTCCGTGGAACTCCGGATCGAGCCTTCACAGGGTCAGAACGATGCCTTCAGGGTGCTAGCCGATCCGACCTTCTTCGCTGACCAGTTCGACCTGGATGTCTTCATCATCACCGGGGATGACGCGGCAACGTGGGAGTTCACGAACGACCAACCCATCACCGCCGGCGAGGGACGCGTGGAGTTGGCGGACCTGAACTTCGGCACAACGCCCCAGTCGCTGGACGACGTCACCAGGGCGAAGGTGGTGTTCGACGAGAACTTCGATACGACCCATGTGCTGCTTTGCACGATCCTCGCGGGAGGAAGTTCGCAGCGGGTAGAAGCGACTTGTTTGCCGGTGCCCCCACCTCCCCCGCCGCCGCCAACATTCGATGGCTCCGTGGAACTCCGGATCGAGCCTTCACAGAGTCAGAACGATGCCTTCAGGGTGCTAGCCGATCCGACCTTCTTCGCTGACCAGTTCGACCTGGACGTCTTCATCATCACCGGGGATGACGCGGCAACGTGGGAGTTCACGAACGACCAACCCATCACCGCCGGCGAGGGACGCGTGGAGCTGGCGGATCTGAACTTCGGCACAACGCCCCAGTCGCTGGACGACGCCACCAAGGCGAAGGTGGTGTTCGACGAGAACTTCGATACGACCCATGTGCTGCTTTGCACGATCCTCGCGGGAAGAAGTCCGCAGCGGGTAGAAGCGACTTGTTTGCCGGCGCCCCCACCTCCCCCGCCGCCGCCAACATTCGATGGCTCCGTGGAACTCCGGATCGAGCCTTCACAGAGTCAGAACGATGCCTTCAGGGTGCTGGCCGATCCGACCTTCTTCGCTGACCAGTTCGACCTGGACGTCTTCATCATCACCGGGGATGACGCGGCAACGTGGGAGTTCACGAACGACCAACCCATCACCGCCGGCGAGGGACGCGTGGAGCTGGCGGATCTGAACTTCGGCACAACGCCCCAGTCGCTGGACGACGTCACCAGGGCGAGAGTGGTATATTCGGAGAACTTCACCACCACCCATACGCTGCTGTGCTCCATCAGTGAGGAAAGGAGCTCTCAGCGTATCGAAGTGAACTGCTCGACCTCGTGACGACCGGCCAGTTGGGGTGGGTAGCCGCGCAGCGCGGTGGCTCCGACCCGCAAGCCATCAGTTGAGCGTCAGCCGCCCAAGTCCGTGATGCGGAGGTTTCGCCAGCGGACCCTGATGCCGCCACCGTCGTGGATCTGGAGCGCGATCGAGCCCTCGGCTGCGCCGATCTTCTCGTCCTCGAAGTCCACCATCTTCATCCCGTTCAGCCATGTCGTGACCCGGTCGCCGACCGCGCGGATGCGCATGGTGTTCCAGTCGCCCATGCGGAGCGCGTCATCCAGCGCCGGATCGGGCTGCACCAGCCAGCCGCGGCCGTACGACTCGTAGATGCCGCCGGTGAACAGGCCCAGGGGCGCGACCTCGGCCTGCCAGCCGCTGACGGTGGTTCCCTCCACGCTGGAGCGCAGGAAGACGCCGCTGTTGCCGTCCGCCTCCTGCCTGAACTCGAGCGTCAGATCGAAATCGCGGTACGTCTCCTCGGTAACGAGATACCCGTACTCGGCGTCAGGGCCGCTCTCGCACACCAGTTCCCCGTCCTCTACGTACCAGCGCTCCGTCCCGTGCACACGCCAGCCGTCGAGGTTTTCGCCGTTGAAGAGGGAGACGGGCTCGAGGGGACGGATCTTGATGTTCCGGTACCAGACGTTGCGCCCGTGGTCCTGGAGGCCGATCGGTCCGGACGCGGCCCGTCCATAACGCGGGTAGGCGGCGAACTTGCTCGCCGCCACGAGCGCCTCCCACTCCGGGGACCCCAGTTCGTACTCGACCGTTTTCGTCCCGTTCAGCCAGTGCTCGACCAGGTCGTTCCGGATACGGATCCGGCCCTCGTTCCACTCGCCGGGCCCATGGAGCGTCGTCTCGCCCGACGCATGCAGGTCGTAGTTGTCCCCGGTCAGGTGCGTGTTCATTTCCATGGTGCCCATGGCGATGTACGCGGGATCGTCGAGCACCTGGTACTCCGGCGCGTTGTACCAGATGGCGGCTCCCTCCTCCTCGATCACCCGGTAGAGGACGCCGCTGTTCGCCACCTCCGAGAGCATGAACTCGAACCTGAGGTCGAAGTCCGAGAACGACTCGGTCGTGACGATGTCCCCGCCCACCGCCACGTCGGGATCGGTGGAAGTCGCGCCGACGACGAGCGTCCCGTCGATGACGGCCCATCCCGTGTCGGGGAAGGTCTCCTGACCGTACCCGCGCCAGCCCGCCGGCGTCTCACCGTCGAAGAGGAGGCGCCAGCCGGCGGCCCGTTCGGCCTCCGTCAGGGTGTTGTGCGGCGTTTCGGCGGGGGCTTCGGGCGCCCCCGCACAGGCCAGGGTCAGTATCGCGGCGAACGCCGGGAGGCACAGCCCGGAGCGTCGGGGCCGTCGCGGGGGGCGCATCAGATCAGCCTCATGGTGTCGGGGTCCCAGCGCACGATGCGGTCCTCGAAGTAGCTCAGGTTGCAGGCGAGCGCGGGCGCCGCCGCGCGCAGCCCGAAGGTCGCGTTTTCCAGCACGGGTGGCCCGCCGCGAATGGCCTCGAACCAGTTGAAGAAGTGGTCGACGTGGGCCCCGCGATACCCGCGCTCGACTTCGTACCGCGCCTCGGCCGGCGGCAGCATCCGGACCCGCGGGGGAAGCCCGTCGGCCGACGCCGCGGCCTCGGCCATCTTCTCCTGCGAGAACGCGTCCATCGGATCGACGGCGACGTTCTTGCGCAGGATGACTTCGGTCCACGTCACGTCCATCGCACCCTCGCTCCCCACCAGCCGCAGGAAGGTGCTGCCCGAGGTCCCGTCCACGAAGTTGACACGCAGCGAGAGGTTGAAGCCGGGGTGCGCCTCGGTCTCGGGATAGTCGAACACGCCGAGGAGCACGTCGGGCACCTCGCGCCCGTCCTTCCAGTAGCGGAGTCCCCCCGCGGCCTGGACCCGGGTGGGGCCGCGCGAACCGACGACGAAGTGGAGGCTCGAGAAGAGGTGGACGAAGAGGTCGCCCGCGACCCCCGTCCCATAGTCCCGATAGTTCCGCCAGCGGAAGATGCGGAGGGGGTCCCAGGAGAGGTCCGGCGCCGGCCCGAGGAAACGCTTCCAGTCGACCGTTTCCTCGGAGGCATCCTCGGGGATCGGGTACTGCCAGGCCCCGATGGGGTCATTGCGGGCCCAGAATCCCTCAGCATAGTTGAGTTCGCCGATGGCACCGTCCAGGTAGAGTTCCCTCGCCTTCTCGTTGCCGAGCGAACTCATCCCCTGGCTTCCGACCTGAAACACGCTGCCCGACTCCTGCTCGGCCCGGATCAGGTCGTGTCCTTCCTCGATCCGGTGGACCATCGGCTTCTCGCAGTAGACGGCCTTGCCGGCGCGGAGCGCGTCGATGGAGATCGGCTGGTGCCAGTGGTCGGGCGTGCCCACGATCACGGCGTCCACCTCGTCACGCGCGAGGACTTCCCGGTAGTCGCGCGTTGTGAAGATGTCTCCGTGACGCTCCCGGGCGGCCTCGAGGCGTCCGTCGAACACGTCGCAGGCGGCGACCAGTTCGACGTCCGGGATGCGAAGCGCCGTCGATACGTCGGCCATGCCCATGCCCCCGGCGCCGATGATGCCGAGTCCGATCCGGTCCGACGGAGCGGCCCGGCGCTTCGGGGTTGGGCGGGCCATCGTGCGGCGGACGGCCCCCGTCTCACCCGAAAGCAGCGAAGGCAGACCTGCCGCGAGCGCCGAACCGGCCGCCACGGACTTGACGAAGCTGCGCCGGCTGGCGGCGGCGGGAGACTCGGGACCAGGCTTTCGTCTCTTGCTCATGATGCGCCCATGGTGGAGGTGCGTTCAGGTCGCCGATGCGGGGGCAAGGTCGCCCGGGCATCGTCCGAGAACGTAAGGTTGTGCCGATCAGGTCAGCAAAAAGGGAGGGGCAAGCGTGCGAACTCGTTGGGTCATCACCGCCGTTCTCGCGCCGCTGAGTCTCGGGGGCGCCGGCTGCCGCGCCGCTCCGCCCCCGGCCGCGGACCCTGTCCGGGTCGTCGTCGAGACGGAGATGGGCGCCTTTGAACTGGAAGTCGATGTCGACCGGGCGCCCGTCACCGCGGCCAACTTCCTCGGCTACGTGGACGGCGGGTTCTACGACGGCGGCACCTTCTTCCGGACCGTGCACGCGGACAACCAGCCCGAAGACTCGATCCGGATCGCGGTCGTCCAGGGGCGACGGAACCCGGATGCGGCGGCCGAGTCCTTTCCGCCCATCCCGCTCGAACGCACCAGCGAGACGGGGATCCTGCACCAGGACGGGGCGGTCTCGATGGCGCGCGGAGGCCCCGACACCGCCACGAACAGCTTCTTCATCTGTATCGGCGACCAACCGTCACTCGACTTCGGGGGGATGCGCAACCCCGACGGCCAGGGGTTCGGGGCCTTCGGGAGAGTCATGGCGGGGATGGACGTGGTGCGCGCGATTCACCAGGCACCGTACGAGGCACAGCAGTTGACGCCGTCCGTGCGGATTCTGAGGGTCTACCGCAAGGACTGATAGGCCGGCGCGGTCAGTTGTCGAGCGTGGCGCCGGTCAGCTGGGCGATCGCGGCGAGCGTCGTCTGTCCGGCGTTGAGGCCGAGCCGGAAGTCGTCGTCCGTGTACGTCGCCCACACGTCCGTCGGCTGGTGCCAGTTGGGGTCCCAGCCCGCGCCGACCTGGGCGCCCCGCTCGTTCTCGCGCAGGCTGATCGACGGCACGATGTCCATGAACGGGGTCGAGTCCGTGTTCGTCATGTGGGGACCGACCGCGGCCGGGTAGTCCGTCGCGTAGCGTTCGTTCGCGACCTTGAACAGGAACGCGAGCTTCATCGAATCGGCCGCCCGCTCGGAGTTGGACTGGAACTCGACGTTCACGTCCGCCTCGGGCCGCTGGTTCCGGCTCACCAGACCGTCCGGGCCGGGGGCGCCGTGGTCCCACAGCATCATGTCGTGCTGCACCATGCCGACCCAGCGCGGCTCGGGATAGCGGCCGGAACCGGGCGGATCCTCCACGCCCTGCAGGTCCTGACGCTGCGCGACGTAGGCCCGCGCCCCGTTGAGGCCCGTCTCCTCGTTGTTCCAGAGGACGAAACGGATCGAGCGCTCGGTCTGCACGTCCGGCGCGCTGAACACGCGCGCGAGTTCCATGACGAGGGCCGTGCCGGAGCCGTCGTCGTTCACCGCCTCGTTCACGCCGTGGCCGTCCATGTGGGCGCCGATGATGTACATCTCGTCCGGGCGGGTCGTCCCGACCTTCGTGCAGTAGACCTCGGACCGCTCGCCGTCGACCGGTTCCTCGCGGTTGAGTTCCCGGATGCGTTCGTCGGGCTGCGCCATGAGATCGCGGTTGACGCCGGTGGGGCCCCGGTAGCCGAAGAGCGTGCTGCCGCCAGAGCCCGGGCCTCGCCGGCCCACGAGGCCGCCGGTCGCCGTCGTCAGGTCCCCCTCGTTGGGCGCGGGGCGGCGGCGAGCGGCGCCCCGAGGCGCGGTCCCGCGCGGCGCCGCGTCGGGTGGGGGCGGCGGCGGGAAGGTGTAGACGATCCGCTCCCTGTTGGTGCAGCCGAACGCCTGCAGCTGCGCCTCGATCCAGTCGACCGCATCGCGGTTACGCTGCGTCCCCTGACGGCGGTCGCCGAACTGGGTCAGCCCCTTGAGCGTCGTCTTGTAGTTGTCGAGCGTCAGCCGGCTGACGAGGGCCGCCACCGGGTCGTCCTCCGCGGTGGGCTGCTGTGCCTGGAGCGCGGGCGCCGCGGCCCCGAGCCAGAACGCGGCGGCGGTGACGCCGAAGGAAGCGAATGAGCGTGTACGCATGAAGAACCTCGCAGTAGCAGGACATCCGGCGTTGCTCACCGTAGGTTGGCCCGCAGGGGGACCGCAACCGTCCGGAAGGGAGGACCACCATGTCGATTGCCCGCCACCTCGGCCTCCGTCGGCAAGCCCGCGGAGTCGCCGCGCACCGAGGCCTCGCACCCCGCGTTGCAGCGGTTCTCACTCTTGCGGCCGTGCCCGTCTCGGCCCAGACGGAACCGCCGTCAGCCCCGCCCGCCGACTGGGAAGCCACGGCGATCGACTACAGCAACGTCCCGTACCCGCACCCGGTGTCGTATCTCGATGTCGAGGTGTATGGAGATCCCTATCGGCTCGCCTACATGGACGTGCCCCCCGCCGGCCCCGCGAACGGACAGGTCGTCGTGCTCTTCCACGGGATGAACTTCTTCGCGGCGGGGTTCCGGCCCACGATCGAGGCCCTGCGGAACGAGGGATTCCGGGTGATCGCGATCGACCGGCTGGGGTTCGGCCGGTCCTCGAAACCGATCATCCACTACAACCTCCACATCCCGGCCAGGAACGCGAAGCGGCTGCTGGAGGCGCTGGGGATCAAGCGCGCCGCGATCGTCGGGCACTCCATGGGCGGCATGGTCGCGACCCGGTTCGCGTCCACCTACCCCGAGGCCACGACGCACGTCGCCATGGTGAACCAGATCGGCCTCACCGACTCGCGGCCCGGACGGGCGTGGACCGATCCCGCCGAGACGTATGAGTCCATCCTCAACGGGACGACGTACGAGTCGGTGCTCCGGGGGCACATGCGCTATTACCCGAACGGCTGGCGGCCGGAGTACCTCGAGTGGGTGAAGGTCCAGTACGGTCTCACCCTGAGCGGCGACTGGCCGCGCATGGCGCGCGTGCGCGCGGCGCAGCGCCAGATCCTGTACGAGGACCCCGTCGTCTACGAGTGGCAGCACATCGCGACAAAGGCGCTCGTCATCGGGGGCGCGGAGGACCGGCTGGTGGCCGACTATCCGGCGCTGGCGCGGAATATCGCCGAGGAACTGCAGAACGCCGAACTCGTGATCTTCTCGGAAGTCGGACACTCGCCACAGTTCGAGATCCCGGAGCCGTTCCATGCGGAACTCATCCGGTTCCTGCGCTCCGATCCCGATGAGCCGGCGGATCAGGCGTGGCGGGACACCGACATCGGCCGGTCGCGGGGTTAGCCGCGAGGGGCGCGGGCCGCTCCGAAGGAATAGGTTCCCCGCCCATGAAGATCTCGAATTCTCCCAAGGAAACCGAAGGACGGGTTCGCCTCACGGGCATCTCGCTCGCGGCCGTGGCATTCGCCGCCGGGTTGGCCGCCGCGTGTTCGGGGGAAGCCCCGGAACGGCCGGTCGTGGTCGCGGACGTGACGGACCTGATGATCTCCGTGCTCGAACCCGCCGCCGAGACCTACTGGGACGGCGTGGGGGAGATCCTCGTTGAAGAGGGCGTACACCTCATCCGCCCGCTCACCGACGACGACTGGACGGCGCTCCGCAACGCGGCGTTCATCCTCGCGGAGTCGGGCAACCTGCTGATGATGGACGGGCGCGTGCGGGACCGCGGGGACTGGATGGCCCATTCGCGCGACATGGTCGATGCGGGCCGGTTGGCGCTCGAGGCGGTCGACCGACGAGACGCCGACGCCGTGTTCGACGCGGGTGCGGAGGTCTACTACGCCTGCCGCGACTGCCACGCCCGATACGCCGCCGAGACTCTCAGGCCGAGCGACCCCCGTAGCACCGCGCCTGCCGACTCCCTGGGGGCCGTGGCCGAAGACACGTCGACCGGCGATACGACGGACGATCAGGGGAGCCGCTAGGCGCAAATGGAACGATTCCTCGAGTGGCTCGGGAGCACGCCCTGGAGCGTGGCCCTGCTGGAGTCCACGCTGGCGTGGCCGCTGATCGAGTCGGCCCACGTGCTCGCGGTGGCGCTCTTCTTCGGGACCGTGATGATGAACGACCTCCGGCTCCTCGGCTGGACCATGCGGCGCGTCCCCGTCTCGGAGGTCACCGGCCGCCTCCTCCCGTGGACCCGGATCGGGTTCACGATCATGGTCATCACCGGATTTCTCATCTTCTACTCGAACCCGGTCCGATACTATCACAACATCTTCTTTCGACTGAAAGTAATTCTGTTCATAGTCGCGGGACTGAACGCTTTTCTCTTTCACCGGGGGATCCGCCGCCGGGTGCTCGAGTGGGAGCGCTCTCCCGTCCTTCCGGGGCGGGCGCGTGCGGCGGGCGCCGTCTCGCTCGCGGCGTGGGCGCTCATCATCGTCTCCGGCCGACTCATCGCCTACAACTGGTTCGACTGTGACATCCCCGGTCAGCCGGACTGGATCAACCGGGCGGCCGGCTGCCCCGTGGCGGGGGACTGAAGGGCAAGGGAAGGTCGATCCATGCGTCTCTCAGGACTCGCCGCCAAAGCGGACCCCACGCGTATCCTTCCCGGTCTCGCGCTGATGATCGCCCTCTGCGCCTGCGAAACGGAATCGCCGACGGCGAACCCCACACGCGAGACGCTTCCGAATGGAGCGGTCCTGGTGCGGTATCCCGGCCTCCCCGCCATTGACTCCGTCGGTCCGGTCGTCAGCGAAGTGCGTGTGGACCTGCGGTTCGGCAGCGTCGAAGGGGATGACCCCAACCTCACCTTCGGCGATATCCGGGGTGTGGAGGCCGCAAGCGACGGCACGATCTACGTTCTGGACTATCTTGCGGCCGAGGTGAGGGCCTACAGTCCCGACGGTGAGTACGTGCGAACGATTGCGCGCCGCGGGGAGGGTCCCGGAGAGATCCTCGAAGCCAATGGGATTCATCTCTCCGGCGACACCCTTCTCTGGATCCACGATCACTCCCGGTGGGTGATCATGGGGGTGGACCCGAACGGGGAGGAGGTACTCAGGTTCGGCAAGCCGGTCAGGAGGTACGGATACATGTGGAGCGGGGAGTTCGACAATCCGGGACGGTACTGGAGGAGCACCTCCCATTCGGACGAGGTTCGGAGCTACCCGCCCGACCCGGGCCTGCAAACGGGGACCGTGAGGCGTTACTACAAGTCCTACGACCTGTCCAGCGGGGCCATCGACTCGGTCTATCTGGGCGATAGCAGGTATCGATCGTACAGCTACACGTTCAGCGGAGGAGCGGGAGTCCTCGGCATTCCCTTCCAGTCCGGCGAGAGCATCCTGGTTCATCCGTCCGGAGGATTCTGGCGCGCCAACAGCGCTTCGTATCGTATTGCCCGGACCAATGAAGCCGGCGACACGCTGATCGTCATCGAGGCGGGGCTGGAGGAGCAGCCGGTGACGGCCGAAGACCGTTCGGCGTACGTCGAGGGGATCGCCGAGGGGGCCCCGGAAATGCGGCGCTACGCCGAAGAGGTCGCGACCCTCATGCCGGACGTCAAGCCGATCCTCGGAGGTCTGTTCATGGACGAGGAGGGACGGCTCTGGGTCCGAAGGGTCACTCCTGCCGATGCCCCCGCCTTCTACGACCTGTTCTCCGAGGACGGCGGCTACCTGGGTTCCGTTCGCCTGGGGTTCGAGGCAGCCGGGCCCCTCCGGGTCCGCCACGGCCACATCTACACCTGGATCGCGGACGAGCTGGACGTGCCGTATGTCCTGAGGGCGCCTCTGCCATGATGCCGGTCCCCCGCTGGATCAATTCAGCGTTCGGGCGACGCGGAAACCGATGTTGTTGAACCGGCTGTCCAAGGGGTTCCAATCCCGGCTCGTCGACCGAAGGCGCCCTGGGCTGGCGCTCCAAGAGCCACCGCGGATGACCCGGTCGCCGCAGTCCCCGGACTCCCAGGCGCTCCCATCTGTCGGGGCGCCGGCGTAGCTCCCGTTCCAGCAGTCCTGCGTCCACTCGTACACGTTTCCCAGCATGTCGTACAACCCGAATCTGTTGGGGATGAGCGACCCCGCGGGCGCCGTTGCAGCATATCCGTCGGAACACTCCACGGGTGATCCGGAGAAGCCCCACTCCGCGTGCGCCGTCTCGTCGTAGCCGTTCGCGTGGCCGCACTGGTCGGAACTCGTGTCTCCCCAGAAGCGCCCCGTGACCGTCCCGGCGCGGGCCGCGTATTCCCATTCCGCCTCGGACAACAGCCGGTAGTCTTGTCCCGTCTGCCGGGAGAGCCACGACACGTAGGCCTGGGCATCGTCCCAACTCACACCGACCACAGGACGGTCTCCGCGGCCCCAGCCTTGGTCCGACGGCCAGTGGCCGCCACAGGCACCGGCGTCCACGCAGGCATCCCATTCCGCGAACGTCACCTCGTACATGCCGACCGCAAACGGCGCGCCGAACATCACGTGGTGGCGCGAGCGCGGTGGCCCCATGGTGAACGCTCCCGCGGGCACCACCACCATCTGCGGGCATCCGGCACAGTCGCTCAACACATCCGCCGGGCCGACGGCCACGGCCATCGGGCTCTCTTCCGGCGCGGCACCTGGTGTCGCGGCATCCAGTGTCACGGTAGGCGCTGCCGATGAGTCCGGGACGGCGACCGGCGCGGCCGCGAACCGATAGTTGGCGCTCCAGTTGGCGAATCGGGGCTCGTGTCCACGCAACACGTAGATGTAACTCGTGGCCGCCGGAGTTTCGCCGGGGGCCGTCGGATCTCCGCTCCCGCGGCGTATTTCGCCAACGGCGACTCTCAGGTGGACCCGCCCCGAAGCCCGGTTCGCGGGCAGGCTCCCGTTCGTGCACGGCGGCTCCGGGGCCTCGATCCGGAAGGAGACGTTCAATTGGTCGAGTGGTCTACCGGACCTGTTGTGAACGGAATAGTCCAGCTGCCAGACGTCGATCGGCTGACCGTGATTGGCCATTTTCCGCCTGTACGCCTCGACTGTCTCGTACGCCTGGAGCACCTCGCATGTCTCCGCTTCGTCCTCGACGATTCTCGCCGAGCCGCGCAACTCGATCACGTCCGACTCGAACAGCGTTTGTGCGTGCAGGTCCGCCGTCACGCCGGACCACAAACACCATCATCAACACCGTCGTCACGGGCCAGTCAGTCCTCAATCGGATCATCGGTTCAGCGTCCGGGCGACGCGGAAACCGAAGCTGAGGAACCGGTAAGCGGCGTTGTTCCAGTCCCGCCGCGCCGAGCGGCGGTCCCGCGATTCGTTGAGCCAGGAACCGCCGCGCAGGACCCGATAGGTGCAATCGTCCGACTCCCGGGCGCGCGCGTCGGTCGGCGCACCAGAATAGTCGTCGTTCCGGCAATCCTGCGTCCACTCGGCCACGTTCCCGATCACGTCGTACAAGCCGAAGGCGTTCGGGGCGAATGACCCCACAGGCGCCGTGTACTCATGCCCATCCGCACACGATGCGAAACCATCATCCCCGTTCGCGTACCGGCACTGACCCGCCTGGCTCTCGCCCCAGTAACGCGCCGTCTGCGAGCCCGCCCGCGCCGCGTATTCCCACTCCGCCTCGCTCGGAAGCCGGTACTCCTGCCCGGTATGTCGGGACAGCCACCGCACGTACGTCCGGGCGTCGGTCCAGTTCACGTTGGTCACCGGCCGGTCCCCCCGGCCCCACCCCTCATCGTCCGGCTCGTAGTCGCACCCGCCGGCCCGCACACAGGCGTCCCACTCCGCGAACGTCACCTCGTACATCCCCACCGCGAAGGGGGCCCCGATCGTCACCGAGTGCTGCGGGCCCTCGTCGTCGCCCCGGCCTCTCTCCGACGCGGGAGAGCCCACCGTGAACGTGCCTGCCGGCACCTTCACCATCTGCGGACACCCCGAGCAGTCGCTGAACACATTCGCCGGGTCCACCGGGGGGATGTCCGGGGGGACGAATTCCGGCACGGCGGCGGGCGGCGGGGGAGGTTGGGTGGGGTTCGCTCCTTCAGGCACTCGGACCGGTGCGGGCGCACGCTGGACGACCGGGACCGCCGCGAATTGGTAGTTCACGCTCCAGTCGGCGAACCAGGCACGGTGTCCGCGGAACACGTACACGTAGCTTGTCGCCGTCAGGGTTTCGCCGCGAGGCAGCGGGTCGTCGCCCGCGGCGCGCAGGATTTCGCCGAACGCGGCCTTCAGCCGGACCGGTCCGGGCAAGTTCCGGCTCGCACGCAGGCCCCAGAGGGTACACGGCGGCTCGTGGGCCTCGACCCGGTAGACGGCGAGCAATTCGGCGAGTGGCCTTTCGGACCCGTTGTACACGGAATAGTCCATCTGCCAGATGTCGATCGGCTGGCCGTCGTTTCCCCTCTTCCGCCTGTATGACGCCGCCGATTCGTGCTCCTCGAGCACTTGACACCCTTCCGCACCGTATTCGATGATTCTCGCCGACGCGCGCACCTCGATCCCGTTCTCCGAGTACAGTGTCTGCGCGTGAACCTCTGCCGCCGCTGCCGACAGGAAGCCCGACACGACGAGCCAGCGCATCCCATAGCGAAACATCCCCAATCTCCGTGAGTTTGGCTCCCGTGCACGCCCGCGGCGGGGCGTTGTCGCCCCGAGTATAGGGGAGAACACACCCGGGATACCATACGCCATCCGCCCGATCGGGCGGCGTGGCGCTTGACGATCGCCAGCCCGTTTACGACGCTCCGTGCGACCAACTTCTCCGAAGGTAAACGCCATGAGACGCAATAACTGTAGCGCGACAATCAGGATGAGAAGCCAGCGACAATCAGGGTGAGAGAGCCGGAGGTGGTTGTGGCCGGCCCGAAGTTTGGTGTTTTCCCCTTGAACGGAGAGACGCCAAGTGCCGGGCCGACACATCACGGACCACCAGAAGGAGCTCTACATGACGCACCGGAAGAAGGACCGTCCCGCGCTGGCTGCGGCGAGGGCGGGGTTCAGCACGGCGACGGCGTACCGGATCGAAGCGGATCCCGGGCGGTCGTCGGAGAAGAGGAAGCCGAGGGAGCGAAGGCGCCCGGATCCGCTGGCGGGGATCTTCGAGGAGGAGATCGTACCGCTGCTGGAGGCGAGCCCGGGGCTGCGGGCGGTGGCGCTGTACGAGGAGATGATGCGGCGCCATCCGGATCTGCACCCCGGGGTGAGGCGGACGCTTGAGCGGCGGGTGCGGGGCTGGAAGGCGAAGTACGGGCCGGAGCGGGAGATCATCTTCCGGCAGAAGCACGAGCCGGGGCGGCGGGGCCTGTCGGACTTCACCGACGCCGGGGCGCTGGGGGTGAGCATCGCCGGTGAGCCGCTGGTGCACAAGCTGTACCACTTCCGGCTGGAGTACTCGGGGTTCTGCCATGTGGCGGTGGTGCTGGGCGGGGAGAGCTACGTGGCGCTGGCCGGGGGGCTGCAGGATGCGCTGTGGGCGCTGGGCGGCGTGCCGAAGGAGCATCGGACGGACAGCCTGTCGGCGGCGTTCCGGAACCTGAAGCGGGAGGCAAGGGAGGATCTGACGGCGCGGTATGAGGCGCTGTTGGATGACTACGACATGAAGGGGAGCCGGAACAACCGGGGCCGGGCCCACGAGAACGGTTCGGTCGAGGGTCCGCACGGACACCTGAAGCGGGCGATCGAGGATGCGCTGCTGCTGAGGGGCTCGCGGGACTTCGAGACGACCGGGGAGTACCGGGCGTTCCTGGGCCAGGTGGTAAGCCGCCGCAACGCCCGCAACCGGGAGCGGATCGACGCGGAGCGGGCGGTGCTGGGGCCGCTGCCGGGGCGGCGCAGCGACGAGTTTGAGGAGACGCTGGTGCGGGTAACGACCACGGGCGGCTTCACGTTGCGCCGCGTGTTCTACACGGTGCCCTCGCGTCTGGTCGGACACCGGCTGCGGGTGCGGCTGTACGACGACCGGCTGGTGGTGTACGCGGGCACGGAGCAACTCATGACGCTGCCGCGGGGCCACGCGGGCCCGGGAGGGCGGCGCGGGCGGGTCGTCAACCACCGGCACGTGCTGCCGTCGCTCAGGCGCAAGCCGATGGCGCTGCTCAACTGGGTCCACCGCGACGGCCTGTTTCCCCGCGGCGCCTACCGCCGCGCCTTCGACGCGCTGCGCGAAGGTCTGGACGACCGCGAGACCTGCCGCCGGATGGTGGACCTGCTCGCCCTGGCCCACGACCACTGCTGCGAAGCCCGGCTGGCGGCCGAGATCGACCGGGGACTCGATGCCGGGGAACTCCCCGATCCGGAGCTCCTGCGCAAGCGCTTCCCGCCGAAGCCGGACGGCATCCCGGATGTCGGCCTGGCCCTGCCGCCCGTGGCGGACTACGACGACCTCGGTGCCCCCGCCCCGCACGCCGGAGGACTCTCATGAGCGACCGTTTCGTCGTGGATCCGCCGCAACTCGACCTGCTGCTGAAGCAGCTGCGGCTGCCGACCATGCGCGCGCTGTGGCGTGGCTTCACCGAGCGTGCGGACCGGGAGGGCTGGTCGGCGGCGCGCCTGCTCGCCGCGCTGGCCAGCCAGGAGGTCACCGACCGCGAGCGCCGGCGCTTCGAGCGGCACCGGGCCGAGGCGAAGCTGCCGCCGGGCAAGACGCTCGACAACTTCGACTTCACCCTCGTGCCCGCGGTGTCGAAGGCGCGCGTGGGAGTCCTGGCGAGCGGCGACACCTGGCTCGATGAGGGCGCAAACGTGCTTTTGTTCGGGCCGCCCGGAACGGGCAAGAGCCACTTGGCAGCGGGTCTCGGGCTCAGGCTGGTCGAGAACGGGTTCCGGGTGCTCTACCAGCGCACGGCGAACCTGGTCCAGAAGCTCCAGGCGGCACGCCGGGACCTCGCCCTCGAAGGAGCCATCCGCAAGCTCTACAAGTACCATCTGCTCGTCCTCGACGACTTCTCCTACGTGACCTCGGAGAATGCGGAGACCAGCGTGCTCTTCGAACTCATCGGCGCCCGCTACGAGAACCGCTCGCTCCTGGTGATCGCCAACGAACCCTTCAGCGCCTGGGGCAGGATCTTCGGCGGCGACGCCATGACCCTTGCCGCCGTCGACCGCCTCGTCCACCGCTCCCACATCTTCGAACTCAACGTCGAGAGCTACAGACGCCGGGCGGCCATCGCGGCCAGGCGGGCAGAGGCGGGGGAGCCGGCGGACGGGACGCAAGCGGGAGGACCGGAATCGGGCTGACGCGGCCACGAAAACGCTTCGATGTCTGTCGAAAGACCGGCACGGGGCCCGAGGATGCGGCTCTGAACGGCGCCCAGAGCCGTCCAAGGGCGCATCAACGAAGCTTCGAACCCCTCCGGATCGCCCAAGCCGGGGCGAAACCGCCCGGTTCCGGGCAATCCCGGCCGCAAACGGCCCGAGGATCCGCCCGCAGAGACCGCCGAACAGGCTTCACCCTACCCTTACCCCTCAAAGAATCCGCGCTCCACCGCCCCGCCACCCCGCGCCCTCTTGCCCCGCGTCCCCGAAACCGCCTACATCCTCGCACTCGTAGCGTCGCGACCCCTCGTTCTCACCTTGATTGTCGCAACGTTCTCATCCTGATTGTCGCTGGACAAATAACGGAGGGGAGCATTGATGGGAGGCCGCCAGTTCGCCCCGGAAGCGTGGCTCCCCTTCTTCGAGCGGCTGGAGAACACGGCCCTCGGCATCGTCGTCCGCGAATCGATCTGGGCGTTCCCGATCATCGAGGCGGTCCACCTGCTGGGGCTGGGGCTGCTTGGCGGGGCACTGCTGCTCGTGGACCTGCGGCTCTGGGGGACGGGACTCACGCGCCAGCCGATCGCCAACGTCGTCCGGCACGGGCATCCGTGGCTCGTGGCGGGGGTAGCGCTGATGTTCCTGACCGGGATCCCGCTGCTTCTGTCGGAAGCGGTGAAGTGCTACTACAACACGTCCTTCTGGGTGAAGATGATCTCGCTGCCGGTCGCGCTGGCGTTCACCTTCGGGGCCCGGAAGTGGGTGGTGGCCGCAGCCCCGAGTGGCGCGAACTGGCGCACGCGGCTCATCGCCTTCATCTCCCTGGGGCTCTGGTTTACGGTCGCCGCGGCGGGGCGCTGGATCGGCTTCTCAGCCTGAGGGCTCTGATCCCTTATCCGGGTGTGTTATCCGAATCAATACATCGTCGTGACCGCTGACCGTATCGGCCAGAACCGACGCGGCCATATCCCTGGAGGGGAGCGTGTAGTCCTCGGCCACCGACATGTCCACGACCCACCCGAAGTCAGCGAGCGCGCCCAGCGTGATGGCGGAAACGTAGTTCAGGTCCAACACCGGGCAGTTGCCACGCGCCATGATCTCGCCGCACAACACAGCCCGCCAATGCCCGCCGGTATCGTCGGGGTAGTTCGTCAAGGGCACCTTCCCGCCGAGGTAACCGCTCCCGCCAGCCTCATCGAACGCGGCAACGGCGTTCGGTCCCGGGAAATGGACATCCGCGCGCCCCGTCCCGCGCGTGGGGTTCACAAGCCGCACGTCGCCGTAGTACCAGTACGTTCCGATGCCGAACACATGGGCCAGCTCGTGCAGCATCACCTCGTATGCGAAGTTGTCGGGGACGCGACCGAACGTCCCCGGATCGTAGGGGCGTTCCACGGGCCAGTAGACTCCACCAGCGGGGAAGTAGATCCCGTCACCTTCCCCTCGATCCACGAGGGGTCCTCGCGGCCCGCCGCACGCGAAACCGTTGCAGTCTTCGTACCCGTCGAACACGACCACCTGGAAATCCGTGGGGCGGGTGTTGTCCTTCAAGGCGGCTTCGTAGAATCCTACCGCCTGATCGAACAGCACTTTGGCGCACCGCGACCAATCGTCCGGTTCCTCGTACACCAGATCAACCCGAAACCCCGTGGAGGCGCGGTCGTAGACGGGGCGGCGCTCCAGCTCCGCAGGGTAGCAGTCATCGACCGCCGTCAAGATCCGCCCCGTGCGCAGCTCGAAGGCGGACGATAGCGCCCGGTAGTGCAAGTAGCGTCTCCCTCGCCCAACCGCCGTGATCTCCAGCTCACCGTTGCCGTTCTGCATGACGTCGAGGATCGCTGGACCACTGTCGTCGTCGTCCGGAGTCTCGCCTACATAGAACTCGTAGGAGATTTCAGCGGCACCCGCGCGCGAGGTAAACCAGTTAAGCGGCGTGGACGCGCGCTCCCCTACGTCGTTCAGGGTGACACCTTCTGGCAGTGTGCGTGGACCCGTGGCGGTGTCCAGCGTGGTCGGGAGAACCACCACGAGGCTGTTAGCTACATCCCCCAGCCTTGCAGTAACCGTGAGAATCTGCGTCTCAGCGGGAGTTCCGCCGTCAAAGATGGTCCAGTACTGGTGGCTTTCCCGCTGAAGCGATATCTGTTTCAGGCTGTCACCGACAAGCGTGCGATACGTCACCGCATCTGTGCCCGTTGAGAACCCTACTACCGGTTCCACACCGGTAACGGGGTTCCCGTCCTGCTGCTTGGCCGTGACGCGGATTACCGGGGAGGTGAGGCCGGGACGGATGATCAAGGTGTCCGCGCTCACCCACTCGTTGAAGTCCAGCACGACGTCACTCAGGTAGTCCTTAATGATCTTCCGTGTCTCGATGACCACGCTTGCCGCGATGGGCGGCGGCGGCGGGGGGGGTGCTACGGGAGGGGGGGACGGGACCATCGTGCCGCCGCCTTCACAGGCGGCCAGAAGTACGACGACCCAAGCGCTGATCCACCGAAACTTCTTCACCCTGGGCCAAGCCTTTCGTGCTAGTCGTGCTCCTCGAGGATGCTGTGGCTCGTAACGTCCAGGATTTCGCCTTCCCAGCCGGGGGGCGGCTGGCAGGGATTGTTCTGGTAGCTGGGCTCGTTCGGCCTCGGAGCACCGCCGGGAGGGGCGCCGGCGCCCGACGAGCCCATGAAGAACTTGGTGCCGTCGGTGAAGGTCACGTCACGGCCGTTGGCCCGCTTGAGCGAGTGGTCCTTGGCCTGGTAGCCGTCCACGATCAACTCAGTGCCCGGAGCGAGGCAGTCGCGCTTGAGCCCGCGCCGGAGGAGCGTATTGGGCGTCCCGCCCTCAACCATCCACACATGGGTCGCGGTATCGGTCTGCACCTCGAGGTGAATCCACGTGTGCGGGTTCACCCACTCGAGCATGACGACCGAACCCTGCAGCCGAATGGGGGCGTCTCGATCGAACTCGGCCCCGAAGGCGTGGTGCGCGATGAGGGGCGCCGCCGCAGCCAGCGCGACCCCGCCCGCCAGGAGGTACAAACTAATCTTCCGCATCGGTCTCATCCGGGTTTCGTTCAACAGTCCGGCGTGAAAACGCCGGTCAGCATTGCTTGCCGCAAGGTAACAAACAGGAGGGAAGCTTCGCGACCTCAGGTCACGGAGCGAACATTCGCTGAAGTACGTTGAGGACGTCGGCCATGGTCTTGCGAGATAGCCGCCCGAGGCGTCGCACCAGGCGGACGCGGTCGACGGTACGCAGTTGATCCACGACCACGTATCCATCGCGGTTGCGGAATCGACAGGCTATGCGGAAAGGGTAGGGCCGACCGCCGGTGGTCATCGGCGCCACGAGGAACGTCCCCAGGGAGGGGTTCAGGTCATCCGGCGAGACGATGACGCAAGGCCGGGCCTTCCTGATTTCGGAGCCGAGGGTGGGATCCAACGCCACAAGGTAGACGTCACCACGCCTCGGTTCCCCTACTTCCATTCCCACTCGGATTCATCGAAGGCGGCAGGCACCGGATCGTCGAGCAGTCCGCCGTCACCCCGGTCCGCGAGTTCTCGCGCCGCGTCGGCCCACCCGGCCCGCGGTTCGTTCACACGCTCGATGAGCAAGCCCGAATCCACCACGCGCAACCTGAGTGGCTCGTCCAGCCGCGCGGCCTCGACCATAGCCTTCGGGATCCGGATGCCCCGGGAGTTACCGATTTGGATGAGTCGCGTTTTCATGCCTTGCCCGCCCTCGAATCGTTATCCTGTAAGTACAAAGTAATTACGGCGAGCCTTCCGTACCAGATGCGCGGGCCGCGGCACGCTCCTGGGCGCGGGCGCCGCTGAGGACGTTGGAGAGGGCGTAGTTTCCCTCGTGGCAGGCGTACTCGTACAGCTGGCCTTCGAGCCGCGTGAAGGGCACTTCCCCGCCCCAGTTGCTCTCGAACGTGTCCGGGTCCTCGACCGTGAACTCGTAGTTGATCGTGTGCTCGTCCGCGCGCGTGAAGCGTTCGGTCACCGTCATGTTCTCCGAGCCCGGGGCGAAGAGATAGGCGTACGCCGCCATCTGGTCGGGGTTCAGGTTCCTCGTACGTACCACGAGGGTGTCGCCCGCCCAGCGGCCCCGGGAATCGCCCATCCACGGCCGCACGCCATCGGGGAGCGGCTTCGGCTCTCCCATGCGGATGATGCGGACGTCGTGCACCATCTCGGTCATGATCATGATGTGATCGGACGTCTGCACGATCGAGTAGTTGTTGTTGTAGAAGTAGTTGGGCAGCATCGGCGGGCCGGCGTTGGAGCCGAACGAGAGGATGCAGCGCTCACCGACAGGGCGGTTCTCGGGGTTGTCGAACTCGCCCGCCAACCGCCGGAATGCCTGCATACGGCGGCGCTGGCCGTCGGCGGTCACGGCGGGGATCCGGCCGTCCTCCGGACTCGTGATGAGCGAACTCCGGGGCTCTCCGTTGAACTCCGCGACCCGGTCGCCCGCGTCGATCCAGAAGTAGTTGTAGCCGCCGACGCCGCCGGCGGCCCCGGTCGACCCGTCGCCCCCGACGGGGGGTGCTTCGCGGTCGGGATCGCTGGGCGCGTTGCGCGTCTCGATGAACTCCTGGCGCCCCCCCTCGCGCTCCGCCACCTGCTCCGGGGTCAGCTACCAGGGGTTCGCCCTCGGGCCGCTGGAGCGGGGTCATGGTGCCGTTCGTCCATTCCCCCTGGAGGTCCGGCCGGCCATCCGGGGTCCGCGGCACGACCCAGCCCCCGCCGTCTCCCCGCGCGACACCATCGGGCGAGGCGCAGGCCGCGAATCCGAGCCCGGCCCCGAGGACGAGCGCGAGGCCGGGACGCCATCCGGTCGCGACCCCTCCCGGGAGCCTCGGAACGTTCATGCGGGCACGCCTATCGCGGAATCGGGTTCTTGCGCAGGTGCCCGTACATCAGCTCTTCCACGAAGGGGACGCACTTGAACTGACCCAGCCGCGCGTCGGGGTCCACGTTCCGGTACAGCGGCAGGCGGACCGTCCACGGCTCGGAGAAGGTCTGAGGATCTTCCATCGTGGCTTCGTACATGAGATGGTCGGGCCCGAGCATGGTCCAGCGTTCCGTAACCACGAGCTGGTAGCTGTGGTGGTTCCCGGCCCGGTCGAACCAGGTGCGGCCGTTGAACCCGTTCACGGTGACGACGAAGGTGTCTTCCTCCCACCGGCCCACGGACTGGCCCATCCACGAATCGACCTGCGGACGGCCGGGATCCTCGAGATAGATGTCGCGGACGGCGCCCGCGTACTCGTAGGCGATGAAGAACTTCGAATCGCTGTGGAAGATCTGGAACGGGAGGTGCATGTAGTTGGCGCGCGGGACGCCGGGCAGGTAGCAGCGGATCTCCGGGTCCCGCTCCAGCCACTGCTCACGGTTCTCCTCGCGGCGCGCGAGGGCCTCCGGCAGGTACGGGATCCGCCCGCCGACGACGATCCCCTGTCCGGACGGCACGGAGCCGACGGCGCCGAGCGCCACGACCCCGTTCGCGGGTACGGGCACGACGGGACCTTCCTGCATGGCCAGCGCCGGACGAGCCATGTGCGGTTCGATGTCCCAGTAGGCGTTGCCGAGGGCGGCCCAGATGCCGTTGAAGTCGGGGCGGCCCGAGGGGTTTCGCGGGATGCCGTCATCCGGCGCGCACGCCGCGACGACTCCCGCCACCAGCACGAAGAGCGCACCCGAGACGCGACGCCCGCTGCGGGAATCACACCTCGCGCCTCGGACGCCGCGCTTCCTCCAGACGTTCACCATGGACACCGACCTCCGGGGTTCATCTCGCCGTGTGGAACCGGAGTCGAAACTGCGGACCCTCCGATTGTCTGGCCAGATCGGGACCGGGAAGGCACATTCGAGAGACGGGGATGGTGCGCGGTGGGGCCGGAGGCAATCCGTCAGCAACACTGGAACGGTATGGAGGACACATGAAGAGCCTGCGTGTAACCAGACTGGCGCACACCATCGCGGTGGGAGCGGCGCTCCTCGGGATCACGGCCTGCGCGGCCGGAGACGCCCCCGAAGCGGAGATGATGGATCCGGCGGACGTCGTGGATCCGGCCGCGGCCGGCCTTCCGAACCCTACCCCCGTCGTCACCAAGGACTGGGCCCCGCTGCCGGACGGGCGCGTGTGGGGCTCCACGGCGGGCATCGACATCGACCCGATCGACGGCCACATCTGGGCCTACGACCGCTGCGGGGGGATCGCGCTCGCGGGCGGATGCGCCGAGAACACCGTCGATCCGGTGTTCAAGTTCCACCGCGAGACGGGCGAGATTCTGGCCAGCTTCGGGGCCGGCCTGTTCGTGCTTCCGCACGGGATTCACGTCGACGAAGACGGAAACGTCTGGATCACCGACTCCCAGGGGACGGAGGACAAGGGGCACACGGTCGTGAAGTTCTCGCCCGAGGGCGAGGTACTCATGACGCTGGGGCAGACCGGCGTCCGCGGCAGTGAGCCCGGCTCCTTCTTCAACGAGCCGTGCGACGTGATCACGGCCCCGGACGGGTCGATCTTCGTGTCCGATGGCCACAGCGGGCAGAACGCGAACCCGCCGGAAGGCTCCACCGGCCGCGTCATCAAGTTCTCGCCCGAGGGCGAGTACATCATGGAATGGGGCCGGATCGGCGACGGGCCGGGCGAGTTCCGGACGCCGCACGCGCTGGAGTTCGACTCGCAGGGCCGGCTGTTCGTGGCGGACCGCGGCAACCACCGGGTCCAGATCTTCGACCAGGACGGGAACCTGCTCGATACGCACTATCAGTACGGCCGCGTCAGCGGGCTGTTCATCGACGACGAGGACAACGTGTACGCGATCGACTCGGAGTCGAATCCGAACCAGCACTCCGACTGGCTGACCGGGGTCCGCATTGGCCACGCGTCGGAGGACCGCGTGACGGCGTTCATCCCGCCGCACGAGTCGGAGGACCCGCAGGGCGAGGCCGGCGAGGGCGTCGCGGTCGACGCCGACGGGAACGTCTACGCCGCCGAGGGGCCGAACTCGCGTCAGGCCGCCGAGGGCGGACTGACGAAGTACACGCGCAACTGATCTGCGCGGGAGCGATGTACCATTGCCGCAGGAGAGAACGATGAGACGATTCGGATTGGGAATCGCGGCGGGCGCGTTCGCGCTGGCGGGCGCCGTACCCGGCGTGATGGCTCAGGAACTCAACGAAGTCTGTCCGGACTCACCCGATGGCACGGGTGCCCTGTGGGGGGCCGTCATGGACGAGGACGGCGAGATGGGGCTCCCGGGCGCGGGCGTCGTCGTGACGTGGGAGGTGGACGGGGAAGCGGGAGGCACGGAAGGCCAGACCGCATTCGACGGCGGCTACGTACTCTGCTACGTGCCGCTCGAGGTGGCCCTGGCCGTGCAGCCGACGTTCGGGAACGTCGGCGGGAGCGTGACGGCGGCCAGCCTAACGGATCCGATCACGCGGATGGACCTCGTCTTCTCCCTCACCGGCGCGACCGGGGGTGGCGGCGACGATGACGACCGGATCTGGGCCTGCTTCGGCGTCGACGACAACGCGGTCAACCTCACGTACTCGCGACTCCTCCGTTGCGACCCGGGCTGGCAGGGACTCAATCGCTGTCCGAAGGAGGAGGAGCACGGACAGGTCCAGGCGACGATTTCGGGAGCCTCCCGCGCGGCCGCAGCTGCCCTCTCGGACAACGCGAACGCAGGGGACCGCGCCGCCGAGTTGATCCGGAGCGGGGAGTTCCGTGAAGCGCTCGAGAAGGTCCTCGCCGATGCGAGGCGGCTGGGGGCCAACGCGCTGATCAACTGGCGGCAGACCCGGAACTCGCTCACCGCCGAGGCCGTGACGGTCGGGGTGGACCCGGAGACCTGCCGCTGACCCTGCAGGATCCGTGATCCGGCGCGTGGGTCCCTCCTTCGAGAGACCCCCGCGCCGGCCCCGGGAGCTAGGGCCGGCGCACCCGGATCGGGAAGTTGGGCCGCACCGGCTGCTCGACCGGTGACGCCTCGAGTTGCTGCATGACGACCTCGATGGCCCGCTCCAGTTGCGGGTCCCGCCCCGCGATGACCTCCGCCGGCCATTGCTCCACCTCGATGTCCGGCGGCACCCCCACGTTCTCGACGATGAACCCGTCCTCGGTCCAGATCGCGAGGTTCGGCGCGGTGATGGACCCGCCGTCCATCAGGATCGGGAACCCCAGAGTACCGACGAGCCCGCCCCACGCGCGTCGGCCGATGAGGGTGCCCAGACCGAGCTTGCGGAGCATCCACGGCAGCATGTCGCCCCCGGATCCCGCCGTCTCGTCGATCAGCATCACCTTCGGACCGGGGATCGCCCCCTGCGGCGTGATGAGGTCGGCGCCGTAGCGCATGGCCCAGTGCGACACGTACGGCCGGCGCAGGATGTTGATGTAGTAGTCCGCGATCTGGCCGCCCCCGTTGTGGCGCTCGTCGACGATCACGGCTTCGCGGTTCGTCTGCGGGAAGAAGTAGCGCTTGAAGTACTCGTGCCCCGCCCCCGCCGTGTTCGGCACGTACACGTACGCCACGCGCCCGTCCGTCGCCTCGTGGACGCGGGCCAGATTCCCCTCGACCCAGTCCCGGTTCCGCAGCGCCCCCTCGTTCGCCACCGGCACCACGCCGACGGTGCGCGCCCCGGCTCCATCCGGCGGATGAAGGCTTTCAGCGTGTTCGTCACGTCACGCCCGATATGGCGATCCAAGCGTCCTTCACCCACCGCCTCGGCGATCTTGCCGAGCATGGTGGTGGCCTCCGTCGCGGTCTTCGGTTCACCCAGGAAATCGAGGCGGCGGGCGGCGCGGCGCAGCACCTCCGTCTTGTCGCCAGAATCGGCCAGCCCGTCTTCGATCTTCTCGCGAATCCACTCGCTCGTGTTCTGTCCGCGCTTGCGCGCCATCGCGATAATGCGGGCCTTCGTTCCGGCGGGCGTTCTGACGAGAAGCTGCTCTACCATCTCGCTCATGGTGTCTCCCTCGGGTTTGGTGGCGAGGGGAACGGCGTGTTCCCTCACGTACAAGATACCCCTCGGCTGTCTGACAAGCGGACTTTCATGTAACAATCGGACTCGTATGTAACCAATCGGAATGTCGTGTAACAATCCGGGGCGGTGGAGACCGCCTCCAGCCCGCGAAGATTCCACCCGAACTGGAACACCCCGCAGAACATCCTCCAGAAAACCGTACGGCGGGGGATGGCGGAGCCGCCTCCGTACCCCCCCGAACCCGTCCCGAACTGGAACACCCGGCACAGAACTGGAACACCCGGAAACCCGCGCGGTATAAGGCGATTCGGTACGTTGTTCTAGTTGTTCCAGTAGTTCCAGTAGTTCCAGTATTTCTCACCTTAGAAAAAGACAAGAAAGACGTACGGATCCGTACGTTTATAGTGAAATCGCGGCGGTTCGCGCCTCCCCCCAATATCGGGGGCCGTGCTGCGCTCGTTGCGGGAACGCGCTACCGTCTCGCGAGGGCCGCGCCACGCGAGCGGTCTACTGCGGCGATTGCCGACGCACCGTGACCCTCGAACAGAAGCGCGCGACGTGGCGGAAGCACGGCCACCGATACGGCCAGACCCCGAAGGGAGACACCCCATGAAGCTAAGGCACCTCCTCTCCGGGGAATGGGGCGGGCGGATAAGCTCCGACGCGACCGGCGAGAGTTACCCGTTCGAGGCGTCGATTACCCACTCCCCGCCAGATTTCGCGCCGGGAGTGGAACCGCCGTCCAGTTTCACCGGAACCGCTCGCTTCGTCGTGGAAGGGATTAGCGTGTCCTACGGGCTGTAGCGGGCAGTAGAGGTTTAGCTTGCGATGGGTGAGGGAGGACGAGGGGTTGGCCAGCGGGATGGAACCGGAAGGAGGGCGTTCACGATGAATGGACTCGGGGTGGGTGTCGGCCGGCGCGCGAGTTTCGGGCGTCTGTTTCTGGCGGTGGTGATCGCGTTGGGGGCGATCCCCGGCGCCGCCTGGGCCCAGGCCCGGATCGTGGGTATGGTGACGGACGAAGACACCGGTACGCCGCTCGCCGCCGTGCTCGTCGAGGTCGTCGATGCGGACAACACCGTCATCGGGCGGGCGACCACCGGGCCCGGCGGAGCGTACGAAATCGGCGGCGTGGCGCCCGGCACGTACTCGATCCGGTTCACATCGCCGGGCTGGCGCACCGTGATCATGGAGTCGCAGGCCGCCGTCGCCGGGCAGTCGAGTACCGTGTCGGCGGTCATGGCGGCGCAGGACTTCGCGCTCAACCCCCTCACGGTCACCACCTCCCGCACGTTCGAGAAGGCGCTGGACGCGCCGGCCGCGGTGGAAGTCGTGTCGACGCGGGAGATCGAGGAACGTCAGGTGACCTCGCCGGTGGAGCACGTGGAGCAGCAGCCCGGCGTCGATGTGGCGCGCACCGGGATCCGCGGCCGCTACGCGGTGCTGCGCGGCTTCAACGGCATCTTCTCAGGCCGCGCGCTGTACATGACCGACAACCGGATCGCGCGCGTGCCGTCGCTCCGGGTCAACGTCTTCTATCTGAACCCGACGTCGGAACTCGACCTCGAGCGGGTGGAGACGGTGCTGGGCCCGGGATCGGCCCTCTACGGACCGAACGCCGCGGGCGGCGTCATCCACTACCTGACGAAGTCACCCATTCGCTCGCCCGGGGCGAGTTTCTCGGTGGGAGGCGGCCTTCGACAGCAGGGTAACGAGCCGGGGATCGGGAGCCTCCCGATCCAGGGCGGGGACGCGGGCCTGTTCCAGTTCGACGGGCGCATCGCGGTGGCCCCGAGCGACAAGTTCGGGTTCAAGATTTCGGGACAGTACTTCGACGCGACGGAATACGTGTACGACGATGTCGTCGAGGCGCAGGCGCGGGGCGCGGGGCAGGCATGCGTCGCGGCCCAGTTCGACCTCTCGTCCGCGCCCTGCCAGGCGTTCACCGCGGGACTCGACCTGACGAATCCGACGGATCAGAGCATCCTGCAGCAGTCGGCCCGCAACGTGGCCATGGGGCGCGATTCCGGCCACCGCAACTGGGGCGTGGACGCCCGCATGGACTTCGAACCGTCGCCGGGGACGTCGCTCGTCCTCGCGGCCGGACGGAACGTGGCCGGGCGGGCGACGGAACTCACCGGCCTGGGCGCGGCGAGCGTGACCAACTGGGGCGTCACCTACGGGCAGGCGCGCTTCCGGCACAAGGACCTGTTCGCGCAGGTGTTCTACAACTACAACACGAACGACGAGACCTTCCTCCTTCGCTCGGGCCGCCCGCTCTTCGACAACTCGTCGCTGCTGGTCGGACAGCTGCAGTACCAGTCGCGGTTCGGCTCCGCGCACCGGGTCATCTACGGGGTCGACTACCTGGGGACGAATCCCGACAGCGATGGGACGATCAACGGACAGTTCGAGGACGACGACCAGACGACCGAGATCGGCGGCTACGCGCAGTGGGAATGGGCGGTGAGCCCGAAGCTCGACCTCACGGCCGCGGTTCGGTACGACTACAACAGCAGCCTCGCGGATCCCGTCTTCTCGCCGCGCGCGGCGCTCGTCTACAAGCCGGATGCGGCGAACTCGTTCCGCGTCACCTTCAACCGGGCGTTCTCGACGCCCTCGTCCACGAACCAGTTCCTCGACATCTCGGGCGGGACGATCCCGATCCCGGGCCTGCCGTTCCGGTATGACCTCCGCGCCACCGGGGCCGGTGGAAACGGGTACATGTACATGAGGGATTCGAACGGAATTCCGATGCACATGTCTCCCTTCAACGTGCTGCTCGGCGGGAGCCCGCGGCAGTTCCTGCCCACGACCACGGCCCAGCTCTGGGCCACGGCGATGGCGCTGCTCGGCGCCGCCGATCCGCAGCTGGCGGCGCTGGCCCCGCTGATCCCCGCCCCGTCCGCGGACCAGGTGGGCTTCCTGGCCCTGCTACTCGACACGGAGACGGCGGGCGGCGGCGCGCCGCCGCCGGGCTGTGTGGCGCCCCCGTTCTGTCAGGCCGTCGACCTCGCCGCCCTCCAGGACATCGAGGCGCTCGGTCCGACCGTGAGCAACACACTCGAGGTCGGCTACAAGGGCGTGTTCGGGGACCGGGTGTCCTTCGGCGCCAACGCGTGGTTCACCCGCTACGACAGCTACATCTCGCCGTTGCGCCTGCTCTCGCCCAACATCTTCCTGAACGGCGCGCAGCTGCGGCCGTACCTGGAGGGCGTGTTCCGGCAGTTGGTCGGGGTCGCCTTCCCCAACGAGCCGGTGGCGCTCGCCACGGCCCAGTTCATCGCCGACCTGGCCGGCCAGGTTCCGCTGGGCACGGTCTCGCCCACGAGCGCCGGCGGCACCGGAGCGGCGCTGGTGCTCGGATACCAGGACCTCGGAGGCTTCGATGTCATGGGAGGCGAACTGGGCGCCGGCTTCCTGCTCAGCGACCAGCTCGAGCTCGCCACGTCGCTCTCGCTCATCAACAAGAACACCTTCGAGACCGCCGGCGAGCTCGTCCGCCAGGTGTCGCTGAACTCGCCGACCGTGCGGGGCACGGCGTCGCTCACGTACCGGAACGCCGCCGCCGGCTTCAACGGCGGCCTGCGCTTCCGCGCCCAGAACGCCTATCCGTTCGATTCCGGTCCGTGGGTGGGCGATCTGGAGGCCGTCACGACGCTGGACGCGAACCTCGGTTTCCGCGTCCCGGGGTACGAGGACCTCTGGTTCCAGGTCGACGTCTCGAACGTCTTCGACGACGCGTACCAGAGCATGGTGGGCGCCCCGGCGATCGGGCGCGTGGTACTCGCCCGGCTGCGCTGGGACTTCAGCCCCTTCTAGCAGCCCGTCTGGCAGCCCGCGACCGTGGGCGCGGGGGCGTGAGCGGCCCCTGCGCCCCGGACGGGTGATTTGGATGCCGGGGGTGGGACTCGAACCCACACGGGGATGAACCCCTTCGGATTTTAAGTCCGATGCGTCTGCCAGTTTCGCCACCCCGGCGGGCCTGGTGGGATCCGGAAGCTAACGCCTTGGCGGCGGGCGGGGCAGTTCGCGCCTGAAGGCCGCTGCGGAGGCGAAGGGTCGCGCCGACAGCGCCGCTGTCGGGCCCGTTGGGCGCGCTTCAACTTGCGGGCGGGACGGCCTCGGGGGCAGCATGGGATGAGAGACTTCGACGGGAGGCCACGATGAAACGATTCGCGAAGCGACGCGTCGTTCCGGGCGTCGTCGCGCTACCGCTTCTTCTCTTCGCTGCGGATGCCGGGCTCGCGCAGGCACATCCGAATCCCGCCACGCCGGACTCGCTCCGTCAGATCCAGATGATGGAACCTCGCATGGGCCCGCCCGGGACCGAGGTCAGCCTCTACACCGAGAATATCCCGCTTCAGGCGCGGGTCGTCGTCGGCCTGGGTGCGATCGGCACCGGTTTCGAGGAACTGGGGACCGGCGACCAGGGGGAATTCGGTGAGATCGGCGCCACCGTGCGGATACCCGAGAGCGCGTCGTGGGACCGGGCGGTCGTCTTCATCATCTTCAACGGGAACTTCGCGCCCACCGGACTATCCGACCCCTTCCACGTGACGGACGCCCAGGGCCGCGTGCAGCGATCGGGCGTGATCCGCGAGCGGCAGGACGGGTGCACGACCTTCGAGGACCGGGACGGCTATTTCTACTCGGTGACGGGGGCCATGGGGGGGGCCGGGCCGGGCGATGACGTCCTCATCGAAGGCGCGTTGTCGCGTTCCGTCTCCTGTCCCCACGCGGACACGATCGAGATCCAGCGACTGGAGCGGATCGACCCGAACTGAGCCTCTTGGCCCGGCGCGACGCGGGGGGCTCGCTGCCTCAGCGGCCGGCGAGTTCGTTGAGGATCGTGTACCAGTGCTCGAGGGCCCCGAAGAACGCCCGCACGGGGACCCGTTCGTTCACCACGAGGCTCGCGGTCTCCTCGCCGCCGGGGACGGTCTGCGGGAGGACGTGCACATCCTCAGCCGGGAACCCGCCGGCCCGGAACTCGTCCGCCAGATAGCGCGCCAGCGCGGGGACCTGGCCGTGGCCACCTGGCCGTGGCCCGCCGCCGTGCGGAAGCCGATCGCCGTCCGATAGATCTCGAACGCCTGCCGCTGGTAGGGCTCCGCGTAGTCGGCGCTCGCGTCCTGCGCGGCGAGACCCGGCGCGGCGGGCGTGGCGGCCGTCGCCAGCGCGACTGCCACTGCGACGGAGGCCGTATTGGTCGGGATCACGCTCAGCGCTCGGTGACTTCGATGAGGAAGATGACGAGCAGCACGATCAGGACGGGGATGGCGAGAAGCCAGTCCTGCAGTTCGGGCATCAGTGGTCTCCCGGAAGTGGGGTCGCTTCGAAGCCGGCGGTGATTCGGGACCGGGCCGTATAAGGCTGCGGCTTCCGTGGCGGGCGGTCAACGGCGCGGCTCACCGGCGCGGCTCAACGGCGGCCCGTGCTGCCGAGCCCGCCCGCGCGGTCGGTCGAAATCACGACGGCGCCCTCCTCCCAGTCGGCGACCTCGTACCGGTGGAGCACCGCCTGCGCGATCCGCTCCCCGTGCTCGATCGTGAGAGGCTGCCGGGCCGCGTTCAGCACGAGCACGAACCATTCGTCGGGGTAGTCGGCGTCGACGGTGCCGGGCGCGTTGGGGAGCGTCAGCCCGCGCTTCCAGGCGAGCGACGAGCGCATCCGGATCTGTGCCTCGTACCCGTCCGGCAGCCGGGCGCGGAAACCCGTCGGCACGAGCGCGCGGTCCCCGGGCTCGAGGGTGATCCGAAGCCGGCCGTCATCCCCGGCGCGCGGCGCCTCCGGCACGATCTCCCCCCTCGCGGCCCGGTGGATGCGGACGGAGCCGCCGGTCAGGCAGGCCCGGAGGTCGTAGCCGGCCGATTGCCGGGTGGCGCGGGTCGGCCGCCGCGCGTCGGGGTTGAGGCGCTCGAAGATCACGCGGGCGGGGTCGGACACCGGCGCTCGGCTCTCCCCCTAAGCCAGCCGACGGGCCCAGGCCACGGCCGCAACCATGAACCCCTCGAGCCGGTCGAGCGTCGCCGCGTCCGCGAGCCGGAGGTCCTCATCGAAGAGCCCGCCCGCTCCGGCGAGGAGGATCCGCGGCTGCGGCATGACATGGGCGTTCACGCCCGCGAGCGACTCGCGCAGCGAGCGCTGGGCGAGCGCCGTCCCGAGGCGCCCCGGCGTCGCCCCCATGATCGCCACCGGCCTCCCGTCCCACGCCTGGGGGCGCGGGCGACGCGACGCCCAGTCCACCGCGTTCTTGAGCACCGCCGGAAGCCCTCCGTTGTACTCCGGCGTCACGAGCAGGACGAGATCCGCCGCGTGCACCGCGGCCTTGAGTTCCGCCACCACGGCGGGGTCGCCCGCGGCCTCCACGTCGCCGTCATAGAACGGCAGCCGGGACGGATCGAACTCCCGGATCTCGACGCCCGCCGGTGCCCGTTCGAGCGCGGCGCGCAGGAGCGCCCGGTTGAAGGAACGCCGGCGCTGGCTGCCCGCCATGGCGAGCACGGAGATCGGCGTGTCGTTCGCGGTCGGAGGTGGAGCGGCGTCCTGTACCATGGGACGGGAGAGTGCACAGCATGCGGACTCCGCGCAAACCGGACGGCGTTCGGGGATCGCCGACGTTCCCGCGGGAACGTCCCGGTCGGGCGGGACGCTCGTTGGAGGGCCGGTGGTGACGGGGGCCCGGTTTCGTCGCAGAATGGGATGCCACACCTGTGCCGCACCACCGGCACGGCCACGAACGCTCGAGGAGCCAAACGATGAAACAGCGTCTGTTCCCCCGACACGTCGCGCGCCTGACCCCCTCGGCGCCCCTTGTCCTGGGGCTCCTGATCGCCACCGCGGGCGGGGCCGCAGGGCAGGAGGCCTCGAACGGCGGCGATGAGCCCGAGAACGAAGACCTGCCGCTCCCCGTCGACCGCACCGTCGCTTTGGACATGACGGAGGGCAGCTGGATCTCGCTCGACGTGAGTCCGGGCGGTGAGACGATCGTCTTCGACTACCTCGGCGATCTGTTCACGATCCCCATCGAAGGCGGGACGGCGACGCAGCTCACCTCGGGGATGGCGTTCGACGCGCAGCCCCGCTTCTCCCCCGACGGGACGCGCGTCGTCTACAGCTCGGACTACGACGGCGGGCAGAACGTCTGGATCCGCTCGCTCGACGGCTCCGACACGACGCAGATCTCGCGGGGCGCGGCCAACCGCGCCGAGTCGCCCGAGTGGCTGCCGGACGGCGACTACGTGGTCGCGTCCATGGGCGGCTTCCGCGGGGGCGGGCTGCCGAAGCTGAAGATGTTCCACGTGGACGGCGGGAGCGGCATCGAACTCGTCTCGGAGCCGGACGACCTGAAGATGCTCGGGGCCGCGGTCTCCACCGACGGCCGCTACATCTGGTACGCACGCCGCACCGGCGACTGGACCTACAACGCGCAGTTCCCCCAGTACCAACTCGAGGCGTACGACCGCGAGACGGGCGAACGCTACACGAGGTCCTCCCGGTACGGCTCGGCCATCCGGCCCACGCTCTCCCCGGACGGGCGCTGGCTCGTGTTCGGGACCCGTCACGAGGACCACACCGGACTCGTCCTCCGGGACCTCGAGAGCGGCGACGAGCGCTGGCTCGCGTATCCGGTGCAGCACGACGACCAGGAGTCGCGCGCCACGCTGGACGTACTCCCGGGCATGTCGTTCACGCCCGACTCCCGACACCTCGTCGCCTCCTACGGCGGCGGGATCTGGAAGCTCCCCGTGGAGGGGGGCGAGGCGGAGGAGATCCCCTTCCGGGTCCAGTTCGACCTCGCACTCGGGCCGAGGGTCGACTTCGACTATCCGATCGAGGACACGCCGACCTTCACCGTGCGGCAGATCCGCGACGCGGCGCCCTCCCCCGCCGGGGCCCGGCTGGCGTTCACGGCGATGGACCGTCTGTGGGTCTCCGCGGCCGACGGGTCCAACCCGGAGCGGCTCACGGATGCCGACGTGTCCGAGCACTTCGCGGCCTGGTCACCCGACGGCGAGTGGATCGCCTACTCGACCTGGGACGGGAACGAGGGACACCTCTACAAGACGCGCGCGGACGGTGGCGGAAACCCCGTTCGGCTCACGCGCGACGCGGCGACGTATTTCGCCCCCGCCTGGGGTCCCGGCGACCGCATCGTGGCGGGGCGAGGCCTCGTCCGGGCCTACGAGACGCAGGGGGAGGGGGGCGCGCCCGGCACGGAGATCGTGTGGGTGTCCGCCGACCCGGACGGCTCCGAGGGCGGACCGGCGACGCTGATCGCGCCCACGGACGGCCGCGCCAACCCCCACTTCGTGGAGGAGACCGACCGCATTCACCTCTTCCGTTCCCCGGACGCGCTCGTCTCGATCCGCTGGGACGGGACGGACGAGAAGGAGCATGTGAAGGTGCGCGGCCCCACCCTCCAGGGCTCGAGCCAGGGTCTCTCGCCCTCGGTCATCGAGATGGCGCCGCGCGGCGATCAGGCGCTCGTCGAGATGCAGCGCGAGATCTATACGGTGACGGTCCCCCGGGCCGGGGTCACGCCGACGATCAACGTCTCGAACCCGGACGACGCCTCCTTCCCCGCCCGCAAGGTGACGGACATCGGCGGCGAGTTCCCCGGCTGGAGCGGCGACGGGAGGACGGTCCACTTCTCGCTCGGGAACGCGCACTTCGCCTACGACCTCGACGCGGCGCAGGCGTACGAGGACAGCGTCGAGGCGGAGGAGGCCGAGGAGGCGGACGAGGACGAGGAGGAGGCGGAGGAGGCGGAGGAAGACGAGGACGAGGATGAAGACGACGGATACCGCGCCGTCGAGCACCGGATTCTGATCGAGGCGCCGCGTGACATCCCGACCGGCGTCGCCGTGCTGCGGGGCGGGCGGGCGATCACGATGAACGGGGACGAGGTGATCGAGAACGCGGACATCGTGATCCGGAACAACCGGATCGAGGCGGTGGGCGCGCGGGGCTCCGTGACCGTCCCGGAGGACGCGGTCGAGTTCGACGTCAGCGGCCGCACCGTCGTGCCGGGGTACGTCGACACACACGCCCACCTGCGGGCGCGCGATCAACTGCACCGGACGGACGTGTGGCCGTACCTCGCCAACCTCGCGTACGGCGTCACGACGACGCGGGACCCGCAGACCGGCAACACCGAGGTCCTCTCCTACGCCGACATGGTCCGGAGCGGGAGCGTGCTCGGGCCGCGCGTCTATTCCACGGGGCCCGGCGTCTTCTGGCAGGACGGGATCGACACGGCGGAGGAGGCGAAGGACGTCCTCTCGCGCTATTCCGACTACTTCGACACGAAGACAATCAAGATGTACGTCGCGGCCGCGCGGAAGGGGCGGCAGCACATCATCATGGCGGCCCGCGAACTGGGGCTCATGCCGACGACCGAGGGGTCGCTCAACATCCGGCAGAACCTCACCGAGACGGTCGACGGCTATCCCGGACTCGAGCACTCGATCCCGATCTTCCCGGTGTACGGCGACTACGTGCGGCTCTTCGCGGAGACCGGACGCGTCTACACGCCGACGCTGCTCGTCTCCTACGGAGGACCGTGGGCGGAGAACTACTACTACTCGCGGGAGAACCCGCACGACGATGCGAAGCTGCGCCGCTTCATCCCGCACGACGAAGTCGACGCGCGCACGCTGCGCCGGCCGCAGTGGTTCCGTGAGGACCAGCACGTGTTCTCGCGGCACGGCGCGTTCGTGAGGGCTCTCGTCGAGGCGGGCGGCAAGGCGGGCGTGGGGAGCCACGGGCAGTTGCAGGGACTCGGCTACCACTGGGAGCTGTGGGCGATGGCCGCGGCGGACATGGACGAGCACGACGCACTCCGAATGGCGACGATCTTCGGCGCCGAGGCGATCGGGCTCGATCAGGACCTCGGCTCGATCGAGGCAGGCAAGCTCGCCGACCTCGTGATCCTCACGGCGAGCCCGCTCGACAATCTGCGCAACACGAACGCGATCGAGCAGGTGATGCTGAACGGTCGGTTGTATGACGCCGACACGCTGGACGAGGTCTATCCCCGGCAGCGGCCCCTGGCCCCGCTCTGGTGGTGGGACGACGAGCCGGCCGGCGTTCCCGGCGTTAGGCCCCGGTAACCCCACCGGGGTGGCCGGCGGCTCGATCTCCTAGCGTGATCGGGTCGATTGGACAGGCCATTCCGGAGGGGTCCGAGGCAACCTCCGGCTCAGTCGCGACTGTCGCACGCCTGACCTGTCGACGGGACACCGGAGGCGCGGGCCGCCTCCACCTGACCGAGGAGAATCCGGAATGACGACGACATCGCTGAGCCGACTCGCCCCGGGGATCCTCTTCGGGCTTGGGTTCCATCTCCTGGGCGGACCTCTGCCGTGGAGTTCGCCGCTCCGCGATCCCCACCCTCCAGGCCCAGGAGGTGATCGAAGTCACGGGCCGGGACCGGCGGATCGACCCCGAGTTCGAGGAGGTCTACCGGGTCGGTGTCCTCGATGGCGAGTCCTGGGAGATGTTCGCCCAGGTCGCCGAGGTGGCCTTCGACGCGGAAGGCAACCTCTACGTCTTCGACGGGACTGCCGGTCTGATGAATTCCGGGGGGGTGAGGCTGATGCGTTCCGGAGAGCTGAGGGTCCTCGTGTTCGACGCGGCGGGGCGGTTCGTGCGGGAGTTCGGCTCCTCGGGTGGAGGTCCCGGCGAGTTCAACCAGCCGATGGGCTTCGCCGTGTTGAGGGACGGAACCGTGGTCGTGAGCGATGTCGGCCACCGCGCCTACCAGCTCTTCAACGCCTCGGGCGACTTCCAGCGCATGGTCCGGGCGGACGAGGGACCCGACGCCGTGGCGATCTCGGCCGACGCCATTCAGCCGGACCCGCGCGGTGGAGCCGTCTTTGCCGGTGGAAGCGTGGGCCTCACCGTCAGGAGCGGGGGCGGCGGCTCGGCGGCTTCGCCCACCTCCCGTCCGGTCCTGCGGGTCGGACTCGACGGCGAGGCCGTTCACGCAGACACGGTGGTCAAGGGGTGGTTGCCTCCGCGAGGCAATCTGGATGATCTCGTGTCGAACGACGCCCCCGCCCAGGTTCGCGACATGCTGGGAAGCATGGCCATGCCCACCGTGCTCGAGCCCCGGCTCCTGGTGGGCATCCTTCCAGATGGCGGCATCGTTCATTCCGACTCTTCCGCGTACGCACTCAAGATCACGCCGCCGGACGGGCGGCAAGTCGCACGCATCATCCAACGGCCCCTGCTGCCGGAGCCCGTGACGCCCGAGATCGAGCGGGAGTACGAGGAAGCCGGAATGCCCGGGGGTGGCCCAAGAAGAATGATGTTCGTGCGGGGCACCACGGAAGGTAACCGTCCTCCCGTCGAGGCCGCGTTCGACATTGAACGGAAGTACTACCACGAGATTCCCGTGCTGCGCGGCCTGGCGACTACATGGGACGGCCGCATCTGGGTGCAACGCCGCGGCGAAGAGCCGGAAAGCGACGGACCCATCGATGTCCTCACGGCGGAAGGGGCGTACGTCGGCACCTATGCGGTCGGCGCGACCGAGATGCCGGACGCCTTCGGCCCGGACGGACTCGCGGCGTTCATCGAGCGCGACGAACTCGATGTGCCGCGCGTGGTCGTGCGGAGGCTGCCGGCCGAGGTTCGCTGACCCCGGGGCTGCGGCCGCCCGCTCCCCTCGTTGGGCGCCTCGGGGCCCGCCCCTCAGCCCCCTGGGTCGAGCGGCATCCGGACCGCGCCCAGTGGGCGATCGGCGGTATAGAGCGCGAGTTCGAGACGTCCTCCGAGCAGGTCGTCCAGGTGGGCGGCGCTCAGCGTCAGGGTTCCTTCGGCCGACGCGAGGCCCGGTCCGGAGAGGCGGCGCACGACCGCGTTCGGCCGGGTCCCGCTGCCCCGGCGCTGGAGCACGATGGCGTGGACGTCCGCCGCCCCGACGCCGGCGGTGGAGATGAAGTAGTGCAGGGTGCCGCGTGGCAGGTCGAGGCTGAAGCTGCCCTCGAGCCGAGGGGCGGCGGGCCGCCCGGCCCACCCGCCGTCGCCGGCGACGCTGAACCGGCGCGGGGCCGGCGCCCGGCCGTCAACGAGCGCGGGCGTGCGCTGGGGCGCGCGGCGCGGCTGGATCGCCCGTTCGAGCGCATAGGCGAACGAGACCAGCCGTGCATCGTCGAACGGGCGGCCGATCAGCTCGACGCCGGTCGGCATCCCGGTCCGCGTGAAGCCCGCGGGCGCGCTGATCGCCGGGAGCCCGCTGTGCGCCGCGAGCTGGCACGTCCCGCCGACCGGCGGGGAGCCGATCAGCGCCGGATCCCGCCGCAGGGTCGGGTAGGCGATCGCGTCGAGGCCCTGTTCGTCGAGGAAGGCGACGATCGCCTCCCGCAGCGCCCCCTGCCGCTCCAGCGCCTCCGTGTACTCGGCCTCGTCGCGCGGGCCGGCCTCGGACCGGCGGCGGAAGGTGCCGTCCAGCTGCTCGTGGTGGAGCCCCAGCGCCACGATCTCCCCGAGCGACGCCACCGGCGCGCCGCCCGCCGCGGCGAGATAGTCGGCGAGGTCCATGGCGAATTCGTGCCCGATGACGCTCGTGCGCGCGAGCAACGAGTCCTGGTCGGGAATCTCCACCTCGACGATCTCCGCCCCCGCCGCGGCCATCGCGTCGAGCGCGGCGCGGACCACGTCGGTGACCGGAGCGTCCGCCCCATCCGTCAGCCACTCCGTCAGCGCGCCGATGCGGGCCCCGTCGAGCGCCCCCGCGTCGAGCGACGCGCGGAAGCCGATCGGCTCGCGGTCCCGCATCGCCTCCGTGGCGGGATCCGCCGCGTCCGCGCCGATCGTCGCATCGAGCGCGATCGCCAGGTCCACGGCCGAACGCGCCAGCGGCCCACCCGTGTCCTGCGTGTGCGAGAGCGGGATGATCCCGTCGATGCTCGACAGCCCCTTCGTCGGCCGGAGCCCGACCAGATTGTGGACCGACGATGGAATCCGGATCGAGCCGCAGGTGTCGGACCCCCACCCCACCGCGCCGAAGCTGGCCGCCACCGCGGCGCCCGTCCCGCCCGAGGACCCGCCCGGGTTCCGGGCCGGGTCGTACGGGTTCCGGGTCTGCCCTCCGAGCGAACTGATGCTCGTGATCCCCGCGGCCAGCTCGTGCATGTTCGTCTTGGCGAGGATGACCGCCCCCGCCTCCCGCAGCTTCCGCACCTGGAAGGCGTCGTCCGGCGGCACCCATCCCGCGAGCGCGAGCGTCGACCCCGTCGTGGGCATGTCGAAGGTGGCGTAGTTGTCCTTGAGCAGGATCGGAATCCCGTGCAGCGGCCCTCTCACCAGGCCCTCCGCGCGCTCCCGGTCGAGCCGCCGCGCCTCCTCCCGCGCGCCCGGATGCACGCGGACGATGGCGTTCAGCATCGGCCCCGCCCGGTCGTAGGCCGCGATCCGGGCGAGGTAGGCGTCGACAAGGTCGACGGACGTCGCCCGACCCGACTCCAGAGCCGCCTGAAGCTCCGGGATCGAGGCCTCCACGACATCGAAGACCGGCGTCTGGGCGCCGAGCGGCGCCGTGGAGGCGCGGACCCACGCGCAGACGAGGGCACAGTGGACGAGAGTGTGGACGAAAGTGTGGACGACGCGGGGGCGGACGACGCGCGAGAGGGCGGCACGGGCGGCGTCCTCGGGAACCCCGCGCCCGAGCACGCTACCGCGTCCCATGCGCGGGATGATCCGTCCCGATGGCCACGAACGTCCCGGAGCACGTGGCGGTGCGCTCGCCGCCGGAACTCAGCTCCGCCTCCACCACGACCTTCCGTTCGCCCGCCTCCGCGATCCGGGCGCGAAGATGGACCGGCGCGTCCGAGGGAGTCGGCCTCTCGAGCCGGACGGTGTATTCGGCGGTCACGGTCACGGGTGGATGATCCAGTTCGCGCACCCTCATGAAGTAGTGGGCGGCGCACCAGTTGCATTGGCAGTCGAGGAGCGTCCCGATGATGCCGCCGTTCAGGATGCCGGGGAAGGAGTGGTGGTTCGGCCCCGGAGTCCATTCCGCCACGACCTCGTCGCCGTCGGGAAAGCTCCGCAGCCGGAGCCCTTCCGGGTTCGCCTGGCCGCACCCCCAGCAGATGGAGTCGCGGGCGAATCTCTCCTGCAGCGCCTCTCTCACCTCGCTCCGCCTCTCTCTCCCCGTCATCCCGTTCAGCTCCGCGCGGCTCGCTCGCGCTGCACGAGAACCCGCCGCAGGATCTTGCCCGAGGCGGACTTGGGAATCTCCTCGACGAACTCGACCGCACGAACCTTCTTGTGCGGGGCCACGCGCTCGGCCACGTACTGCATGACCGCTTCCTCGGTCACGTCCTCCGCTCGAACGACGCATGCCTTCGGAAGCTCGCCCGCTTCCTCGTCCGGCACGGGGATGACCGCGATGTCGGCGATCGACGGATGGGACAGCAGGATGTCTTCGAGTTCGGCCGGCGCCACCTGGAAGCCCTTGTATTTGATGAGTTCCTTGGCCCGGTCCACGATCGTCACGTAGCCGTCCTGGTCGGCCACGGCCACGTCTCCCGAATGCAGCCAGCCCTCCGCATCGACCGTCTCCGCGGTCGCCCCGGGATTGCCGAGGTAGCCCTTCATCACCTGCGGCCCCCGCAGCCAGATTTCCCCTTCCTCGCCAGGCCCCAGCGGCTCCCCCGACTCGAGATCGACAATCAGCATCTCCGTGCTCGGTATCACCCGGCCGACCGTCGAGATCTTGTCCCCGGCGCCATCTTCATCGAAACACAGGTGGGTGACGGGGCTCGCCTCGGTCATGCCGTAGCCCTGGAACACCCGGCACCCGATCCGCCCCTGACAGGCGATCGCCGTTTCCTCACCGAGCGGCGCCGCGCCGGACATGATCCACTTCACGGAAGAGAGGTCGTAATTGGCGACGACAGGGTGCTTGGCGAGACCGAGCACGATCGGCGGTACGAGGTAGAGACAGGTCGCCCGGTATCGCTCGATCGTTCGCAGGAACTCCTCGAGATCGAAACGAGGCATCGTGACGACCGTCGCGCCCACGCGCAGGGCGGCGCTCATGACCACCACCATGCCGTAGATGTGGAAGAAGGGAACGACGGCGATCACGACATCGTCCGGCTCGACGAGCCCGAGGCTGCTGATCTGCTCGATATTCGCGACGACATTCCGGTGCGTCAGCATGACGCCCTTCGAACGACCCGTCGTTCCGCTCGAGTACGGGAGCGTCAGGAGATCCTCTCCGGTATCTCCCACGCTCTCCAGCTCCGCGACGCTTTCCTGGCCGCCACGGATGACGTCGGAGAAGCGCGTGGCGCCTTCGGCCTCGCCGAAGACGATGATCTCTTCGATCCCGCTACGCTTCGCGACCGATCGCGCCTTCTCCAGGAGCGGGGGGATGGTGATGAACCAGCGGGCGCCCGAGTCGTTCAGTTGCTGGACGAGCTCGCCCTCGGTGCTCAGCGGGTTCAGCGTCGTGCTGCAGCCGCCCGCCATGGCGATCGCATGGAAGGCCGTCGCGTATTCGGGGAGGTTGGGACTGCAGATCGCGACCACGCCGCCCCGCTCGAGCCCGCGAGCCGCGAGGCCCCGGGCCGCGGCAGCCGCCTGATCCCGGAGTTGGCCGTAGGTCACGACGCGACCTGTCGGGCCTTCGATGAACGCGGCCTTGTCCCGGCGATCTCCCAGCGAACCCAGGAGATAGTCGGAGAACGACTCTTCCGGGACGGTGATCGGCGGATGCGGACTCTCGAAGATCATGGCGGCGCCCCTGAATTCGACATTACGGGCGGCAACGGCCGCCCGTGACGAGAGCGGGAAGATCGGCGAACCGGCCTCGGCGCGGCAAGGCGACGGCCTCCATCTTCGCGCGGCTGCGCCCGAACGGGCGAGCCGATAGACTCGTGTGCGAAGCACGCATCCGCCGGCTGAAGCGCGGCGATATGCGCCCGGAGCGGCACCGAGCCCCATGCGAGTCGTGACCTTGACCCGAAAGATCCTGCTGTGCGCCGTGGCGATCGCGCTGAGCGCGCTCTTCGTCCGGCTCGGGTTGTGGCAACTCGACCGGCACGGCGAGCGGAGCGCCGGGCTGCGTGGGCGCGCCGAGCGCGCCGAGGCCCCGCGGCTCGAGTGGACCGGCCCCGGCGACGTGCCCTCCGACACGGCCGGCCTCATCGGCCGCCGCGCGCGGCTCATCGGTCGCTGGGACCGGGCCGGCGAGGTGGTCCTCCGGAGCCGCACCCTGGACGGGCGGGCCGGCGCGGAACTGCTCACTCCGTTCCTCGTCGGCGGCGAGTCCGGGGAGGTCGTGATGGTCCTGCGCGGCTGGCTGCCCGCGCCGGACGGCCTGCGCCCCGACCTGGCGGCCGCCTGGACCGACCCGCCATCGGCGGCCGGCGACACCGATCCGCCGGCTCGGGTCGAGGGGGTCTTCGTCTCCTCGCGCGACGGCCGGGGCGGCCAGCCGCTCCGGGTCGAGATCGCCGGCCGCCCCCATCTGGCGATCGCCGGCCTCGACCTCGCCCTCATTCGCACGGAAACGGCGCTCGACCCCACCCCCCATGTGCTGCGCGCCGACGACCCGCCCCCCGGCGCCGCTCTCGGGCCCGCCCGTGCGGTCGAGACCGACGCCGGCCCGCACCTCTCCTACATGATCCAGTGGTTCTCGTTCGCCGTCATCGCGCTGGGCGGGACGGCGATGCTCCTTCGATCCTCCTCGCACAGGAAGACCTCGTGAGCCATCGAAAGTTCTCCGACCGCGGGGGCAACCGATGGGAGATCCGCGTCTCGTCGCGGGCCGAGTGGAGGTTCGAGCCCCTGCCCGGAAACCCCAACCCGGCCTGCCGCGTACGTCCGCCGCTGTACGCCGGCGACGACCCGTTCGAACTCAGCGAGCAGGAGCTTCAGACGATATTCGGCAGCGCGACCCCCGAGACCCGGGCGCAGAGAAAGCCACAGGGCCTCTCGCCCTTCGGGGACGTCCGCAAGCCGCGCACGAAGAAGTCGCCCTTCCTGGATGACCTCGACGAAGTCGAGTAGTAGACCCGCAGCATTCGCCATTCACCCTGAGAGATCGGAGGAAGACCCATGTCCGAAACACCACTCGGCCGCTTCTGCTGGTACGAGCTTCTCACGACGGACCTCGAAGGCGCGCAGGAGTTCTACCGGCAGGTCGTCGGCTGGGAGACGGGAAGCTGGGAGGGAGAAGGCCCGCCATATATCACCTGGATCAACGCCGGCAACCCGATCGGCGGGGTGATGACGGTGCCGGACAATGCCCTCGCCGGCGGAGTGCCGCCGCACTGGCTGCCCTACATCTCGACGCCGGACGTGGACGCGACGGCGGAGAAGGCCGCGCGCCTCGGGGGCCGGATACACCACCGGATGGAACTCCCCGACATCGGTCGCCTCGCCATCGTGGCCGATCCCGGCGGGGCCGTCTTCACGGCGTATGAACCCTCCGGCATCACCCCCGGGCACGACGGGCCGCCCGCGATCGGCGAGTGCTCGTGGCACGAACTGATCTCCGCGGACCGGGAGATGTCCTGGCCGTTCTACTCGGAACTGTTCGGCTGGGAGAAGACGGAGCAGATGGACATGGGGGGCCACGGCATCTACCAGATGTACGGCCGCGAGGGCCGGCAGCTGGGCGGCATGATGACGCGGAGCGCGGACATGCCCCCGCCGTGCTGGTTCCTCTACATGCAGGTGCCGGACGTGCACGCGTCGGTCGCGGTGATCGAGGGTCTCGGCGGGACGATCGTGACGAAGCCCATGAAGGTCCCGAACAACGAGGAGTACATCCTGCACGGCGTCGACCCGCAGGGCGCCGGCTTCGCTCTGCACAGCATGTGACGGACGGGCATGTGACGGACCAAACCGGGTAGCGGGCCTCGGCCCGCTACCTCAGTCCTCGGGTTCCCGCGGGAGGCCCGGCGGCGGACCGAGGATCTCGGACAGGATCACGGCGCGAGCGAGCGGGGAGTAGCGCTCGAGCCGTGCCAGCGGCTGCACTCCTTCCCGGGAGCGAGCCACCCCGAGGGCTGGCCCGGCAGGCGTATGCGGGGACGCCGCACGGACCGGGGGATCCGGCCTCGCTGACGGCTTCGGGGCTGACGGCCGCGGGGCAAATCGGGTCGGCCCGAGCATCCCCGGCGTCTCGGGCGCCTCCCCGGGCTCCACATGTCCGACGAAGCTGCCCGGACGCCCCTCCTCCGCCGCCTGCTGCATCTGCCCCTCGAGCTGCCGGCCCATGTCGCGCAGCTGTTCGCGGAGGCCCGGCCGCCGCGCCCCGGGAGGCGCCGCGACCGCGGTCTCTTGACGCGCGGGCGCGCCCTCGAACCCTCCCGCGGCCTCCGCCCGGGCCTGTTCCTGCCGCTGGCGATTCCGCTTCGTCGCGGCGGCAATCCGGCTCGCGATGAAGATGAAGAGCAGGACGAGCGGGAGCAGGCCCTCCAGATCAGGCATCAGGCACGCCCCGCGCCACGGGATCCGCCACTCATGGCCTTAGCTCTCCTTTTCCGGAGGCTTCGCGATGGACTTCCTCATCTGCGTATCGCTCTGGATGTTACGGTACTTCATGTAATCCATTATCCCGAGATTGCCCTCACGGAACGCCTCCGCGATGGCAAGGGGGATTGCCGCTTCCGCCTTCACGACCTCGGCCTGCATCCGTTGGACCAGCGCGAGGTTCTCCTGCTCCGTCGCCACCGCCATGGCGCGGCGTTCCTCCGCCTTCGCCTGTGCGATCCGCTTGTCGGCCTCGGCCTGGTCGGTCTGCAACTCGGCACCGATGTTCTTCCCGACATCGACATCCGCGATGTCGATCGAGAGGATCTCGAACGCGGTCCCGGAGTCGAGCCCCTTGGCGAGCACGGTCTTCGAGATGTTGTCCGGGTCCGCCAGCACCGCCTTGTGGGTTGCGGCCGACCCGATCGTGGACACGATCCCCTCGCCGACCCGGGCCAGGATCGTCTCCTCCCCCGCCCCGCCGACGAGGCGGTTGATGTTCGCCCGCACCGTCACGCGCGCCGTCGCGATGAGCTGGATCCCGTCCTTCGCCATGGCGGCGACCTTGGGCGTCTGGATGACCCGGGGATTCACCGAAACCTGCACCGCGTCGAGCACGTCCCGGCCCGCGAGGTCGATCGCGGCGGCCTGACGGAACGGCAACTCGATGTTGGCCTTGTCCGCCGAGATGAGCGCGTTCACGACCCGCTCGACGTCGCCCCCCGCCAGGAAGTGCGACTCCAGCTCGTTCGTGTCGAGCGGAAGCCCCGCCTTGTAGGAGCTGATGAGGGGATAGACGATCCGGGGCGGAGGGACCTTCCGCAGGCGCATCCCCACCAGAGTCCCGAGGCTGACCCGCACGCCCGACGCCATCGCCGCGATCCAGAGCCGGACCGGCACGATCCATGACAGAAGGATGAGGCCGAGCGCGATGGCCATGAGGAGGATGATCCCGCTTCCCGCGAGTGGTTGCATGTCAGCCCTCGTTCCTGTTTTCCGAAGTTTTGGTTTCGCCTGCGCGACGTACGAGAACCCGGCCGCTCGTGACCTCGAGCACGCGGACGGGCGTTTCCGCCTCGAGCCACGGTCCCTCGGTCACGACATGGATCCGCTCGTCGCCCACGCGGGCCACGCCCGCCGGCCGCAGGTCCGTCGTCGCGACGCCGAGCTTTCCGATGAGATCCTCCCGCTCGGGCGCGGAGATGTAGCCCGTCTCGCGGCTCGTCGAATCGCGCAGGAAGAGCCCCGTGAGACGGTTGCTGCGCGGCAGGTGGCGAATGAGCGCCCACCCCGCGACCCCGACGAGGATGATGGAGAGCGCGACGAGCCCCGCCGCGTTGAACACCTGGTCGAAGGTCGGCACCTGGCCCACCATGCCGAGGACCGCCGCCGAGAGCACGGCCCCCGTCCCCAGGATCCCGGCGACCCCGAATCCCGGGATGACGAGGATCTCGAGCCCGATCAGCACGACGCCGGCGCCGAAGAGGAGGATCTCCTCGAGTCCCGCGAGGTGCACGAGGTGGTGCGCGCCGAAGAACGCGGCCAGCGCGCCGAGCCCGATCACGCCGGCTATCCCGAAACTCGGCGTCCGGATCTCGATCAGGATCCCCAGGAATCCGAGGCTGAGGAGCATGGGCGCGACCGCCGGGTTGGTGAGGAAGCGGACGATCGCCTCCGCCCAGTTGGGCTGGACGTCGCGCACCGCGGCGACGGGCTGTCCCATGACCTCGAGCAGTTCGAGGAGGTCGCGCACCTCGCCGTCGGCGACCCCGAGCGCCGTGGCCTCCTCGGTCGTGAGCGTGAGCAGCTTCCCGGCTTCGCTCACCCCCGGCACTTCCACGCTCTCGTCGACCATCGCCTCGGCGATCCGCGGGTCGAGCCCGCGCTCTTCGGCGAGCGCCCGGAACTCCGACCGCATCGCGCTCACCATCTTCTCCGAGGCCTTCTCGCCGTCGCCGGTGACGGGGGTCGCCGCACCGAGGGTGGAGCCCGGGCGCATGTAGATGCGGTCCGCCGCGAGCGCGATCATGGCGCCGGCCGAGAGCGCCCGCCGGTTCACGAACGCGTAGACCGGCACTTCGGCGTCGCGGAGGTCGTCGATGATCTTCCACGCCGCGTCGACCCGGCCGCCGGGCGTGTCGAGGTCGAGGATCACGGCGGGCGCCCCGGCCGCGGCGGCCTCGGCGAGCGCGCGGGCCACGAAGGGGGCCACGCCCAGTTCGATCGTGCCCGTGATCGGGATGCGGACGACCCTGGGCGCCGACTGCGCGAGCGGCGGCGCGAACGCGCCCGGTGCCGGCGAGGCCCCGGGGGCCCACACCGCGACAAGCACAAGCGCGAGCCCGGGCAGCCCCAGCGTTCCGGACACCAACTGTCTGTTCGCCATGGTCGGCAACCTAACGCCGCCGCGGGTCAGCCGCCCGGCCTCTCCGGCATCGCGACCGGCTCGCCCGCGGGCGGACGCACGGCGTCGGCGTAGAGCTCCGCGTTGAGCGCCGGCACCCGCGTCTCGATCAGCACGTTGAGCCGGTCCAGCACCTCCGGCATCACGTTCCACACCTCGTCCACCTGCCACAGATGGTCGTCGGTCGGCACCGTCGAGGAGCCCTGGATCGCGTTCGCCACGCCCGCGTTCCGCCGGGCTTCGCCGAGTTCGTCGCGGATCTCCTCGAGTTCCTCCTCGATCGCGTCCAGCTCCTCCTCCAGCCCTTCCGGCGCCTCGTCCGCGCCCTCGATCAGCTCCTCCGCCGCCGACAGCTGCTCGTCCAGCGCGTTCGCCGCCTGCCCGGCCTCGTAGATGGGACCGGCCATGGCGTGGAGGCTCATGAGCGCGTCCTGCCGGGCCATCCGGTCGGCCGCACTCATGGGCCGCCGCGGCTCCGCCACGACCTCGACCTCGGCCGAGAACGTCTCGCCCCCCGCCTCCATGCTCACGGAATACGTGCCGGGGAGGACGATCGGCCCCTGCGGCGCGCCGCCGCCGAACCCACCGCCACCGCCGCCGCCACCGCCCGGACCGCCGCCGCCCTCGGGCTCATACGGCGCGTCATGGCGCCAGTCCCATATCACCTCGTTGATCCCCTGGCTGCGGAGCGTCTCCAGCGTCCGGACGTGCGCCCCGGACGCATCGGCGATCTTCAGCGAGAACGCGTCGTCATCGTCCCCGTCGTCCTCCTCGCCATCGTCGTCGTCGTCCATGTCGTCACCGTCGTCGTCCTCATCCTCATCCGCATCCTCATCGTCATCCTCGTGCTCGCCCTCGTCCTCATCCTCATCCTCGGACATCGCCTCTTCCTCGGCGTCCCGCAGGTAGTAGCGGATGCGAGCCCCGCGCGGCGGGTTCGGCGCACTGTAGGTGGCGCCAAAGAACGGCCAGTCGCCCCGCTCCGTCCACATGATCGAGTGGTCGCCGAACACGCGCCCCGCAGCGGCCAGCATGCCGTCGGCGAGGTGCTCGAGCGGCGTCACGTCGGCCAGGATCCAGACGCTGCGCCCGTGCGTCCCCACGATGAGATCGTTCTCTCGCGGGTGTACGAGAATGTCGTCCACCGGCACCGTGGGCAGGTTGTTCTTGAGCTGCGCCCAGCTTTCTCCCCGGTCCACGGAGACGAAGACGCCGACCTCGTTTCCGATGAAGAGGAGGTTCGGCGCCCGCTGGTGCTCGACGATCACGTTCACGGACCACCCGTCCGGAAGCCCGTTCGCGATCGCCCGCCAGCTCTGGCCGTAGTCCTCGCTCACGTAGGCGTAGGGTGCGTAGTCACCGTTGCGGTGTCCGTCGAAGGTCGCGTACACCCGGCCCTCGACGTGCGCCGACGGCTCGACCCGGCTTACGTACGTGCGCTCCGGCAGACCCGGGAGGCGGTCGGCCACGTTCTCCCACGTCGCGCCGTCATCCCGCGACACCTGCAGGTTCCCGTCGTCCGTCCCGGCGTAGATCAGCCCCCGCACGAGCGGCGACTCCTCGACCGAGGTCAGGTTCCCGTAGGTCGAGATCCCGTCGTTGAGCGACATCTGCGGCTCGGAGCCGGGGACGCCCATGATCTCGAGTTCCTCGCGGTCCATCTGCCTGGTGAGGTCGAGCCCGCCGACTTCCTCCCACGACATCCCGTAGTCCCGCGAACGCAGCAGGTAGTTCGCGCCCAGGTAGACCGTGGCCGGGTCGTGCGGCGAGAGCAGAAGCGGCGAGTTCCAGTTGTAGCGGTACGCCTTCGTCGTGTCGCCGTCCGCCCGCGGCCCGACGATCGGACGCATGGGCGTCTTCTCCCCCGTCGTCAGGTCGTAGCGGTTCATGTTCCCGCCCTGCGACTCCGAGTACACGATCGTGGAGTCGGTGGGGTCGACGATCGTGAAGAAGCCGTCGCCATAGGCCGTCTCGTACCAGTCCTGGTTCCGGATGCCGTGGAACGAGCGCGTGTCCGAGGGTCCGCACCAGGCGTCGTTGTCCTGCAGTCCCCCGCAGACCGCGTAGGGCGTCCGCATGTCGTGCCCGATCGCGTAGAACTGGCCGAGCGCGATGTTGTCGAACATGCGCCAGTGCGCGGTCCCGTCCCATGTCGCCGTGACCCCGCCGTCGCTGCCCAGGATCAGGTGGTCGGAGTCCGCCGGGTCGATCCACAGCTGGTGGTGGTCCACGTGAATCTGCACGGAGCCATCGTCCCGGAAGGTCCGCCCCCCGTCGTCCGAGATCGAAAGCTGCGTTCCGAGGACGTAGATGCGGTCGGGGTTGCCCGGATCGATGCGGACCTGGGAGTAGTACATGGGACGCGGGTTGGTGTCGGACATCTTCTCCCACGTCGTACCCCGGTCCGTGGAGCGGAAGATCCCGCCCTGGCGCGGACCGCCGCCTCCGCCGCGGAACCCCTGACCCGGCTCGCGGGGATCGGCCTCGACGAGCGCGTAGACGAGGTTCCCGTCGTGGCGGTAGATGTCGATCCCGATCCGGCCTTTCTCGCCCTCCGGGAGACCCTCGGTGAGCTCGGTCCAGTTCTCGCCGCCGTCCACCGTCCGGTAGAGACCGCTGCCGGGCCCGCCGCCGTTGAAGCCCCAGCCCGTCCGCTGCCGCTGGTACATGGCGGCGAAGATGGTGTTGGGGTCGGCGGGGTCCATCGCGAGGTCGATCGCGCCCGTGTGCTCGTCGATGTAGAGGACCTTCTCCCAGGAATCCCCGCCGTCGCGGGTCCGGAACACGCCCCGGTCCTCGTTCGACCCCCACAGGTCGCCGACCGCCGCCACGTGGACGACATCGGGATTCCGCGGATGGATGAGGATGCGGGCGATGTGCTTCGTCCCCTCGAGCCCCTTGTGCATCCACGTCTTGCCGCCGTCCGTCGACTTGTAGACGCCGTTCCCCCACGGGGAGGACTGACGGTTCTGCGGCTCGCCGGTCCCGACCCACACCAGGTTCGGGTTGGCCTGATGGAGGGTCACATCCCCGATCGAACTCGTCGGCTGGTCGTCGAACAGCGGGGTCCACGAGGTGCCGTGGTTCTCCGTCTTCCACAGGCCGGCGGTGGCCGTGCCCAGATAGAAGACCTGGGGTTTGGCCTCGACGACGGCGATGTCGGCGATCCTTCCCCCCATGAGGGCAGGACCAATCTCCCGGTACTCGAGATGGGAGAGGGCCGTCTCGAGCGCGGACTGGGCGGCGCCGGCCGCGGCGCCGAAGAGGAGACCGGCCGCTGAGAGCGCAACAACTCGGGCTGCTTTCATGGTACTGCCTCGGAAACGGGAAGATGACGGGCTTCCGCCCGCAAACTGCACTGCGGAGATAGCCGCGCAATACACCGGGACCCCGGGCCCACGACGCGAGCGGTCCCTCACCGCCGTCGCTTCGTCGAATGTTTGTTCCTGGCCGTGTTGATATCTTGTTCCTGTTTGCGTTGCAAGAATGTCTCCAGGAGCGTTGAAAAGATGTCTCCATGGACTGCCCGACTCTTCGACCTGCGCCTGGCCGGCCTGGGCGCCTTCCTCGCTGTGGCCTGCGGGCCAGCGCCGGATTCGACCGCGGATGCGGCGGCCGAGGCTGAGGCTTCCCTGTCTCCGGAAGCCACCGCGACTCTCGTGGAAAGCTTTCAGACCGAGCTGGACGCTGAACCGCTCTTCCCCGCCGGCCGGGGATACCACTACAGCGACGTTCACTACACTCTGGCGGGTCTGGCCATCGAGGAGGCGGCGGGCCGCCCGTACTACGATCTCCTCGACGACTTCTTTCTGGACCCGCTCGGTCTCGATCTGACGCTTGCGGCAGACCGGCGCGACCTGCCGGGACTCGCCCAGGGCTATGCGCACGCAAGCTCGCGGCTCTACGGAACGCCGCTCGAAGTCGTCGTGGACGGCCGGTTCATCCTCCATCCCCTTCAGGAGTGGACGGGGGGCGGTCTCGTGAACAATCCCCAGGCCATCGTGCGCTGGGCGAAACTGCTGTACGAGGGCGACGCGATCGCGGGGGACGACCTTCCCCAGTTGCTCGAAGTGGGGTTTCCGACGGACAGCACGAAGCCGCACCTGGGATATGGTCTGGCGGTGTCCGTCGCCGAGAGCGAACACGGGTTGACCTACGGCCACGGGGGCTTCTGGCCCGGATACAATTCGCTCGTCGCTTACTACCCGGACCACGGCGTGGCCGTCTCGATCCAGATCAACTCCGACGAATCACGGATGCGCACCCACCTGCCGCACCTGGCCGGCGTGGTGCTCGACGCGCTGGAGAACGCCGGGTCGTAGCGGCCCGCCCGCCGGCCACGCGCGACGAGTCGTGGACGCCCGACACGGCTAGTACGGCGTCCGGTCCCGCTTCCGGGTCCAGCGCTCGAAGGCGTCTCGCGCCCTGTCAGAGGGGACCCGCACCAGCGAGACGATCCTGCGCTCGCTCAGGGGTCTGGCCATTTCGTCGTAGATGTCTTCGTCGCTGAACCGGATGCGGGCCGCATCTTCCCGGGTGTTCGCGTAGTACACGCGGCGGATGCGGCTCCAGTAGATCGCTCCCAGACACATCGGGCATGGTTCGCAGCTGGCATGGATCTCGCAGCCACCGAGATCGAACGTATTCAGCCGGACGCAGGCCTTTCGAATCGCCTGTACTTCGGCGTGGGCCGTTGGATCGTTGTCCAGCGTGACGCGGTTGGTCCCCTCCGCAACGATCTCGTTGTCCTTGACGATGACGGCGCCGAACGGCCCCCCGCTCTCCTCGATGCTGCGTTCGGACAGATCGATGGCCCGCGTCATGAACTCGTCATTCATCGGGACGCTCGTTTCGTGAAAGGGTGTGCGTTCGACTCCCGGAGTACTTCCCGAATATACTCTTCCTGTCCCGCCCCGGGTTTCGGCCGGGGCCCCCTCGTCCCCATCCCCACGGCGAGCGCGATTGACGAACTCGATGGGTGACCGGCCCGTCCGGCGGCGTAGACACGGCCTGACGGTCGATCTCGGCCTGCTGCTCACGGCCGTCATCTGGGGGATCAACTTCTCGGTCGTGAAGCTCATCCTCGGGCACCTGGAGCCGCTCGCCTTCAACGCGCTGCGCTTCCCCTTCGCGGCGCTCGCCGTCCTGGTTCTGCTGCGCGCGACGGGGCGTCCGGTCCTGCCGCCGCGCACGGAGTGGAAACGGGTGGCGGCGCTGGGCCTGGTGGGTCACGTCGCGTTCCAGATCCTGTTCATCTTCGGGATCGACGCCACGCTCACCGGGAACGCGGCGCTCCTCCTCTCCACGAGTCCCGTGTGGGTGCTCGCGATCGCCTCCGCGTTGGGCAGGGAGCGCTTCAGCCTCGCGATCCTGTGCGGCGCGGTGACCGCGCTGGCGGGGATGGCCATCCTCGTCATGGGCGGGAACCGGGAGGTCGGCGGCGCCGGGCTCGGAGATGTGCTCGTACTCGGAGCGGCCATGTCGTGGGCCGCGTACACCGTGTTCGGACATCGGATGACGAAGCGCCGCGGGGCGCTCGAGGTGACCGCGTGGACGCTGTGGGCGGGGCTGCCCGTGATCGTCCTCGCCGGCATCCCCGACCTTCTGAGGGCCGACTGGGGTGCGATGCCGGTCGGAATCTGGTTCGGGACGGCCTACACGGGGGTGTTCGGGATCGCGGTCGCCTACTTGCTCTGGTCGCGCGGCGTGCGGACAATCGGACAGAGTCGGACGGCGGTGTACCAGAACCTCGTGCCGGTGATCGCGCTCGCGACGGCGTGGCTGTGGCTTTCGGAAACGCCCACCGGGCAGCAGTTGATCGGAGCCGCCGTCATCCTGTCGGGGGTGGCATTGGCGCGCGGCCTGCCCCGGCGCCGGCGGCGGAAATCCGCGTGAGCGTGAGGGATATCGGCAAGAGATGAACACACGAGCCACGACGGCCGAACTGGTGGCCGCGGCCCGCGCCCACCACCAACACGATCGCGTCCGCCTCGTGGAGGATCCCTACGCCCTCCGGCTGTGCGGCCGTCCTCTGCGCCTCCTCGTGACGATCCGTCCCGCCGCCTGGATCGCCTCCCGCTGGCTCCTGCGGGACCTGCAGCCGTCCATCCTGGGCGTGCTGATCCGGGCCCGCTACTCGGAGCAGGCGCTCGAGGCCGCCATCCGGGATGGGATCACGCAGTACGTGATCATCGGAGCGGGGCTGGACTCGTTCGCCCTCCGGCGCTCCGACCTCATGGAGCACCTCGACGTGTTCGAGATCGACCTGCCCGCCATGCAGGCGGTGAAGCGGGAGCGGCTGGCGCGGGCCGGCTTGGCGGTGCCGCCGCGGCTGCACTTCGTGGCGGCGGATCTCGCGCAGGTGCCCGTCATGGAAGCGCTGGCGGCATCGGCCTTCGACCCCGGACGGCGGGCCTTCTTCTCGCTCCTGGGACTCACCTACTATCTGACGCCGGAGGTCATCGAGGCGGCCGCGCGCTCGATCGCGGAGGGCGTGGTGGCGGGGTCCGAGGTCGTCCTCGATCACATGCTCGACGACGCGTCGGCGTGGCCGGAGCACCGCGGGAAGCGCATGGCCCTGGAGGCATACGTCGCGAAAAGAGGCGAGCCGATGGTCTCCGAGTTCAGTCTGGCCGGGATGAGCGCGCTGATGGCGGAGGCCGGCTTCGACACGGTCGAGAGCATCACGATGATGGATCTCAGCGCACGGTACGCCGGGCAGCTGGGACCGCTGCCGTTCGAGGTCCCGGGCATCTTCGCGTGCGGACACTTCCGGAAGTCCGGGATGTCGCCGGAGGCGGAGGGTTGAGCGCCCGGGCGGCGGAGGGAGGCGGCGTGGCGGGGGTCGTGCTCGCCGCCGGCTCATCGACCCGCATGGGGCGCAACAAGCTCCTGCTGGAGATCGGCGGGGAGAGCCTCGTGCGGCGCGCCGTCCGACTGGCGGGTGAAGCGGGACTCGACCCCATCGTGGTCGTCACGGGACGTTTCCGGGAGGCGGTCGAGGGGGAGGTCCGGGAGCTCGCCTGCGTCCCCGTGTTCAACCCCGATCATGCGACGGGCATCCAGACCTCCGCGGCGGCCGGGGTCGGTTCGGTCGCGGGCGATTGCGAGGCGGCCGTCGTGATGCTGGCCGACATGCCCTTCGTGACCGCGCGCATGGTGCGCACGCTGGTCGCGCGCTACCGGGAGACGGGCGCGCCGCTCGTCGTGTCGACGTATGGCGGCGAGGCCAACGCGCCGCCGATCCTGTACGACCGGGCGCTGTTCGGGGAAATCGCGCGCATGAAGGCGGGGTGCGGGCGGGAGGTCGTGCGCCGGCACATGGAGCGGGCGGTCCTGGTGGAGTGGCCCGCCGGCCGGCTGCGCGACCTTGATCGACCGGACGACTACGAATCCGTGCGGAGGGAACTCGCCGCTGCGGGCGCGACCGAATCTCCGGTCGATCCGGCGAATCGTGAATAGAGACCTGGTCGATCTCGCGGCGCGGCTGACGACCGAGGGCCGGCCTTACGCTCTCGCGACCGTCGTGCGGAGTGAGCGCCCAACGAGCGGCAAGCCCGGCAACACCGCGCTGATCACGCCGGACGGGGGCATGCACGGCTGGATCGGCGGCAGTTGTACCCGGTCCGAGGTGATCCGCCACGCCTTGGAGGCGCTGGATCAGGGGGAGTCCCGGCTGCTCGCCTTCGGTTCGACGTCCGGGCGGCCCGACGACGTGATCCAGGTACCCATGTCCTGCAGCAGCGGAGGAAAGGTGGAAGTCCACATCAATCCGGTCCTGCCGGCTCCCGTCCTGCTCGTGGCGGGCAGTTCGCCGATCGCCGTGGCCCTGGTACGCCTGGGGCGTGCGGTCGGATACACGACGGTCGCCGCTGCCGCGGAGGACGAAGCGCTCGCGGAGGTGGCGGACGAAGTCGTCGACGACCTCGCCGGCGCCGCCCGCCGGTACGCCGGACGGTCCGGGGGAGCGAAGCTGTACGGGCTCGTCGCCACCATGGGACGGAGCGACGAGCGCGCGTTGGTCGCGCTGGCGGCTGCGAAGCCGGACTACCTGGGCGTGATCGCCTCCCCCACCCGCATGGAGGAGGTGCGCCGTGTCCTGGCCGCCGAGGGGCTGGGCGAAGAGGAGATCGCGCGCGTGCGCGGACCGGCCGGGCTCGACATCGGCGCCGAGAGCCCCGAGGAGATCGCGGTCAGCATCCTCGCCGAAATCGTCGACCTGGCGGCGCGACCGGGGGAGCGAGACGAAGCCGAGCCGTCTGTCGAAGCCGACGCTCCACCCTCCGAGGCCCACGCCATCGACCCGGTATGCGGCATGACCGTCTCCGTGGCGGGGGCGCCCTCGTCGGCCTTCGAGGGCGTAGCCGTCCATTTCTGCTGCGAAGGCTGCCGTGCCCGCTTCGAGGCGACGCCGGAAGCCTACGCCCCCAGCTCGGCGGGGGGTCCGGCGTGAGGCCCGAAGTCCGCCGGCTGGAGGCGGCGATGCGCGGGCTGGACTACATCGCCGAGCCGTCCATCGTGACCGCCGTCCACCTCGCGCGCTCCATGGAGAAGCCGCTCCTCGTCGAGGGGGACGCGGGCGTCGGCAAGACGGAGATCGCCAAGGTCATGGCCGGCGTCATGGAGACCGAACTCATCCGCCTGCAGTGCTACGAGGGCCTCGACGCGAACACCGCGCTGTACGAGTGGAACTATCAGCGGCAGCTGCTGCGCCTTCGAATGGAGGCCGGCGAGGCAGCCGCGGCCGGGTCCGCCGCGACCCCCACCCCTCCGGGCGAAAGCGGCGAGGCGGGCGTGGACCGGCTGGAAGACGTCATCTTCGGGCGGCGCTATCTCCTGGAGCGCCCGTTGCTGCGGGCGATCACGCGGACGGACGCGCCGCCGGTGCTCCTCATCGACGAGATCGACCGCGCGGACGAAGGGTTCGAGGCCTTCCTGCTCGAGGTGCTGTCGGACTTTCAGGTGACGATCCCCGAACTCGGCACGATCCGCGCCACCCACCGCCCGCTCGTCGTCCTCACCTCGAACCGAACGCGCGAGATCGGCGACGCGCTCAGGCGGCGCTGCCTCTACCTCTACATCGAGCACCCCGACTTCGAGAAGGAAGTCGAGATCGTGCGCACGAAGGTCCCGGACGTGTCCGACGCTCTCGCCGAGGAGATCACCCACCTCGTTCAGCAGTTGCGCGGGCGCCGTCTGATGAAGCCCCCGGGGGTGGCGGAGACGCTGGACTGGGCGCGCGCGCTGGTGACGCTCCACTGCGACCGCCTCGACGCGGACATCGTGACGGAGACGCTGGGCTGCCTGATCAAGGACTACCACGACAGCGGCCAGTTCAAGGCGGCCGAGATCGACACCCTCGTGGCCGCGGCCCGGGCGGGCTGATGCCGGTCGCCGCGCCCGCGCCGGAGCGGGAACTGGTCGCTCACCTGGTCCGTTTCTCCGGCGAGTTGCGGCGCCTCGGCGTCCCGGTGGGGCTGCGCGACGAGATCGACGGGGCCCGCGCCCTCGGCTTCGTCGACATCGGTGACCCCCGGGAGGTGCGCCTGGCGCTCCGCGCCGCCCTCAAGATCCCGTATCGCTGGTGGGCCGAGTTCGACCGCCTGTTCGACGTGCGCTGGCGGTCCGCGGCCCTCGGGGAGGCCGAGGCCGACCCGAAAGGCCGGGGTCCCCCGAGGCGCTGGCGCGGAGACGAGCACAGCGAGCCGCCGCTGATGCGCATCCGCCGCCTCCTGGACGGTCAGACGGCGGGCGAGGAGGCGGACCGCGCAGAGGCGGATGGCGACCGGCCCGGCTACAGCCCGCGCGCGCTGCTCAGGCGCAAGGTCTTTGGCGAGTGTACGGAGGAGGACCTCGCGGAGATGGAGCGCCTGCTCGCGCACCTCGCGAGCCGCATCGCCACCCGCCGCAGCCGCCGGCTGGTCCCGTCCCCCGGCGGCCCGGTCGTGGACATGCGCCGCAGCTTCCGGCGCTCGCTGGCCTACGGAGGAGAGTTCATGGAACTGTCCCGCCGCGCCCGCGCCGTCGAGTGGCCGCATCTCGTCGTGCTCTGCGACACCAGCGGATCGATGGACGCCTACTCGCGCTTCCTCCTCACCTTCGTCCTCTCCCTGCGCCGGATCTCCCGCCGGGTAGAGACCTTCGCCTTCAACACCTCGCTCACGCGGCTCACCCCCTGGATCACCCGCGGCAATATCCCCGCCACTCTGGAGCGCCTCGCCCGCAACGTGGAGGACTGGTCCGGCGGGACCCGCATCGGGGAGTGCCTGCTCGCCTTCGCCGACGACTACCTGCGCGAGACCGTGAGCGCGGATACGACGGTGCTCATCCTGAGCGACGGACTCGACCGCGGCGACACCGAGTCTCTGGAGATGGCGCTGCTCGCGATCCGGCGGCGCGCCCGCCGGGTGCTGTGGCTGAATCCGTTGATGGGAGACCCGCGCTACCGCCCGGAGGCGAAGGGGATGAAGGCGGCCCTGCCGCACGTCGACCGGCTTGTCTCGGCGCACAATCTGGAATCGCTGGAAGCCGTGCTTCCCTTGCTAACCGCCTGACCGTCCGAGAGGAATACGCATGAGACATGAGAGAGGCGTCCGCATGAGAGAGGAATCCCCATGAAAATCGAGGAGGGGTTCACGATCGACGCGCCCGCCGATGATGTGTGGGCGCTGCTCTCCGACCCGCAACGGGTTGCGGCGCTGCTGCCGGGAGCGGAAATCAAGGAGAAGATCGACGACACGACGTATGCGGGCGGCATCGTCATCAAGGTGGGCCCCCTCGTGGCGGCCTATAGTGGCACCGTATCCTTTCTATTGAACGAAGACGATCGTTCGGCGGTCGTGCACGCCAAGGGCCAGGGCAAGGCCGGCATGGGCACCGCCGACATGACGATGAACAGCCGGGTCACGCCGCTTGCCGACGGCCGAACCGAGGTGACGCTCGATTCCGACGTGACCGTAAGCGGGATCCTGGCGCAGCTCGGCCGCGGCATGACCCAGGTCGTGTCGAAGAAGATGTTACAGGAGTTCGTGGCGAGGCTCACCACCGCGCTTGCAAGCGAAGCGAAGGAGGCAGAGGCATGATTCCCCCGCAATTCGACTACCACGCGCCGGGCGGCCTCGACGAGGCGCTCGGTCTGCTCGGCGAACTCGACGACGCCAAGGTGATGTCGGGTGGCCAGAGCCTGCTCCCGATGATGAAGCTGCGTCTCGCGGCGCCCGCGCACATCATCGACATCAGCCGGATTCCGGGCCTCGACACCATCGAGGAGAGGGACGGCTGCCTGCGCATCGGGACGCTGGTGACCGAGTCGCAGCTGGACCGCTCCCCGGTGGTCGCGGCACGGTATCCGATCCTGGTCGACACGGCGCGCGTGATCGCGGATCCGCTGGTGCGAAACCGCGCCACCGTGTGCGGCAACCTCGCGCACGGCGACCCCGCCAACGACCACCCGGCGACCATGCTCGCGCTGCGGGCCCACGTCGTCGCCACGGGGCCGGGCGGAGAGCGCACGATCGACATCGACGACTTCTTCCACGGCCTCTTCATGACGGCGCTGGGGGAGGACGAGATCCTCACCGAAATCCACGTCCCCGTCCCGACCGCCCGCAGCGGCGGCGCCTACGTCAAGCTGGAGCGGAAGGTGGGTGACTACGCGGTGGCGGGCGCGGCGGTGCAACTCTCGCTGGCCGACGACGGGACGGTGGCCAGGGCCGGCGTGGGACTCACGAACCTCGGCTTCGCACCGATCCGGGCCTCCGCCGCGGAAGACGCCCTCACGGGCTCCGCGGCCGGCGATGAGGACGCGATCGCGGCCGCCGCCCAGGCCGCCGCCGACGCGGCCGACCCGGTCGCCGACCGGCGCGGTTCGGTCGAATACAAGAAGAACATGGCCCGCGTGCTGACCGCGAGGGCCATCCGCACCGCGCTCGCGCGGGCCGGAGGATAGCGCCATGGCGAAACATCAGATCACCGTCACCGTGAACGGCGCGGCCCACGCCGCCGAGGTCGACTCGCGACTGCTGCTCGTCCACCTGATCCGCGACGAACTGCGGCTCACCGGCACCCACATCGGGTGCGACACGACCCACTGCGGCGCCTGCACGGTGCTGCTCGACGGAAAGCCGACCAAGTCGTGCACCGTCCTCGCCGTGCAGGCCGACGGGGCCGAGATCGGTACCGTGGAGGGACTCGCCGGCGCCGACGGCATGAACGCGCTGCAGGAGGGCTTCTGGGAGAAGCACGGCCTGCAATGCGGCTTCTGCACGCCGGGCATGCTGATGACGGGCATGGCCCTCCTGGCCGAGAATCCCGATCCGAGCGAGATGGAGATCCGCGAGGCGATCTCCGGCAATCTCTGCCGCTGCACCGGCTACGTGAACATCGTGAAGGCGGTCCAGTACGCCGCCGACAAACTGGCGAATACGGCGAACACCGCGAACACGGGGGAGGCAAGCTGATGGCACCCAGGACTTCCGCCAAGATCTGCGGCATGGGGCACTCCATGAAGCGCAAGGAGGACCCCCGCTTCCTGCAGGGTCGCGGCAACTACGTCGACGACATCGTCCTCCCCGACATGCTGTGGCTCGACATCGTGCGCAGCCCGATCGCCTACGGGAAGATCAAGGGCATCGACTCGAGCAAGGCGCTGGAGATCCCCGGCGTGCTCGCCGTCCTCACCGGCAAGGACCTGGAGGCGTACAACCTGCACTGGATGCCGACTCTGATGTCGGACACTCAGATGGTGCTCCCGACCGACACCGTCATGTACCAGGCGCAGGAAGTCGCGGGCGTCATCGCCACCTCGCGCTACGCGGCCGCCGACGGGGTCGCCGCGGTCGAGGTGGACTACGACACCATGAAGCCCGTCATCGACCCCTTCAAGGCTCTGGAGCCGGACGCGCCCGTCCTCCGCACCGACAAGGAGGGCCAGACCGACAACCGGATCTGGCACTGGGAGGCGGGCGACAAGGAAGCCACCGACAAGGTGTTCCGGGAGGCGGATGTCGTCGTGCGCGAGCGCATGCACGTGCCGCGCATCCACGTCGCCTCGATCGAGACGTGCGGCTGCGTGGCCGACTTCAACCCCGTCGAGGGCCACCTCACCGTCTACATGACGACGCAGGCGCCGCACGCGATCCGCACCGTCCTCGCGCTGGTGGCGGGACATGTCGGGCTCTCCGAGGAGAAGATCCGCGTCGTGTCGCCGGACATCGGGGGCGGCTTCGGCGGCAAGGTGCCGATCTATCCGGGCTACGTGATCGCGATCGCGGCGTCCGTGGTGCTGGGCAAGCCGGTCAAGTGGATCGAGGACCGAATGGAGAACCTCCAGGCCGACTCGTTCGCGCGCGACTACCACATGGACGCCGAACTCGCGGCCGACGCCGATGGGAAGATCCGGGGGCTGCGCATCAAGACCCTCGCCGACCACGGCTACGCCGACGCGCAGGCCGCGCCCTCGAAGTTCCCCGCCGGGCTGTTCTCGATCTGCACCGGCTCCTACGTGATGGACCAGGCGTACGCGGAGGTCGACGCCGTGTACACGAACAAGCCGCCGGGCGGCGTCGCCTACCGCTGCTCCTTCCGCGTGACCGAGGCCGTGCACTGCCTGGAGCGCGTCGTGGACACGCTGGCGCACAAGATCGGAAAGGATCCGGCGACGCTGCGCGAGGAGAACTTCATCCCGAAGGAAGCCTTCCCGTACAAGTCGCTCCTGGGTTGGGAGTACGACAGCGGGGACTACCAGGCCGCGATGGACAAGGCCAAGGAGATGATCGGCTACGACGCACTGCGCAAAGAGCAGGCCGAGAAGCGCGCGCGCGGCGAACTGATGGGGATCGGCGTGTGCAGCTTCACCGAGGTGCTGGGCGCGGGTCCGTCCAAGGACTTCGACATCCTCGGCATCAAGATGTTCGACTCGGCCGAGGTGCGGATCCACCCCACGGGCAAGGCCATCGCCAGGTTCGGCACCAAGTCGCAGGGCCAGGGCCACGAGACGACCTACGCGCAGATCATCGCCGAGGAACTCGGACTCCCGGCCGCGCACGTGCAGGTCGAGGAGGGCGACACCGACACCGCGCCCTACGGCCTGGGCACCTACGCCAGCCGCTCGACCCCGACCGCCGGGGCCGCGGGCGCCATGGCGGCCCGCATGATCCAGGCCAAGGCCGCGAAGATCGCGGCGCACCTGCTGGAGGTGAGCGAAGAGGACCTCGACTGGGAGCCCGGCACCTTCTCGGTGAAGGGCGCGCCGGACCGGTCGGTGACGATCCAGGACTGCGCCTTCGCGGCGTACACGAACCTGCCGCCGGGGATGGAGCCGGGGCTCGAGGCGACGAACTACTACGACCCGCCCAACCTCACCTTCCCCTTCGGCACCTACATCTGCGTCGTGGACATCGACCGCGGCACCGGCGAGGTGAAGGTGCGCCGCTTCGTGGCGGTGGACGACTGCGGCAACATCATCAACCCCATGATCGTGCAGGGGCAGATCCACGGCGGCCTGACCCAGGGCATCGGACCCGCCCTGTTCGAGGAGATCCCCTACGACGAGGACGGCAACAACCTCGCCGGCTCGTTCATGGACTACCTCGTCCCCACGTCCATGGAGACCCCCGCGTGGGAGACCGCGCACACGATCACCCCGTCCCCGCACCACCCGCTCGGCGCGAAGGGCGTCGGCGAGTCGGCGACGGTCGGTGCGCCGCCCGCCATCGCCAACGCGGTGGTGGACGCGCTGGCGCACCTGGGCGTGACGCATCTGGACATCCCCATCACCCCCGACAAGGTGTGGAAGGTCCTCAACGAGAAGGGGATGGCGGAATAGCAAGTGTCTACGGTGACACCTCACGACTTCGGTCGGCCTGTACAAGCCTTAGCGGAACCGTACCAAGCGACTGATAGGACCTTCGTTTCCCAGCGGCTCGATGACCAGTCTCTGTCGACTGGACGCTTTCAGCACTGTACATTCGCCAACCTGAGCTTCAAGGACGCGACCCTGAACGCATTCGAATTCCTGAATTGTGTCTTCATCAATTGTTATTTTCGTCGCGCCACCCTGAAGAACTGTACGCTCGTCGGGTGTACCTTCACTGATTGTGACTTTCCCAAGATCGTCCTCGTGGCATGTAACTTACGCTATACCCGTTTCCACAGATGTGTCATCCCTTTCGAGAACATGCGTTCTTCCCTACCTGAAGAGCCCAATCTCCGCAGCGACATCTGCGGCAACCTTGCCTTAGAATCTTCGAAGCTCGGGTTGCGAGATGATGCGCGGCGATACCGCACTGAAGAGATGGCGGCCCGCGAGAGCCACCTGCTCAAAGCAGTGCTCGGCGAATCTGACTGGTACGTAAGTCACTACCCCGGATTCTCGAAATTCCGGGCCCTGTTCCGTCTAGCTGGCAGCCGGCTCAACAGATATTTGTTTGGGTACGGGGAGAGCTTATTCGTTCTCTTGCGAAATTCTTCGATCGCAGCACTTGGGATCTTCCCCTCGATCTACTACTATCTTCTTCGATTCGGATTTGGTCATCAGAATGGCGATGGCAATGTCAGCTTTGGTGATTGCATGCTATTCAGCATTTCGACGATGTTTCCGATACCCAATCTCTCCGACATTTTCACAACACGGTGGGTCACACACGTGATTGCTACAACCGAGGCGATATGTGGCGTCATAGTGCTCGCTTTCGCCGCAGCATATGTCTTTCGCTGGAGCCTCCGGCAGTGACGGCTAGTCAAGCCGTGTGGCTGTACGGATCCCACGCGCGAGGGGATGCGAAATCAGATAGCGACTTCGACGTGCTCGTGATCGAGGATCCGAGTGTCTACAACGCGCGCGTGCAAGACGTAGTTGCAACGTTCAGAGATGCCAGCATCAGCTGCTACTCCTGGAACGAGATTCTTGGGATGGCCGGATACGGCTCGCTCTTCTTGCATCATTTACGGCTTGAGGGACGGCCATTGTTCGAGGACGACGCCTGCCATGGTCGGTTTCGACGTTTGCTCGATGAGCTTCCGCAGTACAAGAAGGTAGCACGTGACCTGAGGGGATTTCGGACCGTGCTCGCCGATGTCAGAAGGGCGCTTACGAGAAGATGGGACGATCCGTTTGAACTGTCGGTCTTGGGAACGATCGTTCGGCATTCAGCGATACTGGGATGCTGGATGCACGGTCGTCCGCACTTCGGACGAACGAGGCCCGTAGAAGTCATGGCGGAGATCATCGGATTTCACGAGGATTGGACGGACTTCGGAGAACTCTACCGGTATAGACTCTATTGTGATCGACGGACTGGTAAGGAAGAGTTGTCCACGGTCGATTGGAGGACTTGGTGGACCCGGGCACGTCTAATAGTGGATCATTCGGAAAGGACCGTTGATGGCAACCGTGGCGAGGTGCTTAAGTGAAATTCAGTCGGTGCGGGACGTGGCGCAAGGTGCAGAGGCCGCCTACGTGGCGCGGTCACGAGTGGGGCGCCTTGGCCTTACTGTAGCGCGCCTGGCGTCGCAGATGGTGGGCGGAGCGCCGCCGGAGAGGCCGGTCCAGTTGCCGGTTCCGAGTGAGGCGGACGTCATGGTGCGGCAGGTCCTAAGGGTCGGGAATGCCATCCAAGGAATCTCTGAGTTCATTAGACAGCCGAGTGAGCCGCTTGACGCGCGGTGGGCGGCGATGTGGGACGAACTGGAGGGGCATCTGGATTCGTTGGAGGCAGCGTTGCTTGAGTTGGACGACAAAGGCATCAACGGGGGGCAGGCTGCGGCGCGGAGGCACCAAAGTTTGCGCTGAAAGTTCAGCTTTCGTGCCCCCTAAGGTCCATTAGAAACTTGGACGCGCAATGTGCAGACGCGTTATGTACAATTTTGGTATGTACAAGTAGGGTAATCACCTGACACCCGGCCTCGCCAAGGTCAGCACTTCAGGCTGCGGTCTTCACCTCCTTCTTCGCTGACTTCCTTGGGGTCTTGGGCTTCTGGATCCCTTTCTTGAAGGCCCGTTGCGGCGCTTGCGAGGCCAGCTTCGGATTTCGGCGGGCTGGCTGGGCGACTACTAACGGCAGATAGATGGAGACGAGAGATCCGCATGTCCAAGTTTGAAGGCTACGAGCGTGAGACCGCGGTCCGGATCGTCGGTCAGCTTTGCCGGGAAGTCACCTTCCTGCGCGACGCCGAAGTTGTTGCCGCCCAGGATCGCCTGGCGTGGCAGTTGGCTCGGACCACGGTTGACCATGGATGCTGTGTGTTCGAGCGAGTTGCTGCCCGAGGGTCTGCGACGGCGGTTCGGGACGTGGCCGCGACGGCAATCTTCCGCCGCGCGCTGGTCACGGGGGAGGCTGTGAGACTTCTCCTCGGCCAAGCGCTGTGGGAGCCGGCCGTCGCCACTCTACGGACATTGGCCGAGCTTGAGCGGAACCTGCGGCTCGTGCTCGGTGACCCCTCCGGGACCGTAGCGAGAAGGCTCCTGGCGTCCACAGCCGTGACCGGCCGCAGACGCTTTCCGCAAGCTCTTAGGGACCGTGTAACTCGAGAGCGCATTCAAGCGAGTTCAAGGCATTGGAAATGGTTTCGGTCGAAGGCTCGGTCGTTCAGCGACTACGTTGAGTCGGCCGTGCCGGAAGCGCTTCGAAAGGAGATCACGACCACGGCTCACTGGCACGGCTACGAAACCGAAGCGAAGGCGTTCGAAGAGGCTGGCATGCGTAAGTGCTACCATCTCTTGTACGAGGGGGCTTCGCTTTTCGTTCATGCGACGAACATTGAGCGAGACGTGCGGGCCGACCGCATGAGACCGATGCCGCTGGCTGAGGGGAACTCTGAGCGCGACCTGCCATATCTCGCAGACTTGATCCGGTGCCTGCACAGAATCTACGAACTGATCCTGGACGACAAGGGACGTCCCGAATACCAGACGGCGGTCAAGGTCGTGCACGACGACGGAAGCAGCCATGAAGTCTACCCTCTGGATGGCCTTGCTTACTGCACGTATGTGGTTTTCGGCCCGGCTCAGTAGCGTGGAGGGCTTTGTGCGCTCGGAAGGCGGAATCCCGGTAAGCGTTTTGGAATGCTCCTGAGAAATGGGGACGGCCTGTAATGGGCCCCGAAAAAGATCGCTGTGGACGCTGAGCAAACCTACGGCGTGGGACCAAAGCGCGTCCGCACATGCTTGCGGGTGCTTTGGGATGACAGTTTCACGGTTCCGGGTCCAGAGCGGACGAAGAAATCGCCCTCTTCGCTATTCTCGAATCCCTTCCAGCGGAGGAAGACGGGCTCCGGGCTTCGCTGGCAGCTCACGACGCACACCACGCCGCCGTGTAGGATCTGGGTTCTTGGGTCGATGCATGTCCCCGCGCGGTCTCCCAAGGCGTTCCGTACGACCTGGCTGAGGTGGAGCATGAACTTGTCTTCGTTGTCGAACCCATCCCGTACAATGCCGACCACCGAGCCGTCGTCGGCGACGCCGAGGAGGAGGTCGCCTCCCTCCGTGTTGAGGAAGGCCGCGATCGTCTTCAGGGCGGCGTGGGTCACGCGGTTGTCCTTGCGGTCCTCCTTGAGGTTCCAGCGTAGCGTGGACTTGAACTCCAGCGTCTTCGACTCTCCCCGCTTGATCAGCTCCCCGGCGTTTCGGTGGCCGCGCAGGTACTGGTCGAAGAGGAGGGTCTTCACGAGTTCGCCGAACGCGTGGTCGTCGGTGATGCGCTTGTAGAGGTCGAAGTTGGAGTCGACGATGTCCTGGATTACCTCCTCGACCTTGTGATCAAAGGTCAGGCGCACGTTGTCGCGGGTGTTCACGCGAGCCGCCGCGCCGAGCGCCGCGTCGTCCTCGAGCTTGTCCATCATCTGGCGGAGGGTCACGCGGTGCTCCGGGCCGAGGTTGAGGCCGAAGCGATCGTTCAGCTCCGCGATGATCCGCGACAGGGCCTCGACTTCTTCCTGCGCCCCTCCCGGATGGATGCCGGTCTTCCGGGGTTCGATCGTGCCGGAGCCCCGGGACAGCTCGATGCCCCCCTGCCCCGTCCGCTGGACCCGGTACGACTCCATGTCGATGTTCTGCTGCACCTCCCGCGGGAGTTCGCTCCCGTCCCCCGGCAGGAGTTGCCGGAGATAGCGGGCGAAGGCGTGCAGTTTCTCGAGGTCCGCGTCCTTGAAGGTCAGGATCTGCGCGAGGAACGAGTAGAGGCGCGTGTACTTCCGCAGACCCCCGCGGAACTCCGAACGAACGTCGGGCTCGAGGTCGCGGAAGCGCTGCACGGCGTCCGCGAGCGCCGCGTACAGCTGGTCCTGAGTGGCGTTGGGGCGGAAGTAGACCGCCGCGAAGGCGTTCACTTCCGCTTCGGTGTAGACGTGGAAGTCGAGAAGCTCTCGCTGGAGGTCGTACAGGAGGTTCGGATCGGTGGCTTCCGAGAGCAGCGTCGTCTCGTAGTAGGGTTCGAACGCCTCGCGGATGTGATCGGCCTCGTTGGCGAAGTCGAGGACCGCCGTCTCGTCCTTCCCGGGATGCTTCCGGTTCAGACGTGACAGCGTCTGCACCGCGTTCACGCCGCCCAGATTCTTGTCCACGTACATGGTGTGGAGGAGCGGCTGGTCGAAGCCCGTCTGGAACTTGTTCGCCACGACCAGGAACCGGTATTCCGGCTTGGCGAACTCGGCCGCCGTCTGCCGCTCTCCGACCGGGTGCGGTCCCCCGGCCGAGTTCATGCCGGGTTCGGTGTACTCCTTCCCCCCGTCGCTCACCTTCCCCGAGAAGGCGACCAGGCACTTCCAGGGATACCCCTTCTCCGCCAGATAGGCGTCCACGGCGAGCTTGTAGCGCACGGCGTGGAGGCGGGAGCGGGTGACGATCATGGCCTTGGCCCTGCCGCCGATCCTGTCCCGCACCTGCGCGGTGAAGTGCCCGACCATGATCTCGACCTTCCGGCCGATGGCGTGCGGATGCAGTTCCACGAAGGACTTGAGCAGGTAGGCGGCCTTGCGCTTCTCGTAGCGCGGGTCGTCCTCGATCGTCTTGAAGAGCCGCCAGTAGGCCGCGTACGTGGTGTAGTTGGCGAGGACATCGAGGATGAAGCGCTCCTCGATCGCCTGCCGCATGCTGTACAGGTGGAACGGCTCGAACCGGCCGTCCGCCCGCTGTACGCCGAACAACTCCAGCGTTTTCGCCTTCGGGGTCGCCGTGAACGCGAAGGTGGAGAGGTTGGGCAGGGGTCCGCGCTTCTCCGCGTCGGCGAGGACCGTCTGCTCCAGTTCCTCCTCCGGCGTCTGGGCACCGGCTTCCTCCTCTTCCGCCGCCTCGAGGCTTCCGGCGGCGAGCACCGCCTTGAGGCTCTTCGAACTCTCGCCCGACTGGGAGGAGTGCGCCTCGTCGACGATCACCGCGAACCGCTGGCCTGGAAGCGATCCGATCTGCTCGGCGATCACCGGGAACTTCTGAAGTGTCGTGACGATGACCCGCTTGCCGGATTCCAGCGCCGCGCGGAGTTGTTTCGAATCCTTGTCGATCTTCTCGACCACGCCGAGCGTCTGCTCGAACTGGGTGATGGCGCGCTGAAGCTGGCGGTCCAGCACCCGGCGGTCGGTGACGACGACGATGGAGTCGAAGACCGAGCGATCTTCGGCGTCGTGCAGCGTCGAGAGCTGGTGCGCGAGCCAGGCGATCGTGTAGCTCTTGCCGCTCCCCGCGGAGTGCTGGATGAGGTAGCGCTTCCCCGGGCCGTGGTTCCGGGCGTGGGACACCATCCGCCGGACGGCATCGAGTTGCTGGTAACGCGGGAAGATCAGACGCGTCGTTCGCCGACCCGCGTCGTCCTCGTCTTCCACCTCGTGGATGAACTGCCGGATCAGATCGAGGACGCTGTCCCGGGCCCACACCTCGTCCCAGAGATAATCCGTCGGGTACCCGCTCCGGGTCGGAGGGACGGGCGGGTTGCCGGCACCGCCGAACCTGCCGCGGTTGAAGGGCAGGAAGCGGGTCTTGGGCCCCTCGAGGCGCGTCGTGACGTACACCATTTCGGGGTCCACCGCGAAGTGCGCGAGACAGCGCCCGTGAGCGAGCAGCGGTTCGCGGGGATCCCGGTCGTTCCGGTACTGACGGATCGCATCCTGCACATTCTGACCGGTGAGCGGATTCTTGAGTTCGGCGGTGAAGAACGGGATGCCGTTCAGGAACAGCGCCAGGTCGAGGCTCTTCTCGGTCTTGGTGCTGTAGTGAAGCTGGCGGACTACCGAGAACATGTTCGCCGCGTGGAGCCACCTGGTCTCCTCATTGAGGCCGCTCGCCGGGCGAAAGTACGTCAAGTGGAACTTGCACCCCGAATCCTTGACGCCCCTACGGAAGACATCGAGCGCACCGCGCCGCTCAATCTCCTTCGCGAGGCGCCGCAAGAACCGCTCCCGAGCCTCGGCGCCGTAGTGCTGCTTCAGGCGCTTCCACGTCTTGGGTTGGGTGGCAACGATGAAATCGATGACACCTCGTGGGAGGAGGCCGAGGTCCCGGTCGTAGTCGTGCTCGGCGCTGCGTCGACGGTAGCCGCCGGGCGCGAACCAGACTCCGTAGGGGGCCGGTGCCTCCCGTACCTCCGGCTCGAATCCCGGGTAGGCATCGGGTCCAAGCCGCAACAACGCGCGCTCGATCGCATCTTCGAAAGCGCGCTCCGAGATCGTTGGAGTCACGCCGGTACCTCCCGGACATCGATCTTGCCGGTGACCGCCGCTGAGATCAGGGCTGCGCGGGACTCCTTGAGGAGGTGAATAGCTTGGACGGTCTTGTGGGTTAGGACAGAAAGTCGGGCCTCCTGGTCCCTGAATGCCGCGACAATCGCTCGCTGCGCGTGGGGAGGCGGAAGCGGAAGTTCTTCGTCGAGGAACTGATTGATCCTGATTGTCTTGTTGCGTCCTGCCGCTCCCGGGGAGTTGATTTCCATCAGACAACGACCCTGGTCACTCTGCAGGACCATGAGGAGATAGTCGAGGTCCACTTGGTCCGACACGCGAAAGGTCGGAAACCGATGTGAGGCAATCATACCGATCTCCTGTGGAGATACGACCGCGACTGCACCTTCCCACGCGAAGACGATGTTCAGCACAAGATCGCCAGGTTTAATGCAAAATACGCTCTTCTTGCCCAGCACCGCTCCCCTGACGGGATCCTTGTGAAAGATCCCTTTTCCCCATGACCGGATCCCGATCTCTTGGTATTCCATCTCGGGCTCAACCGAAATTGGACGCTTTACCTGCCGGACAAGACGCCGGATCGGCCAGAGTTGCCAATCGTTCGGAACCTCCTGGAACGCATGGGTGCCGGCAACGAATGCGTTCGGAACAGGGTCGAGGCCGCAGGTGACGGCACGAGCGATGAGGGCGGTGCGTTTCTCTTCGAACAGGTGGATCAATTGCTCCTGCTTCGCAACCAATTCGTCGATTCGGGCGGTCTCCCGATCCAGGAAGTCGGCGATGGCACGCTGTTCGGGGACCAGCGGCACGAGCATCACGATGTCCTTCAGCTGCCTCCCGTAGATGTGCATGACCGTCATTCCCCGACCCAATCGAGACTTCTGGTGCGCGATGTAAGGGGAGTTCGCCGCGAAACCCAAGAATCTGGCGTTTAGGGGAATCGCGGGTCGAAGCAGGATGACATCTCCACCGCAAACAGCCTCGCCGTCCATAAGGTTGACGGCACAGGTGCCGATCTCGTCGATCGTTTCACCGGAGGCCGCGAACAAGAGATCTCCGTTTTTGATCGTCGAATAGCTATCCGCACGCTCATGTGACACGAAGGTCCGACTACGAGTTATGGAGACCCCGTGAGAGGTGTAGAGATCGCCATATCGAACGCAGGGAATCCCTTCTGCGACCTCGTCGGCCTTTGTACCGCCGCTACACTTCGTAATCCTACCAATCGCGCCGAGGCGGCGTATCTCCCAATGCGCCGGAACTTGCCCCAGCCACTCGACGCCGGAATCGCGGTATTCGGGGTAGCGTCCGAATCGCGGTACCGACGGCGGGGTTGAGACGCGGCCGTCATTCATTGGTGTCCACGCGTCCCGCCTCCCCGGTCTGTGGACGCCGGGGAATGTCCGGCCATGTCAGCGCGACCTCGCGTAGAGCAGCGGTTCCACCAGGTAGCGCGCGCGACAGGCTTCGGCGGCGCGCCAGATCTCGTCCGGGGTCGCCTTGCGCTCAAGCAGGACCTCATCAAAGGCCTCCAGAGCAGCCTCGAGGCCCACGAGACGCCTGAAACGGAAGCAGTCCACCACGGTGCGGGCCGGGGTCGTGATTCTCGCGGGCACGCCCTCGAACTCCGTCTCTACGACGCCGTACTGAAGCGATGGACCGGAGAAACGGGTCAGGTAGAGCCGGACGGAGTCCATGGTGGGCGCGCGGTTCCCGTGCGGGACGGAGATCCAGACTCCGTACCCGAGTTGCGTGCCGATGTCGTGAACCGTCAGGGCCGTGATGAGGGAGACGATCGCGTGCGGCACCCGCGCGCAGACGGCCGCCACGCTGTGGTGTTGCGTGATGTCCGCGTCCGCGCGCCAGTAAAGGCCCCAGCCTTCACGCTCGACCAGTCCCGCCGCCTCCATGCGCCGCAGCCGGCCATACGAAATTCCGGCCGCCTCCGCGTCCTGGGGACGGAAGAAGGCGGGAAGACCGGCATCGCGCAGCTGTTGCACGTCGGTAATTGTCGGGTTGAACATCGCGCACCACACAAAAAAACGTCACATCCGTCGCCAGATGTGACGTTTTATCATTTCCGTGTCAAGATGGCCAAGGGGGTCCAGACACTGCGATGCCGTCTCCCGGGGAGCACGACGCTCCGCGTGACCCAGAGTCAAACCCTCAGGGCGTTCAGGATCAGATCCTCATTCTCAGCGCTGGAACCAGCAGTGAGAGAGCGCCGCAGACCTCTGCGGCGCGCCGGATCTGGCCGGGGGTCGCCCTCCCTTCATCAAGCACCTCGGCCAGCGCCTCGAGCGCGGGTTCGAGTCCGATCTTGCTCCGGAACCGAAAGCAGTCCACGACAGTGCGCGCCGGGGTCGTGATCTTCGCCGGCACGCCCTCGAATTCCGTGTCCTCTACCCCGTACGTGAGAGCCGTCTCGCTGAACCGCGTGAGGCGAACCGGCAGCCCCCGGAGAGCCGGGGCGCGCGCCTTGTGGGGGATCGCGATCCAGACCTGGTGCGGCTTCTGGGTGCCGATGCCGTGCACCTCCAGCGCCGTAAGCAGGCACACGACCGCTTGCGGAGCCCGTGCGCAGACCGCCGCGATCGTATGGTGCCGAGTGATATCGGCACCCGTCCTCCGGTAGAGGCCCCACCCTTCGCGTTCGACCAGGCCCAAGGCCTCCAGACGCCGAAGCTGCGCGTAGCTGATGCCGACTGCCTCCGCATCGCACGGACGGAAGAACGACCCGAGACTCGCCCCGGAGAGGCGATCTGCAATCGGGAGTTTCTCAACCATCGGGCACCCAAATCGTAGAAACGTCGGCAATGGAGAACGAATGCCGACAATCTCTTTGTGCCTTGTGCCGGCTTCAAGTCAACAGATCGGTTGTCAACGATTCCGTTAACGGGGCCGGACGTAACGACCGGGGCGGTCAGTCCCTCACGCGAATTCTCGTTTCTTCGACGATCCAGAGCTGCCCGCGGAGATCAGTATCTCGCACCGCCCCGAGGAATCGGCGACCGATCCTGAGCACATGGTCGCGCGCGTGGTTCTGAAGTCGAAAAACCACCAGCCCGGCGAACCGGCTGGGCGGGTAGGCACGGATGTCCAAGAAGTCCTTGTCGAGTGTCACGACGGCACGATGCTCGGAGACACAGATCGACGCGAGGTGGGAGTCGGTCGCTCCGCCGAGCCCCTGATCGAGAACCGTCACGGCGTCATGCCCGGAATCTCGGAACAGCACGGCGAGATCGCGTGGAAGGTTCTCGTCCAGCTTGAACCGCATCGCGAGATCCCCTAACCGGAGAACGAGAGAACTCGCTCCTTGGCCAACTCGGCGGCGTAGCACATCGCCGCCCGGACGGCGTCGGGTGTGACCGAAGGGTAGCTCTCTGCGATAGCCTGGTAGTCCAGTCCGGCCGCCAGGTTGTCGAGTACGGTGGTCACGAGGACCCGGGTGCCAGTGATGCAGGCTCTTCCGTGGCAGATCTCGGGATCGACGGTGATGTGGTCTCGCCAATTCATGGTTTGCTCAACTTGTCCATCGGGGTTCCAGTCTCGGCCGCCGGGCCGCCAACCGGGAAATTCGTGGCCGCGCCCGTGCGCCGAGAAGTCCAAGGTAACGATATTGCTGCCGCTTCGGTAAAGCTCTCCGGTCCGCGTGGCCGGGAGGCCTGAGTTATCGCGCACTCGCACGCCGGCTCCCTCGGCGGAGCCGCGCGTCAGGATTCCGAACCGTAGGGAATATGCGCGACTTCCCGCAGCATCTTGACGATGTCGGCCCCTATCGACCCGATATCGGCTTCGATCTCCTCAAGCGGCCGGGGCGGCTTGAAGCGGTAGAAGTAGCGGTTGAAGTTGATCTCGTATCCCACGAGACCGACCTCTCCGTCGTGCCGGTCGCGCTTCGTCGTGTCGATCCACGCGTCGGAGGCGTGCGGCTTGACTTCTCGCTCGAAGAACTCCCGCACGCTCTCCGGGACTCCCTCATCGTCCGCCGGGTCGTCGCCGTCCGGCAGCGGTACTCGCTCCGTGTCCCTCAGTCGCGGATCGGGCTCCGGTTCGCCCCGGGCATCGCGGCAGACCTCCGCCGTCTCGTCACGCTCCGATAGCGCTCTGAGGGCCGCCTTCCGCACGGGGATGCGCAGCTTGATCTCCGCCCTCTCCATCACCGCATCTAGCTCGGCGCCAAAGGTGTCGCGATCCTTGTAGAGCGTGCTGGGCATCGTTCCGAGCGCCGTCCTGATCGACGCCTGCAGAGCCTCGCCCTCGGCTTTCTCGCGCTCGCCCGCTTCGCCTCGCTTGCGGGATCTCGCCAGATTCGCGAACGCCGTCTGGCCGTCCAACCGCGCGATCCGTTCCTCGCTGCCCTGGAAGTTGAGTTTCAGCGGACGTTCCACGGTGATCCTGCGAAATCCGAACCGGGTCATGGGGAAGATGCGGCTCACCGTCATCGCATCGTCATCGCCGTCCTTCGACACGGTGCGCGTCTCATCGTCCTCGAAGCCGCGGTGCAGCGCGAAAATGTCCGCTGCCTTCTCCGGAGGAATCTCGCGCCGCTTATCCCCCAGACTCTTCTTGAGCGGCGACCAGAACGCGGTCGCGTCGATGAGCTGGACCTTGCCCGCCCGTTCCGGCGCCTTCCGGTTCGTGAGGAGCCAGATGTACGTGCCGATGCCGGTGTTGTAGAAGAGCTGTTCGGGGAGCGCGATCAGCGCCTCGAGCAGGTCGTTCTCCAGGATGTGGCGGCGGATCTCGCTTTCGCCGCTCCCCGCGTCGCCGGTGAAGAGGGGCGATCCGTTCATGATGATCGCGATGCGCGTCCCACCCTCGCCCGGCGGCCTGGCGCGCGCCAGCATGTGAAGGAGGAACAGCGTCTGCCCGTCGCTGATCCTCGGGAGTCCCGGGCCGAAGCGGCCGGCCGCCCCGCGCTCGTGCTCAGCCTTGACCGCGTCCTTATCCCGCTTCCAGTCCTTCCCGTAGGGCGGGTTGGCGATCAGGTAGTCGAAGTGTTGGCCTGCGTGCCGGTCGTTGGAGAGCGTGCTGCCGAAGGCGATCCTCTTCGCGTCGTGGCCCTCCGGATCCTTCATGAAGAAGTCCGACCTCGACACGGCCCACGTCTCGGGGTTCACCTCCTGCCCGAACAGGTGGATGTCCGCCTCGCGGTTGATCGGGGGGCGCAGGAGTTCGCCGTTCTCCTCCCTGCCCTTGAGGATGCGCTGCTTGGCGATCATCAGCATGCCGCCGGAGCCGCAGCAGGGATCGTACACGCTGCGCACGGTCCCCACGCGCGAGAGTTCCTCCTCGTCGCCCGCGAGCATCAGCTCGACCATTAGGTGAACGACGTCCCGCGGCGTGAAGTGCTCGCCGGGGTTCTCGTCGAGGGCCTCGTTGAACTTACGGATCAGCTCCTCGAAGATCGTCCCCATCGTGGCGTTGTCGACCACGTCGGGATGCAGGTCGAGCGTCCCGAACCGCTCCACCACCTGGTACAGCAGTTGCGACTCGTCGAGCTTGCTGATCGTGTTGTCGAAGTCGAACCGCTCGATCACCTCCCGCATCTCATCGCTGAACCCGACGATGTAGTTGCGCAGGTTCGCGGCCAGCGCGGGCGCGTCGCCGAGGAGGCGCTCGAAGTCGTATCGCGACGTGTTGTAGAAAGCGAACCCGGCAGCCTTCTTCAGTTGTGCATCCATGTCCTCCAGGCCCAGCCCCCGCAGCTCGGCCTTCCGCGCGAGCACCTTCTCCTTGGTCGGCGCGAGCACGCAGTCGAGCCGCCGCAGGACGGTGAGCGGCAGGATCACGTCCTGGTATTTCCCCCGCTTGAAGCTGTCCCGAATCAGATTCGCGACATCCCAAATGAAGCTGACGATCTCCGTATGGGTCATGGAGTCACGCGCTGGTGGCTCGGAGTAGCCCGAGCGGCATCGTGTCTGGATTCGAGCATATCAAGTAGCCTCGTAGCTCCTTTCGAGGAGGGGCTTGGCGCGCTCAAGGTCCTCAGATGTGCGAAGACTCACCTCGAGATCTCCGGTACCCCAGTGCCCCTTACCCCGCACATCTCGGCTGAACCCCTTTCCCAGAGTAACGGTGTCGGGATCTACTTTCAGGTAGACGGTCACGGTCGCCTTCGTCGGTGCTATGTTGACGCACGCGAAGTTCCGCAGCCGCTTGAAGGCGGCATAGTATTTCAGCCTCTTTTCCTGGACATCATCACCCAGTGCCATCAGCTGATCCTTCAAGCTTTCGTAGAGATCCAAGAGTGGTCCGTCCAACGCGTCGACGATTTCGGAGAACGTCTTGTCGGGTCCGGGCTTGGGCCCGACGGGCGGAGGCTCGGCCGAGGCTGCGTTCACCAGCTCGAGCATCAGAAGACCGTCTCCAAACCGCCGGTAACGGATCAACTCGATGTTCCGGTTCATCTGCTCGACAGCGTGTTCGTCGTAGCGGCTGAACCCGCCGGCGATGCAGAGCAACCGAGGAGCGGACCAGTCGATCTTCTCCGCCTCGGGCTTCCCCAATTTGTCGAGGACGAGGAGCTTGAACTCTGAGCGGTGATCCAGCAGCCAGTCCAGATAGAACAAGCCCTGATTGATCACGTTCTCGTTGGTCGTTCGCTTGTATTCGATGATCACCGGGTTCGAGTTCTCGTCGATGCCGAGGGTGTCGATACGGCCACGTTGCTTCCTGCCCGTCGTATGCTCACTCGCAAGGAAGCGAATGCCGAGCATCTCTTCGAGATTCCGCTCGATCAGGTCGTGCAGCGATCTCTCAACGGTTGTCGCCCGCCCGGGAATCTCGGTCGCGGGTCGTTTCTCGATGTCGAACAGCTTGATGTCGGTCGTCATCTCGATCTCAGTCTTGTGAGGCTCGACGAGCGGGGCGGCGCGTCTCGCCGCATGAGAACGGCGTTCCCGCGGGAACGTCAGCGGAGCCCTTAGAACCGGCAAGGGGGGTCACTTCAGACATGCTTCGAAAACTCAACGTCTTCTACGAGAAACACGATATCTTGCCGGACAGGTTTCGCTGTTCCTCGTATGCAGTTTGCTCTGCGGGGTCCCCGAACTTCACGTCGGCCAAGGCGAGTTACGTGGGCCCGCGCTATGAAGAGCGAGAACTCCCTCGGCTGCTCTTCCTCTCGCTCGACTCCGGCAGCGCCGATCCGGATCCGCGGCAACGCACAGCCGAGGCCGTTCGCGAGGGGAACCTCGCTTACGATGTGGCGGCGCTCCCGAAGCAGAACCATTGGTACCGCACCCACGAAATGGCGTTCGCGTTGCTCCGCCAGTTCAAACCGGAACTCACGGTCGTCGACACCCGGCTCTACTTCGCCCATGTCAACAGCGCCAAGTGTTGCCAGAACAAGTCGCAGCGAAAGCAGGCCGACAAGGTGTTGTTCGAGAACTGCCGCCGTTTCATTGCCGGAGAACTACGCCTCCTGAGCCCGGATGTCGTCGTGACGCAAGGCGGTTGGGCCGAGGTCGCCATCCGACGGAGCTTCGACATCCTGCAGCTCGACGAGCGGACGCTCGTGAGCAACTACAAGAATGACGCTCGCTACGGGACGGGCCGCATCGAACTTGAGCCGGGAGCGAAGACCGTTCTCTGGCTCCACACCTACCACCCCGGCAACTACGGGCAGTTCAATCCGCAGCGCAAACATTGCTGGCCGTTGTATGCGGAAGCGGTCGGTCGATTCTGGCGCTCTCGCGAGGAGTGAGGAGCAAATATCGAATACCGAAGAGAGAGGCCGCGCACCTCCTCAAGCGGGCCCGGTCCACTAAAGCCCTGGCATGGTCCGGGTGCCCGCCAAAGCATTTGCTGCGCAAATGGGACGTCGGCATGCGGTATGGAGGGGAGAACTCCGTATCAGGTCTTCAAGAAAGGGATCCGGAAGCCCAGGAACCCGAAGAAGTCAGCCCCGAAGAAGTCAGCCAAGAAGGAGGTGAAGACCGCAGCCTGAAGCGCTGACCTCGGCGAGGCCGGGTGTCAGGTGATTACCGTACTTGTACAGCCTGCACGTCGAACGGTTCCTCTTCCTGCTTCACCTTGACTCTATCCTTCTGTCGCGTTTGGCTTCTTCCACCATCGTTACCTCACTATGTCCTTCGCCCAGAATCGAACCGGAAGTGACGGGCTGGCCCGGTTGCCGCGTACTACTCATCATCACTCTCCTTCAAGCCGTTCCACCTTCCACCCGTCCGCTAATGCTTCCTACCAAGCTTGAACAACAACTGCGCCTCCATGAAGGACAGCCTGCGTCCAAACCCCGACCCGGCCAACACCGGGTCCGACTCAGCCCACGAACGCTCCAGCCGCATCAAAACCTCGGCCTTCGCTTCCGGGGTCATCATCCTCCCGGTCGGTCATGCTACAGTCTTGTCCAACGACACATGAGCCTGAAGGGGAGACAGGTTTCCAGCGAGAGGTGAGCCTGAGGCGCGAGGCGATGAGATCATGGAGGGATGATCGTGACGCTTCGCACCGAACGGATTCGGACGCTTGATGAGGTTCGCGCCTTCCTCGAGGGCAGCGAGCCGGTGGATTTCACCCTTGACGACCGGGACTCGGCCTACGTGTTCGTGCGCCGGTCGCTGGAGAGGCTCCGCTACCACCGCCTCGGCAAGCCGGACAAGGGCTTGGTCAAGGCCTACCTCGCCAAGGTGACCGGGCTCTCCCGCGCCCAGCTCACCCGGCTCATCGCCCAGCACAAGAGGACCGGCCACATCCGCGACCGCCGCCACAAGCCCCCGGCCAAGCCCTTCAAGCGCCGGTACACGCCCAGGGACAGCGCGCTGTTGGCCGAGGTCGACACCGCCTACGGACAGCCCTCCGGACCCGCCACCAAGGAGGTCCTGCGGCGCCAGTACGAGGTCCATGGTGACGTGCGCTTCAAGCGCCTCGTGGGCATCTCCAACAGCCACATCTACAACCTCCGCAAGGCGCGAGCCTACCGCCTCGGATCCCTATCGCTGAACAAGACCCGTCCCGTCCACATCCCCATCGGCGTGCGCCGCAAGCCCGATCCACAAGGACGCCCCGGCTTCGTCCGCGTCGACACCGTCCACCAAGGCGACAAGGACGGCGAGAAGGGCCTCTACGTCGTCAACGTCGTCGACCAGGTCACCCAGTTCGAGCACATCGGCGCCGTCTCCCGCATCACCGAGCTCTTCATGCTCCCCGTCCTCGAAGACCTCCTCACCGCCTTCCCCTTCCCCGTCGAGGGCTTCCACGCCGACAACGGCTCGGAGTACGTCAACCACCACGTCGCCGGCATGCTCAACAAGCTCCACATCGGCGAGTTCACCAAGTCCCGTCCCCGGCACTCCAACGACAACGCCCTGGTCGAGTCCAAGAACGGAGCCATCGTCCGCAAGTGGCTCGGACGCGCCCACATCCCCCAAGACTGTGCACCGGCGGTCAACGACTTCCTCCGAGACCACCTCTGTCCCTTCCTCAACTTCCACCGGCCCCGTCTGTTCGCCTCCGAGACCACCGGCCCCCGCGGCCGAACCCGTAAGCGCTACCTCCAGAGCGATGTCGCCACCCCCTACGACAAGCTCAAGTCCCTCCCCGGCGCCGAAGGCTTCCTCAAGCCCGGTCTCACCTTCGAACAACTCGACCGCTCCGTACGCGCCACCTCCGGCCTCGATGCCGCCAAGACCATGCGCCAGGCTCGCCGCCACCTCTTCCGCACTCTCGGACCCGCCATCTCTTCCGTCGCCTGAGTCCCCATGACCACTCCCGTTGCGCCGCCCTCCCGCTCCCGTGGACTATGTCCCGGAAGTCAACTGCTGACCGGCCCCGCGCCACAGGCTCCCGGGTCAGCCTTCAGGCTCATGTCCGCATTGGAAAAGACTGCTACCCCTACCCTCCTGCGCGGGTTGTGGTGACACCAGAATACGTGTTCAAGAGGCTGCGAAACAAGCAACGAAAAGTGCCCGGCGTTACCGCACCACCACACGGCGGACCGCCCGCACCGTGTCGCCATCCACGCCCATCCCCACGACGATCACATGCGCCAACGCCGCACGACGGAACCGCACAGACGCCACGTGTTCGGCCACGTTGTAGGGGCCGCAATCCTTCCCGTTGCGCACGATGCGATTGTAGGGCTTTACCGTCGCCACCGTGCCACGCATCACAACTTCCGTGCGCACCTGTTCGCGATTGCAGAAGTAGGTTAGAACCCGCACATTGAACGGTTCACCCGCACGCACCTCGGCGGGTAGAATGATCGTGGGACCTTCCGGCCCGCCGGTCGTGATCAGCGCCAGCCGGGCTTCCTCCGCTACCGTGCCTAGCAAGGAACCGCACGCTGCCCCCACAACCGCCACCACCAAGCCGTAGACCGCACCAAATGCCTTTATGGACCTTCCCCTTTTTGCTATATCGTTGTCCGCTAGGAGAGAACGTTCGACACGACCGAAAAAGGACGCGTGGGAACCGAACCGCCGCCGGTCCCCACGCGGAACCGCGTCAGTGGGGAACTGGAATGGCGATGGGGTTGAAGCTTTCAAGCTCCTGCCGCATAGCCTCGATACGACTAATGAACCAGAAATCGCCGTCCAACGACGACGTGAATAGCATCCCCCACATGTTCACATCGTAGGGATCACTCGTGCGCTCGAAGGCAACCGCACCGCTATTCCCAGGACTCGACGTTCCTTCGACTTCATCGACACAGATGATGCGGACATCAAGGTTCCCGACCTCATACGTGGTCGTCATGCACGTACGCGTCAACAAGCCCGACCGCCAGCCGTCTTGCTGCCCCACGTAATGCAACACCGTACCTACGGGATTGGGGAAGCAATTCATCTCTTGTACCCAAAACGGGCACGCCGGTTCATCGTCGTAGATCGTGAACTCATCATCCGCCGTACTCGTCAGCGTGATCGACCCGTGGAGTTGCCCCGCCTTGACGGACACCTTTCCATTTGGGACAACGATGGAGGTGTGCCATGGCGGGAAGAGCGGGGCGGTATCCGCCCGAGTACCGGGAGCAACTGGTCGAGCTGGCGCGTGCGGGCCGTAGCCCGGGGTCGCTGGCTCGGGAGTTCGAGCCCTCGGAGCAGACGATCCGGAACTGGGTCCGGCAGGCGGATGTGGACGAGGGGCGTCGCGGCGACGGGCTGACGACGGAGGCGCGGCGGCAGTTGTCGCGCCTGAAGCGGGACAACAAGCGGCTGCGGGTGGAGCGGGACATCCTAAAAAAAGCCGCGGCCTGGTTCGCGAGGGAGAGCGGATCGATCCCCGGCGGGGATATGCGTTCATGAAGGCGCACCGGGCTGAGTTTCCGCTTGCGGCCATGTGCCGGGTGCTGGGTCTCTCCCCCAGCGGGTACTACGACTGGCTGAAGCGTCCTCCCTCGGCCCGCGCGCGGCGGGACGCGGAGCTCGAGGGACGGATCGGGGCGATCTGGACCGGCAGCGGCGAGACGTACGGCCGCCCGCGGATCCACGCGGCGCTCAAGGCGGAGGGCGAGCGGGTGGGCCAGAAGCGGGTGGGGCGGCTGATGACGGGGCTGGGGCTCCAGGGCGTGACGCGGCGGCGCTGGAGGACGGCGACGACGCGGAGGGACGCGGAGGCCCGACCCGCGCCGGACCTGGTGAACCGGGACTTCTCGGCCTCGGGGCCTGACGAGCTGTGGGTGGCCGACATCACGTACGTGCCCACCTGGGCGGGCTGGCTGTATCTGGCCGTCGTCCTCGATGCCTGGAGCCGCCGCGTCGTCGGCTGGGCCATGGCGACGCACATGCGGACCGAGCTGGTCGAGGCCGCGCTGGCGATGGCGCTCTCGCGCCGGCGGCCCGAGGGGCGCGTGATCCATCATTCCGACCAGGGCTCGCAGTACACCTCCCTCGCCTTCGGGGAGCGCTGCCGCGCGTCGGGCGTCGCACAGTCGATGGGCTCGGTGGGCGACGCCTACGACAACGCCATGTGCGAGAGCTTCTTCGCCACGCTGGAGTGCGAACTCCTCGACCGGAGCCGCTTTCCGACGGCCGCCGAGGCGCGCCGGGAGATCTTCCGGTTCATCGAGGGCTTCTACAACACGCGCCGGATCCACTCGGCCCTCGGCTACGAGTCGCCGGCCCACTACGAGAAGAACAACCGTGCGGCATGAGGCGAACCAGCTGCGCCGGGCCCACCACCTGCCTCGTCCATCGCGTCGGGGCGCACGCACACCGCCTCTCTCCAGCGGCTTGAGAGAGACTAGGAGAAAGGACATCGGATACGATCAACCACAGAAACTAACCGTCCGTGAAAGCGGGACAACTCCACCGATCCCTGTAGTGCGGGCGATATGGCCGCGATCGTCACCATCATCGGCATCGTCGAACTCCACCAGTGCCGCGTCGCTAAGGCGGCACGACTCCCCGACCTCGCACGAATCGTGCTGAATGCGTCCGTGATCGTCGTACTCCTCCCCGATATTGTCGCCGCCGGTCGGAGTAGGTTGATAATGGTCGTTGCCGTCATCACGGAACATCACGTCCGTACAATGGCTCGTCGTAAGGAACCCGTTCTTGCTGCTTGTGAGCCGCACGATAGCGCCCATCGTGCAAGCCGCTGGCACACCCGTCCCCTGTTGAAGGATTCCCGAGTGGTAGGGCGGGTCGAAGTTGGAGCGCAGCGTCATGGTCTGCGCCTCCGTCGGCACGGTCGGATACTCCCTCGACGGAACGCCGCGTGACGGCACGATGCCCGAGTGATGCTCGATGGTCACCGCACCCGCTGGCACGTTTTCTCCCGCCAACGCCGTCCGCAAATCATCCTCGATAGCGGTGTTGGTCACGCCAATCCAAATGCGATTGGTACGCTCATCGATGTCCATCCCCACGACGCCATCGCGCCACACGCTGATCGCTCTCTTGAACCACACATTTAAGTCTCGCCAGTCGTAGGTCCCTTGCGCAAAGGTCACACCGCCACGCGACACACGATGGTAGTCCTTCACGTCCGCTGGCTGGAATCCCATCAACGCATCCAGCGCCACGGTCGATTTGCTAGGGTCCTTGAGCCAGACCACCGTGCCGCCATTGCCATCTTGGTAGGCACCGCCAAACCCGCCCGGAATGGTCGCGGACGCTTGCGCCTGCAGATCGTTGAAGTCCTTCGGTCCCGGCTGGAGCGCGTACACCGGATCGTCGTAACTGGAAGCCGCCCGGAGCACCGCACCTCCTTCCGCTTCCACCCGCATCCCGCTTGCCACATCGGGCATGTCCGACACGGGACCAACCATACCCTCATCGCTGTTGCAGCCTTCCTCAATCAACAAGATACCGATGACCGCTACTACCGCGACCGCACCGTGCAGCGTGAATCGCTTCACCTTCTTACCGCTCTGCTTCTTGCTGGTCATGATTTTCCCCCGGCGTTGAGATGGAACAATTTCCTCTCTTACAACTTTCCGGTACGGCCGCGATGGCCACCGTCCGGACTGCCGCCCTCGACCCTCGCAGTTCCCATGATGGGGGAGGTGGAGATGTACGATCCGGAGAATCTGACGGTGGTCGGCCCGCCATCGTCGGCGACGGTCGCGGTCGCGGAGGTGCGGTCGAAACGCGCATTGGCCGGATAGCTGCCGATGGTGATGGTATGGGTACCGGCTTCCACGTCGTCGAACCGGAACCACCCTCCAATGGCCGTAGCGGTCGCCGCTCGGCCGTCCAGGGCGACGGTCAACCCGTCGGCTCCCCGGCCCTCGATCAACACCTGTCCCACGATGTCGTTGGCGGGCATCCGTGGCGGGGGATCCTCGTTGCGCCCGGCCATGGCGGATATCAGCGCCGCGACGGATAGCAGCAGCGAGGCCGCGATGACCTGGTGCCTTTCGTACCGGTTCCCTGGATTCTGCCGCCTGGATAGAGTGGTCCGGGACAGGCCCTTGGGGGACCCTCCGGCGTGAACCCGGGGCGCAATCGGCGGCGGTCCGTTCGAAGGTGCGGCGGGTGCCGGCGGGCCGGTCATCATCGCGAAGATCGTGGATCCCCTTCGCATGCACGTCACATGGCGGTACTCGCCGCTTCGCACGGCCATCTCGATGCGCTGGGCGAACCGCGTCTTGGCCCACAACCTCTCGCGGGCGTCCACGGTGCACGTCGTCCGGCGCGAGCCATTCGCCGCGAATGGCCTTGGGCCGGATCGTCCATTCGCGACGATCCGCCGGACCACGATGTCGCTCTCACTGCCGTGTCGGCCCGACTCGATCCGCAGCAGTTCGTCCGCGCCCAACGTGGACAGATGATGAAGGATCAGCCGCCACGACATGGGACGGACGGAGACACCGCTCGGAGAGTTGTCGATCAGGTAGCCTTGCTCGGCCCACCGCAGGGTGTCCACGATGGCTCTGTAGCTTCGGGCCTCTTGCCGCATCGTTCCCAGATTCCTTGCTTTCGGGTGACGCTTGAGGATGCGCCTCTGCCGGTTCGGGGAGCGCCGCGGCAATATGCAGGACCGTATCCAGGGGGCGGTAGAGGAAAACCCCGTACGTTATGAGGGGAGAACCCCGCACCCATCCCGACGGGAATTTCCCGCCATCCGGTGCAACCGGTGGGGGCGCCAAGGGACTTGCGGCGTTCGGTTGTGGAGGGGGAACGGCTCTCTTTACCGTTCCCCTTCCGCCCTCAGGAGCCCGCTCTCGAGGGCGAAGCGCACGATGTCGCGCCGGTTCTTGAGGCCCAGCTTCGTCTTGGCCCGGCCGACGTAGCCCTCGACGGTCTTGCGGCTGAGCAGCATCTCGCGGCCCGCCTCCGCAGCCGAAAAGCCCCTCGCGTACAACTCGATCGCGGCGCGCTCGCGCGGAGAGAGCACCTCGGGACCGGGGTCGCCGCTCGATGCATCCCCGGTCTTCCCCTTTGCGAGCAGGGCGGCCGCGCGTCGGGGCAGATAGGAGTGGCCGCGCGCCAGCGCTTCGATGGCTCCCATGAGATCGGTGTCGGCGGCGGACTTGTTCAGATAACCCGCCGCCCCGGCCTCTATGGCCGGCACGAGGAACTCGTCCTCGTCGTGGATCGTGAGTACCAGGATCCTCGTTTCAAAATCGAGCGCCGCGATGCGCCGGGTCGCCTGCACGCCGTCCATTCCGGGCATCGCCAGGTCCATGAGGACGATGTCCGGCTCCAGGGTCCGGGCCTTGGCCACTCCATCCTCGCCCGACGATGCTTCGCCCACGACGTCCACCCGCCCGCTCGCCCCGAGCAATGCCCTGAGACCGGCGCGCACGACCTCGTGGTCATCGACCAGCAGCACCCTCACCATCGTCCGCGGCACCTCATTCGCCTTGCCGCTGCGGGTCCGCGACCGGCACGGAGGCCCGAACCGTGGTTCCCTTGCCCGGGGAGGACTTCACGATAGCGGCGCCGCCGACGAGGGCGGCCCTCTCGCGCATCCCGGTCAGGCCGACGCGGCCATCGGACGGCAGCGTTTCGGGATCGGGCTCGAACCCGCCTCCTTCGTCGCGGACCGTCGCGGTGACCATGCCGTCCGCCAAGCTCAGCGTCATGGCCGCTTCATTGACCCCCGAGTGCCTCATCGCGTTGGTCACGGCCTCCTGCACGATCCGGTACAGGGCCAGCGCGGCGACCGCATCCAGTTCGTCAGCCACCGCATCGAGGCTGGCGTGCACCGTGAACCCGTACACGTCCCGGATATCGGCGAACGCGGAGGCGAGGGCGGAGGCGAGCCCCCGGTGCTCCAGTTCCGGAGGCAGGAGTCCGCGGATCATCCGCTTCACCCCGCGGATCGTGTCGTGGATTTCGCCCGCGATCCGGTCGCGAGCCCGCTCCCTCTTCCCGTCGTCCCTCTCGTCCGCCAGAAGCTTCATCCTGATCTTGAGGGCCACCAGCGACTGAAGGAACTCGTCGTGCAGCTCGCGCGAGAGATGCTTCCGCTCGTTCTCGGCCGCGGCGATCAACATGCCCGACAGGCGCCGCATCCGCTTCCAGGCGGAAATGTCGCGAACCGCGCAGATCACGTGTCCCTCGCCCGATTCCAGGTTCGAGGGGCTCAGGCTGATCTCCACCGGGATCGCGGTGCCGTCCCTGCGCACCGCCTGCAATTCGAGTCCCTCGCCCATCGGACGGGGACGCGGCGCCTCCCTTAGCGCCGTCGATGCCGCCGGTGCCGACTGTGGGCGGCGGCCGGGACCACCCGCTCCACTTCGCTGCCCACCATCTCTTCCCGGCTCCATCCGAACATCGCGACGGCCTGCCGGTTGAGGTCCCGGATCACCCCGCTCGAATCCACCACCAGCATCGCATCCGGCGACGCGTCGAACACGGCGGTGTGGTCCCTGTCGGTGAGCACTCTCGATTCGCTCCCGTCGTTCAAGCGGGCCGGCATGCCGCCGTCGCGAAGGCCTCCCGGTGGCGGCCGGGGTTCACTCACAAGATGTGCCCGACCGGCAAATGTCAATTGGGACCAGGACCGTCATCAGATCAGCCCGGCCCTGTGGAGATGGGAACCGTCGTCGCGCCGAGGGGTGATTGCCGACCCGAGATCGGTTCCGATTGATGGGCTCAGACCATGAGCTTCGTGAGCAATGCGCCGGAACAAGCGTTGCACTTCTCTTCCAGCCGCTCCTCGCAGGTGGTGCGGAGCCGTCCGCAAGCCTTCTCCGCGTCGCGGGCTTTCGTGTTGATCAGGTCAGCGGTGCAGATACAACCTAACGCTTTGATAATGGATTCCTGTGCCTCGGCAAGCGCCTTCGACTCGCTGGTTTTCGTGGCGGCAGGGTGGGCCGCGCGGACACGGCACAAGCACCTGATCGCAGCGATTCTTGCCTCCGCGAGCACTTCGGCTTCGCGGTCATTGTCTCCCTCCAAACCGTCCTTCCGCTACGCGTTGGACAACCCAAGGCGTCACCGATACCCGCGGAGGGACGAAGAATGGGGCTGCGACGAGGGAGGGACACTGCACCCCCGCGATCCTTCCCCCCTCCGGGAAGTGTCGGTTTAGCATTACTTCACGGTCAGCCGCAAGCGGACGGCGGTATGCACTTCGAGAGCGTCCATTCGGGACGCGAGGATATCGCCGTTGCCGCACAGGAACCATAGGCGGTACGGGTACCTTGACGATTCCCTTGGCGGCGAGAGCGTGGGTGCCCGCATCGGGGCCCTCGTGGTTTGGTTCGAACAGCTGCCGCACCGTTTCAAGATCGCCGCCTCCGTCTCGACGACGGATCACGTTGAGAACGCGGCCGCCGTCCAACCCGAACACCGCGTGGGACTGGGGATACCAAATGTCGAACGACGTGTACCGCACCCCCTCCTCGTCGACGCCCTTTACAAGCACGGCGTCCCCCGGCGCCTCGAGCAATGCCGGCATCTCCGAGACGGTTCGGCCCACGGGCTCGCCGCCGCCGGTCGGCGGGGGCTCGTAACGAACGACGGAGTGCGGCGCACCGCTGGAGTAGAGGAGCGAGCCGTCCGTCAGAGCGTGCAACGCGCCGCCAGTGCCGACCACGCGGGCAAGCCATTCCTCGGCCTGCGCGGCGTCGGCCCAACTGCCAAGGTGCTCGCCCGCCGCGCTGAAGTGGTGGAGTCCGGCCTCGATCCACGGCACGCCGCCGCTCAGCACGAAGTCGCCCGATGCCAGGACCGCGAACCCCTTTGTCCATGTGACGCTGAAGGGCAACGGGACGCGCCGGAGCGGTTCGCCAACGGCGGAGTATATTTCAATCGCGCCGCGGCCAAGGTCGTGCACGGCCACGTCGCCGTCGGGCGTGATTGCGATTCTCTCAGCACCCAGAAGCTCCCCTGGTCCGTCGCCTTTCCGTTCCGTGACCATGACATCGCGTGCACCGGACGGGTCCGATGGGTCAACGGCGAGGATCTCTGTGGAACTCGCGATCCACACGGTCCCGAGCGGGGTTTCCGCGACCCCGCTGACGTCCGCGAGCCGTTCGAGGCGCGTATGCCCATCGGCGACCCACACCTCGGTTACCGTCAACTGCCTGAGGTTGCGACGTCTTGGGCGGCGACTGCGGGAACCCCGAGCGTGAAGACGGCGAGCGGGATCGCAGCGGAGGCGATCCCGCTCGGGAGCCGGCCCATCATGACGGCGACACTGCATATGTCGCGCGGCGCTCGTTCAGGAGCCCGACATACGTCTCGAGCGGATACCTCTCCTTGAGAACCGTCAGTTCCGCTCCGTCGATCTCCACCCACGCACCATCGTTCACTTCGCGATAGGCCACTCGCAACGACCCCTCCCCGCACGTCCACGTCCCGAAGACGTTGTCCTCGAGACGCACGACAAGCGTCTGCTCGTCGTCGGCGCGGACGAGCCGAACGTCATCGCCCTTGAAATCGCACGAATCGCTGCCGTAATCGGAGCGATCACAGTTGCTGCAGTTCTTGCACAGGGCGCAATTCTGCGCGTCCACGGGGTCCGGGGCCGCGAGACTACCCGCGAACCCGCAAAGGACCACCAGGGCGAATCTCATCACGTTACGCATGTCACTGCTCCATTTCTCGAAAGTTCGAAGTCCAGCGCTTTATGATCCACCTCCCATGATGGGGGGATGGGCTTTGTTACCGCACCAAAAGATAGGGTGACGCTCGTCGGCGCTCCTAGCGGGAAAACCCCGCAATTCGTGACGGGAAAAACCCGCCCGGGGCTGTGGGGAGATCCCCCCCGCCATCGTTAGGCATGTGTTGCGGAGAGGCCTCGCGTTCGTGCTCCACCAGGATTCGGGCCGGGCCGCCGCCATCCGAAGCTTGGTAGACCCTCTTGGGACATCCCCACTTGCCCCGGCTGCCGTCTACCGGGGAGCGGCCGGGAGCATCCGGCGCTACCGCCCGCTCAAACTGCCGGTCGCGCTGGACGCCGAAAGGCGCCGTCTTCGGGAACGTCAGGGTGAAGCCTCGAGGGCAAACACGATGTTAGAGCAACTTCGCCTACTACTGGCTGCATCGAGCGCTGGACCGTCGAACGCTGATGCTCAGGATTCATTGGGTTCACCATCGAACACGGCACCCTACGGCGGTTGATGCGTTGTACCTCCATCCGCTCGAAATGGCCGCGGGCATCGCCGTCCAGCTCGGGTGCGTCGCCGTGGTCGGGCCGTTGCGCTTGGGGGCTTTCGTCGCGGCGTCGCTGATGCATGCGCTCATCAACGTGCTCGACCACGCGAATCTGCGCGTGCCCTCGCGTCTCGCATGGCTCTTCAACCACTGGTCGGACCGGCACGACGCGCACCATAGCCTCGGGGGCAACTACGGCTCGATCACGCCGCTGTGGGACTGGTTGTTCGCCACGGGACCGAAGACTCCACCCTCGAGGTAGCGGTGCGTCCGGCCGGACCCGTACTCGTAACCGGAGGGTGCGGCTTCATCGGCGCGGCGGTCGCGAGCGCGTTTGCCGACGCGGGCCGGGCCGTTCGAGTCGTCAGCCCACGCTGCCGCCCGTTCCGGCAGGACGTTCGATTCCTCGATCTGGACATCCGGGATGCCGCGGGCCTCGTTCCGGCCTGCCGACAGGCCGGCGTGCGGAAACTTGTACATATCAGTTCGGCCAGCGTCGTATACGAAGGCCGGGACATCGAAGCGGGTGACGAGAGCCTGCCCTACGCCGGCACGTCTCCGAGTGCCTACACGGACAGCAAGATCGCGTCGAAAAAGCGCGTGCTGGAGTTCGCGGCCGGGAGCGAAAGGAGCGCGTGCACGCTCAGGCCCCACATCGTGTTAGGTCCCGGTGACCAGCGGTTCCTGCCGAACAGAAGCCCGGCTCAAACCGAACTCAGGCGTACCCGGACAGGCATACTTCGTGACCAACGGCGAGCCGATCCCCTTCTTCGAGTTCGTTGAACGCCTCCTGGTCGAGATGGGCTACAGCCCCATCAGGCGGCGCGTTCCCTACTGGCTCGCTTACGCCGGTGCCGGGCTGGTCGAGGCTTTCCATGCGGCAGGCCGGCGGGGTACGGCTACGGAGGACGGGGTGTCGCGGTTTCGCCGTCCGGTATCTTTGTACGCACCACTACTTTCGTATCGACAAGGCACATCGTGAGCTCGGCTGGCGGCCCCGCGTGCCGCTCGCCGAGGCGATCGTGCAAACGGCCTCCGCGTTCGGATGACGCTGGACGAAGAAGCTTCCGCCACCGCGGTTGCCCCGAGACGCCCACTCGGGCATCTTCGCTCGCCATGATCCACGCGTCCGACATCCGATCCCTCCGCGCCCGCGGCGCGACCTGCGCCTGTAGGTGTTCGTGTCCATGCTGCGCCTGGATCCGGGTGTGTTGATGCGCTGAGCCCCCAAGCTCAAGCCGTTTCCGAGCCGCCCCGGTCCGCCGACCCGGGCGGTTTTTTCGTGCCCAAATCCGTCGTTTCCGCCCCCGTTCTTTGACCGGTTCAACCTGAGAGAAAATCATGATCAGTCCTGTTCCGCCGCAGATACATGTCCTGTACGAAAATTCTGCCTGGGTTCCGCCCCTTCGGGAGGCACTCGAGAAGGAGGGCTTCCGGGTCCGCCTCGTGCATGTGAACGAGGGGCTCGTAGACCCGTCGACACCTCCTCCCGAGGGCATCTGGATGAATCGCATCAGCCCGTCGTCACACACACGGGGCCATGTCCACTCGGTCGAGTTGGCCCGGCAGCTCCTGTACTGGCTGGAGTCCCGCGGCCGTCGCGTGGTGAACGGACTCTGCGCGTTCGAGCTGGAGATGAGCAAGCTCCGGCAGGACCTCGTTCTGCGACGACACGGGATCCGCACACCTCGCACCGTGCTGGCCGTCGGGAGAGAGCATTTGCTCGAAGCGGCCGCCACCTTCAACGGCCCGTTCATCACGAAGCACGACCAGGGCGGCAAGGGGCTGGGTATCCGGCTCTTCCACGACCCCCGGGAGCTTGAGAGGTATCTCGATGGCGATCGCTTTGACGCCGGGCCTGGCGCCAGAATGATCCTCCAGCAGTACATCAGCGCCCCGGAGCCGTTCATCACGAGGGTGGAGATCGTTGGCGGCCGCTTCCTGTTCGCAATGCGGAGTTCCACGGCCCAAGGGTTCGAGCTCTGCCCCTCGGATGTGTGCAATCCGATGCCCTCGAGGCGAGAGAAGCTCCAGATGGGTGCAACCGGCCTCTTCAGCCCGTCGCCGATCACGGCCGGCGAGCCGTTGGTGCAGAAGTACATCCGGCTCTGCAACGACGAGGGGATCGAGATCGCCGGGATCGAATTCGTGGAGGACGCGCGGGGCAACCGCTACACGTACGACATCAACGGCACGACGAACTACAACCGGACGTTGGGCGCCCGCATCGGCGTCGAGGGGATGGGCGAGGTGGCCCGGTACGTACGCAGAACGGCGATCCCGGGCCGGCGGCCGCAGCGCATCGCCTGTTGAGCGCGGTCGACGAGTGAGAAACCCTGATCCGGAAAGGCTTGCCCGATGGCCCACGATCGGCGCGACCATCCGCCGGGACTGTGGCGCCGTCAACCCCCTCCTTCCACCACATGCGGATACACCGCGTCGACCGTTCGGCGCGCGGCGTCGCGAGCGCTCACCGCGTCCGCCCTCGAGTAGAATCCGCTCGGCGTCAGGTCCTCGGCCCCGTAGAAGGCGAGTTCGCGGTCCCTGCGGAGGTGGCGGGACGATGCCGCCAGTGCCTCGGCTTCGCGGGCCAGGTCCGCCGGTAAGCGACCCTTCTCCGTGAGCAGCACGTCCGAAACGTCGTGGATCCGGGGCGGGTCGACACCGCACCAACGCAGTAGCCCCTTCAGCGCCAGCTCCACAATCTCTTGCGATTCTCGCACGACATCGGGCCAGCTTTCCTCCTGGAACAGCACGTCCAGGGCCCCGAGCCGGATCTTTGCACGCCGGACATAGTCCACAGCCAGCCCGACGTTCCGCATCAACCGGCCCTCACCCAATACGACTGCCCGTGGACGCGGCGGCGGGAGATCCGGCCCGCCGAGATCATTCCGCGGATGCCCGCGAGCCGTGCCGATACCTCCAGACCCCGCTCATGGAGCACAACACCGTCGGTCGCCACCTCCGCCCACGTACCGGAAGGTATGGCTCCCTTCGATGGGAGATGGACGAAGTGCGGCTCGACCTCGTGACCGCGCCAATGAAGTACCGGCTTGCTGTCCCAACGCCGATACAGCTCCCTCGTAATCGGGACACATTCCTCGGCGATCAACAGGACATCGAAGTCCGAAGCCGCTCGGCTCTCGCCGCGCGTCCATGAGCCGAAGGCGACGACACCAACCAGCGATTCGCCGAGAAGCCACGCCGCTCGCCCGATCAGGCCGGAGGCCTCCTCGTCCAGCCACGCACCGGGAGACGCCAGCTTGCGGGCACAGTACTCATTGAGTGACGTGGCCGCGGCATGCGCCGCCGAGCGCAGCGCACCGTGCAGGCCGGGGTCGATACGAAGCACGAAGCGGCCTGAGGGGCTGGATTTCCGAGTCGTAGTATCACGCGACATAGTGATATGGTATCACACTCTTGGAAGTGTGTCGAGACGTGTGTCGACTCGGCGACCTCTCTCCCGCAGCGACCGTGACCTCATCGGAAGGCGCGGCGCAGCACGAATTCGTAGACCCCGTCGCCGAACCACTTCCTGAGGAACATCACGGGGCGCGCCATCGATCCCCCGGCGTATCTCCGGCGTGGCTTCCTGGTCGTCGCGGCCTCCAGGAACACCTTCGCAAAGACCTCGGCGTCGGTGGCGCGCTCCATGAGCCTCGGGTCGTCCATCCTCTTGAGGAACCGGTCTACCTGAGCCTTGTACGCGGTGTCGCCGCAGTACGTGCGAAACTGGGCTCGCATTACGTCGCCGAACTCGGTTTTGATCGCGCCCGGTTGGATGAGGACGACCTGGATGTTGAACGGTGCGGTCTCGAAGCGGAGGCAGTCCGACCAGCCCTCCAGAGCGTGCTTGGTGGCGTGGTACCAGGCCCCGAGGGGCACAAACACTCTGCCCAGCATGGATGAGACGTTGATGATCCGGCCCGACCCCTGCGCTCTCATGTGCGGCAGGACGAGCTGGGTGAGGTGGGCGAGGCGAAGGGGTTCACTTCGAACTGGTATCGCGCATCGTCGAGCGGGATGTCCTCGACGGGCCCGTAGAGGCCGAAGCCCGCGTTGTTGATCAGGACATCGATGCGCCCCTCGCTCTCGATGATCCGGCTCACGGCCCGTTCGTTGTCGTCGCCCCTCGTGACGTCCATCTCGACGGGGGTGATGCCGTGTTCGGCCAGATCTTGCATGCGATCCAGCCGGCGGGCGCCGGCGTACACGCTGTGGCCCTTCCGAGCGAGCAGGATCGCGACCTCACGGCCGATGCCGGACGATGCTCCGGTGACCAGCATGACTTTGCGCATGACGCTGCTCCTTCTCTCGGCGTCGTGCCGCCTTCGCGCCCGCGGCCCGTACCCGGTTCATGTTCGAGGGCGTCGACACGATGTTAGCGTTGGGGGAGATCCGGAAGAACCGAAACACGGAGGGGCGAAAGCGATGGCCGGAAACCCCGAGGTCGACAAGGCATTCAGCAACGCCATGCGTTGGCGGCAGGAAGCGGATCAGCTGCGAGAGATCCTCCTGGAATGCGGCCTGACCGAAGAGTTGAAGTGGGGAAATCCTTGCTACGCCCATGACGGCAGGAACATCTGCATCATCCAGAGAATGAAGGACTTCCTCGCGCTCATGTTCTTCAAGGGAGCACTGCTGAGAGACGCGGACGGCGTTCTCGAGAGGCAAGGACCCAATTCGCGTGCCGGATACCGCATGCGCTTCACCAGCGTTCAGGACGTCGCGAGGAAGGCGAAGAGTATCAGGGCCTACACCCGTGAAGCGATCGAAGTCGAACAAGCGGGGCTGCTTGATGGGAAAGGATTCCATGACCGGTAGGCGGGAATAGCCATGCTGCACAGGGCGAGACACGGTTGGATCGAGGTCGTCGCCGGCGTGATGTTCAGCGGGAAGTCCGAGGAGCTGATCCGGCGCGTGCGGCGCGCCCTCATCGCCGGCCGGAGCGTTCAGCTCTTCAAGTCCCACCTCGACGACCGCTACGGCGGCCAGTTCCAGATCTCGTCCCACGACGGCCGGCAGATCGACGCCGAGCCCGTGTCCAACTCCGTGCAGGTCGCCGGAAAGGTTCGCCCGTCGACGCAGGTCGTCGCCATCGACGAGGCCCAGTTCCTGGACGACGGCATCTGCGAGGTTGCCGATGCGCTGGCGGATGCCGGGATGCGCGTGATCGTGGCCGGCACCGACATGGACTTCCGCGGCGAGCCCTTCGGTCCCATGGGGCTGCTCCTGGCGCGCGCGGAGCGGATCGACAAGCTGCACGCGATCTGCGTCGTGTGCGGCGATCCGGCGACCAGGAACCAGCGCCTCATCGACGGGAAGCCGGCGCCCGCGGAGGGACCGACGATCCAGGTGGGAGGCGCCGAGTCCTACGAGGCGCGCTGCCGCCGCTGCCACGATGTGCCGCAGCGAGGCCGTGCCCAGACGGAGCTGCTACCGAGGCGTGAAACAGAGGGCTGGGAGGGGGCCTAGTCGCTATCCGGGTTTAGCCACGAATGGATAACTATCTACTGATGGATAATCGTGGCTAGTGCCGTCTACCGGAACTGACGTACGCTCGTCAACTGCCCGGGACACGGAGTATCGGATACAGCTCCCCGGCACGCAGCCGGTCCGCGAGAAACCCCCAGTTCGCGAAGCCGTCGTCGGACTGCGGCTCGACCAGGCTGAACAGCAGACGTCCCAGCGGCTGGTCGGCCCGCGCCCACATGTCTCCGGGGGCCGGGGTGACTCGGCCCGGCTCGTAGCGCCCGAAGAGCGATTGCTCGTTGTGTCCCTGGAACGGCCGCTCGGCCGTCCGCACCGAATCGATGCGAAACGCCTCCACATCCAGGGGCGTCGCCTCCGCCGGCTCGAGCGCTATGCCGTGTGCCGCGAGCCGTGTCAGAACTTCCTCCAGACCGGCGGGGATCAGGTAGGCCTCGGGCACGCGCCCTCGCAGCGTCGGCGCGAACGTCCCGTACTCGTACATGGGTTCGACGTACTGCGTATCACTCCGCAACAGCAGCGGGCGCCCGGTGAGGGGGTGCGCCTCCTCGACCGTGGCGCCCATGAGGATGTCGACCGGCGCGGCCGAGCGCTCGGGCACGGCGCGCAACGCAAGCGAATCACCCACCACTCCGGCGGCATCGGCATCGGCGACGATGCGCCGGACCTCGTCCGCGTGCTCATGGACGTAGTCCAGGACCTCTTCGACGAAGTACAGCGTCGAGAGCACGCGCTCGTCGAAGCTCGCGTAGGCGTAGGCCTCGCTCAGGATCGCGATCCGGTTGCGGAGGCCGAGGTAGTTGTTGTTGAACCGCGGGCGGTGGTCGAAGGTGTACCAACCGCGCGCGTCCCCACCGCGCGCGGACGCGTTCCCGTAGTAGTAGTACTCCCAGCCGTACCTGGCCCGGATCTCCCCGGTCACGTGGGGAAGGAGTCCCTCCCGGAGAAAACCGTCGATCTCGGCCGGCGTGTTGGGGTGGAGCGGGGGCGAGTACGTGATATGGTAGGCGTGCCGCGTCCCGTTCGTCGTATGCAGATCGATGGCTACGTGCGGATCGTATTCGCTGAGCAACCGCGCCACTGACCGCGCTTCGGGAGAGTCGAGCTTCATGTGGTCGCGGTTCATGTCATAGCCCTGGGCGTTCGGCCGCTGACCCATCCCTCCGATCGGCCCGTGCTGACGGCCGCGATTCGTGAGGCTCACCCGCTCATTGCCGTCCGCGTTGTAGATGGGCGCGATCAGCAGGACCATCGACTCCCGCCATTCGCGGTGACGGCCGGCCAGGAGGTCGCGGAGCAACATCTGGAGCGCCTCCTTCCCGCACACTTCGCCGCCGTGGATGTTGCCCTGCAGGTAGACGACCGTCTTGCCGGAAGCTCTGACGGACGCCGGACTCGCATCTTCGACGTCGCCCACCACGGCCAATGGAAGCGCCCGTCCCTCGTTCGTATAGCCGTATGTCGCGTAGTGGACCGACGCCTCGCTGGCTGCCGCGCGCTCCAGGAAGTCCACGACATCGGCGTACGAACTGGTCTCGCGATACTCCGTGCGCTCCGCGCGCGTGAGAAACGCAGTGTCCGGGGGCGCAGCGGCGTCGCACGCCGTGAGTACGGCCGCAACCGCCGTGCAGGCCGCCAGCCGACCCGAAGTCGCCGCTCCAGCCTTCCATGTCGCCATGCGTTCCGCGCGCCTTTCCAATGGTCGGGTTCTGTCACACGATCAACCCTAACCTATCGCCTAAGCGAAGGCGTCAGGCGCCCGGGATCGCTCTGATGTCGGGACACTGCAGTAGCGACTTGTCTGCCGTGACCAGCGTGAGGCCGTGCACCATGGCGGTGGCCGCGATGAAACGATCAGCGGGATCGGCATGACCAAGACGGATGCTGCGGCTTCCGAACGCGACATCGAACGTCACCGGGATCTCATGCATGGGCCGGACGGTCAGGGCGGTACGGATCCAGCTCCAGGGATCGGGATGGAGGAGCACGCGTCCCTTCTCGGCGAGCACCAAGGCCTCCCAGACGCTCACGGGCGACAGCGCCAGGGTGTTCGCCGGTTCGGTTAGTTCGCTGCGGGCCCGGGCGGAGAGCCGATCCGGGTCCAGTAAGCTCCACAGCCAGATATGGGTGTCGAGGAGCAGATTCACCGCGTCTGAACGTCGTTCGGTTGGGCGGTCTCCGAACGCAGTGCGGCCCAATCGGAGGGGTCGGCGGCCGGGGATAGGAGGTCGCCTACGATTTCACCTAAGTCTCTCATGGCCCCCATCCATTCTCCGCTGCCGGCCTGGACATCAGTCACATCGGCCGCGGTGTTCCGGCCGCGCGGAGTCGCCTTGTAGCTGGCGGCCATCCGGGCTCGCTCGCGCACTACGCCGAGCGTGGGTTTCGGGGCCGCATAGCGGGCCAGCAGATGGCGCAACTCGCCCTCCAGCGAGCGGTGGTTGGCCTTGGCTCGTGCCTTGAGCGCGACGATCACATCGTCGTCCACGTTCCGAATCGTGAGTACTCCCAAGTGTCCTCCGCCTGCGTGAGCGTCCTGGCGAAAGCGTAATGTATTGGAATTGGCTTCATTATGACAGCGCCAGATCCGATTCGCGAGAGATGCGGCACTGCCGCACATTGACCCGGGCGAGTCTGCTGTTGCGGCTGGTTGCCGCGATAGAGGAGGAGGAACGAAACCGATGACGACCCGGCGAACTGATGTGAGCCGCGAGGTGGAAGCGGCCCTCGACGAAGTGCTCGCCCATGTGCGCGGCGTAACGCCGCTTCCCTGCCGAATCGTCGATGACCCCGCTGCCGAGCACATCGTGGCGCTACGCAAGCGACTTAAGCTGAGCCGCCGGAAGTTCGCGGATAGCTTCGGGCTCGATGTCCGGGCGGTGCAGGAATGGGAACAGGGACGGCGGGTCCCGGACCGTGCGGCCCGTGTCCTGCTCACCGTCATCGACCGCGACCCCGAGGCGGTCGTACGCGCTCTCGGCAAATAGGGTGCGCCCTCCCGCTCTCGTCGCCATGTCGTCCCTCCCGCGCGTGGGGCGTGTGCCATAGCTGAAACGCCGCGCGGCGGCAGTCTAAGCCGAGTTGAGCGGAGGCGGATCCGGGACGAGTCAGCGTACGATCTGAAATGCCGAGGCGGCTGGCGCGACGACGCGCTGCGTGCAGCATTTCCGGTCCAAACGACAGTTGCGTGCGTATCATCATGATGCATACAAACGCGGCATGCGTTCCCGCGGGAACGTCGAGATCGTATCTCAGAACAGCGCGTCGAGGGCGTCTCGCGGGGTCAGGGCCGGTATCGGGGATCGCCGGAAATCCGCCAGGTTCCTCGTGATGATGTGCCGGGCGCCACAGGCGCGCGCCGCTGCCACCTGCATCGCGTCTTCGAAGTCGGTCATGGGGAGTTCGGCTGCGTACTTGATGGCGTCGGTGCCTGACGGCGTAACCGCCACGAATCGGGTCAGGTGCTCGACGAAATCGCGTGCACCCATGCCGCTACGCCGGGGGGCCACGAGGTAGTAGAAGTTCGACAGCGTATGCCACGCGACGAATGCCTTCTTCGGCCCCTTCTGCAGCCGGTCCAGGAGCTCCGTCGCTTCATCCGAATGCGGACGACGGTCGAGTGCGACATCGATCAGGATGTCCGTATCCAGGAGAATCAGAGGTACTTCCGGGCCAGCGCTTCGTACCGCGGATCGTCACGGCGCGCGGCTCGAAACTGCCCTCTCCACCGCTCCGTGAAGGAGGGACCTTCGTCTTGCACCATCTCCTTCAGCGACCCTTCGATGAGCGACGAAAGAGAAACACCCCGGACGCGCGCGTATCGCTTGGCGGCAGGGACCACCTCGGAGTTCACCGTGATGGTGAGTTTCGTCTTCATACCTCAGCCTCTTCGTACATATATACGTATACGTATCCTCTTATAACGTATACATATAACGCGGAGTTGGTCAAGGACCGCCCGGGAACGTCAGGGGGAGATTTCGAGACGAGCGGCCCACGCGGGAACCGTTGCTGCCATCTCGTCGGCCAATTCGTCAGCGGTGCGCCCGCTGCGCTTGAGGACGCGGAAGGAATGATCGGCGCCCTCGAGCCGATGGAGCGTGGCGAGCGGACCCAGCGAGGCGCATGTCTGCTCGATCAGGTCGAGGCGGGCGAGCGCGTCCCGCGTCCCCTGCAGAAAGAGCATGGGGACGGAGACGTCGCCCAAGTGGGCCGACCGTTCCGCGGCGCGCTCCGGGCGCCCCGGCGCGTGGAGAGGAAACCCGAAGAAGACGAGTCCGGCCACCCCCGGGAGCGGATCCTCCGCCGCCGCGGTCGACGTCATGCGGCCGCCCATGGACTTGCCGCCCGCCAGGAGAGGGAGTCCGTCAGCGAGGCGGGCCGCCTTCGCGACCGCGGCACGGACCGTCTCGACGAGCACCGGCGGACGGTCCGGGGGTCGGCGGCGCCCCGACAGCGCCCGCGCCTCCATGTAGGGGAAGTGGTAGCGGAGCGACGCGATCCCCTGCCCCGCCAGCCGCTGCGCCATGTCGGACATGAACGGATGCTCGATCCCCGCCCCCGCCCCGTGCGCGAACGCGAGCATGGCCCGCAGCTCCGGCGGGCGGACGAGGAGCGCCGACACCTCCCCCCAACGCAGCGACACGAACTGCGCCTGCTCGGGGAACCTGTGCGTCGCGCCGACCTCCGCCGCGGCTCGGGGCGCCCGGCGGGTCACGGCAACCTGGCGTCCGGCGCGTCGCGCGGCTCGTGAGCGGCGACCGGACCCGTCCACCTGTCGGTGGGGTCGAGATCCTCCTCCGACTTGCGGACGACCGCGGCGGGGATCCGGAGCGCCAGCCACAGGGCGAGGGCCGACGCCGCGGCCCCGACCAGGAACGGGCTCTTTATCGAGTACAGTTCGAACAGCCAACCCGCCGTGAGTGGCGCCACCACTCGGCCGAGACCGCCGGCCACCTGGCTTCCGCCAAGCACCGAACCCTGCGAGTGCTCGTCCGTGTTCCGCGAGATGAGGGCGTGCAGCGATGGGAAGATGAGCCCCGTCGCCGACGCCCAACTCGGGACGAGCACCCACAGTTGCCAGCGGTCGGAGAGGAACGGGATCGCACCCACCCCGAGAGCGAGCAACAGGCATCCGGCGCGCACGGTGGCCGGCTCGCCGAACCGCTTCACGATCCGCCCCACCAGCCCGCCGCGCACGATCACCGTGACGCCGCCCGCGAGCGTGAACACGAGACCCATGTCCGCCGCCGTCATCGCGAACACGCGCTCCGTATACAGGGCGAGGACCGACGTCATCGAGGTGAAGCAGCCGATCGTCAGCACGTACACGAAGAGGAGTTGGCGCAGCGGCATGCGGCTCAGCGACCGCAGCCACAGCTTGAACGTCACGGCCTCCCCCTTCGACGCGTCCGCCCGGCCGGAGCGGAAATGCCGCGACTCCGGGAGCAGAGCCATGGCCGCCAGCAGGTTGAACAGGCACAGGCCGGCGGCGACGAGGCCCGGCACCCCCAGTCCGAAACGGCTGAAGTAGCCGCCGATCGCCGGGCCCAGCATGATGCCGAGGCCGGACGCGGCCCCGATGAAGCCGAGGCCCCGGGCCCGCTCCTCCCCCTTCGTGGAGTCGGCCACGTAGGCCTGGGCGATGCCGAGCGTCCCGCCGGCGGCGCCGGCCGTCGCGCGCGAGACGAGGAGCAGCCACAGGCTGTCGGCCAGCGCGAACAGGAGGTAGGAGAGCGCCGAGGCGAAGAGCCCGACCAGGATCAGACGCCGGCGTCCCAGCCGATCCGAAAACCTTCCCCAGATCGGGGCCGACACGAGTTGCGTGATGGAGAACGACGCGATGATGAGGGTGACCCAGCGCGGCGAGGCGCCCAGTTCCTCGGCGTAGAAGGGGAGCAGCGGGAGCACAATCCCGAAGCCCATCATGTCCACCATCACCGTCCCGAACAGGACGCCGAGTCCGGCGCGTCTCAGCATGCGGTTCTGGTGGTCATCCCTGCTTCAACCCGGATTCCTCCCTCTCGGGGCGCGCCCGGGCCGCGTCGGCCGGAGGCGCGAGCCGCGACCTTCGCGGCCGCGCGGATGCTGTGGTCACGACACCCCGGACGATCTCCGCGTTGCGCTCCGGAGCGGGGCAACCCCGGCGCGCGAACTCACTGTCCGTCACGTGTGCGCCGGGATAGTTTGACCCTCCGCCGAAAGCCCGGGCCCCCCGCGTGGCGGCCCCTCGCACGTCATCTTCAGGACGGCTCTCAAGAGGAAGGAATCCATGGCTGACACAACGGCTGACACAACGGCTGACACGATGGCTGACACACTGCCTGACACACTGATCCGATATGCGGTTGAGGACGGGGTCGCGGTGTTCACGATCGACGACCCGCCGGCGAACACATACACGTACGAGATGATGCGCGACCTGGACGACGCGATCCTGCGCGCGCGCTTCGAGGACGTCCACGTCATCGTCATCCGGGGCCAGGGAGAGAAGTTCTTCTCCGCGGGGGCCAACATCAACATGCTCCGAACCTCGGACCCCTATTTCAAGTACTTCTTCTGCCTGCACGCGAACGAGACGCTGTCGCGCCTCGAGCAGACGCCCAAGCTCGTGATCGGGGCCCTCAACGGACACACGGTCGGGGGCGGACTCGAGATCGCGCTCGCCTGCGACATCCGGATCGCCCGCAAGGACGCCGGGAAGATCGGGTTGCCGGAAGTGAACCTCGGCGTGCTCCCGGGGACCGGCGGCACGCAGCGGCTCGGCCGCCTGCTCGGCAAGTCGAAGGCGATCGAACTCATGGTTGAAGGCCGCACGTTCGGGTTCGACGAGGCGCTCGAGCTGGGGCTGGTCAACAAGATTTTCGAAGGAGACGACGAGACGTTCCACGCCCGGATCATGGAGTATGCACGGCAGTTCACGCCGCCGCACAAGGCGTCGCGGGCGGTGGGTCGTATCAAGCGGGCGGTGTGCAGCGGGGTCGAGGTGCCCTTCTCCGAGGGACTCGCGATCGAGCGCGAACTGCAGCAGTTGCTCTTCCAGGGGGACGACGCGCGCGAGGGCCTCGCTGCCTACGTGGAGCGGCGCGCACCCGAGTTCTCCGGGAGGTAGCGCTGCGGATCCGAGCGAAGGCCCGATGAGCGACGCGGATCGCACCCCGGTCATCATCGACGCCGTCCGTACGCCGGTGGGGCGCGCGGGCGGGGCGCTGTCATCCATCCGGGCCGACGACCTCCTGGCGCACGCGATCCGCGCCCTCGTCGAGCGGACCGGGGTGCCGCCCGGCCGCGTCGAGGACGTGATCGCCGGATGCACGAACCAGGCGGGCGAGGACAACCGCAACGTGGCCCGGATGGCCGGGCTGCTTGCCGGCCTTCCGGTCGAGGTCGGCGGCCAGACCGTGAACCGGTTGTGCGGGTCCGGGGTGCAGGCCGCCGTCACGGCCGCGCACGCGATCCGGGCCGGCGAGGGCGACGTGTTCATCGCCGGCGGGGTCGAGAGCATGTCGCGCGGGCCCTGGGTCATGCTCAAGACCGACCAGGCCTTCTCGCGCGTCCCGCCGCGCATCGCGGACACCACCGTCGGGTGGCGCTTCGCGAACCCGGCCATGCCCGAGCGCTGGACGATCCCGCTCGCCGAGACGGCGGAGGTCGTGGCGGAGGAGCACGGCGTCGGGCGCGAAGACCAGGACGCGTTCGCGGTGGAGAGCCAGCGGCGCGCCTCCGAGGCGATCGAGGGCGGGCGGTTCGACGACGAGATCGCGCCGATCGAGGTCCCGCAGAGGAAGGGCGACCCCGTGCGGGTGACGCGCGACGAGCACCCCCGCCCCGGCACGACCGCGGAGCAACTCGCCCGGCTGCGGGCGGCCTTTCGCGCCGACGGCACCGTGACGGCCGGGAACGCGTCCGGGATCAACGACGGCGCGGCCGCCGTCCTCATGACGAGCCGGGCCGCCGCCGAGGACCTCGGCCTCGAGCCGATGGCCGAGGTCGGGGCCTCCGCGATCGCGGGCGTGGACCCGGACCGGATGGGGATCGGGCCCGTGCCCGCCACGCGCAAGGCGCTCCGGCGCGCGGGGCTGTCCGTCGAGGATATCGACCTCATCGAACTCAACGAGGCGTTCGCGGCGCAGTCGCTCCCCTGCATCACCGAACTCGGACTCGACCCGGAGCGTGTGAACGTGAACGGCGGCGCGATCGCGCTCGGCCACCCGCTCGGCTGCACGGGCGCGAAGCTCCTCACGACGCTCGTGCACGAGATGCGGCGCCGGGATGCAGCGCACGGGTTGGTCACCATGTGCATCGGCGTCGGGCAGGGGATCGCGCTCCTCGTCCACCGGGACGCGGGGTCGGCGTGAGCGAGACGCGGGTGCGGGTCGAGATCGTGGACGGCGTCGGCACGCTCACGCTCAACCGGCCGGAGAAGCTCAACGCCTTCATCGGCGAGATGCGGACCGAGATCGCCCGCGGCGTCGAAGCGCTGGGCGCGGACGACGCCGTGCGCGCGGTCATCATCACCGGGGCCGGCCGCGCCTTCTGCGCCGGCGCCGACGTGAAATACATGACCCGGCTCATCGAGACCCAGGCCCTGGACGAAGCACTCGCACTCGTCGAGGGCGGCCGCGAGGTCGCCACCGCGATCCGGGCCATGCCGAAGCCCGTCATCGCCGCCATCAACGGCCCGGCGGCGGGCGGAGGCGCGAATCTCGCCCTCGCCTGCGATCTCCGGCTCGCCTCCGAGACGGCGACGATCGGCCAGACGTTCAACCGCATCGGGCTCCACCCCGACTGGGGCGGCACCTACGTGGTGCCCCGGCTCGTCGGCCCCGCGCGCGCCGCGGAACTCTTCTTCTTCGCGGACATGGTCCCGGCCGCAGAGGCCGAGCGCATGGGCCTCGTGAACCGCGTCGTGCCCGCCGACGAACTCATGCCGCTGGCCCGCGAGTGGGCGCGCCGTCTGGCGCGAAAGCCCGCCCTTCCCCTGCGGCTCGCGAAGGAGGCGATCCGGCGCTCCCTCGCCTCCAGCTTCGAGGAGATGCTCGACTACGAGACCGCCGCGCAGCGGGCCTGCTTCGCGTCCGACGACGCCCTCGAAGGGGTTCGGGCGTTCGTCGAGAAACGCAAACCCGACTTCGGCGCGAAACCGGCGGAAAGACCAACGGAGAGACCAGCTGAAAGACCAGCTGAGGCCGACAGACATGTCTGACGGAGTCGTCGTACGGCAGGCGGTGATCGGGGACCTCGAGGAACTCGTCGCGATGTGGACCCGGTACATCCGCGTGCACGCGCTCAACCCCGCGTACCGGCGGATCCGAACCGACGCGCTGGAGATGCGCCGCCGCATGTTTCGGCGGCACATCGAGGAGGCCACGAGCGCCGTGTTCGTGCTGGCGGCGGAAGAAGGCGGCCTCGACGGCATGATCGTCTGCTTCGTCGAGGAGAACGAACCCCTGTTCGATCCCCCCCGCTACGTCCGCATTCAGACCCCGTTCGTGAGACGGGAAGTCCGGCGGCGCGGCTTCCTGCGGCGCCTCCTTCAGGCCACCTTCGAGTGGACGTCGGACTGGGATATCGACGAGGTCCGGCTGTTCCTGGGGGCCGACAACCTGATCGCGAACGCGGTCGCCGACGACCTCGGCTTCGAGCCGATCGAGGTCGTGCGCCGATACTCGCTCCGCCCCGAACCGACGACGAACTGGGAGGACTGAGGTGGCCTCCCGGGCCGACGCGTCCGTCCTCCACCCCGCGCTCGCCGTCCTCGGGGCCGGGACCATGGGCCACGGGATCGCCCAGGTCGCGGCCATGGCCGGCTACGAGACGCGTCTCTTCGACATCCTGCCGGAGGCGCTCGAGGCGGCGCGCGACAGAATCGAGGCCAATCTCCGGAAGGGGATCCAGCGCGGGAAGGTGACGCCCGATGAACGGGAGCATGTCCTCGGCGCGCTTTCCTTCACCCGATACCTGAGTGAAGCGGCCGACGAGGCCGACATCGTGATCGAGGCCGTGCCGGAGCAGCTCGATCTCAAGCGGAAGATTCTCGTCGCCTGCACGGAGGCTGCGGCCGATCACGCCGTGCTCGCGACGAACACCTCCTCCCTCTCCATCAGCCACCTCGCGCATGGGCTCCCATCTCCGGAGCGCGTGGTCGGAATGCACTTCTTCAACCCCGTCCACATCATGGCGCTCGTCGAGATCGTGCGCGGCGCGGAGACCTCGGACGACACCGTCGCCGGCGCCCGCGAGGCCGCCGAACGGATGGGGAAGACGCCGATCGTGATCGCCGACTCGCCCGGCTTCGCCTCCTCGCGGCTCGGCGTCGCACTCGGACTCGAGGCGATCCGCATGGTCGAGGAGGGCGTCGCGAGCCCCGAGGACATCGACACCGCGATGAGGCTCGGATACCGCCATCCCATGGGCCCGCTGAAGCTCGGAGATCTGGTCGGACTCGACGTTCGGCTCGATATCGCACGCTATCTGTACGAGACGCTGAGGTCGCCGGTGTTCGAGCCACCTGCCCTGCTCGAACGCATGGTGGCGGAGGGCCACCTGGGGAAGAAGAGCGGCCGCGGCTTCTACGATTGGAAGGACGGCTGACGACACTCGATCCCCCGTGGCGCACCGACTCGCGGGTCTGGTAGAATCGGCCAGGTGTGGCGCGGCCTCGGGCGCGCCGGCGAAGACGCCCGCGAGGATTTGAGATGACGATCTTGAGACGACGATGATGTTGACCGAACAGCGCAGGAGAGTCCCTTGAGCAGCGTGCAGACCGCCCCCGAGACGGGGTCCCGAACCCGAGCCCTTACCGCGGCGCAGGCCGACTACCTCTTCCCCTGGGTCCGTCCGTACTACAGCGAGCCCCTCGCGCTCTCCGAGGGAGAGGGCGTGTGGGTGCGGGACGTGGATGGGGACGAATACCTGGACCTGTTCGCGGGCATCCTCACGACCTCGGTCGGCCACTGTAACCCGGCCGTGCTGGACGCGGTGCACGACCAGATGGGGCGGCTCGGACACACCTCCACCCTCTACGTGACCGAAGGCCAGATCGAGGCCGCGCGCTCGCTCGCGGAGATCACGCCGGGATCGCTGAGGACGACCTGCTTCACGAACAGCGGCACGGAGGCGGTGGAGGCCGCGGTGGCGACCGCGCGGCTGTACACGGGCCGGCACGAGATCGTCGCGTTGCGGCTCTCGTACTCCGGGCGCAGCACGCTGACCAGCCACATGACCGCGCAGGGCGCCTGGCGGCTTCCGGGCGGGGGCACCGACGGGGTGGTCCACGCCCGCTCCCCCTACGCCTACCGGTCACCGGTCGGCGGGGGCCCGGAGGCGACGGACTTCTTCATCGACGACCTCGTGGAGGTGATCGAGACGACGACCGGCGGGAAGCCGGCCGCCTTCTTCGCGGAGACGATCCAGGGCGTGGCGGGCGTCATCGTGCCGCCGCCGGACTACTTTCAGCGGGCGGCCGAGGTCATCCGGAGCTACGGCGGCCTCTTCATCAGCGACGAGGTGCAGGCCGGGTTCGGCCGCACGGGCGAGCACTGGTTCGGCATCGAGCACTGGGGCGTCGAGCCGGACATCATGGTGATGGCCAAGGGGATCGCGAACGGCTATCCGGTCGGAGCGACCGTCACCCGCCCCGAAATCGCCGAGGCGTGGCAGGGCCCGTCGATCTCGACCTACGGGGGGAACTCGATCTCGATGGCGGCGATGCGGGCCACGCTCGGCGTGATGAGGCGCGAGGACGTGCCGGCCCGCGCCGCGGAACGCGGGGCGCAACTGCGGGCCGGCCTCGAGGCGCTGCGAAGCGCGCACACCTGGATCGGCGACGTACGCGGCCTGGGCCTCATGCAGGGCGTCGAACTCGTGACGGACCGCGCGCGGAAGACGCCGGACGGTGACCGGGCCGGAGCCCTGCTCGAAGCCGCGCGCGAGGAGCGCCTCCTGATCGGCCGGGGCGGACTCAACGGACAGGTGATCCGGATCGGCCCCTCCCTCCTCATCACCGAGGAGGAACTGGACGAGGGGATCCGCCGGTTCGGAGCCGCCTGCCGCCGCATCGACGGCTGATGGACCGCGGCCGCGCGGTGACTCGGCGGGACGACGCGCGGTGAGCCGCCTGGCGGGGCGCATCGCGATCGTCACAGGTGCGGGCCGCGGCATCGGGCGGGCGCACGCGCTCGCCCTCGCGGCGGGCGGCGCGCGCGTCGTGGTGAACGACCTCGGCGTGAACATCGCGGGCGAGGGCGCGCATGGCGGACCCGCCGAGGCCGTGTGCCAGGAGATCCGGGCGGCCGGCGGCGAAGCCGTCCCCAGCGGGCACGACGTCTCGCACTGGGACGAGGCCCGCGACCTGATCGCGCACGCGGTCAACGCCTTCGGCGGGCTCGATATCCTCGTGAACAACGCCGGGATTCTCCGCGACCGCGCGCTCTTCAACATGTCCGAGCGGGAATGGGACGCGGTCGTCGCCGTCCACCTCAAGGGGCACGCGGCGCCCAGCCGGCACGCGCTCGCGTGGTGGCGTGCCGAGGCGAAGGCGGGCCGGCCGCGCCGGGCCTCCGTCATCCACACGACCTCCTCCTCCGGCCTGTGCGGCAACTTCGGCCAGGCCAACTACGGCGCCGCGAAGATGGGGGTCGTCGGCCTCTCGAGGGTTCTCTCGATCGAGGGGTTCCCCTACGGCGTGCGCTCCAACGTGATCTCGCCCTCGGCGCGGACGCGGATGGTGGCGGGCATGACCGGCGCCGATCAACTGGGCGGACCCGACGAGACGGGGTACGACCCGTTCGGGCCCGAGCACATCGCCAATCTCGTCGCGTGGCTCGCGGAGACCGACTGCCCCGCCCGGAACCAGGTGTTCCACATCTCCGGCCGGCGCGTCCGGGTGCTGGAGGTCCCGAGCATCGCCTTCGAGGCCCGCTCCGACGGCGACCTGACGCCGTCCGCGCTCGCCGAGGCGCTGCGGGACAAGCTGGTGGACCCGCTCGACGCGTTCGACCTCATCCTCGGCGGTTAGCCGCCCTGATCGCCTCGTCCGATCCCTTCGAGGCATCCGGATCCATTGATCTCGACCCCTTGCCCGCGTGCTTCCGTCGGGCGGAGATTCGCTCTACTGGCGGCGCGTGAAGGACCGCCGCTCATGCTCGGGCCCCTGGCCTCCAATGTCGATGGTTGATGGTCCGGCGAAGAGAAACAGGAGGAGGACGATGAAAGACGTACGCTCCATGTCGACCGGGTTGACCGCGTTTCTCACCGTCGCGGTGATCTCCCTCGCCCTCCCAGCCGGAACCCTGGCCCAGAACCAGGAGATGACGCCGGAAGAGCGCGCCCGCGTCATGGCCGAGTACGAGGCCCGGATCGACGCCGAACTCGTCTCCGAGCGGCCGATCGAGATGTTCGACTCGATCTGGATCGAGGAACTCACGTGGATGGAAGTCCGCGACATGATGGCTGACGGCTACAACATCGCGATCGTCCCCACGGGCGGGATCGAGCAGAACGGGCCCTACGTCGCGACCGGCAAGCACAACTACGTCCTGCAGGGGACGTGCGAGTCGATCGCGCGGGAGCTGGGGAAGGCGCTCTGCACGCCGATCATGAAGCTCGTCCCCGAGGGGGACATCGACGAACCGTCCAGCCACATGCGCTACCCCGGCACGATCTCGCTCCGCCAGGAGACGTTCGAGGCCGTGCTCGATGACGTCGCCTCCAGCCTCCGCGCCCACGGCTTCGAGCACATCATCTTCATCGGCGACAGCGGCGGAAACGTGCAGGGGATGGCGAACGTCGCCGCCCGCCTCAACGAACGCTGGGACGACGCCCACGCCCACCACATCCCCGAGTACTACCGCTACGGCGGCGGCGACTTCCTCGAGTCCGAACTCGGGATCGTGGAGACGGAGAACGACGGGATCCACGACAGCTTCGGGATCACGAGCCTGATGATGGTCGTCGACCCCACCGTCGTCCGCTACGAGCAGCGCGTGAAGGCGGGGCTGGCGAAGATCAACGGCGTCCCGATCGCCCCGAAGGAGGAGACGATCGAGATCGGCCGCACGCTCCAGGCCTACCGGACCGCCCTCACCGTCGAGAAGATCCGCGAGTCGATCGCCGACACGGGCATGTAAGGGCGAGCGGCCACGGTCGCCGCAGCTCGGACGCCTCACTCGATCGGCTCACGATCCGCGCGGGATCGCGGGATCGTCGAATCTCACCGCCCCCCGCGAGGCGTAATGGGCCCTTCCGGCCCCCGCCGACAGGTTGTGCGCGCGAATCCCCCGTACCAGGAAAAGAAGGACGAGTGGCGAGTCCCCAGCCGAGTTCCCCCATCCCTGCGCGAGGCAAGCTGATCCTCGGCGCGCTCGCGTTTGGCGGCCTCACCATGTTGGGAATCGCGGCGCTCATCCGATGGCGCCCTCCGTTGGAGCTCGGCAGCATCCTCGCCCGCATCACGCCGGTGTTCGCCATCGCCTTGCTGGCGCTGCTGGCACTCGACTTCACGCTCGGCGGCCTCCGGTATCGACTGCTTCTCGACGGCAGTGTCTTTTCGCGCGTCTCGCTCTGGCACTGTATGCGAGCGAACTGGGCGAACATGCTGCTGGGCGCGATCACGCCGGCGCAGACGGGCGGCGGTGCCGCGCAGCTTTACGTCCTGTGCAGGCATGGGGCGCGGTTGTCCGAAGCGATTCTCGCCTCGATCCTGACGTTCGTCGCCACCCTGCTCTTCCTCGCACTCGGCGGTCTCGCCGCTCTGGCGTTCGTGCCGCGCGAGGCGTTGTCCCGAGGCGTGCTGGTCGCGCTCGTCATCACGGTGGCGGTCATCACGGCGCTGGCGGGTCTGCTCATTTCGGCCGTCGCCGCGCAGCGGGGTACGGTTCGGCTGCTTCGACGCTCCCTCAGCGCGGTATCGAGACGGGGGACGCGGGTCCGGCGCTGGGCGGCGGCGGGCCGACGCCTGTTGAGCCGTGAGGTCGAGCGGCTGGCCTCCGGGGTCCGGGCGGTCGCGTCGCGCGGGAAAGTGACGCTCGTCCGGGTGTGCGCCGCGACCGCCCTGCTCTTCCTCAACAAGTATCTCATGGGCTACGTCCTCGCGGCGGCGCTCCAGGGGCCGGTCGACCTCTCCTTCATGGGACTCCAGCTTCTTCAGCACATCGTCCTCTACTTCTCGCCGACGCCGGGTGCCTCCGGCATCGCCGAGGCCTCGACGGGGCTTCTGATGAATCGGGTGCTGCTCGCCGAGGTGACGGTGCTGTGGGTGGTCGGCTGGCGGCTGCTCACGACGTTTGTCGGGACGATCCTGGGAGCGTTCGTGCTGCTCGTCGAGGCGCGACGACACGTACAGGACGTCCGGGCGGACGAGAAAGGCGCGGCTGCGTGAACGGGATGGGCGAGCCGACGTCTCGTTCGATGAGACTGTGCCTCGGCGGCGCCGAGTTCTGGGAGCACCTCGAGCGCGACATCCGCGCGGCGCGTGACTATGTCTACGTACAGACGCTCTCGTTCGAGGGCGACGCGGCCGGGCTGGGCCTGGCGGGGGCCCTGCTGGCCTGCGCGGCGCCCCGGAAGCGCATCGTCGTGGACGCCGTGACGAAGTACCTGATCAACGACCGCTTCATCGGTCTGCCGGCGGCGCGGCTCGACGCGGTCCTCCAGCGCGAGGTCGCGGCCACCGGCGAGATGTGCGACCGGCTGGACCGCGGCGGCGTGCCCGTGAGGTTCTCCTGGCCCGTGGGCCGGCGGTTTCACCGACTCGTGGTGCGCAACCACAAGAAGCTCATCGCCATCGACGACCGGATCGCCTACCTGGGCGGCATCAACTTCAGCGACCACAACTTCGCGTGGCACGATTTCATGATCCGCATCGAAAGCCCGGGGATCGCGGCGTTCCTGCGCGAGGACTTCGAGCACACGTGGCGGGGAGACGACCGGGCGGCCGCGGCCGAGATCGATGGCGATGAGATCATGGTCGGAGAAGGCCGGGGCAACTCCGGGCTGCGCGACGCCGTCTCCCGCGCACTCGACCGGGCGACGGACCGGATCGTCGTCCAGTGCCCGTACGTCAGCGAGCCGTTCTGGAGCGCCCTCGGCCGAGCGCACCGCCGCGGCGTGCACGTCACGGTCATGATGCCGGAGGAGCACAACCGGGCCGTGATGAAATGGGGTACGCTCGACGCTTCGCGACGCGAAGGCTTCGAGGTCCTCATGCTGCCCGGTCCGATGACACACGCGAAGGTGATGCGGATCGACGACGTGCTCGTGCTCGGCTCGGCGAACTTCGACTATGTGAGCTTTCGCATCCAGCCGGAGGTCGTGCTCATCACGAGCGCCCCCGGTCTCGTCCGCGAGATCGGAGAGCGCATACTCGAGCCCGATCTCGCGCGCTGCAGGGAGCCGACGAAGGAGCGCCGGCAGCGGTGGCGCGAGCGCCTGGGCGGCATCGCGATGCGCGCGCTGGAGCCGCCGTCCTCCTGGGTACGGGAACGCCGGTCGGGTCCCATCCCGCTCGCGACCTGGCGCGACGGACTCGAGCTTCCAGGCTCGGGGTAGCCGCTCCGCCCGGCCACCCGCTCATGCACGCGAGACGCGTGTTCGCACGCGGAGGAGGAGAAAATGACGACCCCGGAAGTGATTCCACCTGGCCGCTTATGCCAATTCAAAGTTGATCCTTGAATCAGCCCGGGTCCTGGCGAGGGAGTGGCGCGGCAGGGGGTCGTACGTGAGCCCATGACTTCCTGGTTTCGGCGCTATCCGCTGCCGGGGTTCGTCTTCCAGTCCATCATCATCGCGGGCGGGTACGGGACGGGGCGCGAACTCGTCGAGTTCTTCCTCCGCTTCGGGCCCCTCGGAGGCCTGCTCGGCATGCTGCTCCCGTCGATGCTTCTGGTGAGCCTCACCTCGATGGCCTCGTTCGAGTTCGTGCGCGTGTTCGAGACGTACGACTACCGAACGTTCTTCCAGCGGCTGCTCGGGCGCGGCTGGTTCGCGTACGAGATCGGCTACCTGAGCGCCGTCCTCCTCATCCTGGCGGTCATCGGATCGGCGGCGGGGGCCTTTCTGCTCGAGACGTTCGGCCTGCCGCACTGGGTGGGGGTCGTCGGACTCCTCCTCACCATCGGCTTCCTCGTCTTCAAGGGAACGGGCACGATCGAGCGCTTCTTCTCGGGCTGGTCGTTCCTCCTGTATGGTGTCTACATCGTCTTCTTCGCCTGGTCGATCAGCCGCTTCGGGGGCAGCATCGGGGCCGCGCTGGCGTCGGGTGAAGTCCGCGAGGGCTGGGCGCTGTCGGGATTCCGGTACGGAGTGCTCCAGCTCTCACTCATACCGGCGATGCTCTTCGCCACACGGCACATCCGGCGGCGAAGGGAGGCGCTGTGGGCGGGCGCGCTGACGGGGCCGATCGCGATGATCCCCGCCATCCTCTTCTTCGTGGCGATGAGCGGGCAGTACCCTGGCATCCTGGACCGGCCCCGTGCCGGCCAACCATCTGCTCGAACTGCTCGGCTCAAGAGGGTTCCAGATCGCGTTTCAGGTCGTACTCCTCGGCACGCTCATCGAGTCGGGGACCGGCTTGATCCACGCCTTCAACGAACGGATCGACGGCGTGTTCGCGGCGCGGAAAGCCCACATGCCGGCGGCGGTGCGGCCGACGGTGGCCGTCATCCTCCTGCTCCTCGCCTCCGCCCTCTCCAGATTCGGGATCATCGACCTCATCGCCACGGGCTTCGGCGCCCTGAGTTGGGCCTTCCTCTTCATCTTCGTCCTCCCCCTGCTCACGCTCGGGATGTACCAACTGCGCAAGCGGCCCACGTAGGGCGGGATCGCGTCGGCCGTCCTATATTGAAGGGTTAGGTTGCGTCTGGGCCGAGAGGGACGGGCGATTCACATGAAGAAACTCCTGGTTGCGCTGTCCTGCATCGCGCTTTGGGGGCTGATCGCCGCCCTTCCCGCGGGGTGGTCGCGCTTCGCCCCGGCGGCGGCGCACGCGCACGGGCTCGTCCCGGACACGATCCCGCAGACGATCGTGAGCCAGGTCTGCACCAACTGCCATAACGACAGGCGGCTGCTGGGCAACCTCTCCCTCGAACGGTTCGTCGTGGAGACGGCCCACCTCGAGGCGGAGACGGCGGAGAAGATGATCCGCAAGCTGCGGGCGGGGATGATGCCGCCGCCCGGGATCCGGCGCCCGCCCGCGGAGGACCTGCTCGAACTCGCGCAGACGCTCGAGGCGCGGGTCGACGCCGCGGCCGCTGACCGCCCCGACCCCGGCGCCCGCTCCTTCCAGCGTCTGAACCGGGCGGAATACGAGCGCTCGATCCGCGTGCTGCTGGGGCTCGAGGTCGACGCCTCCGCGTACCTCCCGAACGAGACGATCAGCGCGGGCTTCGACAACATCGCCGACGTGCAGAACCTCTCCGCGACGCTCCTCGAGGGGTATCTGACCGCGGCGAGCGAGATCAGCCGGGTGGCGCTCGGGGACCTCTCCCTGACGCCGAGCGAGACCGAGTACGAGGTGTCGCGCTACGCCGAGCAGCGGCAGCACGTCCCGGGGACGCCGATCGGCACGCGGGGCGGGATCGCGGTCGTGCACAACTTCGTGGCGGACGGCGACTACGTCTTCCGCCTCGCCTTCCAGCACGAGTCCACCGGCAACTTCTTCGGGCAGACGACGCCGTTCGATGAGCAGGTCGAACTCTCGATCGACGGCGAACGCGTGGCCCTGATCGACATCGACCGCTGGATGCACCGCCAGGACCCGAACGGGGTCCAGGTCGAGACGGAGCCGACCCACGTGACGGCGGGCCCGCACCGGGTGGCGGCCGCCTTCATCAAGCGCTTCGACGGGCCGATCGAAGACCTCGTGTCGCCGCACGAATGGAGCCTCGCGGACAAGAAGATCGGCTACTCGCACGGGATCACGGTCGTCGCGCACCTGCGCGACCTCACGGTGCGCGGCCCGTTCGGCGTCACCGGGATCTCCGAGACCCCGACCCGCGCCCGGATCCTCACCTGCCGACCCGAAGCGGGCGACGCCGAGGCGGAAGCGCGCTGCGCCCGCGGGATCGTGGAGAGGCTCGCGCGTCAGGCGTACCGCAGGCCCGTCGACGCCGGTGACATCGATCCGCTCATGGCCCTGTACGAAGCGGGGACCGGCGACGGGGGCTTCGAGGTGGGGGTTCGCACGGCGCTCCAGGGGATCCTCGCCAGCCCGGACTTCATCTTCCGCTTCGAGGAACCGCCCGCGGGAGAGGCGGGGGACGCGGCCGACGGTCTGTACCGGATCGCGCCGATCGACCTCGCCTCGCGGCTCTCGTTCTTCCTGTGGGGGATGCCGCCCGACGACGAGTTGATCGAGGCCGCGCGGACGGGCGGGCTGTCCGACGATGCGGGGGTCGAGACGCAGGTGCGGCGGATGCTCGCGCACCCGGACGCCGAGGGGCTGGCGTCGCGCTTCGCCGCGCAGTGGCTGCGCCTCCAGGACCTCGACAACGTGCACCCGGACGCGCTGCGCTTCCCCGACTTCTACGAGCAGCTCGCCGACGACATGCGGCGCGAGACGGAACTGCTGTTCGAGCACCTCGTGCGCGAGGACCGCAGCCTGTTCGAGCTGCTGACGGCGGACTACACGTTCGTGAACGAGCGGCTCGCCCGGCACTACGAGATTCCCGGGGTGGCCGGGACGCACTTCCGGAAGGTCGCCTATCCCGATGAGAGCCGCCGCGGGGTGCTGGGGCACGGGAGCATCCTGACCTCGACCTCGCACGCGAACCGCACCTCGCCCGTGCTGCGCGGCAAATGGGTCATGGAGGTCCTGCTCGGGACGCCGCCGCCCCCGCCACCGCCGGACGTGCCCGATCTCGAGGCGACCGAGGAGGCGGAGGAGGGCCGCTTCCTCACGGTGCGCGAGCGGCTCGAGCTGCACCGCGCGAGTCCGGCCTGCCGGTCGTGCCACCGCGTGATCGATCCGCTCGGGCTCGCGCTCGAGAATTTCGACGTGACGGGCGCCCACCGGATCAACGACAGCGGGCGCGCCATCGATCCCAGCGGCGAACTGTACGACGGGACGCCGCTGTCGAGCCCCGCGGACCTGCGGACCGCCCTCCTCTCCCGGCGCGAGTCGCTGGCGAGGACGTTCACCGAGAATCTCATGGCCTACGCCCTCGGCCGCAGAGTCGAGTACTTCGACATGCCGACCATACGTCAGATCACGCGGCGCGCGGAGGCCGACGACTATCGCATGTCCGCCTTCCTCCTCGGCGTGGCGCAGAGCCCGGCCTTCCTCATGAGCCGGAGCGGGGCCGTCGTCGAGCAGGGCGTCGAACAGCCGGACGCCGGCAACGGGAACTAGGGGAGTCGATGGACATCATCACAGGCAAGTATATCCCCCGCCGGACCTTCCTTCGGGGAGTGGGCGCCACCATGGCGCTCCCGATGCTGGACGCGATGGTCCCCGCCGGACGGCTCCGGGCCTTGATCCGCCCCAACGATCCGACGCGGCTCATCTGCATCGAGATGGTGCACGGGGCCGCCGGTTCGACCGCGTACGGGGCGTCGCGCGGCTACTGGTCGCCGCTCGAGACGGGGCGCGACTTCGACCTGAGCGCGGGGGCGCTCGCCTCCCTCGAACCGTTCCGCGACCGACTCACGATCATCAGCGACACCGACGTGGCGTCGGCGGAAGCGACGATCCCGAAGGAGATCGGCGGCGATCACTTCCGGTCCAGCGCGACGTTCCTCACCCAGTCGCACCCGCGACAGACGGAGGGCTCCGACATCTTCGCCGGGACGTCGCTGGACCAGATCTACGCGCGGCGGTTCGGGCAGGACACGCCGATCCCCTCCATGCAGCTCTGCGTCGAGAACGTCGACCAGTCGGGCGGCTGCGCGTACGGCTACGCCTGCGTGTACACCGACACGATCAGCTGGAAGTCGCCCACGGAGCCGCTCCCCATGATCCGCGACCCGAGGATCGCCTTCGACCAGCTGTTCGGGGCCGGGGGGAGCGCGGAGGAACGTGCCGCGCGCCGGCGGGCGCACCGCAGCGTGCTCGACTTCATCGCCGGCCGCATCGGCGAACTGCGCCGGGAACTCGGCCCGAACGACGTCCAGCGGCTGGACCGCTACCTCGAGAACGTGCGGGAGATCGAGCGCCGCATCCAGCGCGTGGAGGCGCAGAACCGGAGCGGTGAGGAGCGGACGCTGCCCGAGGCGCCGGCCGGCGTGCCCGACTCGTTCGTCGATCACGTGCAGCTCATGTTCGACCTCCAGGCGCTCGCCTTCGAGTCCGACGTGACGCGCGTGTTCTCGTTCAAGCTGGGGCGTGACTCGTCGGCCCGGGTCTTCCCGGAGAGCGGCGTCGACAAGCCGTTCCACCCGGCCTCCCACCACGGGGCCGACGAGGGGAACATCGACGACTTCGCGCAGATCAACCGCTTCCACGTGTCGATGGTCCCGTACCTGCTCGAGCGGCTGCGGAACACGATGGACGGGGAGACGGACCTGCTCGAGAAGACGATGGTCGTCTACGGCTCGCCGATGGGCGACCCGAACGTACACAACCACAAGCGCTGCCCCCTGTTCGTGGCGGGCGGGGCGAACGGGAAGCTGGACGGAGGCATGCACGTGCGGGCCGCGCCCGCTACGCCGATGGCGAACGCGATGCTCTCGCTCATGCACGCGCTCGGGGTGGAGGACGCCGACCACTTCGGGGACAGCACGGGGGCGCTGTCGCTCTCGGTTCCCGGCACGAGCGCGGCCGGATCGTGAGGCGGGGCGAGCGGATGCAACGCCGCGCGGCGTTGCGGCTGCCGGCGGTCGGGCTCCTGGCGGCGCTCCTGGCGGTGCTCCTGACTGCGGGACATGCGCCGGACTCACCGGTCGCGGACGCGGCGATGGCCGGCGATATGGCCCGCGTGGAGGCGCTGCTCGCCGACGGCGCGGACGTGAGCGCGCCGCAGGGCGACGGGATGACGGCGCTCCACTGGGCCGCGCGCGCCTCGAACGCCCCGCTCACCCGCCTGCTTCTCGGCGCGGGCGCGGACGTCGACGCGACGACGCGCATCGGGGCCTACACGGCGCTCCACCTCGCGAGCGAAGTCGGGAGCGCGGAGACCGTGGGCCTCCTGCTCGCCGCCGGTGCGGAGCAGACGGCGACGACCGATGAGGTCGGCGGCGCGTGGCCCCTGCACCTGACGGCCGGGGCCGGCGCGGCGGAGGCCGTCCGCCTCCTGCTCGAACACGGCGGAGAGACCGACGCCCGCGAACGGCGCTGGGGCCAGACCCCGCTCATGTACGCGGCGGCCCGCGGCCGCGAGGCGGCCGTGCGGGCGCTCCTCGAGGGCGGCGCGGACCCCAACCTCGCCACCTGGGTGACGGATATCACCGCGCTGGCCGAGTGGTCGCAGGCGGACCGGCGCGCCCGCAGCGCGCGCATGCGCGGGCAGGAGGCGCCCGAGGTGCCGCCCCGCCCCGCCCCCTCCGACCGGCCGCTGGCGGCGGGGCGTGACGCCCCGGGCGCACGCCCCGAGGCGGACGAGGCGGAGAACGACTACGAGCGCCCGATCGAGGAGCCCGAGCCCCTCGGCTACGGCGACCTGATCGGCGGTCACGGCGGGATGACCGCTCTCCTCCATTCCGCGCGCGAGGGCCACGCCGGCACCGTCCGCGCGCTCCTCGAGGGCGGGGCGGACATCAACCATGCGAGCGGCGGCGACCACACGAGCCCCATGCTCATCGCGATGATCAACGGCCACTTCGACCTCGCGATGGAGATGTTCGAGGCCGGCGCCGACCCCCAACTCGCCTCCGCCGCCGGCACGACGCCGCTGTTCGCGGCCCTCAACGCCCAATGGGCGCCGAAGTCTCGCTATCCGCAGCAGCACGCCTACGGACAGCAGCGACACGGCTATCTCGACGTCATGCGGCGCCTGCTCGACGCGGGCGTCGACCCCGACGCGCGCCTCGAGAAACACCTGTGGTGGGTCTCCTACAACTTCGACCTCCTCCAGATCGACCTGAAGGGCGCGGCCGCATTCTGGCGCGCCGCCTACGCGCTCGACGTGGAGGCCATGAAGCTGATCGTCGAGTACGGGGCGGACCCCGACCTCGCCACGATCAGGGTGCCGCCTCGGAGCCTCCCCGTCTGGGACCGCGAGAAGCGGGACCTGTCCGGCGTGCCGCCCGTGCCCGTGGGCGGGCCGGCGGACTATCCCATCCACGCCGCGACCGGAATCGGCTACGGCCAGGGTTTCCCCGGCAACGCGCACCGGTACGTCCCCGACGGCTGGCTGCCCGCCGTGCGCTATCTCGTCGAGGAACTGGGCGCGGACGTGAACCAGCGGGACGAGGAGGGCTACACGCCGCTCCACAACGCGGCCTCTCGCGGCGACCTGGAGGTGATTCGGTTCCTCGTCGAACACGGCGCGGACGTCACCGCCGTGAGCCGGGTCGGCCAGACGACCGCCGACATGGCGAACGGCCCCTACCAGCGCACCCAGCCCTTTCCGGAGGCGGTGGCGCTGCTCGAGAGCCTCGGCTCGAAGAACAACCACAACTGCGTGTCCTGCTGAGCCCCCTCGCCCCCCGGCGCCCGGCGAACTGACGCGGGCGGCCAGATCCTCACGCGCACATGATCACCGTCTCGGGGCTCGGGAAGGCGTTCGGGGGCCAGATCCTCTTCCGCGACGCGACCTTTCTGCTCAACCCCGGCGAATGCTACGGTCTCGTGGGCGCGAACGGCTCCGGCAAGACGACGCTGCTCAACATCCTCGGCAGCACCGAAGACCCCACGGAGGGCGCCGTCAGCGTGCCCAAGCGGCTCCGGCTCGGCGTCCTCCGGCAGGACCACTTCCTGTACGAGGACGAACCGATCCTCGGCGTCGCCGTCATGGGCGATCCGGAACTCTGGCGCGCGATGGTCGAGCGCGAGGCTCTGATCGCGAAGGAAGACGGAGCGTTCGACGCCGACCGGTTCTCGGAACTCGAGGAGACCTTCCAGCGACACGACGGCTACACCGCGGAGGCTCGCGCCGGCCAGATCCTCGAGGGTCTCGGCTTTCCCGACGAGATCCACCGCCGGCTCCTCTCGACCCTCTCCGGCGGCTTCAAGCTCCGGGTGCTGCTGGCGCAGGTCCTCGCGGGCGCGCCCGACGTCCTCCTCCTCGACGAGCCCACGAACCACCTCGACATCCTCTCGATCCGCTGGCTCGAGAAGTACCTGCGCGAGTTCAAGGGGGCGATCGTCGTCATCTCCCACGACCACCGGTTCCTGGACAATGTCGCGACGCATATTCTCGACATCGACTATGAGACTGTCACCGTCTATCCCGGGAATTACGACGACTATCTGATTCGAAAGAGAGAGGACCGGGAACGGCGCGAAAAGGAACTCGCGAAGCGGGAGCGGGAGATCGCCCACCACCGCGAGTTCGTGGACCGTTTCCGGGCCAAGGCGAGCAAGGCGCGGCAGGCGCAGAGCAAATTGCGGCTGATCGAAAAGAAGGCGGGGACGCTGCAACCGCTCCCGGTCAGCTCGCGCCGCTATCCGGGGTTCCGCTTCGAGCCGCGGCGCCCGAGCGGGCGCACCGTGCTCGAGGTGGAGGGGGTGAAGAAGGCGTTCGGCGACAACGAAGTTCTGCACGGCGTCGACCTCACGCTCGATCGCGGCGATCGCCTCGCGATCATGGGGCCGAACGGGATCGGCAAGTCCACCCTGCTCAAGATCATCATGGGCGAACTCGCGTCCGACGCGGGCCGGGTGGCGTGGGGCTACGAGACCTGGCCGGGCTACTTCGCGCAGGACCAGGAAGCCCGCTTCGAGTCACCGGGACAGACGGCGGAAGACTGGATCGCAGGCTTCTGCGGGGGGCGGACCCTCGGCTTCATACGCGGCGAGATGGGGCGCGTCCTCTTCTCCGGCGACGACGCGAAGAAGCGGCTCGGCCAGCTGTCGGGGGGAGAGGCGGCGCGGCTCGTCTTCTGCCGCATGGCGATCGAGCGGCCCAACGTGCTCGTCCTCGACGAGCCCACCAACCACCTCGACCTCGAGTCGATCGAGGCGCTGGTCGAGGCGCTCCGGTCGTTCGACGGGACGATCATCCTCGTCTCGCACGACCGCTGGTTCGTCTCGCGGCTCGCAACCCGGATCGTGGAGATATCCGAGGAGGGGATTCGCGACTTCCGCGGCAGCTACGAGGAGTACGTCCACTACTGCGGGGACGACCACCTGGATGTGGACACGGTCGTGCTCAGGGCGCGGAGGGAAAAGCGGGCCGCCCGCGCTTCCGCGGCCGAAACTCGCGGCGCCAGCGACCCCCCGGCCGACGCTCCGGGCGAATCCGCGGGGCGGCGCAACGCCGGAGCGGCCACTCGCAGGGGGAGCAGAAACCGCTATCGGGGCGGGTCGCTCCGCACGAAGCGTGACAGGATCACCGCCAGCATCGGAGCCGCCGAGACCCGGATCGCCGAGATCGACGCGATCTTCGGCGACCCCGCCTTCTACGACCGCACCGCTCCGGAGGGTGTTCGCCGACTCGAGACCGAGCGCACGGCCCGACAGGCGGAACTCGACCAACTGCTCAAGGATTGGGAAGACATCGAGACCGAACTCGCCCGCCTGAACTGACGGCGCTCGGCGCGTCCCACTCAGGCTTTCCTCCGGGAGGTTCCGAAGTAGGCGTCTGAGCAGCTTGATCGTGGCGCTCGCGCCGGTGTCGTGTTCGTCGCCGAATGAACCGCCTCCGGCTGCGCCGCCGCCACCGATCGATCTGGCCGGCGCATGGGCAGCATTCGTTCCCCGCTCCAGGGGCCACAACTGCACGGACTCCACCTCGAGTTCGTCCCTGGTGTGACCCAGGAGGTAGTCACTGCCGATCTCGCAGATCTTCAGGTCCTCCGGCGTCTCCACGAATCCGAGCACGCGTCCCTCCGGATCGAAAACGGTCCATGGAACACCGGGCCGGTCGTCCGCGGGGGACTCGAATTCCCGCACCCAGAGATGGTCCAGGGCGTCGGCCATCACGGAGTCGAGAGCCGGCAGGTGCTCGGCCACCGGCGCGGCCCGGTACCCACGACGTACATCCGCCTGATACCGTTCGATCTCCTCCGGAGACCACTCCAGGGGAACCAGGGAGACCTGCTCCTCGATCCGGGCCTCGATATCGGATCGTTCGGGGGGTCGGCGTACATGCTGGCGCCGCACGATCCGCGCCAGCGACCCGTCCGCCCGGAACGCTCTGAACTCGTAGCGGTCCGTGCGGCCGATGACGACCAGATCGCCCCAGGGAGCATGGACGAGTCTCCGGCCGAAAATCTGCTCCCACAGGTCGAACCGATAGGCTCCCGGAGGCGTGAGGTGGTACTCCGGGCCCGGGTGAGTACCGAGTCGGGCCTTGAGATCGCCCTCGCCATCCCTCAGATGCACGACGATCGTGTCGGCGTCCCGCCAGCGCCATGTGGCAAGGCCGGATCCGGCCCTCGTGGCCGACTCCGGCCGCAGGGCGAGCCATATCGGATCCTCGTCGTTGCCGCCGAGTCGAAACGTGCGACCGTAGTTCCCGTCCGAATCGAAGACCGAGATGCCTCCGGTCCGGGTCCACCAGGCGGCGATCGAGTCGCCCGGCCACGGTTCGACACGACTCATGCTGGTGAACTCTCCGGGCCCCTCACCCTCCCCCGCCCAGCTGTCCACGTGCGTACCCGACTCGTCAAAGACGCGCAGCTCGTTCGTGCCTCGGTTGGCGACCACGATCCGGCCGTCGGACAGCCGCGTGGCGTCAAGGGCTCCGTAAAGCATGTGCGCCTCTTCGCCCTCGAGGACGCCGATCGAAACCAGCGGCTCCGGACCGATACGCCACGCCAGGCGGGATCCCTCGGGCGGACGGGGATTCTCGACGATCCGGATTCCGGCGCTGTCTCGTATCTCCACCCTGGGGGTCGGCACCCTTGTCCGCTCCTGTCCGCAGGCGGCGGAGGTCAGGGCCACCAGGGCGATGGAGGCGCAGCGGTTCACGAGTCGGCCGCTTCTTCGTTGAAATGGACGGCGTGCCATCACGCTAGGGTATGATCGTGAAGACGGGGAGCGGGGGGGCCTCCTGGCGCGGATGCCAGGCCACCACGACCGGGTCGCCGATCGCGACGCCCTCCGCGATCGCCGCGCCGGCCGCGTCGACGATGCGCGTGAGGAGGACCGGACCCTCCTCGAGGCGGACGAGCGCCACGTAGTAGGGGGGCTCCAGATCTGGGCTCATCCTCAGGTGGTTCGTGGTCAGCGAGTAGATCTCGCCGCGGCCGCTCGCCTCCACCCACTCGACCTCGTCCTGGCAGGCGAGGCAGAAGGGGCGCGGATAGAACTGGTGCGCGCCGCAGGCGGTGCAGCGCTGCACGAGGAGCCGTCCCTCGGCCGCGGCCGCCCAGTAGGGCCGGCTGAGCGCGTCCCCGTAGCCCGTCTCCTCCGGCGCGCCCGAGCCGCCCAGCGCGCTCACTCTCGCCCCAGGACCACGGTGGAACGGACGGAGAGGCCGCCCATGCCGTGGCAGACGCCGATCCGGGGGGCGGGGAGTTGGCGCTCGCCGCACTCCCCGCGCAGCTGACGCACCGCCTCGATCAGGAGCAGGATGCCGAGCGCACCCGGGTGGCAGTAGGAGAGCCCGCCCCCCGACGTCATGGCGGGGATCGATCCGCCGGGTCGGAGGGCGCCGCCCTCGATCAACCGTCCCCCCTCGCCCGGGGCGCACAGTCTGAGTTCCTCGAGGTGGGTGATCACGTTGATCGTGAACGCGTCGTACACCTCGAAGAAATCCGCGTCACCGGCGGAGAGACCGGCCATCCCGAACGCCTCGGAGGCCGCGAGATACCCCGCCGAGCGCGTGAGGCTGGGGGCCTCGGACACATGCCAGAAGGCGTGGCTCTCCCCGGCGCCGAGCACTCGCACGGGGGCCTTCGCCGCGTCCCGGGCGCGGTCCCGGTGCGTGACCACGATCGCCCCGCCCCCATCCGTGACGAGACAGCAGTCGTGCCGGTGCAGCGGCTCGGAGATCGGGCGCGAGCCCAGCACCTCCTCCGGCGTGAGCGGCGTCCGGCGCCAGGACTTCGGGTTCAGTTCCGCCCACAGGCTCGCCGCCACGGCCACCTCGGCGAGTTGCTCGCGCGTCGTCCCGTACTCGTGCATGTGCCGCGCCGCGACGAGCGCGAAGGGCCCGATCGGCATGAGCATCCCGTACGGCGCCTGGAACTGGTCGGTGAGGTGGTACGGGTCCGGCGCGTACGCCCCGCTCCCCGAACTCGAGATCGACAGCCGGCGCGCGCGCTTCGAGCGCTGGCGCGACGCGTACGCGATGAGCGCGACCTCGCAGCGGCCGGCGGCGACCGCCAGCATGGCGTGATGCACGAACGCCTCGAACGCCGCCCCCCCGAGGTCCGACGAGTCCGCGTAGCGCGGCTGGATCCCGAGGTACTCGCCGACCTGCACGCTCCCCTGCTCTCCCATGTAGTTCACGAAGAGGCCGTCCACGTCCGCCAGCTTCAGTCCCGCCTCCGCCAGCGCCTCGCGCGCCGCGAGCGCGACCATCGACATCTCCGTCTGGTCGAACACCTCGCCCAGCGCCGTCTCCGCGACGCCCGCGATGTAGACCGGCCGGGAGGAGAGCGGCGAACTCGTACCGGCACTCATATGGGCCACACCACGGGCAGGAAGAAGACGACGAGGAGGAGAAGGAGGAGGAAGAGGGGCGCCCCCACGCGCGTGTAATCCGTGACCTTGTACCCGCCGACCCCCATCACGAGAAGGTTCACGGGGTGGCCGAAGGGACTCAGGAACGCGCACGACGATCCGACGGCCACGACCATGAACAGCGCCCGGGCGGAGAGGTCGAGTTCTGTCGCGGTGCTGAGCGCGATCGGCGCCACGAGCACGGCCACCGCCGAGGTGGGCACGAACTGGGCCGCGAGCGCGCAGAGAAGGAAGAGGGTCGCGATCAGCACCCGGGGACCCGCCTCCGCCGCCCTCCCGACCACCTCGCGCGCGAGCAGTTCGGCGGCGCCGGACTCCTCCATCGCCAGGCCCAGGGCCAGCATCCCGCCCAGGAGCACGACGACGCGCCACTCGATGAGCGGGTACACCTCGTTCCCCTTGAGGCACCCGCTGAACACCATGAGCAGCGCCCCCAGGAGCGCCGCGATGTAGACCGGCAGAAGGTTCAGCGAGGCCGCGAGGATGACGCCGACCATGATCGCGCTCGCGAGCGGCGCCCGGCCCACCCGGAACACCTCGCGGAGTTCGGCCGTGAGCACCAGAAAACGCGGGTCGCGCGCCAGCAGCTGGATCTTCTTCCGCCCGCCGTAGACGAGGAGGGCGTCTCCGAACTGGAGCCGCGTCCCGCCGAGACGGATGTTGGAGTGGATCGTCCGGCCGCCGCGCCAGATGGAGAGCAGCGTCAGGCCGTACGACTCCCGGAAGAAGATCTCGCCCAGCGTCTTCCCCACGATGTTCGAACTGGGGGCGAGCGTGACCTCGCCGAATCCGACCCGTTCGGACTCGAGTTCCGTCAGGGAAGGCGGGGCGTCGTGCGGCTCCAGCGCCTGGAGCGCGTTGAGGACGGCGTAGGACTCCTGATTCCCCTCGACGATCAGCCGGTCGCCCGATCTCAGGGTGTCGGAGGCCTGAGGCAGGAAGATGTTCTCGTCGCCCGATCCTCCCCCGCGATGGATCTCGAGGATGGTCAGATCGAAGGCGCGTCTGAGACGGGACTCCGACAGCGTCTGCCCGTGGAGAGCTGATCCCTCCGGGATGTCGAGTCGCATCAGCCAGCGCTGGAGTCCGTACTCGCGGGTGCCCGTCCCGACATCCGTCCAGCTGAGCGAGGCGAACTCGTCCGCGTAGCGGAGTTGTTGCAACTGGTCTTCACGTCCGAGGAGGAGGAGGGTGTCCCCGGCCTCGAGCCGCGCCTCCTGGAACGAGGCGCTCCGGACCTCGTCGCCGCGCCGGATGGCCACGACGTGGGCCTGGAAGCGGTTGCGGAAATTCAGGCTCCGCACGGTGCTCCCGATGAGGCTCGAACTCGGCGCGATCTCGACTTTCGCGAGCGCCGTGGCGTCCTCCACCGGGCGCCACAGGGTGTCCTCCGATTCTTCCTGGTTCGCGAGGCGCCCCCAGGCGCGCAGCCGCTCGACCACGTCCTCACGACCTTCGCAGATCAGGATGTCGCCGCCCCGCAGGAGGAAGTCCGGCTCCGGTGCCCGCAGCAGTTGCCCGCGCCGGCGGAGGGCGAGGAGATCGATCCCCAGCGCCCGGCCCAGGCGGGCCTGTACCAGCGACCTTCCGTCGAGCGCCGAACCGCGCGGGATCCGCAGGGAGAAGAGCGTCTCGCCGAGGTCGTAGCGACCGCGCAGGTCGACGTCGCCCACGGCCTCGTCGCCATCGGTGGGCCGGTCCGGGAGGAGGTGCCGTCCGGCGAGGATCATGTACAACACGCCCAGAACCAGGGCGGCCGCGCCGACGGGGGTGAACGAGAACAGGCCGAACGAACCCTGTCCCGAGCGCTCGAGGACGGTCGAGAGGAGGATGTTGGGTCCGGTCCCGATGAGCGTCGTCATCCCGCCGAGGAGGGCGGCGAAGGAGAGCGGGATGAGGAGCCGCGAGGGCCGCATCCCGAGGCGGCGGGCGATGTCCAGCACCACCGGGAGGAGGAGCGCGGTGGCGGCGATGTTGTTCATGAGGCCGGACATGAGCCCGGCGGTGAGCATCATGAGCCCGGTCACGCGCACCGGCGAGTCTCCGGCGAGGCGCATCACCTGGGCCCCGACGAGGTTCGCGACGCCCGTCCGGTACAGCCCCCCGCTCAGTACGAGCACCGCCGCGATCGTCACCACCGCCGGATTCGCGAACCCTTCGATGGCGCGGGACATGGGGATCACGCCGCTGATCGCGAGCGCGAGGAGGACGATGAGCGCCACCCCGTCGTAGCGCACCCACTCGGTGACGAAGAGGACCACAGCCACCGCGATGATCGCGAGGACGATGACGATGTCGGCGTTCAGCATGGTGTGTTCAAGATGTCTCGTTCAACGGATCGGCCTCTGTATCGTGGATACCGCCTGCGCGATGCCCCGCGCCGCGAAGGAGCCGGCGTCGGCGCGCCGCCCGAGCAGGATCAATGGGACCGTTGTCTTCCTCGCAACCTCGAGCGCGAAGGGGCCGATCGAGGGCCTCTCCCGGCCGCGGTTCTCCATCCCCATCACGACGAGGTCGTTCGCCTCCGCGCGGCGTGCGATGCAAGCGACCGGGTCATCGGTGAATTCGAGTTCCACCCGGTACGGGCCCGCGGCCTCGTCCCGCGCGAGGCGATCGATGACGCTCTCGAACCTGCGCCGGGAGTCCGCCCCCGTTCCCGGAGGCAGGGCCCGTACGAAGGTCAGGGTCGGAGCGCTGGAACGCGACAGGCTGGCGAGCAGGCGGGCCCGCAGGTGGCTGTGCGCGCTCCGCCCCCCCACCGGCACGAGGATCCGCGTCGCTTCGGAGATCCTCCAGCGAGGCGGCGCGCGGACGATGACCACATCGGCTTCGATGTTCGAGATCAGCCCCTCCAGCCGGGCCTCGACGCCGGGTTCCGTGATGCGGGGCAGGCCCACGAGTACGGTCTCGCAGCGGTGCAAGTCCGCGACCCGAGCGATCTCGCCCCACACATCCGTCGCGATCGTGAACAGCGTTTCGGGCCGCGCCGGGCTCTCGATGCTCCGTCCCATGGACTCCGACAGGATGTCCTGCGCGTCGCGGATCGCCGCGTCGTCCGGGACGGCGTCTCCTCGCAGCACCGAGAGGAGGAGGACCCGGCCGACGTTCGGCGTGCAAACGGTCGCGGCCATGTCGGTCAGGCTCGCCGCGCTCGCCGGGTTCGCGATCGGCGCGAGCACGAGCGGGCTCCGCCCCCTCGACCGGGCCAGGTCCGGATCGCGGGCCTCCGCGCTCGCGTCAGCCAACCGGGCGCCGGGGGCGAGCGCCATCAGGTAGAGAACGACCCCGACGCCGAGCCACAGGACCGCGACGCGCCCCGCCTCGGGGACGGCGACGGCCTGAAATATCGCCAGCCCCACGCAGAGGACCGCCCCGGCGACCGGAATGAGCGGAAGGCGCAGGTCGCCGCCTCGGCGCTGCGCGAGGATCGCCGTGCAGTGGACCATGGCGAAGGAGACGAGGAAGATGAGGCTGGAGGCGGCCCCCGCCGCGGCGACGGTGCCGACCGCGAGCGCGATCACGGCCATCATGGCGCCGGTCGTGACCACGGCGATGGCCGGCGTGCCCGTCCGCCCACGCATCTCCCCCACGCGCCGCGGGAGGGTCCGGTCGCGCGCCATCGAGAAGGCGACCCGGGAGGCTCCGTACAGGTTCGCGTGCAGCGCCGACAGCATGGAGAGGAGTCCGGCCCCGATCACGAGCCAGTAGCCGGCCGCACCCATGTACCGCTCCGCGGCCCCCGCGACGAGCCCCTCGGGGTTCGCCTCCGCCGCGGCGTGGATCCCGCCCGGGGGCGCCCCCACCGTGGCGATGATGAGGAGGAGCGGGATGTAGATGACGAGCGCGATCCCGAGGGAGAGGTACATCGCGCGCGGCAGGGTCTTCCGCGGGTCCTTGACTTCGCCTCCGACGGCGGCGATGAGATCGAACCCCTGGAGGGCGATGAAGGTGTACCCCATCGCCTGCAGCACGCCGAGCGAGCCCGCCGGGGCGAACGGACTCAGACGGCGGAGCGCCTCCGCGGGGGCGCCGGCAACCCACGCCCACGCGCCCCCGGCGAGGAGCACGACGAAGACGATCACCTTACCGATCGTGGCCGCGTTGCCGCCGCCCGCCGTGCGCTCCACGAGCAACCAGGAGTAGACCCCGATGGCCGCGAGCGCGAAGAGAAGCTCGGCCCTGCCGTCCCCCATCCAGCTCCACGACTCCGCGAGCCCGGGGAGGAGCCGCAGCAACCCTTCGACGGAGAAGGCGGCGAAGCCGAGGGCGTAGAGGACGCCCGCCACGATCGAGGCGAACCAGACGACCCAGCCCACCACGAACGCGACCTCGATCGAGAGGACCCGCTTCGCGTAGGTGTAGGTGCCGCCGGACTCCGGGAAGCGGCGAGCCAGTCGGGCGAAGCTGACCGCGGTGAGGAACGCGATCCCGCCGTTGAGGGTGAAGGCGACGATGGCGGCGGCGCCCGCGGTGGCGAACGCGACCCCGGCGAGGGCGAGGATGCCGCCCCCCACGATCGCGCCCACGCCGAGCGCGGTCGCGCCGTAGAGTCCCAGATGCCGTTCGTTCCGTTCGCTCATTCCCGGGTGCCGAGAGCTTCCGTTGCGGGCGGGTCCTGGCAATCGTCGCGATTGCCGCGATTGTCTGCGGCGGAGACCGCGCTAATCTTCGGCGCGCGCCGTGACGTTGTCACGGTCGCCGTCCCCCGTGCCTCGCGTCCGAAGGGAGTCCTGCCGACCCATGAACGCCGAATGGAACGCTCCGGCCCTGTTCTCGAAACGCTCCCTCGAACTCCAGGAGCGCGTGCGCGACTTCATGGAAGCGTGGATCCAACCCAACGAGACCACCTTCGAGCACCAACTCGAGGCGGCCGCGAACCGGTTCTCGACCCCGCCGATCCTCGAGGAATTGAAGGGGCGAGCGAAGGACGAAGGACTGTGGAACCTCTTCCTCCCCCCGGACGCGGAGCCCGGCGGCGACCCGGAATCCCGCTACGGGGTGGGCCTCTCGAACCTCGAGTACGCGCTCATCTGCGAGACGATGGGGCGGGTGGAGTGGGCGCCCGAAGTCTTCAACTGCAACGCGCCGGACACCGGCAACATGGAGACCCTCGCCCGCTACGGGACAGCGGCGCAGCGCGCGGCCTGGCTCGATCCGCTGCTGGCGGGCGAGATCCGGTCGTCGATCGCGATGACGGAGCCGGACATCGCCTCCTCGGACGCCACGAACATCCGCTCGTCGATCGTGCGCGAGGGAGACGAGTGGGTGATCGACGGGCACAAGTGGTGGGCCACGCAGGCGCCCCGGGCCGAGTGCGGGATCTTCATCTTCATGGGAAAGACCGATCCGGACGCGGCCCGCCACCTGCAGCAGTCGATGGTGCTCGTACCGCGGGACGCGCCGGGGGTCGAGGTCGTGCGCCACCTGAACGTGTTCGGATACGACAGCGCGCCGGTGGGCCACGGCGAGGTGCGGTTCAACGGCGTGCGGGTGCCGGAGGATCACATCCTGCTCGGGCCGGGGCGGGGGTTCGAGATCGCCCAGGGACGGCTGGGGCCCGGGCGGATCCACCACTGCATGCGGCTCATCGGGGTCGCCGAGCGGGCGCTCGAGGCGATGGCCGAGCGGGCGAAGACGCGCGTCGCCTTCTCGGGCCCCCTGGCCGAGAAGGGCGCGCTCCGGCACGCCCTGGCCGAGGGCCGCATCGCGGTCGAACAGACACGCCTCCTCACGCTGCACGCCGCCCACATGATGGACACGGTCGGGAACAAGGCCGCCCGGCGGGAGATCGCGATGATCAAGGTCGTGGCCCCGCGCATGGCGTGCCGCGTGCTGGACCAGGCGATCCAGGTCCACGGCGCGCTCGGCGTGAGCCCGGACATCTGGCTCGCCGCCGCCTACGCCCACGCGCGCACCCTGCGCCTCGCCGACGGCCCGGACGAGGTACATCTGGAGGCGATCGCGAAGCTCGAGCTTCGAGGCTGAGAGCGCCGCCTCTTCCCCGCGGCGGCGTCACGTAGCGGCGAAAGCGGCGCCCCTGCCCCGGAAGGGCGTGGCTCAGCCGCGTCGCGCGATGCGCCAGCCGGTCTCGGCGAGCATCGGCGCCTTCCGCCCGATCTCCAGCGCGTTCCGCGAACTCGCGTTGCCCTGCATGGCGCGCGCATACACGCCCTGGCAGATCGAAGCGAGGCGGAAGAGCCCGAAGGCCATGAAGAAGTTCCAGTCCGGCACCCCGTCGCGCCCCGTCCGCCGACAGTACGCCGCCACATAGTCCTCTTCCGATGGAATGCCGAGGGCCGCGCAGTCCACGTCCCCCAGCCCCTTCCACAGCGGGCCGTCGGGCAGGTGCCAGGTCATGCAGTTGTAGGCGAGATCCGCCAGCGGGTGGCCCAGCGTCGACAGTTCCCAGTCGACGACGGCGACGACTTCCGGCTCGGTCGGATGGAGGATCATGTTGTCGAGACGATAGTCGCCGTGCGCGATCGTCGTCTCCCGATTCCCCGTGGTCCCCTCGCCGTCGGGGATGTGCTCCGGAAGCCACTCGATGAGCGCCTCCATCGCCGGGATCTCCCGGTGGCGTGCGGCCTCGTACTGCTTCGTCCAGAGGGAGATCTGGCGCGCCACGTAGTTGGACGGCTTGCCGAAGTCCGAGAGGCCGACCGCCCGCCAGTCGACCGAATGAAGCCGTGCCAGCGTCCGGTTCATCGCGTCGTAGATCGCCGTCCGTTCGGCGGGCGACGCCGCCTCGGTAAGGCCGGGGACGGGGAGCACTCGCCCCTCGACGTGTTCCATGACGAAGAACGTCCGCCCGATCACGTCGGGATCCTCGCACAGGAGGAGCATCGCCGGGACGGGGACATCGGTTTCGGCGAGCGCCTTCATCACGCGGTACTCGCGCTCGACGAGGTGCGCGGAGCGGAGGAGGTCGCCCGGCGGTTTCTTCCGGAGGACGAAACCCTCCGCCGGTTTCGAGGCGGTAGGTGGGGTTGGACTGCCCGCCCTGGTACTGGAGGGCCGTCAGTCCGCCGCGGAAGTCGTCCAGACCCTGTGCGTACAGATAGTCGGCGAGCCGTCGCTCGTCGAACCGGTGCGCTCTCGTGACGGGTCCCAGCGTCGACATCGGCTCTCCCGCGTGAACTCCGGGTGCGGCGTCCGTCCGGCCTCGGTAATGTGCCCCGTTCGTCGTCCCCCCGAAACGGAGCGGGGGACGGGTCGTTTCCCGAGCGACGAGACCTGGTTCCGTGACGATCGTCCGACAGCTGGCGGAAGGCGACCGCGCCCGGGTCGCCCACCTGCAGCAGCAGGCGTTCATGCTCCCTCCGGAGCGGATCGCGATCGCCGGAAACTATCCGCTCGAGCAGGGCTGGGTCGTGGAGGACGGGGGGACGGTCCAGGGCTCCCTGCGGGTCCAGAAGCTGGGGCAGTTCTTCGGCGGGCGCGCCGTGCCGTGCGCGGCGGTGTCCTCCGTCAAGGTCGCGTCGGAGGCCCGAGGGCGCGGGTACGGCGGCGCACTGCTGCGGGAGGTTATCGAGACGCTGCGCGAGGAGGGGGTCGCGGTGTCCAGCCTCTTCCCCGTCCACGGCGGCGTGTACCGGCGCTACGGGTGGGAGTTCGCCTCCGCCCACCAGCGGCGGGCCCTGCCCATCTCCGAGTTGGCGTGGCGACCTCCGCCGGATGCCGCGGGGGTGACGGTCGAGCCGTTCGAGGACGACGATCTCGGGGCGGTGTCGGCCTTCTACCGGAGCCGGGCTGCGGGGGAGAACGGACCGTTCGACCGGGACGAGGCGTGGTGGGAGGAGCGCGTCCTCGCCCCGCGTTTCGGCCGCACCACGTACCGGTACGTGGCCCGATCGGGGGGCCGTGTGTGCGGCTACATGGTCTACACGCACGAGCCGTCGTCGGGCACGCTGCCGTACGGCTTCGATCTGGACTGCCGCGACTTCTACTGGGACGGGCCCGCCGCTCTGGCGGCGCTGCTGAACTTCGTTCGGGGCCACGCGGGGATGGGACAGCGGCTCCTGTGGCCGGGCCCGCCCGCGGATCCGATCGAACTCGTGCTCACGGGACTCGCGCCGACCCTCGCCGGGCGGATGGCCGGGATGTTCCGGCTCGTCGACGTGCCGGCGGCGTTGGCGGCGCGCGGCTATCCGGAGGACGTGGAGGCCGACCTGCGCCTGTGGATCGAGGACGACGTGCTGCCCGCCAACGCCGGTCCTGTCGCCGTCCGCATCGCGGACGGGCGGGCCCGCGTGAGCGGCCCGGGGCGCGACGGCTCCCCGGCCGGGCCGGCATCCCGGGCCGCCCGGTCGGCCCCTCGCGTCGACGTCCGCGTCCTGGCCGCGCTGTTCACCGGGCAACTCGACGCCGACACCGCCGCCCGGGCCGGGCTGCTCCCCGGTGTCGACGCGGACACCCGCCGAACGCTGCGCGCCGCCTTCGCCGGCCCCGCCCCGTGGATGACGGAGTTCTACTGAGCCCCCGGAGGCCGCGCGGTGGGTGACGTCGAAGGCCCGATCTCGCCCGACGCGATCTCGTACGGGCGGCGCCTGGGCGACCTCGCCCGCCAGCGGCCCGACGCCCCGGCGCTCGTCTTCGCCCGCCGCGACAGGACGGAACGCCGCTACACCTGGCGCGAACTCGACCGCGCGAGCAACCGCCTCGCCCGCCTCTTCGCCGCCCGCGGGCTCCGGCGGGGCGACTGGCTCGTCATCGGTCTCTACAACTGTCCCGAACACACCCTCACCACCCTCGCCGGCTGGAAGCTCGGGGCCTGCGTCCTCCCCCTCAGCGCCCGCCTCCCGCCGGCGGAACGCGACGGACTCCTCGCCCTCGCGGACCCCGCACTCGTCGTCGCCGACTGGAATCTCGCGGACTCGGATCTGCCGGATCTGCCCGTGCTCGGACACGCGGACCTCGAGCCAGCCGAAGCCCTCGATCCGGGCCCCCTCCCCGACCGCATCTCCCATCCCGGCAAGGCGGTCGGTTCGGGCGGCTCCACCGGCCGCCCGAAGATCATCATCGACCCCCGCCCCTGGGCCGCCGAACCCGGGGACACCTTCCGGGGGCTGGGCGGGCGCGTCGGCATGCGGGAGGGGCAGAACGTCTTCGTCCCCGGCCCCCTGTACCACAACGCGCCCTACTGCTGGTCGCACTGGGCGCTGTTCGAGGGCTCGACCGTCGTCCTCATGGAGCGCTTCGACGCCGCGCTGGCCCTCGACCTCCTCGAGCGGCACCGGATCGGGTGGACGACACTCGTCCCCACCATGATGCTCCGCATGGCGCGGGTCGAAGGGATCGAGAAGCGCGACTTCTCCGCCCTGGACGGGCTCATGCACACGGCCGCGCCCTGCCCGCCCTGGGTCAAGGGGCGCTGGATCGATCTCGTCGGGGCGGAGAAGGTGTTCGAGGCGTTCGGCGCCACCGAGGCGATCGGGGCGACGATCATCCGTGGGGACGAGTGGCTCGCGCACGAAGGGAGCGTCGGCCGTCCCGCTGGCTGCGAAGTCCGCGTCCTCGGCGAAGACGGACGTGACCTGCCCACCGGCGAGGTGGGCGAACTCCACTTCCGCCTCGCCTCGGGCGCCCCCCCGGACTACGAGTACAGGGGTTCCCCGCCCGCCCCGACGACCCCCGACGGGTTCGTCACCGTCGGCGATCTCGGCTGGGTCGATGAGGAGGGGTATCTCTTCCCCGCCGACCGCCGCACCGACCTCATCATTTCGGGCGGCGCAAACATCTATCCGCAGGAAATCGAGGCGGTCCTCACCGAGCACCCGGATGTCCGCGACGTGGCCGTGATCGGCCTCCCCGACGATGAGTGGGGCAAGCGCGTCCACGCCGTCGTCCTCCCCGTGGACGGCGCCTCCCCGTCGCCCGCCGCCCTGGAGGCGTTCTGCCGCGCGCGCCTCGTCTCCTGGAAGGTGCCGAAGAGTTTTGAACTCGTGCCCGACTTCCCCCGCGACGAGGCCGGCAAGATCCGCCGCGGCGCCCTCGTCGCCGAGCGGACGCGCGGTCGGCGCGGCTGAAGAGGCGTTCCCGCGGGAACGCTGCGCACTCGAGGGGGGAATGCCACAAAACGTGGAGTGGTGGCTCTGCGGCCGGAACACGGATCGGCCCACGTCGTCGGATTGCGTTCCATGGTACTACACCGGTCGGGACCGCGTGCTCGGAAGGTACGGGCAGCTTGATGGTGTCGGCGACGGGACCCCCCGTGTGGTCTACCGCGCCCCGGCCGAGGCAAGGGATGTCTGGATCGTGGCCAGTGTGATGCTCCAGAGCACCGATCCCTTCTGCCCGCCCGTCGGCCACGTGCGCAAGAGGGTGCGGGTAGTCGGAACCTAGAAGGCGTCGCTGCGGAGGGCGTCGATGCGGCGGGCGACGCCGGCTTCGTAGCCGGATTCCTCGAAGCCTTCGCGCTTGAACTGGATGAGCCCCGCCTGATCCAGGTAGAGCGTCGTCGGATAACCGAGGATCTCGTAGTCGAGGGCGAGTCCCTGCTCGTCGAAGAGGACGGGGAACGTGAAGCCGCCATCTTCGATCTGCTGCGCGACCTGCTCGCGGGGAGACCCTGCCGTTGCCACGGTCAGGAATACGACATCTTCGTCCTCTTCATACGTCTTCAGGAGTTCGACGAAGTGGGGGAACTCCTCGATGCAGGGGCCGCACCACGTCGCCCAGAACTTGAGCACGACGATCTTCCCCTCGAGGCCGCTCAGCCGCCACTCGACCCCGGTCTGGTCCGCGAGGGCGAACTCCGGCGCTTCGCGCTCGAGACGCTGGCCGAGTTCCCGCAGTTCCAGTTCTCTCTCGACTGCCGGACCGCGGACTGCGAGTCGCTCTTCCACGGCCTCCTCGGACAGACCGATCGCCTCGGCGGTCTCCACGGCGGCGGGGCGGTACCATCCGCGGAAGGCGGTGGCTTCCACGAAGACATCGAGCGCCTCCGCGGGTCGATCTTCGCGAAGTAGGTGCCGGCCGTATTCCGCCAGCGTCCAGCTGCGGCGGGACTCCGTGGCAAGCTCCTCAAGCAGCGTTCCGGCCGCCTCGATCTCGCCGAGCTGGGTGAGTGCACGGGCCTGAATCACGCGCGCCTGATCGATGAAACTCCGGCGTGACGTCTCCCGCTCCTGGCCTCGGCTTCCCGGATACAGGTATCCCGGGCGATGCGCGCGGAGCGCCTCCTCGAGCGCGACTGCCTTCTCAAGCACGACCTCGGGCCGGATGCCGAAGTAGAGCAGCGTGGCGAGCTTGGAACCGTAGACTCCGTCCTGCCACTGGATCTCATCCATCACGGCGGTGAACAGGGACTCGGCGACGTCCGGATCGAGCGCCGGACCCGGCGGTTCGGCCGCGATGCGCGGGTAGTTCAGTTCGGATGACGACGGCTCCGGATCCAGGGAGGCCATCACCTCCGCCTGTACGGTCGCGTAGCGGCGGACAAACCATGCGGCACGCTCCGAAAGTTGCGGCGACTTCAGTCCCTCGGCGATGAGACGGGACAGTTCGTCCCACCGGTCGCCCTCGGCGTCGCCGTACAGGGCGTCCTGCCAGTCGATGGCCAGATCCCAGTAGCGGAGGTCGTCGGCCAGGTTGCCACGGTCGGGGGCGGCCTCCAGACGTTCCAGCCAGCGGTCCGCGTCGTCTTCCCGCCGGAGCAGGCGGAAGTCGTAGCCCGCCGCAAGCCGGTACAGGAGCGGCGCGGGAACGTTCGGATCGCCTTCGGCCTCGGCGGCGAGCGCGTCGAGGGCGGCCCCGATCGAATCCTTCACTACCTGGCCCCGGTCACCCTCATCCTGATCGGCGAGTGCGATGCGGAGCGACCCCAGGGCGTGGAGCAGGATCTGGTCGTCGCTGCGCGTCGCCCCATGCTCGGCGAGGATCGCGGCGTAGGCGTCGAGCTGTCCGAGATCCGACGCCGCCTCTTCCGCATCGTCGTACATGACGGGGCGGTCCGGCGCGTTGCGGAGCGCCTCGGGGAGAACTCGCAGGATCGTCTCGCCATACCGGCGGTCGGTCTCGAATATGCCGGCCCAGCGGAGGGCACGGATGTACGCCTCCCAGCCAGCGGCGTCTCCGGGTTCCAGTTCGAGTGCGCGCTCCCACGCCTCCGCGGCTTCCGCGTTCAGGCTGAAGTAGTTGGCGAGCGTCGCGTACTGCCGGTGCGCCTCGGCGTCATCCGGAGATCGTGTCCGCGCCGAGTCGTAGCGGACCATGGCCCGCTCCAGTTCGATCGCCTCGACGTCCGCGGCCGCGTCGGCCATCAGTTCCGCTTGGGGGCGGGCGTCGCCGCAACCCGCGAGGACCATCAGACTCACACCGGCAAAGACCAGGTACCGTCTCATCGATTTCGCTCCAGTGGACGTCCGCGCGGGGTCTCCGCTACGGAGACAGACCGAAGATGGGGAGGGTTGCGCGCGGGCGGAAGGGGTCCGCGGAGGGGGCTGTCGTACCGCAGTAGAAATGTCCTCCCTTAGCGCAGTAGAAATGTCCTCTTACGGTCCATGTTCGGTTTGGGGGCTTCGAACATGGTCCGGGAGAGGAGCTGATGGAGTTGAGTTTGAGGGAGAGGGACCGCGTGTCGGTACTTCGACAGGTGAGCGAAGGCGTGCTGACGGGAGCGGCCGGGGCGGCGCGGCTCGGGGTGACGCCTCGTCACTTCCGGCGTCTGTTTCGGCGGTTCGAGGCGGAGGGTGACGCTGCGGCGGTGCACGGCCTCAAGGGGCGGCCATCGAACCGGTCGCTGCCCGCGGCGGTGCGGGAGCTTGCGCTGTCGGTGGCGGCCGATCCGCTGTACGCGGACTTCGGCCCGACGCTGCTGGCCGAGCACCTTGGGCGGCGCTTCGCGGTGGTGGTGAGCCCGGACACGCTTCGGCGGTGGATGCTGGAGGCCGGGCTGTGGGAGCGGCGCCGGCGGCGCGCGCGGCACCGCAGCCGTCGGCCCAGGCGGGCGGCGCTGGGCGAACTGGGGCAGTGGGACAGCTCCGTGCACCCGTGGCTGGAGGAGAGGTCGCCGGGGAGCCAGACGCTGATCTCGATCCACGACGACGCGACGAGCCGGCTGCTCATGGCCCGCTTCGTGGCGCGCGACTTCACCATCCGGTTCGCCAAGCGGCGCTGGCAGATCCCGGAGCGGGAAGCCGGCGGCATCGCCCCGTCCGCCGAGATCGTCGTCGAGCGCCGCCTCGACGGTGAGGTCCGCTTCCGCTTCGGTGAGCGCTACCTCGAGGTCGAACCCGTATGCCAAGCCTCCGCCGCTTCCCCCAACGACGCGCCCGCCAAGCCGGCAAAGCCGCGGCCCGCACCTCCCAAGCCAGCTCCGGACCACCCTTGGCGCAAGCACTTCCAAGCCAGTGCCCAACAGGCCATCGCACGCCGGCACCTCCGCCGCGAGAGAGAAGGGATATCCAACGAAAACGAACGGCCCCGCATCCCCGAAACGACCGGAGCCGGGGCCAAAACCGGAACCCCCGGGGAGGACATTTCTATTGCGCCCTAACCCCGGACATTTCTATTGCGGTTTGACAGGTCCGCGGAGGGGGCGAGTCCGAGGGACAGCCTTTCCGGGGGGCGGGACGGCGTGGCATCCTCCGACGCCGGACGATCGCAGCCGCGAGCCTGCTGCTGCCGAGGTGCCGACCGGGCGCCGATCAGATGTCGACGACGACACCGGGGAAGCCCATGAGTGATCCACTGGCGGGGATTCGCGTACACCAGACGAGGGCGGCCGAGCAGGAGGCCGGGGCCGGGGACGTGACGGTCGACCCCATCGGGCGCGCCGCCGTCGTGGGGGCCGGGCTCATGGGCGCGGGGATCGCCCAGGTACTCGCTTTGGGCGGGTTGGAGGTCGTCATGAACGACCTCGACGAGGGGGCGCTCGACCGGGCCGCCAGGCGCATCGAGCACGGGCGCTTCGGGATCCGGACGGGCGTCGAGATCGGCAAGGTGAACCCCGCCGACGCCGCGGCCGCGCTGGGCCGGCTCTCTGGCACGACCGACCTCGCCGAAGCCGCGGCGGAGGCAGACCTCGTCATCGAGGCGGTGTACGAGGACTTCCAGCTCAAGACGCGCCTCTTCCGCCGGCTGGACGAGGCCGCCCCGCCCCACGCGATCCTCGCCTCCAACACCTCCGGCTTCTCGATCGGGGGCCTCGCCGGCGCCACGGACCGGCCCGAGCGCGTCATCGGGTGGCACTGGGCGACGCCGGCCTCCGTGATCCGGGTGGCGGAGATCGTCGTCCACCGGGGGACCGCCGACACGGTGCGCGATGCCGTCGTGGCCCTCGCCCGCCGCTGCGGCAAGAACCCGGAGGTCGTGCACGACCAGCCGCTGGCCTGGGGCTTCGTCGCGAACCGCGTGTTCTCGGCCGCGATGCGCGAGGCGCGCGAGATCGTGGCCGAGGGCGTGGCGACCCCCGAGCAGGTGGACCGCCTGATGAAGGATTGCTACCGCTGGCCGGCCGGACCGTTCGAGATGGTCGCCGCCGTCGACTCCGGCTGGGAGGAATAGGATGTCGCCCGTGATCATCGGCGTGGTCGTCGTCTATCTCCTCTTCCTCCTCGTCATCGGCGTGTGGGGCGGGAAGGAGTCGCACGACGTGAAGGGGTACTACGCGGCCGGGAAGAAGCTTCCCGCCTGGGTCCTCGCCTTCTCCTCGAACGCGACCGGAGAGAGCGCCTGGCTCCTGCTCGGGCTCACGGGGATCGGCTACGCGCTCGGCATGCACGCACTTTGGGTCGTGCTGGGCGAGGTGCTCGGCGTCGCCCTCGCGTGGGCCTACGTGGCGCGCCCGTTCAAGGCCTTCACCGACCGCTACGGTTCGATCACGGTCCCCGACTACCTCGAGGACCGTTTCCACGACAAGACGCACAGCTTCCGCATCGTCGGGGCCGTCATCGTCCTCTCCATGGTCGCCTTCTACGTCGGGGCGCAACTCACGGCGACCGGGAAGGCGTTCGACGCCTTCCTCGGCACCGGATACCACGCGGGCGTCTATCTCGGCCTCGCCGTGGTCCTCTTCTATACGGTCGTGGGCGGGTTCAAGGCGGTCGCGTACTCCGACTTCGCGCAGGGCGTCCTCATGTTCGCGTGCCTGCTCGTGCTCCCCTTCGTCGGCATCAGCGCGGTCGGGGGCTGGGGCGCACTCATGGACGGGCTGCGCGCGGCCGAACCCCTCGTGGCCTTCGAGGGACTGCAGGCATCCGGCTCCGACCTCCTGCGGCTCGGCGGCGGGCTCGGACTCACCCCACTGGGCATCGCGAGCGCGGCCGGATTCGTGGGCGTGGGGCTCGCGTTCCTCGGCGCCCCGCAGCTTCTGGCGCGCTTCCTCGCGGCCCGCGACCAGCACGAGATCCGGAAGGCGGGACCGATCGCCGTCGGCTGCATCATCGTGTTCGATCTCGGGGCCGTGTTCACGGGGATGGCCGCCCGCGTCCTCTACCCGGCCCTCGCCGACCCCGAGACGGCGCTCCCCGCCATGGCGGCGGGACTGCTGCCGGATCTGTTCACGGGTCTCGTCCTCGTCGTCGTCCTCGCCGCCATCATGTCGACGGCCGATTCGCTGCTGATCCTCGCTTCCTCCGCGGCGGTGCGGGACGTCTACCAGAAGATCTTCCGTCCCGACGCGCGCCAGCGCGCGCTCTCCGTGCTGGGCAAGGCCGTGACGGTCGTGCTCGGGCTCACGGGCCTGGTGCTCGCGCTCACGGCCGAGCGCGCGATCTTCTGGTTCGTCCTCTTCGCCTGGTCCGGCCTCGCGGCGGCGTTCGCCCCGGTCGTGCTGTGTTCGCTCTTCTGGGCGGGCACGACGCGCGCCGGCGCCGTGGCCGGCATGATCGCCGGCTTCCTCGTCACGATGCTGTGGGTCGTCCTCTTCAAGGAGGGCTTCTACGACCTGTACGAGATGCTCCCGGGCTTCGCGGCGGGCTTCGCCGTCACGATCGGCGTTAGCCTGTTCACGCAGCCACCCCCGGGCGCGGCCGAGGAACTGGCCGCGATCCGCAACGAGATCAGGTAGGAGGCCGATGCCCCTGCGTCTGGTGCTGGTCGCGATGTTGCTGTCTGCGCTGTCCCCTGGGCTCGCAGCGCAGGACCTGGTCTCGGTCCTCCCGCCCATGGAGTGGCGCTCGATCGGGCCGGACCGGGGGGGACGCTCGATCGCCGTGGCGGGCCATGCCGAGCGGCCGTTCGAGTACTACTTCGGCGCGACCGGCGGCGGGCTGTTCAAGACGACGGACGGCGGGTCCACCTGGACGCCGGTGACCGATGGGCAGGTCGGCAGCGCCTCGGTCGGCGCGGTCGCGATGGCGCCGTCCAACCCCGATGTCGTGTACATCGGCATGGGCGAGGTGCAGCTGCGCGCCAACGTCCTCCAGGGCGACGGCGTCTACCGCTCCGATGATGCCGGGAAGAGCTGGCGACACCTCGGCCTCGCCGACACACACGCGATCGGGCGGATCCGCATCCATCCGACAAACCCCGACCGCGCGTACGTGGCCGCCCTCGGCCATCCCTTCGGGCCCAATCCCGAGCGTGGCCTCTTCCGGACCACCGACGGGGGCAGGACGTGGGAGAAGGTGCTCTTCCGCGACGAGCGCACGGGGGCCGTCGACCTCGCCATGGATCCGAGCGACCCGGACGTCCTCTACGCGACGCTGTGGCAGGTGTATCGCAGGCCGTGGCGCCTGTGGAGCGGCGGCGAGGGATCGGGGATCTTCAAGTCCACCGATGGCGGCGACACGTGGAGCGAACTCACGCGTAACCCGGGCCTCCCGGACGGAATGCTGGGCAAGGTCACGGTAACCGTCTCGGGCGCGGACTCGAATCGCGTATGGGCCAATATCGAGGCCGAGCGGGGCGGACTGTACAGGTCCGACGATGGAGGCGCGTCGTGGGACCTCATCAACGGCCATCGGGACATCTGGCAACGCGCCTTTTACTTCCAGCGCCTCGAGGCGGACCCGGTCGATCGCAACACGCTGTACATCCTCAACTTCCGACTCATGCGCTCGACGGACGGCGGACTCACACTCGAGAGCGTGCCCGAGTCCCACGTCGACCATCACGACCTGTGGATCGACCCCACGAACCCCCTGCGCATGATCAACGGCAACGACGGGGGCGGCGTCGTCACGGTGAACGGGGGCCGCACGTGGACCTCGATGCGGTATCCGACGGCACAGATCTATCGCCTGGCCACGACCGCGGACTTCCCCTACCACGCGTGTGGCGCGCAGCAGGACAACACGACCGTGTGCGTGTCGTCCGAGCCGAACCATCTCCGGGACCCGAGGGGCGCGAGCACGGAATGGATGTACCCGGTGGGCGGAGGCGAGAGCGGCTACATCGCGCCACACCCCGCCGACCCCAACATCTTTTACGCGGGCGCGACGAACACGCTCACCCGCTACGACCGAGCGACCGGCATGGCGACGGACATCCAGCCGTGGCCGCGCATCGTGATGGGCGAGCCGGCGCGGGACATGCCCGAGCGCTGGAACTGGACCTACCCGATCGCGGTGGCGCCGGCGCCGCCCCATGCGCTGTACGTGGGATCGCAGCACCTGTGGAAATCGGTCGACGAGGGTGAGACGTGGGCGAAGATCAGCCCGGACCTGACGCGCGCCGAGCCGGAGACGCTCGACGACTCCGGCGGCCCGATCGTCAAGGACCAGGACGGGCCCGAGATCTACGGCACGCTCTACTCGATCGGGCTCTCGCCGCACGAACCGGAGACGATCTGGACCGGATCCGACGACGGTCTTGTCCACGTGTCGCGGGACGGCGGCGACAACTGGGAGGACGTCACGCCCCCGGACACGCCCCCGCACACGCGCGTGATGAGCGTGGAGGTGTCTCCGCATCGGCCCGCGAGCGCGCATGTGGCGGGGATCAGGTACGAGATGGACGACCGGGCGCCGTACTCGTGGAGGACCGACAACTACGGGGCGAGCTGGACCCGGATCGGCGACGGCATCCCCGATGGCGCCTTCGTGCGCGTCATCCGGGAGGATCCCGAGCGCCCGGGGCTCATGTACGCGGGCACCGAGCGCGGCGTGTTCGTCTCCCTCGACGGGGGATCGAGCTGGAGCGACCTGTCGTTCCAGCTTCCGGATACGCCCGTCACTGGGCTCTCGGTCGAGGCGCGCGACCTCGTGATCAGCACCCACGGCCGCGCCTTCTGGGTCCTCGACGACATCGAGACGCTGCGGCAGCTCGACGCGCAGGTCGCCGGCGCGGACGTACACCTCTTCCGGCCGGCCGACGCGTTTCGGCGATCCGTCCCCGCGGTCATCGATTTCCGGGTGAACGCGCCGGGGAGGCACGTGCGGCTCGACATCCTCACGGACGAACGCGAACACGTCCGCACCCTCGTCGACGAGACGGTGGATCGGGGCACGCACCGGGTCCGCTGGGACCTCCGCTACCTGGGCGCGGTGACGTTTCCCGGGATCGTCCTTGAGGGCGGCGACCCGGGCGTGGGGCCTTGGGCGCCGCCGGGTCGCTACCTCGCGCAACTGACCATCGACGGCTCGACCCGGGAGGCAACGTTCGACGTGAATCCCGACCCGAGGCTCGGCGACATTCCCGCCGCCGCGTTCACCGATCAGTTCCGTCTCGCCATGGCGATCCGCGATGCCGAGAGCCGGGCGAACGAGAGCGTCATCCTGGTGCGCGATCTCCTCTCCCAGATCGACGCGATCGTCAGCAGGGCGGACGACGTGGGCCTCCGGGACGAGGTGTCCGGCTTCGCGGCGGGAATCGAGGCGGTCGCGGGAGAACTCTACCAACTCCGGAACCAGAGCCCGAAGGACAAGATCGCCTTCCCTATCAAGCTCAACGATCGCCTGACCGGACTGCGCAGCCACCTGGAGCGGGGAGACGGCACCCCGATCAGCGCGTATCGGGCGGTCTTCAACGAACTCTCCGCCGAACTCGACACCCGGATGGGGATCCTTCGGCGACTACTCAGCGACGACCTGCCCCGATTGAACCAGCGGCTTGAAGCAGCGGGGCTGACGCGGTTGGAAACCATCAGGTCGGCGGCACCATTGATTGGCGGCGCGTGAGCCACCGCCGGTAGGGCCGCCGCAGGCATACTCTTCTTGACGGCTCGTTGCCCGTCACGCTACGCTTTACGCATGAGGCGAAGAACGATGGCAGATCCGCTCCACCCGGGGGAGTTCGTCAGGACGGAGATCCTCGAGCCCCGAGACTTGACGGTCGTCGAGGCGGCGCAGGTGCTCGGTGTCTCCCGCCCGGCGCTGTCAGCCTTTCTGAACGGCCGGTCGGATCTGTCCGGGATGATGGCCCTGCGCATCGAAAAGGCTTTCGGCGTCAGGATGGAAACGCTGATGCAGATGCAGGCGTCCCGTGACATTGCCCGGACGCGTAGCCGCGAGGACGAGATCAGAGTCCAGCCGCAGTCCGTGCGGGAGCGGGGGGCGCCCTATGCGGAGGCGACACTGAATATCAACGATGCCCTGATGCGACGCCTGCGCGAAGAGGCGGCGCGACGGCAGACCACTCTGTCCGAACTCGTCGAGGAAGGACTCAGACGTGTGCTAGAAGAACCAACCTCCACCGACGGTCCGCCCGCACTTGCACCACTCCCTACCTGGCGCGGTGGCCGACATCTGGTCGACATCTCCGACCGCGACGCGCTCTACCGCGCGATGGAAGAGGAGTGAGACGCTGGTTTTCGACACCAACGTCCTCGTCTACGCGATAAACGAAGACTCCGAATTCCACGTCCCCTGCCTGCGGCAACTTGACGAGGCACGTCTCGGTCCGGCACGGACCTTCCTCACGTGGAGCGTGTGCTACGAGTTCCTGCGGGTGACCACCCACCCGCGTGTGATGCAGTCACCGCGACGAGCCACGGCTGCCTGGCGCTTTCTCTCGGAACTGCTGGAGTCGCCCGGGATCGACCTGTTGACCGCGACGCGGCGTCACGGGGCCGTTCTTGCGCGAACCGTGGAAGAGCTTCCACACATCAGCGGCAATCGGATGCACGATCTGCACATCGCCGTCCTGATGCGCGAACACGGCATCAGCCGGATATGCACCCGCGACGCCGGCTTCCGGCGCTTTCCCTTCCTCAGCGTAGTCGATCCCCTGGCATGACATCGGACGTATTCTGCCCCGTGGCGGCAGAAACGGTTTGAGTCCTGCCGCATGATTGGTTCGTGACCGCCCCCGGGGCCGAGCGTCAGGCGAGTACCGTACTTGCAAGCATGTATTCGCCTGCTTGGCGCTACTTGCGTGCACTTTATTCATTCGCAACCTTGTCTAGCCAAGATCTGTTCCATGCAATTCTCCACTTCCCATCCTCCTCGATGGTTGACCCAAAGATGTCTGGCGCTTGAATCCGGCCCATCCTCTGGAATTGGACCGTACAGATCAGGTCTGGGCCGAGTCCGTGGTTGAGAATCCTGCGTCGCCGGTAATCTCTGGCGAAGACGCTTACGCGGGCATAGGCGAGCGGAAGCCTCTTGGCGACCCCCCGATTTCCCGGTTCTGGGACAGCTGCCCGTCGTACGACACGCAGAATGCGGCGCCTCACACGGGGCACCAGAACCCGCGCGTTAGATCCCATACTCCCTAGTACGACCGATCCCTGCAGTACGCCTCCCCATCCGTTCCGATGCACCTTGGCAGTACGGCACAGCACATCTGGAACCCCAAGTCGCCCCCGAAGGTCACGCATCACGATTCTCCACGCATTTGACATTGCCATGCGAAGCGTGTCGACCTTCCCGCCGAGCCTCGACATCCGGCGCCGAGGCGCGTAGAACAACAAGTCACCCTCGATCACCCCCCTGTAAGCCTCGATATCCCTCTTCCCGCTCCGCCGCGCCGCACGGAGGGCTGCACCGTCGAATGCCACCCAGCCCGGCAAGGCAATTGGTGATCGCATAGAAATAAAATATCGGTCGAAGCCTTGCACTAACGCCTCTGCCAGGATCCCCGTCTGCACGGCCGAGAATCTGACCTTATTCACGTCTCGAGAGTTCGTCTTCGCATACACGAGCAACTGCGACCGCGGACCGATGCGTGATTCCACACAGCCGTCAATATACCACCACGGTGATCTTGTCTCCTCTGCAAGCTCTTCGACTAGGAACTCGCGTGGGGCGGGGTAACGGGATCGGCGGTTAAGGATGAGAAAAACTTTCACGGCCGCCGCAATCCCGTTGCACACATCAACAAAATCGTCCGTTGTCCAGATAACGCTTTGATTCGTAAGAGTTTCTGTCCTGTTCCGTTTATCACGGTAATGAATCTGATCTTGTAAGCCCGGATCCTGCGTTGGCGCATAGTCGGGCGGCCTGAGGGCGATTATGACCGGCGGTTGTGGCGACTTGGCGCGGGCGGTGGCGTTTTCGGGGCCGGACCGGGCCTCGGCGGAGGGCCGGCGGGGCTCGGGAGGGGTCCCGAACGGCTCGCGGAGACACGGGGAGTGGGCGCCGCCGCGCGGCGCCTTCGGAAAGCCGGAGTTGGGGCCGGTCAGATTTAGGCGGGCGCGGGCGGCGGGAGACCCCGCTCGATGGCCCGGAGCGCCGGTCGCAGGAGGCCGAGGGCCGGTTCGGCGCGCGCGAACCCGAGCGAGGTTCGGCGGGCGTGGGAGGTGATCCTGGCGGGGGCGCGCAGCAGGCGCAGCCGGATGCCGCGCGGCTGCACGGCGCGCCAGCGGCCGCCGAGGAAGTTCGCGCGCAGGATGTGGAGGAGTTGGTAGGCGAGCACGGCGAGGCTCCACAGCAGGGCGTTGCCGCCGAGGTCGTCCACCGCGGTGCGGCCGGCCGAGAGCTGGCCCAGCTCCTCGATCCGCTGCTCGACGACCGCGCCCGCGTTGTAGGCGCGCCACGCCTCGACGGGGCCGATGCTCCCGATGTTGGTCAGAACGTCGGCGCTCATCGTGGTCTCCCACGCCGCGAGATCGAGTTCTCCCTCGTCCGGCCCGACCCGTCTCCGCCTCTCGACCGAGAGAAGCCGCGTCCCCCACAGCTCGCCGGAGGCCGTCCTCAGTTCCCGGTCCCCGGCCTCGTCCCGGGCGGCGGTCTCCCAGGCGCCCCGGAAGCCGTCGAGCCAGGCGTGCCGCGGCACCTTGAGCAGATAGGACACGCCGAGCTCCTCCATGCGCCGCGCGATGGACTTGGAGAAGAACCCCTTGTCCAGCCGCACGGTGATCCGCCGCACCCCCGCCCCCCTCAGGCGGGCCACCAGCTCGGCCAGCCACGCCTCCGCCCCCCGGGCCGTGTGCGCGCCCCCCGGCCGCCAGCGCACCCCGAGGCAGTCGCCCGTCTCCAGGACGTAGGCCAGAAGGGGGTGGTGCGAGGGGCGGCCCCGCTTCTTCGGGTTGTAGCCCCGCTCCGCCCCGGCCTGCTTCAGCCCGTAGCGCACCACGACGGTCGAGTCCATGACGATCGTCGCCGACCGGGGCGCCCCGCCGGCCAGCTCCCAGCGCCGCCGCACCATCCGCCACAACAGCTCGTCCAGAAGCGGCGACAGCACGGCCGCCGAACCCCGCAACCAGCGCCCGAACGTGGCCGGGTGCGGCACCCGCGCCCAGCCGAAGATGCGGCGCACGCCCCGCCGCTCCAGAAGCGGCAGGTCGTCCATCGCCCCGCCGCCGTACAGGAGCAGCACCACCCACGACTCGACCATGAGCGATGGCCGGTAGCGGCCGGGGACGTTCCCGCTCCGCCGGTCGATCCAGCCGCCCAGCCCCAGCGCGTCCCACAGCTTCCGAACCACGACGAGGCCGCCCGCGTCGGTGATCCGCCCGCCGCCCCCGCGGACCCTCAGCGCGGCCGCCGATCCTTGCACGTGCGGGCGCGGTCCGGTATAGTCGTTTCCACGCACCATTCGGGTGTCCTCCGTTCCGGGGTGAACTCTTGTTCAGTCCCTCTGAACGTAGGGCCCCGGGCGGTGCTTTTCCATAGTCCGAAACTATGATCTCACTATCGTCAAGGCCTCCACGGCCCGGCTACGGCCGCCCTCCCGGACGAGCCCCGCGCCCACGATCGCAGGATCCGGGGTAAGTAGGTGATTCTACCGTGAGCGATGGCGTTCCTCATGACGTGGCGATAGGGCGCGACTAGCGTCCCGTTGTTTCCCCGTCGGATCTCTTCGACAACAGGCCATGCGTCCAACCCATCGGTCCCAACACCGCGATCGATACGAGAAAAATGCGCGACTACCCGCACCAGCGGTATCAATACGCCCTCAACCAGACGCAGATACGCCGGATGAAATGTTCGATCAATCACCCGGACCAGCTCGAAAACATCTGCTGGATTATGCATGTGATCGTGCCAAGACGCTGCATTGATTTCGCGGAGGAACAAGAAAGCACGGTCAAGTTCTGTGCGGCCTTGGCGTAAGTAATCCTGCAGAGCTGCCCGATCCGTCGCATCCCGGTCAACCAGCCAGCGGTACATGGCTGACTGCGAAGACAAGTCGAACCACTTCTGTGGGATTCGGTTCAAGTATGGCCGTAGTGCCAAGACGGCATCGTCGCCGACTGGGGCCAGCGCCGGAAACAGCCTCCGTATGAGATCTCGATCCAGAGCGTTTGAGTCCGCAGTCAGAGCATTGTTCAAGATCGAGTTTGCCGGAGTCATTTGATTTCCAAGAGATCCGTTTGGTTACTGTCGTGGGTGGGAACCAAGGCTCTGCCTGCGTCCCCGTTCACCGTTGAGTTCCGGTGTGCAATGCTCGAGTTTGAGCGCCTTAAGCCTGTTTGTTGGCCGGGCACCAAGATCAAGTCGAACAGCGTGGAGTGTCGAGGCCGTGAAACAGGTAGTGGTGGCGAGCAACCCAAATGGTTGCGGTTTCGCTCGGAACGGCAAGTGCTCAATCCGCAAACAGAGCGGGGCACGAGGTTGCGACGCCTATGCGCGGGCGGCGAGCACTCCCAGCAGGCGGTCGACGTCGTCGCGGTTGTTGAACATGGCGACGGCGGCGCGGAGGAGTTCTCCTCCCTCCTGGTACGTGAACCGGACTCCTTCGGCGTTCAGGGCGTCGGCGAGTTCCTCCGAGTCCATGCCGTGATAGAAGCTCACGATCGGTGACGGGTTGGCCGGCGGCGTGAAGAGCTTCATCCCCAGCCCCGCCGCACCCTCGCGGAGTTCGCCGGCGAGGGCGTGCGTGTGCTCGGCGATGGGCGCCAGCCCCACCTCGCCGATGAACCCGAGCGCGGCGTCCATGGCCGCGACGGGACCGAGGGCGAGGCTCCCGTGCTCGAACTTCCGGGCGTCCGTCCTGAGCCGGTACTGGTGCTCCGGGAGCGTCTCGGCCACCTGCGCGTGGCCGAAGCGGTCGGGTTGCATCCAGTCGTGGTGCTCGCTCCGCACGTAAAGGATCGAGCACCCGAAGTCGGCGTGGAGCCACTTGTACCCGTTGCCGCAGGCGAAATCGACGCCCTCGGCGTGGAGGTTGGTCGGGAACGTGCCGAACGCCTGGATCCCGTCCGCGAACAGGTACCCGCCCCGGGCGTGCGCGATCTCGGCCAGCGTCGGGAGGTCGTGCCGGAATCCGTTGCGGTTCGAGACCCACGCCACGCTGATGAGACGCGTGCGGTCGTCCGTGTACGCGTCGTAGTCCTCGGGGTGGGCGCGTCCCTCGCGCGACGGGATGATCCGGAGTTCGACGCCCTCCCGCCGCTCAAGTTCCCGATAGACGACGAAGGCGGTGGTGAAATGGAGTTCGTCGATGACGACGTTGTCGCCCGGCCGCCAGTCGATCCCGTTGGCCACGACGTTCTCGCCGTCGCTCGTGTTGAAGAGGAAGGCGATCTCGGCCTCGTCCGCGCCGAACAGGTCCGCGAAGCGGCTCCGGGCCCGCGCCACGGCGCGCCCGCGGCTCCCGGGATCCCGGTACGTCATCTTCTCATCCGCGTAGGCGACGAGCGCTTCGCGGACGGGACGCGGCAGCGGCCCCGTGGAGGCGGTGTTCAGATACGCCAGTTCCTCGGTGACGGGAAACTGACCCCGGATCCCCAGCGGGTCGTCGTCCGAAGCGGACTTCGGGAGCGTGGCCGGCCGAGGCTCCGCGGCGTGCGCGGCCAGGGCCGGAGCGGCGGGGAGCGCGAGCCCCGCGGCGGCGGTCGTCTTCACGAAGTTTCTGCGGCTCCAACCGTTCATCCCATTCTCCTGCGTGCTCTGACCTGCGGCGTGTCACGGACTCCGCGAAACGTACGCCTGCAACCCGCTCGCGGTACAGCGCGGGGCAGCCGAAGCCCGCTACTCTCCGTACATCTCCGTGATGACGCGGCGCAGTTCAGACGCCTTCTCCGCGGACAGTCGGTCGAGTTGCCTCCGGAGCCGGCGCTTGCTGATCGCCCGGATCCGGTCGACCGCGATTTCCGCATCCTTCCCTGCGCACGCAATACTGTACGCGCGTTCGCCACTGCGGATGCACCGTCGGGGTCAAGGGACAGACCACGACGGTGTCCAGGAACCGGTTCATGTCGTTCCGGCTGACCACAACCACGGGTCCGACCTTCCTGATCTCCGCCCCGATGGTCGGGTTCAGGTCGGCGCAATGGATCGTATAGCGCCTGGGGAAGTCCGCCATCAATCCAGGCCGTCCGCGACCGTGTCTTCGAAATCGCCCCAGTCCTCGCCGTCCGCCGCCATGGCGCGGTACGTGTCTTCCCACGACCCACGCTTATTCGGCTCGCCGTGGAGAATGATCCCGTTCTCCGCCTCCTCAAGGACCAGCGAATCGTTCCACCCGTATTTCCGCAACAAGACCTTGGGGAGACGAATGCCCCTCGAGTTACCGATGGGGACGAGTTTGACGCTACGTGTGGTTGAAGCCTTGTCCATCGTCATGTCCTCTTCTGATTAGCATGTAGTAATTGCTGTAATTACGCGGGTTCGGTGGTCAAGCGGTGGACCGGGGGCCGGAGCCGCATCTAGAATGCGGCCCGTCACCAGCATGCCCGACAACTCTTGCTGACGGAGCCGACACCATGTCGAAGCTGATCCTCGTTGCCCTCGCCGTGGGCGCCCTCTGGAGCGCTGCGGGGGACAACGCACAGGAAAACCCGGCTGCGACCCACATCTCCGCCGCCGACATTCTCGCCACGACCGGGAGCGCGCCCGAAGGCCGGGTCAGCGATCAGCAGATCCGGCACATCGACGCGGGCGGACACAACGTGGGACTCGGCGTCGTCCAGCGCCCGCCGAGCTCCTCGCTCGGGGCGATCCAGCACCACAAGCAGACGGAGGTCTACTACGTCGTCTCCGGACGCGGCACGCTGGTGACGGGAGGCGAACTCACCGACGGGCGCGCGCTCGATCCCGAGGGCCAGACGGTGCGGACGCTCACGGGGCCCAGCTCCGTCGGTGGCATCGAAGGCGGGGAGAGCCGCGATGTCGGCCCCGGGGACATGGTCATCATCCCGGCCGGCTCACCGCACGGCTTCAGCGAGATCACCGAGACGATCACCTACATCGTCGTGCGCGTGGACCCGGAACAGCTGGTCGAGCTAAAGTAGGGCCGACACAAACACTTCAGAGGGGGACGCGATGAGCGACTTCACGCGGCGAGACTTCATGGCGCTCAGCGGCCTGGCCGCGGGCGGCGCGGCCGCGGGCGGCTGCGCACCCCGCGGCGGCAACCGCGGGTCGGGCGGCGGCGCGGGTGGAGGCCACGCCGACCTCGTCGTCCGCGGCGCGACCGTCTACACCGTCGACGACGACACTCCCCGGGCCGAGGCCTTCGCCGTGAAGAGCGGTCGCTTCCTCGCGGTCGGCTCGAGCGCCGACGTCTCGAACCTCATCGGCCCCGGTACCGATGTCATCGAGGGCGGCGGGATGACCGTCGTCCCCGGCTTCATCGACGCCCACAATCACCCCTTCTACTCCGGCACCAAGCACCTCAAGCAGGTGAGCCTCGACGTCCGTTCGATCGAGTCCATCAAGAGCGCGCTCGGCGAGCGCGCCCAGAACACGCCGCCGGGGCAGTGGGTGCAGGGCTTCCTGTACGACGACACCAAGCTCGAGGACGGACGGCCGCTGACGCGGGCCGATATCGACGACGCCGTCCCGGACCACCCCGTGTCGGTCACGCACCGGGGCGGCCACACCGGCGTCTACAACTCGCGGGCGTTCGAACTCGCCGGGATCACCGCCGACACGCCCGACCCGCCCGGCGGCATGTACTACCGCGAGAACGGCGAACTCACGGGGCGCGTGGCGGAACACGCCAAGGAACCGCTCGAGAGCCTCATCCCCGCCGGCACCACGCGCGCGGAGCGGCAGGAGAGCATCCGTCTCATCGGCGAGCGCATGGCCGCGGCGGGCCTCACCTCCGTCCACGAGACCGGCGCCGGCAACGACCTCGTCTGCTACCAGGACGCTCACGCCGCGGGCGAACTTCACTTTCGCGCCTACGTCTTTCCCAATGGCGGCCGGTCCGGCCTCTTCCCCGCCCTCAAGGCAGCCGGCATCCGGACAGGTTTCGGGGACGACTGGATCAGGGTGGGCGGCATCAAGTACGGGGCCGACGGCTCAGCCTCGGAGCGCACGATGGCCATGTCCACGCCCTATGTCGGGCGCCCCGACGACTACGGGATCCTCACGATGAACCAGGAGGAGATCCACGAGGCGGTGGACGACGCGGTGCGGAACGGGTGGCAGATCGGGATCCACTCGAACGGCGACCTCGCCATTGACATGTGCCTCAACGCGTTCGAGCGCGCGCAGCGCGAGATGCCGCAGGCCGACCCCCGTTTCCGCCTCGAGCACTGCTCGCTCGTGAACGACGACCTCCTGCGGAGGATCCGGGACGTGGGGGCGATCCCGACGCCGTTCTATACCTACGTCCACTATCACGGAAACAAGTGGGGCGAGTACGGCGCCGAAAAGATGGAATGGATGTTCGCGCACCGGAGGTTCATCGACTACGGGATCCCGGTGGCGGGCGCCTCCGACTATCCGCCGGGTCCGTTCGAGGCGCTGATGGGCATCCAGAGCATGGTCACGCGCACGGACATGCAGGGCCGCGAGTGGGGTCCCAGCCAGAAGATCTCCGTCGAGGAGGCGCTGCGCGTGTGCACGATCAACGGGGCCCACGCGGCGTTCGAGGAAGGGATCAAGGGCTCGATCACGGCGGGCAAGCTGGCCGACTTCGTGATGCTCGGCGACGACCCGCACACCGTCGATCCCTTCGCGATCAAGGAGATCGAGATCGTGCGCACCGTCGTCGGAGGGCGCACCACCTACGAGGCCTGAGATGAAGGAGACGAGGATGAACGAGGTCAATCGGCGGGAGTTCGTGGCGCTTTCGGGACTGGCGGCGGGAGGCGCCGCGCTGGCGGGTTGCGCAGCCCCGGGCGGGAGCGGTGGATCCTCCGGGGGCGGCTCCGGGCACGCGGACCAGGTCGTGACCAACGCCACGATCTACACCGTCGACGACGACAACCCGCGGGCCGAGGCGCTGGCCGTGAAGAGCGGCCGCTTCCTCGCCGTGGGCTCGAACAGCGACATCGCGAACCTCGTCGGGCCGGGCACGGAGCGGATCGACGCGGGCGGCGGCACCGTCGTCCCCGGCTTCATCGACTCGCACAACCACCCCTCCTCGGCCGGCATGCGGCACCTCACGCAGGTGGACATGAACATCCGCACCATCGAGGGGATGAAGTCCGCCCTCCGCGAGCGGGCCCAGAACACGCCCCCGGGTGATTGGGTCGTCGGCTTCCTGTACGACGACACCAAGATCGAGGAAGGCCGGCCCCTCTCCCGGACGGACATCGACGAGGCGGTCCCCGACCACCCCGTCCAGGTCACCCACCGCGGCGGACACACGAGCGTGTACAACTCGAAGGCGTTCGAGCTGGCCGGGATCACGGTCGACACGCCCGACACGCCCGGCGGGCACTTCTACCGCGAGAACGGCGAGCTGACGGGCAAGGTGGCCGAACGCGCGCGACGGCCGCTGCAGCGCCTCGTCCCCGGCGGAAGCACCCGCGAGCAGCGGGCGGAAGGCGTCGCCCTCATCGGACAGCTCATGTCCGCGGCCGGCCTCACCTCCGTGCACGAGACGGGGGGGAGCAACCAGGGACTGACCGCGCTGCAGGACGCCTACGACGCGGGGGATCTCCGCTTCCGCATGTACTACTTCCCCTCCGGAGGCGGCGGCCTGTTCGCGGCCCTCAAGCAGGCCGGGATCCGCACCGGGTTCGGCGACGAGAACCTGCGCATCGGCGCGGTCAAGTACGGGGCGGACGGCTCGGCCTCCGAGCGCACCATGGCGATGCGCACGCCGTACATCGGCCGCCCCGACGACTACGGCATCCTCACCATGACCCAGGAGGAAATCCACGAGGCGGTGGACGACGCCGTCCGGGCCGGGTTCCAGATCGGGATCCACGCCAACGGCGACAAGACGATCGACATGTGCCTCAACGCCTACGAGCGGGCCCAGCGCGAGATGCCGCAGGCCGACCCCCGCTTCCGCCTCGAGCACTGTTCGCTGGTGGACGACCCGCTCCTCCGGCGCATCAAGGACATCGGCGCCATCCCCACGCCCTTCTACACCTACGTCCACTTTCACGGGAACAAGTGGGGCGAATACGGACCGGAGAAGATGGAATGGATGTTCGCGCACCGGAGGTTCCTCGACTATGACATTCCGGTGGCCGGGGCGTCCGACTATCCGCCGGGCCCGTTCGAGGCGCTGATGGCGATCCAGAGCATGGTCACGCGCACGGACATGCAGGGCCGGGAGTGGGGCCCGAGCCAGAAGATCTCCGTCCCCGAGGCGCTCCGCATCTGCACGATCAACGGCGCCCATGCCTCCTTCGAGGAGGACATCAAGGGCTCGATCACCTCGGGCAAGCTGGCGGATTACGTCATCCTCGGCGCCGACCCGCACACGACCGACCCGCACGCGATCAAGGAGATCGAGGTCGTCCGCACCGTCGTCGGCGGCCGCACGACGCACGAGGCCTGAACCAGGAGGCCTGAACCAGGAGGAGGGGGGAGATGCTGGATCAACCGGTCGTCGATGTCGCGCTGGGTCTCGCCCTGCTCTATGTCGTCCTCAGCCTCGCGGCGTCGGCGATCACGGAGTGGATCTCCGCCCTGCTGGGACTCCGGTCGAAGAACCTGCGGGCGGGCGTCGAGTCGCTCCTGGGGAAGGAGTACGCGGAGAAGGTCTACGCGCATCCGCTGATCGCGAATCTCGCCAGGGACGGGAAGCTGCCGTCCTACATCGAGCCCGACACGATGGCGATGGCGCTGCTCGATCTGCTCGCCCACGATGATGACGGGAAGCCCGTGGTCGATCTGGCGGGCCCGGCGACCGCCCTCGTCGAGCGGGTGGACGGCGACCACGTACTGGGGCCGACACTGCGCGCCCTCGCCGCTCGCGGCGTCGGCACGGTGGACGGCCTCCGCGGGCAGGTCGCGGGCTGGCTCGACGAGGGGATGAACCGCGTCTCCGGCTGGTACAAGAGGCGGGCCCACGTCCTCATCTTCGTCATCGGCGCCGTCGTCACGGTGGCGGCGAACGCCAGCACGCTCCACCTCGCCCGCGACCTCTGGACGGACGCCGCCCTCCGCGAATCGGTGGCTCAACTCGCGGCACAGGCGGCCGAGGCCGGGACGCTGGCCGAGGCCGATGTGCCCGATCTCGGGGCCTTCCCCCTCGGCTGGGAAGACGCGGGCCTCGGCGACTGGAGCTTCCTCGACTGGATCGCCCGGGTGCTCGGGTGGCTGATCACGATCTCCGCCGTCAGTCTCGGGGCCCCCTTCTGGTTCGACATCCTCGGCAAGGTCGCGAGGCTCCGCGCCGCGGGTGGGAGACGGGCCCAAACCCCGTAGCTTCGGTGCCGGTTTGCATCCGTGCAGGTGCGTCCCGGATCAGAGTTTCTTATTTTCTGAAAAATCAGAAACGCGAGCGGAGTACACATCAGAAACGCGAGCGGGGTACACAGATGAATCTCTCCAGGATCACAGCGCGGGGTCAGACCACTATTCCCAAGAAGATCCGCGATGAGGCAGGCTTGATCGAGGGTGATATCCTCGCCTTTGAGATCGCGGGTGAGCACCTGATCGTTCGCAAGGTGGCGCCGAGTCCCGATGGCTACCTGCGCGGTCTCTCGGAGACCATGACCGAATGGGCCTCACCCGAAGATGAGGAAGCATGGCGTGACCTCTGAGCCGCTCGACGTGGTCATCGTCCCCTTCCCCTTCACGGACAGGGACACATCGCGACGGCGGCCGGCACTCGTCGTTTCGTCGGAGAGTTTCCACACCCGGCATCGGCAATCGATCCTGGCGATGATCACATCGACGCGTGGGGAGTGGTCCAGCGATGTATCGATTCGGCGCTGGCGCGAAGCCGGTCTTCACGTGCCGTGCAAGGTTCGCCTCAAGCTCTTCACGCTCGACGAGTCCCTGATCATTGGCAGGATCGGCAGGCTGTCGGAGGAAGACGGCCTCGCACTGAAAGAAGCCCTGCGTCGTGCGCTGGTGATCTGATGAGAGGGCGAGGACGCCGGTGCATAGCCCCGTGACGTCTCGGGTGATACCGTTCGACCGGCGGCCGTCCCGCACCGCCGGGAAGGTCCGAAAACCAGCCAACCTGAAGCCTCGGAGTCGTCATGGGTGACGTCCTTCTCGTCGAGAAACTCCACGGACATATCGCCAAGCTCACGGTCAACCGGCCGGACAAGCTCAACGCGCTGAACGGCCAGGTGCGGTGCGCCGTGTTCGGCGCGCTCGATGCCCTCGGGGCGGACGACGATGTGCGCGTCGTGGTGCTCACGGGTGCGGGCGACCGCTCGTTCATCGCCGGCGCGGACATCGCGGAGTTCAAGGACGCGCGGCCGGTCGAGCAGTACCGGGCCATGCAGCGCGGCGACATCTACGGGGCGGTCGAGCGCTTCCCGAAGCCCGTGATCGCCATGATCAACGGGTTCTGCCTCGGCGGCGGGTGCGAACTCGCCATGGCGTGCGACATGCGGGTCGCGTCCACGGCGGCCCGGATCGGTCAGCCCGAGATCAACCTGGGGCTTATCCCGGGCGCGGGCGGCACGCAGCGGCTCCCGCGGCTCGTCGGGGAGGGCTGGGCGATGCGGCTCATCATGAGCGGAGAGCTGATCACCGGCGAGAAGGCCGAGCAGATCGGGCTCGTCGAAGCAGCAGTAGCGCCCGAGGAGCTCGAAGGCCACGTCATGGAACTCGCCTCGAAGATCGCCGTTCGGAGCCCGCTCGCGCTTCAGGCCGCCAAGGAATCCATCATGGCCGCGCGCCGGATGCCGCTGGACGAGGGGCTGAAGTTCGAGCGGAGCTGGTTCTCGCTCCTCTTCTCGACGGACGACATGGCGGAAGGCGTCGGCGCCTTCCTGGAGAAGCGGAAGCCCGAGTTCACAGGCTCCTGACGCCGCCCGGCCTGGCTCCGGGGGGCCCCGGCAGGGCTGGCAGCCGGTGGCGGTGCGGCTGGCAGCCAGCGCCGGGTGCTGGCCGTGGCCAGCTCTTGGTGGCGGTTACGCCGCGGGGGTCACCACGCTGACGAAGCGGCGGCCGCGCCGGCGGTGGAACTCCACGACGCCGTCGGAGAGCGCGTAGAGCGTATCGTCCCGGCCCCGGCCGACGTTCCGGCCCGGATGGAAGGGTGTCCCCCGCTGGCGGATGAGGATGTGACCCGCGACGACGCGCTCTCCACCGTACCGCTTGACGCCGAGGTACTGCGCGTTCGAATCGCGCCCGTTGCGGCTGGATCCGACACCTTTCTTGTGTGCCATCAGTCGTCCCCCTCCGCCGCCGCGCTCGCCTCGTCCACATCCTTCTTCAGGATGCGGCCGCCCTTGCCCGTCCCCTCGATCGCGGACAGGTCGAGACCGTGGGACTCGGCCAACTCACGCGCCGCGTCGGTAATGTCGAACTCCTCCGGCACGGCCGCGGCAGCGGCGGCTTCCGGCTCGGCCGCGGCTTCCGGCTCGACCGCGGCTTCCGGCTCGGTCGCAGCTTCCGGCTCGGCCGCGGCTTCCGGCTTTCCGTCCGAGAGGTCGATCCCGAGGATGCGGATCTCGGTGAAGCCCTGGCGGTGTCCCTGCTTGCGCCGGTAGCCCTTCCGCCGCTTCATCTTGTAGACGATGATCTTGTCGCCGCGGCCGTGGCTCACCACCTCGGCCGCCACGGAGGCCCCCGCAACCGACGGGGTGCCCACCTGAACGTCGCCCTCTCGTTCGAGGAGAAGCACATCCCCGAACGTCACCGTGTCGCCGGGCTCGGCCTCGAGCGAGGGGATGCGGAGCACCGCGTCCTCCACCGCGCGAAACTGCTTCCCCTGGGCCTTGAAAATCGCGTACATATCGTCAGACCATCACCGGAGAATCGAAGGAAGTCGGACCGACGAGTCTATCCGCGCTCAGCGGATGTGTCAAACAGGATCGGTGCCGAACAGAACCCGGCCGCGGGCGCGGCTACTCGCTGGAAATGTACTTCTTCGTGACGTCGGACTCGGCGGGGTGGGCGAGGAGCCGGAACTCGTCGAGGCGGAGGAGAGGATTGTCGCGCAGTTCGAGGGGGATCCCGGCGCTGGCTCGCTTCCGGTTCAGGAACTCGCGCTCGCGCTCCAGGAGGTGCAGGGCGATGACCGGGTGGGTGAGGATCGTGATCCCCCGCTCCTTGCCGGCGGCGGCCACGCGGTCAAGCGCCCGTTCGACCCGGCGCACGACCGTCTCGGAGGCCAGGATCATCCCCTCCCCGTTACAGCCCCGACACGGCTCCATCATGCGCTGGTGCAGGCTGGGGCTCACCCGCTGCCGGCTCAGCTGGAGCAGCCCGAGTTCGGAGATGCCGAACACCTTCGTGCGGGCGCGGTCGCGGCCCAGCAGCGTCCGCATCTGCTGCACGACCTTCTGCCGCGACTCCTCGTCGTTCATGTCGATGAAGTCGATCACGATGATGCCGCCGACATCGCGCAGCCGGAGTTGGCGCGCGATCTCGGTCGCCGCCTCGAGGTTCGTCTTGAGGATCGTCTGCGCGGGATCCCGGCGACCCGTATAGCGCCCGGTGTTCACATCGATCGACACCAGCGCCTCGGTCTGTTCGATGACGACGTAGCCGCCGGCGGGGAGCCGGACGTTGCGCCGGAACGCACGCCGGAGCTCCTCTTCTATGCCGAACTCGTCGAAGATCGGCTTCGAATCCTCGTAGAGCCGCACCCGGTCGAGCCCGCCGGGGTCCACCTGCCCCAGGTAGGACTTGATCTCGCGATGCAGATCCTGCGAGTCCACGGTCAGGAGGTCGATCCGGTCGGAGAACAGATCCCGGATCACGCCGGACGTGAATCGCGCGTCCTGATACACGAGGGCCGGCGCCTTCACACCCCGCTGCTTCCGGCGGATCTTCGTCCACGCCTTCCGCAGGGCGCGAAGCTCCCCCGTGCAGGCCTCCTTCGTCATCTCCTCGCCGACGGTGCGGACGATGACCCCACCCTCGTCCCCGAGGATTTCCCGCGCCATCTCGCGCAGGCGGGCCCGCACCTCCCGTTCCGAGATCTTGCGACTGACGCCGATATGAGATGAGCCGGGGAGGTAGACGAGGAACCGGCCCGGAAGCGAGATCTGGGTGGTGATGCGAGGGCCCTTCGTGCCGATGGACTCCTTCGTCACCTGGACGAGGAGCGACTGGCCCTTGGAGAGCTGATCCTGGATCGGAGGATGGGACCGGTCACGATTCCGCCGCCGCCCTTCGTTGGCCCCGTTCGGGTCCGTGACCTCGTCCTCGTCGTCGTCTTCGTCGGGCTCGAGGTCGGAGGCGTGGAGGAAGCCGGACTTCCCGACCCCGATGTCGACGAACGCGGCCTGAAGACCGGGCACGATCGCCTCGACCACGCCGAGATAGATGTCCCCGACGATGCGGCGCTCGTCCGGCCGCTCATACATGAGCTCGACGAGCTGGCGGTCTTCCAGAATCGCGACCCGTTTCTCGCGGGTCGTGGCGTTGACGACGATCTCGCGGCGCAAGCCGTCAGCGTGCGCGCGCGGCTGCCGTCCCCGATTGCGTTAGCAGAGGATCGACTTCCTGTTGTTCGCGTTTCAGGTGGACGGGCCGGCCGGGGGCCGGGCGTCCATGTATCTGATCGTACGGCGAGGTTTCGGGTACGATGGGTACGGTCGGCTGCGATCCAAGATAACAGCCTGTCGCGGGCCACGCTGACGTCGGCTGGCAGCAGGTCCCGCAGGGGCCTCAGGCGAGCGTGCCCGCCTCGCGGAGCACCTCGCGGGAGATCACGATCTTGAGGATCTCGCTCGTCCCCTCGCCGATCTCCGTGATCTTCGCGTCACGCATCATCCGTTCGACGGGATACTCGCGCGAATAGCCATACCCGCCGTGCAGCTGCACCGCCATCGAGGTCACGTCCATCGCCGTCTCGGAGGCGAACAGCTTGGCCATGGCCGCCTCCTTCTTGTGCCTCCTTCCGGACATCCGGAGCCGGGCGGCGTGATGCATCATGAGCCGGGCGGCGTGGATGCGCGTCTCGGCCTCGGCAAGCATGAAGCGGACGCCCTGGAAGTCCTGAATCCGCTTGTTGAACTGCTTTCGCCCGGCCGTGTAGCGGACCGCCTGGTCGAGAGCGCCCTGCGCGATCCCGATCGCGTGCGCCGCGATCCCCACCCGTCCGCCATCGAGCGTGTCGAGGAAGATCGGGAACCCCTGGTCCACCTCGCCGAGCACGTTCTCCTCCGTGACCTCCACATCCTCCAGGATCAGTTCACGCGTGTCGGAGGCGTTCCAGCCCAGCTTGCGGAGCTTCTCCCCGGTGACGAACCCCGGCATCGGCTCGAGGTCGGGCGAGTGCCCGAACCCGACGCGTTCGGCATCAGCGAGGTCGCAGGTCTCCTTCGTGAGGAGGAAGGCGGTGATGCCCCGGGAGCCCTTCTCCGGCGAAGTGAGCGCGGCGAGGACGAACACCTCGCCCACGCCGCCGTGCGTGATCCACGTCTTGCGCCCGTTCAGGACCCACCGGTCGCCGACCTTGCGGGCCGTCGTCCGCATGGAGGCGGCGTCCGAACCCGATCCCGGCTCGGTGAGCCCGAACCCGCCCAGCACCTGCCCGCTCGCCAGCGGACGCAGGAAGCGCTCCTTCTGCTCCTCCGTGCCCCAGCGGTGGATCGGCGTCGCGGCGAGGGACGTGTGCGCCCCGATCATGATCGAGTGGCTGGCGTCCACTCGGGCCAGTTCCTCCACCGCGATCGCCGCAGCCAGCAGATCCATCCCCGCCCCGCCGATTTCCTCCTGGAAGGGGATGCCGAACAGGCCCAGTTCGGCCATTTGCGCGCCGGTCTCCCACGGGAAATCCTCGGACTCGTCGTATTCCGCAGCGATCGGCGCGATCTCCGCCTCGGCGAATTCGCGCACCAGGTCGCGCATCATCTCGTGATGGTCTTCCAGTTGATAGCTCGACTCGCCCATCGAATCCCTTCTGCAGGTATCGTCACACCCGGCGCCGCACGCGTTCTCCAACGCAGTATCCCGCCGGCCGCCGGGGGCCTAACCTACCGGAGGCGGGCGTCCCGCCGAAACGTCCGGATCATACCGGACACGTCACGATCCGGCCTGCGCGCGCGTTGACCGTATGAGTGGCAGGGGTTTGGCCCACGGCGCTCTGCGCGTGCCGGAAACGGTGTGGATGGGAGAACCGTGGACTTCGAGGCGGCGTATAACAGCCATTGGGTGCCCCTCTTCCGGTACGTCGACCGGTTGGTCGGTGATCCGGATCTGGCAGCGGATGTCGCCCAGGAGTCGTTTGTGCGGCTGCTCGACCAGGCCATTCCCGATGATGAGGTGCGAAGGTGGTTGTTCACGGTCTCGACGAATCTGGTGCGGGACGACGCGCGCATGACCGCACGCCGGCGCCGGTTGCTTGCGCAGCAGTATGAGCAGTTGGAGCTGACGCGCGAGCCGTTGGAGGCTCCGGATCGGGCGGTCGTGAGATCGGAGAGGATCGCGGCGGTGCGCGCCGCGCTGGCGCAGTTGCCCGAGCGTGACCGACAGCTGTTGCTGATGAGGGAGGAAGGGTTCCGCTACGCGGAGATCGCGAAGGCGGTCGAGGTCGCGCCGGGATCCGTCGGGACGCTGCTCGCGCGGGCTCTGGCCCGGTTCGTGGAGGCGCTGGACCCGCGCATCGCGGAGGACGAGGCCCGTCGCGGGAGGTGATTGCTCCCCCCGGCGGTGACTGAGCGATAGATGAGAAGGAAGTGTTGGGAGGTCGTGAAGATGAGCCACCACAGAGATCCGCATGTCGACGACGGCGCGCTGCTCGCGCTCCTGGACGGGGAACTCTCCGCCGAGGAGCGGCGACGCGTCGAGAACCACGCGACGAGTTGCGCGGTCTGCGCCGCGCGGCGCGATGAGTTGCGGTTCGCGGTGCGGCGGGTGACGTCGGCGCTCGAGGTCATGGACGTACCGGCCGCCTGGGTCGAGATGCCCGAGGCGTTGCGCGAGGCGGCGCGATCCGCGCCCGTCCCGCTCGCGAGCGCCCGCGCGGCGCGCAGCGGGTGGCGCATCGGGTGGCGCATCGGGTGGATGGGCCGCCGCTCCGTCGCGGTGGCCGCCGGCCTGACGCTCCTGCTGGCCGCGGGGGCCTACGCTGTTCCCGGGTCGCCGGTACGCGGCTGGGTCGACGGCGGGGTCGAAGCCCTCGCGGCGTGGATCGCGAGCGGACCCGAGGAACCGGGCCAGGCCGGGCCGAGCCAGGTGTCGGTCGAGCCGGACGACGGGTCGGTGCGGGTCACGGTCGCAGGCGGGCGTGAAGGCCTGCGGCTCACGATCCGGCTCACCGACGGGGAGCAGGCCTCGGTGAGGGCCCTTGACGTGAACTTCCACGTGGAACCGGGCGTCATCGAAGTCAGCGGCGCGGCGGATGAGATCCTCGTGACCTTGCCTCGCGGGGCCGCTTCGGGTTCTGTAATGATCGACGACAGCGAAGTCGTCCGTCTCGAAGGCGGTGAGTTGCGCCGCACCGAATCGGCCGATGCGAGCCCGGTGCAGATCCTTCTCGGCACCGACGGGTAGCAGCGGGCTGTTGCGGCGGGCGACGGGTAGCGACGCGAAGATCTAACGAGCCTCGAAGGCGGGTCCCGGGATGACGAACCCCATGCACCGCAGGTCGGGGCGCGTCTCCCATCCCACGGGACCGCGCGCTGGTGCGGCATCGCGCGGCGCGCTCCTCTGCCTGCTGGGTATCGTCCTGCTCCCCACGCCCCGGGCCTTCGCCCAGGCGAAGCCGGACCGACCCGCCGGCGGCGGTGTCCACGGCCGGGTGCTGAGCGCCGAAGCCCAGATGCCGCTCGAGGGCGCGTCCGTCGAGATCCGATTCCCCGGCACCACCTGGTTCGTGATCACGGACGCGGACGGCGCGTACCGGGTGTCGGGGCTCCCGCCGGGGCCTGTGCTCGTCCTGGCCCGGGCGCTCGACCGCGCGCCGCTCCAGACCGGCGTCGTCGTCCCCGCCGGTGGTGACATCCCGCTCGATCTGGCGCTCGAGCGAGAGCCCGTCGTCATGCCGGGCCTCTTCGCCCAGGTCGCCGCCCGGCGGCTGACCGTGCCCGGAATGACCCGTGACGGATTCCGCGAAGAAGGGGAGACGGAACTCCGCGCCCTCGACTCGTCTCCGGGCGTAGCCGAGGCTGGCCTCACGGTCGACGGGCGCGGCAACGACCCGAACGATCCGACCAGCGTGCTCTACGTGCGCGGGGCCGCGTCCGACCTGAAGCTCGTGCTCCTCGACGGCGCGCCCGTATACGCGCCCTTCCATCTCAGCGGCCTGCTCGACGCCTTTCCCGACGGCGTGCTCCAGAACGCGTCGCTCTACATCGGCGGGACGCCGGCCCGCTACGACGGGGGGCTCTCGTACGTGCTGGATCTCGAGACCCGCCAGGGCGACGCGGAACGTTTTCGGACCGCCGGCTCGGCCGACCTCCTCGGGGGCGGAGGCCGGATCGAGGGCCCGATCGGTAGCGCGGGACGGGTACTCGTGAGCGGTCGGGCGCTCCACGGACTCGGGTATCGGTTCATCACGGACGAACGGCAGATGCCGTACGAGTACGGTGACGTCCTGGGTCGCATCGACTACCGGCTGGGGCCCGGGACACTGTCCGGAACGGGGTTCTGGAACCGCGAGTCCGTCCTCCTCGACATCGGGCGGCTGGAGGACACCGGGGCGGTGGAGTCGGCCTACTGGGGCAACCTGGCGGGTTCGCTGAGCTATCGCCTTCCCGTGGGAGAGGGGACGGTCACGCTCAGAGGCGCCTACGGACGGTTCGCCACCGGGCTCCCGCTGCCGCGCGACAAGGAACTCGACGCGGGGGTCTTCTTCGCGGACGCACTCGGACGCACATCGCGGTCGCGGGCCGAGGCCATCTTCGAATCGGGCGGGGACAGGATCCGCTGGGCCGCGGGGGGCGGCTTCGACACGCACGAGACGGCGCTCGACCAGCGGAACGTGCTGGGCGGCCAGACATCGCACGTGCTGACCCACGCCATCACGCGGGCAAACGTGACCGCGGCGTGGGGCGAGGCCATCTGGGAGGTCGCGCGCGAGCTGGAGGTGAGAGGCGGGTTCCGGGCCAGCTACTTCGCTCCGGCCGGCCGCGCGAAATTCGCCCCGCGGGCCACAGTGACCTGGCACATCACGGAGGCGGCGGACCTTCGGCTCTCGGCGGGGAGATTCTTCCAGGTCGTGCTGGGACCCGAGTCCATCCTCTCCGGCGACCTCACCGGTCCCACCGTGGGCCGGATTCTCCCCGCGGGGGACTCCACCCCTCCGAGCCCGAACGCGGCGTCGAACGTCGCGGGCGCATCACACGTCGTGGTCGGGTTCTCGAACGCGCTCGAGAACGGGGTCGACGCCGGCGTCGAGGGCTACTTCAAGTCCTTCGACGACCTGCCCAACGCGGCTGATCACCTCTTCTCCTCGGGCCTGGACCTGTGGGTGCAGGCGAAGGAAGGCCCGGTGCGCGGTTGGGTCGGCTATTCGATCGCCTGGGTATGGACGAACGACCCGGAGGAAGAGACGCCGTTCGTCGGCCGGCAGCTCCTGAGCGGCGGGCTCTCGGCGGAGGCGCAGGACTTCGACTTCGGTATCCGGCTCGCCTATGGGGCCGGCCTACCGTTCTCGGCCGTGACCCGGGCGCGGGACGCGAAGGGGGCCGTGACGGGGGAAGCTCCCGTGCCGACGCTGTCGGGCGCACCGGAAGACTCCTACCTGAGGCTCGACGCCGAGGTGTCCCGGCGCTGGGTCGCGAGCGTGGGCGATTCCCCACTCGTCATCGCCCCCTATGTGCGGGTGCTGAACGCGCTCGGTAGCCGCGACGCGCTCTTCTACCGGGCGGGGCCGGAGGAGGCGGTCGCGCGCCCCGTGCCGCTCGGCTCCCTTCCGCTCATCGCCGTGCTCGGGGTGGCGTGGTCGTTCTGATGTGCCGGCCCGGCCGGGGCGCGGGGCCGGCCCGGCCGCGCTCGCAGTTGTCGCAGCCGCCGCACGCGGGGGCCCGCTCCCCGAAGTAGGCGGCGATCGCCGCGCGCCGGCACCCGGCCGTCTCGATGTAGGCGCGCATGGCCGCCCGGCGCACGGCTTCGGCCGCGGCGCGTTCCGGGTCGAGGGGCTCCTCGCCGCGTGCGCCGCCCGGGGGACCGCCCGGCCGGGCCCGCTCGCGCCGGACGAACCGCAGGACGCCGCGCCGCGGGGCGCGCACCGCGACCATCACGCACCGCGCCGCTTCTCCGTCGCGTCCGGCGCGACCCGCTGCCTGGACGTATTCCTCCAGCGACTGGGGAGCGCCCAGGTGCGCCACGAGCCGCACGTGCGGGTGGTCGATCCCCATCCCGAAGGCCGTCGTGGCGCAGACCACGCGGATGCGGCTGTCCAGGAAGGCCCGCTGCGTCACCTGGCGGCGCTCGATCGGCAGGCGCGCATGGTAGGGGGCGGCGGCAACGCCCGACCGCGACAGCGAGATCGCGAGTTGGGCGCTCAGCCCCCGCGTGCGCGCGTACACCACGGCCGATCCGCGGCACGCCGTGACCTCCTGCCGGACCCGCTCGTACGCGGCGCTCAGATCGGGCGCCGACTCGACGGAGTAGCGCAGGTTCGGCCGGTCGCCGGGCACGAACACGCGGATCGGCCCGTCCATCCCCAGGAGACGCTCGACCTCCCGCCGGGTGCGCGCCGTCGCGGTGGCCGTGAGCGCGGTGAGCGGCGGATTCCCCAGCCGTTCGCGCGCCCCGCCGATGCCCAGGTAGGCCGGGCGGAAGTCGTGTCCCCACTGCGACACGCAGTGCGCCTCGTCCACCGCGATCCCGCCGAGGCCGATCCTCCGCAGCCGTTCGCAGACGGCGTGGTTCTCCAGCCGCTCGGGCGCGAGGTAGAGGAGATCGAGCCCGCCGTGCCCCGCACGCTCGAGCGCCTCGTTCACGACGTCCCGGGGCGTGGCGCTCGTCCAGCCGAGGGCCTTAATGCCCCGCCGCCCCGCCCCGCCGACCTGGTCGTCGATGAGCGAGATGAGCGGCGACACGACGAGCGTGGGCCGGGGGCGCAGCAGGGCCGGAATCTGGAAGCAGACGGACTTCCCGAACCCCGTCGGCAGCACGGCGAGCGTGTCGCGCCCGCTGAGCACCGCCTCGACGACGCGCGACTGGGCCGGGCGGAAGTCGTCGTAGCCGAATCGGGCCTTCAGGAGTTCGCGGGCCTGCTGCAGGGTGCTCACCCCCGCGAGATGACGTGCCCGATCAACGGCGGATCAACGGACCGGGCGGACCCGCCGCGGCAGAGCCGCGTCAGTCGGCGTCGGTCGGCGTCAGTCGGCGTCGGCTTTCCGGCCCAGTCTGAGGACGAGCGCGGCGAGGATGAGGCCGCACCCCGCGCCGGCCAGGAATTCCTGCTCGATGAAGGCGCCCGCGAACCACGCGGCGCCCCCGGCGAGGCTGAGTCCCAGTTGCAGCCTGAGCCACCAGTCGCGGCTCGCGGTCGGTTCGCCGCCGCCGCCGGCGTCCGTCGGCGTCTCGGTCTCCACGCGCGGCCCGGGTTCTACTCGTCGATCGGGCGCGCGACGGGCGTCTCGTCGCCGGCCTCGCCCCAGCCGATGACCGACCCCGCGACCATCCCCCACAGGAAGTTGAGCCCGAGGACGAAGACGAAGGTGAGCGCCCCCAGCTCGAGGCCGAAGAGGCCGAGGTCTCGGTCGACGGGATACACCTTGAGCAGGAGGTAGAGGGCGGGCACGAGGCTGAACAGCGCTCCGCGCGCGCCGGGCGACGCGCCGGGCAGTTCGCCGTAGAGGATCCCGAGCACCATGCCCCACACGGCGCCGCTCCCGAGATGCGCGAGGAACGCCGGCCCGCTCCACGCCGAGGTGAGCCCCACGCCCAGTGCGCCCGTGAGACCGATCTCGGCGAGGACCGAGAGGGCCGCGGCGGAGACAGCGGCCGCGAGGCTCCCGCCCAGCAACCCGAGACCGAGTCGGGCGCTCAGGTCGAGCCGGCCTTCGACCGCGGGGCCGTGCGCCCCGCCGCCGAGCAGCACGCCCGCCGCGGCCAGCGCGACGACGAGCAGCAGGACCGCGATGCTGAGCGACTCCCCGCCCGTGGTGAGGAGGAAGAGACCCGCCGCGCCCGAGGCGAGCGCCCCCGCCCGCCACAGGAACGCCGAACCCGGCGGCGAAACGACGTCGCTGTCGCTCATGCTGTCTTCCCTTCGTCCTGTTTCTTGTCGTCCTGTTTCTTGCCGCGGGAGAGGAACTTGCGGATGCCCGCCTGGCAATCGTCGGTCATCCGGGCGAGCGCGTTCACGCGGGCGCCGGCCGCGATCGCGGCCTCGAAGCTCTGCGCGTCGGCGCCGTACAGGAGCCGCTTGGTCAACGCGAGCGCCGAGGCGCTCCGGCTCGCGAGTTCAGTCAGGAACGCGGAGGTCTCCGTCTCGAACTCCGCGTCGGCGTAGACCCGGTTCACGAGGCCGAGCCGCGCCGCCTCGCGCGCGTCGATGGTGTCTCCGAGCGCCATCAGTTCGAAGGCGCGCCTCTCTCCCACGTTCCGGCGCAGGATCGCCGTCACCATGGCGGGGACGAAGCCGAGCCGCACCTCGGGATAGCCGAAGCGGGCGCTCTCCGCGGCGAGCACGAGATCGCACGCCGTCGCGAGCCCGCACCCGCCGGCGAGCGCGCGACCGTGCACGACCGCGACGACCGGCTTCGAGAGTTTCCGGAGGAGGGTGAACAGTTCCCCCAGTGCCTCCGCCTCCCGCAGACTCGCGAGGACGCCTTCCTCGACCGAGGCCTGTACCTCGGCCAGATCCGCCCCGGCGCAGAAGTCCCGGCCGTGCCCGCCGAGTCCGATCACGCGCACCCGCTCGTCCGCGTCGGCGAGCGCGAGCGCCTCCTTGAGTTCGGCGACCAGCGCCCCGTTGAGCGCGTTCCTCCGGGCGGGCCGGTCGAGGTGGATCCGGTTCACGCCGGTCCGCTCGTCGATGTCTATGTCGAGGTATTCGAACATGGGTGCCTCAGTCGGGCTCCGGACGCCCCGCGCCGTCGGGGATCTCGATCTCCATCCTCAGGAGAGCGGTGGAGAACGTCTTCCCCTGCGCGTCGAGCATGAGCGACACCGTGCCGCCCCCGCCCAGCGAACGGTGGAGGAGGAAGTTGAGCGCGCGCAGGTTCGGAAGCTCGAAGCGCTCCACTTCGCCCTCGCAGATTCCCTTGAAGTGATCTCTTACGCGTTCTGCCGTAACCTCCTTCTCCAAAATAGGATAAAGTTCGTCGTCGAACGCGATGAGGCCGACGTTCGCGGTATCGCCCTTGTCGCCGGAGCGGGCGAACGCGACCTCCGCCAGGCGGACCCTCACAGCTCGATCGTCTCCACGCGGACGCGGCTCTCGACGACCTCGCGGTCGATCAGCGCCGGCCAGTAGGCGACGACCTCCTGCACCCTCGGGCGGCCGCCCGCGAACCCCGTCACGCTCGGCGGGCCCGCGAGGATGAGCGGGGCGATCTCGCGGCTGAAGCGGGACACCGCGTGACGGTCCGGGCTGCGCACGCCGACCCGCAGCGTGACCTCGGGCAGGTCCTCCGGCGGCTCGCCCGCCAGCGGCCCGTGGCACGCCCCCGCTCCGACGAACTCCGTGCGGATCTCATCGAAGACGAGGCCGAGGTGTGCGAGGCGCCCGCGCAGGATCTCGTCCGCGCGCCGCGCCTTCTCCACCGCGTCCGGCCACGCGTAGGTGAGCGTGCCGACCGCCTTGTAGCCGGCGTGGTAGGCGATCGAGACCTTGAGTTGGTCCGTGCGGGGGCGGCCGGCCACGCCCTCGACCCGGACGCGGTCCCCACCGAGGTCCCGGAGCCGGATGGTCGAGAAGTCCGCGATCACGTCCGGCGTGATGTAGTCGCGCGGGTCCCCGAGTTCGTACACGAGTTGCTCGGTGACGGTGGCCCGGGTCACCCGCCCTCCGAGTCCCGGGTGTTTCGTCACGACGAAGGAACCATCCGCCTCCGCCTCGATGATGGGGTAGCCGGGGAGGATGAGGTCGATCTCGCGCCAGTCCACGAGCGAGTTCCCGCCCGAGGCCTGGCAGCCGCATTCGTTAATGTGCCCGGCGACGACCCCGTGCGCGAGCCGGTCCCAGTCGTCGGCGTCCCAGCGGAACTCGTGCATGAGTGGCGCGTAGGTGAGCGCGGTGTCCGTCGAGCGGCCGGCGACGACGATGTCGGCCTCCTGCTCCAGCGCCTCGATGATCGGTTCGGCGCCAAGATAGGCGTTCGCAGCGGCCACCCGGTCGCGGACCGTGGAGAGCGGGGCGCCCGTCTCCATGTGGCGCAACCCGTGTCCCGCCGCGATGAGGTCATCGAGCGAGTCCATGAGATCGTCGCCCGTGATCACGGCCACGCGGGGCCGGCGCGGGAGCGACTGGTCCGCGAACGCGAACCCCAGTTCGTTTCGGCACCCCTCCGGGTTCACGCCGCCGGCGTTCGATACGACGCGGATCTCGCCGGCGATGAGGTCCTCGATGAGGTCGTCCATGAGGAGGACGAAGTCGCGCGCGTACCCCGCCTCCGGGTTCCGGGCCCGCTGCTTCTGCATGATCGACATCGTGATCTCGGCCAGGTAGTCGAGCATCAGGTAGTCGATCGCGCCGCGGCGCACCTGCAGCTTGGGCGCCTCCTGCCAGTCGCCCCAGAACCCCTGCCCCGAGGCCACCCGCACCGTGGCGCCGCCGCCGCGCCCGATCCGAGCCGGGCGGGGCTGTTCCGCCAGTCCTACCGCGGTCGCCTCCGCCTCGAGCGCCACCGAGTCCGTCACGCCGTCGGTCATCGGCCGGCCGTCACAGGCTGTCGGGGAGGGTGAAGGGGCCGAGGTGGGGGCCCGGGTTGCCGAGCGAACAGCGGAGCGCGAGGGAGAGCGCGGGCCGTGTGTCCTCGGGCGAGAGGATCGCGTCCACGAACCCGCGCGCCGCGGCGTACTTCGCGTCGAGCTGGTGCTCGTAGTCCTGCCGCGTACGCTCGATCGCCGCCGCCGTCTCTTCGTCCAGCCCTTTGCCGGAACCCTCCGCCGCCTCCGCCGCTTCCGAGAGCTTGCGGCCGAAGGCGGCCTGCACGGCGGCCTCCCCCTCCATCACCGCCATCCGTCCCGTCGGCCAGGTGAAGATGAAATCGGGGTCGAACCCCTGCCCGGCCATCGCGTAGTACCCCGCCCCGCTCGCGTGGTTGACCGTGAGCACGAGCTTGGGCACGCGCGCCGTCGCCATCGACTCGACCATGCGCGCACCCGCCCGGATGATCCCCGACTGCTCCGCCTCCGGGCCCACCATGAACCCGCTCACGTCCTGTACGAAGAGGAGCGGGGTGTCGTGCCGGTCGCAAAGATCCATGAAGTAGGCGACCTTCTCCGCGCTCTCCGTGTACACGATGCCGCCGAACTTCGGCGGTTCGCCGGGCGCTCCCCGGAACATGCCGCGCCGGTTCGCGATCACTCCCACCCGGAAGCCGTCGAGGTGGCCCGTGCCCGTGAGCATCTCCGGCGCGTGGTCCGCCTGGAACTCCTCGAACGGCCCCTCGTCGAGGATCGTGGCGAGCACCGCCTCCATGTCGAACGGCTGGCGATGGTCGCCGGGGAGGAGCGCGTAGACCTCCTCGGGGGCGCGCGCCGGATCCCGCGGCTCGGCGGCGGGACCCGGACGGCCCGCGGGCGGGAGCCCCCGCACCAGGGAGCGCAGCTTCTCGATGCACGCCGGGTCGTCGGCCACCCGGTAGTGCGCCACGCCGCTCACCCGGTTGTGCATCAGCGCCCCGCCCAGTTCCTCCGCCTCGACCTCCTGCCCCGTCGCGCCCTTCACGAGGTTGGGCCCGCCGAGGCCCATGAAGCTCGTCCCCTCGACCATCACGATCACGTCGGAGAGCGCCGGCAGGTAGGCGCCGCCCGCGATGCACTGGCCCATGACGGCGGAGATCTGCGGCACCTCGAGGTAGTGCCGCATGATCGAGTTGTAGTAGAAGATCCGGCTCGCGCCGTACTGGCCCGGGAACACGCCGCCCTGATACGGGAGGTTCACGCCGGCCGAGTCGACGAGATACACGATCGGCACGCGGCAGCGCATCGCGATCTCCTGGGCGCGGAGGATCTTGGTGATCGTCTCCGGCCACCAACTGCCCGCCTTCACCGTCTGGTCGTTGGCGACGACGACGACCTCGCGCCCGCACACCTCCCCCACTCCGGTGACGACGCCCGCCGCGGGCGCCTTGCCGTCGTACCGGTCGTGCGCGATGAGGAGGCCGATCTCGAGGAAGCCGCCCCCGTCGTCGATCAGGAGGTCGACGCGCTCGCGGGCCGTGAGCTTGCCCTGCGCGTGCTGCCGCGCGACGCGCTTCTCGCCCCCGCCGCGCTGAATCCGGGCCTCGAGTTCGCGCAGTTCCGCGACCAGCGCGCCCATCCGGCTCTCGCCCATGGGTCGGCGGCTAGCAGCAGCCCGTGCCAAAAGCCCTGCTGCATTCGAGCGGCGATCCATCGCGCGTGAACGCTTCGCTCATCGTTGCTCCTCGAACCAGGCACGGATGTACTGGATCGGCTCCGAAGTCGCGGTCCCCGGGCCGAAGAGCCGGCCGATGCCCGTCTCCTGAAGCGCCTCCATGTCCTCGCCGGGAATGATCCCGCCCCCGGTGACGAGAACCTCCGCCTGGCCCTGCCCGTCGAGCAGCGCCTTCACGCGCGGGAAGAGCGTCATGTGGGCCCCGGAGAGGATCGAGAGCGCGACCACGTCCACGTCTTCCTGCAGCGCCGTGGCCGCGATCATCTCGGGCGTCTGGTGGAGTCCGGTGTAAATGACCTCCATCCCCGCGTCCTGCAGGGCGGCCGCCATCACCTTCGCGCCGCGGTCGTGGCCGTCCAGGCCCGGCTTCGCGACGAGCACCCGGATCTTCCGCTCGATCAAGCGTTCTCCCTCGGTTTTTCGGGGTCTCTCGGGGACGCGTCGAAGGTATCGGCGCGACGGCGGGGCCTGCAACGACGATCGGAGCGTCGCCCCACTTGCTTCGGGGGCGTCCCTGCCGCACCCTCGTCTCATGCGCGACGACGCGACACGAGTACACCGGATCCTTCTCAACCTGGCGGCCTTCGTCATCATCATCGCTGGGATGCGCGCGGCCTCGGCGCTCGTCGTCTCCTTCGTGCTCGCCCTCTTCCTCACCCTCCTCTGCGCGACGCCCCTGCGGTGGATGACGGAACACAAGGTCCCCAAGTTCGTCGCCGTCCTCAGCCTCGTCCTCGTGATCCTGGCCGTGGGAACCGTGATCGGTGGCCTGCTCGGCACGCGAATCGTCGAACTCGGGCGCACGGAAGCGCAACTTGACCGACTCTTCGCGGCGCAGGTCGAGACGCTGGAGGCAACGCTCGGCGGGTGGTCGGCGCGTTTCGGAGTCGAGGGGCCCCAGTTCGATGTCGGCGAACTCCTTCCCAGCTGGTTGCTCGGCTTTCTGCGGCAACTGGTGGAGAACCTCGGGCTCATACTCGCCAACGGGTTCCTGATCATCCTCACGATGGTCTTCATGCTGCTGGAGGTCTCGAGCTTCCCGACCAAGATGCGCGTGGCCTTCGGCGAGGCGGAGGCGACCGAGGCGCGCGCCAACTTCGGGAAGGTGGGGACCGCGGTGCGCCGCTACGTCGTGCTCAAGACCGTGATCAGCCTCGCGACCGGCCTTTCCGTCATGGGACTCACGGCGCTCCTGGGGATCAACTACCCGATCCTGTGGGGCGTGATCGCGTTCCTGCTGAACTACGTGCCCAACATCGGGTCCTTCATCGCCGCGGTGCCCGCGGTGCTCCTCGCGTGGCTCCAGATCGGGCTCGGCACGGCGGTCGCCGCCGCGGCCGGCTACCTCGTCATCAACATCTTCTGGGCCAACGTGGTCGAGCCCCGGGTCATGGGCTACAGGGTGGGCCTTTCCACGCTCGTCGTCTTCGCGTCGCTCGTCTTCTGGGGCTGGGTGCTGGGGCCGGTGGGGATGCTGCTCTCCGTCCCCCTCACGGTGATGTTCCGGATCGTCCTCGGGACGAGCGAGTCGACGCGCTGGATCGCAGTCCTGCTCGGTTCCGAGCGGTCGGACGAGCTTACGTCCGCGATCGATGCGGAGGTGGCTCTCGCAATGGGCAGGTCGGACCCGCCGCCGACCACTTCCTGAGTCGCCGCCGGGCCGCGCAAGCTGCGTCAGGCAGACCCTGTGGCGGCGTAGCGGAAGACGTCGAGGGCTCGCTCCACGTCCTCGTCCGTCGTTTGCAGGTGAGGCACGACGCGCAGGTCGCTCCGGCTGTAGGCGTTGAGGAGAACGCAGCCCGTGCCATTCCCCGTCCGACACCGAGTCGCGAACTCCGGCGCCGTGACGGCCGTGGTCCGGAAGCGGACGATGTTCGTCTCCACGGCCTCCGGATCGACCGCCAGGCCGGGGATTTCGGCGAGGCCGCGGGCGAGGGTCCTGGCCCGGGCGTGGTCCTCGGGCAGCCGCTTGCGGTGGTACTCGAGGGCGTAGAGGGCACCGGCCGCGACGATACCGGCCTGGCGGAAGCCGCCGCCGTAGAGCTGCTTGAAGCGCCGCGCCCGCTCGATGAGGCCCAGGGGGCCGGCCAGGGCCGAGCCCAGCGGCGCGCCCAGAGCCTTCGAGAAGCACACGTTCACGGTGTCGAAGCCCTCCGCGAACTCCGCCTCGGGGATGCCGGTGGCGGCGGTCGCGTTCCAGAGTCGGGCGCCGTCGAGGTGGGTGGCGAGGCCGGCCTCGCGCGCGGCGGCGAGCATCTCCCGCTGGAGGTCGAGGGGCCACACGGCGCCGCCCGCGCCGTTGTGCGTGTTCTCGGCGCACACGAGCCGCACGGGCGACTGCATGCGCGCCCGCACGGGCCCCATGTCGATGTTGAGCGCGGCCCGCAGCGTGGCCGCGTCGAACATGCCGCGCGGGCCCTCGAGCGGGCGGACGACGACCCCGGAGATCGGCGACGGCGCACCGGCCTCCCCGAACCAGACGTGCGCGCCGGGGCCGATGAGCACGGTGTCGCCCGGCTCGGTGTGCGCCCGGAGCGCGATCTGGTTGCTCATGGTGCCCGTTGGCACGTAGACCGCGTCTTCCTTGCCGAGCAGCTCCGCGGTCCGGCGCTCTAGCGCGAGGACGCTCGGGTCGTCGCCGTACGCGTCATCCCCGACCGGGGCCGCGGCCATCGCCGCCCGCATCGCCTCGGTGGGCCGCGTCACCGTGTCGCTGCGGAGGTCGATCACCGCCCCCGCCCCGCGTTCCCCGCCCCGTTCCCTGCGCCGGCGCTCACGTGGCGAACAGCGGCGGCCGCCGCAGATGGTGGTCCGTCGCGTCCTGGACCGCCTTCGCGAGCCGCAGCGTCTCCGCATCGGCGAACAGTCCTCCGACGAAGGAGATGCTCGTCGGCGTCCCGTCCTCCGACCGATACCCGTTCGGGATCACCGCCTGGGGATGTCCCGTGAGGTTCGTGAGCAGGAGCATCGATCCCCCGAAGCTCGGCGTGACGACGACGTCGATCCCCTCCATGACCCGCGCGAAGCGGTGCATGGCGATCGTGCGCAGCCGGTTCGCCTGGATGTATTCGGCCGCGGGGATCATGCGCCCGGTCCGCATGATGTTCGGCCGCGCGTTGGGCTCCTGCAGCACGAGCAGGTCTTCCCGACCGCTCAGGATCAGCTCGTCGAAGGCCGCCCCCTGCTCCGCGCTCAGGATGATCCGCATCGCGTCGTAGGGGATGTCGTCGGGGAGTTCGAGCGGCACAGGGTCGATCCCGAACCCGCGCACGACTTCGAGCGACGCCTCGTCGAACGCCTTCCACTCCTCATCCTCCCGCTCTTCCTCGAAGGCGGAGGGCACGTAGGCGACCCGCAGGTCGGAGAGCGGCCGCTCCGGATCCCAGTCGAAGGCGACGTCGCGCGCCGTCGGATCCTGGTCGTCCGACCCCTGGATCGCGTCGAGCACGATCGCGCAGTCCTCCGCGCTGCGGCAGATCGGCCCCAGCTTGTCCATCGACCACGAGAGGGCCATCGCCCCGGCCCGGCTCACGCGCCCGAAGGTGGGCCGGAGCCCGGAGGCGCCGCAGCGGGTTGAGGGGGAGACGATCGAGCCCAAGGTCTCGCTTCCGATCGCGAACCCGACGAGCCCCGCCACGACCGTCGCGGTGGAGCCGGCCGAGGACCCGCTCGACCCCTGCTCGAGGTTCCACGGGTTGCGGGTCAGCCCGCCGTACCAGACGTCCCCCCTCGCGAGCGCCCCCAGCGTGAGCTTCGCCACGAGCACGGCGCCCGCCGCCTCGAGCCGCCACCCCACCGTGGAGTCCTCGGGGATGTACTGTTCCTCGTACGGCTTGGCGCCCCACGTCGTGAGGGTTTCGTCCTCCGAGAGGAGATCCTTCGCCCCCCACGGGATCCCGTGCAGCGGCCCCCGGTAGTAGCCGCGCGCGATCTCGGCGTCCGCCCGCGCCGCCTGCCGCATGGCGAGGTCCTCGGTGAGCGTGATCACGGCAAGCAGCGTGTCGCCGTGCTGGCGCAGCCGGCCCAGGTACATCTCCGTGAGTTCGGTCGACGTCACCTGCCGCCTGCGGACGAGTTCGGCCAGTTCCGTCACCGGGCGGAAGGCCAGTTCCTCGAGGTTCGCGGGCCGCTCGAGCCCCTGGGGCCGCGTGTAGCGGAAGACGGTCGACGCCGACGGCGCCGGGTAGGAGGTTCCCGGGAGCACCGGTTCGAAGTGGAGCGCGGGGACGACGGAGTTGGGCATCCGCATCGTCCGGAGTTGCGCGTAGCGCTCCCGCATCCCGTTCACTTCCTCCACCATGAGGTCGACTTCCTCGTCGCTGAAGTCGAGCCCGGCGACGCGCACTGCGGCGGCGATGTCCGCCTGGGTGACGGCGTCCTGTCCGCCGCCGGTTTGTGCCCACAGCGCCGCGGGGAGGGCGGTACCTCCCAGTCCCAGCGCTGATACCGCCGCCATGAACGCGCGCCGATCCACGCGGGCGGCGCCCGGGGTCAGCGAATCTGTCGGTTCGTCCCGGGACATTTCGTCACCCCCTATCACAGTTGATGGGCTCCGAAGGATGAGGCTTGAGTGGAAAACGAGCAATCACCGAGGAGTGGTGACGCACGCCATGTCCGGAACGGCGTCTACGGCCGACTGAGACGACATGCGCCGGGTGGCGTGCGGCCTCCCGACCGCTGGCAGGTGCTTACCCGGGTTGCGAAGCCGGTACGTTGACCGACCCGACCGAAGTCTGAGGCTCCGGAACGGGGTCTCCGTGTTCTCGAAGGCATTCGATGTGGAACGTGACTGCCTCACGAAGCAGTCTCTCGGTCTCCTCCAAGGAGTCTCCGGCCGCCACACAACCAGGAAGGTCTGGAACGTACCCGGAGTAACCGTTGGTGCTTCTCTCGATGACGACGGCGTAGGTCAAGGTGCCTTCCTCTGCTTGAGGCCCGCCTGTTTGAGGATACTTGTCCACGTTCCGGGGGCCAAGTCTTTGCTCATGCGACCGGCTATGGTCACGATTCCGGACTTCTCGGGGTGTCGATAGTGCCGATGGCTGCCGCGCGTACGGGCCAGTCTCCAGCCATCGGCATTCACGAGTCGAATGGCCTCACGCACTTTGGGCATCGGCTTCTCCACGCACACGTTCTTCCAACTGCGCCAAGAGACCGATCCATCACCGGGTCAACCGCCTCTCAAGAGTCCTCAGTGCGCGCTTGATACCCTGTCTCGTTGCACCACTCCCGAGTTGCCTCCACCACTCGGTCGATGTCGCCCTGGTCGTTGTAGACGCCGATGGAGAAGCGGAGCATGCCAGTGCGGATGGCGAGGCGGATGCCGGCCGCGGTGAGGTGCTCGTACAGCGAGTTCATGGCCGGATCATCGGCCGTGTAGTGGCGCCCGCCGCCGCTCTCGCCGACCGAGACGATGTGCGCCAGATACGGTCCGGGTCGTCCCCCGACCACCGGGAGACCGAGTTCCAGCAGCCGGCTCGCGAGGTCGGCCGCCAGACCGCGGACGTGCTCCTCGACGCGCTCCACGCTCCAGTCGGAGAGGAGGTCCAGCGCCGCGGCGGTCGCCGCCGCGCCGAGATAGTTGTAGTTGCCCACGTCGAAGCGGAGCGCCCCCGTACGGAAGCGGAGTTCGTCCTCCGAATACGCGGTCTCGTGCGCCCCGTCGAGTTCGATCCCGAATCGCGCCACGTGCACCGGCGTCATCGTCTCGGCCAGCCCGCGCCGGACGTAGAGGAAGCCGAAACCGTACACCGAGAGAAGGGCTTTCTGCGCCGCCACGGCGAGCGCGTCGACCCCCAGGTCGGCGACGTCGGTGTGATAGGCGCCGATCGACTGGGCCGCGTCCACCAGCGTCAGGGCCCCGACCTTCCGCGCCGCCGCTCCGATCGCCCTGACGTCGGTGACGAATCCCGGGGCGAAGGTGATGCTGGGGATCGTCACGAGTCGGGTGCGTTCGTCCATCGCCGCGGCCATCGCCCCGACCGGAATGTGGCCGTCCTCCGGTGCGACCGACCGCACCTCGATGCCGTGCGAGCGGGCGAGGCTGTACCAGAGATAGATGTTGTTCGGGTGCTCGAGCGCGGGACACAGGACCACGTTGTCCCCCGCCCTCCACGGGAGGCTCGCGCCGAACAGGTTGAGGCCGTCGGAGACGTTCTTGGTGATCGCGACCTCTTCCGGGGCCGCCCCGATCAGCGACGCGAACGACGACCGCGCGCGTTCGACGGTGGCCAGCATCCGGGTCTTGTCGCCTCGGCCGAGCACCCGGCGCCCAGTGTGACTCACGACCGCCGCCAGCACCGGATTGGGCATCAGCGCGCTCGCCGATATGTCGAGGTAGACCTGCTGGCTCGCGCCCGGGAAGAGTGCCTTGATTTCCGGCGTCATGTGTGCCTCGCTTCGGAACGGGCGACGAGCGACGCGCCGACCATGTCGCCCATGATGTTTACGGTCGTGTTGCCCACGTCCACCAGACGGTAGATGCCGCCCACGATCGCCGCGACCTCGATGGGGAGGTTGAGCGCCTGCACGTAGATGAGCGCGATCACGAAGCCGCCGCCGGGGACCCCGCCCGAACCCTCCGAGAGCAGCAGGCCCAGCAAGAGGATGGTGACGAAGTCGGCGGGCGAGAAGGAGACGCCGGCCGCTTGCGCCGTGAAGAGGAGCACCGCCCCGAGCATGGCCGCGGTGCCGTCCTTGTTGAGCTGTGCCCCGAGCGGGAGGGCGAAGGAGTACACGCCGCGCGGGAGGCCGAGCCGCCGGGCCGTCTCCAGTCCGACCGAGAGCGAGGCGAGGCTGGACGTCGTGGCGGCGGTCGTGGCCCACAGCGAGCCCGTCGCCCGCAGGAAGCGGGCGGGACGGTAGTCGCTGAAGAACCTGAGGAGGAGCATGTACCCGCCCACGATGACGAGTTGCGCGCCCCACAGTCCCGCGAGGAAGCGTGCCATGGGGCCGATCAACTCCGCGCCGTAGCGGCCTACCGTGACCGCGACGAGGGCGCCGATGCCCAGCGGGGCGGTCCAGAGGATCATGTGGACGAGACGCCGGAAGAGGCGCGCCGCGTCCTCGTACAGCGTGGCGAGGCGCGCCCGGGGACCATCCCCGAGCGCCAGCGTCGCGACCCCGAGCAGGAGCGCGAGGACGACCAGTTGCACGACGTTGCCGTCCCCGAACGCGCGGAAGACGTTCGACGGAATCATGTCGAGGAGGACGTCCGCGACGGAGGGCGCCTCCCCCACCGGCCCCGTGACCTGCTCCGCGGCCGACTCCGTGAGCCGCATCCCGTCTCCGGGCCCCAGGAGGGCCGCCGCCCCCAGTCCCAGCGAGAGCGCGACGAGTTCCGTCACCAGGAAGTAGCTGAGGGTCTTGCCGGCGAGCCGCCCCAGGGTGCGCGTGTCCGCGAGGGAGGTCAGCCCCGCGAGGAGGTTGAAGAAGACGAGCGGCGCGGCGGCCAGTACGAGGAGGGTGATGAAGAGGTCGCCGAGCGGCTGGATCGCGGCGACGCGTTCGCCGAGGACCGCGCCCAGCGCGACGCCGGCGAGCCTGCCGATGAGGATGCGCCCTCCCGGGCCGACCTTCATTCAGCGGACTTCGGCAAACGGATTGATAACTCGCAGACCGCCGTAGTCCTGTTCAGTACTCAAGTCTTCCGAGTACACGATATCGCAGCGGCAGGCGCGGGCCGCGGCCAGAATCGCGCCGTCCCAGTACGACAACTGGAAGCGCCGACTGATGGCGACGGCCGCCAGGAACAGGTCAAACGTGATCCCCTGGACGGGAAAGTGTTCGAGCAGTTCGATGAACCTCAGCGCCTGTGCGTGTGTCAGCGGGTGCGGGCGGCTGTGTCTGGTGACCTGGTGGTAGAACTCCTGCAGGACCTGGACGGACAGGGCCAGGTCCTCGCGGTTCAACAGATCTCGTGCCGCGCGGCGCTTGTCCGCCTCCTCGGGTGACGGGCTCGCCGCGTAGATCAGGACGTTCGTGTCAACGAACCGCACGGCCTTCGTAGAGTTCGGCGCGAGAGACGTTCTCGGACGCCCGGAAGCCACCGCTCGTGGCACGAATGTCCTCGAGCACTTCCTTCAAGAGCCTGCGCCTCCGTTCGAGTGGCGTTTCCATAGCCCGTGAGGTGGGTCCAGCCGAACCGCCATGCGCAGTGGCAAGACTTCCCAGGTACTCCCTCACAAGTGCCGAGACGGAAGTATCCAGCTCCGCGGCCCGGATGCGCGCCAGCCGATGCGTCTCTTCATCCACGGATACGGTGATGTTCCTCATGAACACAATCTCACAGTTAATGTGCTCCACAGCGTAGAGATTCGCATGAGGCGGCGCAATGAGCCGGAAGGAGTACGCCTGCGACGAGTTGGCTCGAGTCAGGGTCTCTGTTCGAACCGGACGCGGGCCGCGCGCTGGACGCCGAGTTCGTCGGTGGTCGTGCCGTAGAGCGCCGTCTCGGTGACCCAGTGAATCGGCCCCGCGCGCACGCGGCGCGGCCAGCGGTACCTCGCCACGAGCGAGTCTCCCTCGTAGACATCGGCTTCGATCGTCTCCGCCCCGTCCGCTGCGGTCTTCTGGATCCACAGCCGACCCCCGCGGTCGAAGAAGAGCGCGGCCAGCGGCGGTTTTCGCTCGGGAAGGTCGAACAGCGGTTCGTCGACGTTGCCCCTCTCCATGTCCCTTTCCAGGCGCTCCCGAGCGGATTCCACTTCGGCCGGGCTGAGGGCCGGGCCGGGGGCGGATGGACCGGTAAGCTGCGAGACGGCACCATCGGGACCGTGAAGTTCTATCTCGTACGCGGTACTCACGGCGCTCGCCCACGCGGCCCGGGGACCGTACGCCTGGAGCCACCTGGGCCCGTACGGCTGATAGAAGTACAGGAAACCCCGACCACGGTCGCTTGCAAACTCCACCGTCTTTCGCCCTTCCGCCGCCGCCGCGGGTTCCCGCACCTCAACCGTGTCCGCGCTCCCGTCGGGACTCAAGTGGATGCGTGCCTCGACGAACTGTCCTCCCCCTTCCGGCAGCAAGCCCACATCGACGATCCGTCCCTCGGCGTTGAAGACGACGGGGTAGCCGCCCAACTGCCCAGCGAAGAGCCGCCTTACGGTGCGCACGTAGCGCGCCCCGGCGGCCTCCAGTTCGAATACGGTGAAGCGCGGCTCCTGGCGCACCCAGAGTTCTCCCTCCGGTGAGAAGCCGACACAGCATGGAGATCTGAACTCCCCGGGGCCATCTCCCTCACCGCCGAGTTGGAAGAGAAAGTTCCCGTCGGGATCGAAGACGCGCACCTCGTGCGCCTGGCTGTCGGTCACGAGAATCCGCCCCAGGGGATCCGCCGCCACCGAGAAGATGCTGCTGAAGAGATAGGGATCGTCTCCCTCAAGCTCCCCGATCTCGAGGTCCACCGTCCCCTCGAAGGTGGGGACATCGGCCGCCGGCGCGGGACCGTCGCCCCCGGAGCAGGCCGCAGCGAGGAACAGCAGGGCGCCGCAGGCGTGGATCGCCGGGAAACGTGGTCCGCTCATGTTCAATCTCCTCGAATGCCCGTCCCGTCCGTCCACCCGTCTTTCCGGCAACCTGGCCGCGCGAGGCGCAGGGAAGAACCTATCGGCGGGTAGGCAGCGCTCCCAGTCCGGCGTGACTACGGGAGTCCAGGGGGTCCGGCGATCGCCAGTCCCCCCTGCAGCCCTTACCGGGCCATGGCGATCACGAGGACCACGGCATCGAGCGCTCCCGGCACGCCGCGGGCCTTGTAGGCATATCGTTCCCCGAAGAGTCTGCCGTTCTCGTCATGGACTTCCGCCTTGATGAGGACTTCTCCGGCCGTTGCGAAGCTCACTCGAATGTCCGCGACATAACTCTCGATGGACTGCGATAGAGGTTCGACGATGCCCGACTGCAGGAGAGTCGTGGTGGGCCATTGCCTGGGGCGGGGCGCCGCAGAATCGGAGCTGGCGAACCAATACCCCGTAACATTGAAGGAACCCGTCGAATTCGATGGGGATGGCGCCAGCGACAGTCGAAAGTCGGAACCGTCCGGGACACCGATCCAGCTTCCGATGCGCCTGTCCATAGTCGCCATGTTCGGCCTATCTTCGGGCCTGGGAGCGGACGGCCCTTCCCAGGTCGGCAAGGAATGGCCTGATCGGAGACGTCCAGATGGATCTATCAATCTGAACTCTATTGCTGTCCGAGAGAAAGAGGTTGAATGTATGAATGAGTAGCAAAAACTATGATTAGCGCGAAAGTGGCGTGACAGATCAGTTCCGAGGCGCCGACATCATCAGGGGCGTGGGGTGTCCGAGGATTCCGAGGTGGACGCCGATATCACCGCCTGTGCTGGAAACGTATGCGGGCCGCGCGCTGGACGCCGAGTTCGTCCGTGGTCGTCCCGTACAGGGCCGTCTCCGTGGCCCGGGGCACGGACCCGGGGTCCACCCGGCTCGGCCAGCGGTAGCGCGCCACGAGGGTCGTTCCCTCGTAGACATTCGCTTCGACCATCTCCGCTCCGTCCGCCGCCCTCTTCTCGACCCATAGCCGGCCCGCCTGATCGAAGAAGATGTCGGCGAGCGGCGCCTTGGTTTCGGGAACCTCGAATGCGGGTTCGTCGAGGTTCGTCACCTCCATGTCCCGCTGCAGGCGGTCGCGGGCGTAGTCCTGCTCGGCCGGGCTGAGCGGCGGTCCCGGCGTGGAGGGACCCGTGATTTCGGAGACGGAACCGTCGGAGCCGTGGAGTTCGATCGAGTACGCGGTGCTGGTCGCCACGGCCCAGGCGCCGCCGGGACCGTGCGCCATCCACCAGAACGCCCCGAACGGCTGATAGAGATAACGCTGACCCGAAAACCCGTTGAACGAGATCTGAACCGTCCTCCGTCCTTCCCTGGCCGCGGCCGGCTCCTCCATGCGGACGGTGTCCGCGCTCCCGTCCGGATTGATGTGGACGCGCCCGCTCATGAGGCGCCCGTCGGTGCTCGGCAGTGAACCGATGTCGATGAGCCGCCCCGCGGCGTCGAAGGTGACAGGGGCGAAGCCCCCCTGCCCCGAGAAGAGCCGTCGCACGGCGCGGAGGGAGCGGACGCCCGCATCGCCCAGCTCGAACGCGGTGTAGCGCGGCTCCTGCCGGACCCACAGTTCGCCTTCGGGCGAGAAGCCGAGGCAGCACGGGACCCTGAACTCGTCGGGGCCATCCCCTTCCCCGCCGAAACGGAAGAGGAAACGCCCATCGGGATCGAAGACGCGGACCTCACTGATCCCCCGGTCGGTGACGAGAATCCGCCCGAGCGGATCCGCAGCCACCGAGGCGATCTGGGTGAACAGGTAGGCGTCGTCCCCCTCGAGTTCGCCGATCTCGATATCCACCGTCCCCTCGAAGATGGGGACATCGGCGTCCGGCGCGGGCGCGTCGCCCCCGGCGCAGGCCGCGGTCGAGAAAAGGACCGCGCCCCAGATTCCGATCCGGACCGAATCTCCGGTCATGAGAAAGCTCCCGTGTGCTCGAACTCCCGCCCGTCCCCTTCGAGATAGGCGTCGGCCCTGACGAAGGTCGTCACTGCCTTACGGCCGGCGATGGGCCGGGGCTCCAAGCTCGAACTCGTTTCGATCGAAGGCGGCGGCCCCGCTTGAGCGTGAAGCGGACGGACTTGAGGCTCTCGACCCCTGCGGTCGGATTCTCCTGCAGCCGGATGACATCTTCCATGGGCGATCCTGGGCTGAAGGTCCGTCTCGAGATCGGTGAACCGGACCAGCCCCGACACCTTCGCCGTGCTCAGCCAACGGGTGACCCTTGCTTCGCTCGCGACCTCGGCCACGCGGGTTGGACCGACCACGGCTTGCCGGATCCGCGCGGCGTCGTGCAGGGAATCGGCATGGATCTTGATCATGCTTCCACAAAGCTCGCTGGCTACGCCAACGATTTCTTCGGGCGGGTGGAGGCCCACTCGCGGTCGCGTAGCCACAGGGCCACGGCCACCGTTGCGAACGCTGCGGACCACGCCCAATAGGCAAGACCCAGATGTCCGTACATGACGAGATCACCATCGACCGTGATCGGGAACGGACGAAGGAGATTGAACACTCCGAGTCCAAGGGCCGAAGCAGCCACGGCTCCGAGCACGCGCCCGACCCACCCACCGATCAAGCCTCGGGCGCGCCCGAGGGCCGGGCACGTCATGACCATCGCGAGGTTCGGCAAGACCGCGAGGATCCAGCCATTTCTCAGCGCGAGTCGCAGCAACTCGATTCCCGAGACTGACAGCCCGAAGTCCGGGTAGGTGATGTGGAGCGGGCTCAGGCCGTCCGGGATCCGGACCGTGCCGAGGATGTCGCCGTCCGGGCGGACGAGGCGCCACTCTCCGCCGGCGCCGGGGCGCATGGACGGACCGTGACCGAGCCAGAGCGCGTCGCCCGGGGCGTCGTAGAGCTTGACCCACAGAAGGCCTCGGTCGTCGGCGAGGAGGCCGCCGATCTGCGGGAACTCGTCGCTCCGGGGCAGGCGCTCCAGCATCCCCAGATACATCTCCCGATTCCGGGCGCGGAGTTCGGCTTCGAGCGCGGACCACACCGAGTCCGTGTCCGCCGAGCGATCGTCGGTCGGCAGAATAATCGTGCGACCGACGGCGCCGTCCGGTCCCCGTACGTCGATCCCGGCCTCGTATCCGTCCGCCGCGAAGAGGGAGTCGCCGAGAACCGCAACGCGCGGCAGCGGAGTGAATGGGAGGGGTTGCCCGCGCAGCCGCCGCATCCCCCGGAGGTCTCCCAGCGCGCCCCGCGGCTCGCCGCCGGGACCGAAGCGGGCGAGGACCCAGCGATCCGGGATCGCCTCCGGGGTGTCCGGCGATCCCCCGAACTCCAGCGACGCGAGCGCCATGTCGCCGTTCCCGAAGGGGCCGAACAGGACCTCGGGGGTCACGGAATACTCCTCTTCCCCCTCCACTCGCAGGCGGTTCGTGCTCACGAGTTCGCCGTCCGGTCGGTAGGTGGAGATCCGCAGGTTCCCGCGGTCCCACAGGCCGATCAGGGCGTCGGGCGTGAGCCAGAGTCCGGTGACACCGCTGAACTCTCCGGGCCCCTCGCCGCTCCGACCGATGCTGTTGAGGAAGGTCCCGTCGGGGCCGAACACCCGGATTTCGTTAACTCCCTCGTCGGAGACGACCACGCGTCCGTCCTCGAGGAGAAACGCCTGTCCGATGGAGCTGAACAGGTACGCCTCGGCGCCCTCCATCTCCCCGATCTCGATCAGGGGCTCGGGGCTGATCCGAACCGCCTCCGATTGGTGGGCGAGATCCCCACAGGCTGACGAACTGGCCAGCAGACTCGCGAGCAGACAGGGGCCGACGCTCCGGACCGCCAGTGTGACAGGCTGCATGTCTAGATCGCTCCCGCAGGTGGCCGACCCCAGTGACTCGCTCGAGTCGCTTCGATCCCACCCGAGAACGCTTCGCCCCTTGCCGGCGACCGCCGGGAAACCGCCGGACGGGGGTCGGCGGGACGGATCCGGGTCAGTCCCCCTCGCCCCGGAATGCGGCCTCGAGCGTCGCGATCTCGATCTTCTTCATCTTCAGCATCGCTTCCCACACCCGGGCGGCGGCCTCCCGGTCGGAGGCCTCCGTCATCTCGACCAACTGCTCCGGGACGATCTGCCATGACACGCCGAAGCGGTCGGTGAGCCAGCCGCACATGCTCTCCTCGCCGCCCCCCTCGAGGAGGCGGTTCCAGAGCCCGTCCGTCTCCGCCTGGTCCTCAGAGACAGGTGCGGACCTTGCGTCGCTCCGTCATGAGGCGCCCTCCTCGGCTGCGGTGGCATCGGAGGCGGCTGCGGCGCCCTCCTTGGCTGCTGCTGCTGCTGCGGCGGCGGGGTCGAGCCAGAACGGCTCCCAGATGTGTCCGTCGAGGTCCGCGAAGTCGCGGCTGTACATGAAGCCGTAGTCCTGTGGTTCCCGGAGTGCCTCCGCTCCGTGCGCGAGGGCCGTCTCCATGAAGGCGTCCACCGCCTCGCGGCTCTCGAGTTGAAGGGAGACCAATACTTCTGTTGTCTCGTGCGCGTCCGCGAGCGGGCGGAGCGTGAAGGTGGCGAACCTCTCGCGCGTCACCAGCATGGAGTAGCAGTTGCCGCCGATCTCCATCCCCAGCGTCATTTCGTCGCTGAAGTCGTCGTTGAAGGTGAAGCCGAGGGCCGTGAAGAAGGCTCGCGACCGCTCAAGGTCGGCGACCAGGAGGTTGATGAAGACGTTCATGGAGGATCCGGTTTAGGGGTTCGACCGATGGGTCCGCTCGAAACGCCGGGCTCTGCCGCGCGAGAACGGAAGTTTACACGCTTCGGCGGCTCGCGGCGCGTCTACAGGCCTTCACGCATCGATTCGGGGATGTCGCGCCGGCCGTGCAGGATCCGCCACACGTCGATGGGGCGCTGCGCTTCCATGTAGAAGATGATGTAGGGATAGGCGGCAGTGGGCCACGAGCGCAGGCCCGACAGGTTCAGGTCGTGCCCGTAGCGGGGCGAGCCCGATCCCGGGTTGCGCGCGATGTGCCCCAGAGCCTCCTCCAGAGCATCGATGAAGCCGACGGCAACGTCCGCTCCACCTTCGTCCAGGTAGTGGGCCAGCGCCTGCTCCACGTCCCGCCGAGCCGACGCCCGCAGGATCACGGACTTCGGCGTCATGCCTTGGAGCGTCCGCGAACTCCGGCGCGCAGGGTTTCGAAATAGGTCTCGTCGGCCGTGACCGAGGGAGCGGATTCCCCGCCTTCGAGGAGGAGGCTCCTGAGGTGCTGGCGATCCCGGTCGTACCGAATCAGCTCGCGGATGTACGCGCTGCAGGTTCCGAACCCGCGATCCGCGACCTGCTCGTCGACGAACGACTTGAGCGTGGCTGGAAGAGAGATGTTCATCGTGTCCACATCTGAAAGGCTAGGGGTAGTGACAAAAAATGGCAAGCCGCCGATTCAGCCGTCCGGACGCGTCTCGCGGAACTTCAGTTTGGTGATCCGCCACGGCGGGAAACCGCGGTCGTCGAGCACATAGAGGTAGCGGCCGCCTCCCAGGACCCTCGAACCCTCCGGCAGCGGGATGTCCTCATACAGCTTCGTGCCCGTGTGCCGGTCGTAGATGTCCAGCGACGCATGGTAGGACCCGAAGGTGGTGAAGGCGTCGGAGGCAGTCGGATATCGGAAGACCCCGTGCGTGAGAACGAGACGGGAACCCAGCACGGATATCCTCGTGAGCGTGTTGCTGCCCCCGAACAGCCTGGGAAGCTGCTCCGCGTCCCTGCCAGGCGTGAGGGATCCCGGCTCAAGAACAGGGAACGGCCGGTACGACGCCGACGGGGCGCCGATCTCTCCGATCGAATCGCCGGCCGCACTCAGGATGACCACGGGGTATCGCAGCGAGGACGCCACATAGATGGAATCTCCCGCCACGGCGAAGGGGAACCAGACGTACGAACTCCAGTACGATCTCTCCCTCGGCACGAACGGCAGGCGGAACGCGCTCCACACCACCTCGCTCCCCGCGAGGCGATGGAACAGCCGGGGCTGCTCAACGAACCGCGCAATGCCCACGGGGCGCTCGGCCGTGAGAGTCACTCTCAGCAGAAGGTCCTCTCCCAGCGACGCGCCTTCGCGTGCGACCCCGGGAATCCGCACCATCGTGTCCGGCAGCAGGTCGCGGGTGAGGTAGGTCAACCTGTCCTGGCTGGAGTCGAAGACGACGACGCGGCCGGAGGACGTCGCGGTCACGCCGCTGATGCCCCGAAACTCGAACGGACCCTGGCCGAACCGCCCGAACGCCGCCTCCAGCCGCCCGTCTTCGTCGTAGCTGCGGACCCTCGGGAAGTGCTCGTCGGTCAACAGGAACCCGCCTTCCGGCCGCTCCGCGAAGACGCCCGGCGAGGAGATGGAGTCCTGCGGGTCCTCGCCCAACTCGAGCACGGCTTCGGTTGCGAATACTTCGGCCAAGGTCGCCCGGACCGGCGGCGGCGCGGCGCCGGGCTCCCTCTCGCACCCGGCCACCGCCAGAACCGTCACGACTCCCAGGACCCGCACGGGCGGAGGGACTCGCAGCGGGAACTCCAAGCGTCCTGCGAGGGCAGTCATCGGCGGATGATGACGATGATCTCTTCGAGACAGCACCCTTCGTCCCGCGAATAGCACACGGAACCTTCACAGGAACCCTCGTAGCTGTGCGCCATGTTCACGCAGGGGCCCAGCAAGTCCCGGTTGTCGATGCACTCCTCCTGCCCCTGCCCCCCCAGCGCGCTCGGGCCGACGGTTGTCCACGCGACCCCCAGGATGAAGGCCAGCGCCAGTGGCGTGGCCATACGGACCAGCGGTTCGAATCGGTTCATGCCATCCTCCTATGGTTGTTGACGTTGACCGCGGATGACGTCGGAGGCGAGGGTGCCGCGCAGGGCGCCGACCTGCGCCTCGAAGCTCCAGTCGCACTCCGAGGGGGCGCCTCTGGAATCGGCCAGCAGCACGATCCCATCGCCGCCGACGAGGAGCTTCGTACTCGGGAGAAGAGGTCCGAACGCCGCATCCAGTTCTTCGCGGGACGCCGATGTGACCGGCGTGCCGCGCAGGGTCCGGCGAGCGGCCTCGGGGACCCCGTCCTCTTCGAACACCACGAGGTGCCGTCGTAGGGAGGCATCTTCTCCCAGGGCGTTCCAGGCGGGGTTTGCACCCGCCAGACAGGACGGGCAGCGCTCGAGATCGACCACCCAGATCAAGTGCGCGTCGCCAGGATCGGGTTCGTCGAGCGCCAGGAACGAGAGCGGCACCCTGGCTCCGACCAGGCGATCCCGCACGCTGGCTTCCACGGCGCGCGAATCGGCCACGGTGAGCGCCGCCCGCAACTCGCGGTTGTACGAAGCCAGCTTCCAGACGCCGATCGCGCCGCCGACCGCCAGGGCGAATACCCCCAGGTCCAGGAAACGCCGGTGCGTTCCCGATCTCGGTCGCATTCCTCGACTCCTCCCCCAATTTCTGGGAGGTAAGAGTAAGGGCCGGTATCAACGAAGTATCAACTTGTTTCCCGACAACAACTTCGGAGCAGTCGTTGCAGTTGATTCAGATGATCGGTAATTTGCGATCATATGATCGCCATGGAGCTGGAGATGACCCCATCGTGAACCCGCTCGAAGCCTACGCCGACCCCGGCAGCCTGCCCGCGACGCAGGCGGGAAGACTCGCCCGGCTCCTGGGGTTGGGCGACGCAGAACGTGTCGATGACGTGGCGCTGGCGCGGAGGATCCGCGCGGGGCTTCCAACGAGTGTGATATCTGCGCTCGAGCAGATCCTCGGTGCCCGGCGCGCGACGGGAAGGCTGGCGTCGGAGGCGACCCTCCGCCGTCACAAGAGGAGGCGTACGCCGCTCTCGCGCAGACACAGCGAACGAGCCTACGAACTCGGGCGCGTCGTGGACGCGGTCGCGCGCGCGTACCGGGGAGATGTGGCGCGGATCGAGGCGTTCCTCACCCGCCCCCATCCGCTGCTCGACGGTGAATCCCCCCTCGACATGGCCACCTCCTGCTCCGCCGGGGCGGATTCCGTGCTCAGGCTCGTGCGGCGGGCGGAAGCCGGCGTGGCCGTTTGACGTCGCCGCTTCGGCCGGCGGCGCCCCTCGAAGCGTATCGAATCGGCGACCCGGCAGGGCGGTGGCCCGTGTACAGTCCGAACGGCGCGCGGCAGGTGTCGGGACGATGGCACGAGCGCGGCGACCGGGTCATCTACGCTTCGGAACACTACTCGACGGCGATGCTCGAGACGCTGGTGCGCTGGAGCGGACTCCCGCCACGAGACCAGCACCTCGTCCGCATCGACGTTCCCGCGGGAACGTCCTACGAAGTGATTGAAGCGGACGACCTGCCGGACTGGCACCTTCCCGACAGCGGTTCGGCGCGGCGGGCCGGCCAACGCTGGTACGCGGACAGCCGGAGCGCCATCCTGATCGTGCCGTCGGTCGTCGCCCGTGTGGAACGCAACGTCATCATCAACGCAGATCACCCGGAGTTCCCGAAATTGAGGCCCGGACCCGAGACCCCCGTCTGGTGGGACGAGAGGCTCTGCGTGTGAACCGCCCCGTCCTCGGCGCGCTCGCGGCCGCTGCCGCGCTGGCGCTCGCCTGTGAGCCCTCGCCGCCCCCTCCCCTGCCTCCGCTGGAAGTGTCGTGGACGCCAGTCGAGCCGGTGCAGGGACACCTGTTCATCATCCGGGCCACCTTTCCACCGGGATCGGGCATCGCCTCGGCGGCCGGCAGCGCGGGCGCAGAGACGCTTCGCTTTCGCCGCGTCGACTCGGGGGCTTCGGGCGACGCGCCGGACTCGGTGCCGACGGTGCTGGAGAGCCTCGCCGCGGTGCCGATCGACGCCACCGACACGCTGGACGCCCGGGTCACGGCCACCTACGAGGACGGGCGCACGCAGACGGATTCGCTGCGCATCCCGGTGCTCGCGGGCGCGTACAAGCACGAGCGGCTCACCGTCGCCCCACGCTTCGGATCTCCTCCGAATGAAGAAGACCAGGTGCGGCTGCGGCGCGACCGCTTCAAGGCCGGCTGGGTCGCGCGAGGGGCGCGCGCGACTCCGCGCCTGTGGGGATCCGACGTACGGCTCCCGCGCGACTCCCGCGTGACGAGCGCGTTCGGGACGGGCCGCGAGTTCAACGGCCAGATCTCGAGCCGTCACATGGGACTCGACCTCGCCGGCCGCTGGGGCGACACCGTCACGGCCGCGGCGGACGGAGTCGTGGCGCTGGTCGACGAATTCCTGCTGGCGGGGAACATCGTATACCTGAACCACGGGGGCGGCCTGCTGAGCGGCTACTTCCATCTCACCGAGCAACTTGTGGAGACGGGGCAACACGTTCCCGCGGGAACGCCGATCGGCCTCGTGGGAGCGACGGGCCGCGTCACCGGCCCCCATCTACACTGGGTCGTCCGCTACGGCACGACCAGCGTGGCGCCCCGCAGCTGGCTGGCGCTTCCGCGGTGAGCGGGACGCCGACAATTGCCGGGCGCTGGGCCGGGACGAAGCCGTCGTGGTGGCCGACGGCCGTTCCGCCAAGGCCTACGCGCGGGAGCACATCCCCGGTGCCGTGAACCTGCCGCACAGCGAGATCAGCGCCGAATCCACGGCGTCGCTGGACAGGTCCAGGCACTACGTCTGTTACTGCGACGGGATCGGCTGCAACGCCTCGACGAAAACGGCGCTCAAGCTCCTGACGCTGGGCTTCGAGGTGCGCGAACTCATGGGCGGCCTCGACTGGTGGAAGCGCGACGGCTACGCGACGGAGGGTGTCGACGCGCAGGTCGGAGCCGAGGTCACCTGCGGGTGCTGAGGCCTCGAAGGCGCGACTTCTCCTGCCCGTAGCGGACGGGCGGGCCCGTTTCTTGACAGAGTTAGGGGTAGTTATGGAGAATACTGCGTTAGATGTGCATAACTTCCCCTAACTTCTTGCGGAGGTTCGATGGATCCGGTTGCCAACCCTTTCGCACCCGGGGCGGGATCGAGGCCCCCTGCCTTGGCCGGTCGCGACGAGTTGCTCGAAGCGGCTGACATCGCCCTGCGACGAATCCAGGCTGGACGCCACGCGAAGAGTATGATGCTCCTCGGCCTCCGTGGCGTGGGGAAGACGGTTCTCCTGGTCCGGATCGGGGAACTCGCAGAAGCTACGGGCTACGCGACCGCCCTGATCGAGGCTCCGGAGGAGCGCCGCCTGGCAGGGCTCCTCGTCCCCCGGCTTCGCAGCCTGCTCTACCGGCTCAGCCGCAGCGAGAAGGCCCGGATCCTTTCCAACCAGGCCCTTGGCGCCCTTCGCAATTTCGCCAGCGCCTTCAAGGTATCCTACGCGGGGCTGGAAGTCGGCGTGAATGCCGAGCCGGGCTTGGCCGCATCGGGAGACCTCGAAACCGATCTGACGGACCTCCTGGTCCTGGTTGGGGAGGCCGCAAAGGCCGCCGATCAGCCGACGGCCATCCTGATCGACGAGGTTCAATATCTCAACGACGAAGACTTGAGTGCCCTCATTGTGGCGCTTCACCGAATCAGCCAGAGGGCACTGCCCCTGATCATGCTCGGAGCGGGCTTGCCGCAGCTCGCGGCCGTGTCCGGAGAGGCCAAGAGCTATGCGGAACGTCTTTTCGCTTTCCCCAACGTCGGTCCGCTTGATGAGAGCTCCATAGAGACTGCCATTCGCGTTCCGATCGAGGAGGCGGGCGCCAGCATCAGCGATGACGCTCTGTCGGAGATCGGTGCACGTACCGAAGGCTATCCCTATTTCCTCCAGGAGTGGGGAGCGCATTCCTGGGACGCCGCGCCCGAATCACGCATCACTCGCCGGGACGTTGTCTCGGCCGGCACCAGGGCCGTGGCGGCCTTGGATGCGAGCTTCTTCCGCGTTCGCTTCGATCGCTTGACGCCGAAAGAGCAGGAGTACCTGAGAGCGATGGCGGAGTTGGGCCCTGGTCCGCACCGTTCAGGGGAGGTGGCGGCAGAGTTGGGCATTGCGGTCACCTCCGCCGGGCCCCGCCGGACCGGCCTGATTGCCAAGGGGATGATCTGGAGCCCTTCACACGGACTCACGGCCTTCACCGTCCCAATGTTTGATCGGTACATGTTGCGCGCGATGCCCGATTGGCCGCCCGCCGAGAGCCAGCGGCCCCGACGTTCCCGCAAGAACGATTCCTGAGACAACCAGACGGACCTTGACGGGAATCGGCCCGCTACAGGAGTCCGCCGACTACGATCTCGTCGTGGTCGGGGCCGGATTCGCGGGGCTCGCCTGCGCCCGGCGGGCGGCGGAGCGCGGCCTCTCCGTGCTCGTGGTGGAGCGGCAGTCCGAGCCGGGGGAGCGCATCCACACGACCGGGATCCTGGTCAAGGAGGCGTGGGACGAATGGGCCGCACCTCAGTCCCTGGTCCGCAGGATAAGCCGGGTGCGAGTCTACGATCCGAGCCACCGCTTCGTGGAACTGGAGCGCGACACCTACTTCTTCATGGCGACGGATACCGCGGGGCTCATGCGACACCTGGTCGACGAGACCCGGCGCTCGGGCGCCGAAGTCCGGTTCGGCGCTCCCTACGAGGGCGTGGTGCCGGGACGAATTCCGCTTACTCTCGCGGGCTCAGGCGCGGCCCCGGGGGCGGCTTCGGGCGTCACCTGCCGATTCCTGATCGGGGCCGACGGCGCGCGCTCCAGAGTAGCCGAGAGCCTCGGGCTCGACCGCAACCGCCGGCTTCTCAAGGGCGTGGAGTGGGAGTACGAACCCCGGAGCGGCGACGGCGATTGCCTGCACTGCTTCATCGATCCGGAGTGCGCGCCGGGCTACATCGGGTGGGTGGTGCCCGGCGTCTCGGCGACCCAGGTGGGGTTGGCCGTCTATCGCGACCGCAGGGCGGACGTGCAGAAGTTCAGCGAGAAGATCGACCATCTGTTCGGGTTGTCCGGGCGGCGGGTGCTGGAGAAACGCGGCGGCGTCATCCCGATCGGCGGCCTCCTCAGGAACTTCTACGCGGACCGCGTCCTGCTCGTCGGAGACGCGGCCGGCATGGTGTCGCCCCTCACGGCCGGCGGCATCCATCAGGCCTATCGGTTCGGCAAGCTCGCCGGGGACGCGCTCGCGGATCACCTGGACGGCGGGCCCCACCCCGGCACCGTCCTTCGCCGCGCGTACCCGAACCTCGCCCTGAAACGCGCCGCGCGCTGGGGCTTCGACCACCTGCCGGTGGCGCGGGCGCTGAAAGCCGGACTTCTGAGTTGGAACCTGTTCGAGCGGATCGCCGAAACCGTCTTCTTCCACCGACCTCGCTGAGCGCCGGGACACTGCGGGCGGCGCGACTTCTCCTGCCCGTAGCGATCATCCCCCGGGGAACAAACATGAGCCGGCGGGGTCCCTTTCGGGATAGTCGGGAAGCCGCCGCCGCTTGAACGCCGCAGGGGCTTAGCGGGGGGCTGCCAGGAACCGGGAGGCGATTTTGATGGAAGACACCGGCATTCGGCTCACCGCGAACGACAGGTTCAAGTTGGCAAGCCCGAAATGGACACAGGCCGGCTTTCTGGTCGCGGTCTGTCTCCACTTCGGGCTCTTCGTCCTCGTGCGGCCGTTCGAGGCCGCGGACCTGGGGGGCGGCGCCAACGAAATCGAATCGATCAACTTCCCGCCCGAGGTCAGGATTCCGCCTCCCCCGGAAGCGATCGCCCGGCCGGCCGCCCCCAGGATCTCCCCGATTGATATCTCCGACGAGATCACGATCGAGCCGACGACCCCCGATCGGTTCCGGGGCGGGCAGCTTCCTCCGCCTCCCCCGGAAGCCGGTCCGAGGGACCGTCCGTCGTTCATTCCCTTCGACACGCATCCCGTCATGCTGAATCAGGCGGAGGTACAGCGGGAGATGGAACGGGAATACCCGCGGGCGCTCAAGGATGCGGGGATCGGTGGGAGCGTCGAAATGTGGCTGTACGTGTCGGAAGAGGGGGTCGTCGAGAACTTCGAGATCAAGACCTCCTCCGACAAGGCGCTGCTCGACGAAGCGGCCGGCAGGGTCGTCCCGACGATGAGGTTCGCGCCTGCCATGAACCGCGAAAAGGTCACGGCCGTCTGGGTCTCGCAGTGGGTGACGTTCCAGGTGAACTAACGGCCTGAAGCGCGCCAACCCCCCAGGGAGCGCGACATCTCCTGCATGAAGCAAAACACGAGGCTGTTCCTGAAGACCGCGCTGTTTTCCGTCGTGGCGCCCGGGATGGTCGCCGTGTTCCTCCCGCTCTTCATCGTCCGGGGGCGCACGGCCGGCGGCGGGGCGACCCTGGGCGCGGCTCTCCTCCTCCTCGCGCTCGGGGCCGCGATCTTCCTGCGCTGCGCTTGGGACTTCGTGGTGGCCGGCCAGGGGACGCCGGCGCCGATCGACCAGCCGAAACGGCTCGTGATCCAGGGGCTCTACCGCTACTCGCGAAATCCCATGTATGTGGGCGTGCTGAGCGTGATCGCGGGGTGGGCGGTCCTCTTCGGGGCCGGCATCCTCGCGGCGTACGCGGCCGCCTGGTTCGTCATCTTCTCCCTCTTCGTGCGTTTCTACGAGGAGCCGCATCTCACCCGGAAGTTCGGCGAGGAGTACGCGGCCTACAGGAAACGGGTCGGCCGGTGGCTCCTCAGGTAGTCCGCATCGTGTCGCCGGCGCCCCACAGTTCACGGGCCTCCGACTCGCGCCGGAGGCGGTCCACGGCTTCGTCCGCGGGCAGCGTCACCTGCTTCTTCCTCGCGCCACGGGCGCGGAGTGAGACCGTCCCTTCCGCGGCTTCGCGGCGGCCTACGAGGGCCATGTAGGGGATCTTGAGGTGTGACGCCTCCTTGATCTGCTCGCGGAAGTCGACCCCGGCGGCGCGGGGGTGCAGCTGCGCGCGGAGCCCGGCCGCACTCGGTTAGGGATGAACACGAGGGCCGGGGAAACGTTCCCGCGGGAACGTCCTCCGGGCGTCGGCGGGCTACCGGCTCAGCCACACCCCGGGGGAAGGGGGCGGCTCTCGACATCGCCGCGGCGGTCCAGGGCGTGGACCTGCACGAACTGTCGGCCGAGATCATCGGTCCGGACGCCCACGACGGCGTCCGCCGATATGGCCAGCACGCGAAAACCGTCGGGCAATTCGACGGTTCCGATCGCCTTGCCGGTCTCCGCGAAGACCCGCCATTCCGAATTGCCCGGGCCATCGGGAAGTTGATACGGCTGGATCCAGACATATCCCAGGTCGTCCACGATGAGGTCGTAGGCGAACGGGATCCGCTCGGCCATCCCTACTGCTTCTCCCATCGCTTCGATCATCTGGCGCTGCTGGGGGCCCACCTCATCCCCGGACATACGCGCAAAAGACGCGATGCTCTCCGAGATCCACTCTTTTCTGTGGTCTTCCGTCGCACGATCCACCTGGACCTCGAGGCGCAACTCACCGCGCGCTGCCCCGGTTTGATCGAAGATCTGAAGAACGGGTCCGTCGCTGGCGCCGGCCAGCAGGCAGTTGCCTCGCGTGGCGCCCAGGGCCCGCGGAGAAAACAGCGCGCCGCGTATGCCGGGGGGCATGCCCCCGGCGCTGAACATTGAGGTGACGCGTCCCGGCACCCGTACGAGCGCCTCGCCGACCGCGCCGTCGTCCCCCAGCCGGTGATAGCCGACCGTATCGCGGCCCACGCCACCCACGTCGGTCGCGACCAGCCGGTCCCTCTCGCGTGCGTACCAACTGCCGTCCGCGAACTGTCCGACCGCACCGATCTCTCTGTCAGTGCCCTCGCGACGGAGCCGCGTATCTCCCACCAATGTGCCGTCGAAGGTCCATTCCGAGCGCCGCTGATGCGTGTCATCAAACACGACAAGCCGACCCTCTCCGTCCACGACGAGGCCCGAGAGGCTGCGGAACTCTCCCGGCCCATCACCCTCGCGCCCCATCGCGGCCATGACCGTCCCGTCGACGGAAAAGACTGTGATCATCGCCAGCCGTCGATCCGCCACGGCGATGTTTCCATCCGGGCCATGGGCCGCGCCGACAATGTCCGAGAAATCGCTGTTCGGCTCTCCCTCCAACCAGCCGTAGACGCTCTCGGGCTCCGGACTCACTGTCCAGTTCGACGCGGCACCCGCGACACCCTGGCCGCTGGCCTCGCCGTGAATCGTCGCTGAAGCCATGGCCAGCAGGAATACTCCGAGCACGGGCCCGCGCTCGTCTCGCATGAGATCGTCTCCCTTCAGGGTTTCGCGTCAGGGCCGAGTCGTGGCGCAATCGGCTGTCCTACCGAAGAGTGCGCGGGAAGATCCCGAGTCGGGAGCGTCGTCCGGCCCTATCGGGGCAGCTCGATCTCGTACACGTCGATGAACTCCTCGTCGAACTCGCCGCGGCGGAGGACGGCGATGCGGCCGTGGGCGACGTCCACCAGCTCGTGCGGCGCGCTCGTGATGGCAACGGTTTCCAAGGGCCCCCACCTGGCGTGCAGCACGGGAAGACGGAGGACACCCACCGGACGCCCATCGGGTTGGAGGACCGTCCATCGGCGCTCCGGATCGGCCGGGGGGGGATAATCTCCGATCCAGATCCTGCCCTCGGGATCCACGGCTGCGAGACCCGGGATACATCGGCGCATGATCCTTCTCCTTCTCTCTTCCCGGCGGGCGTTGTTTGCTCGGGGTCTCAGTCCCTACCGGAACCAGCGATTCGTAGACCCTCGGAGCTGGCAAAGGGTTCGCGCACGTTCCCGCGGGAACCCGCGATGATACTGAATTCGGTTTGGATTGCGTGTGGAAACGTGTCGCTGGATCGTCGCACTCCGGGACCGCTGTAGAGACGGCACACGCGGCTATTCCCGCCGGAGCTTCGCGGCCAGCTCGCGCAGCTTGGCCTGCTCCTGCTCCCACTCCTCCCGCGCCTCAGCGCGGGATGCCTCGGCTCAGGGTCACGTCCAGTGTCGGGTCGTCGAGGAGGAGTGCGTCAACGGATCGGGCGATCGACCCTCGAGTGGCTTCGGTCAGGATGGCACGGACCTGGCCGGTGGACCGGTCGCGCACGATGGCCGAGGGCTGATCGGTCGCGCCGTCCAGCGTCACGGTCCCTTCCGGCCCGGAGAGCGTGACCCGCGCCAGCCGGCCACCCCGCCGGGCCTCGGCGGGGAGCGCGAACGCGAAACCCGCGCCGCCGCCGTCCGCCGCGCGCTGCATGTCGAACCGGTACGAGAACAGCGCCGCGCCATCCGCCGCGTAGCCGGTGACCGCGTAGGGTCCGTCTTCCCGCGGCAGATACGGATACGCCTCGAGATCGAACACGGGGCGCAGATACGGCGCGCCTTCTCCGTCGACGCCGCCCCTCACGAGGATTACGCGCGCCGGAGACGCGCTGTCCCAGGCCTCGACCCGCCCGCGATGCGCCATGGCGTTGGCGAAGTGGTAGCTGCTCACCCAGTTGGACTCGCAATAGCCCATCACGTCGGGCCAGTCGGGCGCGCGCAGGGAGTCGACCCGAAAATCGTAGCCCCACACATCCGTAGTCCCGTCCCCGTGCGGGTACGCGCGATCGACCCTCGGCGCATCACACCCGGGCGCATGATTCAGGCTGAAGTTGTGCCCGATCTCATGCGCGAGGACCTCGGGCTTCTCCGGATCCTGGACCGAGGCCTTGCCCCCGATCCACGCGATCCCGTTGCCGTTGGCGTTCACGAACCCCGCGTAGTAGTGCTTCGTCCCTTCCAGGACGCGGATGACTTCTATCTCATCGAGAAGTTGCCAAACGCTCGGGGACGATACCTGGACGGGATCGTGCCGGTATATCTCCACCGTGCCGATCGGCATCAGGTCCCGCATCGCCCACAGGTAGTCGTGATCGGGGTGCAGGTCCTGGACCAGTTGCGCGATATGGGCGTCGTCGGCGGCGTCGACAATGAACGGAACCGCCATCATGTGAAACACCGGCATGGCGCGTACGTCGACGGGGATGCGGCCGGTCTCGGGGATGCGTCGCGTCACCTCCAGCGACGCATCGGCTTCACCGTCCGGGTCGACATCGACGACGACCTCGAGCCCCGGCTGGATGACCTCCGCGGGGATCACGGCGTTGGCCGAGTTCAACAGGTCGCTTTCGTCGACTTCGGCGGGGATCGGGTCGGCGCGCGAGGGTATGTCGACCACATGGACTTCCGCGCCATCCAGGTAGAAGCGCGCGGTGACCGCGGGGAAGGTGCCGTCCCCGTCCGTGGTCGGGAACACGCGCAGGAGCGCCGAGTCACCCGCGACGAGCGGTACAGGGTAGTCGAACGACTGGATCGCCTGGGTGAGGTACAGCGGGAAGGCGCCCGCCCCGCACGGCCGCGCCATGACGCGCGGCGTCCACATGCGCCACTCGCGGAACTCTTCCGTGGACGGAAGGCACAGGTCCGTGTCGTTCGCCATCATGCGCCGGAGACGAAGGTCCGTCCATGAAGACGGGATGGGACCGGTGAGCTTCGGGTTCCGGGAGATATCCAGCACTTCAAGCGAACCCCGCAGATAGGAGAGTTCCGCTGGCGCGCCTCCTTCCAGGTCGTTTCCGCCGAGGAACAGGTCCCAGATCCGGGGCAGGCTCCCGAGCGCCGTCGGGATCGGACCCGTCAGTTCGTTGTCGCCGAGGTCCAGGGTATAGAGGAATGACAATTGTCCGAGTTCGGGCGGGATCGGACCCGTCAGGTTGTTGTCTCCGAGGTCCAGTTGGGACAGTGCCGGCAACTGCCCGAGTTCGGGCGGAATGGGGCCGGTCAACTCGTTGCCGTCCAGGTACAGCGTGTGCGTCTTGCTCAGGTTGCCGAGGCCGGCGGGAATCGAGCCGGTAAGGCGGTTCTTGCCCAGGTCGAGGGCCCACATGATACGGGGCATGGTAAACGACTCGGGGATCGGGCCGGTGAACGAGTTGCTGCGCGCGTTGACATCGGTCAACTGGTCGAGCCTGTCGAGCACCGACAGATCCCCGCTCATCTGATTGTGGTTAATGTACAACGACTGGAGGCCCGGGAGGTTGGCCAGTGCCTCGGGGAGGGTACCGGTCAACTTGTTTCCGGCCAGGCCGAGGGACTGGAGGCTGGTCAACCGACCTATCTCGGACGGAAAGGCGCCCCGCAGGTTGTTGTATGACAGCCACAGGCTCGTGACCCGCCGGTCGCCGTCCGTGCTCACGCCTTCCCACTCGCTGATCGGTTCATGGCTCAGCCAGTTCTCCGTGCGTCCCCACTCCGGGCCGTTGAGCGCCTCGTGGAGCGCGACCAATACGGCATGGTCTTCCGAGCGCGGCAGGACCACATGGAGAACGAACTGCGTACTCGTGCTCGCGCCGGACGGGTCTTCCGCCCGCCACGCCAGCACGGCACGCCCGCGGGCCAGCGCCTCGATGACGAGGAAGTCACCTTCGACCCGGACGACCGCCACTTCATCGTTCGAGGTGAATGCCTGGTAGCTGAGCCGGTCCCCGTCCGGGTCCGTGAAGTAGTCTGCGGCGGGGAGGCGCAGCGTGTCGCCTTCGACCACTTCCCGGGCCGGGATGGTGACCGCCGTCGGGGGGCGATTCCGTACGACCGGCGGAGGTGTGATCGGCTGTGTGGTTCCATCCGACCCGCCGCACGCCATGGCGGGCGCGACCGCCAGCACCGCCAGCATGGAGGGGGGGATCCAACGATGCATCGCGTTCGCGTTCAATGTTTCCTCGAACCTCGTTTCCTCTCGGAACTGGCGAATCGGACGATGCGAATGTAACCCGTGGGGAGCACAGCGGCGGGGTACGCCGTCGGGCGGCGGTGTCCTGCCTACCCGGGAAGCTCGACCTCGTACACCTCGATGAACTCCTCGTCGAACTCGCCGCGGCGGAGGACGGCGATGCGGCCGTGGGCGACGTCCACCAGCTCGTGCGGCTCGCTCGTGATGGCGACGGTTTCCAAGGGCCCCCACCTGGGGTGCAGCACGGGGAGATGGAGGACACCCACCGGACGCCCATCGGGTTCGAGGACCGTCCATCGGCGCTCCGGATCGGCCGGCCGAGGATAATCTCCGATCCAGATCCTGCCCTCGGGATCCACGGCGAGCGCCTCGTAGGCCGGATACGCCTCGGGCACGGTCGACGCCTCCAGCCTTTGACGCCAGTCGGCCTGAACTTCCTCCGGGAACCTTCCGAGAGAGCGCTCGGTCAAGGCGTCTCTTTCCGGGGCGGTGATTGCGCGCGGGGAATATCCCCCGCGAATCCGGGTCAGCGGCTCCACGCCCCGGTAGAGGGTCAGGGCCAGGGAATCGTTCGTCCCCACGAGCGCGTGAACACCGCGCCCCGCGAAGAGCGCCGTGGCCCCGAACATGACCGGGTTCCACGTCCCGTCCCGCGTGACGTGGCGCTCCTTGCCGGCCCACTGCGCCAGAGTGTCGACGATCACCCCCGCGGCGTCGGCGAACACGAGAAAGACCGGGGCCCGCTGCAACCCGGGAGGAAGCGGTGGCCGCGTCTCGAACGCGGCGAGAACCTCCCCGCCTGCCAGACGTACGAGAGGCACGGCCGCCCCGAGCCCCGTGCCCTGGTCGAGGTTCTGGACGCCGGTCATCTCTCCCCGGGAGTCGAGAAAGGTGAAGCGCCGCTGGCGCCGATCGTAGACGAAGAGGGTTCCATCCGCGCCGACGCCGATCCGCTCGATGAAGGTGTATTCTCCCGGCCCTTCCCCCTCCCGGCCGGAGCGCGCGCGAACACCTCCGTCCGGATCGAGAAAGACGATCTCCCGCGACTGGCGATCGGCGATGGCCAGCGACGAGTCCGGAAGGAAGACCGCGCCCGCTACGTCGGCGAGTTCAACGTCCGGTGCCGTGGAGTAGACCAGGCGCGTCTCGACCAGAGGAAGGTCCAGAGCGTGCACGTCGGAGAGGCGGAGGATCTCGACGCCCGCCGAGTCGACGGTGACCAGGGGGGATGCCGCCCCCGGAGGAGCCTGGCGGCAACCGAAGCTGGCGACGGAAAGGCCCGCCGCCAGGACCGCCGTGACGGGACCCTGCAAAGCTCGGGACATGACTACTCGTTTGCCCCGATTCCGCTCAGGGGCTGTCGGTGTCGGGGCTCCGCTCATGCCAGAGCCCGAGCTTCGTGGACCCTATGGGCGAGCAAAGGGTTCGCGCAAGTTCCCGGTCCCAGCTGCCCAGTCTCGAAGCGACCTCGTGGAGACGTTCCCGCGGGAACGTGCTCGGCTTGCCGGCTGCGTCTGGCACCTCTCCCGGGTTGACGCGCGGCTCAACTCCTACCATACTGAATTCAGTATGAATAACGTATGGAGGAGCCATGCACCGCACTCAAGACACGTACCCGTTGAGTCATTTCCGGCAGCGCACAAGCGAACATCTGAAGCGGATCCGGGATGGGCGGGTCGAGACCATCACCCAGAACGGCGAAGCCGCGATGGTCGTCATGAGTCCGGAGCGCTACGACTTCCTGATCCATGCGGGCGAGCGTGGCCACCTGTGGCGCGAGGCGCTCCGAGCCTACAGGGCGGGCGAGCGAGGCATCCCCGCGAGGGAAGCTATCGAACGGCTGGCGAATGAACTCGACGTGTAGCTGTGACGCGCTACGAAGTCGCATTCTCACGTAGAGCGCTTGCTTCGTTTCGCGAGATCACCAACTACATCGCGCAGGATGCCGGTCGCGGCCGCGCCGGCGATTGGCTTGCGAAGATCATGCGCTGCGTGGCTACGCTCGAAACTCATCCGCATGCGTTCCCTGTGGTGGGCAATTTCGAGGAAGAGGACATCCGTGGGCGATTCGTCATGAGGCACGTCCTCTACTATTTCGTTGACGAGCCCGCCCAGGCAGTGGCCATACTCGACGTTGTACACACTGCCCGGAAGACGGCACGCGAACGGTACGAGGACGGCTAAGCGGCGGCATCCACAACTCGTACCCAAAGTCCGGCGATGACGTCGTGGATCACCCTGGCCGTGGACGTCGGTGAGGCGGAAGTCGCGGCCGGCAGCCGGCGGCAGCTCAGCGGAACATGTGCCGGAGCCGCTCGTTCACGTCTCTCACGCTGAACGCTTCCGCATCGAAATCTTCGCCCATCCACTCGCTGATCCACTCGTGTTCCTCGTCATCCGGATCGCCCAGGATGCGCAGCTTGTCCTGGAAGCCCCACGTCCCTCCGCTGTCTTCGGGCGGACACCGGCGCTTCCCGGCAATGCATGCGGGCAGGCGTTGCTTCGGGTCACGGGGCCGGATCTTCTGGAGCGTGATCCGGTGGTCCCAGCTGTCGCCGAAATCGTACTCGTAGTCGATCCAGTCCTTCTCCTTCTCCAGCAGGTGCCTGACCCGGTATTTCCTCTCGTCGAGGTCCCGGGGCATTCCGGGCGGCGTCCAGTCGTTCACCCACGGGCCGGGCCGGCTGAAGCGCCGCTCGCCCTTGACGAACATGTGGAGGTGGCAGTCCTCCCACCCCATGACCGCCTGGAGCACATCGTGCAGGCGGGCAAGAGTCATGGCTGGCGACACGAGGACACGGCGCCAGATCGGAGAGCTCATCCCCTTCAGGACGACTCTGAGCTGGTAGGTGACTGTCGGCGGCGGCACGGCTATCTCTCCTCGGTCAGGCGACCGGACAGGTACTTGTGGATCACGCTTGAGAGCAGCGTCTGGTACGGGATTCCCTCCTCCCGGGCCCGCGCGTGGGCGAGGTCGAAGTCGCGTTCGGTAACCCGAAGATTGACGCGCCGGGTCTTCTTGAAGGTCGTGCGGGCCGCGTCACATGCGGTCGTCATTTCGACTTCAACGCCGGAAACGGGGCGCAAGTCACCCCGCTCGAACTTCTCCAGGATCTCCCGCTCTTCCTGGTTCAGTTGGTCGCTCATGGCGATCGCCTCCTCTGATAGTCCCGCGTCGCCTTCCGGCTGGGGATGATCGTCTTCAGGAACCGCGTGCCGTCCGCGGCGGTCACGAACGGGACGAGATAGAGGCACCGTTCGATGTCCACGACGTAGATCATCTGGCCCGGATACCGCTCCTGGTTGGGGTGTCCCAGCACGTCCACAAGGCCGCCTCGCTCCATCGCCGAGATGACCCTCTCGAACGAGATGCCCCGTTGCTCAGCAAGCTGTTGGTTCTTCTCCCGGTTCCAATCGAAGCCCACGGTCATGTCCCAACCGTCACACATTGTGTGCGTTCTGTCAACGCGGGAACGTTCCCGCGGGAACGTCGTGAGGCATTACCGGGGCAGTTCGACCTCGTAAACCTCGATGAACTCCTCGTCGAACTCGCCGCGGCGGAGGACGGCGATGCGGCCGTGGGCCACATCCAGCAGCTCGTGGGGCGCACTCGTGACGGCGACGGTTCCTGGAACGAATCGGCCCTCCGCCGCCGAGCCGATCCCGCAGGGACGGGTCGAAGGGCCGGTGCGGGACCCTCGGGCCGTCACGAGTCAGGCGTAGGCCGCCGACTGCAAGCGATCGATGATCGTCAACACCTCGTCCATCCTGCCGCCAGCAATGAGATCAACCGGCCTCTGCCCTTCCATGTCGCGGTGGGGACTGAACAGCCAGATCCGGGCCTCGTCGGGCTCATACACCTGGCCGAGTTGGTCCGCGAGCCATTCGAGCCGCAGGAGCCGGGCCAAGCTGTTCGGCCGTGGCGCGGACCTGCCGGTTCGCCAGCGCGATACCGTCTGCGGCGTGGTCTCCAGGAGCTGCGCGACCTCTCGCGCGGAGATGCCGCCCGTCCGCTTGATGCTGTCGAGCCTTCGAGCTACGGCTGTTGCCACGAATCCTCCCTTCTCACCGCTGGCCAGGTCCTTCGCGCGGGAGTACGTGAACACTACGATGCACATCGTAATGAACATACGCCTGAACGTCAATCAACCGGAAACTGCTCGGCCCGCCTCTGGTCGAGCGGTGGCGGGCTGCCGAGACGTTCCCGCGGGAACGTCGTTGGGCCATGCACACACCGATTTGTGTGGCAATAATTGCTACAACACGGCGAACGCACGATCTCGGAGCATGGTTATCCGGCAAACTCGAAACATCTCTCTTCCACCTCACCAGGACGCGTTCATCGAGCGACTGATCTCGCTGGGGCACTACCGCACCGCGAGCGAAGTCGTGCGGCACGGGTTGCGCCTGCTGGAGGAAGCGGAGCACCGAAGGCTCCTCGAGAAGTGGGTCTACGAGGGGATGAGCGAAGCGGAGAGAGACAGGATCCCACCCGCACTCATGGACCGTGTCCGAGCGCATTTCCGCCAACTTGCCGACACCGCCCTTCGCGAAGTCTTGGACGACCGCGTGACGGACGGTCCCGCGGCCATGCAACGGTTGAGAGAGCGAATCGAGGAACAGGGCTGAGTGTCGGCTGGTTACCGGCTCAGCCAGACCGCTGAGGACGAACTCGAGGAGACCCTCCTCTACGTGGCGGAGCACTCCGGCATCGATCGTGCGCTGCATGTCCACGGCAGATTGGTGGATGCCTTCGAGCACTTGGCCGAAATGCCGGGCGCCGGGTCGAAGCGCCGCGAGATCACGGGCGAGCGAGTCCGGTGGTGGCGGGTCTTCGACTAGCAAGCGGACGGTGTTCTCGGCCACCGTCTCAGGGGGCTCGGCCTCCTCGGCGAGGCGGTTCACGAGCAGTTCCGCCTGCCGCCGGACGAAGGGGCTGTTCAGGAAGTAGAGGCTCTGGCCCGGGGTCGGCTCGGGGCCAAGCCGCGCGTGCGAGCAGCCGGAGGCAGGTCTCGTTGCCGGCGGCGGCGGCGCAGACCGTGGCTTCCGTCGCCTGCGAGGGGATCCGCGCCCGCCACAGATACTCGCCGTACCAGCGCATGGGGACCAAGCCCTCCTCTCCAGCCAGCTCCCCGTCGAGCACTGGCACGACATCGTCGGAGACCCCACCTTCGGCGACGTCCGGGTTTCAGCGTCGCAGCCGGCCGGGCCGGCCGTCAGCGGGTCATCGTGCCCGATCGATGGGGAGCCCGCTCGGAACGCTGGATGGCGTCACCGCCGAGAGGTCCCGCGCCGAGTCGTCCGTCAGCGCCTTGAGGAACTCGATCAGGTCGTCCACCACGGTCTCCTCCAGACGAATCGACAGCAGCAGCGTGTCTCGCGTCGCGAGGATCTCGTCGTAGTTGTGCAGCAGCGTACGCTGAAGCAGCGGCTCGACCTGGGAGACGTCATAGGCGACCAGCGTGCTGTCCACATTGTTGTAGTGCTCCACGAAGCCCCTCAACGTCACGAACTGGCCCACATGACCGTAGGGCGCCGTCAACTCGACGTTGCGCAGCGGAGGCGTCTTGAATCGACGACGATCCGCAGGGTCTCCCGTGACACGTTCACGACCGAAATCATCTGTTCCCGTCGGGCCGTCCCCCGTTCCTGGACCGAACTGCACCAGGGCATCGTTGTGACACTCGTTGCCCGGGAAGCCGTCCAGTATGTCTGTTTGGTGGCACTTCGTACAACCGACTGTCATGAAGTCTCTCGCCCCTCGCAACTGGGCTTCCGTGAGCTGGTGGTCATCACCTCTCAGGAAGCGGTCCCAGGGCGAGTCCGAGAACGAAAACGCCGAGGTGAGGAAGCCGCCGATGGCGTTGGTGGCGTGCGCCAAGCTCATGTCGTCGAACGAAGTGCCCGCGTATGCCGCTTCGAATAGCTGGCGATACTCTTCGATCGCGCCCAGTCTGTCCATGATCCTGGACCACAATTCAGTGAACTCTTCGTCCGGAACGTCGGCCAGCTCGTTATCCGTACCCAGCATCTCCACGCGTGACGTGACCGGGAAGAGCGAGAAGGCTGACAGGGGGCCGAATTCGAACACGGCTTCCATTTCGGGAGCTATTTGCTCCCCGGCGGGGGTTCGGATGGAACCAACCTCCAATTCCTCGACTCGCCCATCCCACAGGAACTTGCGTAGGCGGTGAAGGTTGAAGAGCGCAGGCGAGTGCCGCAGGGTGAACTGGCCGTCCGGGTGCACGCGATCCGGGCCCAGGCCAGTGCCCCCAGCCCCGACCGGCAGTGACTTGCCGTCGCCGGTCCCGAACCCGGGAAGGTGACAGGTCATGCAGGAGACATCCCGGTTCCCGCTCAGGATCTTGTCGAAGGCCAACGCGCGGCCGAGCGTGACCAATTCACTTCGAACCGGAGCGGCCAGCGTGACCGGACTTACCTCAAGCCGGCCGAGGCGCCAAGATGCGCTTACGTCCGCTACGACCTGGCCAGCCCCAGCTGAGGCCGGTGCTTCAGATCTTGCGATGTCTTCGGAGCAGGGCCCGCGGCAACCGGGCCCCAGAGATGATCAGGCGGGGTACTCAGGTGGGGGACGACGCGCCCAGCGACTCCAACTAATACTAATTGGGCGAGGTATAGTGACAGCCCGGTTCGAGAGTTGTTCGAAATGCCTCAACCCAAGGCGTCTCGAGGCCATGTGTTCCTAACCTCCTGTCTTTAGGCTTAGGGTCGGTCATTGATGCCGCGGGGCGATTCCGGTTCGGTCACCGCGCAAGTGGCAATCTTCGTGTAGATCCCCCCCAATTTATGGGGGTACCGAGCGAGTTCGCGCAAGCGCAACACCTCGCCCTCTCGACCGCCCCGAAGCGGCTCCGCATTTGGGCACGGGCTTGATGAAGGTGCACCGTGACCCAGGGGCTGATTCCTTCCGGGGCCTCGGGCCGGGGGGATCCGTCCTCAGAAGTCGAACACGGCGGCGTCCCGGTTGAGTTGCAGGACGAGCACGTCCGGGTCGACCAGCACCTGCTCGGGGTCGAAGGGGGCGCGGATCTCGAACTCGACCGACTCGCCGGCGCCCAGCGTCACCTCGGTGCGGGCGTCGCGGTAGCCCTCGGCGACCACCGACCCGCCGGCGTCGTCGCCCTCGTCGGACCAGCGGTCGCCCGCCGTCGCGGCCACCTGCACCGTCATGTGGCCGGTTCCCGCGTTCTCGATCGTCCCGCGCACGACCCACACGTCGCCGGCGGCGCCGTCGCTTTCCCGCGTCTTCGTCACGTCCGAGAGCTCGTACTCGGGCGCGACCACGTCGTGGGACCACTGGTCGGCGAACCCGTCGAACGCCGCGGTGTCCGGCGCGAAGCCGCGCAGCACCGCCAGCATGTCCTGTATCACCGGGAAATCCGGGTCCGGGTTGTACTTCCCGATGAAGGCGCGGAGGCCGGCGAGGATGTTCTCGCGGCCCATCTCCTGCTGGAGCATCCACATCACCCAGCCGCCCTTGTCGTAGGTGACGGTTCCGTCCCCGGAGCGGCTGCCGTCGATCCTGACCAGGGGGCGCTCGGAGTCGACGAAGCGCCGGTCGCCGTACCGCGACTCGATCCGCTCGCCGAACTCCATGCGGTAGCGGTCGCCGTACACCTGTTCGTGCAGGAGCATGGTGGCGTAGTGGGCCATGCCCTCCGAGAGGACGTTGCCGCCGGGGCCCTCGCCCGGGGTGAGCAGGTTCCCCCACCATTGGTGCGCGGCTTCGTGCGCGACGACCATGAACGCGACGTGCGACACCGGGTCGCTCTTCGCGAGGAATCCGATCCCCTCGCTGTAGGTGATGTTCGTGGGGAAGCCCTGGGCGTAGCCCGCGTAGGCGGGGAACTCGGAGATCTTGAGCAGATCCCACGGGAAGGGATAGAACCACTCGGAGTAGTACTTCCGCGCCGCGTCGAGGGCGGCGGACATCTCCTCGATATTGTAGTCGTGCTCCGGGTGATAGTAGATCGCGGTGCCGTCCCCCTCGATCACCGCGTACTTGCCGGCGATCACGTTGAACAGGCTCACCGGATGGTCCGTCTCCCACACCACCGTGCGCCGGCCGTCGGCGACCTCGCTGCTCACGAGTTGGCCGACCCCGTTGGCGGTGAAGGCCTCGGGCGTCGTGATGCGCGTCCGCACCGTGAAGGGCGCGCCCCCCCAGCCGAAGGCCGGCTCCGTCTCGCCCTCGTAGAAGTCGTCCGGGTAGTCGCGGGGTTCGGCCGAGTTGTCCTCATCCACGCCGATCCCCGACAGGTATCCCGGCACCGGGACGAAGGTCGGCCCGAAGGCGGTGAGCACGATCCCCGATTCGAGGATGAACTGCCCCGCCCCGCCAGGCCCCTGGCTCATCCCCTCCATGAACACGAAGTCGTACTCGAATCCGACCGTGAGCGTGTCCCCGGGCTCCAGCGGGGTGTCGGGGGTGAAGATGAAGAGGTTCGCGCGGTCGTCGGGTTCGTACGGCTCGCCGCCCAAGGTCCATTCGATCGGATCCCACGGGCCGGCCGTGATCGGGAGTTGTTCGTACGCGTGGTCGCGGTGGTTGAAGAAGGTGTACGCCCCCTTCACGGCGACGGAGCGCTCGCTCGGCTCGAAGTCGAGATCGACGTCCACGCGCGACACCGACGGCATGCGGAAGTCGGTCCAGGTCGCGGTGTTCCGCTCCCAGTAGTCCTTCCCCCATTCCTCCGCGGCTGCTCCCTCGTAGCCGGATTCGCCGCCGACCGCGAGGATCGAGGCGAGGACGATCGCGGGGAGCGCCAGCGGCAGGAGTCGCAGCGCGCCGAGCAGGAGCGGCCGGGGCCGGAGGCGGTGGATGATCCCCACCGCGTCGAAGTCCTGCCGGCCGAACCACTTCACCGAGAGCGCGACGAGGAGCGGCACGAGGCTCAGGTAGAGGAGGCGGTTGAGGAGGAGCGGGGTGCCGTGCAGGGTGAAGGCGCCCATGTCGCTCCAGCTCAGGGCGCCCCAGCCGAGCCAGTTGTTCACCCACGTCAGCCCCTCGCCCGTCAGCACCTTGAATACGGTAAAGATGATGAGTCCGATCCCGATCCCGTACACCGCGTACCGGTTCCGAAGGAGGGAGAAGAGGGCCGTAATGAGCGCCGTCCAGAAGATGAAGGTGGGGATGAGAACCGCTCCCCAGATGGCGACGAAGGGGAAGAGGTCGAACCCCACCGGGCTGCCGCCGAGGACCTGCTGGTAGAGGATGACCACGGCGTCGGCGACGAGCGCCGCGAGCAGGATGAACCCCGCCATGACGCTGTTGCCGAGGGTCTTGCCGAGGAGGGCGGCCCCCGTGCCGACGGGCGTCGCGCCGAAGATCTCGTGCATGCGTCGGCTGCGTTCCTTGTGCAGCGACTCGACGGTGTAGAAGAGGAGGAGGAAGCAGATCAGCAGGTTGAGCGTGTTGAGTTGGCGGCCCGCCACGGCCCCCGGCGTGAGCAGGATGCGCGAATCGAAGGGACCGATGGCGAACAGCGTGGTCTGGAGCGTCTGGAAGAGGATCAGCGGCACGAACAGATACATGCCCGGCCGCACCACCAGATCCCGGATCTCGCCGCGCGCGATGACGCCGGCGCTCTTCCGGAAACCGAGTGGCCGGGTGGTCATGCCGAGGTCCGCCAGCGGCTCCGTCGAGGCGGCGGCGGTTGGGTCGGCGGCCGCGGCGGGGATCAGAGCGCCGGCGGGCACCGGAGCGGCGGCGGGGGCCTTTCGGCGCCGAAGTCGGCGCAGGAAGCGGGACTGCGCGCCGCCGGCCAGCATCCTGCGGGCGTAGCTGCGGGACGCGACCGCTACGGCGGCGAGTCCCAGGAGCGCGACGGCCAGCCGGCTGATGACGAACCCCGCGTCGGGCCGCAGCGGCTGCGTGTTGTAGAACTCCACGCCGCGGTCGACCGTGAGGAAGGTCTCGTTCAGCCACCGGAAGCCGGAGGGGTCGACGAGCATGAGCAGCCGGTTGACCTCCGGCGCGAGCCAACTCGGCGACCAGCCGGCGAAGAAGGTCAGGGTGACGAGGAGCGCCGCCATCGGGAAGGCGAAGACGACGATGGGGCGGCGCGTCCAGGTGCCGAGGAAGAAGGCGACGCCCGCGAAGAGCAGGATCTGGGGCGCCCCGAAGAGGAGCGTCGGGAAGAGGTAGTTGTCGAAGGCGAAGGGGCCGATCACGTCGGAACTCCCCGTCCCCTCGACGACGTGGGCGAAGAACATCGTGAGGCCCACGTACAGAAGCCAGATGGCGACGAAGAGCGCGACCGCCCCGGCGAACTTGCCCCACACGTACTCGCGCGGCGTGAGGCGGGTCGAATGGAAGACCTCCGTCACCTGCAGTTCGAGGTCCCGGATCACGACCATCCCGCACGAGATGGCGAGGAACCAGGCCGCGAGCGCGAGCATGACGATGCTCTGGAGCATGCTCTGGGTGTAGACGGACGTGATGTACGGCCGCTCCCCGCCGACGCTCGAGTCGCCGGTCGAGACGGTGACCGAACCCTCCGACAGCCCCAGCGCCATGAGCCCCAGGATCACGAGCAGGACCCAGTTGGCGGGACGGCGGAACCCGGCCCGGAACTCCCGCCGCGCGACCTCCCACCAGCGCGAGAAGGCGTTCACGATGCGGGCTCCTCCGCGGCGGTTTCGGCGGGCCCAGCGACGGCTTCGGCCTCCTCGGCGTCGGCGGGCTCACCGCCGGCGGTGAGCGCCGTGCCGTTGGGCTGGGCGCCGTGGGCCTGCGCGAGGAGGAGGTAGGCGTCCTCCAGCGTGGGTTCGGACGCCTGGAAGCCGGCCGGCGGCGCTCCCTCGGGGAGGTGGATGCGGACCTGGTTGCGGCCCTCGATGAGGATCGCCTGGGTGACCCGGTAGTCGCGGTCGATCCCGGCCAGATCCTCCTTCTCGACGGCACCCTGGTAGATCGAGCCCGCGAGGCGGTCCCGGGCCCCGGCGGGGGTCGTGTCCGCCACGAAGCGACCTCCGTACATGATCGCGACGCGGGGACAGAGCACCGAGATGTCGTCCACGATGTGCGTGGAGAGGAGCACCGTCCGGTCCTCGGCCAGTTCCGCGAGCAGGCGGTAGAAGCGGAGCCGCTCCTCGGGGTCGAGGCCCGCGGTCGGCTCGTCCACGACCAGGAGCCGGGGGTCTCCCGCCAGCGCCTGCGCGATCCCCAGCCGCTGCCGCATGCCGCCCGAGTAGCCCTTCACCTTGCGCCTGGCCGCGTAGGACAGGTTCACGCGGTCGAGCAGTGCCGCGGCGAGGCGCTTCACCCCCTGCGGCGCCTCCACCCCCTTGAGCACGAGCAGGAAGCGCAGCATCGACTCGCCCGTCAGGTGGGGGTAGAAGCCGAAGTCCTGCGGCAGGTAGCCCAGCTGCCGCCGGATCCGGCGCGGGTCGGCGACGATGTCCTCGCCGTCGAAGTGGACGGTGCCGGAGGTCGGCTCGAGGAGCCCGGCCACGATCCGCATGAGGGTGGTCTTCCCCGCCCCGTTGGGCCCGAGGAGCCCGAACATCCCCTTCGGCACGTCGAGCGACACACCCTGCAGGGCCGCGACGGGGCCGGGGTACACCTTGACGAGGTTCCTGATCTCAAGCATCGGGTCGGCGGCTTTCGGCTGGGGGGTTTTCATCGGTGCCCAACGAAGGCGCGAGCGGGGTCAGACTCAAATGTAATCGATGACCTCGACGTGCAAAGCGAACCCGGGCTCACGAGGAGCGGCTCGCCGTGACGGATCGTAGCGAGATTCGCGACAACCCCGAGATCGGGCATCTGGGAACTCGAACAGAAGTGGCACCAGCTCTGGGTTGAGAGCACCAGGAGCGACGCAGAAGACGCTGTGGTCCTTCAGAGATTTCACAACCTGCAGGCCAGGACAGAAAAGGTGCGCCTCCGCGAAGATGCGGCGGGCGTGAACACGGTCAGGAAACTGAACTACGCTACTACTAAGGAAGCCTATGAAGCACTCAGAATCAGGTACCAAGTGGGCGACAGACGCACGGGCGCCGGGAAGGACGGAGAAGGCAGGCAGGCCAAGGCCATCGGATCTCCCGCCGCCGGCGATACCCACGGTACCCTCTCCAAAGAGCCCGCCACCTCCCCCGCCACCAGCTAAGAAGGAGTAATCCTGGGGAGGCCAGAACGCTGGCAGCCCCTCACCGCGTAAGTTCCAGGCACAGGAGCCGTCACCCGGCGAGCGGCTCGACGTCGCGGCAGGTCTCGTTGCCGGCGGCGTCGGCGGCGCAGACCCTGGCTTCCGTCGCCTCCGGGGGGATCCGGGCCTGCCACAGATACTCGCCGTACCAGCGCATGGGGACCAACCTCTCGTGCCCTGCGGCGCGCCACCTCACCTTGACGTGGCGCCATTCGGCGGCCAGGGATGGGCTCTTGCGGTCGTGGACGCGGGCCGTGATCCGGATGGGGTCGGCTTCGCGCACCGCCAGCACCGGGCCGACGACCGGCGGGGCCGTGTCCGGGTCCAGGCCCCGGCCGAGGAAGACGCGCTCCTCGACGGCGGTGGGGGGTTCGCCCTGGGACATGACCACGTCGATGCGGGCGTCTCCGTCCAGGTCGGCGAGGGCCATGCCCAGCGTGCCCGGGGTGTCCTCGCCCTCGAACACCTCCAGCGCCGCGCGCAGGCGGCCGGTGCCGTCGTTCAGCAGCAGGCGGTCGGGCCCGCTCAGGGAACCGATGAGGAAGTCCGCGTCCCCGTCCGAGTCGAAGTCGAGGAAGGCGGCGACGTTGTCGTCCTCGCCGATGTTCTCCGGCGCGGGCCACCAGGCGTCGGTCGCGTCGCGGAAGCTCCCCTCGCCGTCGTTCCGGAACACATGCTCGCGCCGACTCGAGCCGCGTTCGCCCACGATCTCCCCGTCGTTGATCGTGACGAGGTCGAGGAAGCCGTCCCCGTCGAGGTCCATGGCCTCGAACTCGTAGTTGTTCGTGTACGGCGGCAGGGCGCGCGGGTCCTCCTTGAAGGCGCCGGTCCCGTCGTTGCGGAAGAGGAGGCTCCCCCCGCAGCGCTTACATGAGACGAGGGCGTCGAGGTCGAAGTCGTTGTCCACGTCGACGAGTTCCAGATCCCACGAGAAGCGCACGAGCGTGGCCGGCATGCGCCCCTCGGTGGCGTCCGTGAACCGCCCCGCCCCGTCGTTGAGCCAGAGCCGCGTGCGCCCGCCCTCGTTGGTCATGTTGTTGCCCGGTCCCCAGTCCGCGAGCACGAGATCGAGGTCGCCGTCCACGTCGCCGGGCTCCGCGTCTCCGAGGCTGAGGGGAAGCCGCGGAAGGTGGGTGTCCGTGCGTTCCTCGAAGGCGCCGCCGCCGGTGCCCAGATAGAGGCGGCTCCGGGTCTGGTAGGTGGTGCCGACGAAGATGTCGGTGTCCCCGTCCCCGTCGAAGTCCCGGGCCTTGATGACGCGGGCGAGGTCGGGTGCGGGGCCGAAGACCTGTGCGGTCCGCTCCTCGAAGGGCCGGCCGGGGGCCGCGGTTCAGGAAGGCGCGGTTGGGCTCGGGTTCGCCGGGCTCGGCGTAGTTGCCGCCGTTGGCGAACAGGAGGTCGATGCGGCCGTCCCCGTCGAGGTCCGCGAGTAAGGTTGAGGTCAAAGGCTGGGACGATCAGTCGCTGCCAGCAAGCCGACTCAGGCCACTCTCGCGTCGCCCCCGCGCCAGGTCCTTCGCCAGCCGGACCGTCGACCGTCGTGGCCTCCGAAGCTGGGCGACGCGGCCGCGCGCGCTCAGCGAAACATGTACCGAAGCCGCTCATTCACGTCCCTCACGCTGAACGCTTCCGCATCGAAATCTTCGCCCATCCACTCGCTGATCCACTCGTGATCCTCGTGGTCCGGATCGTCCCGGATTTCCAGCTTCTCCTGGAAGAGCCAGCTGCCTCCGGAGTCCTCCGGCGGACACCGGCGCTTCCCGGAAATGCATGCGGGCAGGCGTTGCTTCGGGTCACGGGGCAGGATCTTCTGGAGCGTGATCCGGTGGCTCCAGCTGTCGCCGAAATCGTACTCGTAGTCGAACCACTCCTTCTCCCTCTCCAGCAGGTGCCTGACCCGGCATTTCCTCTCGTCGAGGTCCCGGGGCATGCCGGGCGGCGTCCAGTCGTTCCCCCAGGGGTCGGGCGGGCTGAAGCGCCGCTCGCCCTTGACGAACATGTGGAGATGGCAGTCGTCCCACCCCATGACCACCTGTAGCACATCGTGGAGGCGGGCGAGAGTCATCGATGGCGACACGAGGATGCGGCGCCAGATGGGAGGGCTCGTCCCCCGCAGGACGACTCGGAGCTGGTATGTGACGGCTGGCGGCGGCATGGCTATCTCCTCTCGGCCCGGCGACCGGACAAGTACTTGTGCGCGGCGGGGTCCGAGTCAACGTCACGGCTCCGGCTGCCCGGCACGCGGGCTCCGACTCCGGTACATCGGACAGCGGCCGGCGGACGGGCGCAATAGGCTGCGGAGGGGACACGAGCGGGGGAACGCGTTCCCGCGGGAACGTCCAGCGGCGAGATCGCGGACCGGAGCACCGGCCATAGCTCGACTCCACTCGCAGGACCGGACAAAACGTCAACGTATTCGTTGACAACAGATCCGTTGACGTGTAACTCTTGTGTACTGTTCCCGACGAGTTCCCTGACGGAATTCGCGGGCTCGATACCTCTAGATCCAAGGAGAGGCAATGAAATCATCTACCGGCCGCTGGGTCAGCGGTGACGACTTCCATGACCGGGCAGAAGAGCTGGCACTGCTTGAATCGCGAGTCCGCGACGGCAATCACATGGTCCTTACCGGCCAGCGCCGCATGGGCAAGACCAGCGTCCTGCGTGAACTTGGGGACCGGCTGACGAAGGAGGGATGGGTCTTTCTGTTCGCTGACGTTGAGGGCGCCACGACCGAAGAAGATGTGATCGCCAGCCTTGCCGAGGCCGTCCATGCGATCCGTCCAATCGCGCGTCTCGTCAGTCCCATTGGCATGAGGCGCTGGTTCCGCGACCGATTCCGGAGCATCGACAGGATCAGCGCAAAAGAGTTCGCACTTCATTTCCGTTCCGGGTTGAATCCAGGGACCTGGCGGCGCCACGGAGAAAGCCTCATCAGACTCTGCGCCAAGCACGACAAGCCGAGGATGGCGTTCGTCGAACGGACGAGTTCCTGAGCTGGCTGCGGGCCGTCTTCCAGACTGTCGACGGAAGCTCTCCGGTGCTGATCGTGTCCGGCAGCATCGGGCTCGCTCCCCTGGTCCAGCGGCTGGGTCTCTCGGATCGAATCAACTATCTGGATCCCGTTCGTCTGCCCCCGTGGAGCCGTGAAGCCAGCATCGAGTGCTTCGAAACCCTCGCGAACAGCTACGGCTTGTCCGTGGACGACGGCGTCGCGAGTTCGGTATACGAGCACCTCGGTATCGGGATTCCGCAACATGTGCAGTCCTTTTTCGCCCGCCTGCGCGAATACGCGATAATGGGGAACCTCGATCGGATTACGGTCGCGGATGTCGCCGAGGTGTACCGCACGGAACTTCTCGGACCATCGGGACAGAATGACCTCGCCCACTACGAGACACGGCTGCGCGAAGGGCTGGGAGATGAGGGTCGCTTCGGCCTCGCGATGGAGATCCTCGCCGAAGCGGCCACCCGGGAAGTGTTTTCGGCCGACGCGCGGCGGGCTTTGGAGAAACGGCACTCAAAGGTGAAGTCGGACACGCCGCGCCAAGTGACGGAGACACTCGATATCCTGGTCCACGACGGATACCTGGAACTGAGGGACGACGGCTACCGATTCGAATCGAACCTGCTGAGGGACTGGTGGGCGACACGCTTCCGCAACCACCACCGGCCCCTCACCAGTGGCACGGCGGACAACTGAGGGGATGACTCCCATGGCCGAAGCCCTTCAGCGGACCATCCGCAAGTTCAACCCGGGCGTCTTCCAGTCCGACCAGGAAGTGATGGATCAGTTCGTCGTCCGGAGTCGGGAGCTGGAAGCCGTGCTGGAGGTACTCCGCGGCAATATCGACGCGCCATCGTGCCAGCACACCCTGGTCGTTGCTCCCCGCGGCCGCGGCAAGACGATGCTGCTGGCCCGTGTCGCGGCCGAACTGCGTACCGACCCGACGTTGCGGCAGGCTCTCGTACCCGTCCGCTTCATGGAGGAGAGTCTGGAAGTCTTCACCATCGGAGACTTCTGGCTGGAAGCCGTCTCCTACCTGGCGAAAGAGTGCGTCGTACGCCATCCCGAACTTTCGCGGGAGCTTGAGGAAACGCACGCCGCTCTGGTACGGGATTGGCGAGACAGCGGGATCGCTGACCGTGCCCGCGTTGCCTTGTTGGGTGCGTCCGAAAGGTTGGGCACGAAGCTGGTGCTGATGGTGGAGAACCTGCAGGGACTGACCGAGGATGTGGATGCAAACTTCGGGTGGCAGCTTCGCCAATCCCTGCAGACGGATCCCGAGATCATGTTGCTCGGCACGGCGACCAGTCGCTTCGAGGGGCTGGACGACGCCAAGGAACCGTTCTTCGAGCTCTTCCGGATCCTCAAGCTGCGCCCGCTGAATACCGACGAATGTCGGCGTCTGTGGCGAATGGTCAGCGGCGATTCGAGGGACGAGCGGGAAATGAGAGCGCTGGAGATCCTGACCGGAGGCAGCCCGCGTCTTCTGGTGATCGTCGCCGAGTTTGCCCGGCATCGATCCCTGCCGCAGATGATGGACGAGTTGGTGACTTTGATCGACGATCATACCGAGTACTTCCGCGGACACCTGGACGCGCTCCCGAAGACCGAACGTCGCGTTTACCTGGCGGTGGCGGACCTCTGGCAGGCATCTAGTACGCGCGAGGTCTCCGACAGGGCTCGGCTGGACGTGCGGAAGACTTCGGCCTTGCTCGGCCGCCTGGTCGGGCGCGGCGCGGTCACGGTCGAAGGGAGCGGCAGGAGTCGGCGGTATGCCGCCAGCGAGCCGCTCTACTGCATCTACTACAAGCTGAGGCGGCAGCGCGACGAGGTGGCCGTAGTGCGGGGACTGATTCGCTTCATGGTGGCGTTCTATGCTCGGAAGGAGCTGGCCCCGATGTTCGGGGCCCTCATGGCCGATTTGGAGAGGGTGCCCTCGTTGTGGGACGCATTCCTTCCGGCGGCGCGGGAAGATGTCGACATCGGCGAGATCGCCCCCGGCATGGCGGACGCTACATATCACAGACTTCTTGAGCGTCATGGAAGCGGCGCCGATGCGGAGGCGAAGGCTCGGGTGGCCGCGGGATTGTTGGATGTCGGCTCGGAGCTCGGACTAGCAGGCGAACACGCGCTTTCGATCGAGTACAGCGAAGCGGTGATCCGCCATTTCGAGTCCGTCCGGGAATGTCAGGTCTCAGTCGCCATGGCTTTCTTCAACAAGGCGTTGGCGACACAGAGCATGGGCGAGCCAACGGCGGCGCTGGCCGGTTTCGGTGAAGTGGTGAAACGTTACGGGCAATCGGACAGACCGGACATCGACGTGGGCGTGGGCATGGCGCTACTCAACAAGGGGTTCCTGCATGGTCGCCTTGACCAGCCCGAGGCGGCCATCGGCGCCTGGGACGAGTGCGTTCGGCGCTTTGGAGAAGCCGCCGTGCCCGGGCTCCGAGTGTGCGTGGCAATGTCACTTCTCAACAAGGGCTCCGCGCTGGCTCCGGATGAAATGGACGCGGCACTTGCCACTTGGGATCACCTCATTGAGGGCTTTGCCGACGATGACTTTCCGGATGTCCAGGTGCAAGTGGCCAGCGCCTTCGCGAAGAAGGCGGGCTCGGCGATGTTACGCGGTGAGGAAGAGATCGCGATTTCGACGTGCGACGAATCAGTGAGCCGCTACGGGGCCGCAGGTCACGTTGAGGTTCAGCGGGAGGTTGCGCTCGCTCTGGAGATCAAGGGGATGGCCCAAAACCAGCTGGGCCGTGCCCCGGAGGCTCTCGATACCTGTGATTCTCTCGTCCGACGCTTCGGCGACCTCGTTGACCGACATGGGATTCTCATCGGATGGCGTGCGATGGGAATCAGAACAAAGGCATTGGTCCTCCAAGGCGACGAACCGGCGGCTCTTGACGCCTTCAGGGGAATTTGCGGGGGACTGGATCCCGGCAACGGAACGATGATCCATAAGTTCGTTTGGGATACGGTCGGACTGATTGCCGACGGGGCCACACCGGACCGTTTCGCCGACGTGCTGGCCGAGGCCGTGGAGCCATCCGATTCGCTCCTTCCCCTCCTGGCCGCCCTCCGGAAACTTGCGGGGCGCCCGATGCGCGTCCCGGAAGAAGTGTCCAAGGTCGCTGACGACGTAATCCGGGAAATCGCCGCGCGGCGGCAGTGACGGGGTCCGGCCGAACCCGCCGTGGTCGCGTCACCCCATGCGCCGTACGTTTTGAGGCAGTTCAATCGACCTCCCATGACCAACCCGGAGCGGCCCATGGCAACGACCTTCAACCTCAACGGGGAGGCCGTCTCCAGCGACGCTCCCGAGGATGCGCTGCTCCTCTGGGTCCTGCGGGAACGCCTCGAAATGACGGGGACCAAGTTCGGCTGCGGGCGCGGCGCCTGCGGGGCGTGCACGGTCCACCTGGACGGCGAGGCCGTGCGTTCGTGCCGCCTGCGGCTGTCGCGGGTCGCGGGGAGGGACGTCACCACCATCGAAGGGCTCTCTCCGGACCGGTCCCACGCGCTGCAGCAGGCCTGGGTCGACGAGCAGGTGCCTCAGTGCGGCTACTGCCAGTCCGGCCAGCTCATGCAGGCCGCGAGCCTGCTGGCCGAAAACCCGTCGCCGAGCCGGGAGGAGATCGTCACCCACATGGACGGCGTCCTCTGTCGCTGCGGCACCTATGGCCGGATCATCCGCGCGATCCAGCGCGCTTCCGATGAAACGGCCGCCGCGGCCGCAGGGAGGTCCGGATGAACGCGCGCGCCGACTTCTCGTCCCGCGAGCCCCGCGAGTCCCGCGAGGCGACCCAGTCCAGAAGGACGTTCCTCAAGCACACCGGCGGAGGCCTCTCCTTCGTGCTCGTGTTCGGTCCGGCCGGCGTCACGCTCCGGGGCCCGGTGGACGGCCGCGAGGCGGACGGCTTGCCCGCGACGGACGGACGGCCCGCGGCGGAACACGCCTTCGGCGCCTGGGTCAGGATCGCGACCGACGGACAGGTCCTCATCTACAACCCGGCGGCGGAGATGGGTCAGGGCTCCATGACGGCCCTGCCCGTGATCATCGCCGAAGAGATGGACGCGGACTGGGACCGCGTCCGCATCGAGCATTCGCCGGTCGAGCCCACCGTCTACGGACGCAGCTGGGGCGGGCGCGGGTCCGGCGGGACGATGATGACGGTCGGCAGCATGGCGGTGCGCGGGTACTTCACGAACCTGCGGCTGGCCGGAGCGCGGATACGGCGCGTGCTGCTGGACAACGTCGCCCGCGAGTGGGACGTGCCCGCCGGTGAGCTGACGACCGAGCCCGGCGTGGTGGTGCACGCCTCCAGCGGCCGCCGCATCTCGTACGGCGAGGTCGCGGCCTTCGCCCGGGTGCCGTCCGAACTGCCCGAAGTCGGGGAGGCGGAACTCAAGTCTCCCGACGACTTCCGGCTCATCGGCCACTCGGTGCCGCGGCACGACATCCCGGCCAAGACCGATGGCAGCGCCCGCTACGGGATGGACGTGCGGGTGCCGGGGATGCTGTACGGGATGATCGTCCGCTCCCCCGTCCACGAGGCGCGTCCGGCGTCGTTCAACGAAGCCGAGGTCCGGGCGCAGCCGGGCGTCGTCGGCACCGTGACGCTGGACTACGGCGTCGGCGTGATCGGCGAGACGGTCGAAGCGGTGTTCGGCGCGCGCGACGTAATGAACATCGAGTGGGCCGGAGGCGCGGCCGCCGAAGGGTTCGACAGCGTGCCGGCACTGGCGAGCTATGCGGAGATCGCCGGCCCGAACGGCGCCCCGGGGCGCACGATCTCCGAGAGCGGAGACGCCGCAGCAGCGATGGAGCGCGCGGCCCGCCGCTACGAAGCCGACTTCTACAACGACTACGCCTACCACGCCCAGATGGAGCCGCTCAACGCGGTCGCCGCGGTCAACGAAGCCGGTGACGGCGCGGAGGTCTGGGCCGGGACGCAGGCCGCGGACGGGGCCCGGTCCGCGGTCGCGAGCACCCTCGGCGTGCCCGTGGAGCAGGTGACCTTTCACCCCTGCTACCTGGGCGGCGGATTCGGGCGACGCTCGATGTCGGACTACGTCGTCGAGGCCGTGCACCTGTCCAGGGCCGTCCGGCGCCCGGTGAAGTTGATCTGGACCCGCGAAGACGACGTGCAGTACGGGGCGTTCCGTCCGCAGAGCCTGCAGCGCATGACCGGCGGCGTGGATGCCGATGGCGACCTCACCGCGTGGACACACTGCGTGGTGGGCGACGGCGGCGGCCTGTTGTCATCGGGGATCCGGATTCCGTACTACGACATCCCGAATCAGCGGATCGAGAGCCGCGGGATCCGTCACGGCGTGCGCACCAAGCACTGGCGGGCCGTCGGTCACGGCCCCAACAAGTTCGCCATCGAGGCCTTCATCGACGACGTCGCCCGCGGCGAATCCATCGACCCCTACCGGTTCCGGCGCACGCTCATGAGGGAGTCGCCGCGCGCCGTGGCCGTACTCGACGAGGCCGCCGGGATGGCCGGCTGGGGCGAGAGTCCGCCGAGTGGACGCGCGCGGGGGATCGCCTTCGCGGAACGAAGCGGATCGCTCGCGGCCGGCGTGGCCGAGATCTCGGTGGACGAGACGAGCGGCCGAATCCGCGTACACCGTTTCTGGTGCGCCGTCGACGGGGGCATCATCGTGCAGCCGGACAACGCCCGCGCGCAGATCGAAGGCGGCATCGTCACCGGACTCAGCAGTGCGCTGTTCGAGCGGGTCTCCGTCCGGGACGGCCGGGTCGAGCAGTCCAACTACCACGACTACTCGATCCTGCGCATGTCCGACATGCCCGAAATCGACGTGCGCTTCATCTCTTCCCGCGAACCCCCCATGGGCCTCGGCGAAGCGGGTACGCCGCTCGCGGGCGGTGCGGTCGCGAACGCCTTCGCTGCCCTGACGGGACGGCCGCTCCGCCACATGCCGTTTTCCCCGGAGCGCGTGCTGGAGGCGCTGAAGGGGTGAACGGCCCGTAGCCCGGTAGGTGGCGTTCGCTTCTCGAGCCGCAGTCCCGGGTCTTGATGACGCGGGCGAGGTCGGGGGTGGGGCTTAAGACCTGGGCGCTCCGCTCTCATCTGTGCGAGTCGGACGAACTCTTGCAAGAGCGACCTGTCGGTTGCAGAGGCACGGGAGTTCTCCGAGCTGTTTCTGCGTGGTACCGAGTAGAGGCCTCCGCTTGCCTGAACTCGCTCCGTCCGGGTAGGACAGTTGGCGCCACGCTCGGATCGGGTATTACACTCGGGCACTTCGGCACTCATCCTGCAGAGACTGATCTCGTGCAGATCAACTACTCGGTGATGGAGCCCAACGCGTAGGAGCGCCTCCTGCCGCTCGCGCAGGACCTCGGGCTGGCCGTCCTCATCAACCGCCCCTTCATGAACGGCAGCTATTTCGGGCGCGTGAGCGGACGAACGCTGCCGGAATGGGCTTCCGAGTTGGACTGCGCAAGTTGGCCACAGTTCTCACTCAAGTACATCCTCACGCATCCCGCCGTGACGTGCGCCCTCACCGAGACGACGAACCCGGAGCACATGGCTGAGAACATCGGGGCCGCCTTCGGCCGCCTCCCGGACGAGGCAACGAAGCGCCGTATGCGGGAGCTGGCCCAGGATTTCTGAAGACTGGAGTGCTCCTCTTCATTGACTTCTTTCGGCGCTTGGGCTTCTTTCTGGGGGTAACTGTCAGGCGATTACGGTTCAACCCGAACTTTGACCCCGGATCCTGCGTTGGCGCATAGTCGGGCGGCCTGAGGGCGATTATGACCGGCGGTTGTGGCGACTTGGCGCGGGCGGTGGCGTTTTCGGGGCCGGACCGGGCCTCGGCGGAGGGCCGGCGGGGCTCGGGAGGGGTCCCGAACGGCTCGCGGAGACACGGGGAGTGGGCGCCGCCGCGCGGCGCCTTCGGAAGGCCGGGGTTGGGACCGGTCAGGCGGGGGCGGGCGGCGGGAGACCCCGCTCGATGGTCCGGAGGCTCCGCCGCAGGAGACCGAGGGCCGGGTCGGCGCGCGCGAACCCGAGCGAGGTTCGGCGAGCGTGGGAGGTGATCCTGGCGGGGGCGCGCAGCAGGCGCAGCCGGATGCCGCGCGGCTGCACGGCGCGCCAGCGACCGCCGAGGAAGTTCGCGCGCAGGATGTGGAGGAGTTGGTAGGCGAGCACGGCGAGGCTCCAGAGCAGGGCGTTGCCGCCGAGGTCGTCCACCGCGGTGCGGCCGGCCGAGAGCTGGCCCAGCTCCTCGATCCGCTGCTCGACGACCGCGCCCGCGTTGTAGGCGCGCCACGCCTCGACGGGGCCGATGCTCCCGATGTTGGTCAGAACGTCGGCGCTCATCGTGGTCTCCCACGCCGCGAGATCGAGTTCTCCCTCGTCCGGCCCGACCCGTCTCCGCCTCTCGACCGAGAGAAGCCGCGTGCCCCACAGCTCGCCGGAGGCCGTCCTCAGCTCCCGGTCCCCGGCCTCGTCCCGGGCGGCGGTCTCCCAGGCGCCCCGGAAGCCGTCGAGCCAGGCGTGCCGCGGCACCTTGAGCAGATAGGACACGCCGAGCTCCTCCATGCGCCGCGCGATGGACTTGGAGAAGAACCCCTTGTCCAGCCGCACGGTGATCCGCCGCACCCCCGCCCCCCTCAGGCGGGCCACCAGCCCGGCCAGCCACGCCTCCGCCCCCCGGGCCGTGTGCGCGCCCCCCGGCCGCCAGCGCACCCCGAGGCAGTCGCCCGTCTCCAGGACGTAGGCCAGAAGGGGGTGGTGCGAGGGGCGGCCCCGCTTCTTCGGGTTGTAGCCCCGCTCCGCCCCGGCCTGCTTCAGCCCGTAGCGCACCACGACGGTCGAGTCCATGACGATCGTCGCCGACCGCGGCGCCCCGCCGGCCAGCTCCCAGCGCCGCCGCACCATCCGCCACAACAGCTCGTCCAGAAGCGGCGACAGCACGGCCGCCGAACCCCGCAACCAGCGCCCGAACGTGGCCGGGTGCGGCACCCGCGCCCAGCCGAAGATGCGGCGCACGCCCCGCCGCTCCAGAAGCGGCAGGTCGTCCATCACCCCGCCGCCGTACAGGAGCAGCACCACCCACGACTCGACCATGAGCGATGGCCGGTAGCGGCCGGGGACGTTCCCGCTCCGCCGGTCGATCCAGCCGCCCAGCCCCAGCGCGTCCCACAGCTTCCGAACCACGACGAGGCCGCCCGCGTCGGTGATCCGCCCGCCGCCCCCGCGGACCCTCAGCGCGGCCGCCGATCCTTGCACGTGCGGGCGCGGTCCGGTATAGTCGTTTCCACGCACCATTCGGGTGTCCTCCGTTCCGGGGTGAACTCTTGTTCAGTCCCTCTGAACGTAGGGCCCCGGGCGGTGCTTTTCCATAGTCCGAAACTATGATCTCACTATCGTCAAGGCCTCCACGGCCCGGCTACGGCCGCCCTCCCGGACGAGCCCCGCGCCCACGATCGCAGGATCCGGGTTGACATGTACTGGGATACTCTGATCGTCACCGTGTGAGAGGTCGGGACAATAGGTGTGTAAACGTCATTAGGCGGCGATCCTCTTCTGACCTTCGGGGACGGGCTTTCCGTCCTCGAACCTCCTCCCTTCGTACACGTCCCGCAGCAAGTGGGGAGCGTTGAGCTTTCTGAACCTCTTCTCGGCCACGATCAGCAGCCGCCAGATGAGCGCCGTGGCGTTGTCGACCCGCTTGAAGCGTTTCGCGGCCGTCGTACGCAGCCGGACCGAGGCGAACGGGCTCTCCACCACGTTGGTCGTCCGCAGGTGCCGCCAGTGCTTCTCGGGGAAGTCGTAGAAGGCGGTCATGCGCTCCCAATCGTCCTCGAGCACGGACACGGCGTCGGGCTGCGTATCCGCATAGCGGGCCCTGAACGCCTTGCGCGCCTCCTTCGCCGCCGCCCGCGAGGGCGCGTACGCCGCCGCGCGCAGCATCTCCCTGGCCACCGCCTGCTCCCTTTTCGGCAGCCGGTCCAGCACGTTGGCCGTCTTGTGGTTCCAGCACCGCTGCTCGGCGGTCTCCGGCCACACCTCCCGCGCCGCGCCCCAGATCCCCAGGTTCCCGTCGGCCACCAGAAGCTTCGGCGTCCCGAGCCCCCGAGCCTTCAGATCCCTCAGCACCGCCGCCCACGACGCCGTCGACTCGCGGTAGCCCGGCGTGACCGCCAGCACCTCCTTCGTCCCGTCGCTCATCGCGCCGATGACGACCAGCAGAGCCGCCTTGTCCCGCTCCAGCCCCGCCTTCACGTAGATCCCGTCCGCCCACGCGTACACCAGCTCCCGGTCCCCCAGCGGCCGCCGGCTCCACGCCTCGTGCTCCGCCGTCCACTTCGCCCTGAGCCGCCTCACCGAGGACTTCGACAGCGGCGCCCCCTCGCCCAACAGCCCCCTGAGCGCCAGCTCGAAGTCGCCCTCGGCCAGCCCGTGCAGGTACAGCTCCGGGATCAAGTCCCCCACCTCCCGCGTCCGGCGCGCGAACAGAGGCAGCACCCGGCTCTCGAACCGCTCCTCCAAGCCCCTGACCCGAGGCCGCCGCACCTCGATCGTCCCCGAACTCATGGCCAGACGCCTCGGCTTCCCGTACCCGTTCCGGTAGCCCGGCGGCGCGTCCACCGCCGCACGCCGCTCAGACTTCACCCGGCCCAAGAGCTCCGTCACCTCCTCCTCCAGCGCCGCCTGGATCATGTCCCGCGCCTGCTCCCGCACCCACACCTCCAGCGTCTCCCACGCTGGCCCGTCGAATCTCTCCCGCGTATCGTTGCCCATGAGGCGACGTCCTTTCTCCGGGTTTGCCCCCGGATCCGCTGTGATTGGTCAGCTGAAAGGTACGTCGCCTCCCTTTTTACACACCTTTTGTTCCTACCTCCACCAACCTCGGGGTAACTCCACCATCAGCAGCACCAGGGGGGCTTGGGAGGAGGTCGGGATGATCCGGGTTGTGGCTGATACCTCGCGCGACGCCGCGCTCATCGCGGACGCCATTGGCGGCGCGGCGCATGTCATGCACGGATCAGGTCGGTTTGCCGCCGGAGACCCTCAGGTCGAGTGCGTGGTCCTGGGCTGCCGCTCTCCGATTCCCCCAGGGCGTCTCGACCTCGCGCGGGCCATCAAACGCCAAGTACCGTGGGCGCCCGTGATCTTCGTCACGGACCCTGCGCCTGACGTGGCTGAGTGGCTCGGAGAGAGCGGCGTGTCGGATGTTGTCTGGTTCGACGATGTCCAGACCGAACTCCGATCCCGGGTCGAAGTGCAGTTCAAGAATGCCGCGCTGTTCGCCTTCGCCGGGGAGATTGAGGGATCGACGTTGCCGCCTGCACTTCGCTCCGCCCTCGCACACAGCCTCCGTGCTGCCACCGACCGGCCGGTGCGAAACGTGAAAGAACTGGCCGAAGTGCTCCGCCGCTCGCCGGTGACGCTTTCACAGTCGTTCCGGAAGAACACCGACTCCGAAGCCACGCTGAGCGGGTTCCTCGGTGCACTCGTGATCCTGAGGGCGCATCAGTTGCGCAGCTCGGGGCTCAGTTGGAAGGTCGCGGGTCCGCGCTTGGGATTCACGCGCCCGACCCTCCACGCCAAGTCGAAGAAATGGCCGGGACTCAAGCTCAAGGAACTGCTTCGAACGCCTCGGCGATCCCTGCTCGCCACGTTCGCCTCCGATTTCTTGGAGCCGCTGCTGAACGGGCCGGACCGAACGGGACCCGCCCAGCACCCCGGGTCACCTACGGATCCGATGCCGACCCCCTGACCCTACCCCGACACCTTGCGGCTTACTGCCGGCGGACGTGGGCAGCGGGCGACCTAACGTGATGCCAAATCAGGCACAGAGTTCCCAGTGGCGGCCATGACCGGGTCGCGCGCTCGTCCCTCCGACGTGTCCGGCTCATTGTGGCGAACTCGGACAGCGCACGCTGCGGATGCGGGTGTCGCTGGAGGCTCACTGCGGCGGATCGGGACACCGTGCGCCTCCGAAGCTCTCGATCTTAGCAAGCCACACGTCGAACACGGCCTCCTTGGGCACACAGAGGTCTGTGCGGTTGATCGTCAGGATCTCGAGCGCCGTCAGCCGCGTTAGCTCCACCGGCAGAGGACCGCTCAGATCGTTGTCACGAAGAGTCAACCTTCTTAGCTGCGCGAGATTGCCGAGTTCCGGCGGGAGGGGCCCCGTAAGGTGGCTGTCGGACAGAACCAGTTCGGAGAGGTTCGTGAGGTTGCCGAGTTCGGGCGGGATCGGGCCGGTCAAATCGCTCCATGTCCACACGAGCCTCTTGAGCTGCGTGAAGTTGCCGATCTCCGGCGGGATCGAGCCGTCCGTACTGCGGTGGATGTCCAACTCCTCGAGTCTGACGCCTCTCTCGGCCAGCATCAACAGGACCTCCGCCACGCCCCCTATGCGCCCCCTGGGGTCGTCACGTCGGGGGATGGGATACACGCGCGAACGATCGCCAAGCCCTAGGAACCTCAGGTTGGTGAGGTTGCCGAGTTCGGACGGGACGTCTCCCGCAGCCCCGCTGTTGCGCAGGTTCAACGTGTCCAGCTTGACGAGCCTGCCGAGTTCGGGCGGGATGCCTCCGGAGAGCCCGGTCCAGTCGAGCCGGAGAACCTCGAGGTTCTCGAGATTGCCGAGCTCGGCCGGGATCGGGCCATCAAGCAAATGGTTGTCGTCCAGGCGTAGCGTCCTCAGGGCGGTTAGCCCGCCGAGTTCGGGCGGGATCGGGCCATGCACGAAGGTTGCGTCCAATCGGAGGACCTCGAGCTTGGCCAAGTTGCCGAGTTCGGCCGGGATCGGGCCGTCCAGTCTCCCGCTGCGCCCCAGATCGAGAATCTCCAGGCTCGCGAGTTGTCCGAGTTCCGGGGGAATCGGGGCGCGGATCGGGTTTCGCGACAGATTCAGCACCCTCAGCCGCTCGAGGTCCCCGAGTTCAGGGGGGATGGCACCGTGGACATCGTTGTTCGACAGATCGAGCGTCTCGAGCCGGTCGAGCCTGCCGAACTCCGGCGGGATGTTTGCCCACACCCTGTTACCCGGCAGCGCAAGCGCCGTGACGCGGCCGTCCTCGTCGGTCGACACCCCGGCCCATGTGGAGAGAGGCGCCTCCGTGCCCCAGTTCTCCTTCCTCGGCCACACGTGGCTGCGACCGTTGTCGAATAGGATCATCAGCGCCTCGCGGTCGCTCTTCCACGGCCCCTCGGGGTCGTTCACCGTCACGTCCACGCTCACCTCGACCGGACCCGAGGCTGCCGACACGCTCGCCGTCCCGTTGCCCGTGGCCGTCGCCAGCCCCGTGCTGTCCACCGTGACGACCCCGGCGTCGCTCGATGTCCATGTCAACAGGCGCGGGGCCATGGGATGACCGTTCACGTCGGCCGCGCTCGCGGCCACGCGCGCTGTGTCGCCGTATGCCCGGACGGTGTCGGGTCTGAAGAGTTCAAGGGTGGCCGCCTCTTGCAGAACGGTGACCCCCGCCTCCCCGGTCGCGCTACCGGCCGAGGCGCTGATGGTCGCCTTTCCGTTGTCGACGGCGGTGACCCGCCCGGCCCTGTCCACCGTGGCGATGGAGGGCGCGCTCGAACGCCAGCTCAGGGACAGGCCGGTCATGGGGCGGCTGTGCTGGTCGCGCACGCGTGCGCTGAACGTCCCCTTCAGGCCGAGCGCGTTCAGCGTCAGCGTCTCCGGGACCACCTGCATCGACGTGGCGACCGGCGGGGGTGGCGGCGGCGGAGCTGCCGGGGGCGGCGGACCGCTCGGCTCGCCTTCGCCGCACGACAGACTCGGCGCGAGCAGAAGCAGAAGGGCGAGTCGTCCCATATCGGTTCTCCTCCATTGGGCCAGCTTCACGCCGGCACGGGCAGAAACTATGAAACCCCAACGTGGCCCCGAAGTTCACTCCGTTGCGGGATTGTTACACGGGATGCTTAGAGCAACCCGGCCCGCGCCGCCCGCCGAGTTGGCACCCTCTCCCGTGCGGGCAACCAAGCCAAGCACGCTGCCACGACTCTCACGCTAACCACAAGAACACGATAGCGGTCTAAATTGCGAACCGCTCGTCGGCACTCGCCGCAAGGACACCTCCGATCCGAACGTGAGCGCGGCCGAACGGCGTGCCCCGACCCGCCCGGTCCCGTCCGGCGACCCGTCTCTGCGCCCGAGCCGGAGCGCGGGACGACACTGGATCATCGATTATCGAACAAGTGTCATCACTTTCAGAACACAATTCATCGATTTCGAGCCTAGGAGCCTGCGCCGCAGGAGCGCGGCGGAAGCCATCGGATGCCGCCCGCGGGGTCTCGCGAGCCGAAGTGTCGGTCGTTTTCCGGACGGGAACGCGTTGTAGGCGGGGAGACGGCCCGGCGGGCGGCGTTCGGGCGGGGCCGCGGACCTCTTTTTGTGCCCCGGGGGACGCTTGACACGGATTTTCGGCCCCTCACGCTGCCTGAAGGACGTGGAGGCGCCTCATGTTGAGCGCCAGGCACACGAGGTCCCACTCGCCGCGCACCTTCTCCAAACCCCGGAGGCTGAACCTCCGGAACCCCATCGCCTCCTTGACCCAGCCCATGGGCGCCTCCGCGATCCACTTGCGCTTGGCGTACACCGCCCGGCCCTCCGGAGCCGCCAGCTTCTTCGCCATGCGCGCCCTCGCCGGCTGCTTCTCCGGGTCGGGCTTGCCGGCCCCCTTGCCCTCCCGGCCCAGCGCTACGTAGCCGTCGATCCCCCGCGCCTCCAGAGCCGCCAGATCCTCCTCGTTACAGTAGCCCGCGTCGGCCAGCACCTGGCCGGGCGTCTCCCCGCACCGCCCGGACACCTCGTCCACCCGTTCCACCAACTGCCCCTGGTCGCTCGCGCCCGCCGTCACCGCCGTCCCCACCACCAGTTGGCTCTCCCCGTCCACCACCGCCTGCGCGTTGTAGCACTGCTGGTAGCCTTCCGTGCTCGTCCGCATGATCCGGCTCTCCGGATCCGTGAAGTTCGTCTGATCCTTCGCCTCCGGCTCCCCGTACGCATGCTTGTACGGCGGCCCCCCCTTCGGGTTGCGGTCCCACTCCGGCTTCCGGCCCCGCGCGTCGTCCCGCTCCCGGGCCTCCGCCTCCAGGCGAGCCTTCGCCGCCCGGATCGCCGCCAGACGGTCCTCCCGGCGCTTCAACTCCTCGGGCAACTCGTCGCCCCGAACGTCCTCCCCGTGGCGCTCGTCCTCCTCCGCGTCGATCGCCTCGGCCGCCGCCAGAAGATCCGCGATCTCCGCCTCCAGGCGGGCCTCTTCCGGCTCCATCCGCCCATAGCTCATCGCCTTCCGCTTGCTCGCGTTCGCGCGAACCTTCGTCCCGTCCACCGCCACCCGGCCCAGCCCCGCCAGCCCCAGTTCCCGCGCCAGGCGCACCACCTCCGCGAACAACGCCCCGAACGCCTTCAGGTTCTTCTTCCGGAACTCGCACAACGTCCGGTGCGCCGGAAAGTTCCCCGCCGCCAGCATCCTGAGCGCCACGTCCTCCTCCAGACGCCGCGCCAGCTTCCTCGACGAGAACACCCCCGTCGCGTACCCGTACACCAGCACCTTCACCATCATCCGAGGATCGTACGGGCTCCGACGCCGCCCATCCCCTTCGTACCGCGCGTAGAACGGCGACAGGTCCGCCGCGTCCACCAGATCGCTCACATGATGCGCCAAGTGCCCCGCCGGTACCCACTCCCGAAGATCCTGCGGCAGCAGCAGCTGCTGGTCCGGATCGTACGGCCGGAACCTCGTCCTCATCCTCTCCGGATCGTACGGTAGGGACCTCGTCCCCATCGCCACCTCCCCGCGCCGAACGTGAACCGGTCACAGCCCGGCATCACCATAACCATCCGGCACGCGCCGCACCATCGGCTTCTACGGCGCAGGCTCCTAGTCCGGGACTTCCCTCGGCCTGATTCTAAGCGCGGAGGTTGATCCACTCCCACTCCGGGATCAACGCGCCACCAGGATGCCACAACCCTGAGCTCAACCCGTCGCCCCCGAAAACAGAGTTCGACCGTGCCGGGTGACCCGGCACGCCGTCGCGCGTAACCGAGAAACCGATCAAGCACATGCCAACCAAGTCTCCGTCATCTCCAGCCGTCTTCCCACGCTCCGCCCTGGCCATTCTCGCCATCGCGGCTGTCCTGGCCGCGGTGGCGGCGTGCTCGGACGATTCTGACGGCGTCACCGGGGTTCCCACCCGGCCGGAGGCTGCGGCCTCCTCCACGCGGTCCACGCGCCCGCCCGGTCGTTTGTCCTCCGCGGGCGGATCCACGACGGGCAACATGGCCGCCCGGGGCTGGTTCGATATCGCGATCGACGCCGGCACATCGTTCAAGCCGGGCCTGCCGGTGGACCTCGAGGTCACCTACACGGCGAGATTCGAGACCTCAAGCGCGGATCTTCGCGTCACGCTCCCGGAGGTGGAGGTTGCGAAGCGTTCCGGCTGGGATCGCACCTACAAGACCGGTTTTGGGGTCGAACTGCCCACCAGGCTGCACTCGCGCCAGGCATTGGCCGCGGGGGCGACCGCCACCCAGACGACGGTCCTCGTGTTCCCCGTGGCCGGTATCTACCGGATCCACGCCCGCGCGACCGCCGCCGAATTCCAGCCATCGGATGCGACGACTCGCGTCACGCGAACGACCCACGAGTACCTCTGGGTTCTGGTCGACGGTGAGGGCGGCAGGACCCTTCGCGACTTCGACCCCAGCGTCATACCCGCCGGCTTTGTGCCTCAGCCCGGTCCGTTCCGGCGCTTCGGCACGCGTCCCGGCTCACGAGGATCCGACGCGTCCACCGGGACCCAGAGTCTCGCGAACTCGATCACCTCAGCGACCGCCGCAGGCAACACGGCGGACTGCGCGGGCGGCGACGTCTGCTTCCAGGTCCAGTATTATGACTACGACTCGACGAAACTGAAGCCCGTCCCAGCGCTCCCTTATTCGCTGTCGCTCTCGGTCACCGGCGCCAACGGCTCCAGCTTCTCGCACAGCGGCCTTACCGGCCAGCACGGGGACATTTCCGTGCCGTGTCCCCTGCTTCGTACGCCCGGGTATGCAGGCAAGGCCTCATTCTCGATGATGGACGGTGACCTCATCATCGACAGCGACGATGATTTGGAGTTTATTCTCGCCGGCAATGCTTGCGGGCACGTCACGGAGATCACCATCCCGAGCGCGGCGGCCAAGACGTGGATCACGGCCAAGCGTATGATCGCCAAATCCCAGGATCTCTTTCGGTCCGCCGATCAAGCCGTAACGTTTGAGTTGAACCCGCAGCGCGCGATATCCCCAAACACGGCCAATGTGTGCTGGTATCTCGACCGCGAACGTACGATTGTCGTCCTCGAGGGACGGGGCGGCGGCTTCGCGTGCCTGTGGGGTCCGTGGGGCTCCTTTGTCTTCGCGCACGAGTACGGCCATCACCTCCACCACACGACCTTGGGCGGCCTCGCCTACTATCGCACTTGTGCAGGCCACCGAGCGTTCCTGCCTTTCGAGATGGGGTGTGCGTATAACGAAGGCTGGGCGGATTATCACGCCATGCGCACGGAACCTGAGTACGACGGCGAAACCTACCAATACCACTACCATACCGAAGAGGATTACGAAAACAATAGAGGCCTCGACCGCCGACAGCAGACCTTGACATACACTCACTTCACAAGTGCCGACCAAGATGGCAGTCTCTATCATGGAGAAATCACCGCTTTCTTTCACGATCTCATCGACCCAATCAACGAAGCGCACGATTCGCTCGACCTCGATGAGAGCGACGTACTGACGGTGATGAGTAAGTGCGAGGTGACGTGGGCCACGGCGACGGACACTGTGACGACGCACCCGAACGGGATCGACCATCTGATCTGGTGTCTGGAGGGAGCGGTCGACTCGGGCATCACGGGCGGGGCGGGCTATTTTGACACGCACGACGTGCCGGATCTGGGTATCCACTCCTTCCACCCCATGTGGCAGAACCAGATGGCAAACGCCAGGTGGCCGAAGGACGACATCCGCCGACTGTGGTTCGCGAACCTCTACGGAAAGGCGTCCGCCGACAGTTCCGTCCTGGAGCGTCCGGCCCTGCCCACGATTCCCGACACGGTGCGGAGCCCGCCGTCCATCGTGCCGCCGCCCACCGACAGCATGCCGCCGCAGGCGCATCTCGTGGTGAGCTGCGACGAGTCCAACGAGTTTGACTGCACTCTGGACGGGTCCGGTTCCACGGACAATCAGCGCATCGTGAGCTATACGTGGTACGTAGACGATGCGTGGGTGGCGTCCGGGTCCTCGGCCACTCTCCGCCACAAAGTGCACTGGGAGCATGCGGCGGATACTACGGTCACTTTTTCGCTCTCGGTGGAGGACCCGAGCGGCTGGTGGGACTATGCCCGAGTCAAGAGAGAGATCATCGATGACCCGCCAACCGCCCAGTTGACCATCGACGACTGCGAGGGGCTCATCTGCACGCTGAACGGAACGGGTCTTCCGACGACCACAGCATAAAGAACTACACCTGGTATGTGGACGACGATTCAGTCGCCGCAGGTCCGTTGGCGAGCAGTCGGCGACATGTCTTTCCGCAGGGAGGAAACCATGTGGTCAAGCTTACGGTGGCCGACTCCGCCGGGCATACGGATTCCGCGACGCATCCTGTGAGCGTTCGGGATGATCCGCCCACGGCGAGTTACACGTCGAGTTGCGAGGGGCTCGTGTGCATTCTGGACGGTTCGGCCTCGACGGACGACGGCGGGATTGTGGACTACACGTGGTACGTGCAGGGCGATTCTGTGGCCGGGGGTCCTGAGCAGAGCAGCTTTACGCTCACGTTTTCGCGGGAGGGTGCGTTGTTTGTGTCGCTGCGGGTACGGGACGGTGCGGATCCGCCGCAGGAGGCGTGGAAGCGCGGGTTCGTGGCCGCGGGCGACGTGGTGGCGGACTTCGATCTATCGGGACGGTGCGGGACGGATCATAGCTGCGAGTTCGATGCGTCGGGGTCATCGGCGCCCGTGGGGATCGGCCGTTACGTGTGGCATGTGGACGGCAACAGCGTGGGGTCGTTGCGGGGCAGCCGCTACCGGCACGAGTTCCCGGGGTTGGGCGAGTACCGGGTGCGGTTGACGGTGTCGGGGAGGATCTCGGGACGTACGGCGGACACGACGCGTGTGCTTCACATCACGAGCGACAGTTCGTGGTTGGCGGACGAGGAGGAGACGGACGGGGTGCCGGTGGCGGCGTTCACGGACTCGTGCGCGGGCCGGGCGTGCACGTTCGACGGGTCGGGATCGACGGACGGCGTGAGGATCGAGACGTACGCGTGGACGGTGGAGGGGAACTCCGTGGGGACGGCGGACACGCTGTTCCACCGGTTCGCGTCGGACGGTACCTACGCCGTGCGCCTGATCGTGACGGACTCCGCGAGCCAGGCGGACACGCTGAGCCGGGACGTCGTGGTGGAAGACCTTCCGCCGGCGGCGGGGCTCACGGTGTCGTGCGACTCGCTGGCGTGCGTGTTCGACGGTTCGAGCTCGACCGATGACGATGGGATCGCGACGTACGCGTGGACGGTGGACGGGGACTCGGTGGGGACGGTGACGGCGGACACGCTGGCGTACACGTTCGCGAGCGCGGGGACGTACAACGTGGGGCTCCGGGTGTCGGACACGGCGGTCCCGTCTCAGACGTCCGACTCGACACTCTCGGTGACGGTGCCCGCGGATCCACCGCCACCTCCGGCGACGCGTCCGGACCTGGAGGTGGGGGCGCCGACGGTGAGCGACCGGACGCCGGAGACGGGTGCCACGTTCACGCTGTCGGCGACGGTCACGAACGCGGGCGCCGGGGCGTCGGGGGCCACCACGCTGCGTTACTACCGTTCGGCGGACGCGACGATCAGCCGCTCGGACGAGGAGGAGGCGGAGACCGGCGCGGTGGGCGGGCTCGCGGCGGGCGCTACGAGCGCCGAGTCGATCTCGGTTACGGCCCCCTCCACGTCCGGCACGTACTACTACGGGGCGTGCGTGGACGCGGTGGCGAACGAGTCGGACACGACGGACAACTGCTCGGCGGCGGTGCGGGTGGATGTCGAGGATCCGCCACCTCCGCAGGCGCGTCCGGACCTGGAGGTGGGGGTGCCGACGGTGAGCGACCGGACGCCGGAGACGGGGGCCTCGTTCACGCTCTCGACGACGGTCACGAACGCGGGCGACGGGCCCTCCGCGGCGACGACGCTGCGCTACTACCGGTCGGCGGACGCCACGATCGGCTCCTCGGACACGGCGGTGGGGACCGACCAAGTGGGCGGGCTGGCGGCCGGCGGCACGAGCGCCGAGTCGATCTCGCTCACGGCCCCCTCCACGTCGGGCACGTACTACTACGGGGCGTGCGTGGACGCGGTCGCGGGCGAGTCGGACACGACGGACAACTGCTCGGCGGCGGTGCGGGTGGATGTCGAGGATCCGCCACCTCCTCCGCAGGCGCGTCCGGACCTGGAGGTGGGGGCGCCGACGGTGAGCGACCGGACGCCGGAGACGGGGGCCTCGTTCACGCTCTCGACGACGGTCACGAACGCGGGCGACGGGCCCTCCGCGGCGACGACGCTGCGCTACTACCGGTCGGCGGACGCCACGATCGGCTCCTCGGACACGGCGGTGGGGACCGACCAAGTGGGCGGGCTGGCGGCCGGCGGCACGAGCGCCGAGTCGATCTCGCTCACGGCCCCCTCCACGTCGGGCACGTACTACTACGGGGCGTGCGTGGACGCGGTCGCGGGCGAGTCGGACACGACGGACAACTGCTCGGCGGCGGTGCGGGTGGATGTCGAGGATCCGCCACCTCCTCCGCAGGCGCGTCCGGACCTGGAGGTGGGGGCGCCGACGGTGAGCGACCGGACGCCGGAGACGGGGGCCTCGTTCACGCTCTCGGCGACGGTCACGAACGCGGGCGACGGGCCCTCCGCGGCGACGACGCTGCGCTACTACCTGTCGGCGGACGCCACGATCGGCTCCTCGGACACGGCGGTGGGGACCGACCAAGTGGGCGCGCTGGCGGCCGGCGGCACGAGCGCTGAGTCGATCTCGCTCAGGGCCCCGGCCACGTCGGGCACCTACTACTACGGGGCGTGCGTGGACGCGGTCGCGCGCGAGTCGGACACAACGGACAACTGCTCGGCGGCGGTGCGGGTGGATGTCGAGGATCCGCCACCGGACCTGGAGGTGGGGACGCCGACGTGAGCGACCGGACGCCGGAGACGGGGGCCTCGTTCACGCTCTCGGCGACGGTCACGAACGCGGGCGACGGGCCCTCCGCGGCGACGACGCTGCGCTACTACCTGTCGGCGGACGCCACGATCGGCTCCTCGGACACGGCGGTGGGGACCGACCAAGTGGGCGCGCTGGCGGCCGGCGGCACGAGCGCTGAGTCGATCTCGCTCAGGGCCCCGGCCACGTCGGGCACCTACTACTACGGGGCGTGCGTGGACGCGGTCACGGGCGAGTCGGACACGACGGACAACTGCTCGGCGCCGGTGCGGGTGGATGTGGACGCTCCGCCGACGGCGATCCTGGACGTGACCTGCACGGGCAGGGACTGCACGTTCGACGGCTCGGCCTCGACCGACGACGACCGGATCACGAGCTACGCCTGGGCGGTCGATGGGGTGCAGGTCGGATCCGGGTCGGCGAGCAGCTTCGAGCACACGTTCCCGCGGAACGGGACGTTCACGGTGCGGCTGACGGTCGAAGACACGGCCGACCCGGCGCAGACGGACTCGGACAGCGAGGCGGTGGTGGTGAGCGATGACCCGCCGGTGGCGAGCTTCACGACGAGTTGCGACGAGAACCGGGCGTGCACGTTCGATGGCTCGGGCTCGACCGACGACGTGGGGATCGCGAGCTACTCGTGGAGCGTCCTGGAGGGGGTGCGGAGCACCGCGACGGCCACGGGCTCGACGTTCAAGCGCACGTTCGGCTACGGGACGTGGTGCGTCACGCTCTCGGTGGCGGACAAGCTGGGTCAGACCGGGTCCCTGACCGACACGCTCGTCTTCGCCGAGCCCGACGATGCGCCGGTGGCGAGCCTGTCGGTGAGTTGCGAGGAGCTGGCGTGCACGTTCGACGGCTCGGGCTCGAGCGACGACAACGGGATCGTGAGCTACGCGTTCGCCGTGGACGGCACGCAGGTCGCCAGCGGGACCTCCGAGTCGGTGGGCCACACGTTCGCCAGCGCCGGGACGTACTCGGTGTCGCTCGCCGTGGCCGACTCGGCCGACCAGACGGACACGGCCAGCCGGAGCGTCACCGTCGTCTCGGACGGCCCGCCGACGGCGATCCTGGACGTGACCTGCACGGGCAGGGACTGCACGTTCGACGGCTCGAACTCGACCGACGACAACGGGATCACCGACTACGCCTTCGCGGTGGACGGAACCTCGATCGGCTCCGGCGCGGCGAGTTCCGCCTCCCGCACGTTCGACGAAGACGGGACCTACGCCGTCACGCTTACGGTGACCGACACCAATGGCCAGACCGGCACCGCCAGCGAGAGCGTCATCGTGAGCGACGCTCCGCCCACGGCGAGCTTCACCTACAGCTGCAAAAACCTGACCTGCACGTTCGACGCCTCCGGCTCGAGCGACGATGTCGGGATCGCGGGCTACACGTGGAGTTTCGTCGAGGGGATCCGCTCCTCGGCCAGCGGCGTCAACCCGACCCACACGTTCTCCTCGGCCGGGAGCTGGGAGGTCACCCTCAACGTCCAGGACACCGCCGGACAGACCGCCTCCACCTCCCAGACCATCAACGTCACAAGCAGCATGTGAGTTCGGCCTACCCTCGAGGTGGACGGTGATCGCCGGGGGGCACTCGCTGCCGATCGTGTGTAGCCCTCGGCATGCCCCACGCTGAGCCGGTGGCCGGACCCGGTGCGGTGGTGCCGGTTGCGGGTGTTCCTGCTCCGGTTGGCGGAGCGGAGGTTCCTCGGGTTGTCGTTCCATGAACCGCCGCGGCGGACCCAACCGCGGAGGGCTGGCCAGGCTCCCCGCCGGGATCGCACCGCCCCGTCCGGAAGATGGAGTGGCGCAGGCGGTTGGCCGCATCCGGCGTCCCCGCGGAGGTCGCGGAGGCCTGCCTCGCCCACGTTCCAAGGAGTCAGGTCCTTCGGCGCGTCAGCGATCCGACCTCCTGACGCCCCGTGACGAAGTCTTGCAGGCATGGAGCGAGTCGGTCGGGTAGCAGCACCCCTCCGTAGGCGACGATCATCACCACCTCCCCCGCTCCGCGGCGCAGCGACGGTCGTGCCATCCCCGGCAAGCAGCCGAGCCCGGACCGGCCTCTCCGAAGCGATGCCCATGTCTCTTGACGGAGCACCCGCCCAGCGGCCGAGGGAGGCGTCTCACCGCGCCGCTGGCGCCGGCCGTCGACGGCTCCGGGACACGTGGGACAACTACGGACAACTACGGACACTTAGGAGATTTCCTAAGGTTGACGGCCCCGTGAACGGCCTTCCAGCGTTCGGGCATGATGACGCTGGAAGAGCAGTTCATTTTCCGGGTGACCGCGTTCCTCGAACGCACCCGCCTGAGCCCGACGACGTTCGGCATGAAGGCGCTGGGAGACCCGAACCTGATGCGCCAGATCGAACGGGGCCGCTCGCCGTCGCTCAGGACGGCGGACCGGGTGCTCGCGTTCATCTCGGAGCATGGCCGGGCGTCCCTCGGTGCGCGGGACCCGCCCCCGCGCCCGCGACACCGGAGGCCGATGCCGCAGGGGACGAGCAGCCAGGAGGAGCAGGACGATGACCGAGAACCCGATGGAAGAGAGAACGAACACACCGACCCGCTTCCTGCGGCTGCCGGAGGTGCAGGGCCGCACGGGCCTGTCGCGGAGCACGATCTATGTGCGGCTCGCCGAGGGGCGTTTCCCCAGGCCGGTCTCGCTTGGCGCGCGCGCCGTGGGCTGGGTCGAGGCGGAGGTGGACGAGTGGATCCGCGAGCGGATCGCCGAGAGCCGGTTCGAGGGTGCCCGGACCGGAGCGTGCGACGAGGCCGCGCCCGAGATCCCAAGGGCTCGTCGGCCGGCGGCACAGGCCGACCCGGTTCGTTGAGTCGGCGCTCTCGCAGCGGCCGAGGACGAGCCGTTGGACCGCGTCAAAGGCGCGTAAGCCAGCCTACGCAGTGTTGAACACTGCGGCCTGCCAAGGGGACGCTGCGCCCCCCTTAGAACCCCCCGCTCGTCACGCCGCTGCCGCGGCGGTAGGCGGGCGCGGTGCGCCGCCTCCGGAACCCCGCCGCCGGTGCTCTCTTGGCTGAGCGCCGCACCGTCATGGTCGCCGCCCGCGTCACGCCGGCGGAGCATGCCGCCTGGCAAGAGAAGGCAGCTGCGGCGGGCATGTCGCCCTCCGCGCTGCTGCGGCGGGCGATGTCGCGGACGCGGACGTGGACCGCGCCTGCACGCTCCGTCGAGCGCGAGCGCACCCGTCAGATCGCGCGCATCGGCAACAACCTGAACCAGCTCGCGCGCTGGGCGAACACGCACGCCTCGGCGACCGAGGCCGTCTCGGTGATCGCCCACCTGATGTCGTTCGAGCGGTCGTTGCTCGCGGTGGCCCGCACGGGCGAGGATCGTGACGATGCACCTTAAGTTCCTCCCGCACGGCCGGGGCTCGGCCCGGGCGGCGGTCGACTATCTGGTCGGCGAGCGGGACGCCGAAGGGCATAGGCGCGAGGGCGTTGAAGTCGTCCGCGGGAACCCGGACATGGTGGCCGCCGTGGCCGACTCGCTCGAGTTCGAGCGCAGGTACACGTCCGTCGTGATCGCGTGGGCGCCGGAGGACCGGCCGACCGAGGACCAGATCGAGGCCGTCCTCGACGAGTTCGAAAAGACGGCGTGGGCGGGACTGGAGCCGGACCGGTACGCGTGGACGGCGGTCCTGCACCACGAGCGCGGCGGCGGGGTCCACGCGCACGTCCTCGCAGCCCGGTGCGACCTCCGAACGGGCCGGAGCCTCAACATCGCGCCTCCGGGCTGGCAGAAGACCTTCGATCCGCTACGCGACGCGTTCAACCACGAGCACGGGTGGAGCCGCCCGGACGATCCGGAGCGGGCCAGGGCGCAGCAGCCGGGCCACTTGGCCTACATCGAGGCGTCGAAGCTCCGGGCCGGGCTCGAACACGAAGCCGATCCGCGCCAACTGATCCGCGACTACGTCGTGCAGCGCGTGGAGCACGGCGCGGTGAAGAGCCGCGCCGACGTGGTCTCCGCCCTGGAGGAAGTCGGCTTCGATGTGCCGCGCCGGGGCAAGAACTATCTCACCGCCCACGATCTGGACAGCGGCAAGCGGTGGCGGCTGAAGGGAGAGCTGTATGAGCACGACTTCCGGCCCGAGCGACTTGACCTCCCGGCTGCGGTGCCGGCTGGAGGCCGACCGGCAACAGATCGAGGAGACGGCCGCGCGCGAGCTCGAGCGGCTTGGCGAGAGCTTGAGCGCCGTCGCGAGCGGCGCACTGCGTTCCATCGAGGTCGATACGGCGGCGGCGACAGCGCGGATGCGCGCGCTCCTGCTGAGGGCGTGGCTCCGGCCCCTGGTGGTCGGCCTGAGCCTTTTCCTCGGTATCAGCGGCGGAAGCTGGGCGACGACGCACTGGTTGTGGAGGAGCATCGAACTCCGGATCGAGGCACTGGCGACGCTGAACCGGCAGGTCGAGGAGGCACGCTGGACGCTGGACGAGATCGAGGAGACGACCTGGGGCGTGACGCTGCGGGAGATCGAGGGGGATCGGTTCGTGGTGCTGCCGGCCGGCACGCTGGACGATCCGCCCTGGACCGTGCGCGGTCGGCCTGCCGTGAAGCTGTCGAAAGAGTGAGGGAGCTATATGACCGCGTTGGAACGGCAGTTGACGGCGGCTTTGGAGAGGTTGTCCGCGCAGTACGAGATGGAACAGCGGCGGCAATCCGAGCAGGTCGAAGCCTTGCGGCAGCGTGTCGAGCGGCAGACCGGGGAGAACGAAGCCTTGCAGAGGCGAATCGAGCGGCTCGACGGGCAGGTTACACGCTTGGCCGAGTGCTATGGGACGCTCGCCGCGACGTTGCGCGGACGCGTGAGGTGATGCGCCGCTACGGACGAGAGCGCGACTCTGGTCCGAGCCGTTGATGGTTCCCGGCGGCACCGAAGCTCGTCGTCGGCGGGGGGGCCTGGAGTCTAACCCCGAGCTTCGCCAAGTACCGCGACACCTTGGGTGAGTGGCTCGAAGCCGAGTGTGGCGAGAGGGCGTCAACCGTCGAAGAGTGGTGTGTCTACGCGACCGGGATTGGACCTTAGTGACCTGCCTGCTTGGCTGCCTTCTCAATCCAGTCGCCTAGATTCTTATATCCGTTGTCGTTGTTCCAGCGGTAGTAGGCATACTTCGCGGGTAGCATCCAGCCACAGTGGGTGGTCGTCTTTCCCTGGAGGTTCTTGATCTTGCTGATGTCGATCTCCAGGAGCCCGTTCCCTCTGTCGATGCTATGGTCTATTTCGTACTTGATCCACTTCCGGTCACAGGTCTTCGCTCCGATCAGAACGACCGTTACTGTCGTCCCCTTCATCTGCTTGTTGATCCACCTCTTTATCGCTAGATCGCCCTTCTTCTTGACGGCCTCGAAGTCGGCCTTGTCGACGAAGCGAGCTGCCTCTTGGCCCCCCTTGGTGACCCAGCTATTGCGGACCACCATGGCGCGATTCACGTCCTCGTCGTAGTGGAAGCTGAAAAACACTTTGCGATACTTGGCCATCGACTTGGTCCTCGTTCTTGGGGTTAGGTGGTCTGACAGATCAGCAGCGCCGCGCCGACCAGTAGCGCGATGAGGAGCAGGTAGAGGCAGGTCAGAGTCCTTGAGAAGGTGGCACCCCACCACGATTTGGCCGACTTGTCCGTCTCCATGGAGAACGGTTCGTCTTCTTCGTCACGGCGAACCTTGTCGTAGAGGTGCCGAAAAAGCCGCTCGTGACGCAGGAAATACCCGTCGAGCCCCCACAGCACGATAACCGGAGCAGTTCCAGCCAGAGGTACGGTCCAGTTCTTCAGGTGGAAAGACAGGGCCAGCAGACCCACCACCAGCGTGAAGCTCCACTGCTTGACAGCGAAGGACTGCATCGCGAGTCGGTTGATGACACCCTGGATCATCGTCAGGTGGCTACTAGGTTTGTTGGTCGCCATGGAACCAGACCGGCGGAAGGGATTTCGTGGGGGCGGCTCAGGGTACATTTTCCTTGCCGTTCCGTCAAGCTCCCCCGTTCCGCTTCGCCTCGGTCAGGACGGCGGGAGCGTCAGCGCTTCCGCCCCTCCCGCTCCCACTCTGCACCCCGCAGAAAGATCATCGAACCGGGTTGGGGAGTGCCGTCGCCATCGCCATGTCTAGGACTCTTCATGGACATCGGACCCAAGACGCCCGGTGAGATGGTCCCAGTTTTTTGGACAGGTCGTTAAGGTGGATTCCAAGTCGGAAGAGGAGGCACCGAGATGGCCGGGAAGAGACGCCGGTTCACGGCGGAGTTCAAGGCGCGGGTAGCGCTGGAGGCGCTGCGGGAGCGGGACAGCGTGCAGGCGATCGCCAGGCGGCACGAGCTTCATCCGAACCAGGTGAGCACATGGAAGCGGCAGCTCCTCGAGGGGCTGCCGGAGGTGTTCTCCGGGGACGCGAGCCACAAGCTCGCGAAGGAGCACGAGGCGAAGATCCGGGACCTGCACGCGAAGATCGGGGAGCTCACGGTGGAGCGGGATTTTTTTCGGCGCGGGCTCAAGCGCTGAGCCGGGCGGAGCGGGTGCGGATGATCGAGCGGGGCGGAGCGCCGAGTCTTTCGAGGCAGTGCGCGCTGGTGGGGGTGAGCCGGTCGTCGCGGTACTACCGGCCGAAGGGGGAGAGCGCGGAGAACCTGGCGCTCATGCGGCGCATGGATGAGCTGCACATGGCGTATCCGTTCCACGGGAGCAGGCAGGTGGTGCGCCATCTGCGGCGCGGGGGCGTCACCGCGGGCTGGCACCGGGTCCGGTGGCTCATGCGGCTGATGGGGGTGGAGGCGACCTACCGGCGGCCGCGCACGAGCGTGGCGAGTCCGGAGCCCCGGGTCTTCCCCTATCTGCTGCGCGGCCTCGAGATCTCGCGGGCGGACCACGTGTGGTGCGCGGACATCACCCATGTCCCGGTGACGCAAGGGTTTTTCTACCTGGTGGCCGTGATGGACTGGGCGACCCGGCACGTGCTCGCGTGGCGGCTGTCGAACACGATGGACGCGTCGTTCCGCGTCCAGGCGCTGGACGACGCGCTGGGCTGGCGGGCCCCGGAGATCCTGAACACCGATAGTGAGTATGTAAGGGCCGGTTCCCCTCGGTGGTTTGACTCAAACACTGATTGACGCTGTAGGCTTACAGACTCCGGTCGCCCCTGGGTGGCTTGACCCGCACTCGGACCGACCAAGCTGTCATTCCCTGGACTCGTCGGCCATCCGAGGGCAACCGGTTGAGGCTCCGGCCTCGACCGGCATCGTGACCTGATGAGAGCCTGGCCCAAGGCGTCCCTTCACTGTCATGTCCGACACCGGCCGAGTTCGGTTCCAACCCGTTCACCCATCATGGAACAGGGGGCCGGCATGGCAAGTATGCGAGATGAAAGGGCCGGGGTCATCGGGGGCGTCGATACCCACCAGGACCCGCACACCGCCGCCATCGTGACACTCGAAGGCACGGTGCTCGGCACCGAATCGTTCTCCACGACACGGGCCGGATACCGGGCGATGCTCGTCTGGTTCCGGTCTCACGGCGAGCTGCCGCGCGTGGGAGTCGAGTCCACCGGCAGCTACGGCGCCGGCATTGCCCGGCACCTGGAGCTGTTCGGCGTGCCCGTGCTCGAGGTGACCGGTCCCGACCCGGCCGCGCGGAGAGCCCGGGGGAAGGACGACGCGCTCGATGCGGTCGCCGCGGCCGAGGCCGCTCGCACGGGACATCGGGTACAGGTGGCCAAGGACCGCGGCGGCGCCGTGGAATCCCCGCGGGTGCCGCGCACGACCCGAAAGACCGCGGTCAAGTGCCGCCGTGCGGCGCTTCAGCAACTCCACAACACGATCGTCGCCGCGCCGGACGAGGTGCGCGACCGGGTCCGCGACCTCACCCGTATGCGGCGCTTGCGTACCTGTGCGGCCTGGAGGCCGGATGCCGCGGGATACCGGGACCCGGCGGTCGCGACCAGGCTCTCGCTGAAGTCCCTCGCTCGCAGAGTCCTGGATCTCAACGACGAGATCGCCGAACTCGACCGCTTTATCGCCCCGCTCGTCGAGGAACTCGCGCCCGGTCTTCTCAAGCTCGAAGGCGTGGGAATCGCCAGCGCCGGCGAGCTGCTGGTCGCCGCGGGCCAGAATCCCGGCCGGCTGCGCTCCGAAGCAAGCTTCGCGATGTTGTGCGGCGCCTGCCCGATCCCCGCCTCGAGCGGGAAGACGCAACGCCACCGCCTCAATCGAGGCGGAAACCGACAGGCCAACTCCGCCCTGCACATAATCGTCGTGTGCCGGATGCGCACCGACCCGCGAACCCGAGCCTATGTCCGGCGGCGTACCGCCGAGGGGCTGTCCAAGCCCGAGGTGATGCGCTGCCTGAAGCGCTATGTGGCCCGCGAAACCTACCGCGTCCTCACCGCCCCATCACCCTCTTGACAAACATGAGAGCGTCCAGGGCTCCCAGTTCACCAGCGAGGCGTTCGCGGACCGGGTGCTGGGTGCGGGCGTCATGTTCTCGATGGACGGCCGGGGCCGCTTTCTGGACAACATCTTCATCGAGCGGCTGTGGCGGTCGCTGAAGTACGAGGCGGTGTACCTCCATGAGCTCCGCGACGGGCTGGACGCCGAACGCATCATCGGCTCGTGGTTCGACTTCTACAACGAGGTGCGCCCGCATTCGTCCCTCGGCGGGCGGACGCCGGGCGATGCCTACCGCAACGGCACGGGGGCGGTGTGAACGACGCAGCTCCGCACCTGCCGGGTCACGCCCTCGTGAAACAGTGCCGCGGAGGAGAAGCGTGGGATCTCCTCATCCCGCGCGCCTCGCTCGGCTCGCAGCCAAGCCACGGTCGCCGGCCGGGTTCCTCTCCCGGCGACCGTGGCCCATATTGGAACCGGTCCTTCCCCGGCCGGGGGAGGACCGACGGGTGGAGAACCCACCCCACCAGAACACACAGCGAAAGCTCCCGAGGGCTCTCACAACCAGTCGGAATCCACCTTAACTTTGCCCTCGGACTGTCCAACGAAGTAGGACCACCTCACGGCTGGCTCGGATCAAACCGGGAGCAATTCGATCTTAGCATCGTATGGTTTGCGTCGATCCAACCGGGATGCTACGCTGCTCGATGCAGGCAGATGGCAGCGAACGGAAACCGCAGCGAAGAGCGGTGGCTAGCGTACCACCAGCGCACTGGACAGGACCGCGAACGATCTGGCCTCCACGCAAGAAGCGGATACGGGAACGCCCCGTCCCTCCGCTTCTTCGTGTTTCTGCCCAAGGCACTGCCAGGCTGTTTGGGGCCGGACGATTGGTTCCGTGTGTTGCCACGGGAGTGCTGGAGTTGGAGCTTACACAGGCGGTGACCGCGCGGGTGGGATCCCGATTCTGATGAGGAAATGAGTTACCGGCCGACCACAACGATGGTATACTGTTACCGGTGTGTTCAGAGACGGTAACAGCAATCACCGGTAAGGAAGGTTAGACATGCAGAATCGAGTACCAGATCGACCGAATCCCAGTCCCAGTCGGCCACCGAACCCCGGTCCCAGTCGGCCACCGAACCCCGGTCCCAGTCGGCCACCGAATCCCGGTCCCAGTCGACCGCCTCAACGTCCAGGACCGAATCCATCGCCACGGCAATGAAGTTCGTTGCCTCGATAGCCGTATTGGTTTTGCTCGGGTGTTCCTCCAGCCCTGTCACCCTTTCGCGCGCAGTGAAGCCTGGCTCCAACGGGTTCATGTGTGCGCGAAACGTGCTTTCGGAAATCGGGTATACCATCACCAAAGGTGACATGGAGATTGGTTTCCTCCGTTCACGTCGTGTTCGGGGTAACCGAAACGTCCTCACAGGAAATCTTGGTTTTGACCTACTTATCGTGAATGCGACGGAACGGAACGGTTACCCATGGATCACTCTGACCGCCTCGCGGGTGACCTATTCTGGCGTTGGATTACTAGTGTCATGTCACACATCAAACGTCGGATAGAGGCGCTTGAGCTTGACACGTGCGTCGTCCGTGGTGAATCGCCAGTTGACCTTGGCTTGGATTCGGTCTCTGGCCGCCTGCCAGGCGGCGACTTCGGCGCGTAGGGTGTCGATGGAGTCGATGCGGCGATTGAGGCACTGGCGGATCATGACGTTGAGTTCGACCTCGGCGACATTCAGCCAACTGCCGTGCTTGGGGGTATGGACGAACTCGAAGCGATCCCAAAGCGCCTTGGCCTCGGCGGGTTCGAAGGTTTCGTGGAGCGCGCCGGGGCGGTGCGTGTTGAGGTTGTCCATCACCAGCGTGATTCGGGTGGCGCCGGGGTACTGCGCGGCGATGTCGCGCAGGAAGCGGGCCCAGTCGGTTTTGGTCCTGCGCTCGGTCACCTTGGTCTGGCGCCGGCCGGCCAGTGGTTCGGTGGCCATGAACACGTTGCAGGTGCCGAGGCGCCGGTACTCGTAGTCTTCGCGGGCCGCCCGTCCCGGTGCCGGCGGGACGGGCGTGCGCGTCTCGCCGATCAGCTGGCGCGGCGTCTCGTCCATGCACACCACCGGTAAGTTCGCATCGTACGGACGCCGGTAGACGTCGAGCACCCGCTCCATCCCCGCTGCGAAGTCGGCATTGCGCCGCGGCGGGATCACCCAGCCGACGCGCCGCCACGGTTTGATGGCGTTTTTTTTAGCACCCGCCGCACCGTCTCGTGCGAGACGCTGTCGATATAGCCGAGTTCCACCGCGCGGTCCGCCAACAGGCGCAGCGACCACCGCGCGCGCCCCTCGGGCGGATCGCCGCAACTGAGCGCGACCAGCCGCGCCTCGAATTCGCCGTCCGCCTTGCGAAGGTACTTCGCGCGAGGACCCCGCCGGCCCCCAAGCGCCGCTTCCAGACCGTCCTCCACAAACCGCTTCTTGACCCGGTCCACCCTGCGCGCGCTGATCCGCGACACCCCGGCGATCTCCCCGCCGGTCGTGCGCCGCTCGTTGAACTCGCCCTCGTCGCAATTGAGCAGAACCAGCGCGTTGATCACCTTCCGCGAACGATGTGAACCCTTGCGTGTCATCGCCGCCAACGCCTCGCGCTCCCCCGCTTCCAACTCCACCAAATACCGTTTCATGCCAGCCTCCTCGCCATTGTGGACCGGCAAGAAGTCTATCACGCTCCTTACGACATATCACGCGTGACATGACACTAGCCCCCGCGCTTCCTTGAGAATCTCCAACGCCCGACCACTGAGCGGGACGCGGTGCTCCCGGTTCCCCTTCGTGCGTGGGGCTGGGAGGGTCCACACCGCCTCACCCCGGTCGATCTCCGTCCACACGGCTCCATAAACCTCGCGGGAGCGCGTCGCCGTCAGCACAAGGAACTCGAAGGCCAGCTTCACAATGGGCCGTCCGCTGGACGCCCGAACCGTCCGGATCGCCGACGCCACCTCGCCGTGCGGCAACGCCCGCAGGTGTTGTGTGCGATTCGCCTGGGCTCCAAGCACGGGACCGACCCGATCGCAGGGGTTGTCGGGCCGAAGGTCCATCGCCACCGCCCACTCCATGACCGCGCGCATGCGCTGGCGCAGCTTTCTCGCCAGGGCCGCCTTTTCATGCCAGATCGGGGCCAGGATCCCGATCACGTCGGCGCTGGTCACCTCCGAGACCGGCATCTCGCCGATGCGGGGGAAGACGTGGCGCTCCAGGCTGTTCAGCCAGACCTGCGCGTGCCGCGTGGAGCGCCAGCCCGGGCGCAACTGCTTCCAGACCCTTTGGGCCGTCTCGGCGAAGGAGGGCATCGCCTCGGCCCGCCGGTTCTCGGTCAGGGGATCGCCGCCCTCACGGGCCAGCTTCCGGTTCGCGAACGCCTTCTCTCGCGCTTCCTTCAGCGAGACCAGCGGATATCCGCCGAGCCCCAGTTCGGTGCGGCGACCGCGGATCGTGATCCGCTGGATCCAGCCCCGGCTCCCGGTGGGCCGGACATCGAGATAGAGGCCGTTGCCGTCGCAGTACCGTCCGGCCTCGCGTACGTTGCGGACGAAGGCGGGCGAGAGCGCGTTCTGGGGATGCCGGCCGTGCGGCTTGCGTTTCGGAGGTCGGTTCGAGAGCGACATACCTACCAATATACCCGCCACGACGTGCTGGATGCAAGCGAATGAAGTCAGTCGGCTTGGGACGAGGCCGTTGTCCTTATCTCGCGATAAGGCAACACATTCAAGTCATTTGTGGACGTTATGGGACTCAGGTGCACGACACGGGTAGTTTGTAAAATACAGCCCCGCGGGAACGTCCAGCGGCGAGATCGCGGACCGGAGCACCGGCCATAGCTCGACTCCACTCGCAGGACCGGACAAAATGTCAACGTATTCGTTGACAACAGATCCGTTGACGTGTAACTCTTGTGTACTGTTCCCGACGAGTTCCCTGACGGAATTCGCGGGCTCGATACCTCTAGATCCAAGGAGAGGCAATGAAATCATCTACCGGCCGCTGGGTCAGCGGTGACGACTTCCATGACCGGGCAGAAGAGCTGGCACTGCTTGAATCGCGAGTCCGCGACGGCAATCACATGGTCCTTACCGGCCAGCGCCGCATGGGCAAGACCAGCGTCCTGCGTGAACTTGGGGACCGGCTGACGAAGGAGGGATGGGTCTTTCTGTTCGCTGACGTTGAGGGCGCCACGACCGAAGAAGATGTGATCGCCAGCCTTGCCGAGGCCGTCCATACGATCCGTCCAATCGCGCGTCTCGTCAGTCCCATTGGCATGAGGCGCTGGTTCCGCGACCGATTCCGGAGCATCGACAGGATCAGCGCAAAAGAGTTCGCACTTCATTTCCGTTCCGGGTTGAATCCAGGGACCTGGCGGCGCCACGGAGAAAGCCTCATCAGACTCTGCGCCAAGCACGACAAGCCGGTTCTGATTGTGATTGACGAGATGCCGATATTCCTGGTCAGGTTGCTCAGCTATGAGGATGGCGTTCGTCGCACGGACGAGTTCCTGAGCTGGCTGCGGGCCGTCTTCCAGACTGTCGACGGAAGCTCTCCGGTACTGATCGTGTCCGGCAGCATCGGGCTCGCTCCCCTGGTCCAGCGGCTGGGCCTCTCAGATCGCATCAACTATCTGGATCCCATTCGTCTGCTCCCGTGGAGCCGTGAAGCCAGCATCGAGTGCTTCGAAACCCTCGCGAACAGCTACGGCTTGTCCATGGACGACGGCGTCGCGAGTGCGGTATACGAGCAGCTCGGTATCGGGATTCCGCAACACGTGCAGTCTTTTTTGCCCGCCTGCGCGAATACGCGATAATGGGGAACCTCGATAGGATCACGGTCGGGGATGTCGCCGAGGTGTACCGCACGGAACTTCTCGGACCGTCCGGACAGAATGACCTCGCCCACTACGAGACGCGGCTGCGCGAAGGCCTGGGAGATGAGGGTCGCTTCGGCCTCGCAATGGAGATCCTCGCCGAAGCGGCCACCCAGGAAGTGTTTTCGGCCGACGCGCGCCGGGCCTTGGAGAAACGGCACTCCAAGGTGAAGTCTGACACGCCGCGCCAAGTGACGGAGACACTCGATATCCTGGTCCACGACGGATACCTGGAACTGAGGGACGACGGCCACCGATTCGAATCGAACCTGGTGAGAGACTGGTGGGCGACACGCTTCCGTAACCACCACCGGCCCCTCACCATGGATACAGCGAACAACTGAGGGGATGACCTCGATGAGCGAAGCCCCACGGCCCACGATCCGCAAGTTCAACCCGGGTGTCTTCCAGTCCGACCAGGAAGTGCTGGATCAGTTCGTCGTCCGGAGTCGGGAGCTGGAAGCCGTGCTGGAGGTACTCCGCGGCAATATCGACGCGCCATCGTGTCAGCACACCCTTGTCGTCGCTCCTCGCGGCCGCGGCAAGACGATGCTGCTGGCCCGTGTCGCGGCTGAACTGCGTACCGACCCGAAGTTGCGGGCGGCTCTCGTACCCGTCCGCTTCATGGAGGAGAGTCTCGAAATCTTCACCATCGGAGACTTCTGGCTGGAAGCCCTCTCCTACCTGGCGAAGGAGTGCGCAGGTCGCCATCCCGAACTCTCGCGGGAGCTTGAGGGAGCGCACGCCGCTCTGGTGGGGGACTGGCGAGACAGCGGGATCGCCGACCGTGCCCGTGTCGCTTTGCTCGATGCGTCCGACAGGTTGGGCGCGAAGCTGGTGCTCATGGTCGAGAACCTGCAGGGACTGACCGAAGATGTGGACCGAGACTTCGGGTGGCAGCTTCGCCAATCCCTGCAAACGGATCCCGAGATCATGTTGCTCGGCACGGCGACCAGTCGATTCGAGGGGCTGGACGACGCCAAGGCGCCGTTCTTCGAACTCTTCCGAATCCTCAATCTGGACCCGCTGAATACCGAGGAATGTCAGCGGCTGTGGGAAGTCGTCAGCGGGGACTCCAGGGATGAGCGGGAGATTCGGGCCCTCGAGATCCTGACCGGCGGGAGCCCTCGTCTTCTGGTGATCGTCGCCGAGTTTGCCCGGCACCGGTCACTGCCGCAGATGATGGAAGAGTTGGTGACTTTGATCGACGATCATACCGAGTACTTCCGCGGGCACATCGAAGCACTCCCGAAGACCGAACGTCGCGTCTACCTGGCGGTGGCGGACCTCTGGCAGGCATCGAGTACGCGCGAGGTCTCCGACAGGGCTCGGTTGGACGTGCGCAAGACTTCGGCCTTGCTGGGCCGCCTCGTCGGGCGCGGCGCGGTTACGGTCGAAGGGAGCAAGAGTCGGCGGTATGCCGTTAGCGAGCCGCTCTACTGCATATACTACAAACTGAGGCGGCAGCGCGATGAGGTCGCCGTCGTGCGGGGACTGATTCGCTTCATGGTGGCGTTCTATGCCCGGAAAGAGTTGGCCTCGCTCTTCGGGGCCCTTATGGCCGATTTGGACAGGCTTCCCGCGTTATGGGAGGCGTTCCTCCCGGCGGCGCGCGGAGATGTCGACATCGGCGAGATCGCACCCGGCATGGCCGATGCGACGTACCGAAGGCTTCTCAGGCGGCACACGGGCGGCGACGATGCGGAGAGTAAGGCTCGGGTGGCCGCAGAATTGATCGATATCGGCGCCAAGCTGGGGCTAGCAGGCGAGCACGGGCCTTCGATGGAGTACAACGAAGCGGTGATCCGCCACTTCGAGTCCGTCCCGGAATGTCAGTTCTCAGTCGCCCAGGCGTTCTTCAACAAGGCGATGGCGAAGCAGTTAACGGGCGAAACACATGCGGCGCTGGCCGGTTTCGATGAAGTCGTGGAACGTTACGGACAATTGGATGTGCCGAACTTCGAGGCGGGCGTAGGCATGGCGTTGCTCAACAAGGGGGCCTTGCACGGTCGTCTGAACGATCCCGAGGCGGCCATCGGCGCCTACGACGAGTGCGTCCGGCGCTTTGGAGAAGCCGCCGATCCGGGGCTCCGACTGGCCGTGGCAATGTCACTTCTGAACAAAGGCTCCACGCTGGCTCCCGATGCGATGGACGCCGCACTTGCTACTTGGGATCACCTCATCGAAGCCTTTGTCGACGATGACTTGCCGGATGTTCAGGTCCAAATTGCCAGCGCCTTTGCGAAGAAGGCGGGGGCGGCGGTGTTGAGCGGTGCTGAAGAGGTCGCGATTTCGACGTGCGATGAGGTAGTGAGCCGCTACGGGTCCCAAGATCACGTTGGGGTTCAGTGCGAGATCGCGCTCGCCATGGAGTTCAAGGGGATGGCCCAGAACCAACTGGGCCGCCCCCGGGAAGCTCTCGACACCTGTGACTCTCTCGTCCGACGCTTCAGCGACATCATTGACCGACATGGCATTCCGATCAGATGGCGTGCGCTAGGCATCAGAACACATGCGCTGGTCCTCCAAGGCGACGAAACGGCGGCTCTTGGCGCCTTCAGGGAGATCTGCGAGAGACTTGATCCCGCCAGCGGGGCGATGATCCATAAGGTCGTCTGGGATATGATCTGGCTGATTTGCGCCGGGGCCACACCTGGCGAGTTCGCTGACGTGCTAACCGAGGTTGTGGAACCATCTCATTCGCTCCTTCCCCTCGTGGCCGCCCTTTGCAAACTTGCCGGGCGGCCGATGCGCGTACCGAACGAAGTGTCCAAGGTCGCTGACGACGTAATCCGGGAAATCGCCGCGCGGCAGCAATCCGAGACTGGAGATGAGGGGAGATAGCGAAGTGCTCAGAAGATCCGTCGAGATATCGCCAGAAGAATTCGAGCATGCAGCGCTCACGGTGCTGCAGGCCGCGTGGGCGGAGGGTTCTGAGAAAATAGCGTTTGAGCAGCGCGAACGCGTCGAGGGGGCGGGCGGAGAGTATGAGATCGACGGTGTACTGCGAATTCGCCGTTTCGGAGGGGCCGAGATCGTCGTTTTCGTGGAGTGTAAGCGACACGGGAGGAGACTCGGTCGGGACCACGTGATGGCCTTTGAGGCGAAGATTCGCGATTGCGGTGCGCATAAGGGCATCCTCATCGCTTCCAGCGGCTTTCAGAGTGGGGCCATTGAATTCGCCCAGAGCCGCGGAATCGCTACCGCAACGATCACCGATGGCAGGCTGAGCTATGAGACGTTTGGTCTCGGTCCGTCTCCAGCCCCTCCCTCAGCGGCCGGGTTCCCGAGATGGGAGATCTTTGTCCATTCCGTGACGGACCAGGGTGGGATCGGATGGTCGCTGGCCAACAAGGCACACCCAGACGACCTTCGCGAGTGGCTCTTGTCGGATACTTGAGTCACTGCCCTAATCGGTCGTTTTTCGCTGCGATCACGCGTCCCGGGAGGCTACTTGGTCCAGATCGCGACCGCACCGCACCTGAAGTCGGATCCGGAGAAACGGCCCGGGAACGAGGCGGGTCCCCGATACACCTCCACGCCGCCCACCTCGATCGGCAGCACCACGGAGTCGAGGTCGCGTACCGCCACCCTCATCCCGTCAACGAACACGTTTACCGCGCACCCCGACCTTCTGTTCACCAACCCGGAGCCGAGCATCGTGGGGTCCACGATGAACTGGGTCATGCGAGTCGGCCGCCAACGTTCCATGTAGTCCTCGGAGAAGAACTTCCCCAGCCCGAGTAGCTCACCCCAGTGCTTTCGTTCGTAGAAGCCCTTGATCTCCAGACGGCGCGACCTCTCCGCGATCGCCACGAGAGGCTCCATCTCCACGGGTTCCGGGACGAGCCCCACCTCCACCTCCGTGGTGATTCCGGGGCTCATGACGATGGGGTGGCGGAGAAGAGCGTAGCCGAGCCGTCGAACCTCCAGCTGGCGCTCCCCCCCGGGGGATTCCCTCGATCACGAACTGCCCCTGCCGGTTGCTCTCGACGACGCCGGGGCGGCCGACGACCGAGACCGCCGCCGTGGCCACCGGATCGTCCGTCATCGCGTCGTATATCCGGCCCAGCAGCCGCCCGGGCCGCGACATCGCGAAGACGACCCGGAGTTCAACCTCGTGGGTGCCCCCGCGTTCCAGGGCGACGGTCACCTCCCTGCTTCCATCCGACCCGACCTCCGCCCACAGGACGGCGCCCTCCGCGTCCCGCGGCGCGCATACGCCGTAGTGCCCGCCCTCGCCGCTCCTCCCCCGCGCCGGCCGCCGGCCCCCATCCGTCCATTGGACTGCAACCACGACGCCGGGCAGCGGAACGACGCCGGACTCGTCCATCACCGTGACCCGCAGCTCCGGACGCTCGCCGCACTCCCTCTCCTGCTCCTGCCCCGGGGCCGCGGCGGCGCCGACTCCCAGCTGAAGCGCCGCCAGAAGCGCGGCGGTTCGACCTCTGTGAAATGCCCCGTGCGAGATGGACATGTGTCCTCCGGGTTATTGCGCTTTCCGCCGGCCCCCTCCGGTGAAACGCGGCGACGCCGAGCCTCCCCCTCCCTCCTGACGACCCCACGTCGGCCCGCGTCACCCATCGCCGTGGTCGCGGCCCCTCATCCGGCGTACGTTTGAGGCAGTTCGACCGACCTCCCATGACCAACCCGGAGCGGCCCATGCCAACGACCTTCAACCTCAACGGGAAGGCCGTCTCCAGCGATGCGCCCGAGGATTCGATGCTCCTCTGGGTCCTGCGGGAACGCCTCGGAGTGACGGGGACGAAGTTCGGCTGCGGGCGCGGGGCCTGCGGGGCGTGCACGGTCCACCTGGACGGCGAGGCCGTGCGTTCGTGCCGCCTCCGGCTGTCGCGGGTCGAGGGACGGGACGTCACCACCATTGAAGGGCTCTCTCCGGACCGGTCCCACGCGCTGCAGCAGGCCTGGGTCGAGGAACAGGTTCCGCAGTGCGGCTACTGCCAGTCCGGCCAGCTCATGCAGGCGGCGAGCCTGCTGGCCGAGAACCCGTCGCCGACCCGCGAGGAGATCGTCAGCCACATGGACGGCGTTCTCTGCCGCTGCGGCACGTATGGCCGGATCATCCGCGCGATCCAGCGCGCTTCCGATGAAACCGCCGCAGCCGCCGGGAGGTCCGGATGAACGCGCGCGCCGACTTCTCGTCCCGCGAGCCCCGCGAGTCCCGCGAGGCGACCCAGTCCAGAAGGACGTTCCTCAAGCACACCGGCGGAGGCCTCTCCTTCGTGCTGGTGTTCGGTCCGGCCGGCGTCACGCTCGGGCGCCCGGTGGACGCCCACGCGACGGACGGCTTGCCCGGGGCGGACGGCCGGCCGGCGACGGAACACGCCTTCGGGGCCTGGGTCAGGATCGCGACGGACGGACAGGTCCTCATCTACAACCCGGCGGCGGAGATGGGTCAGGGCTCCATGACGGCCCTGCCCGTGATCCTCGCCGAGGAGATGGACGCGGACTGGGAGCGCGTCCGCATCGAGCAGTCGCCGGTCGAGCCCTCCGTCTACGGACGCAGCTGGGGCGGGCGCGGGTCCGGCGGGACGATGATGACGGTGGGCAGCATGGCGGTGCGCGGGTACTTCACGAACCTGCGGCTGGCCGGCGCGCAGATACGGCGCGTGCTGCTGGACAACGTCGCCCGCGAGTGGAGCGTGCCCGCCGGTGAACTGACGACCGAGCCCGGCGTGGTGGTGCACGCCTCGAGTGGTCGCCGCATCTCCTACGGCGAGGTCGCGGCCTTCGCGCGGGTGCCGTCCGAACTGCCCGAAGTCGGCGAGGCGGACCTCAAGTCTCCCGACGACTTCCGGCTCATCGGCCACTCGGTGCCGCGGCACGACATCCCCGCCAAGACCGATGGCAGCGCCCGCTACGGGATGGACGTGCGGGTGCCGGGGATGCTGTACGGGATGATCGTCCGCTCCCCCGTCCACGAGGGGCGTCCGGCGTCGTTCAACGAAGCCGAGGTCCGGGCGCAGCCGGGCGTCGTCGGTACCGTGACGCTGGACTACGGCGTCGGCGTGATCGGCGAGACCGTCGAGGCGGTGTTCGGCGCGCGCGACGTAATGAACATCGAGTGGGCCGGAGGCGCGGCCGCCGAAGGGTTCGACAGCGTGCCGGCGCTGGAGAGCTACGCCGAGATCGCCGGCCCGAGCGGGGCCCCGGGACGCACGATCTCCGAGAGCGGAGACGCGGACGCGGCCCTGGAGGGCGCGGCCCGCCGCTACGAAGCCGACTTCTACAACGACTACGCCTACCACGCCCAGATGGAGCCGCTCAACGCGGTCGCCGCCGTCAACGAAGCCGGTGACGGCGCGGAGGTGTGGGCCGGGACGCAGGCGGCGGACGGGGCCCGGTCGGCGGTCGCGAGCACCCTCGGCGTACCCGTGGAGCGGGTGACGTTTCACCCCTGTTACCTGGGCGGCGGCTTCGGGCGGCGCTCGATGTCGGACTACGTCGTCGAGGCCGTGCACCTGTCCAGGGCCGTCCGGCGCCCGGTGAAGCTGATCTGGACCCGCGAAGACGACGTGCAGTACGGGGCGTTCCGTCCGCAGTCCCTCCAGCGCATGACCGGCGGCGTGGATGCCGACGGCGACCTCACCGCGTGGACACACTGCGTGGTGGGCGACGGCGGCGGCCTGTTGTCATCGGGGATCCGGATTCCGTACTACGACATCCCGAATCAGCGGATCGAAAGCCGCGGGGTCCGTCACGGCGTGCGCACCAAGCACTGGCGGTCCGTCGGGCACGGCTCCAACAAGTTCGCCATCGAGGCCTTCATCGACGACATCGCCCGCGGCGAATCCATCGACCCCTACCAGTTCCGGCGCACGCTCCTGCGGGACGCGCCGCGCGCCGTGGCCGTACTCGACGAGGTCGCCGACATGGCCGGCTGGGGCGAGAGTCCGCCGAGTGGACGCGCGCGGGGGATCGCCTTCGCGGAACGAAGCGGATCGCTCGCGGCCGGCGTGGCCGAGATCTCGGTGGACGAGACCAGCGGCCGAATCCGCGTACACCGTTTCTGGTGCGCCGTCGACGGGGGCATCATCGTGCAGCCGGACAACGCCCGCGCGCAGATCGAGGGCGGCATCGTCACCGGACTCAGCAGCGCGCTGTTCGAGCGGGTCTCCGTCCGGAACGGCCGGGTCGAGCAGTCCAACTACCACGACTACTCGATCCTGCGCATGTCCGACATGCCCGAAATCGACGTGCGCTTCATCCCCTCCCGCGAACCCCCCATGGGCCTCGGCGAATCGGGTACGCCGCTCGCTGCCGGTGCGGTCGCGAACGCCTTCGCGGCCCTGACGGGACGGCCGCTTCGCCACATGCCGTTTTCGCCGGAGCGGGTGCTGGAGGCGCTGGAGGGGTGAACGCCGCGTACCACAGCTCCGAAGACGTTGTTCCCCGCCGTAGTCGTGGGCCGGCCGTTAGCGCACGATCGTCGTCGGCATGCGAGAAGCAGAAAGAATAGCTGCACCCTGGGCCCGAATCGTCCCCAGCGTGTTGGTGTTCTCCCTCAACGCCGTCTCGCCCCTCTTGCCGTCATGCGTTGCCGTTGCCATATCATGTCCCTTCGATACATCCGACGACGGTCGGGGCGTGGGGCGCCATCCACCCGACAGTTAGGTCAGTTCCGGGGCGTACGATTAGGAAACAAGCTCAAAACGGTGCAACTAATGTCCACAAAACAGATTCTGATTGAGCAATCGGTGTCCCCTACGGGCATCATCACGTACTCGACTGAGATCATGCATCGCGGCCTCGGCAAGCATCGTAGAATCAAGGATCGCGACCAATCCGTTGTCGTGATGCGAGCGCAGACGCAGCTAGAACAATGGGCTGCGCAATGGGCCAAGCAACAAGCTCGCGAGAAGGCTACACAGAAGAAAGAGAGGGCTCAAAAGCAAGCTGCGCTCCGAACGCAGATCGCTGCGAAGCGGTTGACGGGGATCGAAAACACTCTAAAGCATACATTGAGCCATGACGATACGGTGGACTGGGACAGTCTCAAGGATCACAGCGCATTCCCTGAACCCGGGCCATCCTTAAAGCCACCCCAAAAGCCCCTACCACGAGAACTGCCGCCGGAGCCTGATATGGGCTCGATGAAGTACCAGGCCAAGATATCGTTTTGGGACGCATTCAGTTCCAAGCGCTCGGCTCTTCGCAAGCAAGAAGCTCAGAATCTCTATACGGTTGATCAGAGGGCATGGCAGGACAAGTGCAGCAAGATCCAGCGTTTCAATGAGCACTTGCAGACCGACTACAAAGCGGCGGTTATACGCACCGAAAAGGATCATCGTCGTCGAGTGCGCGAATGGGAGGAAAGGCGGGCGCAATTTCGGTCGAAGCAGGGGGAGCAGAACAAGAAGATCAATCAGCGTCGCGCTGACTGGCAGGCTGGCAAACGGGCGGCGGTTGAGACCTACTGCGATATGGTGCTTTCCGGCTCGCAGTACGACGAATGCTGCCCTCGGGAGTTTGAGTTGGAGTACAGTGACGATAACGGCATCTTGATCGTAGATTATCAATTGCCTGCGCCGGACGCACTTCCTACGCTCATGGAAGTCAAGTACGTGATTTCTCGCAAGGAGTTTGTTGAGAAGCACCTGCCACAGACGAAACAACGCAAGCTCTACGACGACCTGCTCTATCAAATCTCTCTGCGCACGGTCCACGAATTGTTTGAAGCCGACACCGCAAGGTCTTTAGCTGCCGTCGTGTTCAACGGGTACGTCACGTCGATCGATAAGCGTACTGGTAAGAAGGCGACGGCATGCGTGCTATCCGTTCAGGCGGATCGTGAGGCCTTTGGGGAGATGGATCTCAAGCACGTTGATCCGAAGGCGTGCTTTCGAGCGCTCAGCGGCGTGGGCAGCGCGAAGCTGCACAGCATCACGCCGGTGGCACCACTTCAGACGTTGAGCCGAGATGACGCACGGTTCGTTGCGGATCAGGCCGTCGTGGAGGGGCTGGATGAAGGTGACAACCTGGCAGCGATGGATTGGGAGGACTTCGAGCATTTGATTCGCGAAGTCTTCGCGAAGGAGTTTTCCGGCGACGGAGGTGAGGTCAGAGTCACGCAGGCCAGCCGCGACGGCGGTGTTGACGCGATCGCATTCGACCCGGACCCAATCCGTGGTGGCAAAATTGTAATTCAGGCCAAGCGATATACGAACGTCGTAGGCGTCTCAGCCGTCCGCGACCTTTACGGCACGGTCATGAACGAGGGGGCCATGAAGGGCATTCTCGTGACGACATCAAACTACGGGCCGGACGCCCACAAGTTCGCGGCGGACAAACCGCTCACCCTGCTCGACGGAGGCCACCTGCTGCATATTCTGGACCGCCACGGCCACAAGGCCAAGATCGATCTGGCCGAGGCCAAGCTCCTGAATGATGGAAGCTGAACCCGAAGAGCTTGAAGCTGTCGCCCACACCTGCCTGATGCATAGCCAATTCCTCCGCGATCCGAGCGGCTAGGATGGCGGCCGGTTACGGCGATGGGCGCGTGACGATTGGTCATACCATGGTAGGCCGCGTGGCTGTAACCAACGTCACGGCCGTCCCTGCGCTAGGCCCGCGAATTCGCTTCGGGCTTTCCTGGACTCTCGGACATCTCATTCGTTCGCGAGAGGGGAATCGGCAGGACGAATATCACCTCATTGACTTCGGCGGCGAGTTACGGGTGGGGGCAGATGACCTCTTCGTCGGCCAGCTCGTGCGGGACGGATCGAGGCATCCGCTCCGCTCGCTCGGTTATGTGGATACCCAGGACGGCTCCGTCGCCCTCGACCTAGGCAGACATCGGCTGGAACGGCTCGAAGAGTGCCGGGCGGGCGGCGTTCCCACCATGAAGATGCAGCTTTGGCCACGCATCGAGATGGGCGGAGCGACGACCGACGCTCGAGTCGAGGAAATCCGCATCCAGATCCCACGGGACGATTGGGTCGCAGCTGTAGGCGCACTCACTGGCGACCAGATCGACCTTCTCGAGATCCGTTACCACCTCATGTACGCGGATCGTTACAGGTCCAGCATCGCGGTGCTCGGTCGCGCGCGAGACGCGGTGGACCGAGGCGATTTCGACGCCGCAGTCGTGCAGGCGCGAAAGGCCGTCTCCCTCATGGAGGAGTCCGTCAAGGCAGCGACTGGAGATGGTCTCAAAGCCGCGCTGACGGACAGGATCGACAAACGGCACGCGGACCTGTACGGAGGGATCGTCAAGCGCGCGAAGGACATGGGCAACATCACCGCGCACCGTGCCGAGGCTCGTGAGTACACCCGCGTTGAAGCCCTCTTCGCCATCCGTCTGGCGACGATCACACTCGAGGTCATAGCTGGGCTGCTGGCGGAGTGAAGAACGGGGATTCCAACATGAAGGCCGCCCGGACACGGTCTCCGGCAGGGGCCGGTTGTCGGGTCATGCCGTCCTAACACAAACGAAGGATCCATGGCTTCTACGCTGACTTGGCTGGACTACTCGGAGCGTGACCGGCGTCGCGCCCTCGACGTCATCGACCTGTTCCGGGAGACCGGGACGGTTGACGAGCTTGGGCTGGCGGGCGTTCGCAACAGCTTCTCGGATCTCTTTTTCCCCGGCACCAGCACGATCCAGACTCGGGCGTGCTACTTCCTGCTCGTGCCCTGGACGTTCCTGCGGCTTGAGCGCCTGAGGAAGCCGTCGAGCAAGGCCGCGGCGAGGGCTCGGCGGGCGGAACTCAACCTCAATAGCCGGATGCTGGCGGGCGACGACACACGGGGCGTGTTCGGGTCCCAAGCGGGGAGCGCGTTGAAGCGGCTTCCGAGCGAGGTCTATTGGGGCGGGCTTGGAAGCTGGGGGATCCGCACGTTCTCGGGCCACAAGTGGGCGTATTTCCGATCGCTTGACGGATTCTACCGGCGCGGAGCCCAGTTCCGGAGTACGCCTCGAGATCCGGAGGGGAGAAGCGCGCCGCCGGCGAACTGGCACCCTCACCTCCCCGCCCCTCCGTCGGGCTTCCCGTACGAGAACGTCTCGGTTGCACTGCGGCCACAGGACGCCGAGTACCTGCGAGAGAGGATCCAGGCTCGGCACCCCGAGAGCCTGTTGGCCGCGCTCGCAGGCCGCGCCAATCCGGAGGACCTCGACGCCGATCGACCGTGGCAACTCTCCCGGCTCAGCGAGATATCGCCGGTGCTACGTGAGCGGCTTCACGACGCCGAGTTGTTCGCCATCTGCATGCAGGGAGCGTCCCTGCTCTACAACCTCATGCTCTCCGAATTGCAGAAGCATGAGGAGCGCGTGGAGACCTACCGGAGCGAGCTGGAGACCTGGGCCGAAGACATCGAGGCCCTCGCATCAGCTCTGAAGGATTGGAAGCTGGACGGGGTGTGGAACGTGGTACGAGCAGAGGGCCGGTCGGTCGGTTATCCGACGCAGGCCTTCGTGACGCGCTGGATCGAGAGCCTGAAGACGGACGGGCCCGAAGCCGTCGTCGGCGACAACTCCGTAGCGCAGGCCCTGGTGCGGGAACGCGAGACCCAACTCAAACGCGGTCGCGCGCGGCTGACGAGCCCGCGGCACCTTGAGCTGTGGGGAGGACGATCCGGCACCGGGCGGATGAGCTATCGGTGGGGCGGGAGCCCGCAGACCGGAACCAGGATGCTCCTCAAGGACATCTTCGACGGGCTGGCGCGGAGCGAGAGTGATGCTGGGAACGCGTGAGCGGACGCTCCTCCTGGAGAGCCTGCGCCCGCCGCCCGGCTACCGCCTGCGCCGGGCGATAGGGACCAGCTACACGCTCGACCTGATCGCCCTCCTGACGGCCCCTCTCGCTTTCACCTTCTTCGACGCGCACGACGAGGACGGCGCGCCGGTGACCGATCCGGTTGCGCTGCTCGAAGCGCTGCGGCGGCACGCCGAGAACGTCACGCTTTTCTGCCAGGCTGGCGCGATCGCCGTGCCGAAACCGGAGCAGACGCTGCTGGCCTATCTGGAAGGCTCGGTCATCGAGGTGCAACCGCCCCGCGCGGAAGGGATCTTCCACCCCAAGCTGTGGGTGCTCGCCTTCGAGGCGGATGAGGCGCCGGCCATCTACCGCGTGCTGTGCCTCTCCCGCAACCTGACCTTCGCCCGGTCCTGGGATACCTGCCTCTCCCTCGAGGGACGGCTGATGGACCGGCAACGCGGCTACTCGAGGAACAAGCCGCTGGCAGATCTGCTCCTGGCACTTCCGGGGCTCACCACCCGTCCGATTCGAGCCGAGTTGCGCGAGGATCTCGAGCAGATGGCCTACGAGGTCCGAAGAGTGGATTTCCGACCGCCCGGGCCCTTCACCGACTTCCGCATCCACCCCTTCGGGCTATCGCGCAGGCGCGGCTGGCCGTTGCCCGCTGCCTCGCGGAGCCTCGTGATATCGCCGTACCTCGTCGGTTCCGTCGTTCAGAAGCTCGTGAAGGAGCATGGGCTCGACGTGCTGATCTCCAGGCCGGAGGCGTTCGAGGAAGTCATCCGCAGTTCGGGGCGCGAGGCTCTCCCCAAGACGTGTTACGTGCTGTCCCCGGGAGCCGACCTTGACGCCCGCGAGGCGCAGGAGGAAGAGGGAGAGGAGGAGCCGAGCAGATCGCCGCCCGTTGACGACCAAGTCGAACTCGCGGGCCTCCACGCCAAGCTGTTCCTGTTCGAGAACGGCCGAGAGGCGCGGCTGTTCACGGGTTCGGCGAACGCGACGGCCGCGGCCTTCGGGCTCAACGTGGAAGTGCTGGTCGAACTCGTCGGGCGGAAGACGGACTGCGGCATCGCCTCGCTGCTCGGCTCCGAAGACCACCCGCGGCTCGAAACCCTTCGATCGCTCCTCCAGGAGTACACGCCTCCCAGCCACCTGGGACCCGAGAACGGCCCCAAGAAGGAACTCGAGAGAAGGGCCGAGTGGATGGCTCGCCTCCTTGGGGCCGCTCGCCTGACGGCGACCGTCCGCGACGTGGACGCGGAGCAGCGCTGGGACATCACGTTGTCGGGAGAACTTCCCCAGATAACTGGCGGAGCGGTGGTAACGGTATGGCCGGCCACGCTCTCCCCGGAGGCTGCCCAGCCAATCATGGGCCCCGCCACGGACCAAGGTGAGTCGGGCGGCCTGGCCGACGGGATCGCCACCTTCAGAGGGATGTCTTTCGAGGCGCTGACCGGGTTCTTCGCCTTCGAGGTCTCCCTGCGGGAAGGATCGCACGCGGTGCGGCAGCGGTTCGCGGTCACGGCCGAGTTGGTCGGGGTGCCCGAGAACCGGAAGGAACGCCTGCTGCGTTCGTTGTTGAAAGATCGCCGTCGCGTGCTCAGGCTCCTGCTCCTGATTCTGATGGATGAGGGGGCCGATGTGTCGGCATTCGTGGGGGTGGCGGGCGATGAGGACGCAGCGTCCCTGGGGTTCGGGGGATGGCAGGAGGCGGCCCTGCTGGAGGCGCTCCTGCGGAGCCTGAGTCGCAGTCCCGACCGCATCGACGAGGCCGCCCGGCTCATCACCGACCTCGCGAAGACACCGGAGGGGAGGGATCTCCTGCCGGACGGCTTGAACGAGATATGGGAACCGGTGTGGCAGGCACGGAAGGCTGTCGAATCATGAGCCGACGGGAAGCGGGCGAGCGCCCGGACACCAACGCCGTCCTCAAAGGCCTCAAGGGCTTCCAGCGAGACACCGTGGAGTATGCCTTCGAGCGACTCTACACGGCCCCCGACTCGACCCGCCGCTTCCTGGTCGCCGACGAGGTCGGTCTCGGGAAGACGCTCGTGGCCCGCGGCGTGATCGCGAAGGCACTCGATCACCTGTGGGACGGGCCTCACAGGGTCGAACAGATCGACGTCGTCTACATCTGCTCCAACGCCCAGATCGCCCGACAGAATGTTCGCCGGCTTCAGATCGGTGACAGCCGCTTCGTCCGCGCCGACCGGTTGACGTTGCTGCCCCGAGAGATCCGGGACCTGCGCGGGAACCGCGTGAACTACCTCGCGCTCACGCCCGGAACCTCGTTCGACCTGAGGAGCAGCATGGGACGCCGGGACGAGCGGGTCCTCCTCTATCACCTCCTGCAGCGGGTCTGGCCGGATCCACGCGCAGGGCCCATGAACCTGTTCCAGGGGTACGTGAGGAACACGAAACACTTCCGCTGGGAGCTCAAGGAGTTCAAGCGCTGGCAGCATATCGACGTGGAACTCGCGGAGGCGTTCAAGCTCCGCGTCCACGAGGAGGGCGAGGGTCTCCGGGAGCGTTATCTGGACCTCTGCAAGCGATTCCGGCGGTCCAGGAAGCGGATCCCGGGCGGCGATCGCTGGAGGCAGGCCAAATTCATCGGCCGGCTGCGTTCGCTGCTGGCCGAGGTCTGCGTTACGGCGCTGGAGCCCGACCTCGTGATTCTCGACGAATTCCAGCGCTTCAAGGACCTCCTGGACGGAGAGGATGCGACTGCGCAGTTGGCAAGACGACTGTTCACGTATGCCAATCCCGAGGAGAACTCGGAGGTTCGTCTCCTGCTGCTTTCGGCGACGCCGTACAAGATGTACACACTGCACCACGAGAGCGCCGAGGACGATCACTACCGTGACTTCCTGCGGACCGTCGAGTTCCTCGACCCCAGGCTAAGGGAAAGCGGCACGCTCCGGCGGCTCCTGGACGAGTACCGGCAGGCGATGTACCGAATCGAGTCCGGGACGGAGGCGCTCGTGCGGATCAAGGGAGCGATCGAGGCCCAACTCCGCCGCGTCATGTCGCGTACTGAGCGACTGCGGGCCTCCGCGGACGCCCAGGGGATGATGCGCCAGGTACCGAGCGCGGGACTGCAACTCACCGCGGACGACGTAGGGGACTTCCTGGCTCTGGAGAAGATCGGCCGCGAAGTGAGACAGCCGCAGGTCCTCGAGTACTGGAAATCGGCTCCGTACCTGCTGAGCTTCATGGACGACTACAAGCTGAAGACCGAGGTCGTCGCGGGGCTGGACACGCCGTCGGAGAACGGGCTCGCGAAGCTCCTGACCGACAGCGGGCGGGCGTTCCTTCCGTGGGAAGATGTCGAGGCCTACGCGAGGCTCGACCCGGCCAACGCCCGTCTGCGCAGTCTCCTCGCGTGGATGGAGCGCGGCGAGGCGTGGAAGCTCCTCTGGCTACCCCCTGCACTTCCGTACTACGCCGAGTCCGGTCCGTGGAAGGCGGCGCGCGAGCAGCAGCTCTCCAAGCGCCTGATCTTCTCGACCTGGACGGTCGTTCCCAAGGCGGTCGCGAGCATGGTGAGCTATGACGTGGAACGCCGGATCTTCCAGCGTTTCGACGACTCGATCCGCAACACGCCCGAGGAGCGCAGGAAACGCCGTCCCCTGCTTCGCTTCGCGTACTCGAACGAGAGGCTTACGGGCATGCCCGTGCTCGGAATCCTCTACCCGAGTCCGAGCCTGGTGGAGTTGGGCGATCCCGTTCCGATACCAGAGGGCGAGGCGACTCTGGCTGACGCGGTTGGCCGCGCCCGAGCGCGACTCGAACCGCTGCTGGACAGACTCACGGAGCCGTATCTCGACGCCGAGCGCGAGGACGAGAGTTGGTACTGGGCGGCCCCGATCCTCCTCGATCTCGAGAGGTACGGCGAGTCGACGAAGGAATGGTTCGGTCGCCGGGACCTTCCGAGGGTCTGGAACGGAGCGCAGGAGGATGAAGACGAGGGCTCCCGGTGGGTGGACCACGTCAAGGAAGCGAAGAAGCTCGTTGACGCAGGGGTCGACGCAGTCGTTCGCGGATCGTTGGACCTCGGGCGACCCCCCGAGGATCTCGCGGAGGCTCTTGCCAGGAGAGCCGTAGCCGGCCCAGCGACGAGCGCGCTCAGGGCCCTCACACGTACCTCGGGCTCGGAAACCTGGGCGGCCACCGGGGCCCGTGACGCGGCCGCCCGCATCGCGTGGGGCTTCCGGACGCTGTTCAACCTCCCGGAGGCGATGGCGCTCATCCGAGGCGAGCGGCCCGGGGATGAGACGCCCTACTGGCGACAGGTGGTGGACTACTGTGCGGAGGGCAACCTGCAGGCCGTGCTGGACGAGTACGTCCACACGCTACGGGATCTCGAGGGTCTGTTCGCAGCCGAAGACGAGGAGGCCTGGGAAAGGCTAGCCTTGGCGGTGGCGGGCGCGCTGTCGCTTCGCACGGGTGCGCCGCGCGTGGATGAGCTCCGATCCGCCGACGATACCGTGCGCATCGAGCACCGCCGGCTGCGCAACCACTTCGCCATGCGCTTCGGCGCCCAGGAGCGCGACGATGGCAAGGCGGGGGCGCGCGAGGGACAGGTGCGGCGGGCCTTCAACTCCCCCTTCTGGCCCTTCGTCCTCGTGTCCACCTCCGTCGGCCAGGAGGGGCTGGACTTCCACGCCTACTGCCACGCGGTCATGCACTGGAACCTGCCGTCGAACCCCGTCGACCTCGAGCAGCGCGAAGGCCGCGTGGACCGCTACAAGGGCCACGCCGTGCGCAAGAACGTCGCGGCGAAGCACAGGGCCGAGGTACTCTCCGACGGCTCGAAGGACGTGTGGCACGCGCTGTTCGAAGCCGCCCGGGAGCAGTCAGCGGACGGGGGTGGGCTCGTGCCGTACTGGCTCTTTCCGCTCGAGGACGGCGCGTACATCGAGCGGCACGTGCCGGCGCTTCCGCTTAGCCGCGACGCGTCGCAACTCGAGGCGCTCAAGCGGTCCCTCGCCGTCTACCGGATGGTGTTCGGGCAGCCGCGACAGGACGATCTGATGACCTTTCTCTTGGACCGCTGCAGCCCCGAGACGCTCCGAGAGATTGAGCCGTCTCTGCGGATCGATCTATCTCCAGGTCGTGGACGACGGCCGAACATCTGAGGCGGTGACTCAAGCCCGCCCAGCCCGGCTGCCACTCAGGGAAGGCACCGCCGACGCTGATTCTCCGCTTGCCGAGGCTCCCAAGCCGCGCGACGTTGAGCCGAGCCGTACGTAGGGACGCGGAGGTCTCGAACAGGCAGGACAGCGCACGTGGAGATTGTCGGATCCCAAGAGGACATACCACGCAATCCCGTGGGACAGGTTCTGACGCACGAAGGTCGCTCGATTGCGTTAGTCGACCTCGGCCGGGATGCCAGTGAGGCGTTGCGAGCGTCGTGGTCCGAGGATCGTCCGTTCGAGTCCGGCGGAGTCATCGAGAGCGGCTGGCTGCTCCCGACGCTCGGCGCCGGAAGCACGGCCGCGTCGTCGCTGCTCGCGGGCAATGTGTTCCTGGCGACCGCCAACCCCGCGAGCCTGATGACCATCGGGACGGGGGTCGGTTCAGCCGTCATGGGCCCGGCCGGGATCGTGGGGCAAGCGCCGTTCGTTGCCGCGAGCAGCGCCCTCATGCCGGTTGTGGCGCCGGTGATGCTTTTCACGACCGTCTCGTCCTTGATGATATGCGCACGCCTCGACCGGGCGCAGAGGACGCTCGGACAGCTTGCCGAAGTGGTGGAGCGCGTACGCCGCCTCCTGGACGCCGAAGACTACGCCCGGTTCGAGACCGCGGCGGAGCGGATTGACGAGATCCGATCCGAATTCGAGCGCTGCCGACGATTCGCCACCGACGTGCCGGACAGGCTGGCTAGGGTCGAGCACGACGTAAGCCTGCTGCGCTCCAAATACGGACTGCTGGCAACCGGAGACGTTCATTCGGAGGAGGACGCCAAGTCCGCCGTGTCGGACCTCAATCGGTTCTTCCTGGCAAGTCTCTACGACATCCAGATCGACGTGCTGCAGCTGTACCTGGCGCTCCAGAACGATCCGGACGTCGTGGAGTTCCGCCACTCGCGGCTGCGGGAGAAGATCGAACGGTACGGAGGGGGCTTTCGGCAGGTGCTCGATGACGACCGCGTCGGAGCTTACCACAGGAGACTCAAGGGAGAGGCCGCCAAGTCGGGGTTGTCCCGACTCCTGGGTGACCTCCGCCTCCCCGGTGATCGGCGCCTCCCGCGCGGCATGCGTCGTCTACTCGGAGGCCAACTGGCGGAGCGCGTGGAGAAGACCCGGCTCATTCGCAGCGATTTTGACGCGGTCCTGATGCACATTGAGCGCTGGATCGAGGCGTCCGAGGCTGCCACGGATGAATCGCGGCGACAGTCCATCGTCTTCTACCGCGAACCCGATGGCGAGCGCGCATTGCGCGCGTACCACACGGAAGACGTTCGGTTGGAGCAGGCATCGCCGGGCGATCCTATCTGATGAACCCGACCGTGCAACCGCGCACCCTCGGAAAGATCCTCCAGCTACAGAAAGACAGGCCCAGCGATGCCACGACGCACGTGCGAAGCGAGGCGAGCCGATGGTCTCCGACTTCAGCCTGGCCGCCATGAGCGCGCGCATGGCGGGGGCGGGCTTCGACACCGTCGACGGCGTGACGATGATGGATCTCGGCGAGCGCTACGCGCGCGAACTGGGCCCGCTTCCGTTCGAGATTCCGGGGATGTTCGGCTGCGGTCTCTTCCAGAGGGCCGAACCACCGCCGGAACCGGGGTGTTGAGCGGTCGAACGCCTTCTCTCCTGCTTCAGTCTTCATTCCACCGCCGCCAGCGCCGCCCTCCCAGCCGCAGTGGTCCGATACCGCTGCTTCCTGCTCGTAGGCGTGTCAGGGATGGTCATCTCAATCCACCCGGCTTCCATCATCGGTCTGAGAATCTGGTTCCTGAACTTGGTGCGGTCCTTTCTCCCCACCACCGCCATGAGTTCCGTGATGGGCCGCGCCGACAACGACTTCCGTAGAATCGCCACTTGGTGCCGACTTGGTGCCGACTTGGTGCCGACCTGATCCACACCTAGTCCCTCGGAGGTCGCGTCCGAACCCTCGCTGCGCTTTCCCGCCACGCCGACGCTCTCCAGGTAGTCATCCGAAAACCCGAACTCGAACCAAAGGCCTCCAGGCTCCAGGTGGATCTCCGGTTCCGGTGTCCCGGCCCTTCTGCAAGCACGAAGAACGCGGTCGATCCCGCGTCCCCACGACTCGATTTCGCCGGTCCAGAAGAAGGCGTTCGCGATGTCCGGGTTGCAGGGCCGGGACGGGTGCGGGCCCAGCAGCTTCTCGAGCGTCCAACCCTCGGGTAGAGAGCCCGGATTGTAGATGCGGAGGCGGTCATCGTGTACTCGAATCTGGATCGGCGCGGGGATCGCGTAGTCCCGGTGCACCACCGCATTCAGCAGCGCCTCCCGAAGCGCCGACTCGGGCATCGGATAGTTTTCCACCCTGTGGATCCCGTCGTAGCCGATGCCTGCCTTCAGGTACTTGAAGAGCAGCACTTCCATGGTCTTGTCGACCTGTGTGAAGAGATCGCCGGATATCACATCGTGAAAGCGCACGTCCCATTCGTTTCGGAAATAGCCGACCTTCACATGCGCACCCGCCACGAACCGCTCCGGATCGCGATGGAACAGGAGAACGGACGCCCTCGTCAGGTAGTCGCCGTCCGTGAGACGCGGCTTCTCAATGAGACCGGCATCGTCGTCGTCGAGCGCGTTCCCCGAAAGCCTCCCCTCCTTCCTTGCCCGCTTGCGAAACCCGGCCATCGCGGCTGGATCGAGATCTTCCAGCGATACCCGTGGATCCGGCATCCCGTCCCAACACCTGCCGGTCTTTCCAAGCAGAAAGCGGTCCAGAGCAGGACCTCGGAGTATCTGGTTCGTGCTTCCGCTACGCTGGTAGTAGACCCCTCGGTAGCTGATCGCCACCGGGTACGGCTCGACGATGATGCGCAGGTAGGGGACACCGCCATCCTCCCGCACATGCAGCGCGGCAACGACGCCGAGCAGGTCACGGAGCTTGTTCGGCAGTTCCTCCAGCAACCGTCTGCGTTCGCGGGCACCGACTCCCACGACCGTGCCCTCGTCGTCGCGGCCGATCTCCAGCGTGCCGCCATCCGCGTTGGCGAAGGCGCATACGGACTTGAGGTGGTCGTCCCGCCACGCGGTCTTCCATTCGAGGCGCTGTCCTTCGCTCATTGAGTCTCCTCGCCGCCGTCCGCTTCGGTGCGGTCCTCAGCCGCGGAGAGAAGTTCCCCCAACATGATAAAGATCTCCACAAAGGCTTTCATCGCACTTGAGGAGTGTGCCCTCCTTCGTAGGCCAGCCGGAACACGGTGTCGCCGAGCCAGCGTTTGAAGTCGGTGTTGTCGACGAACTGCTTGAACAGCTCCGTGTCGTCCTTCATGATGCTCGTCATCACCCGCGCGAGGGCCCTGTCGTGCTCGATTCGGGCGTTCTCGCGGTCCGAGTTCTCCCGGGCGTTCTTGAAGGCCGTGTCCTGCGCCACCTTGGCCGGGATCGTCTCGGTGATCATCTGGCTGACCCGGTCGGCGTGCTGCCAGTCGATCCCGCCGAACAGGTCGTTGAACTGATCGATGATCGCCGACAGGCGGTCGATCTCGACGTCGCCCTTGCCCGCGCCCCCGACGCCCGGCACCGGCTCGATCTCGGCGTCCTCGTCCTCCAGCATGATCTCCCGCATGGCGCGTTTCTCGACCCGGTAGCTGTCCATGTCGATCGTCTCGAGGATGCCTTTCGACAGGTCCTCCTCCACGGGCGACGGCAGCTTCGGGATCAGGAAGTTCAGGAAGATCGAGCGCTCCTCCCAGTCCTGGTTGTTGTAGGTGAGGATCGAAGAGAGGAACGCGTAGGTGCGGACGAAGCCCTTGGCCTTGCTCTTGAACGCGACCTGCTCGTCCTCGCCCAGCTCGTTCACGTATACCGCGACGCAGCGGTCCAGGATGGGGTCGAGCCGCTCGCGCTCCACGCCGTCCAGGTACCGCTGCACGAACTCCCGGACCTGATCGGGCGAGTACACCTGGGCACCGTCCAGGTCGCCCTGCAGGTCGTGGAGCTTGTTCGGATCGGTCTCGTCGGCCAGAACGGTGGTGCGGTAGTACTGCGAGAAGGCCTCGGTGATGGTTTCCGTGTCGTTGAGGAAGTCGAGCACGAAGACATCGTGCTTCTTGGGGTGCGCCCGGTTGAGCCGCGACAGCGTCTGGACCGCCTTGATCCCCGAGAGCGTCTTGTCGACGTACATGGTGTGGAGGAGGGGTTCGTCGTAGCCGGTCTGGAACTTGTCCGCGCAGACGAGGAAGCGGTACGGATCCTCCTGGAACCTCTCGGCGATCTTGGACGACGGGAACCCGTTCAGGCTCGCCTCGCTCACCTTCTCCCCGCCGTAGTCGTGTTCCCCCGAGAAGGCGACGATCGCCTGGTGGGGGCTCTTTCGCTCCTTCAGGTAGTCGCGGATGGCGTGGAAGTACTGGATCGCGCGCTCGACCCCGTTGGTGACCACCATCGCCCGCGCCATGCCGTCGATCTTGCGCTGCGCGATCACCTGCTCGTGGAAGTGGTCGACCATGATCTCGGCCTTGAGCCGGATCGCGTGCTCGTGCCCCTCCACGTAGCGCCGGAGCTTCTTGCGGGCCTTCCTGACGTCGAACTCCGGGTCGCCCTCCACCGTCTTGGCGAGCTTGTAGTAGCTCTGGACCGGCGTGTAGTGCTTGAGCACGTCCAGTATGAACCCTTCCTGGATCGCCTGCTTCATGCTGTAGGTGTGGAACGGCAGGTGCCGAACCGTGTCGTCGCTCTGACGGTCAGGATCGCCGAAGATCTCCAGCGTCTTGTTCTTCGGCGTGGCGGTGAAGGCGTAGTAGCTGGCGTTGGGGAGCAGCTTGCGCGACTCCATCAGGCGTCTCAGCCTCTCGTCGTAGGGCTCGTCCTCGCCCGCTTCGTCCGACTCGCCCAGCACGGTCGAGACCGCCGAGCTGGTCTTTCCGCCCTGGCTCGAATGTGCCTCGTCGATGATCATGGCGAAGGTGCGCCCGCGGTGCTCGTTGCCGATCTCCTCGCGAACGAAGGGGAACTTCTGGATCGTCGAGATGATGATCTTCTTGCCCTGCGTGATGAACCGGCGCAGATCGCCCGACTTCTCGGCATGCCCCACCGTGGACCCCACCTGCGCGTACTGCCGGATCGTGTCGCGGATCTGCTTATCGAGGATGCGGCGATCGGTGACGACGATGATCGAATCGAAGACGGGCTTGCCGTCCCGCTCGAGGGGGATGAGCTGATGGGCCAGCCAGGCGATCGAATAGCTCTTGCCGCTGCCGGCCGAATGCTGGATCAGGTACCGCTTCCCCGCCCCATGCGCGCGGGCGTCCTCCAGGAGTCGGCGCACCACGTCGAGCTGCTGGTACCGCGGCCAGATCTGGACCTTCTTCCTGCCGGTCTTCGCGTTCCTCGGCACCACCACCTGCGCGTAGTTCTCCAGGATATTGGCCACGCTCGCCCGGGCGAGGACTTCGCGCCACAGGTACTCCGACCTGAGGCCATTCGGGTTGGGCGGATTGCCGGCCCCGCGCTGCCAGCCGCGGTTGAAGGGCAGGAACCACGACGCCTTCCCGCGGAGGTGGGTGCAGAAGTGGACCTCGTTCTCGTCGAGCGCGAAGTGCGCCACGCACCGCCCGAACTGGAAGAGGGGCTCGCGCGGGTTGCGGTCCCGCCGGTACTGCAGGATGGCGTCGTTGAAGGTCTGCTTCGTGAGCCTGTTCTTCAGCTCGAAGGTGAAGACCGGGAGCCCGTTGATGAAGAGTCCGATGTCGAGCGAGCGCTGGGTGTCGTCCCGGCTGTACCGAAGCTGGCGGGTGACGCTGAACTGGTTCTGGCGGAAGCGCCGCTGGGCCGTCTGGTTCTGGGCGGAGGGCGTGCCGTGGAAGAGGTCAACGTCGTGGGGACCGTGCTTGATCCCGTCGCGTAGGACATCGATGGTGCCGCGCCTGCCGATCTCCCCCTGGAGGCGGGCGAGAAACTTGCGGCGGGTTGGGCCGTCTTCGTCGAGGCGGATAGCGGGAGCGGTGTCCGGCTGGGTGGCGTGGAGGAAGGTGCGGAGTTGGATCAGGTCGACGCAGTACTCGCGGTTGTAGTCGCGATGGTTGCCGGGGGACCAGCCGACGCCGCCGTACGGGGCAGGACGTTCCCCGACGGTGCGACCGGATGGAGGATCGCAGGGGTCGCCGGTCAGGGCCTCGCAGATGAGGCGTTCGAGGCCGCCTTCGGTGAGGTCGGTCGTCATGGGTGGATCAGTCGCCGAGAGGAATCGACTTGATAGCAGCACCCGTCGGCGGGACCCGAAACGCGAACGGCCGTCTCGTCTTGGCCGCAAGTTCCTTCATCCGGGGCCAGTTTCGGACGAGTTGCTGGATGAGCTGACATCGACGGAGGTTCTTCCCGCCCATGAAGAACGCCCCTACCTGATGTTCCTTGATCGCCGCCGATTCTGCCGGCCGGTATCGGATTCTGTCGTCGCGAGTCACGAGACACCAACCTTCCGATCCGACGCGAGCCAGAAGTTCGGTGTCGTCGACGTCCGGTGGAAAGAACTCGGTGACGTGCACAACGTCTTCACCAAATCCTTTCATTCCTGCCGCCAACTGCGGGCTGAGGTTGTTATCGACGAAGAACCTCATGCCGCCAGCTGACGCTCGAAATCCACTGCCGCGTGGATCTCGGCGTCCGTCAACTCCCACCAAGTGCGGACAGACTCCAGGTTCTCGTCCTCGGCCACGAAGAGATCGTGGATGTTGATCGTCTTGACACCTCGGCCCGCTATCGACGGCGCACCGAACGACACCGTGGGATCCAGCACCACCGGCCTATTCCGCCCGAGCGGATACCACCGGCTAGCCAGCCCCTCGGGAGACTCGAATTCAATCTGCCGCGCAAGTTCCCGAATAACGGGCGCGATCACCCACTGCCCGCCCGACATGAGTTCTAGGATCGCTTCCCCCCGGCCCTTATTGACTCCTTCCCGGAGTCGGAGAAAGATCGATCCGCCATCCGTGAAGAACGTCTGCCTCGCGAAGTGTTCCGTGCCCAAGACCTGGCGAGCCTCGTCGAGTGCGCGGCGGACCTTCTGAAGTGACACGCCGTGATCGAGAAACCGCTTCACGAAGAGCAGGTCCACAAGGTCCAGGAAGGACGCGTAGGAACTCTGGGTCCCACTGCCCTGCAGCACCGGCGGCTGACCACGTACAGCGTCACCGTAGCTGTACTCGTACCCCCTTAGCCAGCGGCGTACCCTCCCCGCGGTGAGGCCCACCAGCCGGCCGGCTTCCGCCACCGCGTAGGAAGGTCGACCGAGCTGATCGTGGCAGGTCGATTCGATCATTCCCACATCCTTTCGGTTCGCCGTTTGGTCCCCCATATCGTCGTCTCCATCCGGCGGCGCACCGCCAGCTCCCGCGCAGCAAGCTTGCCGGTGACGCCATCGGCGATCAAGCGGTGGCGGGCGGGAGTGCCCTGATCGAACAGCCGTCTCAACGCGCCACGGCCGTTCTCAGCGCCTTCGCCTCGTGTTCGAGCACCGCGCGGACCTGCCGCTCCTCGACGCCCGGAAACCACTCGACGAACTCGTCGATCGTCGCGCCTGCGGCGAGGTTCTCGAAGAGGGCGTATACCGGCACCCTCGTGCCGGTGAAGGCCCAGGCCCCGCTGATCTTGCTGGGGTTGCGTTCCACTGCCGGGCATGTGTTCCAGTCCGTCATGCGCCTGCCTCCTCCGCGATGTCGTGTTCGGACGCATGTAAGTTCGACTCGACTTGGATTGTATCGACTTGGTTGCCGCGTACAATCGGGTCCATCTCCGGCAGATTGGCCGCCGCCTCGCGTACGTCGAGCTTGCCGGTCACCACGTCGGCGATCAGGCGGGTGCGGTACTCGCGCAGGAGCTCGACCTGGCGTTGGGGTGCCGAGATGGTGCGCTGCATCCGTCGGCCAGCTTGGTCAAGGTAGCGGGCGATGGCGGTTTGCTCGGAGAGGGGAGGGACGCAGACATCGAATGTCCCCAACCGTCCCTCAGCAATCGTAGGATAGGCGATTCCCACCGATTCCGATGTGACACGGTCAGTGAACGGATCGCTCTGGCAGGTGTAGCTGACAAACCTCGAGGCGGTGTCACGACTCGGCGTCAGCACTGCAAAACCGGTCGAAGCGATCAGACGTTCTCCCGGATTACCGGCGTGCCACACCGCCTTCAGGTATGTCCGTACCGTCGAGACGATGGTGTCGCCGTAAGCGACAACGCGTCTGGCGCGGGAGGGTGCGTCGCCGAATCGAATCCTCTCGGGGGCTGCCGTTAGCCTGCCCGTAGCGATCGACCCGATGTCCAAGTAATCGAACGCGTACTCTGGATCAGTGTCCTCGGGCAGAACCTGCCTGTTGATCGTCAGCCAGTACTTCAGCGATCTGACTTCCCAGTGCTCCGGCACCTTCCCTAGCCACTTCACACCGGAGTCCCTGTAGGCCGGATAGGGCTTGCCAGTTCGGACATTGATCCGGCCCGTGACGGCCTCGTTGATGGTCACCTGCTTCTGCTCCTCCAGCAGCTCGATCAGCCTTTCCTTGGCGCGGATGAAGCGCCGGATGCGCCGGTCGGCGCGGTCGAGGAAGCGAGCGATGGCGCGTTGTTCGGGGAGGGGGGGAAGAACTATGGGCAAAGATCGCCATCGTTCGGTAGGAAGACGGCGAGTCCCGTGGCCTGCCACCTCTACGAACGCAAGGAGAGCGTCTTGACCCGAGCGAAGTGCGCGAGCGAGGAACTCTACGTCGACACCTGAAACCGGAGTCAGGGCCTTGATGTCCTGATTGATCGTCACCGAATCTGTAGTCCAAGCCACCGGCACACGCTTGGCCAAAATCATGCCACGCACGACGATGAGGACTGCTCCCGAATCGATAAGGCGCAATGACGTATTCTTCAGTGCCGCTTGCGTAGTCTTGATCTCGGAATCGCCGATAGCATCCGACTTCATGTCCTTGGGCGTGACCCATGGAATCGCGCCGCCCCAGTAGCTGGGGACTTGCATACTAGGGGTCACGCCGCCGAGAACCCTTGCGCACCGGCGAAGGCGCTCAACCTCCCAGTGTTCCGGCACCTCCCCCAGCCACTCGACCCCGGAGTCCCTGTAAGCCGGATAGGGTTGCAACGCGGTCATCCTCGGTCGGCTCGTCTCTCCGCGAAGGTCATGTCCTTGGTCTCTTCGTAGATGTGAACGCGGAGAGCGCGCAGCCACCGCATGACCCTGAACCCACTCTCGCCTGGCTCAATGATCGGCAACTCAACGGCTGGTTCGGGATCCGATATTCCATACTCAAGCGCCCTGGGATCGCGGGCGTCGATGGGGCCGTAGCCCATAAGGCGGTTGACCTCGTTGTACCGACGGATCCTCTCCCAATTGAGGATACGGCGATTCCAGCTCCCCAACACGTCCGCGCCGGCAACCGTGGCAGCGGCAAGGTGCCGGGCGTCGGCCCGCCTCGGCCCGGTGACCACACCGCTCTCAACGTACTTGTCTGCAAGCTCGTGAACCTCGGTCGTGACCGAAACTCGTTCCGCATGGGGCAGGATAGAAGCGTCCATGACTTCGTGCACGTCGGCGGGCGCGTCCCGCAGCTCATCCACCGTCAAGTCCGACACCACCAGGACCACCTCGTCGCGAACTGCCTGCCTGATCAGACCGTGCAGCGGCCCTGCGCCCCGGGGATCCTGGCACGCGCGGATGATTGTGGCGTCCAAGTACACCCTGAGCTTCGCGGCGCTATCGACCGGCTCGCCCGCCTGACGCCCGGACATCATTCCCCCCACACCACCCCATCCAGCAGCCCCTCCGCTTCCCGCTCGACGGCCGCGATCTCGGCGCGAATCTCCTCCAGCGTCCGCATCGGCTCGGGCTGGTAGAAGTACCGGTTGAAGCTGATCTCGTAGCCGGTCTTGACGCTCTTCGGGACGTACCAGGCGTCCTCGGCGTACGGAAGCACCTCGCGACGCAGGAACCCCCCGATGCCGCCTTCCTCCTGCAACGGAATCTGCTCGGTGTCACGCAGTTGAGTATCCGGCTCGTACTCGACGACTCGCGAGCCGCCGCCGCCAACCTCGTAAAGACCTTGGATCGGATCGGCGACCGTACCGCGCCGATGCATCTTCTTGATCACCGGCGCGGCCGTCTCGTCCAGCTCGGCCAGCGAAGTCTGGAGCAGCCGCTTCCGCTTCGCGGTCATCTTGATCCGATGAAGCGGCATTTCGTTTTTCAGCGTTTCCAGGAAGTGGTTGAAGTCGAGGTGGGGACCCTGCCCAAGGCGCGGCGCCAGCGACTCGACCGCGTTTCCAAGTTGTTCCTCGTCCATTTCAAGGCAGGCATCGAAGAACGCGTCTCTCCTTTGCTCGGACAGATCTACCGCCAAGCGCAGCGGCCGCTCCACGGTCACCTTCCAGTACCCGAACGCCTCGTTGTCGAAGATCCTGCTCTCCTCGGTCTCCTCGAAATCGAGGAACGTCCGGCAAATCCTCTCGATGTCCTCCTCGCCAAGCTCGCAGTTCTTTTTCCCAAGATTCTTCCGGAGCGGTCGGAACCACTTCGTGGCTTCGATCAGCTGCACCTGGCCCTTCCGGTGCTCGGGCTTCCGGTTGGTGAGCACCCAGACGTAGGTGGCGATGCCGGTGTTGTAGAACATGTTGAGCGGCAGGGCGACGATCGCCTCCAGCCAGTCGTTCTCGATGATCCAGCGGCGGATGTTGCTCTCGCCCTGCCCCGCCGACCCGGTGAAGAGCGAACTGCCGTTGTGGATCTCGGCGATGCGGCTCCCGAGCCGGGTCCCCTGCTTCATCTTGGAGAGCTTGTTGGCCAGGAAGAGCATCTGGCCGTCGCTGGAGCGGGTGACCAGGGAGTACTCGGGATCGTCCGCGTGCTCGATCACGAACCGCGGATCGCGCATGTCCTTCTTGCCACCCATGCGCTGAAGATCGGTCTTCCAACTCTTCCCGTACGGCGGGTTGGAGAGCATGAAGTCGAACTCGCGCGACGGGAAGGCGTCGTTGGAGAGCGTGGAGTGCTCCGGTCCGCCCACGATGTTGTCGGCGGCCTCCCCCTCCCCCTTCAGCAGGAGGTCGGCCTTGCAGATCGCATAGGTCTCGGCGTTGATCTCCTGGCCGAAGAGATGGGTGGACACCTGCTTGCCCCGCTCCTCCGCCAGCTGCTGCAGCACGTCCTCGCCCACGGTCAGCATGCCGCCGGTCCCGCACGCGCCATCGTAGAGCAGATAGGTGCCGTCGTCGATCTCGTCGGCGATCGGGAGGAAGACGAGCTTCGCCATGAGCTCCACGGCGTCGCGCGGCGTGAAGTGCTCGCCCGCCTCCTCGTTGTTCTCCTCGTTGAAGCGCCGGATCAGCTCCTCGAAGACGGTGCCCATGCCGTGGTTGTCGAGCCCTGGATGCCGGACCGTGCCATCGGTGTTCATGACCGGCTCCGGACCCAGGTTGATGTCGGGCGAGGTGAGCTTCTCGATCAGCGCGCCCAGGGCGTCGGCCCTGGAGAGCCTCGGGATCTGATTGCGGAACTCGAAGTTCTCGAGGATGTCCTGCACGCTGGGCGAGAACCCGTCGAGGTAGTCCTCGAAGTCGGCCCTGAGCTGCTGCCGGCTGGCCCGCGCCCGCAGGTCGTGCAGGGTGAACTTCGACGTGTTGTAGAATGGCTGTTCCGCCGCCTGCCGCAGGGCCACCTTCTGGTCGGCGATCCCCAGCCCGTCCAGCGTGTCCTTCATGTCCAGGACGGCCTGTTTCGTGGGTTCGAGCACTGCGTCGAGCCGACGCAGCACGGTCATGGGAAGGATGACGTCGCGGTACTTGCCGCGGACGTAGACATCGCGGAGCACGTCGTCCGCGATCCCCCAGATGTAGTTCGTGATCCAATGCAGATCGCCGTTCGTCATCTTCCGGTGGATCCCCCCTTCGAGACACAAGACCGTACTCGGGACACCCGCCCCCTTCTCGTGATCGCCATCGCGACTTCCTGGACGGACGATCCAAGCGGAGATACATGCAACCCCAGACTGGGTTCTGACAACAGCAAGCAACTCCGCTTCCGACGCGCGGCCTCAGAATGCGGCGACCAAGACCCGCCGAGGTCCGACGCACGCCTAGCCGTGCCGAGCGTTGCCGCTGCGTCGTTCCCCTCGCGACGGCATGACCCGTTGCGCATTCACCGGGCGCAGCGCAGATGCCTACGACGCGGGCCGAAGCGTGTTGTGATGCGATGGGCCCTGACGATACGCCCCGGGCCAGGCTCAGGCTGCTGAACGTTGGGGGTGGCGTGACGAACCGTTGGACCGTGGCGAGGTATTCGCGACTCAAGAGGCTGAGGGGTCAAGGGGGCGGAGTAGAATGGCAGATGTTTCGATAACGTCGGTTCAGTTCTCCGGCTACAAAGCGCTGAAGCGCATGTCTGTGCGCCTGAATTCCTTCAACGTCTTGGTGGGTCCGAACAACTGCGGCAAGTCGACCGTGATTGGCGCCTTCCGAGTGCTCGAAGTCGCCATGCGCCGGGCCCGAGCCCGAGCGGCGCAACTGTGCGACGGCCCGGACAGGCGTAGCAGGGGTTGGAACATCACTCCCGACGCTTTGCCCATCTCGCTCGAGAACGTCCACTCAGATCTCGCGTCGACCAGGTCGAGCGTACTCTTCCGGATGTCAAACAAGAACACTCTGCTCCTCGACTTTCCCGAGGACGGTGGGTGCTTCTTGTTCGCCGACACACCCAGTCGCCAAGTCGTAACCCCGTCAGGATTCCGGACCGCGTTTCCGGTTTCGATCGGGGTCGTACCGGTCTTGGGCCCGGTAGAGCATGAGGAAACAACCGTTCAGGCCAAGACGGTCAAAAGGAATCTCACCACCCACCGCGCCTCTCGTCACTTCCGGAATTACTGGATGCAGAACCCCGAAGGATTCGACGAATTCTCCGAGTTGGTTACACAGACTTGGCCAGGAATGGAGCTTGAGCCACCGGAGGTCGTAGACCTGATGGCGGGCAAGCTTGGAATGTTTTGTCGAGAGGATCGTATGACCCGTGAGCTCTATTGGGCGGGCTTTGGCTTCCAGGTCTGGTGCCAAATCCTGACGCACGCCCTCCGATCGAGGAATGCGACGATACTCGTCATCGACGAGCCCGAGATCTACCTGCATCCCGATCTACAGAGGAAGCTCGTGACGACGCTGCGGGGTCTCGGGCCGGACATCCTGATCGCCACGCACTCGACCGAGATCATGGGCGAAGTCGATCCGACTGACATTCTCCTCCTGGAAAAGCAGAAGCGCACAGCCGGACGCCTCAAGAGCATCGAAGATGTCCAGGGCGCTACGGAACGAATCGGATCTGTCCACAACGTGACGCTGACTCAACTCTCGCGGACCAGGCGAGTGCTGTTCGTGGAAGGCAGCGAAGACTTCAAGCGGCTGAGGAAGTTCGCGACGGTGCTTGGACTTCAGGAATTGGCATCAGGACTCGACATCACGCCCGTGGAGTCGGAAGGGTTTGCCAACTGGGAGAGGATTTCGGCTTCCGCTTGGGGAATCGAGAAGACTCTGGGCACGCCGCTTTGCATCGGAGCGGTGTTTGATCGCGACTATTGGCCCCAAGAGCAGATCGAAGAGATAGTAGCGGATCTCGGAACCCGTGTACCGTTCGTTCACGTCTTGGCTCGAAAGGAGATGGAGAACTACCTCCTCCAGCCCGCCGTACTGCAGCGAGTTGTTGAGCGTGGGGTGAAGGACCGAGCGCGGCGGCAAGGTGAGAAGCCGCCTACCGTGAAGGACGTGACTTCCCTGCTGAGGAAAGCGACGGACCTGTTCCGTGCTGACGCGGAAGCACAGTACGTCTCCCGCCGTATTGACTACCACGATCGGTCGGGACGACCCGAAGATCGGGCGACCGTTACCAGAGAGATGATCGAGTGGTTTGCACGAGAGTGGTCCGACCTGGAAACCAGAGTGTGTATCGTGCCGGGCAAACGCACGCTGGCGGAATTCCGCAGGCTCGTTCAGGATGCCTACTCCGTCAGCTTGACGAATCATCAACTGATCTCTGGCTTCACGAAAGCACAGGTTCCGACTGATTTGCAGAAGCTGCTGTATGGCCTAGACGAGTTTCGTCGGACTGTACCCGGATAGACTTGGCGCGGCTTGGCTAGCCTTCACATCCAACAACTGCCCCAGGGAGGCCGACCAGACATGTTCGACCCCCATCCCCGTAGAGCCGTCACATCCTGCGCGGATACGTGGGAAGCAACCTGCCGAGATCTGCCCGCCCCTTGGGGTTCGACGGTTGCCCTTCCTTGATGAGGTTGCGTAGTCTGTCCGCTCTTGCGAGGTGGGCCGACAAGCTTCCCCAAGGACGCTGCACGGGACGACTGGAGCAAGGAGACGTCCCGAGCAGCAGCAGAGGCCGGAGGTTCCGAGTGTGTAGCTCTTGAGCCCATGAAGACAGCCAAGACCTTCCTCGATGACTTCTTTGCCGCGCGCGACCTCTCCGGGCCGAACGGACAGCCCCTCTACCGGTATCATATCACCCCCGAAGAGTTCACCGACCTTGAGCGAGTGCTTGGGTGGGAACTCCGCAAGAAGCAGTTCGGGCAGGGTCCCATCTCGAGGGACGCGGCGAGGGCGTTCTGCCTGTGGGCATCGGAGTGGTCGTATCGAAACTACGAGGGCGGGCCACGGAAGTGGGAACCGCTCGTCTCCGCGCTCGGAATGCCCGAACTCGCCCCTTCCGGCGGTCAGTATCATGTGCTTCGGGATGTGGTGACCCGCGGACTCCGCGCGTGGCGCCGCACCATCTACAGATTCGGTCCGTCCCGGGGCTTCCTGGAGACGATCGTGTGCGAAGGCGGACTTCCCCTCAATCTCGTGCTGCGAGAAGACACGCATCTAAGCCGTTACCTGAGAGGTCTCCTGGGCGAATTCCGTCAGCTCGGCTCCACCGGCATCCCTGCACGCGATCTGGCCTCGCGGCTGCGACGCGAGCTTCCGCGGGCGTGGCAGCGAGAAGTCGTATACGAGCTGGCCGGTGAGCTGATTCAAGCCATCTGGCGGCTCCAGGCGGAACTCTCCAACGGCGCTTCGCCCGTCCAGGAGTTGGACGGCAAGCGGCCCGGCTGGCGCGGCGAACTCCCGATTAGAGTCAGTGATGACGTAGCAAGTGTCCTTCTCAATGGCCTGCTCGGCGAGGCCATCGAAGTCGCCCGCCGCGCGCGCAGCCACGTCCGCTGGAACGTGTACTTGGCACCGGTCGCCGATGGCGACTGGGAGCTGCGGGGGTCGTTCAACCTGCCGACAACCATCGGTCGCGAGGCCCTCCAGGCGCTGTTTGGTTTCGAGTCCCCCGACCAAGTGCCATCTCGCCTTCACCTGGGCGTCCAAACCGAGAGGGGGACGTTCCGGGCCTTGGCCCAAGCGACCGAGGAGCGCATCGAAGACGAGGGCCGCTTCCGGCTGGAACGGACTTCATTCGCCCGCGAGGTGCAGACCAGGGATCTGACCGGCCCCCGGAAACTGGTCGCACGCACCTACGACGAGGAGTACCCCTCGGATCAGTTTCCGGGGGCGTCGGGGTTGGGAGATCTCGCCTGGGTCTTTGGGCCCATGGACCCAACCGACCCGCCGCGCTCGACGTGTCGTCTCGTCGGCCAGGGGACGTTGCGCGTAGGGGAGGCCTGGGCTCTCCTCGCTGTGGGTGCGAGAGCTTCAGTCGTTAGTGACGAAGGATGTCTGGAGCCCGCCGGCTCCCTCCGCAACGCAGCCCAGAGCCACGTCTCCCAACGCCGGGTCTATCGGCTACGGGGCAAGGCCACGATCACCGAGGCGGACGGTTCGTGCGTGATCGTGGAGACCAACGCCTCGGCAGATCCCCACGACATCGAGTATCACTTGGCCGGTCCCACGAAACGGTTCGGCGGGGATGCGATGACCGTCTTCCTCGGAGGTCCCGTGGTTCACCGGCGCCGGGACGGAGAGTTCGTGGAGCGAGTGCCGGAGCGGCACCTCGAGTGGAGGCCGGACATCCCCGGCGGACGCTGGGGCGCCTACTCCTGCGCCGCGGTGGCTTCCTGCGCCATCCGAGGCGGGGGTCGGCTCAGGTACGTCACGAACAACATCGTCCGCCATTCAATATCGATCTGCATATTGCCGAGCGAGGCCGATATCGAAATTCGCCCTTCGTCCGACACCACCCAAGGCGAAATCAGGTTCACGCGGTTCGGTAGCGTCATGGTCGGTGTCCAAGACACTCCCGGGGTTCGCGCGACGGGTCACCCAGAGCCCGATGGCTACCGTCTGTTGTTGCGCGCCTCCGGGGACCCGCCCCGACAAGTGCCCATCGTTGTGGATTGGCCCGAGCTCGGCCGGATGACCCTGACGCTCCCCTTCCCTGCCCGCCGCGCCGCCTTCATTGCGGCCGATGGTCGCCGATTGCCGACCGGCGCCCGTTTGGCCGAGGGATCGCTGGCGGGCGTCCACGCGGAAGTCGTCGCCCCGGATCGCGGGGAATACACCCTCTGGGGCTCCATGGATCGCTCCCCTGCCTTCGCCCCCAACATTCCGGAGGTGAGCTACGGACATCACCTGCTCGACCTCGGCCAGGTGGACCGAGAGGTGGCGGATCGGTTGGGGCTGGCCGACCGTCTCGACGCCCGGGTCAGACTGCGGATCGCACATGGAGGATCGGGGGCCACCCTTCCTGGCGCCGACCTCTCAGTGGCCGGCTTCGACCTCGCGTTTCGCCGTGCGGAGAATGGCACTACGCCGCTCGTTACGCTGGACGAGCGTAGCTTGAAGCAGGTCTCCCGCGACGACTTGACTTCGCTCGTGGTGGAGTTGATCCCGCTCCTCGAACCCGACCAGGACCCTCTCCCGCTTCGGCCTTGTTCGGAGGGTGTGTGGAGACTCCCGGCGAACCCCTTGGTTCCTGGGCCCTATTTGATTTGCGGCCGCCAAGGCGAACAACAACGCGCCCGCCCGCTGCCGTGGTATGCCCCACAGCCGGACCAGGCCACCGTCGGGCCCCTACTGGGAGAGGCGGCCACCGTGGCCGAAGCGTACGCGGCGGCGTTCGACGAGAATCAGCCGTTCGGAGACAAGCCGTTCCGGCCCGTTGTCCGCGCCCTCGCCATGGACCCGGGGCACGAGGATTGGCCGCTGGTGTTCGGGTATCTCGGATTGGAATCCCTCCCGCCGATGGTGTTCCCCTTGCTGCGGGCGCTGGTTCGCAACCCCATGGCCTGCGCGATGGCCGCGGCGGATGCCCCGGAGGCCGATTTCTCGGCGCTCTGGGATCGGATGGAGATCTTCCCCTTCGCGTGGTGGCAACTGCCGGGGCGTAGCTGGAAACGCGCGTACTTGGACTATGCGGACCACTGGCGGAAGGAATTGGAGGCAGTGGGCGACACGGATCTGGCGTCGGACATCCTCAACGGCCAGATGGACCGGAGCTTTGATCGGGTGAAGGCTCGCTTGGCGGGCCTGGGCCCGGCCTTCGGCTTCCTCAACGGCCGGACTACGGGCCGCCCGATCCCTCGCGATTCCTCGCGTATCGTGAATCCGAAGATATTGGACGCGTTGCTCGAGGATTACGACAATCAACTCCGTGACTGTCGGGCGTTCGACCCGGAGTCGCCCACCCTTCTTGACATGCCGGGGGTGCGGGAGGAGATAGAGCGCGTCCTGGACGACTATCCGTGGTCCGTTCGGCTCTTCCTGACCACTGATCGGAACGTGATTGAGGCCTCGGGGTGCGCGGATTTTGTGTACACGCCCGCCTTGGCGGCCGTGCTCGTCATGTCTGAGCATGCGGCCGGTGACGATCTGGCGCACCGGATCAGGGGGGCGCGCCGCGGCCACTCAAGTTGGTTTGACCGAACTCTCGAGGTCGCCCAACTCATCGCCTTCGGCCTGCGAGAGGCCGACAATATCCAACGAAAACTCGGGAAATAATCCTCGTATGCCTCCAGCATCCCCTTCGGCTCGTTTCTTCGAACCCCTGGTCCGTGACCTCGTAGAGCGGTCCGCCAGTTCACTGCTCGGGATCTACGGACCCCGGACCGATTCGCTGCGCACGTTCCTGTCGCAGGTTCTGCAGAAGCCGGCCGGACACCCCGACAGCTTTCTCGCGGATCCGGTGTTCGAGGCAATCTTCGATTGGGAGACGGCGGACGTCACCATGTCCGATCTCGCCGAACGGGACTTCCTTACCGAGGCGCTGGTGGCGGCGATGGGCACGGAGGCGGACGACGAACGTCTCAAGGAATACGTCTTCCCGCGAAGCGGCAACCGTTCACTCACCAATATGAGGCGTGGGAGTACCTGAAGCGCCGGAACCCGAGATCCGTCATCATCACCAGCGGAACCGGGTCGGGTAAGACGGAGGGGTTCCTCGTCCCGATCCTGGACGACCTCGTCCGCAGGGCCGAACGGGAGCGGCTGCGCGGGGTGCGGGCGCTCTTCCTCTATCCGCTCAACGCGCTGATCAATAGCCAGCGCGACCGGCTGAGCGCCTGGTCGCGCCCCTTCAACGGCAACCTCCGCTACTGCCTGTACAAGGGGGATACGCCGAACAAGCTGTCGGCGGCGGAGGGGAAACGGCTCGACCCGGAGCTCGTAGGGGACCGCACCACCCTTCGCGAAGATCCGCCGCCCATCCTTGTCACCAACGCCACCATGCTGGAGTACATGCTGGTGCGCCTCGAGGACAAGCCGATTATCGATCAGTCGAAGGGTCTGCTGCGCTGGATCGTCCTCGACGAGGCGCACACCTACCAAGGCTCCCGTTCGGCGGAAATCGCCCTGCTGCTGCGGCGCGTGCTGTACGCGTTCGACGTCGAGCCCTCGGAGGTGCGGTTCGTCGCCACTTCCGCGACGATCGGCGACGAAAGCGACGAGAGCGAGGACCGGCTGCGGGACTTCCTCGCGGATCTGGGCGGCGTCGACCGCGACCAGGTCCACGTCGTCCGCGGCGCACGTGGTTTCCCGGATCTCTCCGCGACCACGCCCGAAGCCCCCGACGAACCGCTTCCGTCCATCGACGCACTCCGCCGCATGGAGCCGTCCGAGCGCGGGGCGAAACTGGCGGCGGCGGCGGTGGCCCGGCGGATCCGGCGCGAGTTGCTCGCATCCGATGGCGTCCTCACCCTGAACCAACTCACCAAGATCCGGCTCGATGCCGCCTCAGGCGCGGCGGCAGCTGATGCGGCGCCAGGGGGACCGGCAGCTGCGCCGTCGGCTGCGGAACGCCGAGAGACTCTCGAACTCATCGACATCGCGACGAGCGCGAAGGTCGATGGCGAGTGGTTCCTGCGCGTCAGGTGCCACCTCTTTCACCGGACCCAGGGCGGCGTGTGGGCCTGCATCTCTCAGAAGTGTCCGGGACGGAACGGGACGCCGCTCGCTTCGTTCGAGTGGCCGTTCGGCAAGTTGTTCTTCGGGCGCCGGGCGCGCTGCGACGAATGCGGTTCCCTCGTCCTCGCGATGGTCCTGTGCGCGGAATGCGGGAAGGAGTATCTCGCGGGCCGCATGGTCCTTGAGGACCGGACCCTTGTGCCCCGAGACGTGGGCGTCGTCGAGCAGACCGATGATGTGCCGGAGCTTGTCGACTACGGCAGCGAGGAGGAGGACGACGACGAGGACGATGGGCGCGGAGACGGACTCGACCGGTATCTGGCCCATCCGGCCACGCCCAAGGTGCCGACGATCCATCTCGACCGAAGGACCGGCCGCTGGGTGGGCTCGGACGCGGACGCGGCGCTGGAGTTCGGAGAAGTGCTCCCGGCGACATCGGGGCATCCCCGCTGTCCCGAGTGCCGGACGAGCCGCCGAGCCGACTGGTTGCTCAGGCCCCTGCGCGGGGGCGCGAGTCTCATTCTCCGCAATACGATCCCGATCATGCTCGACTACACGCCGGAGCTGGCGGATCGCGGGTCCGAGCCGCTTCCGCACGCGGGACGGCGGCTCCTCACCTTCACCGACAGCCGTCAGGGCACGGCCCGGTTCGCGCTCACGGCGCAGCTCGACTCCGAGCGCAACTATACCCGCGGGGCCATCTACCACCAGACCGCCGCCGAGCGCACGGATCACGCTCCCGACCCGGCACGCATCGCCCAGTTGAAGTCGGAGATCGCCGCACTCGAGGAGGTGAAGCCGGAAAACGCCCAGATTCAGAAGATCATCGCCGAGAAGAAGGCCGGGTTGGCGACCCTCACCGGGCCGCGGTTGGGCTGCCGGGCGTGGAAGGACGCCATCGAGAAGCTATCGCGGGAGACGGAGATATCGAAGTGGTTGCCGGACCACTGGAGGCACCTCCCGCTCGCCGACCTGGAGGCGCACGAGCTTGCCGAGATTGCCCTTCTGCGCGAGTTCGCGCGCCGTCCGAAGCGCCAGACGTCGCTTGAGACGCTGGGATTCGTTTCGGTGGAGTACCCCCGCTTGGCGGCGACGGGCTCCGAACCGCCGAGTCCCTGGAGAATGCGAGGGCTGGACGCCGGGGAATGGCGGAACTTCCTGAAGCTCATGCTCGACCATCTGGTTCGGGGTCGCCGCTGCATTGAGGTGGAGGGCGCCTTCATCCCCTGGCTTGGCGTGCCCCACAGGCCCACGGTGTTAATTGGTCCGGACGCCGAGCGCTTCGAGGGGGCCGTCCGGTGGCCCCTCGCCGCAGGCCCCACCCTCCGGTCCCGGTTCGTGCAACTCCTCGCTCTGATACTGGAGGTTGACCCCTCGGAGAGCGGCGCGGCGCGGGCCGAAATCGACGCGTGTCTGCGGCTCGCGTGGCGCCAGATAAGCGCCGTCCTGGTAACGAGCGGACCGGGACATCGCCTGAACTTCGGCGAGGGGGTGGCGCTCCGCGAAATTAGGGACGCGTGGCTCTGTCCGATAACCCGTCGCGTCCTCGACACCACCGTGATGGGCCTGACGCCATATGTCGTATCCGGCCTCCACCGCAAAGATCTCACGGCCAGACCGGTGCGAATGCCCCGGCTGAAGACGCCGTTCTGGCGGAAGCCCATGGGCGGCACCTACAGCCGGGACGAGATCGATCAAGCCATACGCGACGACCCGGACATCGCGGAGGCCGAGCGGCTTGGCGTCTGGCGGGGCTGGAGCCGCCGCATCTTCGAGCATGTGGACTATTTTCAGGTCGCGGAACATTCCGCCCAGTTGAGCGCGGCGCGCCTCCGAGATCTCGAGGACCGGTTCCGGCGCGGGCGGGTGAACGTGCTCAGCTGCTCCACGACGATGGAGATGGGTGTCGACATCGGAGGACTGTCGGCGGTCGCCATGAACAACGCGCCTCCGAGCCCGGCCAACTATTTGCAGCGGGCGGGCCGTGCGGGCCGCCGTGGGGAGTCGCGCGCCATCGGCCTCACTCTGTGCAACACGTCCGCACACGGCGAGCACGTCTTCCGAAACCCGCTCTGGCCCTTCAAAACGCCGCTGCACGTAACCCGAGTCGGCCTCCACAGCGAGCGGATCGTGCGCCGCCACGTCAACGCCCTCACGCTCACGCGCTTCTTCGCGAACCGGTTCCAGCGGCAGGAGTTTCACCGATTGTCCGCGGGGTGGTTCTTCGAGCAGCGGGAAGACAAATCCTCGGTATGCGAGCAGTTTCGCAGCTGGCTCGGGGATGTCGCCCGCAGCGATCCGTGGCTTGAGACGGGGTTGAGGCGACTGTTGCGCGGCTCGAAACTGGCCGGAATCGAACCGGACCGGTTGTTGTCGATGGTCGAGGATCGCATCGCCGCCGCGGCAAGCGCGTGGGCTGCGGAGGCCGAGCCGTTGCGTCGGGAGTTGGATGGCCTCGCCGGACACGCGAGCGCGGATGTGGTCCGGCGCGCAATCGAACTTCAGCTGCGGCGCCTGCGCGAGGAGTATCTGCTGCGGGAGCTTGCCGTGCGGAACTTCCTTCCGGGTTACGGATTCCCGACCCAGGTCGTGCCTCTCGTCACCACCACCAAGGATGACTTGAAGTGGAGGCGACGAAGGCGCACCGATGCCAGCGGCGACCGGGAGGACAACTTCTCCCGCGCGCGCCAATATCCGACGCGACACCTGTCCGCCGCGCTACACGAATATGGCCCGGGAGCGAGCGTGATCCTTGACGGCCGGGTCCTGACCTCCTCCGGCCTTACTCTGAACTGGAAGATCCCCGCGACGGACGAGGCGGCGCGGGAGGTCCAGGCGCTCCGGCATACGTGGCGCTGCCGGCATTGCGGCGCAGTGGGAACGGGAATCCGTCCCCTCGATGTGTGCGAGTCGGGCTATTGTGCCGGACGGGAATCGCCTCTGGAGGCGCACAGTTACATCGAACCGGCCGGCTTCGCAGTCGACATTCGCGATTCGCTCAACAACGACCTCAGCCGCTTCTCCTATGTTCCGACAAAGCCCCCTCGGATCTCCACGGGTGGCGAACCGTGGCAGAGTCTCGCCGTCTCGGCGCTGGGTCGATTCCGGTACAGCGCCTCCGGGCGGGTGTTCCACCATACCGCCGGAGAGTATGGGTACGGATTCGCGATCTGCCTGCATTGCGGTCGCGCCGTGGCCGAGCACGAGAAGGAGGGCGAACTCCCCAAGCGGATGCAGGGACACAAGCCGCTCCGGGGCGGATCGACCGCCGGCCCGGACGACCTCTGCTCGGGGAACGACGGCACCCACAAGATCCGCCGCAACGAATGGCTCGGCGTCTCCCGCGAAACCGACGTCTTCGAATTCCAGCTACGCCCCGTCCTCGTCGCGCCGGCAACCGACACTGACGGGGGCACGGACGCCAAGGAAGGCATCGACGCCGTGACCGCCTCCTCCATTGCCATCGCGTTGCGCGAAGCTCTCGCCCAAAGGATCGGTGTGGAGGACCGCGAGATCGGCTGGGCCATCAAGGAGGCCAGAGTAGAGGAGACCGGTGAGAAAAATGTCTCCATTCTTCTCTACGACCACGCCACCGGCGGCGCGGGCTTCGTCGCGCAGGCCCCTGAACACCTGCCTGCTTTACTGCGCCGGGCGCGCGGAACCCTTGATTGTGCGCGACGCTGCGACAAAGCCTGTCACGCGTGCCTCCTCTCATACGACACGCATCACGCCGTGGACCGCGTGGACCGCCATCGGGCGCTTGACGTCCTGAGCGACACCTTCCTCGCGGCGCTCGACCTCCCTGCCGAGGAGCAGATGTTCGGCCCGGAGACCCGGTTCGAGTTCGAACCAATCAAACTCGCGCTCCAGCGGGGAATTCCACCCGCCGACACGGTGCGCCTCCACTTGGGCGGCGACGCCTCCCAGTGGTCGCTGCGCGACTGGACGCTCTCGCGCGACCTCCTGCGCTGGACCCAAGAAGGCTGCCGCGTGGAGCTGGTCCTCCCGCGCAACGTGGACGGGATTCCGCGCGGAGAGCGCCTACAGCTCGCGTTCTGGGGACGAACGCTCGGCGTGCGCCTCCTCCGCGGCCGCGTTCCTCGCCCAGGTCGACCGGTCCTCGCGGAACTCTCCTCCCCGGGTCGGGCGGTCACGTTCGCCGCCCAAGCCATTGAGGCGCTGGTGCCCGGCCCGGACTGGGGAGTCTCTGGAGAAGGCGCTCACGTGGTCAAGGGATACACCACCGACGCCCCCACCACGTTGGCTCCGGTAGAGCCGTCGCAGCTGGACGCCCCCCCGCCCGGCCAAGCCAACCGCCTCGCTCTTTCCGACCATCTCCGAGCACCGATCAACGCTGTCGGCCCGGCATTCTGGCAAGCGATCAGGACGGCCTCCCCCGCCCTCTCGGAGCGCTTGGGCAGGGGCCTCCCGATCCGGGAGGTGGTATATCAGGACCGCTACGTGCGCTCCCCGCTGGTGGCTCGCATCCTCTTGGAGGTCTTCGCCGAACTCGCCAGGGCAGCCGGCGACGGCTTGCATGACGCCCGCTTTCGAATCCTCACCACGCCTCCGAACGAGCGGGCTTCCCCTGGCCGGCAAGTCCAGGACGACTGGACCCTAGCCCAAGACGCGAAAAAGACGATCGAGCACCTGTTCCACACCGCGTCGATCTCGGCCAGCGTTGTTCTCCGCAACGCCAAGCGCACCCCGCACGAGCGCAAACTGGAGATCACATGGGACGACGGCACCCGCTGGCATTGCCATCTCGACCACGGATTCGGCTTTGTCCGCACGGCACGCACCGTGTCGCACTCCTTCAGCGACTCCCCCCAACGGCAGGCAAAGGCGCTCGCCGCCGCCACGTTCGACGTGGACGCAACGGGCCCGGGCCGCGCCTACGTCTTCGGCCTTGAGTGACTGCAGCAGCCTGGCCCACGGCTGGCGACGCACGGGGTGCAGCGGGTGGCCGACGAACTCATGCTCGGGGCGTACAGGTGAGTTCGGGAGGAGGCCGAGGGGTGTGGCTCCGCAACGGGCTGAAGACGAGGCACGAACGGCTGCGGCGGCTGGAGAAGACGGTCCGGGAGAGCCATCGAGCGCTTCCACCGCACCCTGCTGGACGAGCACCTCAGGGTGAAGGGGCGCACGACCTGGTACGAGTCGGTCAGCGAGATGCAGGAGGATCTGGACGCCTACATCGAGACCTACAACCGGAACCGTCCGCACCGGGGCGGCGGCATGGAGGGGAGAACGCCGTATCAGGTCTTCAAGAAAGGGATCCACAAGCCCAGGAGCCGGAAGAAGTCAGCCGGAAAGGAGGCCCAGACCGCAGCCTGACGCGCTGACCTCGGCGAGGCCGGGTGTCAGGTGACTACCGTACTTGTACATTCGACCCGATAGCATGAACCCGGCAAAGGGGCACACCGACCAATGGCTGAGCTAATTGACGTCAAGCTGATCGACGGCACCGCCCGTACGGTGCGGGAATTGTTTACCGGTCGTAAGTACGGGCTCGACTACTACCAACGCGAGTACACCTGGAGCGAAGCCAACGTAACGGAGCTGATTGACGATCTCGCTACCAGCTTTCTCGCGGACTACGACGAGCTGGACGAACCCCATCAGGTCGCCTCCTATCGCCCCTATTTTCTCGGCCCGATCGTCACCAGTTCCGTCAAGGGCACCCGATTTCTCGTTGACGGACAGCAGCGGCTGACCTCGCTAACGTTGCTCCTGATCCATCTCAATCACCTCGCCGAGGGCCTGGAGGACGCCGAGGACCTCGCTCCCCTCGTGTTCTCCAAGAAATACCGATCGAAGAGCTTCAACATCGATGTCCCTGAACGCAACAACGTCATGCACGCGATCCTGAAGGGTACCCCGTTCGATCCAAGCCCTGAATCCGAATCTGTCCGGACCATCTGGGACCGTTACCAAGACATCGTTGCGCTCTATCCTGACGACCTCAAGGGAACCGCTCTCCCCTATTTCTGCGATTGGCTACTCGAACGTGTCGTTCTTGTCGAGATCGGAACCACCGATCAGGAAATGGCGCTCGAGATCTTCGAGACGATGAACGACCGCGGTCTCAGGCTTTCCAACACGGACATGTTGAAGGGCTTCCTCCTCGCCAGGATCGGCGAACCCGAGCGAATCCGTGCGGCCAACACCTTCTGGCGGCGTCGGATCACTGAATTGACCGATCTCGACAAGAACGCCGACTCGGAATTCATCAAGCATTGGCTCCGCGGGAAGTATGCCCAGACGATCCGTGAACGGAAGAAGGATGCGGTACCGAGAGACTTCGATCTGATTGGTACGGCCTTTCATAAATGGGTGAGGGATAACCGCGCGAGCCTCGAGCTGACCAGAGCTGGCGACTACGCCACCTTCGTGAATCATGACTTCGAGCGGATGAGCCAACGATACATGCAGCTGCTGCGTGCCAGTCGCAAGATGACAGCGGGCTTGGAGCACGTCTACTACAACGCAGTCACGGGCTTCACCCTGCAGCACCTGCCGATCATGGCCGCAGTGACTCCAGAAGACGAGGATCACACGTTTCACCTCAAGGCCGAATTGGTCGCGAGATTTCTGAACATCTTTGTGGCACGCAGGATGGTCAACTACCGCAACTTCGGGTATTCGACGGTCGTCTACACGATGTTCAATCTGGCCAAGGACGTGAGGAACAGAGATCTCGACAGATTACGGGATGTGCTGGCTGATCGGGTCGCCGATATCGGGGAATCATTTCATGGCGTGCGAGCCTTCCGCCTCACGCAGCGCAATCGTTCCCACATCCGCTACCTACTTGCGCGCATGACCGCATGGATCGAGGAGGAGTGCGGTACCGGCATCGGCTTTAGCGCATATGTGAATCGGTCGCGCAAGCACCCCTTTGAAGTTGAACATATCTGGGCGGACAAGTATGAACGTCACAGAAAGGAGTTTGATAACCCGTACGATTTTGCGGCGCACCGTAACGGGTTTGGGGATCTCCTGCTGTTGCCGAAAGACTTCAACGCAAGTTTCGGCGCCGCTGAGTACGAGGAGAAGCTGCCGGATTACTTCGGCCAAAACCTATTGGCCGCATCGCTCAACGAATTGGCGTACAAGAAGAATCCGTCCTTTTTCAGACTCATCAAGCGAACGGGCCTCCCATTCAAGTCGTATCCCCAGGGGTTCACGAAGTCCGATATCGAGGAACGTCAGGACTTGTACAGACAGATCTGCGAACACGTGTGGAGCCCCGACCGACTAGGGCTCGGTGGCGGGACATCGTCAGAGACCGCTACAAGAGAGGAGCGGAAAACCTTCTACGGGATTGGCCTCGCTGATCTCATCGTGGCCGGGCTCGTGGAGCCTGGTGAAGCGTTGAAGGGGACACGATCGGGCATGGAATACCGAGCAACCGTGTTGCCGGGCGGGGGGATTGGCGGCCAGAACGGAACGGAGTTCGATACGCTGTCTGCTGCAGCCGAGAACCTCACGGGAACAACCACGAACGGCTGGGAGTTCTGGCGACTGGCTCGTGCTGAGGACTCGCGCGAATTGGGGAGAATTCGAGAAGAGTACCTCGCACCTGAGTCACCGGAGCAAGGTTAGCCGATCGAGCCGAGGGCACACCTTGAGACGGCGGGCAATAGGGGGGAGACTCTGATGATCGACCGCACAACCGACGTAACCTCATATGGCCTTCAGGGCGGCAAGCTCTACCAGCAGCGGGCCCGACAGGCCTTGCCGCTGTTGGTAAGGCAAGTACGGGCCGAACAGCCGATCTCGTACACCGATCTCGCTGAAGAACTGGACATGCCCAACCCACGCAACTTGAACTATGTATTGGGGGCGATCCGGGATGCGATGCAAGCGCTCTCGGACTCATGGCGCGACGAGATTCCGCCAATCCATGCCTTGGTGTACAACAAGTCCACGGGTTTGCCCGGCAAGGGGATCTTCGCTTCGTCAGCGGAGGCGCTGCAGTTTCGATCCGCAAGCATCAAGCGGCGGCACGAGATCGTCCATAGGATGTTGGAAGAAGTCTATGTGTTCCAGCGCTGGGACACCGTCCTGCAACACTTCGGGATTCCGCCTGCGGAAGCTGACACGGCGATTCTGAGTGCCGTGTCACTCTTGAGGCGTAGTACAGGAGGCGAATCGCCGGAGCACGAGGAACTCAAGAAGCGCGTCGCCCTTCACCCCGAGTGGTTCGGGCTCCAGCGGGAGGCGGGGCCCGGCGATATGGAGTTTGTTTTCGGCTCCGCCGACCGCGTTGACGTGCTATTCAAGTCCGAGAAGGGCTGGATGGGTGTCGAAGTGAAGTCCGCACGGTCGACCGAGGACGACCTCGCGAGAGGGCTGTTCCAGTGCGTCAAGTACTGCGCCTTGATCGAGGCGACTGACGCTCTCATGTTTGTCAAGCAGGTGATGGGGCGGTGAGGACGCGGTAGATCTCGCGGGCCACGTAGCGCTTCAGGCAGCGCATCACCTCGCGTTTGGACAGCCCCTCCCGGGTGCGCCGCTCGACGTAGGTTCGGGTTCGTTGGTCGGTGCGCATCCGGCACACGACGATCATGTGGAGGGCGGAGTTGGCCTGGCGGTTCCCGCCGCGATTGAGGCGGTGGCGTTGCGTCTTCCCGCTCGAGGCGGGGAGCGGGCTGGCGCCGCACAGCATGGCGAAGCTCGCTTCGGAGCGCAGCCGACCGAGATTCTCGCCCGCGGCGACCAGCAGCTCGCCCGCACTGGCGGTTCCCACGCCTTCGAGCTTGAGCAGATCGGGCGCGAGTTCCTCGACGAGCGGAGCGATGAAGCGGTCGAGTTCGGCGATTTCGTCGTCGAGGTCCAGGACTCTGCGAGCGAGGGACTTCAGCGAGAGCCTGGTCGCGACCGCCGGATCCCGGTATCCCGCGGCATCCGGCCTCCAGACCGCACAGGTACGCAAGCGCCGCATGCGGGTGAGGTCGCGGACCCGGTCGCGCACCTCGTCCGGCGCGGCGACGATCGTGTTGTGGAGTTGCTGAAGCGCCGCACGGCGGCACTTGACCGCGGTCTTTCGGGTCGTGCGCAGCACGCGCAGGGATTCCACCGCGCCGCCGCGGTCCTTGGCCACTTGGACTCGACATCCCGTGCGAGCCGCCTCGGCCGCCGCGACCGCATCGAGCGCGTCGTCCTTCCCCCGGGCTCTCCGCGCGGCCGGGTCGGGACCGGTCACCTCGAGGACGGGCACTCCGGACAGCGCCAAGTGCCGGGCGATGCCGGCGCCGTAGCTGCCGGTGGATTCGACCCCCACGCGCAGCAGCTCGCCGTGAGACCGGAACCAGACGAGCATCGCCCGGTATCCGGCTCGCGTCGTGGAGAACGATTCGGTGCCGAGCACCGTGCCTTCGAGTGTCACGATGGCGGCGGTGTGCAGGTCCTGGTGGGTATCGACGCCCCCGATGACCCCGGCCCTTTCATCTCGCATACTTGCCATGCCGGCCCCCTGTTCCATGATGGGTGAACGGGTTGGCACCGAACTCGGCCGATGTCGGACACGACAGTGAAGGGACGCCTTGGGCCAGGCTCTCATAAGGTCACGATGTCGGTCGAGGCCGGAGCCTCAAACCGGTTGCCCCTGGGTGGCCGACGAGTCCAGGGTATGACAGCTCGGTCGGTCAGAATGCGGGTCAAGCCACCCAGGGGCGACCGGAGTCTGTAAGCCTACAGCGTCAATCAGTGTTTGAGTCAAACCACCGAGGGGAACCGGCCCTTACATACTCACTATCGGTGTTTAGGATCTCCGGGGCCCGCCAGCCCAGCGCGTCGTCCAGCGCCTGGACGCAGAACGACGCGTCCATCGTGTTCGACAGCCGCCACGCGAGCACGTGCCGGGTCGCCCAGTCCATCACCGCCACAAGGTAGAAAAACCCTTGCGTCACGGGGACATAGGTGATGTCCGCGCACCACACGTGGTCCGCCCGCGAGATCTCGAGGCCGCGCAGCAGGTAGGGAAAGACCCGGTGCTCCGAGTTCGCCACGCTCGTGCGCGGCCTCCGGTAGGTCGCCTCCATTCCCATCAGCCGCATGAGCCGCCGGATCCGGTGCCGGCCCACGATGACGCCCTCGCGGCGGAGATGGCGCATCATCTGCCTGCTCCCGTAGAACGGGTACTCCATGTGCAGCTCGTCCATGCGCCGCATGAGCGCCAGGTTCTCCGCGCTCTCCCCCTTCGGCCGGTAGTACCGCGAGGACCGGCTCACCCCCACCAGCGCACACTGCCTTGAAAGACTCAGCGGTCCGCCCCGCTCGATCATCCGCACCCGCTCCGCCCGGCTCAGCGCTTGAGCCCGCGCCGAAAAAAATCCCGCTCGACCGTGAGCTCCCCGATCTTTGCATGCAGGTCCCGGACCTTCGCCTCGTGCTCCTTCGCGAGCTTCCGGCCCGCGCCCCCGGCGAACACCTCCGGCAGCCCCTCGAGCAACTGCCGCTTCCATGTGCTCACCTGGTTCGGATGAAGCTCGTGCCGCCTCGCGATCGCCTGCACGCTGTCGTGCTCGCGCAGCGCCTCCAGCGCCACCCGCGCCTTGAACTCCGGCGTGAACCGTCGTCTCTTCCCGGCCATCTCGGTGCCTCCTCTTCCGTCCTGGAATCCACCTTAACGACCTGTCCAAAAAACTGGGACCACCTCACAGTTCGTCCAGTGCGCATTTCACTCCAACCTCGGTGTGCGGCGCCTGTTCGTCGTGGAGACGAACGAGTTCCTCGTCGCTCGCGTTCCGGAGTTCCGCGAGTAAGTACGCTATGCTCAATGCAACCTCCTTTGACGGACTTCATTGGGGACAAACACGAATTATGTACGGTCCACGTTAAGGGGTTCGGCTCTCCTGATTCAGAGATAAGGCGACACAGCGCATCCCCTTCGGCGGTGTTGCACCGGTATCGATTGGGGACGATGGCGCTGGCCGAGCAACTGGGCAACGTGACGCAGGCGTGCCAGGTGCCGGGGATACACCGGCCGGCGCACTACCGGTGGCGCTGGGAGTTGGTGCGGTCTGGGCCGGAGGCACTGCGGCCTCGGGAGCGACGCCGGCCGCGCGCATGCCGAAGGCGACGACGGCGTGGGTGGAGCAGCCGGTGGTGGCGTTGTCGCCGGCACGCGCCGGGTACGGTCCCAAACGGGTGTCGGCGGAATCTAAGGAACAGGCCCAGCGAGTTCTCGGCCTGTTTGCGGTGCCGGGTCGCCGCAGCCCTTGATTTGGCTGCGTTCGCGCGCTCGAGGCTGCTGGCGATCCGGGCTTTCGCGGTCTTCCACTCGGCGAGCCACGGTCGGACGATCACCGGATCGATGAGCCGCATGATCTTGTCCCGATCCGTGTAGTGGGCCCCGAGCTGCGAGCGCTTGTCCGGGTCGAGGCCTCGCTCGAACAGCGTGCCCAGGATCGAGGGATCGATGTTGGACCAGTCGAGTTCGGACGCCTCCAGCGTGGTCTCGATCTGGGCCTTGTCCATGGGGAGGGTCGCATTATCCTCGAACAGGCCGCCGTTGAACCACTCCACGGTCTCGAAGCCGACCCGGCCCCCGGCGGACATCGCCCCGAACAGGTCGCGTGCCAGCGTCGCGAACTCCTCGGGCCGGCGGCGCGAGTGTTCGAGCATGCGGGTGAACATCTCGCCGGGGAGCAGCCCCACGTCCTCGGCGAACATGCAGAACACGAGGCGGTTCACGAAGTGCGCCACGTCCTGCGGTGCATGGCCTTGGTCCCGGAGCGACTGCGCGAGCTGTGCGAAGGTCTGCGCGGCGCGTTCCGTGAGCGTCTGCCGGGTCTCGCCCGGCCGCAGCCGCTCGGGGTCGGACATGGCCCACTTGAGCTTGTCCCGGACGGCAGCGTCGGCGAGATCGTCCAGCCCGAACTCCAGCGTCTTGCTCACGGAGTTCGTCCAGTTCGTCCGGATCCGGAACCGGCGCATGTCCGAGACGATCAGGAGCGGCGGGTTCTCCAGCGCGAGCGCGTACTGCCTCAACTGGTCGAACGCGGCGTGGAGATCGGCGTGCTTCCCCTTGCACTCCCAGGCGAAGCAGTGCCGCTTCCACACGTCCGCCCACCCCGCCCCGCCGGAGTCCTTGTGCGCGCCGCGCTCGAAGCAGTAGTGGTCCCCCTTGGGGTCGGCCTCCGCCAGCGTGGGCTCCCCGAGCAACCGGCACAGATCGATGAAGTGCTCCTGCGCCGCGGAGCGCTCCTTCAGCTCCGAGGCCTGCCACTTCGCGATGAACTCGTTTGAGGTCATCGTCAAACTGTCCCCACTCGCTGTTCATCACTCCGTCGACGGCCTGAGTCCTTCAGGTGTGCCACTTTCCCGAGGAGGTCAAACCAGAACGGGGCGCCAAGGCTGATCGCCCCAATCGTGATCAGCCATCCGACGACTGATGTCACCCAATCAGCGCCGCTGTCCGGAAAGCCGCCGCGCGCTCCAACGCTTCGGAAGACCCTCGGCCTCCGCCGGCTTCTCCGACATCTTCGCACCCCCTCTCTCCGGACCCCGTAAGGTCGATCCCTGCTAAACGGGTGTCCAGAAAAACCGGGTGCGCTATACGCTTGTCACTGCAACGACTTCGCGCAGTACGTGGGCGGCATGGCTTGGACTCAGTGGACGGCTCCGTCGGAATCGGTCAGAGCTTCATCCACGTACGAGTACCGACGTTCCAGCACGTCGAGCAGTGTCGCGCCAATCCTCGTTGTGAGGCGTTGCAAGTCGAACGCGTTCAACACGGCCCGAAGATGCTCGTCCGAACCGAACTCAAGCTCATCTTCGCGACCCAACCGCACCTGACGCGCGACGAACTGAAGCTCGCTTGGGGGTATCTCGTCAAACCTCCGAGGTCCACGGCGACGCGCAATGATCCATTGACTATCAGGCGATCGGACAATCAAACGAACCAATCCGCCTACACTCCACTCGTCTCTGTTACGACGAAGCCTCGACGTATCGCGTGCTGAAGCGCTCTGTTCATCTGTCCTTTTAAGTTGCGGCCCATCCTGCGAATCCCACAACCACGCAGGTAGATGTCATAGGCTCGCTTGACCAACATGGGTTCCTCGACTCGGATGATTCCGCACAGCCCGTCGGCGACATGGGCAGCGGAGGCATTGCGTGGATCTGGGCCCGCTGGCCCTTCGAACGCCGCATAAGGTGCCAAGCCGCCTTTAGCTTCGGGCGGGCGTTCCTGCGCTTCTTCGTCGGATCCGGGGGAAGAATCCGACGGTGCGTGGGTCTCAACCTCCGGCTGGTTCGCTTCGCCATCCGTCGCGGGGTCTACTCTTGCTTCCAACTCATCACCCTCACCTGATCCGGGTGTGATACCATCATCCGGTGTCCCGTTGACGCGCTGTTTGCTTGTCTCCACCGGCGCATTCTCGAAGACTTCGTGAAGCGCGCCGTCGAGCTTAGAGAGCGCCCCAGCCTTGTTTGTCCACCAGTCCGTGGACCAGATGCGGACGATGTGCCAGCCCAACTTCTCGAGCACGGCTTGACGGATCTTATCTCGCTCTCTCGCAAAAGCCGAGCTGTGGTACATGGCACCATCGCACTCGATGCCCGCGAGGTAGCGACCGGGAGCATCGGGATGCACGACGCCAAGGTCGATCCGGTAGGCCGACACTCCGACCTGGGGATGTACTTTCCAGCCTCTTGATCCGAGTGCGCGGGCAACCGCCCTCTCGAACGGCGAGTCGAAGTCTTCTCGGTATCCCTGTGGACCCACACCCAGAACCCGCCTTCCGTTCTCTGCGTACCTGAGAAAATCGCGCAGGTCGGCGACCGCCCTCGCCCGAGTGCGAGAGAGATCGATCGCGTCCGGCTGCAAGGTCGAAAATACGATCAGCTCATGCCGCGCTCGCGTCAGTGCAACGTTGAGACGGCGTTCGCCTCCTTGCCGGTTCAGCGGGCCGAAGTTCATCGTCACATGCCCAGCGCGGTCGGGGCCGTACGTGATGCTAAAGAGAATGACATCGCGTTCGTCGCCCTGTACGGTCTCGAGATTCTTGACGAACACAGGTTCTTCCGCCTCTGCCGAGAAGGCCCACTCGATTTCGGGATTCTCCCGGCGCGCGTCGTCCAAGAGGTTCTCGATCAATGTCTGCTGCTCGGAATTGAATGTCACGACGCCGATCGACCTGGCACGGCCCGGTGGGCTGGGATGTGTCAGACGGCTGACGATCTCACCAACGATGGCCCGCGCTTCTCCCTGGTTGGTGCGCGCCCCGCCTCGGGCATAGAATGCGTCGGCGTTCATTCGCTTGAGGCGAACGGCACTATCACCCACCACAGGGGCGGGGAAGGTGACCAATCCATTATCGTAGTATCGGTCATTGGAAAAAGTGATCAGGCTCTCGTGACATGACCTGTAGTGAAGACTGAGGGTTCTGTAGGGGATGCTCGCGGCTAGCATCTCCTCCAGAATGCTTTCGAGATCGCCCTCCGTCTCGATGTCACCGTCGGGATCGTCGTCCGCACGGGCAAAGAAGTTGCTGGGCGGCATCTGCTTGGGGTCTCCCGCAACGATCACCTGCTTTCCCCGGGCGATCGAGCCCACGGCATCCCACACGGTGATCTGAGACGCCTCGTCGAAGATGACGACATCGAAGAGTGCTTGGTCGGCGGGCAGGTATTGCGCCACCGAAAGCGGAGACATCATGAAACAGGGGGTCAAACCCGTCAGCACGTCGGGTGCCGCCTGCAGCAACTTCCGCACCGGCTTGTGTCCCCTCTGCTTCCGGATCTCACGCTGCAACACGCCCCATTGCGGATTCCCACCAGCCTGGTCGCGGTCCGGCAGCCTCCCGGACGATTTCGCCGCGATGTACCGGGCTGTGAGCTGCCGGTACTCGTCGTCAAGCTGCCGGAACTTGTCGATCGCGGCTTCATGTTCGGGCGTCGAGAAGGTGCGAAGCACTGCGTCTTCTTCGATGAGGGACGTCGACCACCAGGCACAGTAGGCCGCCTCGAAGGTCTCCCGTATCTCCTCCGGGGGAACTCCTCCCGCTTCGACCGCATTGACCAACGGCCGGAGGCCGGAGTCGATCGCTTCGGCGCGGCGTTTCCTCCACGCGCACCAGTCGCGGAGTTCCAGATGACGAGCATCGATCAAGTCGGCGATCTCTCGAATCTGGCCGGGCGCATGGGCCGCATCGGCAAACCGCTCTCGCACGGCCGCGCCTGCGACCTCCTCAAACGCGGTTACTGAATCCCTCAGCTTCTCAAGCGCGCGCAGATAGTCGGTCGCCGTACGGCCCACGCTACCGTCCGGGGCGAGCAGATCGTTTCCGTCATGGAGCAGATTCCGGACCCTGCCACGCAATTCAACCAGCCGCTGCGGGTCGACGGTCAATCTCCCAACAGCGGCCCGGGCTCGCTGACCAATCTCTCGAAGCGAAGCGGCCGTGGCGGCTGGCGTCGCGTGCGCGGACCAGCCCTTGAGTCGGGATAGTAGCCCGTCCAACCGGTCGATCACCTCACCCTCTCGACGCAAATCCGCCAGTAGCGGAGCATCTTGGGACGGATCGGGAATGCCCCGCGCGCCATGCGCGCACAACTCCTTCACAATCCGTCGTTTCGCGAGTGTGCTCATGGGCCACCGCTTCTGGTCGGCCTCCTCCCAGCGCCGACTGATCTCCTCTCCGTCAAGTTCCCGCCAGGCGAACGGTTCGTACGGGCAGCTGAGTGAAGCCTCGGCACTCCCATACTCGTCCAATCTTTGCTCCGCCTCTTCGAGCGCGTCGATCCGATCGGGACCGTCCGGCTCAAGGGCGTAGAACGTCGGTTTGCCGAACGAATCAAGCAGCACGCACGCTAGCTCGCCCAGTGATTCGAGCCGCGTCATTGAGTGGTCCGGCAGCTCGACTCCGAGTGACGCGCAGAGGGAAGCGCAGAGATCCTCCACGGCTCTTGCGTCGGACGATAGCGTCCCGCATCGCTCGACAACCCGCGCTTGCCAAAGCGGCGTCCACTCTGCCGTCTCGATGGGATAGAACGGGCTTTGCGAGATGTCTCCCACCGCCTTGGCTTGAATCGAGAGGTTGTCCACAACCTCGCGCAGAGCCCGCAGACTGCCTTCATCGTGTTGGTCCGCGCACGGCCATGAGAGTGCAAGCCGGCTGGCGAACTCCTCGTCACGGATCTTCACGCCCATCGCATGGAACGCCGTCAGACCGTTCTTTCGCTTCCTGTGCAGGTGATCAACGAGGCGGTTCAGGCGATCACGCGACGACAGCAGTTCTTCGGCCTTCCGCTGCCAGTCTTCCGGCTCGATCTCGGCGGCATCCCGGGCCCCCTCCAACTGCTTTAGCACGTCGGTCTTGCGCGCCTTGCTGGAGTGGAGTTCGAGGCAGAAGCGACCGAGCCCAATCTTCTCCAATCGCCGGTAAACGACTTCGAGCGCGGCGGTCTTCTCGGACACAAAGAGTACGGTCTTGCCCTTGCCGAGCAGATGTCCGATGAGGTTTGAGATCGTCTGGCTCTTTCCGGTTCCTGGCGGGCCGATGATCACGAAGTCCTTGCCTTTGTCGGCCGCAGCTATCGCCGCCATCTGCGACGAGTCCGCAGGCAGGGCGGTCAGCAGGTCGGAAGGCTTGTAGTCGCGGTCGAGCCACCGCCGCTCCACGAAGCTCACATCCCGCCCGTATGGAGCGCTCGGCGTGTCCATCAGATGGCGGACGACGCTGTTGTCCCGCAACGCCTCGGTCCGGTCCACCAGATCCTTCCACATCAGATACTTCGCAAACGAGAAATGGCCGAGCACCACGTCCGCGACGACCTCGAATCCAGGGACCTCCTTTACGGCCCGCCGGACCTTGTTCCAGATGGCCCCGACATCTATGCCCCTGTCGTCCTGGGGCAGATCCCCGTCGAGTCCGGACATCTCGACGCCGAAGTCCCTGCGGAGCATCTCGAGAAGTGTTGTGTTGAAGCGCGGCTCGTCGTCGTGAGCGACCATCGTAATGGCGCTGCGCACGGACTTTCGCTGCAATGTGACCGGAAGCAGGATCAGAGGCGCACGGAATCTTCGGTCATCGTTCCCCTCGCGCTTCCAACGCAGGAAGCCGATGGCCAGATAGAGCGTATTGGATCCACCTTCCTGCAAAGCGGTCACTGCCCTCCGAAAGATCTTGACGGCCCGAACGGATAGGTCCTGCGGCGAGAGATCGACGAGTACGCGGCCGCGATCGAGTTCGTCGCGTGCATACTCTTCGGTGATCAACTCGCCGGTGCGCTCACGGTGAATCTCCTCGTCCTGCGCCTGTGACGTGGGTTGCGGAACGGAAATGATCCGTAGATGGGCGCCTGTGGCGAGTCTGTCTTCTAGGCGACCGGGATCCGGGCAGATGATCTTCAGGCTGGTTTGGGTCGAGCGATGATTCAACAGTGGATTTCGCAGCGTGAGATCCAGCAGTTTCCGCTGCCATCGCTCCAAACGGCTCTCGGGTGTGCGCGGCCTGTCCTCGCCAGCGTCGGCATCGTCGAAGTCGGGAAGCGCTGGCGCCTGCTCCAACGGCAGTTCCGCAGTTGCGACTTGGCCTATATTCCCAGGCGCAATTTCGGGCGACTTCAGCCCAAGCGGGGTAATCTGGTGAGCCCGCGCCCGCCGGATGTCGACCGCGGCAGAGAAGGTGGTGTCGTCGTCCGCACCAACCGTACGACCAGCCGTCTCGAGTGCTCCGGAAAAGCTCAGTGGCGGGCGAGACGTCACGCAAGTCGTCTCTATGAGCAATAGCTCCTTAAGGTCGAGCCGCTTTCTGAGCGTCTCAGCGTCATCGATCGCGATAGTCGACAGACTCTCTGGCTGAAGCCAGACACCGACCAGCGCATGCCCCTTCGGCAACGCCACGATCGGATTCAGGCCGGCCTGCTCGAAGGCCGCAGCAAAGAGCATCGCCGTATCCAGACAGGTCGCCACGCGCCTGTCGAAGATGACACTGGGTACACGGACTTTCTGGCCGTCGTGCTCGAAGCTCGCGGGAGGAACCGCGTAGGTCAGCCCGAGGTTGGCTATCGCCGAGTAGATGGCACTTGCAATCTCCCAGACGCGCTCGCGGCTCCTCGACTCGTACCCGTCGATCCGATCCGGCTTCCCGGCCTTGCGGAGCAGGTCGCTGGCGTGCCGGAGGATTGCGTCGACGGCCGGATCGTTGGGCATGCAGAACGCAGCCAGAAGCTCCGGCATGAACCCCGCCCCACCCCACTCGTTGTACGCGAGCAGGTCGACCGGCATGCGGAGTCGGGCCAAGGGGATGCCATCTTTCTCCAGCCGGAACGTAAACGCACCGCTCATCCTCTCGTTGCGTTGCAGCAGGAATCCGCCATCCACTTCGAGATCCCGATCCCGGATGCGAATCAGACCTCGTGGATCGACCCGCGCGACAGGCCACACCTTCTTCCTGACGAACGCCGGGTCGGACTCAAGCGTCAGGACGAGATCCTCAAAGTGCTCCTCCGGGTCAAGATTCTCGATCTCTAGGCTGCGGAGCACCGGAAAGGCGCACTGGTGCGCCGCGAAATTCAGTTTCGGAGCGATGTCCGCATGGATCTTCAGCCTGACTCCATCGTCGGAACCGTCACGGATTTGCGCCGAGGAGGCTTTGGCTTTCATGCCATGGGCTTCAACGTAATCGAGCATGGTGGAAGGCGTAGTGGCCAAGGTTCAAGAGGTGTGAAGTGAGCCAAGAAATGTACTGAGAGCGACGGGGGACCGCGAATCGGTGGCTACGCGGCAGTCTCCGGGACGCCCCTGCGAAAGATCCAGCGCTAAAGAACGTCCGTATTCTCCGGTGCCCAGTCACGGAATCTGCCCGGAACCCGCGCGGCAAGCCGTCACCCAGCACCTCCTCCGAAGTCGGCTCATCCGCGTTCCGTCCATCTCGTATCGCGGTGGCTGATGAACATGATGGACTCCCCCCGTCGTCCGGCTCCCGCGACGCATCGAGAATCCCAGCGCTCGGCCACTCAGCGGCGCCCGGTGCTCGCGCGCGGCTTTCGTCCGGCTCCCAAGCACCGTCCAGACACCGGCTTCGGGGTCATCTCAAGATGCCCGGCTCGGCGGCGCTGGAGGCGAACGGCTGGGTTTGAACCGGCTGGCGAATCTGGCGTCCCCGGAGCCCTTAGTGCGCTACGAACGCTCCAAGCTGGGTTTCTGGTCCACATGGTCACCAAGGAGTGCAGGCGGGAGCCGTCCGTATCCGGTCAGACTACTACGACCCTCCTCAGGCGGCACGCGGCCAGCGGTCGCCCTTCTCCCTTCCCGCGTCTCGTGGCGTGACGGGTGGCCAACGGCCTTGGACCGCACATGGGAGGCGTGTTGGGAGGGTTGAGGCGGACGCTCACGGGATTCTGATCGAGCCTTCCTCTCCACTCAGGAGCCGATCCATGAACTCAGCCTCTTCTTGAACCTTCCGCCAAGCCCTCTCTTCGGCCGGGCGTCCCTGCGTATAGCGGAGAATCCCCACCCCCGGGATTAGCCCCTTCTCCCAAAGCATGTTGCCCGGACGCAGAATGCAGCCGGTACGTCGCTGCAGGTGGCTTCCCGAACGAGGCACGTCGCCGTGATGCAGGGCTACGAGGCGTTGCTGTATATTCGCCCCGAGCAGCGCCTGCGTCTGGGCGATCACGACGCGCACCTTACCGGCGTTTACGAGCCGGAAGAGTAACTGGAAGTGGCTTGCCGAGTCGTTCTTGCGCGCAAACATGACTTGGCGTTCGGGGATACCCCGTCGCACGAGAAGATCCTTCAGGGCGCCGTAACCGGCAGTCACGCCCCCATCCAAGAAAACGATCTGCGTGCCACGCAGGTGGTGCCACTTCTTGTAGATCCGCACGACCTTTTGGGCAATCTGCCCGAATAGTGGGTCCTCCGCCAATCCATAACTCCTGTCTTACGAGTTGCGTGTCATCCTGTCACGCGGAGCCGTGTTTCTCCTGAAGCGTGCCAGGGCCTCTCAGGATGGGCTCCCTGTCAGGCTACCCAATCAATGGTCTGCTAACCGCGGCCTCGCGCGAGATGCTCATCCACTTCGCGCCTGAGTGCGCGCACGAACCCGGCCGCGTCTGCGCCCGAAACTCTCCCGATCCACGAGCCACCGGGGCTCATGATTCTCCCCTGCAACGTGCCTGTCGCGGCGTTGACGCTCACCTTGGCCTGGAACCGCTTGTATCGCATGGTGCCGTGGCCCTTGTGCCGTAGGTCCGCCTCCCACTGCCCGAGTTTCGGGTCCTCCGGAGCGCGCTGAGTGGGACCGGAATGTGACTCGTCGGTTCGCGGCGACGGATCACCACCCCGCCGACCGTTCGATCGCACCGGGGTAGGTTTCTTCGGACGCGGAGTCGCGGATGCCCGTCCCGGAGCGGCGGAACCATTCGTCCAGGGCTTGAACTCCGGAGGCAGAATACGGACAAGGGCGTGGGCGGGCATGCCGTAGACATCGTGAGTGCGTTCGAGCTGGTCGAGGACGCGGAGAAGGTGGCGCAGACCGCCTGGCCGACCTTGGAACCCACGTTTCGGACGGTTGCCATCGGTGTAGAGTCCCAGGATTAGCGGGACGATCCCCGCCGAGTTGAATATCCGCTGAGACTGAAAGATGCGGTCTGCGATGTCGCCTCGCGCCGTAGGCGGCTGATTCAGGAGAAACGCCGCGTTGTCGCCATGCACTTCGTACAGCTGCCAAGCGGATCGCAGGTAGTGCCTGTGCCTGCCTCGAAGGTTCTGGTTGTCGAGCGGGTCGAGCACGAAGGTCTCGTCCAGCGGCGACAACTGGACGGCACCGCTGACGATCCGCGCCGTGTTCTCGAAGTAGAACAGGCCGAGCCACGACCAAAGAGATGTCCGGTCGGCGATCCGGGGCCCGAACGGTCTCAGCCTGGGCGCCAGGTATTCGCCGATCTCGCGCCGAGACGCGAACACCTGCTGCCTGGGATTCACCGTGAGTTCGCCACGGAACGGACGCGTGTATTCTGGGCCCTCAAGCAAGTCTCGGGGCGGATTCCGGCGGCCCTCGGGATCCTCGCGCACCTCGTCGAGGAACTGTCGGGCCCGCCTGATGCCCTTTGCCGTGAACTCTCGCGCCTTCATTTCGCGCTCCACGCCTCTCGATAACCGTCGAGTGCCTTGACCTTGTCGGCCGAGAATGCCGCGACCACTTCTTCAATCCAGCCGTCCGCCTGCGCGATCTGGTCATCCTGGGCATCGAAGCTGATGGACGGCGGGTCGCGATCCGGCAGGATGCTCCTTGCAAGATCGAACCACGACGACCAGCGCCCTTCCGGGTCCGAGGGATCCTCGCGATCGACGAGCAGCGCGCGCTCCAGGACCGACCGCAACACCTGGGGCATAACCAGTCCGCGGAATGCGGGATCCGCGCGGACGGTCTGGTCGAAGTCGGGCAGCTCGCGGTTAACCTTGAGCACGACGATATCGTCTCCCTGCCCGTAATCGAGACGCCACACCTCGCCGCCGAGGTCGGCGGGAACCAGCGGCAGCAATGACTCGACGGGCAAGCGCGGCCGCAGCTTGTCGGCAAGGCCGAGCAGGCGGCCGGAAGCCCCGGCTGCGATGACGGACACGCGGAACTGGCTGGTCTCCGGTACGTCCGTGAGAATCCGATTCCGTTCCGCCGGTGCGGCCGGAGCGCTAACCCTCCCCCAATCCCAGCGCTGGAACGCGTTTCCGCGCCATGCCTCGATCCGCACCCGCGCGTCGGGCGGGAACCGATAGCCGCCGAGATCCAGCTTCAGATCGAAGCACCACATCGCGTCCGGGGCACCCAGCTTGGTTCCGCGTCGGGGAACACCCCCGTTCCTCTCAACGCGCCGGAGGGTCACGGTTGCGCGACCGCTGGGGATCGAGACCCGTCCGGTGCGGTTGAACCGCCGAATCATGGCGCTCTCGCCTCCGCCTCTGGGGACGCAGCGATTTTGCCGACGAGCGGCAAGACTTTCACGACCAGATCGCGCTCATCAAAGCCCGTTACGCCCAGCGAGAAGTCCGGTCCCCGCACCCGGAGGTGGAACTCGTTATCGGACCTTACGTCGGCCTCGCAGTCCTCCGATTGCATGTGTAGCTGACCGTTCCGGAGCGAGAAGTCAGGGTATCCCGCCCTGAATCCGGCGTCGAACCGGGAGAACGCCGTCTTGGTCGTGCCGCGGGCGACATCGTAGGCCATCCGCACCGCGAACGTCCTTCCCGAGGGGTCCGCGTTTCCGGCTGGCTTCAGGCGAAACCCACCCGGGACACGGTCGATGCGGAGCGAGAACCTGTTCTCGGGCGGGACAGGGGGCGGCCGTGGCCGCCCCGGCCCGGGTCCGCGCCGCCCTCCGGTATCGCCGGGGAAGAGGTCGGAGAGCGCATCGCGCCGCACGTCGGCCGGTTTCTCCGCCAAGGCCTCGAGAATCCGGGCCGCGGCGTTCTGCACCTCTCGGACCCGCTCGGCCGCGGCGGGCCATCCCTTCTCCTTCAGACGCGGCGCATCGGCCCGCCACTTCTCGTGCGCGGGACCCTCGGCATCGCGGAGCAGGTGCCCCAGATCGGACGTGTTGTCCACAACGATCAGCGCCCTGGCGTGATGCCTGGTCAGATAGTCCATCTGGGGGATGTGGAGATGACCGCGCACGTAGTAATCATGCCCCCCGGCGAGGCTGTCGTCGCCCTCCAGGAATACCTTGAAGCTGTTCGCCTTGCCGCCGACCTTTGACCACACGCGAAACGCGAGCCGCCGACCCTCTCTGTAGCGTGCACGGAGACTCTCCACCTGGTCGGGCGCAAGCGCCGGTTTGTTGCGCCGGGCATCGGCTTCGACCAGCCCGTCTTCCTGCTGCTGTCCCCACTTGTCGAGTTCGATCACGCGTATGAGGGCTGCCGCGCGCTGTTCCGGATCGTCCTCGGCGCCATCCCCCGTCCGGCGGGCCTCGTCCACGATGGTCGCGGCGTCGATTCTGCGCCCGGGCTCGTCCGGAGAGGCGATTTCCACGACGAGGTCCCCCGCGATGATCGGGTGGAAGTACTGCCGGATGACAGCGCGGGCCAGGTTCGTCGGGTCGGTCAGCTCGTCCATGGGGTGCGGAATCACGACCGAAGTGCCCGCGTCGCCATCCGGGCGGAGCCCGAAGTCGCTCATCGCCGCATGCACGAAACACGCCGTGCCGTCCTTACCGAGTCTGTCCGGGTTCGGCCGGAGACCCGCCGACTCGACGGGCATCGGCAGCCAGTCCTTGTCATCCTCCGTCGATCCGGCCGCGAAGAAGCCGACGGGCGGGTACTTCCGGTCGCCCAGCTCGTGCAGCTTGAGCATCGTTTGGCCCATGAGCAGGAGCCGCCGTTCCCCCGCTCGGCGCGTGACGCCAAGAAAGGCGTTCAGCTTCGATGCATCGGGGAACACCCACTTCCCGAGCCCCCAGGATCCGCCGGCGTCCTCGTCCTTCGGAGAGATGCCGATCGACCGGAAGAAGCCCCAGAAGTCGTTGCCCCGCGCCTGAATGTCATTGGCCGTGATGTCGCCCAGGAGACCCTTCGTCCCGAAGTCCTCCACGACGAGAAACGGCAACGGACCCTTGAGAAGGGCTTCGCGGCCCTGGAGTTCCCGGCGCCGGTCGCTGTCTCTTTCGGCGTTGGCGCTCTCGGCGCGCATTACGGCCTCGAAGTGAGGCTGCAATCCCGTCAGGTAGCGGTCGGCCCGTTCGCCGGGCACGGCCCCATTCGGTCCACTAATCGTGAACCGGACCGTGACCGGTTTCCGCCCGGCCCGGGCGTCGAGGGAGTTCTGCACCGATTCCCGAATAAATCGTTCGGGAAGGTGCGCGCTGAAGAACTCACCCTGAATGGGGTTCTGATTCGGCTCCGACGGAGCCATCGCGCGGAAGCGCCAGCGGGGGAGATCTGGTCGGTTCGCCATCAGTAGATGGGGTTGTTCACCGGCGCGTCGGGCTCTCCTGAATAGAGGTCGCGCCACGGAAGTACGACACGCCCGGCGTCCCGGTCAACCCCCGGGCGCACCCCTGGACCTTGCGGTTTACCGGAATGCCAACGATCCGCATGGTTCCGCCAACTCGACGAGTGTCTCTTTGCGAGCAACCGCCCACACCGCCCCCTGGCCCCATCAGCGACGGCGCCGCCCTACCCGGCCCTGCACGCTGTCGCACAGGCGGGCGAAGTTCTGCCGGGTGAGCGAGGACCAGAGCCAGCTGGCGTGGCACACGGGGCACCTCGAGCTGTTCGACCGCTGCGGGGGCGTGCCGCTGCGGGTCCGGATCGACAACCTGAAGACCGGGGTGGCCGGGGGAGCCGGTCCGACGGCGGTGGTGCCCAACACTTCTCCTGGGGTCTGACGGTGCGTGCCGGACACGATGGGGTCGCCCTTGAACCGAGTTGCTCCAGCCTTACGTTCCGTACGCCTGCGACCTGCAGCCGGCCGGGGGACAACCCGATGGCGCAGGCACGCCTCGCGATTTTGAGGAACAACGATGGGCACCGACGCGCGGCAGAAACAGGAAGGGCGACCCACAGCCCCCGGCGGTCGGGAGCAGGGGGAATCTGCGTTCGATCCCGGCGCCAGGTTCCCAGAGGAGGGAGAAACCGCCGGGGAGGGTGTGGAGAAGGAGGTTCTCGAAGTCGACCCGGATGATGACGGTCAGATCCTCGAGCCCTTCGACGCCACCAGGATAAGTATCGTGACCCGTGAGCCCTCGCTGGACCTCGTGATGCAGCGAGTCGACAGAGGCGAGATCGAGCTGCGGCCCGACTTCCAGCGCTCAGACGACATCTGGCCACCCCGCGACCAGAGCCGTCTGATCGAATCCCTGCTACTCCGCATTCCTCTCCCCGTCTTCTATGTGGCCGCCGATCGCGACGACAACTGGAGGGTTGTCGTCGGGCTCCAGCGGCTCACCGCGCTGAGCAGGTTCATCGTCCACGGGGAGTTGCGCCTGAAGGGCCTGGAGTATCTCCACCAGTTCGAGGGGAAATCCTACGCCGGTCTGCCTCGTCCCATGCAGCGTCGCATCAACGAGACCCAGCTCTCGTTCCATGTGATCGAGCCCGGAACTCCGCCCGAGGTGATGTACAACGTATTCAAGCGAATCAACACGGTCGGGAAGCCCCTCGCGGGCCAGGAAATCCGCCACGCGCTCAATCCGGGCCCCGCCCGCGACCTCCTCCGCTCACTCTCCGAGTCCGACGAGTTCCTGGCGGCCACGGACGGTACTGTGCGTGCGAGACGGATGGCGGACCGCGAGTGCGTCTTGCGGTTTCTCGCATTCCGGGGCCTCGGCCTGGACGCGTACAACGGCAAGCTGGATGACTTCCTGATGAGAGCCATGCGGTTTCTGAACCAGCGGCCCGAGCTGTACGAGTCCTTGGCCGCGGACTTCCTCCGCGCCATGTCGCTGGGCGCGACGCTGTTCGGGAAGGAGGCGTTTCGCAAGCCGACGCGGCCCGGTTACTCGGGCGGGCGGAGCCCGGTGAACAAACCGCTGTTCGAGAGTCTCGCGGTGGCGCTGGCCCGAGTCCCCCGGGACGGTCGCCATCGCCTCCTCGAACGCCGCGATGGCATCATGAGCGGCCTCGCCTCCCTCATGGAGGATCCGGTGTTCATGGAGAGCATCAGCGTGGGAACGCAGACGACGAAACAGGTCCGGACCCGCTTCGGCGAGACTCGGGCTCTCATCGAGAGGGCGCTTTCATGATCCGCGAACTCAAGCTCCGGAACTTCAAGTGTTTCCGGGAGCAGACCATCCCGTTTGGCGGTCTCACGGTCCTGGCGGGCCTGAACGGGACGGGCAAGAGCAGCGTGATCCAGGCGCTGCTGGTGCTTCGCCAGTTCACCGGCAGCACTCGGCCGCCGTGGCGGGGTCCGCTGGTGAACATCGGCTCCTTCCAGGACGTGCTTCACGACGAGGAGGAGGAGGACGTGATCGGGTTCGAGATCACGTTCGACGCGGGTGGCCACGGCCACCCTACCTATGCGCTTCCGGGCGGCGACCGGAAGACTGTCGACTCAACGTGGAACTCCGCCGCCGCGCGGCAGATGCGCTGCCTTTCCTACCTCTCGGCTGATCGCCATGGACCTCAAGAGACGCTGCCCTTCTTCCACGAGGGACACACGTCCCCCACACCGCTGGGGCCGAGGGGAGAACACGTGCTGTGGTATCTTGAGAAGACCGGCGACGCGCAGGTCGGCGAGACGCTGCGGCACGCCGCGCAGCCCAAGACGACCCTGGCGGCGCAGACCAACGCCTGGCTGGGGGCGGTCAGCCCTGGTACTGAACTCAGGATCAGAGTGTTGCCGGAGGCGGACCGCGCCGTGGCGTCCTATCGCGTTTCTCGCCCCGGGGATGTCCCGAGCACCCCGTTCCGGGCCGGGAACGTGGGGTTCGGAGTAAGTTACGCACTCCCACCGATCGTCGCGCTTCTGGCTCCCCTACATGATGGAATGTCTCCGCACGGTGCCGACGCCCACGGGAACATCGTGCTCATAGAGAACCCCGAAGCGCATCTTCACCCCAGCGGCCAGACTTCCATGGCGGAGTTGGCGGCCCGCGCCACGGCGAACGGCTCGCAAGTCATTCTCGAGACGCACAGCGACCACATACTGGACGGAGTTCGAATCGCGGTGCGCGAGGGTATCCTGGCGCCCGAGCAGGTGATGATTCACTACTTCGAGCGGGATGGCCTCGCCGTGCGTCTCGCGACGCCGGTCGTGAGCGCTACGGGGCGGCTCGACATGTGGCCGCAGGGGTTCTTCGACCAGCAGGAACGCAACCTGTCGCGGCTCATCGGCCCGGCGGGCGCGGCCTCCGCGACCCCATGACCGCTACCCCGACGGCGAGCGAGCCCGAGCCGCTCTGGTTCACATGAACGGGCGCCCCGCAACGCTGGTCTCCGTCGACGAGGCCGTCCTCTGGTCGTCGCAGCTTGCGACCGGGTACACGGTGACCGATTGGCTCGCGGACGCCGACCGAGACCAAAAACGCCTTCTGATGCGAATCGCGACGAAGACCGGCTTCCCGGAGGAAGCGGGCCAGGCGCTCCGCGATCGCTTCCTCCTGTCCGAGTTCCTGCTTACCGACGACGAATCTCCCGATGCCGCGGCCGACGCGCGGGCTCTGGGCATGGCCTTCCTCCTCCGGGGCATCGCGGTCAGTCTTCCGTCCGAAGCACGTTGGAGAGAGACCACGATTGTCCTCCGACACGTTTGGCTCGACGAGAGAGGCGCCGAAGTCGATGCACAACTCAACCGGCTGCCCGCAGGCCTGCTATCCGCGGTCATCGGAAAGTTGATCGTCCTGGACCAGGCTTCCCGCGCGTGGCGCGCAGACAGGGCTTCGACATCCCCCGCCCTCCCCCGGTGCAACCCCGAGAGCGAGCCGACCATGCAGCAATACGGGGACCTCCGCGTGTTCCGCGACCGCGCGGGCGTCAAGCGCACGTACAAGCTGCACGCGATGGTAGGCTCCGCATACAGGATTCACCTCATAATCCTGCACGAGTCCCGCGCCCTGGAAATCGGCTACATCGGCAAACACCTCCCTACGTCGCGGCACCACTGAGTACGAGCACCGTTCCGCGATCTCCCGGCGCGGCGGCGGATGTCGGTGCTTGCTGTTCGGCTTCCGCTCGAGCCGTTCCCGGAGTCGCTCGGTGTGGTCGACGCACTCAGCGGGCGGGCGCGGCAATCGCGTTGACGGACCCCGCGAGATCCTCGAGAGCGCACGGTGACGCGAGGTCTCGAATCGCAGCCAGCCCCATCGACTTTCCGGGAAGGCAAGTCGCGCTCCCTGACCACGTAGAACTCCCAACTCGTCGAATCTCGTTGGTCTTCCGCTTCCCCCATCTCACCTGCCAGGCGAACACGTAGACATCCGCGTGGCGTCCGGGTCGCGACACGCAGCCTCCCTCTTTCTCGTCCCAACAGACCCATCCCGGTGCGATACCGAATCGGGGAGCTGCTCCTGTCACCGCCCCACGCCTGCGTGGCCGCCCACTGCTTGACCTTCGACCGAACGCCTGATTCGTCCTCGAAGTCCCATGCCTCCCTCGTCGCATAGCTGGCGGGACCCGAGGCGTCCTCGGGAACGACCCCGACCCACGACACCGGCCGACAAGGAACCGGCGAGATCTTCCCGGCGCGTGGGGTTGGGCGGTTGCCCTGCCCTGTTGGGGTGGCCCAGCCCGCCCGCTCGGCGATACTCCCGGTTGGAAATCGCGCGCTGCAGGCTATCCATCGTCGAGTAGTACGCGTCCATCACGTCGTCGGACCCATCAGCCTTCGACAAGTACGTCCCGGCCGCCCCAGATGCCTTTGTCGGTTGCGGGGTGCCTTCCGGAGCCAACAGCGCGCTTAGCCACTTCAGGATGAACATCGAACGCCACCTCCATTAGGACGTGTCACGATGACACGGCTCCGAGTGGGCCTAACGGACTCCTACGACGGTCCCGCCGACCTTCCGCTCTACGCTGAGGCCGTCCGGGATGCGTTCCGCCAAGGTGGGGACGTGCGTGATGATGCCCACCATCCGCTCCCCGTCGCGGAGCCGTTCCAACGCTTCGACGGCCTGATCGAGGCTCTCGGGATCCAGCGTACCGAAACCCTCGTCGATGAACATCGCGTCGAGACGGGCCCCCGCCGAGTGTCCAGCTATGTCGGCGATGCCATGCGCCAGGGCGAGGGCGAGGGCAAGCGACGCGAGGAACGTCTCGCCGCCCGAGAGCGTCACCACACTCCGGCGCTCGTCCGCGTTGGCGTGGTCCACGACCGAGAAGTTGTTCCTGGATGACGCGAGACTGTACTGCCCGGCCGAGATCTTCCGGAGTTCGTTTGACGCCCGCAGCGCGAGATCCTCGATGCTCTCGTCGAGGAGGAAGCCGATGAATCTGTCGGTCTTCAATTCGTTGGCGACCTTCTCGTACCGGCGCATACGGCCGCGCTTCTCCTCGATTTCCGCTTCCATGTTCGCCTTACGGTCGAGCCGTCTCTCAAGTACCGCGATGTCGTGTGCGCACTGATCGGCGAGCCGACGGGCCTCGTGGGCGGCCTTCTCGAGCGCAGCGGTAGCGTCGACGGCGTCCAGCGGCGCCGCATCGACCCCGGCCGTAGAGGCGTGGGTTCGAATCGAGGCGTCGAGCGTAACGAGTTCGCTCTCCAATTCCGCAACTCTCCGGCCGGCGGCTTCGCGCAGGGTACCGGCGTACACCTCGAGCTTCGTGGTCTCCGCCTCCGGGTCCTCGGAATCGGCCGGCGCGGGAGGGGCTGAAGCCTCGACCGCCAGACGACCGAGTTGCTCATGGCGCTCCCCAAGCAGCGTTCGCTGATGAGCACGCTGCCGGTCGAGTGCGGCCAGACCGTCCGTCACGGCCCTCCGCGCCTCGGCCACCTCCCGGTATGCTTCTTCGGCCGTCTCGCAAGCGGTTTCAGCCGCACTTCGTGCCTCGGTCGCTTCTTGCAGCCGCTGACGCCGCGCCTCGATCGCCTCTTCGACCGGTTCCGGGAGCGGGTCACCGAGACCATCGCTCAGCCGTTGATTGGCGGCCTCCACCCTCTCCCACGCCAAGTCGCGCGCCTTTTCGGCTTCCACTCGGGTGGCTTCGAGCGCAGCCAGTGCGGCCTTTGACGCGGCAACCTCGTCCAGGATCGCTCTCGCGCGGCTTTTCTCGGTCTCCCGGCGCTCCTTGGCTTCCTTCTCGACCTCGGCGGCATTCGTTCCTTCCGCCCTGGCGTCCCCGAGTGCCAGCGGGTCTTCCAGCTCTCGTAATTGTCGTTCAAGGGCTTTCGCGGCGGCCTCGCCCTCCTCGAACTTCGCTCGCAGAGCAGAAAGCTCCCTTTCGATGGCGACCACCAGCTCTCGTGCCTCTCGGACCGCGGAATCATGCGCGGTGAGCACCGATTCGATCTCAGCGTCCGTCGTCGGGAGTTCCTCGACGGACGCACCGCAAACGGGGCACTCGTCGCCGTGGCGGAGGTGCGTCCTCAGCCCCGCCGCGCGGTGTGCGGTCTCGACGGCCCGGAACTCGACCTCTTGCTGGTCCCGGTTCTTGATCGCCTCCTTGCACCGGGCTTCGGCCTCCGCCACCTGGTCGCGAAGCGCGTCGAGTCGCGCCACCTTCGCGTTGTGATCCCGGCTTAGCTCCTCCGCGCGCTCCGCAATCCTGAGTGCTTCCTCGGCGGATCTCCGCGCCTCGATGGCCGCCTCGTGAGCCTGGGTCGCCTCCGCCTCGGCGGTGGCTACGGACTCTTGCCTCGCCCGCAGCTGCTCAGCCCGCGACGCGGCCTCACCCCGAGCCTCATCGTTCTGCTTGAGTTCTGTGGAGCGGCGTTCAATCTCCTTGTCCGCTTCCCTCAGCGACTTGGCGTCCGCCTTGAGCGTCGCCAGCACCCCTTCCCCTCCCGTCTCCGCCGCGGTCTCATCCCACACCTCCCGTGCCCGACGCCGTGCCTCCTGCGCCTCGGACCGCGCGCGTTCCGCAGCATCGAGCGCGGCCCCGGTCTCCGCGTCGCGGACGCTCTGTTCTCTCAAGCCGGAAGCCGCCTCGTCGAGCTGTGCTTCCTGAGCCTCCAGGCTGACGACCAGAGCTCGGATATCGCGGCGGCGGGCGCTGATCTTCTCTCGCTCGGCAAGGCTGCTCCGGGCCTCGCCGTACGCCTCCTCCACGGTGCCCGCCGCTTCCTCCGCATCCCGGGCTCTTGTCCGGGTCTCCTCCAGCGCCTCGCTCGTGGCGTCTCCGTACTCCTGGGCGAGCAGTTCCTCGACAGCCCCGACGGCAGTACGGAGGTCGCTCGCCTCTTGCCGCGCGAGCTTCCCCGCGCGCCGGAATCGGTCCAGGTCCAAGAGGCGGATCAGGATGTTGCGCCGCTCGTTTACGTTCCCCTTGAGGAACGTTGCGAAGTCGCCCTGGGGGAGTAGCACGGCCGTCGTGAACGACTGGTAGTCGAGGCCGAGAATCTCGACCACACGCTCGTTCACGGCCATCACTCCGCCGCGCTCCACCTCGGGAACTGGGGTCTCACCCTCCATCCGTTCCAGCGTAGCGGATTGGGCCCCCCGTCTAGGGATCTTGCGGGCCACTCGGTAGTCGGTGCCCGCCACGCGAAAATCCAACTGGACCTTGACCTGCGATGCCCCGAGCGAGATCAGTTCCTTCAGGTCCTGTTTACCGGCACGCGGCACCATCCCGTACAGGGCCAGGGTGACCGCGTCCAGGATGCTCGTCTTGCCGGATCCGGTGGGCCCCGTGATGACGAACAGATCCAACTCACGGAAGTCGATCTCTTGAGGCTTCCGGAACGAAGTAAATCCTTCCACGAGCAAACTGACGGGCCTCATCGCGCCACCTCCATCAGGAGCGATTCGAACAGATCCAGTTCGTCCTGATCGGGGTCGGCTGCCTGTTTTTCTCTCAGGTAGTGAGCGTATTGCTCGCGGGGCGTGAGTCCACGGATTCTGGTCTCCGTCTGCGTTTCCTCGCGCGGATAGTCCAGCCGCACCTCGAGCGCGTCGGGGAGCAGCGCCCTCACCTGGTCCCCGAGCCCCGGAAACGGCCCTCCGCACTTGAGGTTGACGCGCAGGAAGGCATCTCCCAGCGCATCTTTTTGTGCATCGATTTCTTCGTAGGTTCCGCTCACATCGCGGAGACGCCGCCCGCCGGTCATGGGCTCGGTCCGGACCTCCGCCGGCTGCCCTGGCTTGAGTTCGACGATGTTGACGGATTTCTGCTGTTCGACCTCCCCGAAATCGAGCTGGAGCGGAGATCCGGAGTAGTATGCGGGACGTGACGAACCCGGGACCCGCTGCGGACGGTGAACGTGCCCCAGGGCCGCGTACTGCACCTCGGGTAGCGCCTGGGGCGTGATGGCGAAGAGATGCCCGATCGTAAGCTGTCGCTGTCCCTCGCCGGGTCTGGATCCCGACACGAAGAGATGGCCCGCGAAAGCGGTGCACGTGGAGGGGTCCAGGGGCTCGCAGAGCTTCTCGATGAGTAGCCTCATCTCCTCCGCGTAGCTCTGGAAGGCCTCCCCCGGAAGCCCCATGAGTTCGCGCGCCCCGAAGAGTTGCCGCTCGAAGACCCAGGGGAGAACCGCGATCTGGAGTTCCGCAGAGTTGTCGCGGGCCCCGATCCGGACTATCCCGCCGACGTCCGGTCGCCGCACTTCCGGCACCACCCGGACCATGAAGCGCCTCAGGAGAGGCTCCAACGCCCTCCATCGTCGGGCATGATCATGGTTCCCGGGGACGAGGAGGACTGGAATCTCCCGGCGCTCCATCTCCACCAGCGTATCGTAGACGATCTTCTCCGCCGCAGCTGATGGCGCTATGTGGTCGAAGACATCCCCGCACACGAGCACGGCATCAACCGCCTCGCGTTCCGCGATATCCACGATCTCGGTGAGCACCTCCCGGGCTTCGTCGAGCCGTGAGCGGCGGGCAAGCGTCTTCCCTACATGCCAATCCGATGTGTGAAGGATCTTCATCCGCAGAGTCTCTTCCAAGGGTGGGCCATCGCGGCGATCCGATGGGCGGAATCTCGAGGGTGTGACGGCTCGTTCAGCTCTCCCGTCCTGACGACGACCCCCTCATGCATCGTCTTCGGGCTTCGGTCGCTCGAATCTCGCGAACGGATCCTGCGTTTCCGACACGGATCCTGCCTCACTGGAGCGCGTGGCCCAGGACGGGAACGGAAAGGTGACCTCGAGCGGCAGGGGGAGGTGCGGCTGCTGCAGAAGCATCGTGCCCGGCTTCAAGAGGACGGCCCGCTGGCGGGCCGTCTCGGTGAGGAACCCGTACTCGGCGCGGGCCGCTTCAGCGGGATCCAGCCGCCCCACGACGCGGATCGCCGCGTTGGCCACGATGCGGCGCTCGATCTCGCTGGCGGTCTGCTGGGCTCCGATCAGGATCACGCCCAGGCTCCGCCCCCGCTCGGAGATGTCGAGGAGGACTTCCTTGATGGGCGACCAGCCGTCGCGGGGCGCGTACTTGTTCAACTCGTCGAGAACCAGGAAGACGAGCGGACGCGCCGTGCCGGCGGCTTCCTTCTGCTCGAAGAGTCGCTTCACGACGACACCGACGACGAACCGCTTCGCTCGGTCGTGCAGGTTGTGGATGTCGATGACCGAGACCTGCTTGCCTTCCCAATCGATCCGGTGCTTTTCCGGGTCGGGCGTCTCGTCGCCCCTGATCAGGTGCCCGCAGTGAAACCGCGCGCTCTGCAGCCGGCGCAGGAAGGCGGCCACCGTCCCCGGCGCCGCGTATCCCGCCCAGTTCGACCCGTCGGTCGAGAGCCGTTGCTCGATGAGGTCACAGAGCGCCGCGAACGACCTGATATGGCGCGAACCCCCATCGTCGTCGGTGAAGCGCACGGTGGACGGGCTGTCCGGAACGTCCTCCGCCTCCCGCGCGAGGCCCGCTTCCACGCGTGCTACGATATCGGCGATCTGGCTCCGCTCATCTCCGGCTTCCGCAAACATGAACCTGAGCAATTCGCCCCGGACGACATCGCGCACGGTCCAGAAATACGGCCGGACCCCTTTCTGCCGACTGCCGGTATCCGGTACGGGCTCGCCGCTCTCCCGTCGGGCCGGGGCCCAGATCCCCACCGAGCGGAATGGACCGGGCTCGAGACCCAGCGCTCTGTACCGCTCGCGCGCGGATTCGTCCAGCTTCCGATTGGGTTGGTCCAGGAAGAGCAGGTCCTCCCCCTTGACGTTGAAGACCAGCGCCTTCGTGTTCGCCGCCTCGCGCCCGAGCACGTCCGAGTGAAAGAGGGTGTAGAGGAGAAAGCTCGCGTAGGTCGTCTTCGTGGCCACGCCGGAGACGCCGGAAATGTTGACGTGTGCCCCTCGTTGTCCGTCCAGGAACGAGAGGTCGAGGTACACGGGCAGACGATCCCGGGATTGCCCCGCGACGAGCGTCTTCTCCATGGAGTCGAAGTGAAGCGCCTCGTCGCGTTCCGCGCCCCGCACGCGCACGACTTCCTCGCCCGGCGACGGCGGCACCCATATCTCGGGCTCGACTCGGGTGGTGACGACCCGGGCGGAACTCGCCACCTGAAGTGGCAGAACTCCTTGCTCGGCAAGGAAGACATCGCTCTCGAAGCGGCTCCCCTCGTGCTGGGAACGGACCATTTCCACGACACCGGAGAGCCGCACTTCTCCGACGCCTGGAACCTGGGTGCGGACCAACACCACGTCGTCGAGTTGCACGTATGCCTCGGGACGGATCGCGATCCACCACTTGAGCGGCGTCGAGGGCTCAGTGCCCAGTACGACGCCGACGGGTTGGCTCTCCTGCTCGGACATGTTTCCGGGGCCGCCTTTCAGTGAATCGGTCGAACCTGTATGTCGGCTCCCACCTCTGGATTTCGGCAAGGATTCGACGACACGCGAAGGTCAAGCTGCCGGACCGCCCTCCCGCCACACCGCGGCTTCGAGGGATCGCCGAAGCAGTAGGGGGTCGCCGAGCCGGTGGCGCAACACGGATTCGAGTTTCCCTACGGGGTAGAGGTTCTGGGGCGCACGCGGATCCCGGCCGATGCGTGAGGCGAACCGGGGGAGGATCGCCGCGGTCAGGTCCGCAAGCCGGATTGCCTCATCGATCTCCGATTCCGCCGACACCTCGAGCCGCACGATCCCCGTCATGACTCCATCGATCGGCCGCCCCGACGCGATCCGAACGTACCACGAATATCGGGTCAGCTGCTGGTCTCCGATCCCGAAGAGGGGGGTACGCGTGCCGGGAGCCAGCTCTCCGAGGATGTCCGACCGTTCCGGCGGCAGATAGGCTCTCGACTGGCGCTTGATCAATCCGACGACCGGTCCCGCCACGGAGAAATAGGTGAGCGGTCCGTCGAGGATCAGCAACTCCGCCTCACCCGACCCGAAGATTCGACTGGCGAGATTCGCCTCCGCTTCTCGCATCTGGTTCTGAAGACCCTGCATCGGATCAACCGGAGATCGACCTGAGACACTCCGGCAGGGGTATTGCAGCGACTGGCCTCCGATCCATGCAACGAGGTCCGGATGGCGCAGCCCGCCTCCCACGACCAACGCTCTTCCCACCTCTACTTGGTCGATCGTGGGAGGCTCCGCGGCCCAGGCCGAGCCCACCGCCCAGGATCCCGCGAGCGCCGGGGCGACCAACTCGGCCTCTTCCGCATAGAGTCGCAGGTCGATGCGCCGAACCCCGTCCACGAAGGCGCAACGCGGCAGACGGGTCACCGCCTGCGGCACCCGCGCTTCCCACCGGTCGGTCTCCACCTCAAGGTCCACGGACGCCGGAGCCAGCTCCTCGAATTCAACGGAGCCTCCATACTCGGGATCCCACGGATCTACCCTCAGGCGTGGCATTCCATCCTCCGGATCAATGTCCCCGATCAATCCATGCGAACTCGCACGGATATCCCAAGGCCCGAATCTCCTCTTCAGCCCGCGCCAACGATAACAAACTGAAGAATGACAACTGCCGCGCCCTGGATTCACGAATCACGGCGTACACCACCTTGAAGCCTCGCACGTCGAACCCCTCCCCGGTCGGCGGAATCACGGCCTCGAAGCCCTCATGTCCTAGCTTCACCTGTGCCTCGACAATCTTGCGTCGGATCTCGTCCCGAGACCCTCCATCAATCTTGAGCACTCTCGCAGCCACGACCCCCTGTTGGAACAAGTGACTCAATCGCGAAGCCGCAGATCCATTCTTGACGTGAATCAGTCGCCCATCCCGGCCTAGAAGGTCGCACACCTCGATAGGCGTAGCTGCCCCGGTCGCCCTGATTAGTCGACGATCCAAGCAAAGCAACTCCGTTCCCATTCCGCCTACTCGTTTGTTGTACTCGGGCTCCTTCTCTTCACGCCCCGCGGCCGGCATCTGACCCTTTGGCAGTCTCTCAAACGCCTTCTTCACCTGCACCGCAAGATCCGGATCAATAGCATACCACTTACCACCCGAGAGCACATACAACTCACCATTGATCGGCACTTCACAGCCGATGAATGCACCGATGCTCCAGTGCTTGCCACAACCGTGGCCCCGCTCATCAACCTCGTGGACCCTGTGTCGGTTCAAGTAATCCCTCGAGTACTCGCCGATCCCTCGTTCGCGTAGGGCCGCAACGTATCCAGACAAGTCCAGGTCGCAGTAGCTGATCTTGCTTCTGAAACCACGATATTTGATGTCTCGTACTTGCTCCGGATCGTAAATCTCGGGGAACGCCAGGTGCAACGAATTCTTGACCTCGCCTTGGAGCGCCTCCGTCAGCGCAACCACTAAACGAGGTAGGAACAAAAGGTGTGTAAAAAGGGAGGCGACGTACCTTTCAGCTGACCAGTAACAGCGGATCCGGGGTGAGACCCGGAGAAAGGACGTCGCCTCATGGGCAACGATACGCGGGGAAGGTCGAGCGGGCCAGCGTGGGAGACGCTGGAGGGGTGGGTTCGGGAGGGGGTTCGGGAGATGATCCAGGCGACTCTGGAGGAGGAGTTGACGGAGCTTCCGGGCCGTGGGAAGTCGGAGCGGCGGGCGGCGGTGGACGCGCCGCCGGGCTACCGGAACGGGTACGGCAAGCCTCGGCGTCTGGCGATGAGTTCGGGGACGATCGAGGTGCGGCGGCCTCGGGTGCGGGGCCTGGAGGAGAGGTTCGAGAGCCGGGTGCTGCCGCTGTTCGCGCGGCGGACGCGGGAGGTGGGGGATCTGATCCCGGAGTTGTACCTGCACGGGCTGGCCGGGGGCGACTTCGAGCTGGCGCTGAGGGGACTCCTGGGCGACGGGGCGCCGCTGTCGAAGACCTCGGTGGGCCGGCTGCGCGCGAAGTGGACGGCGGAGTACGAGGCGTGGCGCCGACGGCCGCTGGGGGACCGGAAGGTCGTGTACGCGTGGGCGGACGGGATCTACGTGAAGGCGGGGCTGGAGCGGGACAAGGCGGCGCTGCTGGTGGTCGTGGGCGCCATGAGCGACGGGACGAAGGAGGTGCTGGCGGTCGTCCCCGGCTACCGGGAGTCGACCGAGTCGTGGGCGTCGGTGCTGAGGGATCTGAAGTCTCGGGGCCTGGGAACCCCGAAGCTGCTGGTGGCCGACGGGAACCTCGGGATCTGGGGCGCGGCGCGGGAGGTGTGGCCGGAGGCGGCCGAGCAGCGGTGCTGGAACCACAAGACGACGGGCGTGCTGGACCGGCTGCCGAAAAGAGAACAGGCCGAGGCGAAGACGTTGCTGCGGGCGGTGGCCTACGCGCCGTCGCGGGCGGAGGCGGTGGAGGCGCGCGACGCGTTCGGGGCCCGCTACGGGGCCGCGCAACCGGACGCCGTGTCCGTGCTCGAGGACGACTGGGACCGCATGACCGCCTTCCACGACTTCCCCGAGCCGCACTGGCGGCACCTGAGGACGACCAACATCGTCGAGAGCCCCTTCGCCTCGGTTCGGCTGCGCACCACCGCCGCGAAGCGGTTCAAGCGGGTGGACAACGCCACGGCGCTGATCTGGAGGCTGTTGCTGGTGGCCGAGAAGCGCTTCCGGAAGCTGAACGCTCCCCAGTTGCTCGGGGACGTCTACGAAGGGAGGAGGTTCGAGGACGGAAAGCCCGTCCCGGAAGGTCGGCGGAGGATCGCCGCCTGATGCCTTTTACACACCTCTTGGACCGACCTCGAAGGTGCGCTCGCTCTCGTACCCGAGGCAGCAGAGCAGATCCTTCGCCCGTTCCCGCAGCGAGCCGTTCTCGAACGCGCGAACCGCCTGCGCGATCTGTGCGCGCAGTGCGTCAGTCGCCATGGACTGCCCCGTCCACGATCGCGAGCCAAGTCACTAGCTCGAAATCAAGAGCATCTCTTGGGCGTTCCGACCGCTTCGAGAGCACAGCCCCTCGGCTCCGTGTCAGGCTCGAGAGCTCGGCACGCGCGAATCTCCCCCGGATATCGCGCAGTGCCGCCGCCAGCGGCTTCTCGTACCGGGTCATTTCCCGCCCCTGCCCGGTGTCCCGATCAAAGGCGTTCACGAGGTCGACAAGCGGCTCTGGTCGACCTGAAACCGAGGCTCGGAACATCGACAAGATCTGTTTCGCCTGCGGGAACGAGTAGCGCACGGTTCCGTCGTCTCTCACATAGACAAGGAAGTAGGGGTGGAGACGGTTCGGCGTCCGCCCCGCACCGGCAGTTCGTTGTTTGAGGCAGAAGATCACACCCGGGTGAATCTTCGTGGAATCGGCAGCAGCGGTGGATGGCTCTGGAGGAACGATAGCGCAGATGCCGAACGGCGCGGCCTCGAGTTCAGCCCGGCGGGACTGGAGGTATTCGATCAACTCGGCCAGGAAGTCGTCGAGCGTAAAATCGCTCATGGAGACCCCGTCGTCCACCTCCTCGAGGTCGAGGCTCTCCTCTCGTATCCGCCGAAGCTGCCGGTCCCGGAAGCCTAGTTCGTACTGCGCCGACTGCTCCAGGGCCTCAACCGAATCGGCTGCGAGCAAATCGTCCTGCCCGGTGGCCGCCGCATCGACGAGCGCCATGCGAGACTCGACGCGGTTCTTCAGGTCCAAGTAGCGATCTAGATCCTCCGTGGGCCAGAAGTTGGCCATGGCGACGCGGTGGTTGCGGCTGCCGATCCGATCGATCCGGCCGAAACGCTGCATCAGCCGCACCGGATTCCAGTGGATGTCGTAGTTCACCACCAGATCGCAGTCCTGAAGGTTCTGCCCTTCGGACAGGCAGTCGGTAGCGATCAGGATGTCGATCTCTCCTAGTTCGGTGGACGCCTCCTGTGCCCTTGGGGCGAACCGGGCGAGGATCTCGGCAAACTTCTTAGGCCCTAAGGTGCTGCGGTTGCCGTCACTTCCGGTCACCAAGCCAATGTGAACGCCGAGTGTGGAGCGTACCCAATCCTCAAGGTTCTCATAAAGGTAGCCAGCGGTGTCCGCGAAGGTGGTGAACACCAGCACCTTGCGATTGGGATGGCCATCCTTGTTGGCCGGTGCTTCCTTGACCTTTTTTTCAAGAATCTCCCGCAACTTCGCGAGCTTCGCGTCCCGCTCGACGCCGACCTGGCGCGCCTGGTGGTGGATCTCCACGAACATCTGGCGATCTCTCCGCAAGTCCTCTTGCCAGGCGTTCAGACTTAGGCCGCCAAGGCGGTATCTCCGTCCCTTCCCAAATGTGAACTCATCGTCCTCCTCGTCCTCGTCTGCGAGGAGCGTCACCTGCTGTTTCGTCGGATCGGACAGCCAGCGCTCGATTCTCCGGTCCAGTTCATCCATCTTCTCGAGGATGCGCCCCATCGTGAGGGTGAAGGAGTGGACGGAACTCTCCAGTCTCTTGAGGAGGTTCACGCGCATCATGCCCACCAACCAGTGCTCTCGGTCCCGTTGGTCGAAATTGAATTTCTCCTTCTCAGCATCCAGCTTCGACTTGTCCTTCAAGTACTGCGACGGCATGTAGACTGCGAGACGGAACCGGCTGATCTGTTCGTGCAGATCGTCGTACGAGAGTTGGCCTTCGCTGTCTGTGGGCGGGTGCAGGTTCTCCGGGACATCCCTCGCCGGAAAACCGCCGATCTTCTGCTCGACCTCCGGATATGCGCGACGGATGTGTTGCCGTGAGCGCGCAATGGTTACCGCGTCGAGGATGGCCAAGAAGTCTGCGCCAAGCCGCTCGAGGAGCGCCGCTTTATCCCTCCTATCGTTGCCCGCGCACTCCTTTTCCCACTTCAGAAACTCCCGCTGCGCGAGCCTGAACACGTTTTGAATGTCGTGGACTCCGATGGAGTCGCGGAACGCGTCCATCCGCTTCTCCGTCATGAGGTAGACCTGGTTCCGCAGATCTCGAAGGCTCGTGTTGACGGGCGTTGCCGAGAGCATAAGCACCTTAGTCGAGGCCCCTTCCTTGAGCACCTCCTCCAGCAGGCGGTTGTAGCGGCTGCGAGCGATGAGATTGCCGTCTTCGTCCTTCCTATCCCGTCCCTCGTTGCGGAAATTGTGTGACTCGTCGATCACGATCAGACCAAAAGTGTCCCAGTTGAAGTTGGCTAGATCGGTCAACCCAGCCATGCCTTTCGTGCGGCTTAGGTCGGTGTGGGCGAGGACCGTGTAACCAAAGCGGTCTTCTGCGAGCGGATTGTTGGCCCGCCGAGCCGCGGACGTGTACCGGATCCAGTTCTGCTCAAGTTTCTTCGGGCAGAGAACCAACACGTCCTTGTTGCGGATCTCGAAGAACTTGATAACGGCGAGTGCCGTCAGCGTCTTCCCAAGCCCCACGCTGTCGGCGATGATGCAGCCGTTGTGCCGCGTCAGTCGGTTGATCGCACTCACAGCCCCATCTCGCTGGAACGAGAACAACATCTTCCAGACGTTGGTGTCATGCAGGTGTACGTCCTGGATCAGGCCTTCGCGTTCGGCATGTTCGGCGAGCCTGTCTTCCAGCACGTGGAACAGGGTCTTGTAGTAGACGAACTCTGGCGCGTAGTCCTTGCCCAACCGCGCGAGGGCCGTCAGCACATCCTGTTTTGCGTTCCGCGTCAGGTCACGATCGGACCAGAGCGCGTCGAACCAGCGCAGCAAGGGCTCTCGATCCACTGCGCGACGGACTTCAAGGTTCAGCTCGATGTTCGGGTTCGCGCCGAGCCCGAGGCCGCCGCGCGTGAAGTTCGAACTGCCGAGTACGGCCGCACTCTCTCCGCCGCCCCGAGCCAAGTGGTAGAGCTTTCCGTGTAGGAAGTTGCTCTTCTCGATGGTCCGGACCTCGACCTTGCTTCGGATCCATGCCTCGCACGCGCGAGCGAGCGGCTTCTGCGCCAGCACCCGCTTAAGTTCGATCCCACCGTCGGCCGTGAGCCGGAACGCCTTGTCAGCGTGCCCTCCAGGGTCCATCGCTCCGACGCCCCGCGGCTCGCCGTAGAGAAAACGCATCCCCTTGATCGAGTCCAGCTCAGCTCGCAGGTCGTGATACGCGTAGATCGTGAAGTATGCAGACACGACCGAGAGCCGCGCTCCGGGCGTGATCCGATCCCGTAGGAAGTCGCCAACCCGGCGGGCTTGGTTGTCGATGATCGCTTCATGTCTGGTCATCACTGTAAGACCATTGTATCACCTATGTTCGCGTCGATGCGCATGGGAGCGCCACGATCCGCCGCTTCCCCGTGTCCCGTCAACCAGGCGAGTGCCGGGCCGTCCCTGAGTGGCTGTACGCAGGTCCCCCGTTGGAGGCCACATGCGAAGCGCCGGCGCACCAAAAGCCTCCCAGCGCCTCCCCGTCCGGCGAGGCACGCAGCTTCTCCAAGGCCCGGTTCCGAATCTGCCGGATGCGCTCGCGCGTCACCCCCAGCAGCGAACCGATCTCCTCCAGCGTCATCCCCTCGCCGTCGTCGAGGCCGTAGTAGAGGACGAGCATCTTGCGCTCGCGCTCGGTCAGGTAGCGCTCGAACATCTTCTCGAGGAACTCGCGCCGGGCCTGGTCCTCGACACCCTCCTCGATGTCCGCGCCATCCCTCCCCGAGAAGCGGCCGCCGAACGAGGCGCCGTCGCGGTGGGACTTCTCGACCAGCGCATCCACGCTCAGCTCGGCGGAGGCGACACGGCGCAGCGCCCGCACGGTCTCAACCGGCTCTTCCAGCTCCTCGGCGATCTCCCGGTCCGTCGGCGAGCGGCCCAGCTTCTGGGTGAGCGCCGTCTCCGTCCGGGACAGCTTGACCAGATTCGAGTTCTGGTTGAGCGGGATCCGCACCGAGCGCGTCTGCTCGGCCAGCGCCTGGAGCACCGTCTGCCGGATCCACCACACCGCGTAGGAGATGAACTTCACCCCCTTGTCGGGATCGAACTTCTTGACGGCCTTGAGCAGGCCCTCGTTCCCGATGCACACCAGTTCGGCGAGGTTCAGACCCTGGCCCTGGTACTTCTTCACGTAGGAGATCACGAAGCGCAGATTCCCCGTGACGAGGCGCTCCGCCGCCTGGCGGTCACCGGCACGCGCCTTGCGGGCGATCTCGCGCTCGATCTGCGGGCTCTCGATCAGCGGGTACTGCTGCAAGTCCCGCACGTACAGCAGGTACGGATCAAACGAATCCAGAGCGCGACGGGCCCAGAGCGCCATCTCCCACGCGAGGTGCAGGTCGTCCACGTGACGAACGCCGCGCCTGACCAACCGGTCCAAGGACAGCTCCGCGAGCAGCTCGATGTCTACCGGATCGGGATTATCAGTCCGAATATCCTTGACGAGAGCGACGTGCTCGAGGACATCCCGGCTTGCGTCCTTCTTGTGGGCCCGGCGACGAACGGCCGCGACCGCGAACACCGGCATCTGGTCTCCGCAGTGACGGTAGCGATACGTCACGATGACAGGGATTGCGAAGATGCGGTTGACGGTGTGCGTCATGTTCTTCAGATCCCAGTCGGAGTACTGCCAGGGCACTAGTTCGACGGCAAGGAACAGGACGGATTCCTGACGACCCGTCCTCATACGTCGATGGGAGAAAGAATCCCTAGAAGGCATCTCGTCGACCGTGAACTGGAACAATGCGCGCGCGTTCGACCAAGGCAGGAAGAGCCAGCGTTGCTTCTCGGTGAGATCGCGGCCGAGATCCACGAGGTCCGCGACGCGATCCAGTTCAGGAACACGGTCGCTTCGGTAGCCCAGCACATCGAGCAACTCCGTCACGCCTGGCTGGAGGGGTGTGCTGCCGACTCTGGCGAGGGTTTTGCGAATCCTTGTCTCGAGGTCGCTAGCTATGGGTGTCACGTTGGCTGAGTCTCAAGCCTCCTCGGAGACGCTCATGCGAGCTGCTCAAGCAGTTTCCGGAGTTTTTCAATCTTATCCAAGTTCTCCGGCGACAAGTCATCGGGGCTGAAGTGCATGATCTCGTTTCGCACCTCCTTAACCCCGGATCCTGCGTTGGCGCATAGTCGGGCGGCCTGAGGGCGATTATGACCGGCGGTTGTGGCGACTTGGCGCGGGCGGTGGCGTTTTCGGGGCCGGACCGGGCCTCGGCGGAGGGCCGGCGGGGCTCGGGAGGGGTCCCGAACGGCTCGCGGAGACACGGGGAGTGGGCGCCGCCGCGCGGCGCCTTCGGAAAGCCGGAGTTGGGGCCGGTCAGATTTAGGCGGGCGCGGGCGGCGGGAGACCCCGCTCGATGGCCCGGAGCGCCGGTCGCAGGAGGCCGAGGGCCGGTTCGGCGCGCGCGAACCCGAGCGAGGTTCGGCGGGCGTGGGAGGTGATCCTGGCGGGGGCGCGCAGCAGGCGCAGCCGGATGCCGCGCGGCTGCACGGCGCGCCAGCGGCCGCCGAGGAAGTTCGCGCGCAGGATGTGGAGGAGTTGGTAGGCGAGCACGGCGAGGCTCCACAGCAGGGCGTTGCCGCCGAGGTCGTCCACCGCGGTGCGGCCGGCCGAGAGCTGGCCCAGCTCCTCGATCCGCTGCTCGACGACCGCGCCCGCGTTGTAGGCGCGCCACGCCTCGACGGGGCCGATGCTCCCGATGTTGGTCAGAACGTCGGCGCTCATCGTGGTCTCCCACGCCGCGAGATCGAGTTCTCCCTCGTCCGGCCCGACCCGTCTCCGCCTCTCGACCGAGAGAAGCCGCGTCCCCCACAGCTCGCCGGAGGCCGTCCTCAGTTCCCGGTCCCCGGCCTCGTCCCGGGCGGCGGTCTCCCAGGCGCCCCGGAAGCCGTCGAGCCAGGCGTGCCGCGGCACCTTGAGCAGATAGGACACGCCGAGCTCCTCCATGCGCCGCGCGATGGACTTGGAGAAGAACCCCTTGTCCAGCCGCACGGTGATCCGCCGCACCCCCGCCCCCCTCAGGCGGGCCACCAGCTCGGCCAGCCACGCCTCCGCCCCCCGGGCCGTGTGCGCGCCCCCCGGCCGCCAGCGCACCCCGAGGCAGTCGCCCGTCTCCAGGACGTAGGCCAGAAGGGGGTGGTGCGAGGGGCGGCCCCGCTTCTTCGGGTTGTAGCCCCGCTCCGCCCCGGCCTGCTTCAGCCCGTAGCGCACCACGACGGTCGAGTCCATGACGATCGTCGCCGACCGGGGCGCCCCGCCGGCCAGCTCCCAGCGCCGCCGCACCATCCGCCACAACAGCTCGTCCAGAAGCGGCGACAGCACGGCCGCCGAACCCCGCAACCAGCGCCCGAACGTGGCCGGGTGCGGCACCCGCGCCCAGCCGAAGATGCGGCGCACGCCCCGCCGCTCCAGAAGCGGCAGGTCGTCCATCGCCCCGCCGCCGTACAGGAGCAGCACCACCCACGACTCGACCATGAGCGATGGCCGGTAGCGGCCGGGGACGTTCCCGCTCCGCCGGTCGATCCAGCCGCCCAGCCCCAGCGCGTCCCACAGCTTCCGAACCACGACGAGGCCGCCCGCGTCGGTGATCCGCCCGCCGCCCCCGCGGACCCTCAGCGCGGCCGCCGATCCTTGCACGTGCGGGCGCGGTCCGGTATAGTCGTTTCCACGCACCATTCGGGTGTCCTCCGTTCCGGGGTGAACTCTTGTTCAGTCCCTCTGAACGTAGGGCCCCGGGCGGTGCTTTTCCATAGTCCGAAACTATGATCTCACTATCGTCAAGGCCTCCACGGCCCGGCTACGGCCGCCCTCCCGGACGAGCCCCGCGCCCACGATCGCAGGATCCGGGTTAACATCGCGCAGTAGCTTGATGAATGCCCGGCGATCAAGGGTCAGTTTGAGTCGATTCCAATTCTCGGGCGCCTCAAGTAAACGAATGTACTCCCCAAAACTGAGATCAGCTGCCTCTCCGATCTTCCTTGTGTCGTCGCGCGGATCCCTAGCTTCGGCCATCTCTTCCTGGCAGAACACACGGTCGATGAGCAGCCTTAGCCGGTCTTCAATCTCCTGGAGTAACAGGAACGGACCGGCCAATTCGTGGTATTTCAGACTGAGATCGCTGGTCGTGACGATACCTGCGATTCGCCTATCTGCTCCCAAGACGAGCACGACCTCATCCCTCGCGATCTTCTCGACAGCGTCGAGGAGAGGAGTATCCAATCCGACCGTCGAATGTTCTTTATCGAGGCAATCGCGCACGTACTTGCAGTCTCCCGCTTGCTTTTTGCTTCTCGCAACACCAATCGAGCGCCAGCTAATCATGCCATCGATATGACGCAGATCTTGCGTAACAGGTAGTTGTGAATAGTTGTGATACATCATCTGGGTAACGGCCTCGGACACCGTACTGTCGCGCGTGACGGTCTTCACTCCTCTAGTCGCGGCGGGGAGCATTCCCACATACAGCGCAGGATCTGTGGCAAGCGACTCGGTAGCACGGCTGCCTCCATCGTTCTCACGCTCCTTGGTGCCTGCGTCTTGGCCGGTGGAAGCCTTCGTGGGCACCAGCGAGAACCTCACGAATGCATCGATCCCGACGGTGGAGAAGTCAGGTTCGGTTCGAAGGCCCATATATCGTAGGGTGCGGCGGACGGTCCCGACCACCGATGATCCACGTCGCTTGTGTCCAAACCAGGCGAGCAGGGTCCTTACCTTGACCCGACGGCTCTTCCCGGCTTTGAGGGACTGGAGAACGTCTCCCAATTGGTGGGGAATTGACATGGTAGTTGATCCGCGGATGGAGTTCATCATGGGCGGAAAAGACGGTAAGCGGAACGACTGCTCCCGGCAACGGGCAAGCTCCTTGGCTGGAAGGTGGCAGGCCTTAGGGCGCATGCGTGCCCTGTGGCGACAGGGGCCCCTCAGGCCGTGCCGCCGCCAAGCATCTGCCGGTGCCGGCAGCATGGCAGGACTCGCATCAGATCGCTATCGGAGTCGCGGCTGATGGTCACTCTCGGTGTCGATCTTGCGTCGCAGCCAAAGCGCACGGGCATCTGCCTGATTCGTTGGGATCGCGTCTCGGCGCGCGCCCAGACGCTCTCGCTGGGCGCGACGGACGGCGACCTGCATACGCTGTTCGGGCGTGCGGACAAGATCGGCATCGATGCCCCCTTCGGCTGGCCCGCGCCCTTCACCCGAGCCGTTGCCGCCTACTCGGCAGAGACAGTCTGGCCTTCCACCGACGTGCCCCGCCTTCGGTTTCGGCGGACGGATGAGGTCGTGAGGGAGAAGCTGGGTCGATGGCCGCTCAGCGTCTCGTCGGACCTGATCGCGGTGACCGCCATGCGAGCCGTCCGCCTGCTCGCGGAGGTGGCGGCAACCGGCGAAGCCGTCGATCGGAGCGGCGGCGGCCGCTTCGTCGAAGTCTACCCCGCAGCCGCCCTCCACGTATGGGGTTTCCCCTCGCGCGGCTACAAGCGCACCAAGGGAGCGGCGGTTCGCGCCCGGCTCGTAAGCGATCTCGCCGAGCGGACCATGGACTGGCTCACACTCTCCGAGGAGGACTGGGCGCGGTGCACGGCCTCGGACGACATGCTCGACGCGCTCGTGGCGGCCCTCGTCACCCGCGTCGCCGCCATCGGCCGCTGCGAACCGATCCCCACCGGGGATCACGAGTTGGCCAAGGAGGAGGGCTGGATCGCCCTACCGCAGACAGGAAGCCTCAACCAACTCGCGTGAATAAGGGCGCGGTCTCAGGGATCGACGAAGTTCGCTGCAGCTCAAACCTGCTCAGCGGCGGTCCCTACGAGCCATGTTCTTCAAGTTCCGCCTGCTTCCATGTTCGTTCGACTTCGTCAATGACGGGAATCGCATTGATGGCGAGATGCATCATGCCATCGACGTAGTAATCGGTGATGGGACCACCGCCATCCTTCCATTCTCGGTACAGGTCCGGAAGGAGGGAATCCCAACGGGTCATTTCATCGCTAACCTGGCGGACATAGGGATACCAAAGCAGGGTTCCACCGGGCTCGAGGTCGCGCCGAAGCCTGTTCTCCAGTGCTTCACGCCGCCCTTTGTCGCTGGCCGTCATTTTGTTCTTGTCCAGCGGATGCAGCACGCCCCACCTCCAGTGGTTCGGTCCCGGCCCAACCGATTGCAGGACAACCCCTGTGCATCCCTCGAGCGGGGGATGCCCTTTGGCCTTCCCGTCCCACGGAGGCCACCCGACGCGGTACAGCCAGAGGAAATTCGACCATTTTGCTTCTCCGGCGTACCTGCATTCTACGTGGAGATCCGCAGCGATATCGGGTTGCTCCTGTACCTTTCGGTGGACCTCCGCGCGCAGGTGCTCCAGAAACCCTCCGCACAACTCCGCCTTGAGCTTCGGCCAGACATCCGAGACGGTCTGCGCGGTTGCCAACTGATTCGGGTTGGCGAAGAGATAGTCCTGTATCGCCTGGGTGTCGCTGTCCGTCGCCATCGAATGTCCTCCGAAGTGTTGTCGGCAGAATGCTTCGGCATCCCTGAGAAACCACCGGAGCCGGTCGGCGTGGCACTGCCGTCGAGAGGCGGCGAACCAATCGGCCAGAGAGAACGGAATCCGGAAGTCGGCGAACACGTCGTCCGGGAGGGCTTGCTCATCTTCGGGCGCGTCGTCGGCCTCGTCGCCAGCTTTCGCTCCGTCCGCGTCGGTCCCTCCCTCGTCTGCGAGGCCGCTCTCGTCCGCCTGCGCGTACTCCCCTTCCCGATCCGCGCTCCCTGGATCTCCCCAATAGGGCATGACGACGAACCGCCCCCGCCAACGGGGGAGTTCTTCCCTCGGCAGGGCATAACGGGTAGGCCCTTCGCCGCGTGGAGACAGGTAGATCAGCAGAAAACGGTCTTCGTACTCCTTCTCGAGATACTTCAGATAGTCCCACACCTGGTCACGCTGATCGCCCGCGAAGGGCTTGTTCTCGATGGCCAGGCACCACGGCCCGGCGCCGGTCGTAATATCCACGGTGATGTCGATGCGACGCTTCTTGGGGATGACTCGCTCCAACTGCACGCGAACCGGATTCGAGAGGTCCGGCCTCGGCTTGGGGGTGCCGCTTTCTGCCGGCAACGCGTCAACCAGGATATCGAGCAGGGACGTGCCCTGGCCGTGCCGAGCCGCGGGATTGAGCAGGTCGCCAATGATTCTGGAGAGCAGAAGCTCACTCGGGTGATCTTCGCCCATGTAGTCGAAGACGTTGAAGCGGTGCGCAAGATGCCGGTCGAGCTCTCGCTCCAGATTCCGGGCCGCATCCAATACGGGGTTCAGTTCGACGAAGAACTGCTGATGCCGGCGGCGCGCGGAGCGCCTTGTCTCATCCATGCGCGTCTCCAGTTCCGCGAAGAATCCAGGGATCCCCAAAGCGCGCCCCGTCATGCAACCACCCGCTCCGTTTCCCATCCCATGTCAGGCACCAGCGCCGGGAGCCATCAAACCGTGCGCCATGGGGAGGAACTCCGACATCATCCTCGCATAGTGGCGATAGTACTCATCCCACGAGATCCCTTCGAAATCCCTCGGGTTCGCGTCAATGTTCCCCTGCAGCCGTCGCGCGCACAGCGCCTCGGCCACCACCTCCGCCAGCAGCACCCGGAAGTGAAGGGCGTCCTGCTCCGGATACTGCTCCGACTTCGGACCCAGGTAGCGCTTGAGCGAGGGGTGGCGTGCTCCGATTTCCAGCACGTTCCTGTTCCACCGGTAGCGCAGCGCGCCATGATCCACATCCTCCAGCTTGATCACGATGCCCGAGCCCGCGGCGGGCGCGGCGCGGAGTTCCGTCTCGGCCTCGTGTTCTCCCAGGCGTGCAATCACCTTGGTTGGCGCGGCCTCGTCGTCCAGTAACGCCACCTTGAGCTTGCACAAGGCGATCCCGAGACTGGCGCTCAGGACCAGCTTTCTCGGCCCCGAGATGCGGAAGTCGTCCGATGACAGCTCAAGATCGAACTCACGGCCCGCCGCCCGCGCGAGCCCGACGGGGGCGAGTAGCCGGATGCTCCTGCGCGAGCCGCCGCGGATGCGATAGCTCTTCCGTTCGAACTGTAGTCCGGCGACCTGCGAATACCTGTCCGCCTCCGAAGCAAGCACCGCAACCGTCGACTCCGCCTTGATGGGGCCGACGCTCGCCTCGAGCCCGGTCGCGACCGTCTCCTCCAGCGCCTTGACCGACCAGGTCGCCCGCAACACGCCCTCCTGCGCCTCGAGCCTCGCCAGAGGCGCTCCGGTCGCGTCCGCCCGGATCTCGTCCGTCAGGCACCGCACCCGCACCGGCTGGCCTTCGCCGATCTCGGGGAACGCCTCCGACCTGACCGTCAGCCAGCACTTGAAGGAATGCCCTCGCACGACCTGCGCGTACTGCGGAGTCAGCGAATAGCCGCGAATCTGGAACTGGCTACCCCTCTCTCTACTCTTCGGGTCGCGGGACATCTCTTCGTCCGAGAAGTCCTCCATGAACTGGTTCGCGGCTTTCTCGAGCGCGTCGAGCCGCTTGCGCGTCTTCTGGCTCTCGACGCTGCGTGCTCTCTCTCGCTCCTCCCGTGTCCGTTCCTCCTCGACCAGGGGCCTGAGCATGGCAAGCGCCCTGGCGTAGAGCGCCTCCACGAACGGATGATCCGGGGTAAGCCCGGTCTTGCGTGACGGATCGAGAATCGGGACCGGGTTCTCCGGCGGATGCGGGTCGCCGCGCGCCTGGCGCTCGTCGTATTCGTTCCAGAGGTCGTCGATCGCTTCGCAGGTCAATCGGCCGAAGAACCACTGCGCATGGGAGTCCCATTCCAGCCCGCGGTCGAAGAGCGTCGCCTCGTGGATCGCATGCCGTGACTTGACCAGAATGCCGCCGAGCCGGAACCGGTTCCGCTCCGAACGGAACCGCTTGCGCGCTCTGAAGACGACAAGCTTCGCCTTTGCCCCGGGATATCCGGGTACGGCGAACGTCTTCGAGACACGCTTCCTGCCCGCGGGCCTGGGGAGGCCGACCACGCGGTCCCCCTCCGCCTTGAGCCCCCGCGCCACAAGCGTCGTTTGTTTCTGCCACACGATGTCACGGAGGCGCACCAGCCGCGCCACGTTCGGCACGAGCGTGTCGATCTTCGGAATCCGGTGGTTCCGTTCGATCTCGATGGTGACCACCGTGCCGGTGCCTTGGCCGATGCCCAACCGCTTGCGCACCTCGGGCAGGACCTCGCGGGAGTCTTCCGCCTCGTACTCCAGATTCGAAAAGATGCGGCAGGTGTGCATCCGGCCGTCGCCCGCGATCGACTCGAAGGTCACCGTCCCGAGCGCCGCGATGTCCTTGGCCCCCCGAGAATTCGTCCCGCGGACGGGTTTGCCCACCTCCATCCCACTCACCCGCCCACCGATTCTCCCGAGCTTCCGGTTCATCTGTTCGGTGGTCATCCCGTCGGCGAAGTCGCGCACCCGCAGAATCGAGGGCTGCCCCTTGCCGCGTCTACCGAGCTCGATTTCGACGCGCCCCTTCGCGCGCCCCTTTGCGCCAAGAATCTGGTATCGGTCGTCGGAGTTGGTGACCAGTTCGACGATCGCGTCGTAGACGTCCCGTATGGCCAGCTTGGCGTCCTGTACGACGCGCCGCGATGCGACTTCAAGTGGTCTTCGCCTGACGGCGGTCATAGGCCGGGCTGGTGTCCAGGTGGGCGTGACGGGGATGAAGAATCTTGAAGCGCTGTCGGTCACATGCAACGTCTCACTTGGAAGCTCGGATGGCTCCCGCCGGGAGGAGATCGGATGGCTCCCGCCGGGGGCGATCCCGCTGATGGAGGCGATCGAGGGGGACGGGAGTCCCTGGTCCTACCTCTCCGCGTCGATCCTGGCTCCGGTCCAGGCCACGTCGGGAGGAGAGACATGAGGGTTGGACCGATTACGACCCAAGCGGCACATGGGGTCCTTCCAGGGGCGACGAAGCTCCATGAGCCGAGCCGACCCGAAGCAAGTGTCGCCCAGCGGCAAGTCAACCTTTCCGTCCCGCCCGGCCACTGCGGATCCAGATCTCGCAAGGTATACGGTGGCACGACGCATGTCGTATCTTGGCGGCGGCTCGGCCCGGGAGTGTCTGCCCGTGTCGGCGTGAGACGAAACCCAGGGACAAGGCTCTGGGATCCCGGAGCATCGAGATGACGACGTACGAACACAGACCCGACTTCGGGCCGCTCGAACGAGCCATCCAGCGCCTTGAGGAAGGACTCGAGCGATATCGGAGCGACACCACCGATCTCCAGATTCGCGATGGCCTGGTTCAGCGCTTCGAGTTCACCTACGAACTCGGCTGCAAGGCTCTGAGACGGTACCTGGAGTACACGGCGCCCAACCCGGCTGTGTTCGACGAGATGACGTTCCAGGATCAGATCCGCACGGCGAACGAACAGGGGCTGTTGCTTGGCACGTGGCCCGACTGGCGCGGCTATCGAAGGTTGCGCGGCATGACGAGCCACACGTACAGCGAGGCCATCGCGGTCGAGGTCGTCACGCACATTCCGGAGTTCCTCGAAGAGATGTCCTATCTGCGGGATCAGTTGCAGGACCGTCTGGCATGACGGAATCCGCCCTCGGCGTCGACCTGCGGCCCGATCATTGGGCCATCGTCCGTAGCGCGCTCCGGCGGCACGTACCGGAACGAGAGGTGCTCGTGTTCGGATCGCGCGCGACGTGGACCGCGAAGGCCTACTCGGATCTTGATCTCGCCATCATGGGGGATGAGCCGCTGTCGCTCCACGCAGCCTCGGCCTTGTCCGAAGCCCTCGGCGAGTCCGATCTGCCGTTCAAGGTCGACATCGTGGACTGGGCGAGGATTGAAGAGGGGTTCCGCAGGATTATTCGGCGACATGGGGTGGTGGTGCAGGCTGCGACGGCCTCCCCCGCGACAGGCGCCGCGTCGCGAACGTCTGATTCGCGCGGCTGACCTTCGCCGCGTCCGAGACGGCTCCGCATACGCAGCTGCGTCTCCCGGCCGGTCCGCCACCAACCCGGCCACCAGGGAATCGAGGGCGGCAGCCACCGCGGTCTGCGCCTCCTCCTGAGCCGGCTCGCCCGGACGGCAGGCCTGAGGGCTCGCGAGGGCAAGCAGAAGGAGAGCCGGAGCAATGGTTCGGCGCAAACCGCTGAAGGCTGGCACCCCGACCATCACCAGGTGGAACGCGCGTCCATTCGATCGCTGGAATGATGAGCAGCGGTGTATGATCCTCCGAGCGAAGGTTCCGTTATCCTCAACGTCAGCCTCCCGCGGTGGGGGCACCCATTGAGAGCGCGTGCATGGTGGATATGCTTGCCCTGGGACGGAGGATCCTCGCCTCCCAACCGTTCAGCGTCCTCCTGGGCGCCGAGTTGCTCAGCCTGTCGAGCGGAGAGACGGAGATCAGGATCCCGATCGGACCACAACTCGCGCAGCAGCACGGGTTCGTCCACGGCGGAGTCCTCAGCTCTGCCGCGGACAACGCGCTCGCCTTCGCGGGAGGGAGCGTGCTCGGACCCGCCGTGGTGACCTCCGAATTCAAGATCAACTACCTCAGGCCCGCCAACGGTGACTTCCTGGTTGCGCGGGCGCGCGTGATCCATCACGGAAAACGACAGGCGGTGTGTCTGTGCGATGTCCTCGCGTCGGACGACGGAGCCGAGGCCCTCTGCGCCACCGCCCAGGGGACGATCGTCAGGCTGTCGACGACGGCGTGAATCTGGGCTGAATCCGGGCGTCGAGGCTGTCGCGCTCGACACGGACGTCAGAACGATGGGGACGATCAGGGTATCGATGGCCAGCATCGGATCCCTGGTGTCGTAGTACGTGACCGGACGCGTGTCCACGACGGCCTCCGCCAGACCGAGCCCCGGCGGCGGTTGAGCGCGCACCGTGACGCAGCCGGCCGGTCCGACGCTCCCGAGTCGCTCGGCGTATGCCCCTCCCGGGGATGTGAAGACGGCCTTCACCGGTCCGTGCCAGACGCAGCCTTCGGGTCGCAACGATTGGGAGATGATGTGGAGCCTCGTATGCGGCACCTCCCTTCCGGACGGGTCCCTCACGGTCCCGGCGATCAGTCTCTCGTACCTCGGAGGGGGGCATGACGACGAAACCACCTCGCCCCTGCCCTCCCAGCACCGGTCAACGCTCGTCGCCGGTTCATGACACGCCGGAAGCGCAAGCACGACCAGGCATTTCCGCGCGTCAGGTCCGAACGGCGGGCGTCGCCGGGTCACGGCTCTCGTCCCGGCCGAGATCACCCTGCCTTTCATCCCCCTTCCGCCGGAGGCACCGCGGGGCGACGCAGGAATTCCACCGGGGCCCGCTGTTCGGCGTCCTCTTCGAGAGAGAGAAACCCTTCAATGACGTTCTGGTCCACGTGTTTCCCCTCGAAGTACTGCTTCACGGTACCACCTGCCGCGAAGGTCAGCTTCACCGTCGAGCCGCGGTGGGAGCCGTCTACGATCCAGGGCGGTGGGGGGACAAAATCAAGCGGCGGGAGAGGGTCGATGTAGACGATCCTCATGATCGTTCCCGTGACCGCACCATCGGCACTCTCGGTGACTCGCAGGGTCCACCGCAGCGGAAACGTCCACGGCTCGGCAGATTCCCCAGAGACGCTCCCCACCCAGGTTCCGGTGATCGAGCCATGTGAGGGATCGAACAGCGCCCCACAGGCCTCGAGCCCTGGAAGGCTCAGCACGAAGCAAATCGCCAGCACTCCCCTCGGCTTCGAGCGAATCATCGCGAGCCCTCCTATCGCTGTCCAGCGACAATCAGGATGAGAACGTTGCGACAATCAAGGTGAGAACGAGGGGTCGCGACGCTACGAGTGCGAGGATGTAGGCGGTTTCGGGGACGCGGGGCAAGAGGGCGCGGGGTGGCGGGGCGGTGGAGCGCGGATTCTTTGAGGGGTAAGGGTAGGGTGAAGCCTGTTCGGCGGTCTCTGCGGGCGGATCCTCGGGCCGTTTGCGGCCGGGATTGCCCGGAACCGGGCGGTTTCGCCCCGGCTTGGGCGATCCGGAGGGGTTCGAAGCTTCGTTGATGCGCCCTTGGACGGCTCTGGGCGCCGTTCAGAGCCGCATCCTCGGGCCCCGTGCCGGTCTTTCGACAGACATCGAAGCGTTTTCGTGGCCGCGTCAGCCCGATTCCGGTCCTCCCGCTTGCGTCCCGTCCGCCGGCTCCCCCGCCTCTGCCCGCCTGGCCGCGATGGCCGCCCGGCGTCTGTAGCTCTCGACGTTGAGTTCGAAGATGTGGGAGCGGTGGACGAGGCGGTCGACGGCGGCAAGGGTCATGGCGTCGCCGCCGAAGATCCTGCCCCAGGCGCTGAAGGGTTCGTTGGCGATCACCAGGAGCGAGCGGTTCTCGTAGCGGGCGCCGATGAGTTCGAAGAGCACGCTGGTCTCCGCATTCTCCGAGGTCACGTAGGAGAAGTCGTCGAGGACGAGCAGATGGTACTTGTAGAGCTTGCGGATGGCTCCTTCGAGGGCGAGGTCCCGGCGTGCCGCCTGGAGCTTCTGGACCAGGTTCGCCGTGCGCTGGTAGAGCACCCGGAACCCGTTCTCGACCAGCCTGAGCCCGAGACCCGCTGCCAAGTGGCTCTTGCCCGTTCCGGGCGGCCCGAACAAAAGCACGTTTGCGCCCTCATCGAGCCAGGTGTCGCCGCTCGCCAGGACTCCCACGCGCGCCTTCGACACCGCGGGCACGAGGGTGAAGTCGAAGTTGTCGAGCGTCTTGCCCGGCGGCAGCTTCGCCTCGGCCCGGTGCCGCTCGAAGCGCCGGCGCTCGCGGTCGGTGACCTCCTGGCTGGCCAGCGCGGCGAGCAGGCGCGCCGCCGACCAGCCCTCCCGGTCCGCACGCTCGGTGAAGCCACGCCACAGCGCGCGCATGGTCGGCAGCCGCAGCTGCTTCAGCAGCAGGTCGAGTTGCGGCGGATCCACGACGAAACGGTCGCTCATGAGAGTCCTCCGGCGTGCGGGGCGGGGGCACCGAGGTCGTCGTAGTCCGCCACGGGCGGCAGGGCCAGGCCGACATCCGGGATGCCGTCCGGCTTCGGCGGGAAGCGCTTGCGCAGGAGCTCCGGATCGGGGAGTTCCCCGGCATCGAGTCCCCGGTCGATCTCGGCCGCCAGCCGGGCTTCGCAGCAGTGGTCGTGGGCCAGGGCGAGCAGGTCCACCATCCGGCGGCAGGTCTCGCGGTCGTCCAGACCTTCGCGCAGCGCGTCGAAGGCGCGGCGGTAGGCGCCGCGGGGAAACAGGCCGTCGCGGTGGACCCAGTTGAGCAGCGCCATCGGCTTGCGCCTGAGCGACGGCAGCACGTGCCGGTGGTTGACGACCCGCCCGCGCCGCCCTCCCGGGCCCGCGTGGCCCCGCGGCAGCGTCATGAGTTGCTCCGTGCCCGCGTACACCACCAGCCGGTCGTCGTACAGCCGCACCCGCAGCCGGTGTCCGACCAGACGCGAGGGCACCGTGTAGAACACGCGGCGCAACGTGAAGCCGCCCGTGGTCGTTACCCGCACCAGCGTCTCCTCAAACTCGTCGCTGCGCCGCCCCGGCAGCGGCCCCAGCACCGCCCGCTCCGCGTCGATCCGCTCCCGGTTGCGGGCGTTGCGGCGGCTTACCACCTGGCCCAGGAACGCCCGGTACTCCCCGGTCGTCTCGAAGTCCCGCGAGCCCCTCAGCAGCAGCGCATCCTCGATCGCCCGCTTCAGGTGTCCGTGCGGACCCTCGACCGAACCGTTCTCGTGGGCCCGGCCCCGGTTGTTCCGGCTCCCCTTCATGTCGTAGTCATCCAACAGCGCCTCATACCGCGCCGTCAGATCCTCCCTTGCCTCCCGCTTCAGGTTCCGGAACGCCGCCGACAGGCTGTCCGTCCGGTGCTCCTTCGGCACGCCGCCCAGCGCCCACAGCGCATCCTGCAGCCCCCCGGCCAGCGCCACGTAGCTCTCCCCGCCCAGCACCGCCGCCACATGGCAGAACCCCGAGTACTCCAGCCGGAAGTGGTACAGCTTGTGCACCAGCGGCTCACCGGCGATGCTCACCCCCAGCGCCCCGGCGTCGGTGAAGTCCGACAGGCCCCGCCGCCCCGGCTCGTGCTTCTGCCGGAAGATGATCTCCCGCTCCGGCCCGTACTTCGCCTTCCAGCCCCGCACCCGCCGCTCAAGCGTCCGCCTCACCCCGGGGTGCAGATCCGGATGGCGCCGCATCATCTCCTCGTACAGCGCCACCGCCCGCAGCCCCGGGCTCGCCTCCAGCAGCGGTACGATCTCCTCCTCGAAGATCCCCGCCAGCGGATCCGGGCGCCTTCGCTCCCTCGGCTTCCTCTTCTCCGACGACCGCCCGGGATCCGCTTCGATCCGGTACGCCGTCGCCGTGCTGAACCCCGCCCTCGCCGCAGCCAGCGCGGGACGGTCCTTCTTCCGGTGCGTCATGTAGAGCTCCTTCTGGTGGTCCGTGATGTGTCGGCCCGGCACTTGGCGTCTCTCCGTTCAAGGGGAAAACACCAAACTTCGGGCCGGCCACAACCACCTCCGGCTCTCTCACCCTGATTGTCGCTGGCTTCTCATCCTGATTGTCGCGCTACACCTATCGCCCCCGATGGGCCAAAGGCACTGCTAACAGAGATCCTGGCATTCGTCCGGGTGGACGCGCGAGACCCAGAGCCATAGCGCCTCATCCTCGTAGTTGCGGGCATCGGCGTTGATCTCGAATCGCCAGACGGAGTGGCACCAGAACCAGTTGCACTTGATGGGATTGGGACCGGTGATGTTGTCGGGGAGCGCGCCGGCCGGATACGGAGCGCGCATGACGCGGGTCGTCCACTCGACATCCGCCTCCAGGTCCCATATCGCGAGGCCCTCGGCCACGACCCGGCCGCCGCGCCGTAGTCGCACGTCGATTTCGATGGCGCCGGACTCGGGCACCTCGAAGCGGGCACTCGGCAGGCTCCCCGCGGTGAATACCCGTCGGTCGACGCCGCGGCCGCCTACTTCCACCTCGAGACCCGCCAGCCCGTTCGGGTCGTCCAGGCCGTTGGAGAGCACCAAGAGCTGAGCCTTCCACTGAGTCCGGGTCAAGCCCGAGACTGTGACCTCCAGGGAAGCCCCCCGGAAGACGCCCAGGATCGTACTGCACGCCACCGTGCTGAGTGCGATCGCCAGAGCCGCACAGCGCAATGGAGTCATCCGACTCGGTCCCTCCGGATGCGGGTAATCGGTCGACCGGGGGGAGCCGCTCGCCCGGGCTCCGCCCTGATCAGGCGCACGCCCGTCTTACCAGACCGAGCGGGATATGATCCGTCGATGGACGCGACGGGCTCGTGCAACCCTCTCTGCCAACACTAGCGAGACACGAGAGGAGAAAGAGATTAGAGTAGGGCGAGGCAGAGAGATGGAGGATGGAACGAGGAGAAGGAATGAAGGTGAACGGAACACCCCTCTCGTCGGGGGAGGGCAAGCGAAGCGCGGCAGCGGGGCCGGATCCGGAGGTGTCGGCGAAGGCGACGCGGCGGCGTTTCACGGTGGCATACAAGCTGTCGATCGTGGAGCAGGCGGACGCCTGCCAGACGCCGGGCGAGATCGGAGAGTTGCTTCGGCGCGAGGGGCTGTACAGTTCGCACCTGTCGTCGTGGCGGAAGGCGGCGCGGGAGGGGTCGCTGCGGGGGCTGGCGAAGAAGCGCGGACCGAGGCCCTCGGACGGGAAGCGTGAGGCGAGGAAGGTGCGGAAGCTGGAGCGGGAGAACGCGCGGCTGCGCGAGGAACTCCGCAAGGCGCGCATCATCATCGATGTCCAGGGAAAAGTTGCGGGGCTGCTGGGCGTGAGCCCCTGGGACGGGAAGCGCTCTTGAGCGCGGCCGGAGGCTTGGCCGGGCACGTGGGCGTACGCGCGGCGTGCGAGGCCCTCGGGGTCGCGCGCGCGACGTTCTACCGTCGCCGGAGGCCGAAGACCGGGCAGCGGCAGTCCCGGCCGGCTCCCGCCCGGGCCCTGGACGCGACGGAGCGGGCGGAGGTCTTCCGCGTGCTGTGCTCGCCGCGTTTCGCGGACCGCGCTCCCGCGGAAGTGTACGCGACCCTTCTGGACGAGGGCGTCCATCTGTGTTCGGAGCGGACGATGTACCGCGTCCTGGCCGAGAACCGGGCGGTCCGGGAGCGCCGGGCTCAGCGCGGCCATCCCAACCACCCGAAGCCCGAGGTGGTGGCCCGCGCGCCCAACGAGGTGGTGGCCCGCGCGCCCAACGAGGTGTGGTCCTGGGACATCACGCGGCTCCTAGGGCCGGAGAAGTGGCGGTACTTCCATCTCTACGTGATCCTGGACATCTTCAGCCGCTATGTCACGGGCTGGATGGTGGCGGAGCGCGAGACCGCCGGCCTGGCCGGACACTTGGTTGGCGAGACGTGTCTCAAGCACGGCGTGCGGCCCCGGGTGCTCACGCTGCACTCGGATCGCGGCTCTCCCATGACGGCCAAGTGCACGGCGCAGCTCCTGGCCGACCTTGGTGTCACGCAGTCGCTGGGCCGCCCCAGGGTCTCGAACGACAACCCGTACTCGGAGGCGCACTTCAAGACCGTCAAGTACCACCCCGGCTTCCCCGGCCGGTTCGGCTGCATCGAGGAGGCGAAGGACTTCTGCCGCGCGTTCTTCCAGTGGTACAACACCGAGCACCGGCACGGCGGCATCGGCCTGCTCACGCCCCAGCAGGTCCACCTCGGCCGCGCCCCCGAGGTGATCGAGCACCGCCGGAACGTGCTGGCCGCGGCCTACGCCGCCCGGCCCGACCGCTTCGTCGGCGGCCCGCCGAGGGCCCCGGAACTCCCGGTGGAGGTCTGGATCAACCGCGCACTCCCCGTCACGGCGGTTGATGGAGCGGAGCCGGCCAACGGGGGAAAGGAGGGGTCACTAAACTGAACCGTAAAGTGTCTCAAAGTCGTTGGCAGGTTCCGCAACGCCGCCGTCGTCGAGGCTAAGGCCAGTGTCGAGGTCGCAACTTGTCACCTGACAGGCGACGCTCTAGGATGGGCGGCCCGCCTCCCCTCCCTGCCCTCCAAGGGCGCATGCTTCATGGCTCAGACCTTCTGGCGACCCCAGCCACATGTGGCGGCTGCTATCGCCTCACGAAACGGCGATTCCCCGAGCCGACCACGCATGCAGTCTACGGCGCTGAGACCGGCCTCCAAACGAGGCGCCTTCCGGCCGCATTGGTGACGTGAAGTCCCGTCGCGCCGCCAAGGCGAACCGGCGGCGAGGGCTGCGTCAGTCGCGTCTTCCGTGTCGGTCGAAGAACTCGTCGGTGCGGGCGGGGAGGAGGAGCTTGTCGGCGATGGCCGCAATCTCCTCGGCCTCCCTCCACGCCTGTTCCAGTCTCCACAGTTCGCCTTCCAGCGCCCGGCGTTCCTGCTCTTCGTGAAGGGACATTTCCAGAGCGAGGCGGGTGGGCTTGGGAATGTCGCGGATGTACCCCCGCCTGCCCATCCAGCCCCATTGTTCCCTCTTGGCCACATCGGCGAGGAAACGGCTGGGGTGGCCGCTCGATTCGATTTCATCTACAGCGCCCTGTACGGAGCGGCGGGAACCACCCCATCCGTTCAGGAGGGGGACGATGGCGGCCGCCACGCGGTGGGCGTCTTCACCTTCGAACCAGGCCTTCTGCATCGTCCGTTTGATCTCGACGCCGAACCCCAAGGCGCCGTCGTCGGGCAATATGCGGATGGACCGCAGATCGAGGAGTCGGAACTTCACGACGCTGTCCGGGGTGACGGCGCCCTCTTTGCTGGTCTCGCGGCCGACCCGAGCCTTGGCCATCGGGCGGAGGTAGGCCCACGCCACCACCGGGTACGAGACGGCGCCTCCCAGGATGGCCAAGACCGGCAGGGAGAGCTGCAGGCCCGTACCCACCGCCAATGCGGCGGCGACGCTGAGGCCCGCACGGCGCATCCGCGTTCTGAACTGGTCGCCGTACCGCCAGGCTGCGAACTCGCCCCGCGGCGGCTTCCCGATCCGCACCAGATCGAGGCCCTCCCGGTGGCGCGCAATGCCGATGTTCTCGGTGGAGGCGCGCAAGCGCGTGTCGCGGAAGATTCGCTCGCAGGTCTCGACCGCCTCCCAGCGCTCCTCGAGCGGAGTCAGGTTCCACCGGTGGCACTTCCTGCACACCACCCACAGCCGCCCTTTCTCCGGGTCGAATGCAAGCCTGCGTCCGACCGGAAATGCCTCCACCACCTCGTTGGAGCCGAGGGATTTCTTGCAGAATATGCAGGTCCTATACACCCGCTCTCTCTCCGCTTGCCTGGCACTCCAGGTCAGTGCCCGCTGATGTTTACACCCGCCGCTTGGACACCTCGCGAACCGCGGCCGCGAGAGCGTCGATGCCGCACGGTGACGCCAGATCCTGAAGGGCTCTCAGGGCGATCGACTTCTGCTCGGGGAGCTCGCGCTCGGCGACGATGTAGAACTCCCAACTTCCCGAGTCCCGTTGGTTGGCCGTGGACTGGTCGTCTCCGTGCCAGGCGAACACGTAGAGGTCCGCGTGGCGCCCGGCCTTCGAGACCCAGTCTCCATCCTCGTCCCAGTACCCCGTCCGGGGACGAATATCGAATCGAGCGGGGCTCTGTCTCCCACCGCTCTCCCAGGCCTGGGGCTGCCGCAGACTGCTTGACCTCGAGCCTGACTCCCGACTCATGCTCGAAATCCCACGCGTCCCACGGCGCCTTGCGCGTCCAACCGCTGTCTTCAAGCGCGAGCGCCACGATCGCCTCGACGTACTCGGAACGGTGGACATTGTTCATCACTCGCTGCTTGTACGGTCGGCTGACCTCCGCGAGCACGATGGCGTCCGACTGCCAAGGCTTGGCCAGCTCGTCCAGGATCCCGACGATGCGTTCGAGCGCCGCCGCGTACCGGTCGGGCCCCTTGCCTCCCTCCGGGTCGACCGGAACCCACAGCTTCTTGCCGACCTCATGGACGTCCGAGCCCAAGCGAGCCTTCAGCAGCGAGGGAACGCGTTCGTTCCAGCCCTGACCGCCGGCGTAGGTCCACTCCAGGCACTCCAACCAGAGCGGGGTCGAGGCGAACTTCTTATGCAGAATGGAGTTGATGCCCAACCAAGCACCGAGCTTGTAGAGGCGATCGAGGCGCACGTATCGGCCGTAGTCGTCGCCACGCGGCGCTATCTGGTACTGGCCACCCTTGATGGTCCTGGTCTCAAGCCAGCCTGATTCCTTCCCAATCTTGGTAACCGCATCCACCATTTCCTTCCCCGGAAGCGTAGCCTTGCTCTCCCTTGCCTCGGCGAACCGCACGAGTCCTCGGAGTTGTCGGAGATCCGCCAGACCGAGCTCGTCACCCTCCAGCGGCTCCTTCATGCTGTCCAGCAAGTTCGTCCAATCCGTGATGCAGAGATGCTGATCCGTCCCATCGAGCTGGACGCAGCGGAGATGCTTTAGATCGGAATACGGAATCCCCTCCTCGTCGAGCCGGGCCAGTAACTGCGGCCAAAGCTCCTCCACGCGCCTGGACGGAGCCAAGAACATGAGTACTGAGAGACCAACCGACGGCAGCTGTTTCAGGTAGGCAACGGGCTGGGTTGGCATGAGCGGGGCATAGAACTTAGCCTCGATGAAGAACCGCTCCTCGCCGTCGCGACCCTTCTGCAGCACGTCGGGGCGGCCCAGTTTCGGATCGGCGACCTCGGTCTCGAATCGTTCACCTGACAGCCCCATTCCCGGAACGGCGTCCCTCAGCCACTCGTCCAGTCCTCCTCTCGAGTCGGGATAGCGGTTGAGGATGTACTCCAGCACTGCAACGGCGAGCACTTCCATGGGTGGATGAAACCGCCAGCTGAGGTGAGCCAGCAGCAGCCTTGACGTCTCGGCGTCGCTCATGAATCAGTTCCTTCCCCGGCTCCTCGAAGTTCTCACGACAGCGTTCCCGCCGACGGGCATACTGATGACATCGGACACGCGTCGCACGCGGGGGAGGGTGCGTGGGCACCACGGCCCCTATCCACTGCCTCTTTCCCCCGGCTGACCGGTAGGGCCTGACAAGCGTAACGGCCGCCGGATTTCGATTGATCCGAGAGGTCCATCACCATACCCTGCGCGCCCGGCGATCCGATCTTCGCGGTTCAAGGGCGGGAGCGGGAGTCGACGCCGCGGACACCTCCATATAGACCCGCCCTTCTCCCCGGCTGGAGGCGCCTGCGAACGCGGAATGGCCGCGGACCCCCGAGGCCGACACGTCCCTTCACATCAACGAATCGGAGTCACCCGCCATGTTCTTCTACGACGTCAACGACTGGGATTTCATTCAGGTTCTTGGAGCACTACCGAGCGCACCCGCCATAACTCGCGCCCACCTCCTTGGCGGATTCGGTGTGATCGTCGACAGCGACGATGCGACGGCGTGGTGGCAGGCGCTGACACGGGATCGCGGCGAGGAGGGGGCCGCCAAAGCCGTTGCGCAGCTGATCATCAATAGCGGCGGAGCACGCGTGTTGAGTCTGATCAAGGCCGAGGCCGCCGGTCGACGCGTCGTGCCCAGAGCGGACGACTCGAAGCTCGCGAGGCTGCTCTTCGACGAGTCCCAAGAAGAATCCCTTGTCGATCAGGAGACGTTGAAGTTGATCGTCTGCGAATATTATGCGGAGACGCATGTACCGCGCGACAACGAGGATGACGAACTGCCGGAGCCGGACGACGAGTTCGAGCCGGAAGATGCCGAAGAAGACGAAGACGCCGGGGAGGATGGGCCCAGCATCTTCGATCTGTTCTCAGGCAAGCCGCGGGCGAGCGCACAGGGGGGAGCCCAGTGGACGTTGGAGCGCGTCCAGCACCCGGCCAAGGGGTTTCTCACCGTTCCCGATCGCTGGAAGGAGAAGGACCTGGAGGACTTCCTGTGGTCCGAATGGGAGACCATCGACTTCGGCTTCGACCGTCCCATCTACCTCGTCGGGAGGCAGAAGAGCCTGAGTGAAGGCACCAGCGACCGGGTCGACCTGCTCGCGAAGGGCAGGTCGGGCGAGCACATCGCGATCGAACTCAAGATCGTCGAGGCACGACGCGGGGATTACACGCAGCTCACATCCTACATGGGGAACATGCAGTCGAGCGGCGTACCCGCGGACAAGGTACGAGGAGTCCTAGTCGCACCCGGATTCTCTAAGAAGGTGCTCAACTCGGCGGCGATCGAACCCCGGATCACCCTCCTCCGGTTCAACAAGGGACCATAGGAACGGAACACTTGACCTTCCCATGCGTCCCACGGAGCCTTGTAGACGGCCCTCGGCTCAACCGACGTGCGGGCACCGACATGTGCCCGGATCACTCCTAACAGAGATCCACGCACTCGTCGGGGTGGACTCGCGAGATCCGGAGCCATAGGGCCTCGTCCTCGTAGTTGCGGGCATCGACGCCGATCTCGAACCGCCAGACGGAGTGGCACCAGAACCAATTGCACGAGATGGGGTTGGGGCCCGTGATGTTATCGGCGACCGCGCCGAGCGGATACGGGGCGCGCCTGACCTCGGCCCACCACTCGACATCCGCCTCGGACCATCAAGGATGCCCCTCGGAAGACGCCCAGGATGGTGCTGCACGCCACCGTGGTGAGTGCGATCGTCAGCGCTGCCCAGCGCACCGTGGTCATCCGACGTTCATCTGTCACGGCCGGTTGTCATGATCCCCCCCCGGAGGCTGTCAGTGGCGACGCTCAAACTCCACCATGACCCGATGTTCGGAGCCCTCCCGAGGGGAGACGGAGCCCTCGATGACGTTCTGGTCCACCTGTTTCCCCTCGAAGTACTGCCGCACCGCGCCGTTGTCCTTGAAATCCAGTCTTACCTTCGCTCCGCGGCGGGATCCCTCCACGGTCCACACCTGTGGGGGCCGGCGAAGCTCCGGCGGCGGAGTGGGGTCGCTGAACGTCTCCTTCATGATCGTTCCGGTCACCGCCCCGTCCGAAGTCTCCGTGACTCGCAGCGTCCACCTCGGCGGAAACGGCCACCACGTGACGGGCTCCTCATTCGGAAAACGACGCACCCATGTGCCCGTGATCGACCCATGGGAAGGATCGAAGAGAACTCCGCAAGCCTCGATCGCCGGGATGCTCAGCATCAGACAGATCGCCAGCATGCGCCCCCGAAAGGCCTTCAGCCGAGTGCTCTTCACGGCAGGAGCTTCATTTCGTATTTGATCACTCGTGGGAATGGCACCGTCGTCTGGACGTAGAGGTGATCGTCCGGTCCCGGAGTTGGGCCGCGCACTTCCTCTGAGTCGGGGAACAGGAGCCGCCGTCCTCCTTCACGATGCGCCAAAGCCCCACCTTTGGGCTGGCGAATCCCAGGGGCGTCACTCGATCCGCACGAAACCAGGGGAAAGACGAGCAGAGCTGCGAGGAGCCTGGAGCCCGTAGATGTCACGACGCAGCCTCCGAACGTGTCTGTGTCTGGCCTGGCCACATCCGTGCTCCTGATTCTCCGCCCTGTAGTCCGGCGAACGGCTCTGGAAATCGTCGGACCCTTCCGCGCTACCGCCGCTTGTACTCACGGTAGTCCACGCTGTTCCTCCGACTTCATTCCGCCGCCGACTCACAGCCGCAACTCCCAGCTCCTCGGGTCCCGTTGCTCTGCCGTCTCTCCGGTCTCTCCGTGCCAAGCGAACCATTGACGGGGCGAGGGCATCCTAACGATGAAAGTTCGCGAAGCCCTGTTTGTTGACATCGATCTCAGTGGGGAGCAGTGCCGCTTGCTTGAAAACATGACGACGGCGCTCCATGAAGAGATGAGATCGATGACTGCCGAGTGGGCGTACAAGCCAGTAGAAGAACGCCGTCAGAAGGTAAGGGAGCTTTACCATCAACACGCTGTCAGGGCGGCTACCATCGCAACCGAGGAGCAGGCGGAGCGTATCGCGATCAATCTCGAGGGATTGGGGGAGAGGCTGGCTGGCAAGCCACCCGCCCCTCGCGCCTCCTCGGATACGGCGTTCACCTACACGTGTAGCGATGGATCTCCTCACGATCCAGTGCGTCACGCTGAACGCCGATGACCCAGTCCGGTCCCCATCGCTTGACGTCGAGGCCGGCCGGGAGATCGGCCGCGGTGACGGTTCCGCTCGGGTCCACCTTGATCCACGCTCGCGAGGACTCCGTGTTCACCCGGAACTCGCCGATGGCCACGCCGCCATCCGACGCGGCGACGACCACACCGAAGCTCGGCGTGGTCGTGTGGCGAGCGATCCGTCGTTGATCTCGCTTCAGGTCTTCCAGGGCGGGAACCTGACTTGCATGCCGGTACCTCTCGCTGAGCAATTCCTCGAGAAGCTGGTCGGAGACCGGTGAGGGAGTGGCGGAGGATCTGACGATCGCGTGCAGATCGCCTCGAGCCGAGTACTTGCGCATCTCCCACTGCGCGTCATCCGCGATCCAGACCCCATCGTATGCGGAAGCGATGTGGAGGCGTCTCCCGAATGGAGGCTGGGTCACCTGCAGGCGTCCGTCCTGCTCGAACAGGGCAAGCTCCTCCCCGGGCCACGTTCCTATGGGGTGTACGGTGTCTCCGACCGGAGGAATCGCCACGATCTCGACCGCCGGGCGCGCCGTACCCTCCACCGGGGCGGGCGGTTCGAAGAACGCCGCGATCACCGAGCCGTCCTCGAGCATGCCCATGGGTCTCGGCGGAACGGGACTCGACGCCGGGTCAACGGCGCTCGCGGTCGCGAAGCCCCGGACGAACTGGCCGTCCGCATCGAGAATGGTGACGCGCCGCAGGCCGATGTCCGCCGCCGCAAGGGAATCCGGTGGTCTGGAGGCCAGCCACTCGAGACGCCCGAATTCCCCCGGGCCGTTACCTGCCCCGCCCCACGTGGAGACGTGTCGCCCAGCGGAGTCGAATACGACGATCTCATTCCCGCTTCCGTTCACGACGGCGACACGACCCCGCGACAACACCTCCACATCCCTGAGGTCGGAAAGGACGTACGCATCGTCGTCTTCGCGACTCCGAATGACGAGGTCGCGCTCGCAAGCCAGTCTGTGTCGTTCCGCGAGGACGTGGGGCAACGGGCCGAGCTCGATGACCCGCACGCCGGCGCTGTCGAAGACGGTGGCGGTCGCGGCATCCGCCATCAACTCGGCGGCGGAGCGGTCGTTCGAGCAGGCCGATACGAGGGCGAGCACGGCCGAGGAGAAGAGCAGACCTCGTCTCATTGATCGCAACTCCGATCGAAGGCAAGAGGAACCGGATCCGGAACCGGAATCGGCCCGACAGGAGACTGCCCCTGGTGGACCATTCCAACCGGCCAAACGGTTGCCCTTCGAGCGGCGCATGTTGTTCATCACGCGCTGCTTGTACGGTCGGCTGACCTCCTCGAGCACCTTGGCGGCGTCAGCGCCTCGCCCAGCGTTCAACGGCCGCGCCGGGAAGTCGCGTCAACCGCGGCCGCGAGATCCTCGATACCGCACGGTGACGTCAGACTCTGAAGCGCCTTCAAGGCGATCGACTTCTGCTCGGGCAGGTCGCGCTTCGGGACCACGTAGAACTCCCAGCTTGTGGGGTCCCCCTGGTCCGCCGCCTCCCGCGGCGCTCCGTGCCAGGCGAACACGTAGATCTCGGCCGGGCGACCCCTCGTACTCGACAAAGCGTCCCTCCTCTTCGTCCCAATACTGTTTCACCGGGGCGATGCCGAAACGCGGAGAGCTTTGCGTCTCACTGTTTCCCCACGACTGCACCGCAGCGGAGTGCTTGAGCTTCAGCCGCACGCCCGTTTCGTTCTCGAAGTGCCAGGCCTCCGACGGCGCCTTGCGCGTCCAGCCGCTGTCTCTGAGCGCGAGGGCCACGAGCGCCTCGACGTACTCGGAACGGTGGGCGTTGCTCATCACGGGCTGCTCGTACCGTCGGCTGACCTCCGCGAGCACGCTGGCGCGCGAGAGCGCCGGCTCCGCGGCCTCGTCCACGATCTCGGCGATCCGTTCCAACTCGGCCACGTAACTGTCGAGATCCGAGGCGTCCTCCGGGACGACCCCCACCCACAGCGCCGAGCCCACATGCTTGACGCACGGGGACATGCGATCCTTCAGCGTCGGTATGGTGCGCCTCGTCCAACCCGAGTCGTTCGGAGCCTTCCATCTCGTGACGCGGATCCATAGCGGCGTCGCTTTGAACTCGTCATGCAAGTCGGTATTGAAGCCCACCCATACGCCGAGCCTGGCGCGGCGGCCCAGCCACACGTACCGCCCGTAGCCGTAGGACTTCGGTGTTGCCTGTAGACGTTCCTCGTTGATCCAGCCCGAGCTTCTGCCGCTGGCGGCAACCTGCTTGACAAGCTCTTCGCCGGCGTGCGCTGACTTCGGTTCATTGGCCTCGGCGAACCGCGCCAACCCGATGAGTTGTCGGATCTCCGCTAGACCGGACTCGGAGTCTTCCAGGCGCGCCTCCATCCTGCTCAGCAACGTCGTCCAGTCCGTGACGAGAAGATGCTTGCCCGGCCCGTCGATCGCGGCGCATCGGGGACCCACATCAGAATGCGGCATGCCCTTCTTGTCGAGCCTGCGGAGCAGCTGGGGCCAAAGCTCCTTCACCCGCCCGGACGGGGCGAGGAACATGAGCACCGAGACTCCATCGGCCGGCAGCCGCTCCAGGTACGGAACCGGCTGATTCGGGGTGAGCGACGCATGAAACTTGGCTTCGATCAAGAGCCGTTTCTGTTTGTCCGCTCCCTTCTGCAGCACGTCAGGGCGGGCACCATCGGGAAAGGCGACCTCGGTCTGGAACGGTTCGTCGGACAACCGCATTCCGGGCACGGCCCGTTCCAGCACCTCCTTCAGCCCCCCTCTTGAGGCGGGATAGCGGTTGAGGATGTGCGCCAGCGCCGCCACGGCGACCTCTTCCATGCGCGGATGGAACCGCCAACTCAGATGCGCCAGCAGCGATCTCGAAATCTCGGAGTCATCCATGCGTACCTCGCAAGTCCTTACATACCGTCTCTATCGGCGGCTGCGAGAGTACGACGAGCGCCTCCGGCTTCACCAGCCCCTGCTCATCCTCACCGCCCGCCGAGTACCCCGACCCCGCTGGGGGCGCGACTTCTCCCGGCTCCAGCGGCCATCCTTCCGCGATCTCAAGTTCGGTGCAATCGTGTCGTTCGCGGGGCTTGTCGCGCGGATGACGGTGCGCGGGAAGATGTGCGTGGTGGGACATCGCGAGCCGATTGCCGGGGACTCGCTTCGAACTCACCGTCGAGCAGATCCAGGGCGCTGGAGCACTTCGATCCGGAGTACCGGGAGCGGCCATTCGGACCACGCTGCCGGAGGATAACTCCGGACCACATTGTGCGGGCCGTCAGCGAGAACGGCCGAGCAGCTTACGTTCAGACAGGCGGGATTCGAGGAAGAGCGAACCCCAGGACGAGGACGACATGACCGAGAGCGAGGGAGCCGAGGAAGCTGTGACGTGACCACCTCCAAGAAGAAACTCTACCTGGAGTTTCACGGCCGCGTGATCGAGCACCTGGGGATTCAAATGTACCAGAGCCCCGTCAACGCGATCGCCGAGATGGTGGCGAACGCGTGGGATGGAGACGCGACCTCCGTGGAGATCGAGTTGCCGGACACCGTCACCGATCCTGACGCCACTTTCGTGATCCGCGACAACGGGACCGGCATGGAGTTCGACGAGTGCCAGGATCTCTACTTGGCGGTGGGACGTAACCGTAGGGGAGAAGAGACGGAGGAGCAGACGGCTCGGGGCAGACCCGTACTTGGGCGAAAGGGCATCGGGAAGTTCGCAGGGTTCGGGATCGCAAGCCTCGTGACGGTGACGACCGTCAGCCGAGCCACCGGAGAGCGAACCGTGTTCCGCCTCGACCTCGATGTCCTGACGGCGGACGACGAACCGAGCACGGGTCGAAAGGAGATCGATGTCGTCGGGTACGCTCCTCCCGACGAGAGCAGAAGGGATCGGCATGGGACTTCGATCACGCTCTCGAAGCTCACGATCCACCGGGCGCCCTCCGAGAGCCGGTTTCGGATCAGCATGGCAAGGAGGTTCCTGCTCCATCAGGGGCAAGCGGACTTCACCGTGTCGGTTCAGGGGGAGCCTCTCCCACAGTCGTACGATGTCGCTGGCTTCGAGTATCAGTTCCCGAAGGATCTCCCCGAGCCCATCGAGGGTGTGGAGATCGATGAGGATGGGTGGGGTCTCGAGGCCGTCGGGGGCAACGACATCCGATGGCGGTTCCTCTTCCGCAAGGACACCATCGACGAAGAGGAGTTGAAGGGAGTCGCGGTCTTCGCGGGCGGAAAGCTCGCGCAAAGGCCCTTCTTGTTCAATCTGACGCGTGGGCTGACTGGACAACATGGGGCTGAGTACCTCGCCGGTCAGGTCGTGGCCGACTTCATTGACTGGCTTCCGGCCGACCTGATCGCAACCGAGCGACAGCGCGTCAACTGGGACAATGTCGAGACAACGCCCCTTCTCGACTGGGGCCAGTCGCGACTTCGCCTTGCGTTCAGGGTGTGGGCGAAACTGAGGGGCGAGGAGAAGGCGAGACGTCTTGAGAAACGGCTCGTAGACTTCGCCGACCGTCTCGGACGCTTACCGACGCACGAGCGGAAGACCGTAAAGCGAGCTTTGACCTCGCTCGGCGCGATCCCAACCCTCTCGGAAGAGCAGTTCGACCACTTGGGGCGGGCCGTGTTGGGCGCCTGGGAGCAGGGGCGCCTCACCGAGCTGATCGCCGAGATCGCCGAATTCGACGACCTGGACGAGTCGGCACTCCTCGACGTGCTCGTGGAAGCGCGCGTCCGGACGGCTCTGCAGACGGTAGAGGTGGTCCGCACCAAGCTCGAGGCGATTCAAGGTCTGCGGAAGAGGATCGAGAAGCAGGAACTGGAGAACGCCGTTCGGGACTTCATCGCGGAGAACCCATGGCTTGTCTCACCGGAGTGGGAGACATTCAAGAAAGAGTCCGGCTTGCGTCAGGTCATTGAGAAGGCGGCCGACGTGGCCAAGTTGTCCGCTGACATCTACAGGGGGAGAGTAGATCTGACCATGGCCAGCGGTCGCCATCTCCTTGTCCTTGAGTTCGTACGACCGGGACGCGCGGTCGACTGGGACCACCTCTCCCGCTTTGAGAGGTACGTGCTGTCGATCAGGTCAAGCGTAAGTGTGGCCACGGGGGCCCGCTTTCGGCAGGTCACGGGGTACATCGTCGCCGACCGTCTGGACAAGGAGCCTGAGTTCACCAAAAAGATCGACGCGCTGGAGCGGGAGGACATGTACGCGCTCGATTGGCATGCCCTGCTGGACAAAGCAGAGGCGGGTTGGCGCGACTTTCTCAACATTCTCGAAGAACGGGGAGAAGGTGACTTCCGAATGGAAAGACACTTCGACGCTGTCCGCGGCAAGACGGAGAGCCACAACTCGCGCGAGTCCGCCGGTGCATCCGAAGCACGAGAATCGTCCTGATGTCGTTGAGCGCCGTTAGTCTGTTCACGAACTGTGGTGCGGGCGATGTCGGGTTCGCCAAGGCTGGCTTCCGGTTCGATGTCTTGGCCGAGATCGACCGACGTCGACTTGCGGTTGCCGCGCTGAATCTGCCGGGTTCTTCCGTCATTCCGGGCGACCTCCGACGTACTTGGCCCGACGTGGTCTCGGCTTACCGCGATCGACGCGATCGGCAGGCCCCCGCCCTCTTGGCGGCGTGCCCTCCCTGTCAGGGTCTCTCGACCGCCAACGCGAGAAGAGGGATGGAGGAGGACGCGGACAGCGGTTCGAAGGATGCGAGAAACCTGCTCGTCGTCCCGATCGCCGAGGTCGCGACGGCCCTCGCGCCGCGGGTCATCGTGGTGGAGAACGTGCGAGCGTTCCTGACCCGGAAGGTCCGGCACCCTGACACACGGGAAGCAGTGTCTGCGGCGGTACTCTTGATCTCACTGCTGGATGAGGAGTATGTCGCCTTCCCCCTTCTGTCGGATCTGGCGGACTACGGCGTACCGCAAACGCGGGTCCGGTCGTTCATCACATTCGTGCGGCGGGGGGAGGCGTGCCTTCAATTCCTCGAAGAATGTGGCGCAGTTCCTTATCCGACACCGACGACTGCGCCGGACCACGGTGGGGAGCCGGTCTCGCTGGGTGACGCGCTCGACTCGTTCGACCTCCCCGCACTTGACGCTGGCTCGGCCTCGGCTGCGCGCTCCGACCGATCCCTTCACTTCGTCCCGGTATGGAGTTCGGAGCAATACAGGATGGTCGCTGCGATCCCGGCGGGCAGCGGAGCAAGCGCCTGGGAAAACGATGATTGCCCCGGGTGCGGCGATTCGGGAGTCCCGCGTGATCTTGCATGCTGCCCGACCTGCAATGCCCGCTTGCTACGCCCGCACGTCGTCGAGAACGGACGGGCTCGGCTGGTCAAGGGGTTCCACCGTTCCAGCTATCGGAGACTCTCACCTGACCGTCCCACAGCCACGATCACCACCAGCAGCAATCGGATTGGGAGCGATCGGAAGATCCATCCCTTCGAGAACCGCGTTCTGAGCCCTCTCGAATGTCAGAAACTGCAGACACTACCGGACGACTTCGATTGGGGAGAGGTCCCCAAGCAGTCTAAATCGGGTCTCCTGAGGGAGATGATCGGAGAGGCCGTGCCGCCCCGCTTCACGGAAGCTCACGGGAAGGTTCTCGCCGACCTGTTGGACGACGCGCGACCGCGGGGGCTCCTCCCTGCCGCAGACCGACGCGTATCGAACGCAGCTCAGAAGCTGGAAGCTCTCAGTGCCGTCGTGTGACCCCGGCGGTGAGCTGGACCCGTTCCCTCCCGAAGAACGCCGACGGGTCATGCAGGCCGTCGGGAGATACGACACCGAACCGGAAATGAGGCTTCGGCGGGCTCTTTGGAGTGCAGGTCTCCGATACCGGCTCCGCCGCAGGATCGCCGGAACCCGGCCCGATCTCTGCTTCGTTGGCGCGAAAGTCGCTGTCTTCGTCGACGGCTGTTTCTGGCACGGCTGTCCCGATCACTACTCCGCACCAGCGCACAACTCCTCCTTCTGGAACGAGAAGCTCCGGAAGAACCAGACTCGCGACCGTAGAGACGACCGAAGGCTGGAGATGGAGGGGTGGCAGGTGCTCCGCTACTGGGAATGTGAAGTGAGGCAAGAAGCAACGCGGATCGTGGCCGAGGTAAGACAGCGAATGATGGGCCCAGGACAGAAGTGGCGCTAGGCCGCGGACCTCGTCAGGCGGGTTCCGAAACCGCACGGCCTTTGTCCGAATGTTGCGAGGCCGGAGGCATCTACATGATTGACCTCGACATGGCCAAGGTCGGCGAGCCGCTCGACTGGTCGAAGGTCCCGTCCGCCAACAAGCCCAAGCGCCCGCGGAAGGGGAGGCTCCTAAAGCCCATTCCTGTTGCCTTGAGAGACGGACAGCCGGCCGTCCTCGGATGTTCGGGCCCGGGACACCACCGATTCCGGCTTCCGGGTTGAGACCGTCCACGGTCCGGTCTACGTGGGAGTGGTGCCGAGCGAGCGGATTCTGGATGCGGCCGCGTGCTTTCGGGTGCTCGATCACGCCAAGCAGATGAAGTGTTCCCCCATCATCTGGAATCACTGGGGGCGGCTTCCAGCCGATTCGGCGCGCCTCGCGACCCTCATGATGGGGAGGGCGATCGAGTGCTGCGCACCTGTTGTGATTTCGGATGGAGACCGGATCCATGAACTCGTGGAGCTGGCGAACAGAGTCAAGATTCCCACTCGGAGGGTCATTGAATCGTCCGGAGAGGCGATCGTCGATCTTGGATACGCGTGGGGCCTGGACAACGCGTTCAAGATGGTGTCCAAACATCTCCCCGCGGGCATGAGGGGGAGCGCATTGGATCGCTATCGGAGCCTCGGCTGATGGTCACCCTCGGGGTCGATCTTGCGTCGCAGCCGAAGCGTACGGCCACCTGCCTGATTCGTTGGGATGGCGGGTCGGCACATGTCGAGACACTCTCGATGGGAGCGACAGACTCCGACCTGCATGAGCTGTTCAGGCGCGCAGACAAGATCGGAATCGATGCCCCCTTCGACTGGCCCGTGCGCTTCACCCGAGCCATCGCCGACTACTCGGCATCGACGGTCTGGCCTTCTGTTGACGTTCCTCGGCTTCGGTTTCGAAGGACGGATGAGGTCGCGAAGCAAACAATGGGTCGATGGCCGCTCAGCGTCTCGTCGGATCTGATCGCGGTGCCCGCCATGCGAGCTGTCCGCTTGCTCGCAGAGACCGCTGCAACCGGTGAAGCCATTGATCGGAGCGGCCGCCGCCGCTTCGTCGAAGTCTACCCTGCGGCAGCCCTCTCGATATGGGGGTTTCCCTCGCGTGGCTACAAGCGCGCCAGGGGAGCCACAGTTCGGGCCGAGCTCGTGCGTGATTTTGCCGAGCAGACCACGGATTGGCTTACCCTCTCCGAGGAGGATTGGGCTCAGTGCAGGGCCTCGGACGACATGCTCGATGCGCTCGTGGCGGCTCTCGTCGCCCGCGCCGCCGCCACCGGCCACTGCGAACCGATCCCTCCTGACGATCAAGAGATCGCCAACGAAGAAGGATGGATCGCCCTACCGCAGACAGGAAGCCTCGATCAACTCGCGTGAATCAGGTGCGGTCTCGAGGATCAACGAGGTTCGCCGCGTCTCCAACCGGCTCAGCAGCGGTCCCTACGGGCTTTGTGCCTCGGCCTTCGCCTGTTGCCATTTTCGTTCGACTTCGTCAATGGCGGGAATCGCATTGGTGGCGAGATCCATCATTCCATTGACATAGTAATCGGTGATAGGTCCATGGCCATCCCTCCGTTCCCGGTACAAGTCCGGCAGAAGGGAATCCCAGTTCGCCACTTCGTCGCTGACCCACCGGACATACGGCCACCAGCCTTCGCTTTGGCCAGGCTCCAGCGTCGGGTGACTTTCAAGTCTTTCCTCTAGCTCGTTACGCCGCTCTTTCTCCGCGGCGGTCATCTTGTTCTTGCCTAGGAGCCTGCGCCGCAGGAGCGCGGCGGAAGCCATCGGATGCCGCCCGCGGGGTCTCGCGAGCCGAAGTGTCGGTCGTTTTCCGGACGGGAACACGTTGTAGGCGGGGAGACGGCCCGGCGGGCGGCGTTCGGGCGGGGCCGCGGACCTCTTTTTGTGCCCCGGGGGACGCTTGACACGGATTTTCGGCCCCTCACGCTGCCTGAAGGACGTGGAGGCGCCTCATGTTGAGCGCCAGGCACACGAGGTCCCACTCGCCGCGCACCTTCTCCAAACCCCGGAGGCTGAACCTCCGGAACCCCATCGCCTCCTTGACCCAGCCCATGGGCGCCTCCGCGATCCACTTGCGCTTGGCGTACACCGCCCGGCCCTCCGGAGCCGCCAGCTTCTTCGCCATGCGCGCCCTCGCCGGCTGCTTCTCCGGGTCGGGCTTGCCGGCCCCCTTGCCCTCCCGGCCCAGCGCTACGTAGCCGTCGATCCCCCGCGCCTCCAGAGCCGCCAGATCCTCCTCGTTACAGTAGCCCGCGTCGGCCAGCACCTGGCCGGGCGTCTCCCCGCACCGCCCGGACACCTCGTCCACCCGTTCCACCAACTGCCCCTGGTCGCTCGCGTTGTCCGTCACCGCCGTCCCCACCACCAGTTGGCTCTCCCCGTCCACCACCGCCTGCGCGTTGTAGCACTGCTGGTAGCCTTCCGTGCTCGTCCGCATGATCCGGCTCTCCGGATCCGTGAAGTTCGTCTGATCCTTCGCCTCCGGCTCCCCGTACGCATGCTTGTACGGCGGCCCCCCCTTCGGGTTGCGGTCCCACTCCGGCTTCCGGCCCCGCGCGTCGTCCCGCTCCCGGGCCTCCGCCTCCAGGCGAGCCTTCGCCGCCCGGATCGCCGCCAGACGGTCCTCCCGGCGCTTCAACTCCTCGGGCAACTCGTCGCCCCGAACGTCCTCCCCGTGGCGCTCGTCCTCCTCCGCGTCGATCGCCTCGGCCGCCGCCAGAAGCTCCGCGATCTCCGCCTCCAGGCGGGCCTCTTCCGGCCCCATCCGCCCATAGCTCATCGCCTTCCGCTTGCTCGCGTTCGCGCGAACCTTCGTCCCGTCCACCGTCACCCGGCCCAGCCCCGCCAGCCCCAGTTCCCGTGCCAGGCGCACCACCTCCGCGAACAACGCCCCGAACGCCTTCAGGTTCTTCTTCCGGAACTCGCACAACGTCCGGTGCGCCGGAAAGTTCCCCGCCGCCAGCATCCTGAGCGCCACGTCCTCCTCCAGACGCCGCGCCAGCTTCCGGGACGAGAACACCCCCGTCGCGTACCCGTACACCAGCACCTTCACCATCATCCGAGGATCGTACGGGCTCCGCCGCCGCCCATCCCCTTCGTACCGCGCGTAGAACGGCGACAGGTCCGCCGCGTCCACCAGATCGCTCACATGATGCGCCAAGTGCCCCGCCGGTACCCACTCCCGAAGATCCTGCGGCAGCAGCAGCTGCTGGTCCGGATCGTACGGCCGGAACCTCGTCCTCATCCTCTCCGGATCGTACGGTAGGGACCTCGTCCCCATCGCCACCTCCCCGCGCCGAACGTGAACCGGTCACAGCCCGGCATCACCATAACCATCCGGCACGCGCCGCACCATCGGCTTCTACGGCGCAGGCTCCTAGCGGATGCAGCACGCCCCACTTTCAACGGTTCGGTCCCGGCCCGCGAGATTGCAGGACAACCCCCGTGCATCCGTCAAGCGGAGGATGCCCCTTGACTGCCTTCTCCCACGGAGGCCACCCGGCGCGATACAGCCAAAGGAAATTGGACCATGTCTTTTCGCCACGGTACCTGCATTCTACCCGGAGACCCGGAGCCATATCGGGCAGTTCTTCTTGTACCCTTCGGTGGACCTCGGCGCGCAGGTGCTCCAGAAACCCTTCGCACAACTCCACCTTGAGCTTCGGCCAGACATCCCAGACGGTCTGCGCGGTTTCCAGCTGACTTGGGTTGGAAAAGAGATAATCTCGTATTGCCTGGCTGTCGCTGTCCGTCGCCATCGAACGTCCTCCAAATTGTTGTCGGCAGAATGCTTCGGCATCCCTGAGAAACCATCGTAGCCGGTCGGCGTGGCACTGCGTGCGACAGGTGGCCAACCACTCGGCCAGAGAGAACGAAGTCCGGAAGTCCGCGAACACATCGTCCGGGATGGCTTGTTCATCTTCGGGCGCGTCGTCCACCGCGTCGCCAGCTATTTCGTTCGCGCCGGTCCCTCCCTCGTCTTCGAGGCCGCTGTCGTCCTCCTGGGCGTACTCCCCTTCCCGAGCCGCGCTCCCTGGGTCTCCCCAATAGGGCATGACGACGAACCGCCCCCGCCAACGGGGGAGTTCTTCCGTCGGCAGGGCATAACCGGTAGGCCCCTCGCCGCGTGGAGACAGGTAGATCAGTAGAAAACGCTCCTGGTACGCTCCCTTGAGGTACTCCAGGTAGTCCAACACCTGGTGACGCTGATCGCCCGCGAACGGCTTGTTCTCGATGGCCAGGCACCACGGCCCGGCGCCGGTCGTAATATCCACCGTGATGTCGATGCGACGCTTCTTGGGGATGACTCGCTCCAACTGCACGCGAACCGGATTCGAGAGGTCCGGCCTCGGCTTGGGGGTGCCGCTTTCTGCCGGCAACGCGTCAACGAGGATCTCGAGCAGGGACGTGCCCTGGCCGTGCCGTTCTGCGGGGTTGAGCAGGTCGGCGATGATTCTGGAGAGCAGAAGCTCGCTCGGGTGATCCTCGCCCATGTAGTGGAAGACGTTGAAGCGATGCGCGAGATGCCGGTCGAGTTCTCGCTCCAGCTTCCGGGCCGCGTCCAATATGGGATTCAGCTCGACGAAGAACCGCTGATGTCGGCGGCGCTCGGAGCGCCTTGTCTCATCCATGCGCGTCTCCAGTTCCGCGAAGAATCCAGGGATCCCCAAAGCGCGCCCCGTCATGCAACCACTCCCTGCGTTGGCCCGGCAGCAAGGGTGTAGGGCTCGATGAAGGCCCCGGTCACCTCTCAAGCCTCATCGAGGCCAAGATCGACGAAGGACTCCCACGCCAAGAGGCCCGATCAGGGACACCCGTCCCCATCCCACGTCAGGCACCGGCGCCGGGAGCCATCAAACCGTGCGCCCTGGGGAGGAACTCCGACATCATCCTCGCATAGTGGCGATAGTACTCGTCCCACGAGATCCCTTCGAAATCCCTCGGGTTCGCGTCAATGTTCCCCTGCAGCCGGCGCGCGCACAGCGCCTCGGCCACCACCTCCGCCAGCAGCACCCGGAAGTGAAGGGCGTCCTGCTCCGGATACTGCTCCGACTTCGGACCGAGGTAGCGCTTGAGCGAGGGGTGGCGTGCTCCGATCTCCAGCACGTTCCTGTTCCACCGGTAGCGCAGCGCGCCATGATCCACATCCTCCAGCTTGATCACGATGCCCGAGCCCGCGGCGGGCGCGGCGCGGAGTTCCGTCTCGGCCTCGTGTTCTCCCAGGCGGGCCATCACCTTGGTCGGCGCGGCCTCGTCGTCCAGTAACGCCACCTTGAGCTTGCACAAGGCGATCCCGAGACTGGCGCTCCGGACTAGCTTTCTCGGCCCCGAGATGCGGAAGTCGTCCGATGACAGCTCAAGATCGAACGCACGGCCCGCCGCCCGCGCGAGCCCGACGGGGGCGAGTAGCCGGATGCTCCTGCGCGAGCCGTCGCGGATGCGATAGCTCTTCCGTTCGAACTGTAGTCCGGCGACGTGCGAGTACCTGTCCGCCTCCGAAGCGAGCACCGCAACCGTCGACTCCGCCTTGATGGGGCCGACGCTCGCCTCGAGCCCGGTCGCGACCGTCTCCTCCAGCCCCTTGACCGACCAGGTCGCCCGCAACACGCCCTCCTGCGCCTCGAGCCTCGCCAGGGGCACTCCGGTCGCGTCCGCCCGGATCTCGTCCGTCAGGCACCGCACCCGCACCGGCTGGCCTTCGCCGATCTCCGGGAACGCCTCCGACCTCACCGTCAGCCAGCACTTGAAGGAATGCCCCCGCACGACCTGCGCGTACTGCGGAGTCAGCGAATAGCCGCGAATCTGGAACTGGCTACCCCTCTCTCTACTCTTCGGGTCGCGGGACATCTCTTCGTCCGAGAAGTCCTCCATGAACTGGTTCGCGGCTTTCTCGAGCGCGTCGAGCCGCTTGCGCGTCTTCTGGCTCTCGACGCTGCGTGCTCTCTCTCGCTCCTCCCGTGTCCGTTCCTCCTCGACCAGGGGCCTGAGCATGGCAAGCGCCCTGGCGTAGAGCGCCTCCACGAACGGATGATCCGGGGTAAGCCCGGTCTTGCGTGACGGATCGAGAATCGGGACCGGGTTCTCCGGCGGATGCGGGTCGCCGCGCGCCTGGCGCTCGTCGTATTCGTTCCAGAGGTCGTCGATCGCTTCGCAGGTCAATCGGCCGAAGAACCACTGCGCGTGGGAGTCCCATTCCAGCCCGCGGTCGAAGAGCGTCGCCTCGTGGATCGCATGCCGTGACTTGACCAGAATGCCGCCGAGCCGGAACCGGTTCCGCTCCGAACGGAACCGCTTGCGCGCTCTGAAGACGACAAGCTTCGCCCTTGCCCCGGGATATCCGGGTACGGCGAACGTCTTCGAGACACGCTTCCTGCCCGCGGGCCTGGGGAGGCCGACCACGCGGTCCCCCTCCGCCTTGAGCCCCCGCGCCACAAGCGTCGTTTGTTTCTGCCACACGATGTCACGGAGACGCACCAGCCGCGCCACGTTCGGTACGAGCGTGTCGATCTTCGGAATCCGGTGGTTCCGTTCGATCTCGATGGTGACCACGGTGCCGGTGCCTTGGCCGATGCCCAACCGCTTGCGCACCTCGGGCTGGACCTCGCGGGAGTCTTCCGCCTCGTACTCCAGATTCGAAAAGATGCGGCAGGTGTGCATCCGGCCGTCGCCCGCGATCGACTCGAAGGTCACCGTCCCGAGCGCCGCGATGTCCTTGCCCCCCCGAGAATTCGTCCCGCGGACGGGTTTGCCCACCTCCATCCCACTCACCCGCCCACCGATTCTCCCGAGCTTCCGGTTCATCTGTTCGGTGGTCATCCCGTCGGCGAAGTCGCGCACCCGCAGAATCGAGGGCTGCCCCTTGCCGCGTCGGCCGAGCTCGATTTCGACGCGCCCCTTTGCGCCAAGAATCTGGTACCGGTCGTCGGAGTTGGTAACCAGTTCTACAATCGCGTCGTAGACGTCCCGTATGGCCAGCTTGGCGTCCTGTACGACGCGCCGCGATGCGACTTCAAGTGGTCTTCGCCTGACGGCGGTCATAGGCCGGGCTGGTGTCCGGGTGGGCGTGACGGGGATGAACAATCTTGAACCACTGCCAGCCACAGGCAACGTCTCACTGGAAGCTTGCCGAAGCCGTCCACCGGTTCCGGGGGAAGTCGTCCGGTGATACCGAGCGAAGCCGACCGGCGGGCGAGCAGTCCTGAAGGGCGCTGGACACGGATCGATCAGCGATCGTGGCTGTTGGCCTCCCGAGTTGCGTTGGACATGGTTATCCTTCCAGACCTGAGCGGAACCTCTCGGTGACCTTTCGAACCTCTTGGGAGAGCCCTTGCACGGACGACGCCGTGCCCGTGCCCATGGCAGGGACGCAAGAAGGGCGGCGACCCCTCATCGATGAGAGAGCCGCCGCCCCAAGAAGGCAACCGTTCAGTCGGGTCGCTAAAGGCAACCACGCCGGTCGCATAACTTACTTGTAATACCTGTCGCCGGGTCACGCAACCACGGAGCGTTCACCATGTACCTGCTTTACCTCGACGAGTCGGGAAACGAGAACAACCCAAGGCTTGTGCGACACTTCGATTGGGAGGACGGCGTCATTCACGGCTTGGTCCACGTTGGTCCGAGTCGCGGACGGAACTGCGACTGTCCGGCCTGCTCGTCTCGGCGAATACGCGGAAGCCTCGGTGCGTGGATTCCCCAAGAGACCTCCCCGTAAGGCCCGAGGAACTGGTGACCCGGGCCGCTATGGTTGGTGCGCCACCGAGCGGACCTTATGATCCGGCGTGGCGGTCGGAGGGACCGCCGGGACATCGGGAGGCACGCGCGTGGAACGGAACATCGGACGGATCTGGGTGGCCCTGCTGGTCGTGGCGCTGGCTGTCGTCGTCATTGTCCAGGGCGATTCCCTGACGCCGGTGGACGTAGGGACAGGAGAAGGGCCGTTTCTGACCGCACTCGTCCAGTTGGGCATCCTCTACGTCGTCGCCCTGTTCGTCGAACGCTCGCTCGAGGTTCTCATCAAGGCGTGGCGCCAGGGCGGGAAGACTCGCCTCGAGGAGAAGGCGCGGGCGGCGGAAGAGAGTGGCAGCGCGGCGGCCGAGAGCGAGTTGCAGGAATACAGGGCAGGCACCCAGAAGCGGGCGCTTCTCGTCGGTTTGACGCTGGGAATCCTGGTATCTCTGTCCGGTGTTCGGCTTCTTGGCCCGATCTTCGAGTTCGGCGACGCGGCGGCGCCGTTCCAGCAAGCTGTGTTCCAGTTCACGGACATCATCTTGACGGCCGGGCTGATCGCCGGCGGATCGGCGACGATCCACGAGTTGATGGCGCTCATCGATGATTTCCTGAAGGCCAGCCGAAGACGCGCGAAGCAGTAGTGAACCCGGCGACCTCCCGGCACCGTTGCGGGCAACCGCAGGGGCAAACCGCCCCAAGACGTTCAAGATAACTTCGCTCCGAACGGAGGAATCAACGTGAACCTGCCGACGCTGACGGAGTTATCGACCAAGGAACTGCTGGCCATGCGCGACCGGACGGAGAAACGGATCGAGGCCGACTCCGCCTACGTGATGCGGCGACTACAGGAAACGGACGACCCGGATTGGTACGAGAAGATCGAACGAGCAAAGCAGGCTCGAGAGATCGGTGAAAAGCTACAGAAGAGCGCGCGGAAACACAAAAACATACATGGAAATGCCCGAAAACATGACTTCCGAGAGAAGAACTCCCCTGTACGAGGCGTACCATTCCAACCGCTTCAAGCGCGGAGGTAGCGGCGTCGGCGTCGAGGTGCGCCGCGTCGATGCCGGCAGTGGAGGCCCGGGTCCGAATCGAAGCGTCGATGGTCTCGACCTCGGCTTGTAGGTGGGCGGTTTGCTGCCGCGCGGCTTCCCGGAGGGTACCAGCATAAGCGCCGAAACAGCGTCGGCACGGCGGCTTCGGTCGCGCGGACGCAGCTCGCGCGGCCGAGGAAGGCGGGCGGATTCCGTACGGAGACGACATCTGGAGAGGACCCGTCGTTGTGGTCGATGATACGGCGCGGATCGTGCGAATCATCGGACGCTACCAGGGAGAAGACGAGCGAGACGACGCGTTGGAACTGATGTCGAAGTCGATGCGCTTGTTCGCCGTCAAGCCATCCCGGGTGCGGCGCGGTCACCGAGCGTGTCGGTGATCCATTGATTCAGACTCTTCCCTTCGGCGGCGGCGGCGGCGGCGACGTTCGCGTGCAGCTCGGACGGGATGCGCACGTTGAACCTCCCCGAGTACCGGCGTCCGGGCTCGACGCCGTCCTCCTCGCACATCTCGAGAAACACCCTGAGCGATGCCGCGCCTTCCCTCCTGAGACCGGAAACGTCGCGGGCGTAGAAGTCCGCGCCGCCGTTCAGGCCGACGAACTCGCCCCGGAACATCTCGATGTCGGGGTCGAACTGGACGATGGCCCGGTAGCCGTCGATCTCCATCGTGTTTCTCACGGCTCCACTCCGTTCTCCCTCAGCCAATTTCGAATACTCGCCACGGCGCCCTTGCCCGTATCGGGCGAGGGATGCGGACGGTGGAACACGCGCCGCTCGCCAAACAGCCTCACGCCGATGCGGGACCCCTTCCGTTCGCTGATTTCCGCGCCCAACTCGGCAAGCAGCGCCTCGATGTCCCGCCACGGTATGTTCGCGCTGACGGGATAGCGGAATATCAGGGCGAGTGTTCTTCGATGCTTGCGCCTCACAACGTATGGTACCGAAAAACGGTACCGCACGTCAACGGGCGGACCATCGTAGCTAGAGCGTTTCCGGTTCTGGCGCCGACCCTGCCTGAGCGTAGGCCAGCCGGAATACCGTATCGCCCAGCCAGCGCTTGAAATCGGTGTTGTCGACGAACTGTCTGAACAGCTCCGTGTCGTCCTTCATGATGCTCGTCATCACCCGCGCGAGCGCTCTGTCGTGCTCGATCCGGGCGTTCTCGCGGTCCGAGTTCTCCCGGGCGTTCTTGAAAGCCGTGTCCTGCGCCACCTTGGCCGGGATCGTCTCGGTGATCATCTGGCTGACTCGGTCGGCGTGCTGCCAGTCGATGCCGCCGAACAGGTCGTTGAACTGGCCGATGATCGCCGACAGGCGGTCGATCTCGACGTCGCCCTTGCCCGCGCCCCCGACGCCCGGCACGGGGTCGATCTCGGCGTCCTCGTCCTCCAGCATGATCTCCCGTATTGCGCGTTTCTCGACCCGGTAGCTGTCCATGTCGATCTCGAACCGCCAGACGGAGTGGCACCAGAACCAATTGCACGAGATGGGGTTGGGGCCCGTAATGTTATCGGCGACCGCGCCGAGCGGATACGGGGCGCGCCTGACCTCGGCCCACCACTCAACATCCGCCTCGAGATCCCAGGTCGCACGGCCCTCGGCCACGACCCGACCGTCCCGCCGGAGCCGCACGGCGACTTGGATGGTGCCGGACTCGGGCACTCCGAAGCGAGCACTCGGCAGATCCTTCGCGGTGAGCACCCGCCGGTTGATTCCGTGGCCGCCTATCTCGACCTCGAGACCCGCCAGCCCGTTCGGGTCGTCCAGGCCGTTCAGGAGCACGACGGACTGGCTCTTCCACATGATCCGGGCCTCGCCCGGGGGCGCCGTGACCATCAAGGATGCCCCTCGGAAGACGCCCAGGATGGTGCTGCACGCCACCGTGGTGAGTGCGATCGTCAGCGCTGCCCAGCGCACCGTGGTCATCCGACGTTCATCTGTCACGGCCGGTTGTCATGATCCCCCCCCGGAGGCTGTCAGTGGCGACGCTCAAACTCCACCATGACCCGATGTTCGGAGCCCTCTCGAGGGGAGACGGAGCCCTCGATGACGTTCTGGTCCACCTGTTTCCCCTCGAAGTACTGCCGCACCGCGCCGTTGTCCTTGAAATCCAGTCTTACCTTCGCTCCGCGGCGGGATCCCTCCACGGTCCACACCTGTGGGGGCCGGCGAAGCTCCGGCGGCGGAGTGGGGTCGCTGAACGTCTCCTTCATGATCGTTCCGGTCACCGCCCCGTCCGAAGTCTCCGTGACTCGCAGCGTCCACCTCGGCGGAAACGGCCACGACGTGACGGGCTCCTCATTCGGAAAACGACGCACCCATGTGCCCGTGATCGACCCATGGGAAGGATCGAAGAGAACTCCGCAAGCCTCGATCGCCGGGATGCTCAGCATCAGACAGATCGCCAGCATGCGCCCCCGAAAGGCCTTCAGCCGAGTGCTCTTCACGGCAGGAGCTTCATTTCGTATTTGATCACTCGTGGGAATGGCACCGTCGTCTGGACGTAGAGGTGATCGTCCGGTCCCAGAGTTGGGCCGCGCACTTCCTCTGAGTCGGGGAACAGGAGCCGGGAGCCACGGAATCCTCCGTCTGGAGCAAACGTGGCGACCCAGAGGCCGCGAGCCGGCAATTCAAGCTGCTCGTCCGTCGGTCATCACCCGATAGAAGACCACGACATCGCCGTTGCGACGTTGTTCGAACCCACGGGCTGCGACGGGAACGGTGCGAAACTCGATTCCACCTTCCATCAATTCAGAGCGGCCGGCCAGGCCGGGGAAGAGCTCCGCTCCTCCGTTCACGACGGAGCCGTCCTCCTCCACGATGCGCCAAAGCCCAACCTTGGGGCTGGCGAATCCCAAGCCTGATGGGGTACTCCCGAAGGCTCCCGGATCACCGAAGCGACCGATCTCGGCCTCGCTCTCGGTGACGCTCAGGATCGGTGTACCAAGCTCGCCCGCGTCCGTGACTTCCCAGGCGACATCCCCCGCCGACATGCCAAGGCGAGTGACCGCGAGCTTGTCTCCGTAGGCGTGCGTGCCTTGCGGCCGGAAGTCGAGCTGAAGGGTGGTCAACACGACGCCGGAGCTGTCAAACACTGTCACTCTGCCGGTCTCCCCGTCCGTGATGGCCAGATCCCCGTTTCGAGAGACCGAGAGGTGTCGCGGCCGCATGAACTCGCCGGGACCCTCACCGGACCCCGCGGCAATGAGGCGTTCGAGATGACCGGATGGTGAGAAGACGACGATCTTCTCGTAGTCGGCGTCGTGTACGAAGATTCGTCCCTGGTGATCCACGTCAAAGCCGACGATCGCGGACAACACGGCCCCGCCGTACCGCAGTTCCTGATCCGTGAGGCGCCGCGATGAGTCGGCGAGCGAGCCCCAGCCGAAGCTGCCGAGTTCGTTGAGCGCGTAGCGCGCCGGGCTGGCGGTGGTGACTGAGCCGTCACTCGATCCGCACGAAACCAGGGAAAAGACGAGCAGAGCTGCGAGGAGCCTGGAGCCCGTAGATGTCACGACGCAGCCTCCGAACGTGTTTGTGTCTGGCCTGGCCACATCCGTGCTCCTGATTCTCCGCCCTGTAGTCCGGCGAACGGCTCTTGAAATCGTCAGATCCTTCCGTGCTACCGCCGCTTGTACTCACGGTAGTCCACGCTGTTCCAACGACTTCATGCCGCTATCGGGAACGACCGATGGCGCACGCACTGCGGGCGGCCGGACTCTCGCGCTCGACGTGGCTATCACACGCGGACGAAGGTTCCGTACACGGAGACTTACGCGCACTTCGACGCATTGACCGGGTTCTTGCGCGGGACAGTAAGGATACGCTCGCCATCCGGCATCACGGTGTCGACCAGACCGGTCAGGACTCAGGCGCTGGCCTGCTCCACCTTGGCCCGCTCTCGATCTGGCCAAGGACGGGGCCAGAGCCGCCCTCCTCGGCGTTGAAACCGGCTTGCAAGCGAAGAGTAGACTGGAGCGTGTGCCATGAGGGCGAGGTAAGAAGTTGACACGGAATAACTGTAGTAACATTGCAGCAAAACGTGGCATGACCGACAGCGCGCCCGATCTCTCGGCCGACGGCTGGCCGGAGAAGTTCGCCGAGACGCCCGCGCGCCGGGTCAGACGGCGCGTTTCAGCAGTTCGACGAGTTCCTCGGCGTCCAGGCGGGCGGGCGCGTCGGCCCCCTCGAGCAGGCGGTCGGCGAGGTCGCGCTTGCGGCGGTGGAGGTCGACGATCTGTTCCTCGATCGTCCCCCTGGCGACCAGTCTGTAGATGGTGACGGGCCGCGTCTGGCCGATCCTGTGCGCACGGTCGGACGCCTGATCCTCGACCGCGGGGTTCCACCACGGATCCATGTGAATCACGTAGTCGGCCGCGGTCAGGTTCACTCCCACGCCGCCGGCCCGGGTCGAGATCAAGGAACGCGTCTCCGCGGCCCGCCTGGAAGGCGGCGATCCGCTTGGCCCGCGACTTCGCAGGCGTGCTTCCGTCGAGGTACTGGTAGGGGACGCCGGCCTGCTTGAGGTGCTCCTCGATCAGACGGAGGTGCCGAACGAACTGCGAGAAGACGAGCACCTTGTGGCCGTTTCGCCTCAGTTCGTCGAGGATCTCGGCGAACGCCTCCATCTTCGAGCTTGGCGGCGCCTCGCCGGGCGCCGCGAGCGCCGGGTTGCAGCAGGCGAGCCGCAGCCGCGTCAGGTGGGCGAGCACCTGCATCCGCGCCTGTGCCGGCGCCGTGCCGTCTTCGGACTGGGCGGCAAGATCCTCCAGCGCGCGCTGCCGCAGCGCTTCGTACAGCGCCCCCTCTTCGGCCGACAACTCCACGTGGTGCGTGATCTCGGTGCGCGGCGGGAGGTCGTCGAGCAAGTCGGACTTCAGGCGCCGCAAGATGAAGGGAGCGGTCAGGCGGCGCAGCCGCGCCCGCGCGTCGGCGTCGCCATCGCGTTCGATGGGAAGGGCGAAGCGGCGGCGGAACCGGTTCAGCGACCCCAGCATGCCGGGACTCAGAAAGGCGAACAGGGAGTACAGATCCATCACGTTGTTCTGAATCGGCGTGCCCGTGGTCACGAGCCGGAACCCCGCCTTGAGCCCGCGGGCGGCGCGGGCGCGCTTCGTGGCAGGGTTCTTGATCGCCTGCGCCTCATCGAGAACGACCGTGCTCCATTCGACCGCCGCCAGCTTCTCGGCATCGACCTGCAGGACGCCATACGTCGCAACGACGAGGTCGAAGGCGCCCAAGCCCTCCAGGCGCCGCGTCCTGCCGGCGGCCGGTCCGCCGTACGTGGCGGCGTTCAGCGTCGGGGCGAAGCGGCGTGCCTCGGCGAGCCAGTTGGCCACGACGGAGGTCGGAGCCACGACGAGCGCCGGCCCATCCGGAGCGCGGCGCAGGAGGAGGGCGAGCGCCTGCACGGTCTTCCCCAGGCCCATGTCGTCGGCCAGACAGGCCCCGGCCCCCAGGTCCGCGAGGCGGGCGAGCCACCGGAATCCGTCCACCTGGTAAGGGCGCAGCTCGCCGCGCAGCGTGCCCGGCGTCTCCGGCTCGCCGGCCTGTGCCTCCCGCCACTTCCCGAGTCGGTCTCGCCAGGCCGCGTCGGCCGTCAGCGTCGCTCGCTCCGCCAGATCCCCGAGCGCGGGCGCCGCCAGCGGATGGAGACGCAGACCGCCACGGAACGGAGCCGTGAAGGTGCGGAGGTCGTCCAGCGCCCTCCGCAGGGCCTTGCTGAGAGCGACGTAGGCGCCGTCCTCCACTTCCAGGAAGCGCAACCCGGGGCTGCGGTCCATGAACTCGAACAGCCGCCGCAGGTCGTAGCTCGTGTCCTCGTCGAACTCGATCCCGCCCGAAGTCCGGAACCAGTCCCCCGCGGACTTGACGGAGAGACGCAGCGACGGCGTGTCGGCGCGGGCCACGATCCTGAACGACTCGCCCTCGGGCCACAGCGAACGGGCCTCCGCCGCCGCGAGCTGCTCCACCAGATCCAGACTCTCCGCCGCGCCGGACACCGTCATCGCGTAGTCGGGGCCCAGTCCCGCCAACGCCGGACACGCGGCCACGAGGTCCCGGGCCGCCGCGGCTTCCGCCGCCAGGTCGCGCTCGGCCCGCACCGCCTCGCCCTCCCGGTGCGCGAACACGCTCGTGCCGCCGGTCCCGGACGTGAAGTAAGCCGCCGATCCCGGCACGGGCTCCACCACGATCTCCACCGCCAGACCCGCCCCCCGCGGCGCCAACCGAACCCACGGATGGGGATCGGCCGGGACGCGCCTTCCGCCCGCCTCATCCTCCGCCTTGTCGTCCATCGTGCCCTGGACGCGGAACTCGCCGGCGAGACCGGAGACCGCGCCCACGATCCGTTCCCTCGCCTCGACCGGCAGTTCGATGCCCTCGGCCGGGATGACGTCCATCATCTCCTTGTGGGCCGCGCCGAAGCGGGTCACTTCGTAGCGTGCGTCCCCCACCCGCGCGAAACGATAGTCGCCGCGGTCGTGCTCTCGGTGCGGGTCGATCCGCACGCGCAGCCGTCCGTCCTCTTCCTCGATGAGAAGCTCAGGGTCGCGGCGGACGAGGTCGACCCGAGCGCCATCCTCGTTGAACAGGTGCGGGTGTCCGGCGAGGGCGTAGACGCCGGCCATGTCCAGGGAGTACTGCGGTCCCCCGCGCCACGCATCGCGGGAGTGGCGAATCCCGGCCGCCACCGCACGATCCTGGTCGGTGAGGAAGTCCATGTCTCCCGCCTGCTCGGCGAGACGCTTCAGCGCCACCGCCCGGCCCTTGCTCCACTTGCCGTTCCTGCCGGCCACCTGCTGGCGGGGCTGGAAGGTCGTTTCGCCGAAGTGCCCCGACCCGAGGACCCAGACCAGGCGCGGCGCGCGGGGACTCGTCCGCTTCCCGGCCTTCCCGCGCTTCGCCCGCACGCCGTGGGCCACCTTCTCGATTTCCCTCAGCGGGTACTCCCAGTCCTCGGCCGGCTCGATCAGCGAGACGAGGGTCTCCGGGCCGAGACCCGCGCGCAATTCGGCCGCCCGCGCCGGGATCGCCGACCAGTCGTCCCCGTCCCGTTCGTACAGACGGTCGATCCGGCCGAGGACCGCGAAACACTCGGCCGCCAGCCACCTGTATCCGTTCGAAGTGGCCCGCGTCGCGAAGTCGAGGAGCGCCCGTGCGCGCTCTTCCTGCTCGAACACATCGAAGCCGTCCAGCCAGCAGCTCAACAGACCCTCGAACAGGCGCAGGATGAAGGGGGGCGAGCCGTCCGGCGCCGCCCACACGCCCTCGCCGCTCCGCACCGCAGCCGCATCCATCACGAACTCGAGGAAGAGTGGCTGGGCCTCCTGCTGCTGGCCGATGCGCAGGAAGCGTTCGAGCGACGCCGTGTTGGCGGGCGTGTCGGAGCGCACCAGGGCGAGGAGCGAGAGCGTGAAGGCGCGCAGCGGCGGGAAGACGTTTCGCTTCCGCGTGCCCGCCCTCTCGGCGGCGACGGCCTCCGCGATGAAGCGGGCCGCCTCCTCGTCGTCGCCGCGCAGCATCGCGAGGAGGGCGCGCGTCGCCGCCCGTCCCGTCCTCGCCGGCTTCCCGTCGCGCGCCTGGGCCGGAAGCGCGTCGAACACCGCGAGCGCATCCTCCGGCCGCCCCTCCAGCACCCGGATCAGCGCGATGTCCGCCGCGTGCCGGGCCGGGTCGCGCGAGCACTCGCGCCAGGCCTTCACGGCCAGCTCGGACGGAAACGCGAGATCGATGACCAGGCCGAGCCAGTCAGCCAGCGCCTCCTCCACATATTGCGGCGGGAGCCGCCACAGCAGCTGCCCCGCCCCGGGGTAGGCGAGCCAGCGCCAATCCCGGTACTCCGGTTCGCCCAGATCGCAGGCGAGCGTGTCGAAGCGGCCCGCGACCACGTGGCAGCGGAGCCGCATGATGTCCCCGGCCTCGGATACGCGCGGAAACCGTCCGGCGACCGGCGGCGTGAACTGCCGCTCGATCCGCTCCAGGTTGCCCGCCTCGAACGCGGCGATCGTCAGGCGGGGTGCCCAGGCCGGCACCGCCGACAGCCCCGTATTGGGGCCGGGGCGGTACGCGATCCCCGCCTCGTGCACCTCCCTGGTCGCCGCCATGAACTCCGTCTGCGTGAACGTGCGGCCGCGCAGGGCGAAGCGCGCGTGATACAGGAGAAGGGTCATGTTCTTACGACCGAGGTCGTGCGGACTCACCACGCCGTACGCCTGGGCCGCCAGCCGCCCGGCCGGCGACAGCCCCTCGTAGGCGTCGGGGGGGCGGTTCGCCTCCGAATCGGCGATGCCCAGCGAGCGTTGCGTTTCGTCGGAAGGTTGCGGAGTCATCGGGGCGTGCTATTCGCTTCTTCCGGGATCGGTCGACATCAACCACGGGGTGGCAAGACTCGCACCGCCGCCGGCCCGGGGCAAACCGCCACGTCACGCCGCCCGAGCCACCGCCTTCGCTTGGTCCAGGAGCCTCGGATGGCGTTGAATCCACAGCATGACGTCCCGATAGGCGCTCACCACCGCGGTCATCCGACGTTCATCTCCAGAGCGAGCACGGCTACGCCGAAGCGGGGCGCGGTCCGGGTACTCAGAGACTCACCGGCGGACTGCCGAGTGCCCTCCTGCTCCGCGCCAACGTACGCCAGCAGGAGGTCCGGCGCTCCGCGGATCAATCTGTCACGGCCGGGTGTCATGATCCCCCCCCGGAGGCTGTCAGTGGCGACGCTCAAACTCCACCATGACCCGATGTTCGGAGCCCTCTCGAGGGGAGACGGAGCCCTCGATGACGTTCTGGTCCACCTGTTTCCCCTCGAAGTACTGCCGCACCGCGCCGTTGTCCTTGAAATCCAGTCTTACCTTCGCTCCGCGGCGGGATCCCTCCACGGTCCACACCTGTGGGGGCCGGCGAAGCTCCGGCGGCGGAGTGGGGTCGCTGAACGTCTCCTTCATGATCGTTCCGGTCACCGCCCCGTCCGAAGTCTCCGTGACTCGCAGCGTCCACCTCGGCGGAAACGGCCACGACGTGACGGGCTCCTCATTCGGAAAACGACGCACCCATGTGCCCGTGATCGACCCATGGGAAGGATCGAAGAGAACTCCGCAAGCCTCGATCGCCGGGATGCTCAGCATCAGACAGATCGCCAGCATGCGCCCCCGATGGACCTTCAGCCGAGTACTCGTCACGGCAGGAGCTTCATTTGATGATCGTCCGGTCCCGGAGTTGGGCCGCGCACTTCCTCTGATTCGGGGAACAGGAGTTGAGAGCCACGGAATCCTCCATCCGGAGCAAACGTGGCGACCCAGAGGCCGCGAGCCGGCAATACGTTGCGGCGTTGTCCGAACCCACGGGCGCCGACGGGCACGGTGCGGAACTCGATTCCACCCTCCATCAGTTCAGATCGGCCGGCCAAGCCGGGGAAGAGCTCCGTTCCTCCGTTCCCCGTTTGTACTCACGGTAGTCCATGCTGTTCCGACACGGTTTCGCCACGGGGCGAACTTCGGCGGTACCTTGGGGTTTGACAGTCCATCGACGTCGACCAATCGAGGAGTCCGCAGTGACCCGACGCCCGCGCCTCGCCAGCGCCGCCGCTGTCATCGTGGCGGCCGCCTGGTACTTGGCCTGCGGTGACGGGACGACCGAGCCGCCGCCCCGACCGCCCGAGCCGACCAACCGCGGGCCCGTCGCCGTGGGCACGATCCCGGCCCAGGCCGTCACGGTGGGCGAGACGACCACGGTGGACCTTTCGGCGTACTTCAACGACCCGGACGGGGACGCGCTCACCTTCGAGGCCGAGTCCTCCAACAGCCAGGTGGCAAGCGTCTCCGTGACGGGAAGCACCGCGTCGGTGACGGGAGTGGGCGAGGGCACGGCCACGATCTCGGTCACCGCCCGAGATCCCGCCGGGCAGTCGGTTCGGCAGACTTTCCAGGTGTCGGTCGCGGCGCCCGTGCCGACGACGATCGTGGTGACCCCGGACGCGGCACCCCTGACTGCCATCGGGCAGACGGTCGCGCTCGTGGCGGAGGTGCGCGACCAACTCGACCGGGTGTTGCCGAGCGCGGAAGTGTCGTGGTCGAGCGGGGACACCACGGTGGTGACGGTCGATTCCACGGGCGTCGCCACCGCAGCAGGGCCGGGATCGACGATGGTGACCGCGGCCTCCGGGGAGGTGGCGGGCAGCGCGACGGTGACCGTGATGCAGGAAGCGGCATCGGCGATCGTCACGCCCGCGCTCGCGACCTTGGCCGTTGGCGACACGCTGCGACTGACTGCCATCGCCCTGGACGCGAACGGGCACCGGGTCGCGGGCGCGGAGTTCGAGTGGACATCGAGCGACCCCTCCATCGCGCGCGTGGACGACTCCGGGCTGGTGCGGGGCGTGGACCCGGGCAGCGCGACGGTCACCGCCACATCGGGAGGGGAGGCGGCGATGGCCGAGATCACGGTGCCGAGTCCGGACCGCGCGGCGCTCGTGGCGCTCTACGAGTCGACAGACGGGCCCAACTGGAACGTCAACGACAACTGGCTGACCGATGCCCCGATCGGCGAGTGGAGCGGAGTGCTCGTCAATGACGAGGGCAGGGTGACTCGGCTCAGCCTCTACGAGAACGGGCTGTCCGGTCCCCTCCCTCCGGAACTCGGCAACCTGACCCGCCTTCGGGCGTTCTTCCTCTCGGACAACCAGATTACGGGCTCGATCCCGCCGGAACTCGCGAGACTTCCCGAACTGTTCTGGATCAATCTCAAGGAGAACCGGCTGACGGGTTCCATCCCGCCCGAACTCGGCAGCATGCCGCGGCTTGTCCAGCTGCAGATCTGGGGGAACGCACTGTCGGGGCCGATCCCGCCCGAGCTTGGCAACGCGCCCAGACTCAGGGTCATGTATCTGCACTACAACAACTTCACCGGTCCGATTCCACGGAGTTTCCTGCGTCTTTCCCCGATCCTGTTCCGGATCGAGGGGAACGCGGGCCTCTGTAGGCCCGGCACCTCCGAGTTCGCTGCCTGGTTCGAGCGGATCGACCGGCGGGCGGGGTCGTTCTGCAGCGAGCCGGACATCGCCGTCCTCGAGTCGCTGTACGAATTGACGGGTGGCGACGACTGGACCCGCTCCGACGGCTGGTTCGACGGAATCCTGCTCGCGGGATGGCACGGCGTCACGCCGGACTCGATCGGCCGGGTGCAAGGCCTGGACCTGAGCGGGAACGGACTCACGGGCCGCCTCCCGCCACACCTCGCCGACCTCTCCGGCCTGACCGACCTTCGGATCGGCGGCAATTCGCTCACGGGGCCGCTGCCGCTGTCGCTCCGGCAGCTTCCGCTCCGGACGCTGCACTACGCGGACACGGACCTCTGTGTCCCGAGCGCGGCGTCCTTCCGGGCCTGGCTCACGGCCCTCGATTCGCATGACGGGACCGGGATCGACTGCGCGCCTCCAACGGACCGGGCGATCCTTGCCGCGCTCCACGCCGCGACCGCCGGGGCCAATTGGCGCGCCGACGACAACTGGCTGACCGACGCGCCGCTCGATCAATGGCACGGCGTAGGCACTGACTCCGACGGACGCGTCGTGAGTCTCGATCTCGTGGGCAACGGCCTCGCGGGGCCCATCCCGCCCGAGTTGGGCGGCCTCTCGAGGCTGACCCGTCTGGACCTTGCCAGCAACGGCCTGACGGGGCGGATCCCCCCGGAACTCGGCAATCTCTCCCGCCTGACCGAACTGCGCCTCGGTCTGACTGGACTCTCGGGTCCCATTCCTCCGGAACTCGGCAATCTGACCGGACTCACCGAGCTGTCGCTGGCCGTCGGCGCCCCATCGGGTCCCATTCCGCCCGAATTGGGGAATCTCTCGAACCTGACGCATCTGGAGCTCGCCGGTGACGGGGTTGCGGGATCGATTCCGCCGGAACTCGGTAACCTCGCCAACCTGAACTTGCTGGTCTTCGGGAGGACCGCCCTGTCGGGCCGCATCCCGGCGGAACTGGGCCGGCTGTCGAACCTGCACTATCTGAAGATCGGAACCGCGACGCTGACCGGTCCCATCCCCTCGGAACTCGGGAACCTGACCCACCTCTCCACCCTCGACCTCGGCAGGAACCGCCTGACCGGCGAGATCCCGCCGGAACTCGGGAGTCTGGCCGATCTGACACGGCTGTGGCTTCACCATAATGAACTCGTCGGCGGGATCCCTTCCGAACTCGGCGACCTCGGCCACCTCCGCCAGTTGCGACTCCATGCGAACGCACTTTCGGGACCCATTCCGCCGCAGCTCGGCAATCTGGCCAGTCTCACGGAGCTGTATCTCGACGACAACCGGCTCACCGGCACGATTCCACCACAATTCGGCGACCTGTCCGATCTTGAATACCTCTATCTCCGGGACAACGCCCTGTCGGGACCGATTCCCCCCGAACTCGGCAACCTGAACCGCCTTCGGGAGCTGTATCTCGACCGCAACCACCTCACCGGGCCGATCCCGCCGGAATTCAGCGGTCTGACGAGTCTGAGAACCCTGGGCCTGTCCGGGAATCCGGAGTTGGCCGGAGCGCTCCCGACCAGCCTGACGGCGCTGGGCCGGCTCGGGACGCTCCTGGCGGCGGGGACGGGGCTCTGCACGCCGGAGGACGCCGAACTGCTGACTTGGCTGGATGGCGTCCGGCACCGGGTGCCCCCGTGCGCCCAGGTCGCTGGCTCCAGGGCCTATCTGACTCAGGCGATCCAGTCCCGGGACTTCCCGGTTCCACTCGTCGCCGGCGAGGAGGCCCTGCTGCGGGTGTTCGTGATCACCTCCGAATCCACGGAGGAACCGATCCCGCCGGTCCGGGCCACGTTCTATCGGGAGGACGCGGAGGTGTACGTGGCGGAGATCCCCGGGAAGACGGGCCCCATCCCGATCCGAGTGGACGAGGGCGATCCGGCAACCTCCTCCGACGCCAGGATTCCGGGGGAGGTCGTGCAGCCGGGGCTCGAGATGGTGATCGAGATCGATCCCGAAGGCACGCTGCCCTCGGAGCTGGGCGTCACGAGGCGACTGCCGGAAGCCGGCCGAACCGCGGTCGACATCGAGACGTTGCCCGCCCTCGACCTGACGCTGATCCCCTTCGTATGGACGAGCAGGCAGGACTCGGGGATCGTGGACCTGATCGCCGAGATGGCTGCGGATCCCGCCGGTCACGAACGACTCTGGTATACCAACACGGTCCTGCCGGTGGGCGGCCTGCGCGTGACGGCCCACGAACCGGTACTCTCATCGACCAACGAGGGGTTTGCGCTGCTCGGTCGAACCTCGGCGATTCGCGCCATGGAAGGCGGGAGCGGCTACTACATGGGAATGATGTCGGAGCCGGTCACCCAGCCGCTCGGCGTCGCGTTTCAGCCCGGCTGGACGAGCTTCTCCGCTCCCCGCCCCAGCACCATGGCGCACGAACTGGGGCACAACATGAGTCTCGCTCATGCGCCGTGCGGGAACGCTTCAGGCGCCGATCCCCTCTTCCCCCACAGCGGCGGCCTGATCGGTGGCTGGGGATACGATTTCAGGGGCGAAGGCGAACTCATCCCGCCCACCTGGTCGGACCTGATGGGCTACTGCGGAAACCGATGGATCAGCGACTACCACTTCATGAAGGCGTTGCGCCGCCGCCAGGCGACCGAAACCGCCGCGACGTCAGCCGCTGCGACGTCAGCCGCCGACCGGGCCTCCGGGTCGCTCCTCCTCTGGGGCGGCGTCGATCCGGAGGGCACCCCCTACCTCGAACCGGTGTTCGTGGTGGACGCCCGTCCGTCCCTCCCGGAGGCCGGCGGCGAGTATTCCGTCACCGGGCAGGACGCGGCCGGGCGCGAACTCTTCTCGCTGAACTTCGACATGCCCTCGGTGTCGGATGCGGACGGCGGGTCGAGCTTCGTCTTCGCCCTCCCCGCGCGGCCGGACTGGGCGGGCGAACTGGCCGGCGTGACGCTCTCCGGCCCCGCCGGATCGGTCACGCTGGACCGGAACACCGACCGCCCGATGGTCATCCTGCGCGACCCCCGCACCGGGCGCGTACGCGGCATCCTGGACGTGTCGGCCGCCGCGCCCGGCCAAGCGGATCTCGCGGCCGCCCTGTCGGGAGAGCCGGGACTCGAAGTACTCATCAGCCGCGGCATCCCCGACGCAGAAGCCTGGAGGCGCTAGCCGGCGGGAAGTACGAAGTGAGTCACAACGGGCATGGTCGCCGCGGCCCGCCTGCGCAACGGCGCGAGATCTCGAACGATCATGGGTGGGTCGGTGCCCCTGTGTCGGCCTATGCCAATTGAAGTGTGATGTTGAATTGGCATAAGGCTTCACAGGGACTCCCAGCAACAACCCCCAAGCAACCTCGCGTCGCGCTACTCCCTTCCAGCGCCTCTGGCCCCTCGATCGTGATCTCGACGGAATCTGCCAACACCGCTCCCAGACCTACTCTCCCTTCCTACCCTAGCTCCTCGGGCGGGTACCTGTCATACGATTCCCGCAGCACCGCCACGGCGGGCTCGACGGCCGATGACTCTGCCCCCCGAGACGAGATTTCCGTCGACGACCCGCGCGCTGGTCGCGACCGGCGAAGCAGCCTTACCCGATCGCGAACACGAGCCCGCTCTGGAAGGTCACTTGCCGGTTCCTATTCCCCGCATCGTCGATTTCGGAGAGACCCATGGCGTAGATCAGCTCGAACCCCAGACCGAGCGAATCTGACAGCTTCACCTCGAACCCCGCGCCAAAGGCGAGTCCGAAGTCGCTTGACGTGACCTCGCTGACCCCGTCCTCCCCGCATGCCACTCCCGTGTCCGCCGCCATCCTGGTCCGCCCCGAAGGCACGCGGTTGGGAATCCCTGGAGGGACGGGAGGGCGGGTGTTCTGAGCCTCGTGTGTCGTCACGGCCACGTTGCACGAGAGGTTGAGGGCCAGGTAGGGCCCGGCGAGGAGGCCGAAGTTGAGACTCCCCTCCTGGGCGTCGGCGCTCAGGCGAAGCAGCGTGGAGAATTGCAGGTAGTCCAGCTCGGCCATCGCCTCGGCGAGCGTCCTGCCCACAGTGATCGACGGCGGCACATCCGCGCCGCCGCCCTTCTGGGCCAGCCCCATGCCGATGCGTACACCCAGGCCGCCGCTCAGCGGGATCCCCGCGTCGATCCCCGACACGATTCCGTATCTGGTTTCCTTGAACGCGGATGCCCTTCGTGCTACCGATTCATCGCCGGACAGGGTTGCGGCGCCGATTCCGCCCCTGAGGCCGATGGTCGTCTGCGCGCCGAGCGGCGCGGCCGCCAGCGTGAGGACCAGGGCCACGACGCGGGTGGCGGCGAGCGCGGAACAACGACCTGCGGACATGGCGTCTCCCTTTGTGCGGATGCGATACGTTAGCGGCCAACCACAGAACTGAAGTGGCGGCCCTTCCACTCCCCATTCTCGAAGCTCGTCGACCCGCGGTAAAGCACCTGGGCTCGATTCGGGTCTCGCCGTGCGGACTCCCGAGTTTCCTCGTACTCCGCGCCAACGTACGCGAGCAGGAGGTCCGGCGCCCCGCGGATCAGCTGCCACGGCCTGTGGCGGGATCCCTCCACGGTCCTCGGTTACCCACGGGGTCCACCTCGACGGAAACGGCCACGACGTGGCAGGCTCCTCCTAACGCGGAAGTACAAAGTGAGTCACAATGGTGTCGGGAGGCACCGGCGTACGTCGCGGGATCAGGAATGCTACCGTTCTTCGAACTCTATTCCGATTCCGCATGTCATCGCGACTCCTTGCTGCCCACAGATGCAGACACCCACGATCCGCTACGACCGACCCCCGGTGAATGTTCTCGTATATTCCTTGCGAGTCGGTAGTTCCCGTGCGACTAATCCGGTACTGCTCACAATCCCAACTAAACAGGATATGAGATTCCATGTAGCCTTCGGATACAGGTTCGTCGTCAGCGGTCTTCAGGGTCCCCATCACATGATACGCCACCTGCCTGAAGTGAGTCGGAGCGGGGTAAGGCGGTCTCGGAGTATGGACCGGACGGGCATCGACACCGGGAAACACGACATCCACGATCGCGGGGTCGGTTGGGATCAGGGGATCATTTGGCCCATCGATTGTAATCTCGACTGAATCTGCCGACACCGCTTCCAGACCGGATTCCTCCGGGGGCGTGAATTCCAGAAAAAGCAGGGCATCGCACGGAGCACCGAACACGGGATTGCTCACCCGAGCACGATACAGACCGTCCGGAAAAGTGAACCTTGCACGAACCTCGCCGGCTATGAACCCGCATGGCCTCTCCGACCCGCGACGCCGTGCCCATCCGTTCACTCTGACGGCGCTTACGGGACGTCCCGTGGAGTCCGTCACCATCCCGCCGATGTGCAGAAAACTGTACCGGACAGGTTCAGGGTCGGGGTCGGAGGGGGGTGGGGGATCCACGGACCCTCCGTCACAACCCATCCCGCTCAAGATACAGCCCGTCAACAGCAACGTCCGGATCCGCATTTCAACCCCTTGCCAAGCGAGTCGCCAGCACGCCTCTCTGCCGCCAGCCAACCATCGCCACCGCTCTCGTACACGCTCGTGGGCAACTGGGTTCGTCGCCCGCCGTCGGCACTACCCGCATTCGCCCGTATCGCGACAGTTGGCGCCCGTTCGATGTGGCGAAGAGGACGGGGCGCCTGTCATCGTGGATGAGGCCAGGTTGCATGAGCGATCCGGAACGCAGCCTCGGGGAAGGGGGCTTGATGCGAGGTCAGCTTGTTTCTCGTTGCAGCCGTCTTGTCTGCGCTGGCGTGCCGTGACGCGACGGATCCGACGGCGCAGGCCCCGCCGCCGGCGCCCTGCGGTCACCGTGACGCCGGCGGCCGACACGCTGGTGATCGGTCATGCGCTCCGGCTGAGGGCGACGGTCACAGGGGCTGGCGCGCGGGTGACCTGGACATCGAGCGACGCTTCGGTCGCGACGGTCGATGCTTCGGGGCTCGTGACGGGAGTCGCCGACGGAACCGCCACGATCACCGCATCGAGCGGAACCGTCCAGGGATCCGCGGAGATCAGGGTGGCGACCGCCGAATGGGTGACCCTCGCGACGTTCTACCACGCGACGGACGGCCCGAATTGGACGCTTCGCCACCTCTGGCTGACCGAGGCCCCGCTGGACAGGTGGTACGGAGTCACCGCCGACGAGCATGGCCGGGTCGTACGGTTGGCACTTCGCGGGAACGGGCTGACCGGCTTCATTCCTCCGGAACTCGGCAACCTCGCGGCTCTGGAATCAATCTCTCTGACCGGCAACCGTCTCGCGGGTCCCCTCCCGCCGGAACTCGGCCGTCTCGCAAACCTTCGCAACCTGGTGCTGTGGCGGAATGAGCTGAACGGCACGATCCCGAGGGAACTTGGCAACCTGCCCGAACTGCGTGTTCTCACGCTCTCCGAGAACAATCTGACCGGTCCGATCCCGCCGGACCTGGGCCGTCTTACGAATCTCGAGGGACTGTCCCTCGAATCCAACGAGCTGTCCGGTCCGGTGCCGCCGGAGATCGGTGAGCTGGCGAACCTCACGCGCCTTGCCGTGACGAACAACGCCGGGATGTCCGGTCCGCTTCCGTCCAACTTCGAGAACCTTCGCCAAGTACGGGCGCTGCTGGCCGGCGGCACCGGGGTGTGCGCGCCCGGTGATCCCGGCTTTCAGGCTTGGCTCGAGACGATCCCCAAGCGTCGGGTCGCATCGTGTACGGACGCCGTTGAACCGATGGCGTCTCTCACGCAGGCCGTGCAATCGCATGCGTACCCGGTTCCGCTGGTCGCGGGCAGGAGAGCGCTGCTGCGCGTCTTCGTGCTCGCCACAAGTCGGACGACCGCGGTCATCCCGCCGATTCGAGCCCGCTTCCATATCGACGGCCGGGAAGCGTATGTCGGGGACATGCCGGCGGGATCCAGACCGATCCCCACCGAGTTGCAGGAAGGGAACCTGTCGCTGTCGGGCAACCTCGAGGTACCGGGATCCGTGGTTCAGCCCGGTCTGGAAGTCGTGATCGAGGTCGATCCGGACCGTACGCTGGAGTCCGGCATCCTGCGGACGAATCGGATCCCGGCCGCCGGCCGCATGACGATCGACGTGCGGGAGGTGCCGCCGATGGACATCACCTTGATCCCGTTCCTCTGGAGCGGCAGGATCGACTCGACGATCGTGGACCTGGTGAATGCCATGGCCGCTGACCCGGCGGGCCATGAGCTGCTGGGAGATACCCGCATGATGCTGCCGGTATCCGAGCTTTCGGTCACCGCACACGCATCCGTCAGGACCAGCAACACCGAAAGTCGCGAGTTGCTCCAGAAGACGGAAGCGATCCGCACGATCGAGGGTGGAACCGGCTACTACCTGGGCATGACCGACGACATCGACGGCGGGGCCGGGCGGGCGCGCATCTCCGGTCGATCGAGCATTGCGGAACCGATCGCCGAGACGATCGCACACGAATTCGGCCACAACTTCAGCCTCTATCACGCGCCGTGCGGGGGTGCAGGCGGCACTGACCCGTCGTATCCCCACCCGGACGGTACCATCGGAGCGTGGGGATACGATTTCCGCATCAACGCGGTGGTATCACGACTGGCTCTCGATTTCATGTCCTACTGCGAATTCGACTGGGTCAGCGACTACCACTTCACCAACGCGCTGCGCTTCAGGATCCACGACGAAGACCTCCGGACCGGGGCGTCCGGGGACGCCCCGTTCGTCTGGGGCGGAGTGAACGCCGACGGTGAGCCGTATCTCGATCCGGCGTTCGTGGTTGAGGCGCCGCCTTCACTCCCCGAATCTCCCGGCGATCACCGGATCACCGGTCGCACGCCAGGTGGCGACGTGCTCTTCTCGTTCAGTTTCTCGATGCCCCAACTGGCCGATGGCGACGGGAGTTCGTCATTCGCGTTCGCGATACCTGTGCAGGGCGATTGGGCGGAGAACCTCGCCGGGGTGACGCTGACGGGTCCGGGCGGCATCGCCACACTGGACCGAGGCACGAATCAGCCGATGGCCATCCTGCGCGATCAACGCACCGGCGCGGTGCGCGGGATCCTGCGCGACCCGGCCGCGGAAGTACGGGATCCGTCGATCGCGGCCGAATCGGGTCTCGAAGTGCTGTTCAGCCGCGGCATCCCGGCCAGGTCGGAATGGCGGTAACAGGGTTCACCCCATCACGAACACGAACCCGCTCTGCACGGCCAGGTGACGGTTCCGGGTTCCGTCATCGTCGATACGGGAGAGACCCATGGCGTAGATCATGTCGAATGCCAGGCCGAGTGAATCGTACAGTTTTATCTCGACCCCTGCCCCAAAGGCCAGCCCGAAGTCGGTGGACCTGAAGTCGGTGCCCTCGACCTCGATGCATGACGTTCCCAGGTCCAGGCGACGGTCGCTCCGCCAGGCAAGTCCTGATCCGGGCGGAGGATGATTTATCCTCACCGCCACGGCACACGAGTGGTTCACGGCCAGGTAGGGCCCGGCGAGGACGCCTATGTTGAGAAGCCCCCGCTCGGCGTCCGTACTCGCGCGGAGAAGCGTGGAGAGTTGCAGGTAGTCCAGCTCGGCCATCGCATCGAGGAACGACCTGCCCACCGTGATCGACCGCGGCGCATCCGTGCTGCCGCCCTTCTGGGCCAGCCCCAGGCCGATGCGTACATCGAGGCTGCCGCTCAGCGGGATCCCCACGTCGATCCCCGATACGACCCCGGATCTGGATTCCCAGAGTCCGGCTCCGCCTTCTGCGCCCGGCCCGGCCCCGGACATGGTTGCGGTGCTGATGCCGCCCCTGAGGCCGATGGTCGTCTGCGCGGCGAGCGGCGCGGCGGCGAGGGCGAGGAGCAGGGCTACCACAGGAACCTTCATCGTGTCGTTCACCAAGGTTGTTTCTGCTGCTCTCCAAACTGCCGTGCCGCCAGAACGCGGAGGTGGTCGCGAACCGCCTGCTCGCTCAGCGTGGTGCGGCGCCTGCACTCCGCACTCCACATGAACCCATGGGATCGCGGAGAATGCGAGGGCGCCAGCGCTAACGGCAGAGGTGACGCGGTAGGCGGTGTAGGTGTTGTCCGATTCGAACTCATCACGCGATTGCCCATAGATCCCTGCAGCGACTGCAAGGGAGTTCAATCCGAAGGCGCCATCGATGAGGGGAGCGGCAGCGCTACGGGTGCAGTCGCCACGCGCGACCGGTCCCTCGGCCTGGGGTGGTCTCGTCATGAACAGCATGGAGCACGCGCTCGAGAACGGAGCGATGACGAGGATGGCGGCTAGTGTCATGTCACACGTGATATGTCGTAAGGAGCGTGATAGACTTCTTGCCGGTCCACAATGGCGAGGAGGCTGGCATGAAACGGTATTTGGTGGAGTTGGAAGCGGGGGAGCGCGAGGCGTTGGCGGCGATGACACGCAAGGGTTCACATCGTTCGCGGAAGGTGATCAACGCGCTGGTTCTGCTCAATTGCGACGAGGGCGAGTTCAACGAGCGGCGCACGACCGGCGGGGAGATCGCCGGGGTGTCGCGGATCAGCGCGCGCAGGGTGGACCGGGTCAAGAAGCGGTTTGTGGAGGACGGTCTGGAAGCGGCGCTTGGGGGCCGGCGGGGTCGTCGCGCGAAGTACCTTCGCAAGGCGGACGGCGAATTCGAGGCGCGGCTGGTCGCGCTCAGTTGCGGCGATCCGCCCGAGGGGCGCGCGCGGTGGTCGCTGCGCCTGTTGGCGGACCGCGCGGTGGAACTCGGCTATATCGACAGCGTCTCGCACGAGACGGTGCGGCGGGTGCTAAAAAAAACGCCATCAAACCGTGGCGGCGCGTCGGCTGGGTGATCCCGCCGCGGCGCAATGCCGACTTCGCAGCGGGGATGGAGCGGGTGCTCGACGTCTACCGGCGTCCGTACGATGCGAACTTACCGGTGGTGTGCATGGACGAGACGCCGCGCCAGCTGATCGGCGAGACGCGCACGCCCGTCCCGCCGGCACCGGGACGGGCGGCCCGCGAAGACTACGAGTACCGGCGCCTCGGCACCTGCAACGTGTTCATGGCCACCGAACCACTGGCCGGCCGGCGCCAGACCAAGGTGACCGAGCGCAGGACCAAAACCGACTGGGCCCGCTTCCTGCGCGACATCGCCGCGCAGTACCCCGGCGCCACCCGAATCACGCTGGTGATGGACAACCTCAACACGCACCGCCCCGGCGCGCTCCACGAAACCTTCGAACCCGCCGAGGCCAAGGCGCTTTGGGATCGCTTCGAGTTCGTCCATACCCCCAAGCACGGCAGTTGGCTGAATGTCGCCGAGGTCGAACTCAACGTCATGATCCGCCAGTGCCTCAATCGCCGCATCGACTCCATCGACACCCTACGCGCCGAAGTCGCCGCCTGGCAGGCGGCCAGAGACCGAATCCAAGCCAAGGTCAACTGGCAATTCACCACGGACGACGCACGTGTCAAGCTCAAGCGCCTCTATCCGACGTTTGATGTGTGACATGACACTAGTGCGGAACGACGACCTGCGGACATGGCGTCTCCCTTTCTACGGATGCGATCCAGTTGTTGTCAACGACCGAGGCTTCGTCCGGCCGCACAGTTCCCCATGTAGACGACAAACCCGCCCGGCACGTCACGCTTCGATCCCCGGCCCGCCGAGGACCCCTCGCTCCCGCGCGGTCCCTGCCTGGTGCCTGGAATCACCCACCCGGCCGCCCGTCCCAGTAGTCGTCGCTGCGCACGTCCGCGCGGGTGATGTCGTCGTTCGTCCACGGGGTCGGTCCATAGGGGCGCTCGATGGGCCACATCTGCGTGAGGGTGCGGGCGTCGAACAGGTTCCCGCCCACCATCACCTGGCTCTTCTGCGGGAACATCCCCAGGCGCCGCATCGCCTCCTTCACTTCCGCGACGCTCCGCGCCTGGTTGATTTCGTACACCTCCTGATCGAAGTCCCCCGCCGTGTGCATGTACGCCGTGCTCACGACCCAGGCATTCCCGTCCTGCCGCGCGATGACGGGCGAGAGGACGGCGTTGTGGCGGGTATAGGTGAAGCTCCGGGTGACCGTCTCTCCGCCCCGCACCTCGATCGCGGCCTCGTGCGTCTCCATGCGCCGCCACTCGCCATCGTAGCGGTAGCGCAGCGAGTCGGCCGGATCGACCTCCACCTCGTAGCAGTCGGCCACGTCGGGCGCGCCCGTCGTCATCCCACATGCGCGCCTAGGACGTCCGCGGCGAGCGGGTTCCCGACCCGGGGCGCGGTCTCCGCCCCGTACGCCGCGGCGGCCTCCCCCCGCGCGGAGAGAAACATGGTGAGGATGAACTCGAGCTGGTCCTCGGCCTGCGCCCATCCGAGCCCGTAGAACCCCGCTTCCTCCGCCTCCGCGAGGATGTGCGGCATGCCCCACGGATCCCGGTGGATCGTGACCTGGTCCTGGGCGGCAGCCGCCGGAGGCCCAGCGGGACCGACCGCCAGCAGCACCGCGCCGACGGCGAGGGTGCGCGTGGAGTTCACGGACTATCCCTCCTCTCCCCGGAGTTCCACCGTTCGGGATCAGCGGTCGGGCCGGGACCCCATTCTAGCCCCGACCTCGCGAGGCAGGAACCGATCGCCCCAGTGGGGTTGATGTATGGTTACTGGGATGGCAATTTTCATACCATGGAAACCACCATCGACAAAGCAGGCCGCCTGGTGGTCCCCAAGGCCGTTCGCGACGCGACCCGGTTGCGTCCCGGAACCCGCGTCCGATTCCGGGTCCGGGACGGTCGAATCGAGATCGAGCCGGTGCCGCTGGACGTCTCGCTCGAACGACATGGCTCCACGGTGGTCGCGGTCCCACGGGGGGGACGACCGGTATTGACGGCGGCGGAGGTCGCAGAGACGACCGCCGGCCTCCGTTCCGGCACATCCTCCTGGAGCGGGACTCCGCCCGCCGGGTGAGTCGCTATCTCTGCGACACCAGTGCCCTGGTCGCGACAATCTGCTTCTGGCACGAACATCACGCGCGTACCCGCGCGGAGATCGAGCGACGCGAGCGCGCCGGCGAACAACTTGTGCTTGCCGCTCATTCGTTGGCGGAAACCTACGCGGTCCTCACCCGGCTACCCGGCCCCAATCGCCTGCGGTCCGGGGACGCCATCGCGCTGCTGGAGGCGAACTGGCGCGAAACGCCGGTCGTACACCTGACGGCGGCCGAGACCTGGGACGCGTTGCGCAGAGCCGAGCGACGCGGCGTGATCGGTGGACAGACCTACGACATGCTCAGCGCGGCCTGTGCGCTGAAGGCGAGTGCTTCGACCATCATCACCTGGAACGTGCGCCACTTCGCCGCGGCGGCACCCGAGATCGGCATCGAGGCACCGCCTTGACGGCTTCCGGAGCAACCAGGAGGTGAGCGCCATGCGCAGGTGGTCACCGAAGTATTGGCCGAAATGGTATCGCATCCTGTTCGGCTGCTGCGTGGCAGTGATGCTGCTGGGGGGAGTACTGGCCTGGTTCGGCGGACCCTGGCGCTACACGAACCTTCTCGGCGTCATTCTGGTCGGGATCTGCATCCTGATCCTCACGAACCTGGGCCCCGACGACCTCCGCGCCGACGACTGACTCCGTAAAGCACCGGAGCCTCAGGGGGGCGGTTCCGGGCGGTTCACCGAGAACAGGCGGGCACACTCCGACACGACCCTGTCCGCCAGCCCCCGGTACGGAATGGCGCCGAGGGATTCGTAGGTGAATTGCAGCTCGTCGTTCTGGTGAATATCGAGTCGCGTGAGGATCGTTTCCGGCCTCGGGAAGCAGAAGATCGTCAAGCCGTGGCGCTCGTCACCGACGAATGAGAACCGGCCGACGGTTCCGTCCGGCTGCCAACGAATCCGGGTTCCTTCCTGGCTGCCCCGCACCACGAACCATTGGTCGATGGTCCCGCCCGGCTCCCAGCTTGCCCAGATGCCATGCGGCATCGTGAGGCGGAGCGGGCCCTCGTCGTCGGTGAGCCAGGGCCCTCGCCGGACCGTCCCGTCCGATTCCCGGTGCACCCAATCTCCGTGCCGCTTCCCGTGGAGCATGAGCCCTTCGGCCACGCGTCCGTTCTCCCGCGGCTCCACCCAGAGGCCGTGTTTCATGCCGTCGACAAACGGACCTTCCCACGATCTCGCCGGCCCGAACCGGATGACCCAGCTTCCCTGCCGCTTCCCGTCGACCAGGAGCCCGTGAGCCGTACGGTCGGGGGTAGGAGGAACGAGGTCACCATATTTGAGCCCGATCGTTCCCGTCCCCTGCGCGTACCCGTCGGAACACTCGCCGCTCCAGGTGACGGTCTGATCGAGGTTCTTTGAGACCCAGACGTAGCACTCCGGGTGATCGGCCACTGCCCTCCAGCACCCCGAGGGACTCGGCTCCGGGCCGCATATCCCCTCGGGCCCATCCGAAGCGGGAGTCGCGTCGGCGGGTGCTGGGGCGGGTGCGGCGGCGGGTGCGGCGGGTGCGTCGGTCCCGAAGTTGAAGTCCACGCTCGCGGACCGGAACAGGGGCTCGTGATGGTGGAACACGAAGACATACTGCGTATGGGTCAGCCTCTCTCCCGGCGGAGTGGCGTTCTCGGGGCCGCTGCGCTGGATGAGGCCGGCGAGGTTGCCCCACCCGATCGGCCCGGGATAGCGCTCCGTATCGGGCCAACTCCAGTTCGTACACGGCGGATTCTCGGACACGATCCGGTAGTCCGCGATCAGGTGATCGAGCGGCTCCCCGGACCCGTTGTGCACGGAGAAGTCCAGCCGCCACAGATCGACGCGCTCGCCGTGGTTCGCCTTCTTCCGCTCGTACGACTCGGCCGTCTCGCGTTCCTCGGACACGTAGCACGTACCGGCGCCGCGTTCCACGCGCCTCGCCCTCCCCCGCAACTCGATCCCGTCCTCCTCGAGCAGGACCTGCGCGTGCGCACCCGGCGCCATGAGCGGCAACAGCGCCACGGCCAAGCAGCCGGCAACGTTTCGGTCGAACGGCGAGCGTACTCGCGGGCTTCATGGGCTACTCTCCTCTTCCGGCGGCCCCCCGTGGGGGAGGGTTCGCAGCCGGTGGATCATCCATTGTAGCCGGGAATCCGCAGAGCAGGAACCGCCGGCCAAGGCCGGCGGGGGTGGCGGCGTTGCTCGGATCCACGGCCTCCTGCTGGCGGCGAACCCGGCGGCGGTTAAGATGATGTGCTATTGGGAAGGGCGAGTCCCGAGCGAGAAGGGGCTGCCTTGGTGAACGAGTCCCCGGGGGGCGATATGAGTGTCCGCACGCAGATCGACGTTCCGTTCGACCGGATCGCCGGGCTGTGCAGGGCGTGGCGGATCTCTGAACTCGCCCTGTTCGGATCGTCCGTGCGCGAAGACTTCGGCCCGGATAGCGATGTTGATGTTCTCGTGACCTTCGCCGTGGAAGCCCGGCCGACGCTGCTCGATATGGCGCGCATCGAGAACGAGTTGAGCGAATTGTTCGGTCGTCCCACGGACCTGGTCGAGCGCCGAGCCGTCGAGCGCAGCCGGAACCATATCCGACGAGAGGCCATCCTCCGATCGACCAGAACGATCTATGCGGGATGACGCCGCGTACCTCCTGGACATGCTGTTGGCGGCACGTGATGCGGAGGAGTTTGCATCAGGACTGAGCTTCCGGCAGTTCGAGCAGGATCGGCTCCGCCAACACGCTATCCTCAAAGCCATCGAGATCATCGGCGAGGCGGCGGCCGGCGTCAGCGCTGAAGCGAGAGAGCAGCATCCCGAGATCCCTTGGCGAGAGATCATCGGCATGCGGAATCGCCTCGTTCATGCATACTTCGAGGTGGACGCGGAGCGAGTCTGGGAGACGGTGCAACGAGACATCCCGAAGCTGATATCGGATATTGCGCCGCTGGTTCCTCCCCCCGAACCGTAGGTGCCAGCCAGCGCACCACCTCAAGTCCGGAGCCGGAAGCGCTGGATCTTCCCGGTCGCGGTCTTCGGGAGTTCCGCCACGAACCGGATCCAGCGCGGGTACATGTACCGCGGGAGGCCTTCCTGGCAGTGCCGGACCAGGTCCGCCGTCAGCGCGTCCGCAGCCGGTTCCGCGCCCACCGTCTCCGTGAGCGGCTCCGAGAGGACCACGTGCGCCTCCGGTTTCACCAGGCCGTGCTTGTCCTCGCGACCCACGACCGCCGCCTCCAGCACCGACGGGTGTTCCATGAGGCGGGCCTCGATGTCGAACGGGGAGCACCAGATCCCCCCCACCTTGATCATGTCGTCGGCGCGGCCCTGGTAGTGGAAGTATCCGCCCGCGTCGCGCACGTACTGGTCGCCCGTGCGGAGCCAGCCGTCCACGATCGTGAGTTCCTCGAGTTCGGGACGGTTCCAGTAGCCGGGCGTCGTCGAGTGGCCGCGGATTTCGAGCTGCCCCGCCTCGCCCGGGCCGGCCTCGGCCCCGTCCTCGCCCAGGATCCGCACCTCGTAGCCGGGGACGACGCGGCCCGTGCTGCCGGGCTTCACGTCTCCCGGCGCGTTGGAGATGAAGATGTGGAGCGCCTCGGTGGAGCCGATCCCGTCCAGGATCTCGAGCCCCGTCGCCGCCTTCCAGCGACGGAACAGGTCCGGGGGCAGCGCCTCGCCCGCGGAGACGCAGAGCCGCAGCGAACCCAAGTCGGGACCGCCCTCCCCCGCCGCACCGCCGCTGGCGCCGCTGACGCTGGCCGTCCCCGCCAGGTCCAGTGCCTGCAGCTGGGCCGCGTACAGCGTCGGAACGCCGAAGTAAGCCGTCGGACGCAGCGTCTCGATCGTCTCGAACGTGGTGGCGGGCGTCGGACGCCGCTCGTCGAGGATCGCGGTGCCCCCCACCCACAGCGGGAAGGTCATCGCGTTCCCGAGCCCGTACGCGAAGAAGAGCTTCGCCGCGGAGTAGCATCGGTCGTCCTCGCCGAGCCCCAGGATCCCGACCGCGTAGTGCTCGCAGGTGGCCGGCATGTCGCGGTGGCGGTGCGGCACCCCCTTGGGACGCCCCGTCGTGCCTGAGGAGTAGAGCCAGAACGCGATGTCCCCGGGCCGGGTCGGCGCCGCCTCCAGCTCCGGAGAGGCCGCGGCCAGGTCGTCGAGCACCCCGCCCTCCGCCTCAAGCACGAGACCGCGGGCCCCCGTGCGCGCGGCCGCCAGCCCCGGCACGACCTCCCCCGCGAACTCCGGCGAGTAGACGACGGCCTGGCACCCGGAGTCGCCGATGATGAACGCGAGATCCCGCGCCCGCATGAGGTAGCTCACGGGCACGGGCACGATCCCGGCCTTGACCGCCCCCCAGAAGAAATAGAAGAACTCGGGACAATCCTTCACGACCATCAGCATGCGGTCGCCCGGCGCGAGCCCGAGCCCGAGGAGCGCGTTCCCCGCCTGCCCCACGCGGTGCGCCAGTTGGCCGTAGGTGACGCTCTCGCCGGCTTGCTCGATGGCGACCGTCTCGCCCCGCCCCTTGGCCAGGTGTCGGTCCACGTACCACGCCGCCGCGTTGAACCGCTCCCCGTACCTGAGTCGGCACGGAGACATGGAGCGGTCGATCACAAGCTCGGCAGCGTTCATGCCTGCCAGTCTACGGCACGGAAGCCGTTTCGCGAAGCTAAGCTTCCTCGAAACGGCTTCCTCCAGACCTCGCTCGGCAGGTCCCGCTGGGGCGGCGGAAGACCGGACTCGTGAGGCTGGGGTTAGAATCGACCCGCCGGCGCGTGCGGGACGAACCAAGGTCTTGGCGCCGACCGTTCAACACCGTTGGAGCCGCCAAGCGCTGTCGGGCAACCGTGACGGTTTCGCGAACGGCCTATGAGAAACTGTCGACCGTCGCTCTTGACTAAGCGTCGCAGTCCGAATCTTCCTGCGACGCCATCAGCGCCCTCTGCACGGCCGGGTTCGGATTGCGCTTCGCCTTTTTCACGGGCGTCTGGCCATGACGATTTTCCCGCGAAGGGTCCGCACACGCCGCCAAGAGCGCTTCGGTGACTTCGAGCACCGGATTTCTAGAAGGTATGGAAGGGCCGGCCGCCCGCCGTATACCGTGGGTTGGCGCCCCGGTGTTCGGAGGTGCCAGAGCCACATGCGATGCTGGAGATCGCAACGGACAGGAGACCGGCCCCATGGAGAAGAAGAGCAAGCTGTACGTCGGGATGGACGTTCACAAGGACACGGTGATGGTTGCGCTGCTTCCGGCGGAGGCGCCGGAGCCGACGGTGGTGAAGCGGTTGCCGAACGAGGCGAGCAAGATCAGGCGGTGGTTGGGCCGCATATCACGGGAGGGGGAGGTACGGGCCTGCTACGAGGCGAGCGGGGCGGGCTACGTGCTGGAACGGGCGATGCGGCACTGGGGCTACGAGTGCGAGATCGTGGCGCCGTCGTTGATCCCGCGGCGGCCGGGAGACCGGCGCAAGCACGACCGGAAGGACGCGACGGAGCTGGCGCGGCTGTACCGGGCGGGGGAGTTGGTGACGATCCGGATCCCGACGGAACGTGAGGAGCGGGTACGGGACGTGGTGCGGTGCCGGGAGGTGTTCCAGCGGGAGATTCTGAAGTCGCGGCACTACATCCTGAAGTTTCTGGCGCGGCGGGGGCTGGTGTACCGCGAGGGGCGGAACTGGACGGGCAAGCACATGTCGTGGCTGCGGGCGCTCCAGCGCGACGGGGCGCTGGAGGGGGAGGACCGGCTCGTGTTCGGTGAGTACCTGGCGCTGTTCGACTACAAGCTGGGCCGCCGGGAGGAGTTGGACCGCCGGATCGAGGCGTTGGCGCTTGAGCCGGCCTACCGTGAGGCGGTGGGGCGGCTGTGTTGCCTGAAGGGGATCTCGACGCACGCGGCGATGGTGCTGGCGACGGAGATCGGGGACTTCCGGCGCTTCGAGAGCCCGGGCAAGCTGATGGCCTACGTGGGCCTGGTACCGAGCGAACACTCCAGCGGGGCGAGCCGTCGGCTGGGAGCGATCACGAAGGCGGGCAACAGCCGGGTCCGGCATGTGCTGGTGCAGGCGGCGTGGAGCTACAGGTTCGCGCCCAGGCGGGGCCCGGCGCTGAGCCGCCGGCAGCAGGGCCAGGCACCGAAGGTGATCGCCCACGGCTGGAAGGCGCAACACCGGCTTCACAAGGTGTTCGGCCGGCTGGCGTTCAGGAAGAACAACCAGATCGCGGCGGTGGCGGTGGCCCGGGAGTTGGCCGGCTTCGTGTGGGCTCTCATGCAGGATGCCGGAGAAGACACCCGGACGAACCGGGACGCCGCCTGAGACGGCGAAAGCAGGACTCGCAGGCAACGAGAACCCCGAGACCGAGGAGGAGGTCGCGCGAGGCACGGCAGGAGAACGCTCGAGGCTGCTATGTGGCCGCGCCCTGTTGCCACCGGACGCGAGACCCACGCGATCTAGATCGAGCCAGCTCCCGACGAATCCGAATTCTTGCCGCTCTGGCCCCGGCCAACCGGCGTATATCAGGAGGATTCACCGTCGAAACGAACCTCGCGTGACTTCTTCCTCCGATGATGGAGAACGACTACGAAGACGCGCTTGGCAGACGAACGAGGGCACTTGACGGGGGCCCTTCCATATCAGCAGCCGCCAAATGCAAGGGAGTCTCCAGTAGCTCGTTCGCGGCGTTAGGATCGGCACCTGCATCGAGCAGTGCCCGGATTGGCTCCGCATTGGTGTAGCCCCATGCCACAAAATGGAGAGGTGTCTGACCCCAAATCTCACGCGCCATGACGTCCGCCCCGCGCGCGACCAACGCCTCAGTGATGGTCGCCATGGGATTGCTCGCTGCGAAGTGGAGGGGTGTGAAATCGGTGGACACATCCTCGACGCGACGGCTCGGATCCGCGCCTGCGTCGATAAGAACGTGAATAACGTCTTCACTTTCACTATGTAGAGCTGCGTAATGTATGGGTGCGATGCCGTCGGAATCAAGATCCGTAACACTGTATTCTTCGTCAAGGCACCTCGTCACGTCTAACGCACGTGCTGCCCTGAAGTACTCAACTGTATTCCATTGGGCGCACGTGACGTCTTGTGCATGACCGGCAGTTGGGACGACTGGGCCGAGAGACAAAGACAAGGCGAGGATTCGGAGCCCCGCGCGTCGGCTGAATGTCAAGTTGAGCATGATCTTCTCCCTAGACCCCAGTACGAATCCGTGATCGGCTCCAGCGCGACAGTCCCTCGACCGATCAACGGTCGATTCCCGCTAGGCCCGTGAGTTCACGTCCCATATTTTTTAGATGCCGAAGAGGGGCCAAACCTTACATGAGCTTTTCTGGTCCACCTCCTGCGGCCCCTGTTTGGCCGAGTTCCCGGACTTCATTGAGTGGGCTGGACGAGTACGAGGAGGACGAAGCCGTCATGTGGCTGACGTGGGCCACGGCGCGTTCGCCGCGGGACGAAGTGCGCGGATGGTCGAGGAGAACGGCTACCCCTTCCCCATTGTGTTCGACGAGCAGGATCGCGCGCTGGTTTTCGAGATCCGAGGCTCCCCGGCGACCTTCTCCAACGACGGGAACGGGCTGACCCACCACAAGCGGCAGGGCTTCAAACCATCAGGGCATGATCGCGGCGCCACCTGCCGCGTCGACGCCCTGTGCGAGTACCGATGCCTGGGAAGGGTGTCACCGCACCTAGCTAGGAGCCTGCGCCGTAGAAGCCGATGGTGCGGCGCGTGCCGGATGGTTATGGTGATGCCGGGCTGTGACCGGTTCACGTTCGGCGCGGGGAGGTGGCGATGGGGACGATGTCCCTACCGTACGATCCGGAGAGGATGAGGACGAGGTTCCGGCCGTACGATCCGGACCAGCAGCTGCTGCTGCCGCAGGATCTTCGGGAGTGGGTACCGGCGGGGCACTTGGCGCATCATGTGAGCGATCTGGTGGACGCGGCGGACCTGTCGCCGTTCTACGCGCGGTACGAAGGGGATGGGCGGCGGCGGAGCCCGTACGATCCTCGGATGATGGTGAAGGTGTTGGTGTACGGGTACGCGACGGGGGTGTTCTCGTCCCGGAAGCTGGCGCGGCGTCTGGAGGAGGACGTGGCGCTCAGGATGCTGGCGGCGGGGAACTTTCCGGCGCACCGGACGTTGTGCGAGTTCCGGAAGAAGAACCTGAAGGCGTTCGGGGCGTTGTTCGCGGAGGTGGTGCGCCTGGCGCGGGAACTGGGGCTGGCGGGGCTGGGCCGGGTGGCGGTGGACGGGACGAAGGTTCGCGCGAACGCGAGCAAGCGGAAGGCGATGAGCTATGGGCGGATGGGGCCGGAAGAGGCCCGCCTGGAGGCGGAGATCGCGGATCTTCTGGCGGCGGCCGAGGCGATCGACGCGGAGGAGGACGAGCGCCACGGGGAGGACGTTCGGGGCGACGAGTTGCCCGAGGAGTTGAAGCGCCGGGAGGACCGTCTGGCGGCGATCCGGGCGGCGAAGGCTCGCCTGGAGGCGGAGGCCCGGGAGCGGGACGACGCGCGGGGCCGGAAGCCGGAGTGGGACCGCAACCCGAAGGGGGGGCCGCCGTACAAGCATGCGTACGGGGAGCCGGAGGCGAAGGATCAGACGAACTTCACGGATCCGGAGAGCCGGATCATGCGGACGAGCACGGAAGGCTACCAGCAGTGCTACAACGCGCAGGCGGTGGTGGACGGGGAGAGCCAACTGGTGGTGGGGACGGCGGTGACGGACAACGCGAGCGACCAGGGGCAGTTGGTGGAACGGGTGGACGAGGTGTCCGGGCGGTGCGGGGAGACGCCCGGCCAGGTGCTGGCCGACGCGGGCTACTGTAACGAGGAGGATCTGGCGGCTCTGGAGGCGCGGGGGATCGACGGCTACGTAGCGCTGGGCCGGGAGGGCAAGGGGGCCGGCAAGCCCGACCCGGAGAAGCAGCCGGCGAGGGCGCGCATGGCGAAGAAGCTGGCGGCTCCGGAGGGCCGGGCGGTGTACGCCAAGCGCAAGTGGATCGCGGAGGCGCCCATGGGCTGGGTCAAGGAGGCGATGGGGTTCCGGAGGTTCAGCCTCCGGGGCTTGGAGAAGGTGCGCGGCGAGTGGGACCTCGTGTGCCTGGCGCTCAACATGAGGCGCCTCCACGTCCTTCAGGCAGCGTGAGGGGCCGAAAATCCGTGTCAAGCGTCCCCCGGGGCACAAAAAGAGGTCCGCGGCCCCGCCCGAACGCCGCCCGCCGGGCCGTCTCCCCGCCTACAACGCGTTCCCGTCCGGAAAACGACCGACACTTCGGCTCGCGAGACCCCGCGGGCGGCATCCGATGGCTTCCGCCGCGCTCCTGCGGCGCAGGCTCCTAGGGCGGTAGACCGGGGATCGAGACCGTTTCGGGATACTCGGTTCTCCTGGAGCGGTGCGTGTCTCCCTTCCTGGGCAGCCTCGTTGGTGAAGACCTGATGCCATATGGATTCCAGCGCTTCGGCTGTGGCTCTGTCGAGCGCAATCGCGTGGGGGTACCTGACCATCCGATGGTCGTGGGCTAGGCAGGCGCGCGACGATTCTGCCATCTTTCTGCTTGTGGAGATCGAATTGGAGTGTGCGTTCGATCATGATCGTCACCAATTCCTCTGTGGTCGCGCTGCCGCCACCCGTTCCGGCCTCGAGAAGGGCACGGAGTCCCGGGCATCTCCCGGTCGAATCCGCAGATGCGACTCGGGACCCACAGGTTTGAGATGGCGGAGGGGGGTCAGACCTTACATGGCTCGGCGCGCTGAGGTTACAGCGTCCGGCCCGCTTTGCAGCGGGGCTTTCGTTCGGCTCAAGATCCAGGTAAGCGCCCCCTCGAGCATCGACGGGAATATCCCTTATACGCCTCGGTATTCCAGCCTCAAGCGGAGATTGCGCGTAAGCGACAGGTCGGCGCCGGCAATCAACAGTGGCGCCAGGCCGATGCCCGTCTCTTCGTGGGGCATCGTGTCGGTTCGGTATACGGTGGTCCCCAGACCCAACAACGGTTCCAGCCTGCGACCCCTGAAGAACCGATGCGTTACGGACGCTTCTCCACCTACTCTGAGTGAAGAGTCCGATTGGAGGACAAGCGCGACCGCGGAAACTCTGTACTCCCACGCGCCGGGAGCCCATGACAGTCTGGCCAGAAAATACACCTCCTCGTAGCCCGCATCACGGTCCCACAGGTCCATCGCCACGGCACCGTGAAATCCGACCTGCGCCGCAAGCGGGAGCGCCAGCACCAACGCTGCAAACCCGAGGATGGCCACTCCACGCTTCATTCCTTGTCCTGCCTTATTCCAGGCCACGCCACCTCTCCTCACGCTGACGTGCGGTTCACGGGGAGGTGTCCAGTCCCACACACGGTGAACTCCCATTCGCCGCGGCGGATGAGGTAGGGTTCTCTGGCCGCCGGTACGACGACGTAGTTGCGGCCCAGAGGATAGCGCCGTCTCAGGGCCTCGACGGCGGTTCGCGTGACGTGGTCCGCGTTGATCTTGCACTCGAACGCGTCCAGGTGACCGTCTTCGCGGCGAACCACGAAGTCGACTTCCCTGCCCGACTTGTCGCGCCAATAGAAGATGTCGTCGTCCAGGTGGCGGAACCGGAGAGAGTCCAGTACGAGGTGCTCCCACAGCACGCCGCGGTCGTCATCCCGGATGCGGCTCCAGCCCCGCTCGAATGTGACGAAGCCGGTGTCGAAGGCGTAGCACTTGGGGCGGCTCACGATTTCGCCGCCTCCACCGCCGCGAAAGGGGCGCAGGAGATGGACGCCGTGCGCGATCTCCAGCGCTTCGACGTACGTCTTGACGGTCGGTCGGCTCAGCTCCGTCAGACGGGCAAGGCGGCTGTAGTCGACCTGCCCGCCGCTCCATCTCATCAGCAGTCGGAACAGCGACAGGAACCCCTGGCGGTTCCGGACCCGGAACAGTTCCAGGATGTCGCGGGCGTAGAAGCTGTCGATCCACTCCGCGAACAACTGCGCCGACTTCGTCTCCGCCAGCAGCGGTTCCGGCAGCCCGCCGTGGAGCAGCCGGTGATCGAAATCCGCGCGCCCGAACGGCTCGGCGCACTCCTCCCACAGCACCGGGCACAGGTGGACCGCCAGCTTCCGGCCGGCCAGCGAATCCCGGAACTTCCCGGTGGCCGCCAGCGTGGACGATCCCGTGGCCAGGGTCTTGAGCGACGGGTACTCGTCGGCCGCGATCTTCAGGAGAAGGCTGGGATCCGGCAGACGGTGTACCTCGTCCACGATGAGGACAGTTCCCGGTGTGAGCCCGCCGAGGAAGAGTTCGGGGTCGTCGAGTCTCCGGACGGTGGAAGGAAGATCGCAGTTCAAGTAGACGGCATCCGGCACCATCCGGGCGAGGGTCGTCTTCCCGACCCGTAGCACGCCGGACAGCCACACCAGGGGCCTTTCGGCCCACCCCCGCCGGATTCTCTCCAGCCACATGGGACGCTGAACCATAAGCGTATTTTACATTTGGTCGCACCAAATGGCAAACATCGAACAGGAGTCTCCGCGAAAATCAGAGACCGCCCAACGGTGCGTTGGCCGTCCTGACGGTCGACTGCTAGAATGGCGCAGACGATCAAGAACGGGGATTCTCGCCGATGCACACCTACACAGCCGTCGTGGAACGATGCCCGGATACGGGCCTTTACGTGGGCTACGTCCCCGGCTTCCCGGGCGCCCACAGCCAAGGCGATACACTTGAGGAGTTGAACCGCAACCTCAAGGAAGTAATCGCTTTGCTCCTCGACGAGGGAGTTCCCGAGTTGGTCGGCGAGTACGTCGGCACCCAGACCGTCGTCGTCGCCTGAGATCAGGTGCCGCCGGTTCCCGTCCTCAAACCGCACCAGGTTATTGCCATCCTCGTCGGCCTCGGTTTCGAGGAAGTGCGGCAGCGGGGATCTCATAAGCGGTTTCGCCACGCGGATGGCCGCGCGACCACCGTACCGGTCCATGGGGGCCGCGATGTGTCACCCATCCTGCTTCGCCGCATTGCCCGAGACATTGGCCTGACCGTAAGCGAGTTCGTCCAGCACCGCCGATAGGCGCGCCACGACCGTCAAGCACGCGGTCGTTCGTCTTGAAGTCGAGGCCGACCGGGCCTGTTGCATGGCATGCAGGCGGACGAGCACCTGAAACCTCCCCGCTGAGAGAGCCCGGAGGGAGCAGCATCCGCGAGCGGGCCGCGGCCCGACTTGACCATGGATTGACACGCGGGCGTCTGGCCGGGAGCGAAGTCGATGCGACGTTACTTGGTTGTTCTCTGGGCGGCTCTTTCGGTTCTCGCGGGATGCACCGACGCGCGGTCGCATGTTGAGCTGATGTCGGACGCGGCCGCGGTTGTCGAAGCAATTCGCTTCGAGCGCGCCATGGCCCGCTACGACTCGGCTCGCACCGCCTCTCCCGACGACGCCGAATCGCATCTCCAGTACGCGACGCTGGCCAGCTACTTCATGCTGTTCGCGGAAGCCGCGTCCGCCTGGGAGCGCGCACTCGAACTCGAACCCGAGGACTCCGCCGCCTGGGACGGCTACCTCTTCGCGCTACGGGGGGCGGGCATCTTCGAGACGGATCGGAGGTATTCGGAGAAGCTGCTGCAGGTGCTACCCGAGGCGCTTCGGAGTGCGAGCCGGCGGCCCGACATTTACGACAGCGCTCAGGGTGCGGCGGAGGCCCTCGGATCGCTCGAGGCGTACGGCGGAATCCTCACGGAGCGCCATGCGGCGAACCCGGACGATGAGGTGTTGCGCCATCACATCGGCCGCTTGCGGATCGCGCTCGTGGATCTCGAGGGAGGCGACCGGAGTCAGGCCCTGAAGGACTCGATCGAGGCTGCACTCGACGAACTCGCGTCCCGACATGCCCAACATCAACGGGACGCCGAGGTCGAAGCATCGATCCTCTACCGACTCGCGGCGGGCTACGACATCCTCGGCAGGGCGGCGGAGGCGGAACTCTGGCTGGAGCGCCTGGAGTCGGCTCCCGGCCGTGGTGTTCTCGCCGACGGATTACGCTACTGGCGTCTGGCGATCGAGTTCCAGAACCAGCTCCGGTCCTCCGATGACGCGGCGCCGGGAGGCGGTGCTTCAGGTGGTGGAGCGCGGGATGAAGACGCCCAATCTCGGCGCCCGTGGCGCCTGGGTGGCGCAGAGGAATGAGGCCGTGCTGCGCCGGACCATCGCTTCCGTGCCCGGGGAGCCGCCGACATTTTGAACCGTCACCCGCATGGTGACCGTGGCGGCCGAGCCTCCGGGCCCCGCGCTCGATCCGGCGGTGGGCGAGAAACTGTTCGATGCCGCCATGGACGTGATCGCCTGGCAGCAGACCGGGGAACAACTCCCGGCCCTCAGATCCCTTCTCTACTTCGGGATTGAGCCGCAGGCCGTTCTTGAGGAAGCCGTCCGAATAGAGGAAGCCCTCAGAGAGGACCGCCCGGGATACCTGTTCCCCGGCTTCCAGGGCGATGAGCGCGAGAGGGCGCGACAGTTGGCGATCGACCGCACCCGCATCCTGCAGGCCCGTGCTCTCACCCAGCTTGGTGAGATCGAGGCCGCGGGCCAGTCACTCGAGGAATTGTCGAGCGAGTCGAGACGGACGGCGACGCTGGGGGAATACGGACGACACCTCCTCCGCACGGACCGGCCGTCGGAGACGCTCGCCGCCTTCGTCGAGGCGATGGCATTCGGCGGATCCGGCTTCCGGCCGCTCGCCGAGGAGGCCGTCGCTGCCGCCTGGTCTGTCCCCCGAGACGATCGAAGAGCAACTCGCCGTGCGTCGTCCCGCCGTGGCGGAGGAGAGAGAGCGAAGGGAACTCGGCTCCCGTCTCGAACGTGAGGCTCCGGACTTCGCGATCCAGGATCAGAGCGGGGTCGAGTGGCGCCTCGGTGAACTGGCCGGGAAGATCGTCGTGCTCAAGTTCTGGGCCACCTGGTGCGGCCCCTGCCTAGCCGAGTTCCCGCACTTCGTGGACCTGTTGGAGAAGTATGCGGAAGACGCCGAGGTGGTCTTCCTGACCGTCGCCACGGCGGGATCTCCGCGGGACGAAGTGGCGCACATGATCGAGGAGAACGGCTTCGCGTTCCCGGTCCTGTTCGACGAGCAGGGACTCGCACTGGATTTCGAGATCCGGGGCTATCCCACGACCCGGCCGGGTAGGGCCCCCAGGCATGGGACGCACCTTCCACAAGCGGGCCGCCGACGGCGGATGGGCTCCGCAGGTACTTCTTCGGCTTCGCGCGCGCCGCGCGGATGCGACACTATCGCCGCGGGTCGGAGACGACACCGTGACTCGCCCGGCTCCGTTTCACGACGTTGTGGTGGAGCGAGGGCGTCGCCCCTTTCCTGGGAGATCGTCGCCCGAACACGGGGGACCGCGGGTGGCCACCGCGAGTCTTATTCCTTGAAGAGATCGGAATGAGTGCCGGTTCGAACCAAATGCAGTTCGTCGCCCTTGACGCGGCAGATCACCAGCCAGTCCGACTCGAGGTGGGCTTCCCGGCAGCCTCGCCACGGACCCCGTAGCGGATGGTCGCGGTAGCGTGCCGGCACCGGCCGCCGCTGGATCAGCAATTCCAGCAGCGCCCGCAACTTACTCGTGTCCCTGCCTCGCGCCTTCGCTCTCCTGACATCCCGTTTGAACTGCGATGACCGAACGGGCGTCAGCGTCTCAGATGCCGAGGTCGCGGAACAGCTCCTCTGTGCTGTCGAAACGTCGGCCCTTGCCCGCGGCCAGCTCCCGCATGGCTTCCGCCGTGGCCGGGCTCGGCACCCGCACCGCGAACGGCAATCGCTTCTCGTGGGCCACGCGCAGCAACAGCAGGCGGATGGCGTCCGACATCGACAAGCCCATGGCTTGCAGGGCCTCGGTGGCGCGTGCCTTGGTTTCGCTGTCGATCCGAGCGCGTACGACCGTGTCGTTACTCATCGTGTCATCCTTTGTGGTGTAGCGACAACGTAGCTACACCACCGGCGGCGTCAAGAGCACGAACTCATGGTCCGACCCGTGGCGGACGTTGGCCGTCCTCGCAGTCGGCCGCTAGAGTGGGGCAGACCCTAAAGCTACGGGACCCTTGTCGATGCACACCTACACTGCCGCCGCGTTCCGCCACCGCACCCTGCTTCCGTTCGGCGCGGCCCTCGCACTCCTGCCGTTCGTCAGCGGCTGCCAGCCCGGAGCCACGGAGGCCGGGCCCGAGGGTAGCACCGCCAGCGGCACGGCCAGCCCCTTCGTCGAGGCGGGTGGCGCCTTCCCGCAGGAGTGGCCATTCGCCGCCGGGGACCCACCCGTCTCGGCCACCGATGGCATGGTCGCCTCGACCGATGAGTACGCTTCGCGCGTAGGCGTGGACATTCTCGCGGCCGGAGGCAACGCCGTGGACGCGGCCGTCGCCACCGGACTCGCGCTCGCCGTCGTGAACCCGGAGGCCGGGAATCTGGGCGGGGGCGGGTTCATGATGATCCGCCTCGCCGACGGCACCGTCTTCGCGCAGGACCACCGCGAGAAGGCGCCCCTGGCGGCCACCCGTGACATGTACCTGGATGAGGACGGGAACGTGACCGACCGTTCCGTGCGGGGGCACCTGGCGGCGGGTGTGCCGGGGACGGTGTCGGGGTTGTGGGAGGCGCACCAGCGCTTCGGCACGCTTCCGTGGGCCGACGTGGTGGGGCCCGCCATCGACCTCGCGGACGGCTTCGAGGTCACCACGCGCCTCGTGTCGACGCTCGACGCGGCCCAGGAGGGGATCCGCGCCTTCCCGCGGAGCGCGCGCATCTTCCTCCCCGGAGATGCCGTCCCCGGGATCGGCGACACGTTCGCGCAGCCGGAGCTTGCCGCCGTCCTCACGCGGCTGCGCGACCAGGGGCCCGACGACTTCTACCGCGGAGAAACCGCCGCTCTCATCGTGGCGGAAATGGCGCGCGGCGGCGGCATCATCACGCTGGAGGACCTCGAGCGCTACGAATCGGTGTGGCGCGAACCGATCGCCTTCGACTACCGCGGCTACACGGTGCATTCGATGCCGCCCCCGTCCTCGGGCGGGCTCACGATGGCCGCCATCACCAATATCGTGGAGCGGTGGGACCTGGGCGCGATGGGGTGGAACAGCCCCGAGACGATCCACCTCATGGCCGAGTCCTTCCGGCGCGCCTACGCCGACCGCAACGAGTACCTCGCCGATCCGGACTTCGTCGAGCTTCCCGCCGACGAGTTCCTCTCGGAGGCGTACGCGGACAGCCGCGCCGCGACGATCTCCCCGGAGCGGGCGACGCCCTCCGCCGAGGTCAGGCCAGGGATCGACGCCTTCGTGGACGAGAGTCACACCACCCACTACTCCGTCGTCGACGGCCAGGGCAACGCGGTCGCGGTCACGACCAGCATCAACTCGTGGTACGGCGGGAAAGTCGTCGTGGAAGGCGCGGGCTTCTTCCTCAACAACACGATGGACGACTTCGCCGCCAAGCCGGGCACGCCGAACCAGTTCGGTCTCGTGCAGGGCGAGCGGAACGCGATCGGCCCCGGAAAGCGCATGCTGTCGGCCATGAGCCCCACGATTGTCGAGGACCCGGACGGCGAGCTCTTCCTCGTCACCGGGACCCCCGGTGGCGCCACGATCATCACCACCGTGCTGCAGTCGATCTTCAACGTCGTCGACCACGGGATGAACGTCGTGCAGGCGGTCCACGCGCCGCGGGTCCACCACCAGCACCTCCCCGATCTCGTCTTTTTCGAATACGGGGGACTGCGGCCGGCCGCCGCGAGCGTGCTGGAGGCGCTGGGACACACCGTCCGCGAGCGCGACCCGGGCCCGCCCGACGCCTACTTCACGGGTGGAATGTCGGGCGACGTCCAGCTGATCATGGCGATGCCGGACGGGTCCTACGCGGGCTGGTCGGACCCCCGCCGCGGCGGGAGAGCGCTCGGCCGGTAGACGCGTGAGGTCCCCGATGCCCGCGGCGGCCGGCCGGCATTAGCGAACGGGCCCGGCACGAGTCCGAGCCCGGGGAGCGCGCCTCGCGCCCGTCCGGCCCGGACCCCCGCCTGGAACCGGTCTTCCGACCGGAGCCGCCCCGAACCCGGGACACCACTGACGCTTAGCCGGGTATCACGCATCGCCTCTGTCCGGGTCGGCTGCGGAGGCACGACTGCATCGACTCCAGGAAACTCCATATGGAAGAGAATGATAGATGATCGGATTTCGAGGGTTAGTCTTCGTTGCGTGCCTTGCGACGCTGGCGGCGGCACCCGCAGTGCTTGCCCAGGAAGAGCAGGAAAATCAGGAGGAGACTGGACATACCGAAATCGGCGGCCTGTTCGGGATCGGCCTGCCTGCTTCGGAGGCTCCCTCGAATCCCGTCGAGGTCTGGCTCGTTATGGGGGGTATGCTGCGTTCTTCCTGAAGGGTGGTTCGGCGGGTCCCTATGTCGTGGCGGGTTTATCCGGGACCTTACATAGCCTATACGATGCCCATACCGGCGCCGGGTTCGGAGTCGGCAACTTGAAGCGCCTCGGTCGTGGACTCGTCCTCCGAACCGAGGCGCGGGTTCTCCGACTCTCCGAATACAGCCGGGGGTTTCAAAACCCTCCATACCACCAGGGGATGCTCCTGGTCGGGATCGGAAAGCGGCTGGGCACCTGAGGGATCGCTGCGGCTGCTGCCTAGAGATTCACCGCGGTAGCAGGATGTCTCGCCCGTTGAGGGGCTGCACCGGGCGCGCGTTCATTGGATACAGCGCGGCGAATGCGTCGACCTGCGCCTGCGAAACGGGAATCGACTGCCCGGCCCCTTTGACTTGTCAAGAACCCGCTGTGCGGGCGCACGATCGGCGACTACGTTGCCCCGCCACTCACCGCTATTCAGGAGGCGACGGCTTGACGACGGGGCGCCTTATCTCCCAACCCATCTCCCGCGCGGATCTCGCGCAGATGGCCGAGGAGCAGTTCGGCGACTGGATCAAGGCCGTGGTCGACGTGTCGCGGGGGATCATGGCCGTCGGGGGAGACCTGCACGCGGACGATGAGGCGCTGCTCCTCGAGCACGGCTCCCGTCAGCAGGATCTCTGGGGAATCAACCTGTATCCGGACGAAGATGGGCCGGACTGGATCGAGTTCGACTCGTTGATCAACATTCGACCCGGGCAGGGAAACCGCTCCCGCGGTGTGGACGACGAGCGGACGCGGGAGCGCATTCGCGCCCTGGTCGAGTCCCACGTCGTCCCCAGCTGACCGCCCGGCTATGGGACGCCCCCTCCACAAGCGGGCCGCCGAGGGCGGCTGGGCCAAACTCGATCTGATCGAGCAATTGGGAAACGTGGGCAGCGAGGTCGAACGCGCCATTCGCGCCCACGAAGCCGGGCGAACGAGCCGCTTCGAGGGTGCCCTCGCGCGGGCCCTCGAACTCTTCGACCTCACGGCCGCGGACCCCCGCTGGCACGGCCACCGCTGCCAGGAGGTCCTGCGGGCCCGCGAGGAGTTCTGCCGACTCTTCTTCGACCCCGACGTCCCGCCCGGCTCGGCGGATGGGCTGCGCAGGTACTTCTTCGGCTTCGCCCACGCCGCGCGCATGCGCCACTACCGACGCCACTCGGAGACGACGCCGTGACTCAGTTACTCATCTCAGGGAGCCAGCAGCTCGTCGCGCACGAAGTGCAGCCGGATGATTTTCGGTCTCGTCGTCGAGTCATCGAAATGACAGTGAACGGCCTCCCTGACGTTCCGCCGAATCTCTTCCATTGAGTCGCCCCGGGTGTGGATGCTGTGCCCGATCGCGCTCGGCGCAGGCGGATCAACAGGCTGGGCCCGCCGGGGCTTGCCCAGGGGTGTCGGACGTACGCTATCATCCTCTACCCCATCGTCCAGAGAACGGAGCTGAACCCCATGTCCCGGATATCCGCGCCCCGCCGCCGTCGTTCGTCCAGCGCGCTGACACCGCTGGCGGCGCTACTTCTCCTGCCCGTAGCGGTGCCCCCAGCGGCGGATGCCCAGGATCGCGACATCCGCGTCACCGTGTCCGAGGGAACGAACATGGCCGCGGCCGTCTCCCCGGACGGCAGCCGGATGGTGCTCGACCTCCAGGGCACGCTGTGGGTCATGGACGCCCGGGGCGGCGAGGCTCGCGCGATCACCGACATGTACTACGACGCGCGGCAGCCGCAGTGGGCGCCGGACGGGAGCCGGATCGTCTTCCAGTCGTTCCGCGACGGGAACTGGCACATCTGGTCGATCGGGGCCGACGGATCCGATCCGGTGCAGCACACGTTCGGACCGTACGACGAGCGGGAGCCGACCTACGCTCCCGACGGCGCCGCCATCGCATTCTCCTCGGACCGCTCGGGGAACTACGACATCTGGACGCTCGATCTCTCCGACGGCCCCGGCGATGGCCGCGTGCGCCGGGTGACGGACGCACCGGGTCACGAGTTCACCCCGCACTGGTCGCCCGACGGCGGCGCGCTGGCGTACGCCACGGACCGCAACGGCGGATCCATCGTCGTCAGGCGGAGCGACGGCTCGGGGCAGGTCGTGGCCGAGACGCCCGGGGCGGTCTCCCCCGCGTGGAGCCCGGACGGGAGCCGGATCGCCTACGCGGCGGTGACCCAGGGACAGACGGGCCTCTACGTGGCGGAGCTCGACGCGGGACCCGACACCGCGCCCCGGCGTCTCAGCGGGGACGACGCGGATGTCTTCCCCTTCCGTCCCCACTGGATGTCGGGAGATGAGGTCGTCTACACCTCCGACGGCGTAGTCCGGACGACGGCGGTGGACGGGGGCGGGAGTTCCGTCATCCCCTTCGAGGCCACCTTCGCCTTCACCCGGCGGGACTACGAGCGCACGCCGCGTTCGTTCGAGGCGGGCGGGCCGGAGCCCGTGCAGGGGATCGTCGCCCCGGCGGTCTCCCCCGACGGCCGGCACATCGCCTTCACCGCCCTCGGTGATCTGTGGCTGCTCGACACTGGATCGGACACCGACTCAGGCGACGCGACACCCCGCCAACTCACGGACGACCCCTTCGTTGACGTGCTGCCCTCCTGGTCCCGCGACGGCTCGAGGCTCGCCTACGCTTCCGACCGGGCGGGATCGCTCGACATCTGGATCCGCGACATGGACACGGGCGCGGAGCGCCGGGCCACCACCTCCCCGGGCAGCGAGATCGCGCCGGTGTTCTCCCCCGATGGCGACCGGATGGTCTTCACCTCCGTCATGGGTCTGGCGAGCGCGGTCCAGATGGTGGACTTGGCCTCGGGCGACGTGCGCACGATCCGCGACGATCTCTTCGCCCCCAGCCGCCCGTCGTTCTCCCCGGACGGAACGACGATCGCCATGTCCGTCCTCTCCCAGTATTCGACGCGCTTCCGGGAGGGGCGGAACGAGATCCTCCTGCAGCCGCTCGACGGGGGCGACCCGCGCCGGGTCACGGCCGCCGAACACAGGAATATGGGCGTGCGGGTGCTGGACGGCCCGGTGTGGTCGCCGGACGGACGGCGCATGGCGTACGGCAGCGAGGGCGTGCTGTGGATGGTCGAGGTCGACGACACCGGCGCGCCCAGCGGCCCGCCGCTGCGGCTCAACAACCACCACACGGACGCCATCTCCTGGACGGGCGACTCGCGCTCGATCGTCTACCAGTCGACCCGCGGCCTCCGCCGCTACCACCTCGACGACGGACGCTCCGAGGAAATCCCGGTGCAGATCGAGTGGCGGCGCCCCGCGCGCGAGGGTTCGGTCCTCGTACACGCGGCCCGCGTCTGGGACGGGGTCTCGGACGACGTAACCGAGAACGTGGACCTGATCGTCGAGGGTAACCGCATCTCCTCCGTCGTCCCCCACAGCGACGCCAACCACGAGGCGGGGGCGGCCAATGGGGGCGAAGTCGTGGACGCCGGCGACCACACCGTCCTCCCCGGCCTCGTCGACATGCACTCCCACATGGGCTACGGGATGGGCGAGGCGCTCGGCCGCACCTTCCTCGCCTACGGCGTGACGACGATCCGCGACCCGACCTCCGACCCCTATGAGATCGCGGAGCGCCGCGAGTCCATCGACTCCGGCCGCCGCATCGGACCCCGCGAGTTCGCCACCGGCCGCACGATGGACGGCAACCGGATCTACTACTCGGGTGCCGGATCGCTCGGCCCCAACGGCAACCTCGAGCTGGAACTCGACCGCGCCGACCACATGGGCTACTCGCTCATCAAGACCTACGTCCGCCTGCCGGACCTCATCCAGCGCCGGATCATCGACTTCGCCCATTCCATCGGGATCCCCGTTTCGAGCCACGAGATCTACCCCGCCGTCGCGCACGGTGCGGACCACGTCGAACACATCTCGGGCACGAGCCGCCGCGGCTACTCCCCAAAGGTGACGGCGATGTACCGCACCTACGACGACGTGATCCAGCTGCTGACCGCTTCCGGCATGACGATCACCCCGACCATGGCTCTCATGGGCGGCTGGTGGAAGTCCGTCGGAGAGGACCCATCCTGGACGACCGAACCCCGCTTCCAGGCGCTCTTCCCGGAGGGAATGGCCGAGGCCATGGCCGCACGCGCCGCCGCCCGAGGCCGAGCCGGCGGCATCGACGACATGCTCGCCGACGCCGGCCGAACCGTGACCCGCGTCGTCCGCGGCGGAGGCCGCGTCGTGGCCGGCACCGACTCCCCCATCATCCCCTTCGGCGCCGCCCTCGTGGCCGAGGTCGAGAACTACGTCTGGGGCGGCCTCACCGAGGCCGAAGCCCTGCGGACCGCCACGTCCGTCGCGGCCTCAGCCCTCGCCATGGAAGGAGAAATCGGCACGCTGACCGGCGGCGCGCTCGCCGACATGCTCATCGTCGAGGGCAACCCGCTGGACGACATCTCGGACCTGCGCCGCGCCCGCATCGTGATCAAGGACGGCGAGGTGTTCCGCCTCGAGGATCTGCTGGAGCCGCCTGGCGCCCTGGTGCCCTAAGGGGGTCGCCGCGTCCGTTTTCCGGGCGTCGAGGGTTGGAGGCCCCGGCGCCGTCAGCCTCCGAGCGGGATCACGACGCCGGCCTGAAGCGCCAGACTCCGGTTCTTGGGGGCGTCCGGGTCGCTATCGATTCGCGAGAGTCCAATCGAGTACACCAGGTCTAGTCCCAGACTGAGGCTTTGGGAAATCGCCAGTTCCACGCCGCCGCCGACCGCCACTCCGAAGTCCAACTTCCTTCCATCGCCCCCGCAGGATTCCGACTCGCTTATCGAGCCGATTTCCGGGAGGTCGATATCAAATATCCCCTGGCAAGAAAGGCGAGCGCCCACCCACGGACCCAGCAACACGCCGACAGACAGAGGGCCGTCTCGCGACGACCCCAGCCTCCCCAGGGCCGAGAACTGAAGATAGTCGATCTCAAGACGGCTCGACGCGCGACCCCCGGCCCCCGAGACATCCAGGCTGTACCCCTTCTGCACGTAGGCCCCGCCGACACGAAGCTCGATCGCGGATGCCAGGGGAAGGGCGACATCGATCCCCGCGGCCACGCCCATGCGGTGATCCTCACTCACTGTGCCTCCGAGAGCCTCAAGCTCCGACAACTCCTCCTCAACAAATGCGGAAAAGGTGGACCGGCTCAGTCCGGCCCTGACCCCCACCATCGTCTGTGCCATGAGTGGAGCGGCGACGAGCAGCGGGAGGAGTGTGGAGCTGTCCCGCTTTCACGGACGGTTAGTTTCTGTGGATGATCGTCTCCGGTGTTGCTCCTTTCAGTCCCTCTCAGGCGCTCGAGAGAGGTTCCGGGTGTGGGCCTCCGGTGCGCCTCAGGCCGCATGGTTCCTCTCGTAGTTGGCCGGCGACTCGTAGCCGAGGGCCGAGTGAAGTCTGCGCGTGTTGTAGAAGCCTTCGATGAAGCCGAAGACCTCTCGCCGCGCCTCGGCCGCGGTGCGGAACGAGCGCCGCCAGATCAGCTCGCACTCCAGCGTCGCGAAGAAGCTCTCGCACATGGCGTTGTCGTAGGCGTCGCCCACCGAGCCCATGGACCGCGCGATGCCCGACGCGCGGCAGCGCTCCCCGAAAGCGAGCGAGGTGTACTGCGACCCTTGATCCGAGTGATGAACGACGCGCCCTTCGGGGCGGCGGCGCGCGAGGGCCATCGCCAGCGCGGCCTCGACCAGCTCGGCCCGCATGTGCGTCGCCATGGCCCAGCCGACGACGCGGCGGCTCCAGACGTCGAGCACGACGGCCAGATACAGCCAGCCCGCCCACGTGGGCACGTACGTGATGTCGGCCACCCACAGCCGGTCGGGCCCCGAGGCCGAGAAGTCCCGCCTCACCAGGTCCGGCGCGGGCCGGGCCTCCGTGTCCCTCTTCGTCGTCGCCGTCTTGAAGCGCCTCCTGGTCGCGCCCTCGATCCCCATCGCCCTCATCAGCCGCCCCACGCGCTTCTGGCCCACCCGCTCGCCCTCGGCCCTGAGAGCCGCGTGGATCCGCGGACGACCGTACGTCTCGCCGCTGCCGGTCCAGATGGCCTGGATCTTGTCTTGAAGTTCGTCGTCCCGCCGCGCCCGCGCCGAGGCAGGACGCTTCAGCCAGGCGTAGTAGCCGCTGGGGGAGAGACCCAGCACCCGGCACATCGCCGCCAGAGGAAACTCGGCCCGGTGCGCCTTCATGAACGCGTACCCCCGCCGGGGATCGCTCCGCTCTCCCTCGCGAACCAGGCCGCGGCTCTTTTTAGGATGTCACGCTCCATCCGGAGCCGCTTGTTCTCCCGCTTCAGGCGCGACATCTCCTTCCCCGTCTCCGTCGTCAGACCGTCTCTCCGCTCTCCCTCGTCCAGCTCCCCCTGTCTGACCCAGTTGCGGATCGTCTGCTCCGAGGGCTCGAACTCCCGCGCCAGCGACCCCGCGCTACGACCGGCACGCGCGAGTTCCACCAGCCGCTCCCGGTACTCCGGCGGATACCGCCCCGCTCTTCCCGCCACGATACACCTCCTTGGTTCCCCCAATGGAAAGGTGTCCGTGAAAGCGGGGCAACTCCAGTGACGCCAGGATTCTGTGCATCATTGGATGCTCCCTTCGTAGCGGTTCAGGCATTGGGCCACCCACGCGACGGCGCCGCGGTAACGGGTCGACCAACAGGATGACGAGCGCCAACTGGAACGAGTCACGCACTTCAGAAGAGGCCGATGAAGATGAACACGACGGCAACCGCGCTCAGCACCCAGATCACGCGGTCGCTGCGCTGCAGGAGCACGTGCTTGTTGAGGATCGCCCCGATCGGGGCGGCGAAGGCGTAGACGGCGAAAAACGTCAGGTAGAAGTCCATCATCAGAGAGCCGGGGTTGAAGCCCCCCGGGCCGCCGATCCCCAGCGCCTCGATGATGTCGAGCGCCGTGAAGATGATCGTGAACCAGGCGCCGAGCTGCAGGTAGAGCTTGGCCTCGGCCCTTCGCCGCTGGCGGAAGATGGCGAACACCGCGAGCACCTGGCGGAAGGCGAGCGACAGCGCCCCACCCGGATCGTTCGTGTAGTAGAAGAGCCGCAGCCGATGCGCCCAGCGGTCGAATCCCCGCAGGACCGGCAGTTCGGAGAGCGCGTCCCAGCGCGTCCCCAGCAGGGTGATCGCGATGAGCGCGAGCACCGCGATGATCGGCTCGTACACACCCGACTGGCGCGCGAAGGCGCCCATCGAACCCGCGGCCAGCATCATCACGAAGGAGTCGGCCACGAGACGCACGCGCGCCGACCGTTTGGCGGCCCAATACGGCTCCGGCGGAAGCGCCTCCCCCCTGGCCGGCATGAAGGCGAGCTGGCGCGGGGCCAGTCCCTCCGCCTTCCGCCGCGCCTGATCCTCGTTGAACGTCCGCGCCATGCGTGGGATGAGGAAGATGTCCACCAGCCACCACAGCCCCGCGCCGCCTCCGGTGAAGAACATGAGGAGGCCCGTCCCCGTGCGGTCGAGATACAAGCGGTGTCCCCCGAAGAAACCCGCCACGAGCCAGAGCAGCCAGGCGACGGACCGCCGCTTGAGGGGGTAGCTGTACAGATCTTCGAGGACGGCGCGAGAGAAATCGAGATCCCCGCGGCCCTCGACCAGCGGGGGACCGGCGGGCAGCGCGTGCATTCTAGAAGGCCACCGGCTCCTTGAAGCGGCCGTAGACCTTCTCCAGCACGATCCGGATCTCGCCCAGCGTCGCGTAGGCCCGCACCGCGTCGAGCAGCGGCGGCAGCAGGTTCTCGTCTTCGCGGGCGGCCCTTCCCAGGGCTTCGAGGCGGCGCTCGACATCCTCCGAATCCCGACGCCCCCGGAGCTCCGCCAGCCGCGCCTCCTGGATGGCCGCCGCCTCCTCCCCGATCCTCAGGATCTCCGTCGGAGGTTCCTCGGAGTCCAGGAACCGGTTCACGCCGACGATCGTCTGCGTCCCCTGCTCCACCTCATCCTGGAACCGGCGCGCCGAGGCCGCGATCTGCGCCTGGAAATAGCCGGACTCGATCCCGTACACGACGCCCCCGATGTCGTCGATCTCGCGGAAGATCTCCTCGGCCTCCGCCTCGAGTTCGTCGGTGAGCGTCTCGACGTAGTAGGAGCCCGCTAGCGGATCGATCGTATGGGGGACGCCGGTCTCGTAGGCGAGGATCTGCTGCGTGCGGAGGGCGATCTTCGCCGCTTCCTCGGTGGGGAGCGCGAGCGTCTCGTCCATCGCGTTCGTGTGCAGCGACTGGGTGCCACCGAGCACGGCCGCCATCGCCTGGTATGCGACGCGCACGATGTTGTTCTGGGGCTGCTGCGCGGTGAGCGACACGCCGGCGGTCTGCGCGTGGGTCCGCAGCCTGAGGCTCCGGGGGTCCCGGGCCCCGTACACGTCGCGCATGTGGCGGGCCCAGATCCGCCGGCCGGCGCGGAACTTCGCGATCTCCTCGAAGAAGTCGTTGTGCGCGTCCCAGAAGAAGGAAAGCCGCGGGGCGAAGCTGTCCACGTCCAGCCCGCGCTCGATCCCCCGCTCCACGTAAGTGAACCCGTTCTTGAGCGTGTACGCGAGTTCCTGCGCGGCGGTCGCCCCCGCCTCCCGGATGTGGTAGCCGGAGATGGAGATCGTGTTGAAGCGCGGCGCCTCGTCCGCCGACCACTCGAAGATGTCGGCGATGATCTTGAGCGCGGGCTCCGGAGGGAAGATCCACGCGTGCTGCGCCTGGTACTCCTTGAGGATGTCGTTCTGGATCGTGCCGCGGACCTGATCCAACGGCACGCCCTGCTTCTCCGCCGTCACGAGCAGGAACGCGTACAGCATGAGGGCCGGGCCGTTGATCGTCATCGACACGGACACGCGGTCGAGCGGGATCCCGTCGAACAGCGTCTCCATGTCGGCGAGGCTCGAGATCGCGACCCCGCACTTCCCCACCTCCCCTTCGGAACGGGCGTCATCGGAGTCGTATCCCATGAGGGTGGGAAAGTCGAACGCCACCGAGAGCCCCGTCTGCCCGCGCTCGAGGAGGTACTTGTAGCGCTCGTTCGTTTCGTGCGCCGTGGCGAAGCCCGAGAACAACCGCATCGTCCACAGCTTGGTCCGATACATCGAATGATACGGACCCCGCGTGAACGGAAACTCCCCCGGCGTCCCCAGCCGCTCCAGGTATCCCTGCCCCCCGCCACCGTCCAGCGCGTCCAGAGGCGTGTAGAGGGGCCTGATCTCCCGCCCGGAGATGCTGCGGAAGCTGGTGTCGTCCCGCAGCGGACTCTGCCGGTAGACCGCCTCCCAAAGCTCGAACTGATCGCTCAGCGCACCGTGTTTACTCATCGTTTACTCATCCCGCTTCCTGTATCCGAGGCTCTCGAGGTTCGTCGTCCAAGTTAGGGGAGAACCGCCGCTCTGAGTAGATACGAAGGGACCGTGGGGCCGAGACGTTTCCGCGGAAACGTTTCCCATGCCGGAGAAGGCGGGGGGAGACACGGGAGTTGAGAACCAGTTGATACCGGGACCGAAACTGGACCGAAACTGGACCGAAGCCGTACAGACGACTTCAGGTTCGCGTACCGCGCTCAACCCCCGAGACCCGGATGGAACACCATGCCTCATGACACGTCCCACGCTGCGGAGACTCTCGCCGGCGACCCGCTCGGCGACGAGATCGCCGAACTCTGTGCCCACCTCGACGCCGGTCAGTACCGGCTCCTGACCCTGCTCTGCCGCTACGACAGGGAGGAACGCTGGAGCGGCTGGCGCTCCTGCGCCCACTGGCTCTCCTGGCGCACCGGGGTCACGCTGAACCCCGCCCGCGAACGGGTGCGCGTGGCCCGTCGTCTCGCGTCGCTGCCGCGGATCGCCGCCGAGATGGAGATGGGTCGGCTCTCCTGGTCCAAGGTCCGGGCGCTGACCCGGGTGGCGACGCCCGAGAACGAGGCGCGGTTGGTCGAGTTCGCGCTGCAGCATACGGCGAGCCAGGTGGAGCGCTTCGTGCGGGCGTGGCGGAGCGCCGAAGCGGCGGCTGGCGCCGCCCTGAACGGCGAGTCGGAGAGGGCGGCGCGCCGTTATCTGTCAGTACAGGTGGACCATGACGGCATGTACCGGATCCGGGGCCGGCTGCTGCCCGAGGTGGGCGCCCTGCTCATGCAGGCGCTGGACGCCGCCGGCGACGAACTCTACCGCCAGGAGCGCGACGCCGAGCGGGAGGCCGATGCCGCCCCAGAGCCGGATCCGGAGCCGGGTCCGGAGCCGGAGGCCGCGTGGGAGCCGGCACCCCTCCGGCTCCCGCGGACGCCGGCCGAGCAGAACCACGACGCGCTCGGGGCGTGGCTGGAAGAACGCACCGAGGCCAGGGTCCAGCTGGTCGTCCACACCGTGGCCGGGAGCCCCGACGTCGTGGCCACGGAGGACGGCTCATGCGTTTCCGCGGAAACGTCCCGGCGGCTGTCGTGCGACGCGGAGGGCGTACGGGTCACCCGCGGGCTGGACGGTTCGGTGCTGGACGTCGGCCGCCGCCAAAGGACGGTGAACTGGCGGCTGCGCAGGGCGCTGGAGATCCGAGACGGGGGCTGCCGCTTTCCCGGCTGCGGGTCACGCTACACGCAGGCCCACCACGCCGTCCCGTGGGCCGAGGGAGGTGAGACCGCGCTCGACAACCTGATCCTGCTGTGCCGGTTTCATCACCGGGCGGTGCACGAGGGCGGCTGGCGGGTGGAGATGGGTTCGGCGGGCGTGGCTGGGTTCCGGGACCCCGAGGGAAGGCTCGTACCGGCGGTGCCCCCGGCGCGCGCGGACGTGAAGGCGGCACCGATGGTCGACGCCGGCCTGGGCCGCTGGCACAGGCAGACAGGGATCAATCCCTGGACGGCGGCCGGCAAGTGGGAGGGGGACCGGCTGGATCTGGACTGGGCCCTTTGGGTCCTTTGGGGTCAGTACGAACACCTGGGCGAGGCGGCGTGAGATACAGGCGGCGGGCGATGGCGTAGGGGGACGCCCCGGAATCCAGCGTCTCGGCGGGGGCTGCGCGCCAGATCCGCTCGGCGTCGCGCCGGGAGCGGCGGAGGAGGGCGTCGTGGGCGCGGCGGAGGCGCGCGGCCCGGCGGCGTGACTCGAGTTTCCCGGTCGAGGTCAGCCAGTCGAAATGCTGATCCAGGCGATCGGCGAGTTCCTCGACGCCCCGGGCTTCCGACGCGACCGTCTGGATGATCGGCACCCGCCAGTCGGCCCCGGCGTCCGGCGCACGGTTCGCGCGGCGGATCGACATGATGATCGCGATCTCCTTCTCGAGGCGGTCGGCGCCGGGGCGGTCGGATTTGTTGATGACGAAGAGGTCCGCCACCTCCATGAGCCCGGCCTTCATCGCCTGCACCCCATCCCCCGACTCCGGAACGAGGACGACGGCGGTCGTATCGGCGGAGACGGCGATGTCGAGTTCGGCCTGGCCCACGCCGAGCGTCTCCAGAATCACGCGGTCGTAGCCGGCGGCATCCATGAGATCCGCGGCTTCGCGCGTCGCCGTGGCCAAGCCGCCGAGCGATCCGCGGCTCGCCATCGAGCGGATGAAGACGCCGGGTTCCGTCGACAGTTCGCCCATGCGGATGCGGTCGCCGAGGAGGGCGCCGCCGGTGAACGGGCTCGTCGGGTCGACGGCGACGATCCCCACCGTCAGCGACCGGTCGAGGTAGTGCCGGGCGAGCGCGGCGGTGAGGGTCGACTTGCCGGCGCCGGGCGGCCCGGTGATGCCGATGCGACGCGCGCGGCCCGTGCGCCCGTCCAGCCGCTCGAGCAGCGCCTCGAAGCCGGCACTCTCGTTCTCGACGTGCGAGATCCCCCGGGCCAGCGCGAGCGGCTCGCCGCCCGCGAGGCGGTCGGCGAGCGCCCTCGGATCGAACCCGGAAATCATATCAGGATCATATGAGGAACCGCGTCGCCAGCCCGAGGAGCAGCACGAAGCCGAACAGGTCCGTAAAGGTGGTGACGAAGATCGACGAAGCCACGGCCGGGTCCGCGCCCAGCCGCTCCAGCACGATCGGGAAGAAGGCGCCCAGCGCCGACGCCACGGCGAGATTCCCCCACATCGCGACCATCACGACGAGCCCGAAGAGCGCCTCCGTGTTCGGAAGCAGGAGGGAGGCAGCGGCAACCAGCAGCCCGATCGCGAGGCCGTTCACCAGCCCCACGATCAGTTCCTTGGAGACGGCGGACCAGCGCTCGCCGGGCAACTCGTCGGCGAGGGCGATGCGGCGGATCGTGACCGCCAGCGCCTGCGTCCCCGCGTTCCCGCCCAGACCCGCGATCACCGGCATGACCGCCGCCAGGATGACGAGTTGTGCGATCGTGTCCTCGTAAAGCCACACCACGAGGGCGGCGAACGAGAGCGTCACGGCGTTCACCACCAGCCAGGGCAGCCGGCTCCGGATCGCGCCTGCCGTCGTGCCGCGCAACTGCTCCTCGTCCGACACGGAGGCGAAGCGCAGGATGTCCTCGGTGACCTCCGCCTCCACGACGTCGATCACGTCATCGAAGGTGATCTGCCCGACCAGTCGTCCGTCCGCGTCGACGACTCCGATCGCGGTCAGGTTGTAGCGGGAGAGCAGCCTCCCCACCTCCTCCTGGTCGAGGTCCACGGAAACAACGACCGCGGGCTCCTCGAGCAGGTCGGCGAGTGGCGTCTGCGGAGCGGCGAGCACGAGGTCCCGGAGGTTGACGACGCCGTGCAGCCGCCGGCCCCGGTCCACGACGAAGACGGTGTAGAGGTCCTCGCTCTCCTCCGCCTGTGCCCTCAGTTCCTCGATCGCCTCCGCCGCCGTCGCCTCGGCGTACACCGCGCACAGGTCGCGCGTCATGATCCCGCCGGCGGACTCCTCGGGATACTCGAGAAGTTGGCGGATCTCCTGCTCTTCCTCGTCCGGCACCGACTCGAAGACGCGGTCCCGCTCCTTCGGATCGAGTTCGCCGATGAGGTCGGCCGCGTCGTCATCCGCGAGTTCCTCGACGAGTTCGGCGATCCGCTCCGGCTCCATCCTCGCGAGGAGTTCGCCGGGGCGTTCCTCTTCCTCCATCTCGGCCAGGGCGTCCGAGGCGAGCGAAGCCGGGATGAGCTGGAGGAGGGCGATGCGCTCGTCCTCCCCGAGGTGCTCGAGCACGTCCGCCAGATCGCTGGGGTGGAGCGGCTCCACGAACGCGATGAGCGCGTCCCCGTCGCCCGATTCCAAGCGACTCCGGACCTCCTCGATCAGGAGGTGACGCTGCTCTTCCAGGTTCTCGGACATGCTCGCTCGCGCGACGGCGGTAAGGGCGGTAAGGGGCGAAAAACCGTGGGAATGCTACGCGCGGCCGCGAACCTCGGCCAGCAGCCGTTCCTGAAGCCGGAACATCGGTGACGCGTAGCGGGCCTCGCCGTCCGGGTGATCGTGCCCGAGCAGATGGAGGACGCCGTGGATGACGAGTCGCAGGATCTCCTCGGCGGAGTCGAGACCCATTTCACGGGCCGAAGCGTCCGCGACCTCGGGACAGATGTAGATGTCGCCGAGCCACGGATCCGCGCCGAGCCCGAACGCGAGCACATCGGTGGCGCCGTCCGCGCCGTGGTAGTCGCGGTTCAGCGCCCGGATCGACTCCGCCGAAACGAAGGTGATCGAGAGTTCGGCGCCCTCCGCGGAGCCCGTCGCGAGGGCCGCCCGCGCGGAGGCTTCGACGGAGGCGTCCGAGGGGGCGCTCTCCGCCCACCCGTCGAGGGGATTAATATGGATCGTGGGCTGCGAGGGCTCCGTCAATCGACCGGATCGAGGGGCGGGATCGGGCCCGTGTCGCCCTGGGCCGCCTGCTCGAGGTCGAGCGGCGGCTGTCCGTCGTCCCCCTCCGGGACCGCAGGCTCGGCCGCAGGCTCAGCCGCAGGCTCGGCCGCAGGCTCGGCCGCAGGCTCGGCCGGCTCCGGCGCGGCGGCTTCGGGAGCCGTCGGCTTGGGGTAGTCGATCCGGTGGTGGTAGAGCCCCGTCAGGACGTGGGCGAACTCCCGCTTCACGATGCGCAGATCCCGGTAGGTCAGCTGGCAATCGTCGAGTTCACCGTGATCGATGCGCTCCTCGAGGAGGCTATCGATGAGGGCCCGAATCCGCTCGGGACTCGGGTTCGTGAGGACGCGGGACGCCGCTTCCACCGCGTCCCCCAGCATCGCGACGCCGGTCTCTCTCGTCTGTGGCTTCGGTCCGGGGTAGGCGAAATCGTTCGGGTCGATGTCGGCCGAGCCCTCCTGGGCGCGCGCCTGTGCGCGCGCTTTCTCCAGGAAATAGCGGATCGTCTGCGTGCCGTGGTGTTCGCGGATGAAGTTCTTGACGACCTCGGGCAGCCGGGCCTCGTTCGCCATTCGGAGCCCGGAGCGCACATGGTCGCGCAGGATCTCGGCGCTCTGCCACGGGCTGAGGCGGTCGTGCGGGTTGAGTCCCCGCGGCTGGTTCTCGATGAAGTACTGCGGCCGTTCCAGCTTCCCGATGTCGTGGTAGTAGACCCCGACCCGGCCCAGGAGCGCGTCCGCGCCGATCGCCTCGCACGCCGCCTCGACGAGGTTCGCGAGGTTGATCGAATGGGAGTAGGTGCCCGGAGCCTCGCGCGCGAGCCGCCGGAGGAGCGGCCGGTTCATGTCGGACAGCTCGAGCAGCGACTGCTCCGTCGTGCGTCCGGTGAAGACCTCGAGCAGGGGCAGGCCCACGCCGATGCCGAGCCCGGTGCACAGGGTCGCGTTGAGCGCCCCGAACGCCGCCGTCGTCCAGAGGTCGTTGAGCGAATAGTGGCCGGTGAAGTTGAGGAGGATCCCCGCTCCGAGGTACGCCGCCGCGATGAGGACGATCAGCACCCAGCTCTGCGAGCGGGTGCGGATGCCGGCCACCGCGAAGGCCGCCGTGACCCCGCCGGCCACCGTCACCATGGGCGCGGCGAGTCCCGCGAAATGCGGCTGGCCCATGAGGATCCCGGTGATCGTGGAGACGACGATCAGCCCCAGCAGACTGTCGAACAGCGCCGCGGCGAGGAGTCCGGCCAGCGCCACCGGGACGAGCGCCGGCGAACTGTCCGTGGCGGCGACGACGCCGGCCGCCGACATCACGATGACGATGAGCCCGAGCAGCACGGAGAAGCTGCGCAGGTTCTCGTAGATGTCGCGGCGGAAGCGATATGTGGCGAAGACGAGGATCCCGAGCATGCTCATGACGAGGAGGACCATGCCGAGCGCATGGAGGAACCCCGTCCCCGTCCCGGCCTGGCCGCGCTCGATGAGTTCCCTCTCGTAGGCGAGCAGGCGGCGGTGCTCCTCCTCGGAGACCCTCGTGTTCTCGGTGATGATGCGTTCCCCCTCGAGCACGAAGCCCTCGAACTGGGGGATAAGGGCCCGGGCCAGTTCGCGCGTCTGGCGCGTCGCGTCCTGATCGATCCGCAGCGTCGGCTGCGCCTGGAGGATCAGCTGCTGGAAGAGCAGCGCACCCTCGGGCGGCAGCCGGTCGCCGATCCCTTCCCGGACCTCCCGCGAGAAGTCGCCCAGCCGCGAGATCTCGGCCACGGTCCGCACCCGGTCCTCGCCCCCCGGTTCCTCGTGCACGACGACGTTGACGGAGATGATGTCGGCGAGATCGCTCTCCCGGATCACGCCGGCTCGCAGTCCCTCGAAGGCGCCCTCGAGTTCGCCGCGCAGCCGCGTTCGGGCTTGCTCATCGAGGAGGTGGTCGATGACGAGGGAGTCGACGGCCTGCTCGGCCGAGACGTTGATGCCCATCTCCCGCACCGCCGCCTCGACGCCGGCCCGGACGAGCGACGCCGTGCTCGCGGGCCCCAGATCCTCCTCGGCGGCCTGCGCTTCGGCCGCGGCGATGACCGTGTCGAGCCGCGCGAAGAACCCCCTCACGCGTTCGATGCTGCTGTCGGCGCGCGCCGGTTCGAAGCGGAGGGTGGGCGTGATGACGGCTTCGGCCTCGTCCTGTTGCTCGCGGAGCCGGTCCGCATCCTTCGGGACGTCGAAGTCGAACGCCGCGTTGATCGTCTGCCGGGCGACGCTCCCGGGGACGATGCCGTCGAATTCGGGGAGCGATGTGCGCGGGAAGAGCCAGGGGACGGCGAGCGCGATGATGAGGACGACGCCCGCCCGGAATCCGTGGTGGACCCACGCGTCCTTCGGCCCGCCTGCCGGGGGCCGGTTCACAGGACGCAGGTAGTCGCGGACGCGGCGGTACAGACTCAACGCTCGGACTCCCGGTACGCGCGGATGATCTCCTTCACGAGGCGGTGCCGTACGACGTCCGCCTCGTCAAAGTAAACGAAGTCGATCCCCTCCACGTCGCGCAAGACTTCCTCGATCTCGAGCAGGCCCGAATCCTCGGGCCGCGGGAGGTCGATCTGCGTCTTGTCCCCCGTGATCACCGTCTTCGAGTTCAGCCCGAGCCGGGTGAGGAACATCTTCATCTGGGCGGTGGTCGCGTTCTGCGCCTCGTCGAGGATGAGGAAGGCGTCGGAGAGCGTCCGGCCGCGCATGTAGGCGAGCGGCGCCACCTCGATCACGCCGTCCTCGATCGAGCGGCGCACGCGGTCCGGCGGCATCATGTCCTCGAGCGCGTCGTACAGCGGGCGCAGGTACGGGTCGACCTTCTCGCGGATGTCGCCCGGCAGGAAGCCCAGCGCCTCGCCGGCCTCGACCGCGGGGCGGGTGAGGATGATCCGGCGCACCCGCTTCCGGTTCAGCGCCTCGACCCCCGCGGCCACGGCGAGATACGTCTTGCCCGTTCCCGCGGGACCGATGCCGACGACGATGTCGCGCTCGCGGATCGCGGCCAGATACTGTTCCTGCCCGGGCGACTTTGGCCGGATCGCCCGCCGCGCCCCGGCCAGCGCTACCTCCTCCTGCCGCCCTTCGCCGCGTCCGCCCCGGGGCTCGCTGCGCCCTCCCTCCCGGGAGCGCCCGGATCCGCCGACCCCCCCGGCGCCGGGGCCGCCCCCGTCCGGCTGGTCGAGGAAGCGCTCCACGTCGACGGCGTCGAAGGGGCGCCGCAGCCGGGCGTAGCGGATCATGCACTGCGCCGTGGGCGACGCGCGGTCGATGTCCGCCCGGGGTCCGGAGAGGATCATGTGGTCGTGGCGGAGGACGACGCGGATGTCGCAGTGCCGCGCGAGCGTTGTGAGGTTCGAGTCGTTCACGCCGGCCAGGAGTTGCTGGTCGGCGCCTTCGATGGAAAGGCGGCGTTCCGTCGCCACGCTCACGCTATTGTGCTCCCGCTCACGGAGATGCCGAGTTCCTCCAGTTCCGCCGGGGTCACGGTGGAGGGCGAGCGCTCGAGGAGCCCTCGCGCCGCCGCGGTCTTCGGGAACGCGATCACGTCCCGGATCGACGCGCACCCGACCATCTCGGCCACCAGGCGGTCCATGCCGACCGCGACCCCGCCATGCGGCGGGACGCCGAACCGGAAGGCCTCGAGCAGGAAACCGAAGCGCGTCTCGACCTCCTCCGGGGTGAGCCCCGTCGCCTCCAGGATGACGCGCTGAACCTCGGGAAGGTGGCACCGGATGCTGCCGCTCCCGAACTCGATCCCGTTGTAGACGAGATCGTACGCGCGCGCGGTGACGGAGAGCGGATCCTCCCTCAGACGCTCGATGTCGGGGTCCGCCGGCATCGTGAAGGCGTGCTGGGCCGGCACCGGAAGACCGGTCTCGGCGTCCTCCTCATAGAGCGGGAACTCCGTGATCCAGAGCCACGTCTCGCGGCTCTCGTCGACGGCGTCGAGTTCGCGCGCCGCGGTCCGCCGCAGCCGGTCGAGGGCGGTCGAACTCTCGGCATCGGGACCCGCGACGAAGAAGACGAGATCGCCCTCCCCCACCCCGAAGCGGGCTTCGAGGGCGGCGGCCACTTCCTCTCCCACGACCTTCGCGGGCGGGCCCGACCAGCCGTCCGCGGAGCGCTTGAGCCACAGGACTCCCCTGGCGCCGGCCTCACGGGCGAGCTTGTCGTAGTGGGCGATGCGGGAGCGGGAGAGCGCGGCGCCGCCCGGGAGGACGAGCCCTCGCACGCGGCCTCCGGCGCGGACGGCGCCGTCGAAGATGCCGAACCCGATGCCCGTGAGCGCGTCGGTGAAGTCCCGGATCTCCCACGGGATGCGGAGGTCCGGCTTGTCGGTGCCGAACCGTTCCATCGCTTCCGCGTGCGGGAGGCGCGGGAAGGGCGCCGGGAGGTCCTCCTCGAGCCCGTCGCGCCACACGCGCTGGAACATGCGTTCGGCCGCGCGGAATACGTCGTCCTGTTCGACGAACGCCATCTCGATGTCGATCTGCGTGAACTCGGGCTGCCTGTCCGCGCGCAGGTCCTCGTCGCGCAGGCACTTGGCGATCTGGAAGTAGCGGTCGAAGCCGCCGCACACGAGGAGCTGCTTGTACAGCTGCGGAGACTGCGGGAGGGCGAAGAACCGGCCCTGATGCACCCGGCTGGGGACGAGATAGTCGCGCGCGCCCTCCGGCGTCTGCCGCGTGAGGAGCGGGGTCTCGATCTCGACGAACCCCTGCTCGCTGAGGGAGGCGCGGACCGCGTTCGTCACCATGTGCCGGAGCCGGAGGTTGCGCTGCATCTCCGGGCGCCGCAGGTCGAGTACGCGGTGGCGGAGGCGGAGTTCCTCCGACGGCAGCGCCTCGTCAGGCGGCTGGTAGACGAGGATCGGGAGCGGGTCGGCGACGGAGACCCGCTCGAGGCTCGTGACCCGAAGCTCGATCTCGCCCGTGAGCATGTCGGGGTTCGCCCGGGGACGTGGCGCGACGACGCCCGTCGCCTGGACGACGTCCTCGGGGTTGAGCGCGGAGACGAGTTCGAGGGCGGCCGCGTCCGTCCACTCCGGACCGAAGGAGATCTGGAGGAGGCCGGTGCGGTCGCGAAGGTCTACGAAGAAGAGCCCGCCCAGGTCGCGCCGACGGTGCACCCAGCCGATGACCCGGATTTCCCGCTCGACCCACGAGGCCTCGATCTGTCCGCAGCCGGCGTCGCGCCAGGCTGTGTCCAGCGAGGCCGGCTCACGCCGCTCGCTCGGTCGCGATAGTTTGGACAGGGGAACTCGCGGGAACGGGGAAACTGTTAGAAGAAGTGCGGAACACACTGGAAGATAGCCGGTTTTCGAACACGCCAGCAAGCAGCGGCGTCCCACGTCCCGAACTGCTCGTCGAGCGGGGAGAGGGGGGGCGGCAGCGGCTCGTCGGTTTCTTCGCGGAGCGGGGAGAGCCCGCGTACCGCGCCCGGCAGGTCGAGGAATGGGTGTGGAAGCGGGCCGCGCGTTCGTTCGAGGAGATGACGAACCTCCCGGCGCCCCTGCGCCCGGCGCTGGCCGAGGCGTTCTCCCTCACGCCGCTCGAACCGGACTACGTGGCGCACTCGAAGGACGGGACGATCAAACACCTGTGGCGGCTCGAGGACGGGGAGCGCGTCGAGTCGGTGCTCATCCCCACCCGCGAGCGGCTCACGCTCTGTCTGTCATCTCAGGCCGGGTGCGCGCTCGCCTGCCGCTTCTGCGCCACCGGGTACTTCGGGTTCCGGCGCCAGCTGCGGGCGGCGGAGATCGTGGCCCAGTACCGGGATTCGCTGCGCGTGGCGCGGGAGGAACTGGGGCGGCCGATCTCCAACGTCGTGTACATGGGGATGGGAGAACCGCTGGCGAACCTCGACGGGGTGATCGGGTCGCTCGCGGCGCTGCACGGGGGCTTCGGGCTCGGCGCCCGGCGGATCACGGTGTCGACGGTCGGGCTCGTCCCCGGGATCCTCGAACTCGCGCGGCGTCCGGAGCCGTTCGAACTCGCGGTGTCGCTGCACGCGCCGGCGCACGAACTGCGGCTGGAGCTGATGCCGATCGAGAAGCGATACCCGCTTCCGGAGCTTTTCGAGGCGCTGCGCACGTACCAGGGCTACAAGAACCGGCGCATCAGCCTGGAGTACACGCTCATCCGCGGGGTCAACGATGCGCCGGCGCTGGCGGACGCGCTCGCGGACCTCGCGCGCGGTCTCATCTGCTTCGTGAACCTCATCCCGTTCAACCCGATCCCCGCGCGCCCGGAGTGGGGTCCGAGTCCACCGGCGGCGATCGAACGTTTCTCGGCCGGGCTCACGGCTCGGGGGGTAGGGAACGCGGTACGGCGGCCTCGGGGACGCGACATCGCGGCCGCCTGCGGGCAGCTGCGGCTTTCCACGAGGGGCTGAGCGCCGCGCCCCCGGGTCGGCGCCCCCGGGTCAGTTACCGCGGAGGACCTCCTGCCAATCGTGTCCCACCACGACGGTCGCGTCGAGGAAGAGGTCGGGGTCGAGCACCACGGCGACGGAGTCCGAATGGACGCCGCTCGCCACCTCCCGGGCGGCGCCGAGGCGGCCGGACCGGTCCAGGACGTGGGTGACCTGGTGCTCGAAGTGGTCTGCGTTGTCCGTCGCGACCACGTCGAAGCCGCGCTCCCGGAGTTGGTCCGCGAAGCGGCGCGCGAGACCCGGCTCTCCGACCCCGTTCAGGACCTCGACCTTGATCCGGTTCGCGACAAAGTTCGCGACGTTGAGTTGGGGTGACGGACTCTCGGGCGCCTCGCTCCGCAGGCTCGAAGCGCTCGGCGCGGGACCGGCCGCCGCGGGCTCCGCGAGGCGCACGACCTGCGACTCCTCCCAGAAAAGACCGATGAGCGCACCCGCGCCGATCAGCGCGGCCGTGGTGATCAGCCCCCGGATCGCGGAGACCATCCGATGGAAGGGGCTTCGTCTCCTTCTGTAGGGCTCACGCCCCTGGGGAACCCTGCGAACCTGCTGCCTGGACCGCCTCCTCGAACGCACCTTGTCGCCTCCCGTCGTCCGCCCCACCCCCGCCGACCGCGCTCGACCCCCCCCCCGATCCCACGAAAACGTACCCCACATGCTCCCGCATGCTCCACCAGACGATTTGCGACAACCGGGGGGCCGACGCAAGCCCGGAGGGGCGGTGGGCCCGGCCCCCCGGTCAGCGGATCGTGCCTGCCGGCGCGGTGACTGCCCGCCAGAAACCGGCGGTCGCGGGGGAGATCGGGATGCCGCGCCGGAGGAGGTTCACGATCTTCGCGGTCGCCACCTCGCCGAGCACGGCGTGCCAGTCGGAAGGCATGCGACGTCGCTGCTCCGCGCGCTCACGGGAGAGGGTCCGGCGGCCGGGCTCCAGAAAGTCGGCCATGTACAACGCCTGCCCCAGCGCCCCGAAGTCGGCGTGCCCCGTCGTATGAAAGGCGATCGCCGTCAGCAGCAACTCGTCCTCCACTCCCGCCGCCCGCAGGCGGTTCGCGCACGCCGGGCCGTGGAGGAGCGATCCGGGCCACGCCCCCGCGTCCTCAACCTCGAGACCCAGGGTCTCCGGGGATTCGTCCTTGAGGGCGTCATGGAGGAGACCCGCCGCGCGCCAGCGGATCCGTCTCATCCTGTCGTGGCCGAGGGTTCGGCTCCACTCCCACAGCAACCGGCCCACGCGCCTGGTGTGACGGCGGCGCGCCTCGGTCATCACGGCCCAGTCGGGGTGCTGTCGCTCAGCGCCGGCCGCGTGGATGATCGGGTGGAGCTTCGGCAACGGTGTCTCGTCACGGGGTGAAGTTTGTCGGGATCGCGCGGGGCCGCGAATATAGAGGCAATGTCCGTCCTTTACGACTCACTCCTCGCCCGCGCCCTGGCCCGCGAGATCCTCGATCGCTGGGAGGGCTCCCGCATCGCCGGTCTCCGCATGGCGTCGGGGCGACGCGCCCTGGAACTGGCCTTCGAGGACGGGTCACGGCTCGTCGCCATGCTACATCCGATACACGGATACGTGCTGGGACTCGACGCTGACGCGCCGGACTCCGGGGTGGGCGGGAAGACGCTCCGTGCGGGACGCCTGTCGCTCCTCGACGCGCGCGCGCCGGCTGATGAACGGGCGCTGCTTCTGACCTTCGGTGACCGGACCGGGCGCGCGTGGGAACTCCTCGCGATCGAACTCCAGACCCGCCGCTGGAACGCCGTGCACTGCCGTCGGATCGAGGACGACGCCCGCTGGCGCATCGAGACGGCCCTGCTGTCGCGCGATGCGGGCGACCGCCCCCTGCGCCGGGGCGCACGCTACGTCTCCCCGGCGTCCGCCCGCCGCGGGATCGCGGCTCCGCCGTCGGAAGCCGACTGGGCCGCCGCGCTGACCGGGGACGATGCCGCCCGCCGCCGGGCCGTGCTGCAAACCTGGGCCTGGACGAGCGGGCTCAACGCGGACTGGATCCTGGACGCCGCCGACCCGGCCGGGACCTACACGCGATATCGCGAACTCCACGCGCTCGCGGCGGCGCCCGGGCCGGCAGACCGCGCGGCCTTCGTGCTCGACCGCCCGCCGGGCGCCCAGCCGTACCCGCACGACCTCGGCGGGGGCCACGCCACCGAGGCCGGGCTGCTCGAAGCGGCCGCCCGCCTCGTCGCCGGCGCCGGCGGTCCGGCCTCCGTCCTCGAGGCCCTCCCCGCACGCGACACCGATGACGCGGGCGAGGACGAGGCCGGGCAGCTGCGGAAGCGCCTCGGCGCCCGGCGAAAGCGGCTCCAGCGCCGTGTCGCCGCGCTCGAACGGCAACTCGCCGCGGCCGGGCCGCCGCACGAGCCGACCGACGAGCCGCGCCTGCTCGGGCAAATCCTTCTCGCTCACAAGGACGAGGTCCCGAAGGGTGCCGCCACGGTCACACTCGAAGGATTCGACGGAACCGCACACGAGATCGCGCTCGACCCGGCGCTCGATCTCGTCACGAACGCGGAGGGCTACTTCGAGGAGGCCCGCCGCCGCGAGCGCGCGCTGGAACGGCTGCCGGCCGAGATCGAGGCGGCCCGCGAGCGGGTGTCCGAATACGACGCACACCTCGAACGGCTCGCCGGGTCCGGTCCCTCGGACGCCCTGTGGGCCGCGGCCGGTGGAAGGCCACCCGCCGCGGGCACCGGAGGGTCGCGCTCCCGCCAGCCTGAGACGCGGCTGCCCTACATACGGCTCCGGACGACGGGCGGGCTGGAACTCCGAGTGGGCCGCGGCCCGCGCGACAACGACGACCTCACCTTCCGGCACTCCGCCCCGGACGACATCTGGCTCCATGCCTCGCAGGCGTCGGGCGCCCACGTGATCCTCCGCTGGGGGCGCCGGGACGCGAATCCGCCCCGCCGCGACCTCCTCGAGGCGGCGACCGCGGCCGCGGTCCACTCCGGCGCACGCCACAGCGGCACCGCCCCCGTCGTCTGGACCCGCCGCAAGTACGTTCGCAAGCCGCGCAAGTCCCCGCCGGGGACCGTTGCCCCGGCCCGCGTTCAGACGATCTTCGTCAAACCCGACCCAGACCTCCTGAAGAGACTGCGCGATGACGACTCCCGATGATCAGCGCTGACGTTTCCGCGGAAACGTCTCGGGGCGCCGATCCGCGTCTCGATCGGGCCCGCGGCTGTCTTCTCGGACAGCTTGCGGGCGATTCCCTCGGCAGCCTTGTCGAGTTTCAGAGGCCCGAGGAGATCCGCCGTCTGTATCCCGACGGAGTCCGGGATCTCGAGGACGGAGGCACGTTCGACACGCTGGCCGGCCAGCCCACGGACGACTCGGAGATGGCGCTGGCCCTCGCCCGTACCCTCATTGCGCACGGCACCTATGATGCGGAGGCGACGTTCGCCGCGTACAGGGAATGGCTCAATTCAGGGCCGTTCGACTGCGGTGGCACGATTCAGGGGGCGCTCATGGGGACCCTGAACCCCGCCAGCGAAGCCAACGGCGCGCTGATGCGGATCAGCCCGCTGGCGATCTTCGGCGCCCGTCTTCCGCTCGGCCTTGAAACGGTAGCCGAGTGGGCGCGACGGGACGCGCGTCTCACGCACCCGAACCGGGTCTGCCTCGACGCGAATGCCCTCTTCGCCATGGCACTGGCACATGCGATCGACGCCGGTCCGACCGCCGACGAGTTGTACCGACGGGTCGTGGCCTGGGCGGACGATGGCACGATCTGCGCGGAAGTGCGGGCGGGCGTGGCGAGCGCGGCCGACGGCCCGCCGGACGACTACATGACGAGCATGGGCTGGGTGCGGACCGCGCTCCGGAACGCGCTCTGGCAGCTACTGCACGCGCCTTCGCTGGAAGAGGGCGTCGTCGACAGCGTCATGAGAGGCGGCGACACCGACACGAACGGCGCGATCTGCGGCGCGCTCCTGGGCGCGGTCTACGGGCTGGCCGCGATCCCGACCCGCTGGACCGAAGCGGTCCTCCGCTGCCGTCCGGAAGCCGGCCGCCCCGGCGTCCCGCGCCCGCGCCCGAAGACGTATTGGCCGGTCGACGCCCTCGACCTCGCCGCCCGACTGCTCGGCGTTCAGTCTGGGACGTAGGCCGGCGCGCAGGCCGGGAGAACTTCGCGCAACTACGACACGTGTGCTTCATAGTAGGCGCGCAGGATGGCGTTAATCCGGGTTTGATATCCCCGGCCTTGGCCCTTTAGCCACTCGAGGACATCACCGTCAATGCGGACCGTCACCTGCTTCTTGCCAGGGGGAACCACAACGCGCGCGGTCTCGAAGAAGGCGGCGTCGACCTCGGGAATGTCCGAGTAGTCGATATCCTCATCCGTCATCTGGTCGATCCGCTTCAGATCGCTCCTGGTAGGCTCGTCGCTCACGACTATTCGCCTTTCTCCCAGCGCCTCCTCGTCCCCGCAAACGTACCCGTCGCTGATAGCTACGATTGTAGTGACACGATTCTTCATGTCAAGTACGAAGGCCCGCAAGGCCGCACCTCAGAGGCCGATGGAGCCCTCGAGGCAGGCGCGGGGGACGTCGAACGCGTCCACGAGGGGGATCGCCTGGGGGCGGATCTCGGCGCAGAGGGCCGTGACCATGCTCCGGATCGCCTTGCTCTTGGGCGGGTCGAGATAGCCCTGTTCGAGGAACCAGGCGGCGCTCCGCTCGATGGCGGCGAGCGCGAACAGGCAGCGCAGGCGCTCGAGCCACTCCGCCACGCCGGAGGTGGGCGTGCGGCGCTCGGCCGCGAGCATCGAGCGCAGGATCTCGCATTCGACATGGGCGCGGGCGGCGGTCAGAGCGTGGTTCTGGCAGTCGGTGAGGGCGTCGAACGAGGTCATCCCGCCCGCGATCCGGTGCCGGATCCGGCGGGCGAGGGAGAGGACGAGTTCGGTGCGGCGGGCGTCGAGGATCGCGTCGTGAAACTCGGGGTCGCGGAGGTGCGCCTCGCTCGTCTTCCGTGAGACGATGGGGTTGCGCTCGGCCACGGCCCGCCGGGCGCGCCCCGCCGCGAACCGCGCGAGCCCGAGCGCGCCGAGATCGCCGAACTGCTGCCGGAAGCCGGTGAGCAGATCCTTCGCCACGAGCTGCATGAGGACGGTGTTGTCGCCCTCGAACGTCGTGAACACGTCGGAATCCGCCTTGAGCGCGGCGAAGCGGTTGTGCGCGAGGTAGCCGCGGCCCCCGCACGCCTCCCGACACGCCTGGATCGTCTCCGTCGCGTGCCACGTCGCGTAGGCCTTGAGCCCCGCCGCGGCCGCCTCCGTGCGCCGGCGGGCCGCCGTTCCGGATCGACCGTCCGCTTCCCCGGAATCCGCGGACTCCGCAGCCAGATGCTGCTCCTGGAGATCGTGGAGCGCGAAGCCGAGAGCGTAGGTCGTGGCGAGGCGCGGGAGGAGGCGCCGCTGGTGGCTCGGATAGTCGAGGAGCGGGCGCTCGGCCTCCCCCGGCGGCCCGAACTGGCGTCGGCGGGCGCCGTAACGGACGGCGATCGTCAGGGCGACCTTGGACGCGCTCAGCGCGGCGCTCCCCACGGCGACGCGCCCTCCTACCAGAGTCCCGAGCATGGTGAAGAAGCGCCGGGCCGGGCTCGCGATCAGGCTCCGGTAGGCCCCCGCCTCATCGATCGAGGCGAAGCGGTCGAGGAGGTTCTCACGCGGCACGCGCACGCGGTCGAACAGGAGTCGCCCGTTGTCGACCCCGTTCAGGCCGAGCTTCTCCCCGCAGTCCTCGATCGTCACCCCGGGGAGCGCGTCGCCGTCCTCGTCGCGGATGGGGACGAGGATCGCGTGCACCCCCCGCCCTTCCCCGCCGACCTCCAGTTGCGCGAAGACCGTGGCGAGACGGCCGTCCCGCGCCGCGTTCCCGATGTAGTCCTTCCGCGCCCCCGGCACCGGCGTATGAACCTCGATCTCACGGGTCGCAGGGTCATGGACCGCCGTCGTCTGAATATCATAGACGTTCGACCCGTGCAGGGTCTCGCTCATCGCGAAACAGCCCGGGAGCGCCAGCGTGCCGGCGTCTCTCAGATATTTCTCGTGATGACGACTTGAACCCAGTTGGTGGATGCTTCCGCCGAAGAGTCCGAACTGGACGCCGAACTTCGTGAGCAGGCTGAGGTCGAAGAAGGCGAGCGTCTCGAACGTGGCGACGAAACCCGCGGGGTCGCCGCCGCCCCCGTACTCCGTGGGATAGCCCAGGCGGCCCAGCCCCTCGTCGGCGAGCAATCGGCACCACGCCGTGACCTGGGCCCGGTACTCCGGCGTGGAGAGGCCCGACACGAGGCGGAAGCGGCCATCGGACAGGATTTCGCGCACGCGGCGTCGGGTCTCCCCGGCCGGGCCGTCGAGGAAGCGGGCCATGGCTTCCCGGTCGAACGTCGACGGGACGACGGGGAGCGGGGCGATCGGCCGGACCGGGTCGAACAGCGTCGCCACGGCGTCGCGACCACCCAGGCCCAGCGCCTCCTCGATGCGAAGGATCGCCTCGCGCTCCTCGGGGGTCGGGTGCGCCCCGTCGGCCTCCGCGATCGCGATGCCGAGTTCCGTGAGTGAGCGGCGCCGCTCGGGCGAGACCTCGGCCGCCCGTCGCCGCACCGCATCGAGCAGGTGGAGCAACCGCTCGGCCGAAGGCGGAGCATCGGGATCGAGCCACTCGGCGAGCGCCCCCTCGGGGAGCCCCGCCTCGCGCACGTGACCGCGCAGCAGTTCGAGTTCTTCGTCGGCGAGCTCACCGTCGGCCCACGCGACGTAGAGGAGAGGATAGAACGCGACCGACTCCGGCTCGGCCACGTTCAGAGGCCCTCCGCCTCGAACGGGATCTCCTTGTGCGTCCCGTCGCAAAAGGGCTTGTTCTTCGACGCCCCGCAGCGGCACAGCCACGGTTTCTCGAAGCGGGCGGACCCCTCGTGCCCCTCGCCGCTGAGTTCGATCACGCCATCGAAGTGGTAGGGACCGTTCGCGTGCGGCGTGACGACGACCTCCGGCGCCGCGTCGCCCGTGAAGTCCTCCGCGACGGCCCGGCGGGTGTCGATCGGGCCTGACGCCTCGAAACCGGCATCCCGGTGCGCGCCGTCGCAGTACGGCTTGTTGGCGGAATGGCCGCAGCGGCAGAAGGCGGCCCGCGACTTCCCGACGGCCTCTTCCGCTCCGGGCTCGAACACGCGCAGCGAGCCCTGTACGAGCAGCGGCCCGTCGCCGTTACAACGCACCGCGCAGACTTCGCCGCCCTCGCGCACCGTCTCGCTCGACATCGGATATGGTCTCCTGCGTTGAATGCGGGTGGTGGTCTCGTCCCTCAGGGCACGAGTTCGGTTCGTCTCGGCTTCAGCAGGAACACACCCTCGAGCATGCTCGTCACGAGCACCGTCTCGCTCTCGAACTAGGGGAAGGCCGTCCAGGCGCCGTTGAAGCCGGGAGGGTCCGCGCCGTAGGGGGTCGTATCGAAGAAGCCCACCTCGCGCGGGTTCTCGGGGTCGCTGATGTCGACGACGCGCAAGCCGGCCTGATAGTTGGCCTGGTACATCCGGTCGCCCTTCACGTAGAGGTTGTGGTCGGTCGCGTTGTTGGGGCCGTAGTAGTCGGCCACGGCAACCGGGTCGTCGAGGTCCGTCACGTCCCACACGATCGTCTTCGTGCGCTCCGTGGTGCCGACGAGTTCGTCCAGTTCGTCGTCCAGGTAGAAATAGCGCCGGTCGTCGCTCAGCCACCCCTGATGGATGTACGCCACGCCCGGGTAGGCGGCGGCCGAGATCGGGTTCGGGTTCGACTTGTCCGTCACGTCGACGATCCGGAGCGCGGTCTCGTTCGAGGCGAAGCACAGTTCCCGGCCCTGATAGTCCATGTCGGGCCCGTCATAGACGAGACACTGCGCGTCGTGCGTCCGCCCCTGGAAGAGGAGCCCCTCGGTGTCGGTGAAGCAGCCCGCGAACTCGGGCGCGAGCGGCTGGCGGATGTCGATCATCACGAGCCCGCCGCCGCAGGTGTGCCCGTCCCCGCTCGTCGAGACGGTGAACGCCGTGCCGGCGTCGGTGTCGATGATGAGGTTGTGCGCGCTCCCGATCTCGTCCCAGCGCAGGTCGGGCGCGAATTCGACGGGGGGATTCGTCACGTCCCGGAGCCGCGTGAGGTCGAACACGATGAGGCCGTGGTCTCCCGCCCCGTCGCCGGTGAAGAAGAGGTGGTCGGCGTAGACCTTGAGGTCGCGGGCGCCGCTCCGGTTGGCGGGGATGACGCCGAGGTAGACGGGGCTCACGGCGTCGGTGACGTCGACGATCGCGGCGCCGCCCGAGCGGCCGACGAGACCGTATTCGCGCCCGGTCTCGGGGTCGGTCCAGCCCCAGGCGTCGCTGACCCGCTCGCCCGGCCCGCCGCCGATCGAGGCCAGGGGGAGGTACGCCTGCAGATCGACATCGGCGCAGTCGAAGCCGGCGGCCTCGTCGTCCTCGCAGAGGACTTCGCCCGAGGTCACGGCTACCGGCGGACTCCCGGCGCGCAGCCAGACCGGCCCGGACCAGTCGCCGTCCCCATCGGATTCGTAGACCGCGGTGAGGCCCGCGCTCCCCTCGGACGCGGGGCTGCCCACGACGGCGAGGCCGGCGCGGAGCGCCACCGCAGCCCCGAAGCCCGCGACGAGGTCGGCCCCCCGGGGTGTGAAGGCGTGGGCGGCGCGCCATTCCGAGGCCGCGTCCGGGCGGGAGAAGGCGTCGACCCGGCCCCGACCGTCCGCGGCCCCGGGAGCGCCGACGAGCAGGTCGACGTCCGTCGCGGCGAGCGCGGCGCCGAAACGCTGGCCCGGCCCGGACTCGCCCGGCTCCAGCGTCGCCCGCTCGGACCAGGCGCCGCCAGCCCCGCGGGCGAACAGCACGACCCGGCCGACCGAGCCATCCGCGGAGGGCGCGCCCACCGCGAGTTCGTCTTCCGAGACGAAGAGCAGGCTGGAACCCAGGTCGGCGCCCCGGCCCACCGCGGGCGCTTCGAGCGCGGCCTCCCGGCTCCATGCACCATCCGCGCCACGCGCGAACACATGCACCGTGCCCGAAGTGCTCTGTCCCGGCGCTCCGACCGCCGCGAATCCGCCACGGACGGCCATCGCCGCCCCGTAGCGCGCGTTGGCCCGCAGATCTCCGGCCTCCAGCGAGCCCGCGGCGCTCCACGTACCGTCCGCACCGCGCTCGTAGACGTGGACCGCGGTCCCTGCGCCCTGCCCGCCCGGCGCCGAGACGAGCGCCACATCCCCGTCCCCCGCAACGACTCGTGCGGGCGGCCGCAGGATCGCCATCACGCGGCCCATGCTCATCTCCTCGGGCGCCGCGCCGGCTTCGGACCGGAGCTCCAGCGCCCCGGATTCCGTCCAGCCCCCATCCGCCTCGCGCGTGAAGCCGTACGCCCCCAGCATCACCTGCGGGTCCCCGCTCGCCACGAGGAACCCGCCGTCGACCGGCGTCATCGTCTGCCCGAAGGACTCCCCGAGGAGCGAGCCCGCCGACCACAGTTCCTGCGCCTGCGACCAGCCGCCGTCGCCCTTCGAGAACACGAGGACGGAGGCGGGCCCGCGACCGAACTCGGGCTTGAGAACGAGGATCTCGTCCGCCGCCGGCGCCCATAGCGCGGCGCCGAACCCGTCTTGCGCCGCCACCGGCCCAGCCATGGCGGCCGCGAACGTCGCAAGCGAAAGAACGCCCTTTGTCATCCTGCTCCCCCGTTCAAGAGATGCCGGGCCACAGCGTTACTCGGCGAGCCGCGCGCTGATGAGCCGGTTCATGCTGACGCCCTGTTCGGCGGCCTGCATCGCGAGCGCGCGGTGGGTTTCCGGCGGCACTCGAACCATGAACTTCCCGCTGTAGGCCCGATCCGCCAAGGGCATCGGGGGCGTCTCCCCGGTCTTGTGCATGTCCTCAAGGCACTCTTGTACGACTCGCTGGATCCCGGCCAGCGCCTCCGCGGGGGTCGGAGCCAGCCAGCTGAGGGAAGGAAACTCGACGCACAACCCCACGTGCTCGTTGTCCTCGGCTGACCATGTGATCCGATTTTATCAAGTCGGGGCAAGGGTTCGCTCCCGGCTTTCGGGGTCGGCGCGACGCGGGTCTTGCGCAGCGTTGGCCTCTCGCGGCGAATCGCCGCGGGCCGCTACGCCTCCCGGTGCACGGCGGCGGCGAGGGCGGTGGACAGTTCCCCGAAGGCGGCCTCGCTGCGGCCCAGGGCGGCGATGAGCGCGGAGCCGACGACGACGCCATCGGCCATCCCCGCCACCGCCGCCGCCTGCCGCGGCGTCGAGATGCCGAACCCCACGGCGACCGGGAGCCGCACCATGCTCCGGAGCCGTCTCACCTGGTCGTCAAGCGTGGCGTCCAGCGCCTCCCGCGCCCCCGTCACGCCGAGGCGGGAGATGTAGTAGAGGAACCCCGAGGCGTGGCCGAGGATCGTCTCCAGCCGCGCGCGCGGCGTGGTAGGCGCCGCGAGCGGAATGAGGTCGAGCGCGCTCGCGGCGAGCTGGCGCTCGAGCGGCGGGTGCGACCCCACCGGGAGGTCGGTCACGAGCAGCCCCGCCGCCCCCGCGGCCTCCGCGCGCTCGAGAAAACGCTCCACCCCCATGCGCAGGATCGGGTTCAGGTAGGAGAAGACGACGACCGGCGGCAGGTCGGCCGAGATGTCCGCCAGCTGGTCGAGCGTGGACTCGACCGTCGTCCCCTTCTCCAGAGCACGCCAGCTCGCGGCCTGGATCGTGGGCCCATCGGCGAGGGGGTCGCTGAACGGGATCCCCAGTTCGATGATGTCCGCCCCGTCCGCCGCCAGCCGCTCGAGGAGGCGGGGCGTGTCCGCCGGCCGCGGATACCCGCTCGAGAGGAAGGGGATGAACGCGACCCCGTCGTCGAAAGCGCGCTCGACCCGCGAGGTCAAGAAGCGTCGTCCTCCGTCGTCACGGCCGGTCGGTGCGTCCCCCACTTCTCGAACCACTTCCTCAGGTAGAGCTGCGTGCGCAAAAAGTTGGACGGCCGGCGACTCGTCCCGTGCCACTCGTCCTGGAAGCGCACCATGACCGTCGGCACGCCCTCGTAGTGGAGCGCCTGGTAGAACTCCTCGGTCTGTCCCATGGGGGTACGCAGGTCCATCTCCCCCGTCATGAGCATGGTGGGCGTCGTCACGTTCTCCACGTAGAAGATCGAGGAACGGTCCATCCACTCCTCCACGTCCTCCCAGAACGGCTTCTCGAACGTGCGCAGGTAGCCGACCGCGTCCGACGTCCCCATGGCCGACATCCAGTTCACGATCGGACAGTTGGCCGAGGCGGCCCGGAAGCGGTCGGTGTTCCCGACGATGTACGTGGTGAGGATGCCGCCGCCCGAGCACCCGTACACGAACAGGTTGTCCCCGTCGACGTAGCCGCGCCGCAGCATCTCGTCGACGCCGCCCATGAGGTCGGGGAAGTCCGCGCCGGGATAGTCGTGGTTGATCGCGTTCGCGAACTCCGTGCCGTAGCCCGTGCTCCCGCGCGGGTTCGTGTAGAGGAGGACGTAGTCGTTCGACGCGTGCTCCTGGAAGGCGAAGTTGAACCCGCCGTTGTACATCCCGTGCGGCCCGCCGTGGATGGCGAGCATGAGCGGGTACTCGCGATTCGGATCGAAGTCGGGCGGCTTTACGATCCACCCCTGGATCCGGAACCCGTCCGTCGACTCGTACCAGACTTCCTCCACCTCGCCCAGCGTGACCCCGTGCAGGATGTCCGCGTTCACCTCGGTGAGGCGGGTCACGTCGCCCGGGTTGGAGAGCGCGAAGCGGTACAGGTCGCCGGGTTCGTGGTCGGTCGAGATCGTGCCGACCGCCGTCCCCTCCTCCGCGAACGAGGAGAGGGAGAAGAGGTGCCTGCCCTCGGTCAGCTGCGTCACGCCACCGTCGACCGAGACGAAGTGGAGCTGGCGATACCCCTCCCGGCTCACGTTGAAGTAGAGCCCGCTCCCATCGGGCGCCCACTCGAAGCCGCCCGACTGGCGGTCGTAGTCCCCGGAGATGAGCCGCGAGCCGGACCCGTCCCGGTTCATGACATGGATCCGGATGTTCCGGTAGGTGTCGCGGTGCTCATCCCCCGCCGTGTAGGCGATGAGACTCCCATCCGGCGAGGGGACGGGTCCCGAGTCCGCGCCGCGCCGGTCCGTGAGCCGGCGGATCTCGCCGGACGCCACGGAGACGGCGTAGATCTCCGACTCCTGCCAGTTCGAGGGACGATCCCAGTCGGGCTCCCGGTAGGATGTGAAGTAGATCTCGGTCCCGTCCGGGCTCCAGGCGATGCCGCCGTGATTCCAGTCTCCGTCCGTGAGCTGGCGGGCGGAGCCGCCGTGGGCCGGCACGACGAACACGTGCGTCCAGCCGGTGTCCACGTAGCCCTGGCGGTCCCGCTTGTAACCGGCGCGCTCGACGATCTTGGGTCCGGCCGTCCAGGTGGCGCCGTCCGGGCTGGAGGGAAGGTCCACGCCCGCGAAGTCCGCGCGGTCGTCCACACGGCTCGTGAACGCGATCCAGTTCCCGTCGGGAGACCAGCGCGGCGAGGAAGGCCCGTTCTCGAGGCGCGTGACCTGGGTCGTCAGGCCCTCATCGTCCATCCAGCGCACGAAGATCTGCGATCCGGAGGGTTCGCCCCGCGCGGTGTGCAGGATGCGGGTCCCGTCGGGGGACCAGCGCGCGCCGCCGCCCTCGAGCAGGTTCCGGGGCCGGCTCCCGTCCGCGTTCATCATCCAGAGCGAGGACTCGCGCCGGTCGTTGACCTTGTCCACCCAGCCGCGCGTGTAGACGATGCGCGACCCGTCCGGCGAGATCCGCGGATCGGAGACGGTCTCCATGTCCAGGTAGTGATCGAGCGACAGACGCCGGGTCTGGGCCGCGGCGTCCGCGGCGAACGTTCCGGCCGCGAGGGCCGTGAGGAGGGCGGCGCATCCGAGTCTCGTGTTCATCATCCTTCGCTCCTTCAGCTTCGCGCGGCCCGCGGACGGGCCATCGTGGGCGCCCCGGCGCGCTACGGCCGGGCCATCGGCGCCCACCCATGGTCGAACACAGGATTATCGGAGATCCGCCGGGAGGCGGCCAGCCGGGCGGAGTCTTGCCAGGTGCCGCAGGCTAACTCCGCCGGTAGGCGGTCCCACGCTGCGCGACGCGCAGGACAAGCACGACCAGTGCGTCCTCGAGCACCTCGTACACGACCCGGTAGTCGCCGACACGGACGCGCCGGAGGCCGCGGAGGCCTCCCTTCAGCGAACTGCCTGCGAGGGGGTGCTCCGCCAACGCATCGATGGCCTCTACGATGCGTAAACGGTCTCGCTTCGGAATACGGGCGAGCGCCTTGGCCGCGCTCTGCTTAATCCGAACGGAGCAGGTCACCCCTGACCTCATCCCAGTCCAGCACGGGATCGCCGGGATCGCGCAGTCGCTCCACCGCGACCGTCAGATCGTCAAAATCCTCCAGATACCGCTCCAGAGCGTGCCGCACGATCTCGGCCCGGCTTCGCCTCAAGGCCGAGGCCGCCGCATCCAAGGCTTCGACCATCGTATGGGGCACGCGCGCCGTAATCTGATCCATTCGGGTCTCTCCGACATCATGTTAGGAGTGATCTAATGTCAACGAATGTCAATCAGATTACCCTACTCCCGCAGGCCTTCCCCGGCAAGCGAGCGTGAAAGGGCTGGCTATGGGTCGATGCGACGGTAGCGCTCGAAGAGTTGCAGCTGCCGCGAGGTCGTATCGACCTGCCGGCCATCGATGAAGACGGTCTCGGCGTAGCCGGCGAAGTCGAGCGGGTCGTCGGACCAGATCACGACGTTGGCCCGTTTGCCGGGCTCGATGCTTCCGACCGCGTCGTCGATGCCGAACGCGCGGGCCGGCGCCAGAGTGATGGCCTCCAGCGCATCGTCCCAGTCCATCCCGTACCGGACCGCGTTGCCGGCCTCGTGCGTGACCTGACCCACCCGGTGGGAGCTTCGCGTGGTGAGGATCACGTCGACGCCGGCCGCCGAGAGCAGGCCCGGATTCTCGTATCGGGTGGAAAGCCGGTCGAACTGCGTGGGCAGATTCGCGAGCGCCCGGACCATCACGGGCACCCCGGCCGCGGCGAGGCGATCCGCCAGCAGCCATGCTTCCTCCCCTCCGTCTATGACCATGCGAAAGCCGTATTCAGCCTGCATTTCGAGCGCCATCTCGATGTCGGTCGCGCCGCTGGCCCGGACGATGAGGGGGATCTCCCCGGCGAGCACCGCGGTGATCGCCGCCTGGCCCGGCTCGCCTGCGCTCTCCTCCACCTCGTCCCGGGCGTCTTCGAGCGCTTCGCGAAGCTCCATGACCGCACCGGCCCGGCTCCCCCCGGCGGCCGCCCCGGGACCGGGGCCGAGGGACGCGTAGAGCGCCACCGGATCGCGGAACAGCACCTCGGCGCGCGTGGCGCCGAGGGTCGTGAGCGCCGCGCCCTGCCCGGAGAGGACGCCGCCCGTGGGCGACGTGATCGCGCTGGTGACCCCGTCGGCCCGGGCGATCGCGAACAGCATCGATCGCGGGTCGAGCCCGTCGCTGACCCGGAACGCACTCCGGTTCGCGCCCCGGTCGAGACTTCCGTGCCGCGTGGACGCCACGGCGCCCACCTCGACGAGGCCGAGCTGCGTGCCGGCTTCGATGAGACCCGGCGTGACCACGTTGCCGGTCGCATCGACGATGGCCGCGTCTCCGATGGGCACCTCCGCGGCCGGCCCGACTGCGACGATGCGGCCATCCTCCATGAGGACGACGCCGTTCTCGATCGGCGGCCCCGCGACGGGATGCACGGTCCCGCCGGTGATCGCGATGGTCTGAGCGGCCGCGCCGGCCGCGCCGACGACGAACGCCGAGAGCCCGAGCGCAATGCACGCCCCGCGCCGCGTACGTTGAATCCGGGAGGGGGTCATCGGCCGCCTCCCTTCTTCACCAGCCCGAGTTCGAAGTCGCTCACCCGCTGGTAGTCGGAGTCCTTCCGGTCCCAGCGCAGCGCTCCGTCGATCCACACCTGATCGGGGACGGAGTAGACCGAGAACGGATCGCCGGACCAGAGCACGAGGTCGGCGTTCTTCCCGACCTCCAGCGTCCCCACGCGGTCGTCGATCCCGAGGGCCCAGGCCGGGTTGGCCGTGACCCAGCGCAGTGCTTCGTCGCGCGAAATCTCCATCCCCCGCCGACGGCCGGCCCACATCGACTTGGCGGCCTCGTGGTTCATGTACTGCGCGCGCATGTCGTCGTCGGAATGAATGATCGCGCGGGCGCCCGAGGCGGAGACGAGGGCGACGTTCTCCGGGATCCCGTCGATCGCCTCCATCTTGAATCCCCAGTTCTCCGACCACATGGAGGCGGAGGTCCCGCTCTCGGCCAGGAGATCGCGGATCTTGTAGGCCTCGACCGCGTGGTGGAATGACCGCACCCGGAAGCCGAACTCGCGTGCCACCTGGAGGTTGGTGGCCATCTCGTCCGCCGTGTAGCAGTGCCACTGCACGAGGATGTTGCCCCTCAGCACTTCGGCGAGCGTCTCCAGGCCCAGGTCGCGGTCCGGCGGCCCACCCCGGGGATCGGCCAGCCACGCGTCCCACTCGTCACGGTACTTCGCCCCGGCGATGAACGCCTCCCGGTAGCCGAAAACGTTGCCCATCTTCGTGGTGGGGAACTCGTCGCCGCGCTTCGGATTCTCGCCGCAGGCCAGCTTGACCGTGCGGGGCGCGTCGGGGAACAGCATCTCCTGGGGCGTGCGGGCGGGCACGGGCTTGACGGTCACCCCGCGCCCCTCGATGAGATCTCCGGAGCCGGGCAACAGTTGCAGTGTCGTCGTCCCGCCCGCGAGGACGCGCACGAACCCGGGACCCTGCGGCCAGATCGAATGTTCGATCCAGACGCCGGGCGTGGTCATGCCGGTCTCGTTGTTGTCGAAGCTCGTCGGAACCTCGGGCGTCGCGGACACGCCGAGGTGCGAGTGCGAGTCGATGAGACCCGGCGTCACAAAGCGCCCGGTTCCGTCGAGGATCACCGCGTCCGCCGGCGCCTCGACATCGCGGCCGATCTGCACGATGATCCCGTCTTCGAACAGGATGCTGCCGACGTATTCCTCGCCGGCCGCGGTCATCAGCACCGCGCCCCGGATCAGGGTCGCCGGATGCCCGGGTGCGGCGTAGGTCGAGCGCCACGCGCCGTTGGGGACGCCGTGGCGAAGGTCGGCCAGCTCCGCCGCCGTCGGTTGCTGCGCGCCCGCGGGTCGGGCCAGGCCGAACCCGGCCAGCCCGATGGCCGCGACGGTCGCGAGGAGCAACCGTTCAATCGTGTCGCGCATGTGACCCCCTCGATCGTGGTTCCCGCGGCGACAGCTGCGATCGAAAGAATCCGTCAGGCCTGCGCCGCGCCGCAAGTCGGCGAACCGGGGCGCCCCTGCCCGGGCGGAGCGTTGCGGGACTGCGGCGTGTCTGCTAGAGGATCGTGGCGCCGAGCGCGGAGGCAACGAGACCAACGCCCAGTTCGGCCGTCTGGTTGCGGTCGTCGAGGACGGGGTTGAGTTCGACGAGTTCGAGGCTCAGGAGGCGGCCGGAGCGCGACGCCTTCTCGCACACGAGGTGCCCTTCCCTGTAGGTGAGGCCGCCTCGGACGGGGGTCCCCACGCCGGGCGCGATGCGCGGATCGAGCGCGTCGAGGTCGAACGAGAGGTGGAAGCCGGCGGTTCCGGCGTTGGCGCGCTCCAGCGCCTCGTCCATGCAGGGACCCACCCCGCGTTCGTCGATCTCGGACATCGTGAACACGCGCACGCCGAGTTCGCCGATGAGTCGCTTCTCGCCGCGATCCAGATCCCGCGCACCGAGGACGCTCACGTTCTCGGCGCGAACGCTCGCCCGCCCGCGCGTGAGTCGCGGCTCTCCGCGCCCCAGCAGCACGGCGAGCGACATCCCGTGGATGTTGCCGCTGGGCGACGTGCGGGGCCGGTTCATGTCCGAGTGAGCATCGACCCAGATGACGCCGATGGCGCCCCCCCGCGGCCGGTAGTGTTCGGCCACCGCCGCCACCGATCCGATCGAGAGCGAATGGTCGCCCCCGAGCACGAGCGGCGTGCAGCCGCGGTTCAGCCCCTCGCGCACGGCCGCACGCGTCCGCTCGGCGACCTGGGCGACCTCATCCAGGTAGCGCAGTTCGCTGTCCCCCACTTCGGTCGTCTCGAGTCCTCCGGCGGTCAGCGTGCCGAGTTCGGAGACGGTGTGGCCGATGGCCTCGATCTCCCGGCTGATCCCCGCGATGCGGAGCGCGGAGGGGCCCATGTCCACCCCCCGCCGGCCGGCGCCGAGGTCGATGGAAACGGAGATGAGCGCGATGTCTCTGTGGTTGCCCAAGGATCGTTCCCTTTGTCGTTCCGATTTCTGTTGGTCGCGAGTGCCAGGCGACACTACTATTCGCCTCGTACGTCGTCGTGCAGAAGATCGCGTAGAAGGATACACCACAACCCCGGGAACGGAGTCGGCGCATGTTCTCGTTCCATCGTCGCCCCTGGGCGGCCGTCCCGCTGCTGCTCATGCCGCTCGCGGCGCTCCCCGTGCAGGGCCAGGAGGAGGAGAAGAAGGATCCCGACCGGGGCCTTCCGCTCGAACCGGCCCGCTGGGCGCGCTTCACGACCAGCGAGGGGACCTGGATCTCGCTCGACGTGAGTCCGGACGGCGAGACGATCGTCTTCGACCTTCTGGGCGACCTGTACCGGATGCCCATCACCGGAGGCGAGGCGACGCGCCTTACGAGCGGCCTGCCGCACGACATTCAGCCGCGCTTCAGCCCGGACGGGATGCGGATCGTCTATGTCTCGGACCGGAGCGGGGACGACAACGTGTGGCTCATCGACGCCGCCGGGGGCGAACCGACGCAGCTGAGCAAGGGGATCGGGAGCACCTTCCTGTCGCCGGAGTGGATGCCGGACGGCAAGTACGTCCTGGTGTCGAGGGCGCGGGCGTTCTTCGGGCTGGAAAAGCTGTGGCTGTACCACGTGGACGGCGGGACGGGGCTCGAGATGGTGGGCGGCTCGGGGGCGCAGCGCATGCTGGGCGCGACGGTGGACGCCGAGGGTCGCTACATCTGGTACGCCCAGCGCTCGGGCACCTGGCAGTACAACGCGATCTTCCCGCAGTACCAGCTGTGGGTCTACGACCGACGGACCGGTACCCGGACGCCGATGACGAGCCGCTACGGCTCCGCCTTCCGGCCCGCGCTCTCACCCGATGGTCAGGTGCTCGCGTACGCGACCCGCGAGGACGCCGACACGGGCATCCGGCTGCGCGACCTCGACTCCGGCGAGGAGCGCTGGCTTGCGTACCCGGTGCAGCGCGACGATCAGGAGTCGACGGCGTCGATGGACGTGCTGCCGGGCTACGCCTTCACGCCCGACTCGGAAGCGCTCGTCCTGTCGTACGGCGGGAAGATCTGGCGCGTGCCGGTCGACGGGAGCGACCCGGCCCAGATCCCGTTCACGGTGGAGGCGGAGGTCGCGGTCGGGCCCGAGGTGGACTTCGAGTACCCGATCGAGGATACGCCGACCTTCGTCGTCAAGCAGATCCGGGACGGGAAGCCGTCGCCGGACGGGACGCGCGTGGCCTTCACCGCACTGGACCGGCTCTACGTCGCCGACCTGCCCGACGGGACGCCGCGGCGGCTCACGCAGGACGAGGTGGGCGAGTTCCACCCGGTGTGGTCTCCCGACGGCCGCGACGTGGCGTACGTGACGTGGGACGACGACTCGGGCGAGGGCCACATCCGCCGTGTGTCGGCGGACGGCGGCGCGAGCACCAACATCACGCCCGAGCCCGCGTACTACCAGCAGATCGCCTGGTCGCCGGACGGCGGCCGTATCGTGGCCATCCGCTCGTCGCGCCGGAACGTGCAGGAGGCGATCGACCCCTTCATCGGCTTCGGCCTCGACTCCGAGTTCGTATGGGTCCCCGCCGAGGGAGGGAACATCACGGCGATCGGCCCCACGGGCGGGCGGCGCGCCCCGCACTTCACGTCGGACCCGGACCGCATCTACTACTACGGGACGGCGCGCGCGGACCCGGTGCCCGGGTCACCCACCCCGCCCACTCCCACGACCGCGCTCTCGTCCGCCCGCTGGGACGACACGGACCGGCGGCAGCACCTTCAGGTGTCGGCCCGGGCGGACATGGACGCGGGCGGCGTCCCGTCGCGGTACGGGCGGTACGACCGCTCCCCCCGGTCGGACCTCCCCATGCCGCCGACTTTCGACGACGACGAGCCCCGCGAGCAAATCATCGTTCTGCTGGGCGCGGACGCCGTCATCATGGCTCCCCAGGGTGACCTCGCGATGGCGCACGTAGGGCGCGATGTGTACGCGGTGACCGTACCGGACCTCGGCGCCACGCTGCCGAGGATCGATGTCGCGAAGCCGGACTCGGCCGGCGTGCCGGTCTGGAAGCTCAACGAACTCGGGGCCGAGTTCCCCACCTGGGGCGCGGACGGACGCACGGTCCACTGGTCGCTGGGCAACGCCTTCTTCACCTACGATCTGGACGCGGCCGCCGCAGATACGGCGTACGCCGCGGCGGAACGGCAGGTCGAGGTTTCGGCGGAGCGCGACATCCCGCGGCACCGTCGTCCTGCGCGGCGGACGCGCGATCACGATGAACGGCGACGAGATCGTCGAGAACGCCGACATCGTCGTCACCGACAACCGCATCGCCTCGGTGCGGGCGGGGCCGGGCGACGTGCCGGAGGGCGCCCAGGTCATCGACATCGGCGGCAAGACGGTCGTGCCCGGGTTCGTGGACACGCACGCCCACATGTGGAATCTGTGGGACTTCCACTGGGCGCGCCCCTGGATCTACCAGGCGAACCTCGCCTACGGGGTGACCACGACGCGCGACCCGCAGACAGCCACGACCGACGTGCTCTCCTACGAGGACATGGTGCGCGCCGGCCGCATGGCCGGGCCGCGCATCTATCACACCGGCCCGGGCGTGTTCCGGTTCGACTTCATCCGCAGCTACGAGCACGCGCTCGAGGTACTGCGGAAGTACAGCCAGTACTACGACACGAAGACGTTCAAGATGTACATGGCGGGCAACCGGCGGCAGCGGCAGTGGCTGATCATGGCGGCGCGCGAACTGGGGCTGATGCCCACCACCGAGGGCGGCCTCGACTATCGCCTGAACATGACGCACGCCATGGACGGATATCCGGGGGTCGAGCACACGATGCCGATCATTCCGGCGTACCGGGATGTCGTCGAACTGTTCACGACCTCGGGGACGGTGAACACGCCCACCCTCCTCGTCTCCTACGGCGGACCGTGGGGGGAGAACTACTTCTACACGCACGAAGACATCTTCGGCGATGAGAAGCTGACGCACTTCACGCCGAAGCGGGAACTCGACTTCAAGGCGCGGCGCCTCCAGACGACGGGCCCCGGCCCGGGCGGCTGGTTCGCCGAGGAGGAATACGCCTTCCCGAAGCACGCCGCGTGGCTGGCGCAGCTGGTGGAGAACGGCGGAAACACCGGCATCGGGAGCCACGGGCAGCTGCAGGGCCTCGGCTACCACTGGGAGCTGTGGGCGCTGCAGAGCGGCGGCATGGACGAGCACGACGCGCTGCGCGCCGCGACGCTCATGGGGGCCGACGCGATCGGCCTCAGCGGCGACCTGGGCTCGATCGAGCCCGGCAAGCTCGCGGACCTCGTGATCCTCGACGCGGACCCGCTCGAGGACATCCGCAACACGAACACGATCGACAGGGTGATGATGAACGGGCGACTCTACGACGGCGACACGCTCGACGAGCTGTGGCCCCGGCAACGGCCCGCGCCGCACGAACCGTGGAGAGACACGGCGCCCGCCGTAAGCGCCGGGCTCCGGGGAGGTGACCGATGAACCGGCGCGCGAGGGTCCTGAGGACGGGAGCGGGGGCCGCGGCGCTGGCGGCGGTGGTCGGTGCGGCGACCGTCGTTCCCGCGGCGGCCCAGATGTTTGGGCCCGGCGGTCCCGAAGAACGGGAGCCGCTGCCGCTGCGGGGCGCGCGTACGGCCAGCTTCACGGCAACGGAAGGGACCTGGATCTCGCTCGACGTGAGTCCCGACGGGTCGATGATCGTCTTCGACCTCCTGGGCGACCTGTACACGATGCCGATCGCCGGCGGGGAGGCGTCGCCCCTCCTGACCGGGATGGCGTACGAGACGCAGCCGCGCTTCAGCCCGGACGGCGAGTCGGTCGCGTTCATCTCCGACCGCAGCGGGGGCGACGCGCTGTGGACCCTGCGCCTCGATCTCACGGACACGACTCAGGTCGCCGGCGGCGGGTCGAGCCTCATGCTGTCGCCCGCGTGGAGCCCGGACGGGGAGTACATCGTGGCCAGCCGCACCACCGGGCTGGGAGGCGTCGCGCAGCTCGCCATGTACCACGCGGAGCGCGGCTCACCCCTGGCGCTGCCCGGATCTTCCGCCGTCAAGCGGATCGGCGCGGCGTTCAGCCCGGATGGACGCCACATCTGGTACGCGGGCGGCTTCGGCGACTGGCAGTACAACGCGGCCCTGCCCCGCTACCAGCTGTACCGCTACGACCGCGAGCTGGGCACGACGACGACGATGACGAACCGTTACGGGTCGGCGTTCCGTCCCGCGATCTCGCCGGACGGCCGCTGGCTCGTGTACGGGACCCGCTACAACGCCGACACCGGCCTCAGGAAGCGCGATCTCGAGACCGGGGAGGAGACGTGGCTCGCCTATCCCGTGCAGCGCGACGAGCAGGAGTCGCGGGCGCCCCTCGACCTCCTGCCGGGCTACGCCTTCCTCCCGGACGGCTCCGCGATCGTCGCCTCGTACGGCGGGAAGATCTGGAACATCCCCATGGATGGGGGAGAACCGACGGAGATCCCGTTCGAGGCGGAGTGAGGTGGTCTTACTTCGTTGGACAGTCCGAGGGCAAAGTTAAGGTGGATTCCGAGTGGTTGTGAGAGCCCTCGGGAGCCTTCTCCGTGAGTTGTCTTGGGGTGGGTGCTCCACCCGTGGGTCCTCCACCGGCAGGGGAAGGACAGCTTCCAACATGGGCCCCGGTGGCCGGGAGGGGAACCCGGCCGGGGAGCGGGGCTTGGCCGCCGTCGGCGCGAGGCGCCCGGGATGGGCGGATCCCGCGTTGCGCCCCGGCCCCGCGGGCTCACCAGGGCGCGCCCCGGCAGGCGCAAGGATCCGCCGTTCACGCCGTCCCCTTGCCGTTGCGGTAGGCCTCGCCCGGCGTCCGCCCGCCGAGGGACGAATGGGGTCGCACCTCGTTGTAGAAGTCGAACCAGGAGCCGATGATCCGTGCGGCGTCGAGCCCGTCCCTGAGTTCATGGAGGTACACGGCCTCGTACTTCAGCGACCGCCACAGCCGCTCGATGAAGATGTTGTCGAGGAAGCGGCCCCGGCCGTCCATCGAGAACGCCACGCCCGCGTCCAGCACCCGGTCGGCGAACGCCTCGCTGGTGAACTGGGAGCCCTGATCGGTGTTTAGGATCTCCGGGGCCCGCCAGCCCAGCGCGTCGTCCAGCGCCTGGACGCAGAACGACGCGTCCATCGTGTTCGACAGCCGCCACGCGAGCACGTGCCGGGTCGCCCAGTCCATCACCGCCACAAGGTAGAAAAACCCTTGCGTCACGGGGACATAGGTGATGTCCGCGCACCACACGTGGTCCGCCCGCGAGATCTCGAGGCCGCGCAGCAGGTAGGGAAAGACCCGGTGCTCCGAGTTCGCCACGCTCGTGCGCGGCCTCCGGTAGGTCGCCTCCATTCCCATCAGCCGCATGAGCCGCCGGATCCGGTGCCGGCCCACGATGACGCCCTCGCGGCGGAGATGGCGCATCATCTGCCTGCTCCCGTAGAACGGGTACTCCATGTGCAGCTCGTCCATGCGCCGCATGAGCGCCAGGTTCTCCGCGCTCTCCCCCTTCGGCCGGTAGTACCGCGAGGACCGGCTCACCCCCACCAGCGCACACTGCCTTGAAAGACTCAGCGGTCCGCCCCGCTCGATCATCCGCACCCGCTCCGCCCGGCTCAGCGCTTGAGCCCGCGCCGAAAAAAATCCCGCTCGACCGTGAGCTCCCCGATCTTTGCATGCAGGTCCCGGACCTTCGCCTCGTGCTCCTTCGCGAGCTTCCGGCCCGCGCCCCCGGCGAACACCTCCGGCAGCCCCTCGAGCAACTGCCGCTTCCATGTGCTCACCTGGTTCGGATGAAGCTCGTGCCGCCTCGCGATCGCCTGCACGCTGTCGTGCTCGCGCAGCGCCTCCAGCGCCACCCGCGCCTTGAACTCCGGCGTGAACCGTCGTCTCTTCCCGGCCATCTCGGTGCCTCCTCTTCCGTCCTGGAATCCACCTTAACGACCTGTCCAAAAAACTGGGACCACCTCAGAGGTCGAACTCAGCGTCGGTCCCCAGGTGAAGTTCGAGTACCAGATCGACACGACCGCGATGGTCACCGCGAGCCAGATCCGGAGCCCCGTCGTCGGGCCCGGGGGCGCCCAGGTCGTCTTCACCGCCTTCGACCGTCTCTGGATCCGTGACCTGCCTGAGGGCGAGGCGCGCCGGCTGACTGACGGGGACGCGGGCGAGTTCCATCCGCAGTGGTCGCCGGACGGCGCGTGGCTCGCCTACGCGACGTGGGACGACACGGACGGCGGCCACATCATGAAGGTGCCGGTGGCCGGCGGCGAAGCCGTGCGGCTGACCGAGACGGCCGCGTTGTACTCCAACGTGGCGTGGTCGCCGGACGGCGGGCGCCTCGTCGCCACGCGCGGCGCCGCCCGCCAGCTCAAGGAGGCCTCGGGCGCCTTCTTCGGCCCCATTGGGGGCGAGTTCGTGTGGGTGCCGTCGGCCGGGACGCCGCCGGCCGAGGCGGAGGTCATCTCGCCCACCGGACTCCGCGACGTGGCGCACTTCGCCGCGGACGATCCCGACCGCATCTACGCCTACAGTCCGGTCGAGGGGCTGGTCTCCTTCCGCTGGGACGGCACCGACGTACAGCGACACCTGATCGTGCGCGGTCGCCAGGGGATCGCCGGGATCGGCGACCCCCACCCCAACGAGTGGGAGTTCCTGCCGCGCCGCGTCTTCCCGTGGCGCCAGGGGCCCGACCCCACGGATCCCGAGTCCCGCGCGGAGGCGGGCGGTCCGTCGCCCGCCGGGCTCGTCATGCTCTCGCCGGAGGGTGACCGGGCCTTCGCCCAGTTCGGCCAGGACATCTTCGTCGTGGATCTGGCCGAAGTGGGGGACCAGCCCCCCGAGATCACGCTCTTCCGGCTGGACGACTCCCCGGTGCCGGTCCGCAAGCTCACCGACGTGGGCGGCGAGTTCCCCTCCTGGGCGCCCGACGGCGGATCCCTGCACTGGGCGCTGGGGAACGTCCTCTTCAGCTACGACCTCGACCATGTCGAAGCCGAGGAAGAGGAAGAGGAGGAGACCGCCCATGCGCGGGCGCTGCTGCGCGTAAGGGCGGCGGCGATCACCGACACGCTCGAGGAGAAGCACGCCGAGGCGGACAGCCTCGAGAATGCCGACGAGGAGGTGCCGGAGGAGCTTGAGGACGAGATCATGCGGCTTCAGGCGGACTCGGTGCAGGTCGTCGCCGACTCGCTCATGGCGCGCGCCGACTCGATCCGGCAGGCGGCGGAAGAAATCGCGGCGAAATCGGCCGCGGTCCGTGCGGGCGACGAAGAGGTCCTGGCCGACACGACGGAGACGTACGAGGCCGTCGAACGCAGGATCGAGACGCAACTGCCGCGGGACATCCCGCGCGGCACGGTGGCGCTCAGGGGCGGGCGGATCATCACGATGACCGAGGTGCCGGACGACGCCCCGGCCGACACCGCGGGGGCAGCGGCCGACACGGCGGGGGCAGCAGCGGCCGACACCGCGGGGGCAGCAGCGGCCGACACGGCGGCGGCCCCCGATGACGCGGCGGCGGAGCCGGACGAGCCCGCCATGAAACCCCTCATCATCGAGGACGGCGTCGTGCTCGTGACGGACAACCGAATCGTCGCGGTGGGTCCGGCGGACTCCGTCGAGGTGCCCGACGGCGCCACGGTGATCGACGTGAGCGGAAAGACGCTCGTCCCCGGCTTCGTGGATACGCACTACCACGCGCAGTGGCTCGTCCCCGAGATCCACCCGGAGGAGGTGTGGCAGTACCTCGCGACGCTCTCCTACGGGGTCACGACGACGCGCGATCCGCAGACCTCCTCCACCGACATCCTGAGCTATACGGACCGGGTGCGGACGGGCGGCATGACGGGACCCCGCATCTACTCGACGGGACCCGGCGTGTTCGCCGGCGAGAACCTCCGCGACGCGGACCATGCAAAGACCATCCTGCGCCGCTACGCGGAGTACTTCGATACGAAGACGCTGAAGATGTACATGACGGGAAACCGTCAGCAGCGTCAGTGGATCATCCAGGCGGCGCGCGAACTCGAACTGATGCCGACGACCGAGGGCGGACTCGACTTCAAGCTCGACATCACGCACGCGATCGACGGATATCCCGGCATCGAACACAACCTTCCGATCGCGCCCATCTATTCGGACGTGGTCGAACTGTTCAAGACGTCGGAGACGACGAACAGCCCGACGCTGCTCGTCTCCTACGGCGGTCCCTTCGGCGAGAACTTCTTCTACACCCACGAGGATGTATTGGGGGACGACAAGCTCGCGACCTTCGTACCCAAGTCGAACATCGACGCCCGGGCGCGACGGCGCGGACCCGGCGCGGGCGGGAGCCCCGGACAGGCCGGCTGGTTCCTCGAGGAGGAGTACGTCTTCCCGCGCCACGGGGAGTTCGTGAAGAAGATGCTCGAGGGCGACGCCCGCATGGGGGTGGGAAGCCACGGGCAGATCCAGGGCGTGGGGTACCACTGGGAGATGTGGGCGATGGGTTCCGGGGGCGCGTCGAACTACGACATCCTCAGGGCCGCGACCATTCTCGGCGCCGAGGCGATCGGGTTCGGGGAGCAGATCGGGAGCCTCGAGGAGGGCAAGTTCGCCGACCTCGTGATCCTGAACGCCAACCCGCTCGACGAACTCCGGAGCACGGTCGACATCCACTATGTGATGAAGGACGGGCGACTGTACGACGGGATGACGCTCGACGAGATCCATCCGGAGGCGCGGTCCCTGGAGCGGCAGCGCCCCGCCGAGGAGAGCGCGGCCAGCGCCGCCGCCGGGATCCGGAGGAGGTAGGTAAGCCCGGCCGGTCGCGGCCGCCGGGGTCACGCCGGGGTCAGCGCATGAGGCACGGGGTCGCGTTGGCGACGGCCCAGGGGTGGATGATGCGCCGGGTGAGGCCACCCGCCCCGTCGTCCTGCCACTGGACCTGCAGGCCCGTGAGCGCGCGCTGCACGCCGGCCCGCAGGTCCTCGAGCGGGTAGACGCTGTACGGGCCCAGCACCGTCTCGGTCGTGGCCGTGAACAGGAAGTCGCGGATCGCGCTGCGGTCCGCGTCTCCCGTGGCGGAGATCGCCTGGTCGATCCCCTCCGCCAGGAGTTCCACCGCCCCGAAGCCCGCGGCCGGATGGTAGCCGGGTGTCGTTCCGTACGCCGCCTCATGGCGTTGGACCATCGTCTGGCTGTCCGAGATGAAACCCGACGTGCGGATCGTCGGGTCCCAGGCCGCGTTACCCGCGACGCAGCGCGCGGCTTCGCCCACCTCGTCGAGGAAGGTGGGTTCCGCGGGGCCGAGAAGAAGGCTCATGAGGAGCGGCCGGTAGCCCACGGCGGTCGCGGCTCGCGTGAACTCGATCGCGTCGGTGGCGTATCCCCCGCCGATGAATAGCGTCGCACCCGCATCGCGGGCCGCGGCCACGAGCGCCTCGTGGTCCGCGGCCCCGACCGCGTAGGAGGCGGCCAGGACGATGTCGAGTCCGTGCACCGCGGCCCCCACGCGCACGCCTCCCGCGACCGACGCCGGGAAAGCGGTATCCTCCCATACCAGGGCGACGTCGCGAGCCCCCACCAGGGCGGCCACTTCCACGGAGCCCTTGAGGTAGCTGGGAGCCGGGTTCAGGAGTTGGGCGCTCCACTGCCTCTGTCGCCCCACCCACAGTTCGGGCGCTGCCGCCGCCGGCGCCACGAGCGGGATGCCGGCCGCCTCGGTGACGTCCAGGACGGTCTTGGTGATCGGGCTGCTGTAGGGGCCCAGCAGGACGTCGATCGTGTCGGAGGCGGCGAACTCGGCGTACAAGCGGGCGCTCGTCTCCGCGTCGCTTCCATCGTCGCGAAGCACCAGCTGGACGGGCCGTCCGCGCACGCCGCCCTGCTCGTTGAGGATCTCGACCGCGAGGCGGTATCCGCGCGCGACTTCGTTGCCCATGTCGCCGTGGCGTCCGCTCTGGGCGATGGCCGCCGCGAGCGTGATCGGTCCCCCCTCCGGCTCCGGCTCCGGCGCGGCCGGATCATCGACGCAGCCGGCCGTCACCAGCGCCGCCAGCACCAGGCCGGCCAGATATTCGTGTTTCATGGAATGGTTGCTCCAACCTTTAGGGCTCGGGTCTTCCGCGACCGCTGCGAATCTGCGCCAGGGGAGTTCTAGCGCAACTCCACCTCATCGCCGCTCAGGGTGCGGATCCTCGCCACGAGCGCGGGTTCGGGCCCCTCGTCCACCTCGAGTGCCAGAGACAGCGCCGCCAGCGTGGATCGTACCGGGGCGGGGTCCGTGTGTTCAGCCCGGAACGAGATCAGCTGACCGCCCGGCGGGGTCGCGCGGGCCGGGTGCGGGGTCGTCCCCCAGTCGATGAAGAAGGGCACGAGGCCGTCGTGAAGGGACGCGCCCAGAGACGTGACTTCCCAGCGGAGTTCCGTGCCGTCCGGCCGGAGCCGTGAACCGGGCCGAACCTGCCCCAGGGACACGCCGCGGCCCGAGGCCCTCGTGACGAGCGCGTCGAGCTCTGTCGCCCGGGCGGCCCAGGTGACGAGCCTCGGTTCATCGAGTTCCGCGATCCCGAAGGGGGGCGGCGCCCCCCCTTTGGCTGCCTCAGGGTCCGGGCCGAGGATCTCCAGATAGACATCGCGGCCGAGCGAGAGCAGATAGTTCGCGGTGCCCAGATTCTCGTGCCGGCCGCCGAACGCGGCTTCGACGCCGAGCCGGTCGGCCACCCACGACACGCCGTCGAGGAGGTCGGCCGTGCCGAGCAGCAGGTGGTCGAGGTTCATCGGTACGGGCCCCGGCGCCGGCGGCGGGAGAGTAGCCAATTTCGTCAGCCTTTCCTGTCTTCGCGTTCGACGCCGAGGCCGTCGGCGATCCGGTTCACGAACGCGTAGTAGCCGGCGATCGCGCACATGTCGTGGATCGCGCGATCGTCGAAGCCGCGCGCCCTCAGCGCCTCGACGTCGGTCGCCGTGATCTCTCCGGGGGTGCGGGTGAGGCGCGCCGCGTAGTCGAGCATCGCCCGGTCGGCCTCGTCCAGTTCCGCCTCCGTATGGTCGGCGGCCAGGGCGGCCACGAGTCGCTCGATCCCTTCAGGGGAGCGGCCGGCGGGGCTGAGCAGGCGACGGAGACCCTCCCCGTGATGGACGATTCAGTAATGGCAGTCGTTGAGCCCCGAAACCGTCACCGCGATCATCTCCCGTTGAATCCGGGAGAGGGGGCCCGGCCCGTACATCAGCTCCCGGTAGAGATCGTAGTGCAGCGGGATGACGCGGCTGTGGACGCCGTGGATGCGGATGATGTTGTCGTCGTCCGGGACGCGATCCCCTTCCGGGACCTGCTCCGGATCCGGATAGTCGATGAAGGCCACGCTCAGGAGGTCCCGCCCGGATCGAGGAGGCGGGCGACCTCCTCCACATCCTTGTCCCCCCGCCCGCTGAGGCAGATGACGACGTTCCGGCCCGCCCAGCGCGCGGCCTCGCGGCGGAGACCCGCCAGCGCGTGCGCGCTCTCGAGGGCCGGGATGAGGCCCTCGAGCCGGCACAGATCCTGGAAGGCGGCGAGCGCCTCGTCGTCCGTCACCGACTCGTAGCGCACCTGGCCGGTCTCCTTGAGCCACGCGTGCTCGGGTCCGACGCCGGGATAGTCGAGACCCGCCGAGACGGAGTGCGCGGGGATGACCTGCCCGTCCGCATCCTGAAGCAGATAGCTGTAGTTGCCGTGCAGGACGCCGGGCTCGCCCGCGGTGAGCGAGGCGGAGTGCCGGCCGGTCTCCAGACCGTGGCCCGCCGCCTCGATGCCGACGAGTTCCACGCGCTCGCCCGCGTCGCGCTCCCGGTTGCTCTCGATGAACGGCGCGAAGATGCCGATCGCGTTCGAGCCGCCGCCGACGCAGGCGAAGAGGGCGTCCGGCGCCACCCCGCGTTCCGCGAGTTGCCGGACGGTCTCGTCTCCGATCACGCGCTGGAAGTCGCGCACGAGGCCCGGATACGGCGCGGGGCCGACGACGGAGCCGATGATGTAGTGCGTCGTGTCGACGTTCGTGACCCAGTCGCGGATCGCCTCGTTCGTCGCGTCCTTGAGGGTCCGGCTCCCGCTCGAGACCGGGATGACCTCCGCCCCGAGCAGTTCCATGCGCTCGACGTTGAGCGCCTGGCGCCGCATGTCCTCCTCGCCCATGTAGACCGCGCACTCGAAGTCGAGCACCGCGCAGGCGGTGGCGGTGGCCACGCCGTGCTGCCCCGCCCCCGTCTCGGCGATGATCCGCGCCTTGTTCATCCGCCGCGCGAGGAGCGCCTGCCCCATCGTGTTGTTGATCTTGTGGGCGCCGGTGTGGTTGAGGTCCTCCCGCTTGAGCCACAACTCGAGGCCGAGGGCGGCGCCGAGGCGCGACGCCCTGTAGACGGGCGTGGGCCGGCCCACATAGTCCGCCAGGCTCTCCTCGAGGTCCCGGCGGAAGGAGGGATCGTCGCGGGCCTCCGCCCACGCTTCGGTCAGTTCGTCGAGCGCCGGGATCAGCGTCTCGGGCACGAACTGCCCGCCGAAGTCGCCGAACCAGCCGGGGGCCGGGCTGCTCATCTCGCCTCGGCGGGGGCGGGGACGGGGTTCGCCGCTTCCCCGACGACCGCGAGGAATTGGAGGATCTTCTCGATCGACTTCTCCCCCGGGGCCCGCTCCACGCCCGAGGAGACGTCGACGATGTCCGGGCGTCCTTCACCGATCGCGCGCGCCACGTTGCCCGCGTCCAGCCCGCCCGCGAGGACGAGCGCGCAGCGGTCCCGGTCCAGTCCCGACAGCCACACGTGCGGGAAGGCGGACCCGGTGCCCCCGGGTCCGCGCGGCGAGAATCCCTCCACGAGGATCGCGTCGGCGGCCTCCCGGTACTCGTCCCAGCGGCGGATCAGGGTGTCGCCCGAGCTGGGCCGGATCCCCTTCCAGACGCCCAGTCCCTCGGCCCGCAACTCGTCGCAGACCCGGGGCGGCTCCGCGCCGTGGAGCTGCGCGATGTGAAACCCCGCGGTGTCCCGCTTCCGGAGGATCTCCGCCGGGCTCGCGTCCAGGAACACGCCCACCGCGCGCGTGTCGCCCTCGAGCACCCCCACGACGGCAGCCGCCGCCTCGGCCGTCACCTCCCGCACGCGGGCGGCGAACACCACGCCCACGTAGTCCGCGCCGGCCCGGGACGTCACCGCGGCGTGTCGCGGCTCCCGGAGGCCGCAGATCTTCACCCGAACCGGGGTCATGAGGCGCCCCCGGCGTCCACGCCCTCGACGCCCGCCGCCTGCATCGCGGCGCGCCGGGGACGCCGGGGGTGTCCGACCAGCGCCTCGACGCCCGCCGCCGGATCGCCCGCCATCAACCAGCCGCCGACGAGGACCGCGTCGGCCCCCGCACGGCCCGCGGCCGCGGCGTCTTCGGGCGAACGGATGCCGCTCTCGGCGACCGCGACGACTTCCGCCGGGAGCCGTGCGATCAGGCGCAGCGACTGCTCCAGATCGACCTCGAAGGTCGCGAGATCCCGCGCGTTGACGCCGACGATGCGGGCGCCGGCCTCGAGCGCCCGGTCGATCTCCTCCTCGTCGTGCGCCTCGACGAGCGCGGCGAGCCCGAGTTCTCCGCTCAGCTCGAGGAGTTCACGCAGCCGGGCGTCGGCGAGTGCCCGGACGATGAGCAGGACCGCGTCGGCCCCCGCGGCGCGCGCCTCGTACAGCTGGACCGAATCGAGGGTGAAGTCCTTCCGGAGGAGGGGGACGCCCACGGCGCCCCGGGCGGATCTCAGATCGTCGAGCGAGCCGCCGAACCAGGGCCCGTCGGTGAGGATCGAGATCGCCGACGCGCCGCCCGCGGCGTACACGCTCGCGACACCCGCCGCCTGAGCGAAGGGATTGATCTCGCCGGCCGAGGGCGAACGCCGCTTGAACTCGGCGATCACGGCCACCTCGCCGGGCCTGCGCAGGGCGGACTCGAACCCGCGGGGGGGCGGCGCTTCCTCCGCCTCCGCCTGCGCGCGGATCGCACTCCGGAACAACTGCAGGCGGGCGACCTCTTCGCGTTTCGCGGCGAGGATTTCGTCGAGGATCGTATTCGGTGTCATGGCGCCAAGCTGCGACGGAGCGGCCTCGACGGCCACCGGGGGGTCGGCGACCCTCCCGGGCCTTCGTCGACCGGGGTTGCAATTCGGTTCATGTTCGGGTAGGTTCGGCGGACGTTCGGTACCCCGCAAGGGGTCAAGGTAGCGCCTCAGGACCGGGACGGGAAACGATGGCTCTCACGAAGCGGCAGCGCGAGATGCTCGACTTCATCGAGGGATTCATACGGTTTCGCAGGTATTCGCCGAGCTTCGAGGAGATCGCGGAGGACTTCGGCTACCGCTCGCTGGCGACCGTTCACGAGCACCTCGAGAACCTCCAGGCGAAGGGCTACATCCGCAAGAATTACAACGAGAGCCGGTCCATCGAACTCGTGGAGGGGAAGCTCCGCGTCGCGGCGGTGGAACTGCCCCTGTACGGCAACGTGGCGGCCGGCCAGCCCATAGAGGTCATTGAGGAACAGGAGACGGTCTCCGTCCCCGAGGACATGATCTCCGGATCCCTCAGCGAGCACTATGTGCTGCGGGTGCGCGGCGATTCGATGATCAATGAACAGATCCGTGACGGTGACTACGTGATCGTCCAGTCGCGGGAGACGGCCTACAACGGCGAGATGGTGATCGCCCTCGTCGACGGCGAGAGCGCGACCATGAAGAAGTTCTACATGGAGCCGGGGCAGATCCGTCTCCAGCCCGCGAATCCCGCGCTCACGCCGCTGTACCTCCAGCCGTCGCGGGTGAAGATCCAGGGCGTGGTGATCGGAGTGATCCGCCGCTACTGACGCCCGCGGAAGGACCGCGCCACCTCTGTCCGGAGCCCCGCCCGGGGCTCCGGACGATGTAACGACGGAGGACCGCTCTCAACTCCCCGAGAGTACCCGTCCCGACGGCCACCCACCTCCCACCTATAACCGTCGGGGCGGAGGTTCCCGTCACCGGATCGACGGTGTCGGGTCAGCTGCCCGGGCTTCTTCACCCACCATATGCCTCGCATCTCCGAGACGTTACCGAAGGAGAGGCCCGACGTACTCCGTGACGAACGCGGCCACCAGTTGATCGGCCCCGATCCGCTCGAGTTCCGTGAGCGTGCAGCCGGGCCATGTCCTCGCCTTCCGGTTCAGAGTGCTCCGATGGAAGCCCAACCGCGCGCCCACGGCCTTCCAGTCCAGACCGAGGTCCCTGAGTTGGTGCGCCCTCAGGATTACCAGCGCTCCGAGGAGCCGGTTCAACGTGGCGGGCTCGGCGGCTGCCTGACGGAACTGCTGGAAGAGGGTGACGGGAGCGCAGCGAACGGCGTTGGCCAACTCCGCCACGTTGCGAAACGGCCCGCTTCCGGCCTGGCGCAGGCTGCGCACCAGGGCCCTGCGAAGGGCCGGAGGCAACGTGGACCGCCGGACGGCCTCGGCCAGATGCCAGAGGGCGGCGGTCCTGCGAGCAGTCTCGATCCGGGGCTGGAGCTGCGTCTGCAGATCGGCAAATCGGACGAGGGCGAAGACGCGCATGCGGTTCGGCAAACGCGCGACACTCCTCCCACGATCCGTCACGAGGATGACGGGTACCCACGGCATTTTCCTCTCGATCTCCCGGAGGAGTTCGAGCATCTCGCGCGGGCACTGTCGTCGGCAACCGACGATCAGGCAGTCAATGTCCGCGTCATCCGCATTGAATCCTCTCGCGACGTCCAGCAACTGTCCGGCGCCGCCGATTGCAGCGTTTATTCGCTCCGCATCCCCGTGCGTATCCGCAAGGATCCGGATCATTGTTGTGTATACTTTCCAGGAGGCGTGGCGAAACCACTTTGACCGACCCTCCCACAATGGTTTGAAGCGTATTGACGGGGCCGCCATCCAGAGGCCGCCGCCGCGTCGAGCGCGACGGCAGCGCGGCCGACCCCGTCCTCTACCGGAAGTCTACCCGCCCCGGGAAGACCGCGTTCCTCGCAATGGTCATGGTCCGGCCGCCCAGGGTCGATCAGGCGGTCGGACGGAACTCCCGCAGGGACTTCAGCCAGGCGTGCGCGGCACCGGAGTCGATCGACCGCTCGGCGGCGGCGACGCCCTCGGCCAGGGTGTCCGCGGCGCCCGCGGTCCAGAAGGCGGCTGCCGCGTTGAGGACCACGGCGGCGCGGCCCGCCCCGCCCTCGCTTCCGCCGACGACCCGTCGCACGCGCTCCGCGTTCTCCGCCGGTTCGCCTCCTGCCAGCTCGGCGGGATCGTACTCCGGCCAGCCGAAGTCGGACGGCGCGACCTCGAACTCGGAGAGGACGCCGGCTTCCACCTGAAACACGCGGGTCGGGCCGAGCGGACTCAGTTCGTCCATGCCCGGTTCGCCGTGGACGACGAGCGCCCGCTCGTGTCCGAGTTCGAGGAGCGCGTCGGCCACGAGGCGCTGGAGGTCGGGGTGCGCAACCCCCACGATCTGACGCCGCACGCCGGCGGGGTTCGCGAGCGGGCCGAGCAGGTTCATGATCGTGGTGACCCCGAGCGCCGCGCGGACGGGGCCCACGTGCCGCATGGCCGGGTGGTGGGCCGGCGCGAACATGAACACGAACCCCGTCTCCTCGAACATCCGCCTCTCGTCCTCCGGGGAGAGCTGGATGGGGACGCCTAGCGTCTCGAGCACATCGGCGCTCCCGCACTTCGAGGTGAACGAGCGGTTGCCGTGCTTGGCGATGCGGACGCCGCCCGCGACGGCCACGATGGAGGCGGCGGTCGAGATGTTGAAGGTGGTCAGCGTGCCCCCGCCGGTGCCGCAGGTGTCGATGATGCGGTCGTCGTCGAGGTCGAGGGGGACCATCGCCTTCCGCAGCGCGCGGACGCCGCCGGCAACCTCGGCCGGCGTCTCGCCGCGCATCCGGAGGGCGGTGAGGAGCGCGGCCATCTCCGCCTGCGTCGCCTCGCCGCTCATGAAGCGGTCGAAGGCGGCTTCGGCCGCGGCCGCATCCATCGTTTCTCCGGAAAGCACCCGTCGGACCGTGTCCATCACCTGAATCCTCCCTGGCAACCCCTGACGGGAGCGCTGCTGCGATTCCCCCCGCCGGGCGGAAGCTGCTAGTCTTCGCGGATGTCGGATTCCGCAGCCTCCCCGACCCGCTTGCGGGCCACCATCGAGTACGATGGCACCTCTTTCCACGGATCCCAACTACAGCCCGGCGTGCGCACCGTCCAGCGCGAGGTCGAGGCGGCGCTCTCGAAGCTCTTCGACCGGCGCACCCGGATCGACCTCGCCGGACGCACGGACGCGGGCGTGCACGCGACGGCGCAGGAGATCGCCTTCACTCCTCGGCGCCGCTGGGATGCGGACGAACTGGCGCGCGCGCTCGGCGCCGTCCTGCCGGATGACATCGGGGTTCGGCGAGTGCGGGCGACGGCGGCGGACTTCCATCCGCGTTTCGACGCGGAGGCACGGCGGTACCGCTACGCGATCGCGCTGGGGGGACGGAGACGCCCGTTTCTGCGCGACCGCTGCTGGAGCCCCGCCTGGCCGCTGGACCCGGACGTGCTCGCGCGGCTGGCCGCCGCCATCCCCGGCGAGCGGTCTTTCGGACGGTTCGCCCGCGCCGGACAGCCGGAGCGGGGCACCCGATGCAGGGTCCGGCGGGCGGTCTGGAACTTCGACCGTCCGACGTTCCCCTTCTTCGAGATCATCGCCGACCGCTTCCTCCACCACATGGTGCGCTATCTGGTCGGGACGTCGGTCGAGATCGCTGCCGGACGCCGGCCGTTCGACGACCTGGGTCGCCTCCTCGCGGACGAAGCCGGTTCGAGACCCGTCTTCCCCGCCCCGCCCCAGGGTCTCTATCTGGCCGGCGTCCGCTACGCAGGCGAGTGGAGCGCCAGCCCTGGCCTCCCGTGGTGAGTTTCTCTTCGGTCGAACCAGATCGTTGGACCCCAGGCCAGACGAACCCCGAACTCAACACAACCGGAGATATAGCGCGCGTCGCGAGCGTGTCACGACTGGCATTGGCTCAGGAATCTGTGATATGTCGGGGGCGTACCGGGGTGGTCCTGGCGACGGAACTGGCCCGCGCTCCGTCCCGCACGGGCCAGTTCCGCCGTCCGCATCAACCGTCGTCATCGTCGGGGTGGTAGACCATTCGCTCGTTGCAGACCTGCACCTCGAACAACCACAAGTCGAGCTGCGTGCATCGCTTCTGGGTGCCACACAGACGGTGTCCGTTCGCACAGTCTGAAGCGCTCAGGGGTTTCGGCGTGGACCACTGCGCCGCTACGGCCCCCACAGCACAGACCATGGCTACGAGAATGACCTTGAACAACATCCTGCTCTTTCTGCGCATCTGAACTCTCCTCATCTGTTGTCTGTTTGCTCTAAGGTCTGTTGTCCTGTTCCAAGAAGCCTTAGCTGTCGTCAACCACCGTCATCGAGCTCGAGCTTTGCGTAGTACGTGATCCGGGTCGAAAAGCAGTACGTAGTGGTAAGGACCCCCACACACCAGGTCCGCAATTCGCACAGCGATCCTTCGTTATCCTTGGTGCACTCGGCGGCGGTCGTCGCGGACAGAGCCTTGGGGCGGCTGGCTTCGTGTAGCAGGAATCCACCAACCCCGACCAAGACCAGCAGAGTCACCGATAGGATTCGCTTGATGCTCTTCATGAGTTGCCTCCCTTCCTCGGTTTGAGAGCTGTTACGATTGAATACAGGCCGCTCCGGCGGGACAACAGATATATGGTGCCATCCTCGGCGAGTACGACATCACTCGCTCTGGGAGTGGCGACGGAGTGGATGTACGCCCCCGTTGTCAGGTCGTACAGATCCAGCGTCCTGTTGCGGTCCGGGCTCCGGCCCTCGAAGAATACGCCCAGCGTATCTCCTCTCACGGACAAAGTCGACCCTGAATACGGCACCCGCGGGAGGCGCTGGGTCGTCGTGGTCGTAGCACCCTCAGTCGCAACGGTCACCGTCATGACCGGAAAACTCGTGTGCTCCACATAGGGGTAGGCTGCGATTGAGTCCCCCCGGATGACGTACCAGCCGTTGCCAACTTCAAACCCAAGGACCCACGCGTCGCCGCTCCAGGAGACGACATCTCCCGTCCTCTGCATCCAGTGAATCCCTTCCCACGCTACGGATGGGTTGGCCAACCGGGCCTTTTCCCGGCCGTCCTCGTTCACAATCATTAGCGACGGTTCGCCGTTCGTGTATAGAGCGTATCCTCCCTCGACAGCTGCGATCCCGTCAACGTAGCTGGCCTCGATGAGCAGCGGCACCTCTCGGACGAGGTTTCCGTCCGGGTCGAGTCTGACGATTCGACCATTTCCATGGTCGGCCAGCACAATCCCGCCATCGTGGTCCTCCGAGAGGGCGCGAACGTCCATGAACTCGCCGGGTCCCTGGCCCCTACGCCCCCACACCCAGGCGACTCTTCCGGCTTCATCGATGTGTACGGCCCGGCTGGCGGCCAAATCGAACACATAGACACCTCCGTGTGGTGCAGGTACGATCTCGCCTGGCATTTGGAGGACGGTATCGTCTATGCTCCCGTAGGTCCAAAGAGTATCGAACACGACTGATGCGAATCGTCGCCGCACATCATTGGCTTCGCTCCAGATATTGCCGGGCTCCACTTCGACAGATCCCTCCGGATTGCAAGCAATCGAGAGCGGCAGCAGGAGCGCGATCACCTCGGCGCGACGTATCATGGCAACTGGATTCCTCGCAAACGGGTGATGAATTCCTCGACGAGAGTGCCCCGCTCCAGGGCGGGCTCAACTGCAAGGATGCGACCTTCCCTTCCGACGAGCAGCGCCAGGGGCGTGCTCATGTGGCCAGCAACCTCCGCCAGCCGGGAAACAGCCTGCCGACGGATCGCAGCGTGAGGAAAACTCCGGTTCCTGTTTGTCAGGAGATCTGCCATCTCCGCCTTGCTCACGTAATCGCGCAGCACCGCACCCAGAACGACGATGCCATTGGATTGCAGATCGTACGCGAGCCGATCGATGCGTGTCGTGGCTGAGGAGCAATCAACGGGATGCAGTATCAAGAATACGCCTCCCCCCAGCTCGGCCATCCCCATCCGGTGCTCGGCGAACTCACGTACGGCGAAGTGCTCCGTTGCAACGCCCCTAGTCAGGAGCAGCGTCGTGGCCCCGAGCATAACTACGAGCATCATCGGCAGGTTCACTCTCAAGGCCGCGAACCGAAGCGCGCCACGTATGTGTCGCGCCGAGAACTTCGAGGCCAAGCTGAAGAGTGGAATGGCATTCTTCATCAAAACGGGCTCACCCAACGTGATCGATGACTTGTTCTACTGACGACCAATACTTGCCGGCCTCCGCGGCCGCCCCCACGGACGTGAACGGCACTACCACCAACAGCGCACTCGGGACGTGCAGCCAACCACACCTTGTTGAAGAGTCTGGCCATGTCTCGCCTTTTCTTCAGCGACATTCTCGCGAAGCGAGCGCCCATTCCCGCCCACTTGGCCCTTCCATGTTTTCCCCCAGCCGATGCCGATCTATTTTTTGACACTACCGGGGGGGGCGGCAGCCAACAAGGAGTAAGATCGATGAATGTCGGGCGTTATCGATGAAAGAGCGGCCGCAATTGCACCGCGCTGGGTGCCAGTGGGTTCAGACGGTTCGGTTGATCGTTCGGCGCGGAACGGGTCTAATCCAGCAACGGGGCGCACGTACTCCTCGACGAACGCGGAGAACAAATGGTCGGGGGCGGTGCGCTCGAGCTCTCCGAGCGAGTGTCCCGGCCACCTGCGGGACTTGCGCCTCAGCGTACCCGGAGCAAACCCCAGGCGATTACTCACGACCGTCCAACTCGGCCCGGACAGACGAATCTGATGGGCCCTAAGGATAACCAGACCGCCGAGGAACCGGCTCAGCGTCGTCTCACCATCAACGCGCGTGCTCAACGCGCGTGAGAGCGTGACCGGAGAACTCCGGACGGCCGTGGCGAGTTCCTGCACGGTCCGAACCGGCCTGCCTCCGGACCTCATGGAGGCCGTAGACGAGGGCCCGACGCAGCGCCGCAGGCACCGAGGATCGCCGGATCGTCTCGGCCAGATGTGCGAGTGCGGTCGTGCCGCGAGCGGCTTCGATCCGGGGCTGCAGCCGGTGCAGCTCGTCGAACCAAACCAGGGCTGCGAGACGCACTCCAGCGAGCAGCCGGGCGCTGTGGGCTTCGCGATCGGTCACCAGGATGAGCGGAACCCATGGCAACCGCCGCCGGATCTCCATGAGGAGGCTGATCTTTTTTCGCAGGAACCGCTTCCGGCAGCCGACGATGATACAGTCGGCCGGGTCTTGATCCGCCGTAAGTTCGCTCGGCGTCTCGACGACGCGCACGGTGCCCGCGACCGCTCGCCTTATGCGATCCGCGTCGCGAGGCGAGTCCGCCAAGATCAAGATCACTTGACCCGGCCTTCTTCCGGAAACAACGCCCACCTCCATCGGAAAGCACGCGGAGACTGCGGAGCCGACTGTTCCGCTCGTTGGCCCTGCCGGCTTGCCGTAGCTGGGTGGCTGCCGAGAGTGCAACCAACCTCTTGACCTTTAGATGTACCGAGTTGGTGAAACCTTACAGCACGCGTACTCGGTGACTGGACCAGTGGGGTCAAGCGTATTCCATAAACAGTTGCAGGGGAGCGACTTGTGTCCTCTCCACACTCGACTCGATCGACCGCTCGAAAGCGGCGATGCCGGACGCAAGCGAGCGTGTCCACGGCGCCCGTGGCCCGACGGCAAGCCGCTGTCGCCTCGGTAGCTGAATACTACTCGTCGCTCCCCGGCGGCGTTCCCGGAGGGTCCGACTGTCCCGGCATGCCCGCCGGGTTGCCCGCTGGCCTCGGGAGGTGAACCCTTCGGGGGAGTTCCGCGTACAGGTATCGTGCCCTTGCATGGTGCGTCGGGTGCGGTTGAGCGGCAGAAACTGCTGACGGATCGATGTCGATGCGTGAAGGGAACCGAATCGGAAGGACGATGCGCGCGGTCGCGCGCGGTCTCGTCGCGGCGACCGTCCTCGTCTTCGCGGGCCTCGGCGTGGGCGCGGTCGTGACGACGCTCGGGGAGCGTCCGGCCGAGGTCGCGGAAAGCGAGCCCGCGCACAATCCGTTCACCCGGACGTCGCTGGCGGAGCCGGCGCTGGCGCCGCAGTCCGTGGCCGACATCTCGGACGCCCGGCGCACGCCCACGGTCGTCGCCGCGTACCGCGTGCTCCCATCGGTCGTGAGCCTCCGGACCGAGCGGACGGTGCAGGAGAGACCCAACCCCTTCCTCTTCCGCGGGGGCCGATCGCGGGTCGAGTCAGGGCTTGGATCGGGGTTCGCGATCGACAATGAGGGCACGATCGTGACCAACGCCCATGTAGTGAGCGGCGCCGACCGGATCGAGGTGGTGGACTTCAGCGGCCAGCGGTTCGAGGCGGAACTCATCGGCTCCGACGAACTCACCGACCTAGCCGTCTTGCACATCCCTCCGAGCCGCGTGCCGGCGGCGCCGCTCGGCACATCCTCGGACCTCTTCATCGGAGAACCCGCGGTCGCGCTGGGGAACCCGTCCGGGTACGCCCTCCGCAACACGGAGGCGACGGTGACGTCGGGCGTGGTGAGCGGCCTGGGCCGGGACATACGGTCCCAGCGCGGACGGGAGGTGCTGTACGCCGACATGATCCAGACCGATGCGGCGATCAACCCGGGTAACTCGGGCGGGCCGCTGGCCAACGCGGACGGTGAGGTCATCGGGGTCAACAGTTCGATCCTGTCGCGCTCCGGCGGGTCCGAGGGACTGGGCTTCGCGATCCCCATCGACCGCGCCCTGCTGGTCGCCGCGGAACTCCTCCAGTTCGGGCGCGTGCGTCGGCCGTGGGTGGGAGTTCAGGTACTGACCGACCGGCAGGATCCGGGGTCGGTCTTCGGCCGACCACTGGTCGATGAGGTCCTGGAGGGGACGCCGGCCGCCGAGGCCGGGCTGCGGGCAGGCGACGAGATCCTGGCCCTCAACGGGCGCGTCATCAACCACGACCTCGACTGGCAGGTGGGTCTAGCGGACGCCGGCGTCGGCGCAACCGTCGACGTGTCCTTCCGGCGCGGCGGAGAGGAAATGCGGACCCGGCTCCGGCTGGACGAGGTGCCCTCGGGTCGGGCCGAACGGGTCGAGGTGCTCAGGGGCCTGCAGTTGATCACGGTCACGCCGCAGGTCAGCCAGGAGCGGGACCTCGCCGTTGAGTTCGGCGCGTTCGTGGTCTCGGTCGGCGACGACGCACGACGCGGCACCGGGCTCCGAGAGGGCGACGTGATCCTCAGCATCAACCGCAACGAGGTGCGGTCCGCGGAGGAGGCCGGCCAAGTCTTCGAGTATTTTTCGCGGGCGACGGACGGCTCCATCCGGCTGTACATCGCCCGGGGGACGGAAACCGGCTACCTCCGAACCTTCCGTGTCCGCTGAGACGACCACCGGTGGTCGGACCCGGCTTCTCGAAGAAGGGGCGGCCTCCCGGACTTTCACGGGGGACGGTCAAGGGCTAGACTGCGATCTTACGGTGACCGAGGTCGCCCCGGGAGGCCGCTGGATCGGACTACGCGCCTGATGGCGGAACGTCGCTACCTACATCCTCTCATCGACCGCTACGCCTCCGGCGACATGGCGGCGATCTTCTCCCCTCGCATGCAGGCGCTCGCCTGGCGCGACCTGTGGATCGCTCTTGCCGAGGAGGAACGGGCGCTCGGCGTCGAAATCCCCGATGGCGCCATCGTGGCGATGCACGCGGCTCGCGAGCAGATCGACCTCGACCGAATCGCCGTCATCGAGCGCGATCTCCGGCACGACGTCATGGCGCACGTGCACCACTTCGGCGAGGTGGCGCCCGAGGCCCGCAAGTACATCCACCTCGGCGCGACGAGCGCCTTCGTGGGCGACAACCACGGGCTGATCCAGCACCGGCAGGGCCTCGAGATCGTGCGCGAGCGGCTACTGGGCACGATCAGCGACCTGGCCGCGTTCGCCCGCGAACAGGCCGGCGCCCCGACGCTCGGCTACACGCACCTGCAGCCGGCCCAGCCCACCACGATCGGGAAGCGCGCCTGCCTGTGGATCCAGGACCTGCTCTTCGACCTCGAGCAGATCGAGGCGGTGCGGTCCGAACTCCGATTCCGCGGCGCGCGGGGGACGACGGGAACGGAGGCGACGTTCCTCGAACTGTTCGAGGGCGACGGCGGCAAGGTGGATCGGCTCAACGAGCGGCTCGCGGCGCGCTTCGGGTTCGCGGGCACCTATGACGTCATCGGGCAGACGTATCCGCGGAAGGTCGACCACCGGGTCCTCGCCGTGCTCGCGGGAATCGGTGCCTCGACAGCGCGCTTCGGACACGACATCCGGATCCTGCAGGCGTTCGGCGAGATCGAGGAGCCGTTCGGCAAGCGGCAGATCGGCTCGTCGGCGATGCCGTACAAGCGCAACCCGATGCGGAGCGAGCGGATCTGCGCGCTCGCCCGGCACCTGTGCACGCTCGAACTCAACGCCTCGTGGACGGCTTCGGTGCAGTGGTTCGAGCGCACGCTGGACGACTCGGCCAACCGGCGTATTTCGCTCCCGGAGGGCTATCTGTCCGCGGACGCGCTCCTCATCCTCGCGCGCAACGTGGGCGCGGGGCTCGTCGTCCACCCGGCGGTGGTGGCGCGCCGGCTGGCCCGGGCCCTCCCGTTCATGGTCACCGAGGAGATCCTCATCGCCGGCGTGCGCGGGGGCGGCGACCGGCAGGACATACACGAAAGGGTGCGAGGGCACGCGCTGGCCTCGCGCGAGCGGCTTGACGACGGGGCCGAGGACAACGACTTCTTCGCGCGCATCGCCGGCGACGGCACCTTCGGGCTCGGCATGGAGGAACTCGACGAGCTTGCCGACCCGCACCGACTGGTGGGCCGTTCCCCGGATCAGGTCGAGCGCTTCCTGACCACCCGCATCGACCCCCTGTTCGAGGCCGCGGACGCGCCGCGGCCCGCCGAGGAGGTCCGCGTATGAACCCCGGCTTCGCCCTGAAAGGACGCCAATGACCCACACCACGCTCGGCGCGAACCCGCCGACCGCGCTACATGACATCGACCTCCCGCTGCCGCTGCTCCGCAAGGGGAAGGTCCGCTCCATGTACGACCTCGGCGACCGGATCCTGATGGTCGCCAGCGACCGCATAAGTGCCTTCGACTGCGTGATCCCGAACCCGATTCCCCACAAGGGCGCCGTCCTGACCCAGCTCTCGGCGTTCTGGTTCGACCGCACAATGGAGATCGTGAGCAACCACAGGATCGCCAGCACGCCGGCGGGCATCGCCGAGGCGGCGCCCGAACTCGCCGACTCGGCCCACGTCTGGGGACACCGCGGCATGCTCGTCGAGAAGGCGCGGCCCTTCCCCGTCGAGTGCGTCGTGCGCGGCTTCATCTCCGGCTCCGCCTGGAAGGAGTACAGCCGCCAGGGGACGCTGGCGGGCGAACGGCTCCCCGAGGGCCTGCGGGAGTCCGAGGAATACCCGAGCCCGATCTTCTCGCCCTCGACGAAGGCCGAGCAGGGGCTGCACGACGAGAACATCACCTTCGCGCAGATGTGCGACATCGCGGGGACGGAACTCGCGACCGAGCTGCGGAACATCAGTCTCGCGCTGTACACGGCGGGGCGCGACACGCTCCGTGACCGGGGGATCATCCTCGCCGACACGAAGTACGAGTTCGGGCGCGCCGCCGACGGGCGGATCATCCTCATCGACGAGGTGATGACGCCGGATTCGTCCCGCTTCTGGCCCGCCGATTCGTACCGGATCGGGGGCGGGCAGCCCTCGCTCGACAAGCAGCCGGTGCGCGACCACCTGCAGGCGATGGTCGGGCGCGGGGAATGGGACAAGACGCCGCCGGCGCCGGCGCTGCCCGAAGAGGTGATCGGCACGACCTCGGAGCGCTACCTGGAGGCGTTCCGGCGCATCGCGGGACACGAACTGTACGAGGCGCCCGCATGAGCCGCGTCTGGTCGGTGGACGTCCGGATCACGCCGCGCGAGGGGATCCTCGATCCGGCGGGGGAAACGATCCGCCGGGCGCTCGGCAACCTCGGCTACGACGGCGTGCGCTCGGTGCGCGCCGGGAGGCTGATCCGGCTCGAGGTCGAGGCGGAAGGGGCGGAGTCGGCGCAGGCCGCCACCGAGAAGATGTGCGAACAGCTGATCGCGAACCCGATCATCGAAGACTACGTCGTGCGCGTACGGGAGGGGTGAAATGAAGGTGGGGATCGTGCGGTTCCCGGGCTCGAACTGCGACGCGGACGTGTACCGGGCCGTGACCGAGGGGCTCGGCGAGAGCGCCGTCTACCTGTGGCACAAGTCGAACGACCTCGACGGCGCGGACGTCGTCGTGCTGCCGGGGGGCTTCTCGTATGGCGACTACCTGCGGGCGGGGGCGATCGCCCGCTTCAGCCCGATCATGCGCGAGGTGATCGACTTCGCGCGCGGCGGGGGCCTCACCCTGGGGATCTGCAACGGATTCCAGGTGCTGTGCGAGGCGCACCTCCTGCCCGGCGCGCTGGTCCGCAACCGAACCCTTCGCTTCCGCTGCCACGATGTCGGACTCCGGGTGGAGAACGGGCGGACGCCCTTCACCACGGCCTATTCCCAGGGTGATCTGCTGGATATCCCGATCGCCCACGGCGAGGGCCAGTTCGTGGCGGAGGCGGCGACGCTGGATGAACTGGACGCGGAGGACCGGGTCGTGTTCCGATACGTCGACCGCCGGGGGGAGGCGACCGACGCGGCGAACCCCAACGGCTCGGCGCGCAACATCGCCGGGATCACGAACGCCGAGGGCAACATCCTCGGGCTCATGCCGCACCCCGAGCGTCATTCGCTGGCGGTCCTCGGCAACACGGACGGACTCGGCGTCTTCCGGTCGCTGCTCGCGGCGGTCTCCGCCTTGAGCGGCTCCGGGAGAGGCCGGACGCGGCTCGATGGGGAACGGGCGTCGGCGGACCGCGCGGTCGCGGGGCTCTCGTCATGACCGACCTGACGCTCGAGCACCGCCCTGCCGCCGGGAGCCGAGACCGCGTCGAGGCGCGACCGGGGGATCCCGTCATCAGCGCCGCCCTCGTGGCCGAGCACGGCCTGAGTCCGGAGGAGTGGGAGCAGATCCTCGCACTCATGGGGCGGGAGCCCACCTTCACCGAACTCGGCGTGTTCAGCGCCATGTGGTCGGAGCACTGCGGGTACAAGAACTCGCGCCCCCTGCTGAAGACGCTGCCCACGGAGAGCGCCGCCGTGGTCCAGGGTCCGGGAGAGAACGCCGGCGTCATCGATGTGGGCGGCGGCTGGGGGGTCGCATTCAAGATCGAGTCCCACAACCACCCCTCCGCGGTCGAGCCCTACCAGGGGGCGGCGACGGGATCGGGCGGCATCCTGCGCGACGTGTTCACGATGGGGGCACGGCCGATCGCGATCTTCGACAGCCTCCACTTCGGGTCGCTCGACTCGCCCCAGTCGCGGTATCTGTTCGACGGCGTCGTGCGGGGGGTCGGGGACTACGGGAACTGCGTCGGCGTCCCCACCGTGGGTGGCGAGGCGATCTTCGACCCGGCGTACGAGAAGAACCCGCTCATCAACGTGATGTGCATCGGCGTGCTGCCGCTCGAGCGCCTCATCCGGGGCGAGGCGGAGGGCGTCGGGAACCCGGTGATGGCGGTCGGCGCGCGCACGGGACGGGACGGGATCCACGGGGCGACCTTCGCGTCGGAGGAACTGGACGAGGAGGCGCTCGACAGCCGGCCGCAGGTGCAGGTGGGCGACCCGTTCACGGAGAAGCTCCTCCTCGAGGCGAGCCTCGAACTCATCGAACGGGACCTCCTCGTCGGGATCCAGGACATGGGGGCGGCGGGGCTCACGTCGAGCGGGACGGAGATGGCCGCTCGCTCGGGGTCCGGGATCGACATCGACGTGGCGTACCTCCCGGTCCGGGAGGAGGGGATGACGCCGTACGAGATGCTCCTCTCGGAGTCCCAGGAGCGGATGCTCCTCGTGGCGAAGCCGGAGCACGAGGCGGCGGTGCGGGAGGTGCTCGAGCGCTGGGACCTGCAGGCGGCGACGATCGGGCGCGTGACGGACGACGGGATGTTCCGCGTGCGGGAGGCCGGGAAGGTGCGGGTCGAGATCCCGGTGAAGCCGCTGGTGGACGATTGCCCGACCTACGTTCGCGAGGGGGTGATGAGCCCGGCCGCGGTCGAGGCGCGGGAGATGGATCTGGAGGCGTACGCGAGCTTCGCTTCGGACGGGGAGGTGGAGGCGTCGCTGCGGACGCTGCTCGACGCCCCGTGCATCGCGTCGCGACGCTGGATCCATGAGCAGTACGACACCACGGTGCAGACGAACACGCTCGAGGGCCCGGGCTCTGACGCGGCGGTGCTGCGGCTGCCGGCGGAGGGGCGGGCGCTCGCCGCGTCCACGGACGGGAACGGACGGCACACGTGGCTCGATCCCCGCACGGGCGGGCGGGCGGCGGTGGCGGAGGCGGCCCGCAACGTGGCCTGCTCCGGGGCGCGTCCGCTCGCGGTGACCAACTGCCTCAACTTCGGGAGCCCGCGGCGGCCGGAGGTGTACTTCCAGCTTGCGGGCGCGGTCGAGGGGATGGGAGAGGCGTGCCGGGCGCTCGGGACTCCGGTCACGGGCGGGAACGTGTCGCTCTACAACGAGACGGGCGGCCAGCCGGTGTACCCCACGCCGGTCATCGGGATGCTCGGCGTGATCGAGGACCTCGAACGCCGGGTGCCTTCGGCCTTCCAGCGCGAGGGGGACGAGATCTGGGTGGCGGGCGTGACACGCGACGAGATCGGGGGCTCCGAGTACCTCGGCGCCTGTCACGGCGTCGTGGCCGGGCTGCCGCCCGCGGTCGACCTCGGCGAAGCGGCGGCGCTGGTCGACTTCCTCGTCGAGGGGGCGGCGGACGGGGCGTTCGCGTCGGCGCACGACGGCTCCGACGGCGGGCTTGCGGTCGCGCTTGCGGAGTGCGCGGTCCGCGCGGCGGGCGGGCCGGTCGGCTGCACGGTCGATCTCGACCTGGCGCCCGCCGGTGCGGACCTGTCGGCGGCGGGGCGCTGGTTCGGCGAATCGCACTCGCGCGTCGTGCTCACGTGCCGGCCCGGCGGGGGCGAGCGGATCGCCGCGCACGGGCGGCGCCACGGTGTGCCCGTGGAGCGCGTGGGCACCGTGGACGGGCCCGACGGCCCGTGCCGGCTGACCGGCGCCGGCCACACGATCGCTCCGCCGGTCCGGGAGCTGGCCCGGATCTACGAGGAAGCGATCCCGCGTCGCATGAGCGAGGAGGCAGGCATCACCGCATGAGAAAGCTCCCGACGGAACCGACCGGAGGCGCGGCCCGCCCGACGCAGGAGGTCGACAAGCCGCGCGAGGAGTGCGGCATCGTGGCCGTGAGCGGCTCCGGCGCCGCGGCCGAACTCGCCTTCCTGGCGCTTTACGCGCTCCAGCACCGCGGGCAGGAGTCCGCCGGGATCGTCACGGTGGATGACGAGGGCGCCTCGAGAGTCCACAAGGGGATGGGGCTCGTGGCGGACGTCTTCGACAACCAGATGCTCGCCGGGCTCGAGGGCTCGCTCTCGATCGGGCATGTGCGGTACTCGACGGCGGGCGACTCCGGCCTGCGGAACGCCCAGCCGCTCCTCGTGCAGTACGAGGACAAGCCGCTCGCCCTCGCCCACAACGGGAACCTCACGAACGCGAACCAGCTCCAGCGCTCGCTCGCGCACGACGGATCGATCTTCCAGACCGACGCCGACTCCGAGGTCATCGTCCACCTCATCGCCAGATCGCGGCGCCGCGATCTGGACGGGAAGATCGACGACGCGCTCTCCCAGGTGGTCGGCGCCTTCTCCCTCCTCCTCTGCATCGGCGACACGGTCTACGCGGCGCGGGACGCGCGCGGGTTCCGCCCACTGGTGATGGGGCGGCTCGGGGAAGCCGTCGTCTTCGCGTCGGAGACGTGCGCGCTCGACATCATCGGAGCCACCTACGTGCGGGACGTGGCCCCCGGGGAAGTCCTGAAGGTCCGCGCCGGCCACGTCGAATCCATGCGGCCGCTGCCTCCCGAGACGCCGAGTGCCTGTCTGTTCGAACTCGTCTACTTCGCGCGACCGGACTCGCGGGTGTGGGGGTGCAGCGTGGACGAGGCGCGACGGGCGTTCGGGCGCCAGCTGGCCCACGAGCATCCGGCCGAGGCCGACTGTGTGTTCGCCGTTCCCGACTCCTCGAACTCGGCCGCGCTCGGATACTCCGAGGTGAGCGGGCTGCCGTTCGAACTCGCACTCATCCGCAACCACTACGTGGGCCGGACATTCATCCACCCGACGCAGACCGGGCGCGACTTCAAGGTGCGCGTGAAATACAACCCCGTCCGCGAACTGGTCGACGGCAAGCGCATCGTCGTCGTGGACGACTCGCTGGTCCGGGGCACGACGAGCCTCGGCCTCGTGGCGCTCCTGCGCGATACCGGCGCGCGAGAGGTGCATTTCCGGGTCGCCTCGCCGCCTGTGCGCTCGCCGTGCTACTACGGGATCGACATGCCGACGCGCGAGGAGCTGATCGCTTCCAACCATTCGGTGGAGGGGATCCGGGAGCACCTGGGTGTCGACTCGCTGGGCTACCTCAGCATGGAGGGGATGCGGGAAGCGGTCGCGGACCACGGCCCGTTCTGCGACGCCTGCTGGACGGGCAACTACGCCGCTCCGCTCGTCGACCTCGACCGCCTGAAGGCCCTGCAGGACGCATGATGGGCCGCCGCCGCGCCGCCGGCCTCCTCCTCGCGTTCGCCGGGCTCTGGGGACTCTCGGGGTGTGCGCCCGACGACGCGAGCACCGCCGCGACGGCCGGCGACGACGCCTGCGCCCGGATGTTCTCGACCAACGACACGCACGGCCGCCTCCTGCCCGCGGAGCAGAGCTGGTCGGACGGCCGGCCCGTCGGCGGCTCGGCCGCCCTCGCCGCGTACATCGCGCGGGAGCGCGCCGCCGAGCCCGAGTGTCCGCTTTTCGTCGTCTCCGGGGGCGACTTCATGCAGGGCACGCTGATCTCGAACCTCACCGACGGCCGCTCGACGATCGAGGCGATGAACGGGATCGGCTACGACGCGGTCGCGATCGGGAACCACGAGTTCGACTGGGGCGTCGACGTGCTCGTCGACCGTGTGGCCGAGGCCGACTTCGCGATGCTCGGCGCGAACATCTTCCTCAGGGGCACGGATCGGCACCCCGACTGGGTCCGGCCGTGGACGATCGTCGAGAGGGACGGCGTCCGGATCGGTTTCGTGGGCATGATCACGCCGTCCACCCCCACCATCACGCGGGCCGTGAACGTGGTGGACTTCGAATTCGGGTCCATCGCCGAGGCCCTCGACCGCTACATCCCCGTCGTGCGGGAGGAGGGTGTCGATTTCGTGGTGGCCGTCATGCACGAAGGCGCCTTCTGCAAAGACGACGACGAGGGAAACGACGCGTGTGAGGGCCGGGCGCTGGAGGCGCTGGCCGCGACGACGGCGGGCTTCGACTATGCGGTCACCGGACATACGCACTCGCGCGTCGAGACCGAAGTGCGCGGGGTGCCGGTCATCCAGTCCTTCTCGAACACCACCGCCTACGGCCTCGGGCGCATCGACCGGGACGCGGCCGGGACGGTGAGCGCGCGTCGCCTCGGCATCCACCGGGTGTGGGCGGACGAGATCGCGCCGGATCCGGGCCTCGAGGAGATCGTCGCCTCCTACAGCGCGGAACTCTCCGATCTCATGGACCGCATCGTCGTGACGCTCCCCGAGGAACTCCGGGCCCCGAGGGACGGCGACTTCCCCCTCGGCCGGATCGTGGCAGACGCCCAGCGGGCGGCGAGCGGCGCGGACATCGCGCTGATGAACAACGGCGGCATCCGGCGTCCACTCCCCGCCGGACCCGTCACCTACTCCGACCTGTTCGAACTGCAGCCGTTCGGCAACATGCTCATCCGCCACACGATGTCCGGCGCGCAGCTGCTGCGGACGCTCGAGCACTCGATCAGGGACGGAGAAACCGACCTCCATGTGAGCGGGATCACGGTCCGCTACGATCCGGCCGCCGCCGAGGGCGAGCGGATCCTGGAGGTGACGCTCGACGACGGCTCCCCGGTCCGGTCGGAGGGCCGATACGAGGTCACGGTCAACGACTTCCTCTCGACCGGAGGCGGGGGCTATGCCACCTTCCCGGAAGCCGAGGCCACCGTGGCCGCCGGGCTCGCCGACCTGGAAGCCCTGGTGGCGCATCTGGAGGCCCAACCGCAGCCCTTCCCGGTCCCCCGCGACCCTCGCTGGATCGAGTCTCCCGCCGGCCGGTAACCACTCGAGACCGGTCCCGCGAGTCCCTTCCGGCGTTACGAAAACTCCCGTCCGCCGTTACATTTACGGGTGAGGTGCCCTATATCGTTGCAAGTGGCGCGTCAGGCGCTTGCGCCTTTCGTTTTCCCCTCGGCAGGAGTACGCCAATGAAATACACAACCCCCTTGAGAACGGCGGCGATCGTCGCTCTCGCGGCGCTAGGCGGCCTGTTCGCGCCGACCGGGGCGCGGGCGCAGGGCGTCACCACGGCCGCCGTCAACGGACGAGTGACCGGACAGGATCTGGCGCCGCTCGCGAGCGCCGTGGTCACCGCGGTGCACGGTCCCAGCGGGACATCGTACTCGACGCTCACCCGCGAGGACGGGCGCTTCAACCTCCCCGGCATGCGGGTGGGCGGACCGTATGCGATCACCGTCGAACTCATCGGCTACCAGGATGAATCGGCCGAGGCCCTCGTCCTCGCGCTGGGCGAGAACCGGCGGATCGACTTCGTGCTCGGCGTGCAGGCGGTCGCCGTCGGCGAGATCACGGTGACGGCGGAGCGCGGCGCGATCCTCTCCGGCGGGCGCACCGGACCGCAGCAGACCGTGACCACGCGCGAGATCGAGAGCCTGCCGTCGATCGCCCGCAGCATCCAGGACTTCGCCCGCCTCACGCCGCAGGCGCTGGGGACGAACATCGGGAGCAGCGAGAACATCGGCGGGGTGAGCATCGGCGGGAAGAACAACCGTTTCAACAACATCTCCGTCGACGGCGCGATCCTGAACGACGTGTTCGGCCTCCCGGCCAGCGGGACCCCCGGCGGCCAGGCGAACTCGCAGCCGATCTCGCTCGACGCCGTGCAGGAGTTCCAGGTCGCGATCGCGCCCTTCGACATCCGCCAGGGCGGCTTCACGGGGGGCTCGATCAACGTGATCACCCGCTCGGGGACGAACGACTTCGACGCCTCGGGCTACTTCTTCGGCCGCAACCAGAGCTTCACGGGCGACCTCGACGAGAACGAACTCAGCGAGTTCAGCGAACTCCAGACCGGATTCCGCGCGGGCGGACCGATCCAGCGCGACAGGATCCACTTCTTCACGAGCGGCGAGATCAAGCAGACGAGCCGCCCGCTGGCGCTCGGGCTCGCCGCAGGAAGTCAAACCACTTCGATCCCCATCAATGCGGCGTCAGTCAACGACATCATCGACATCGCCCACACCGTCTACGGCCATGATCCCGGCGCCTTCGAGGAGGAACTCCAGCGCGAAACGGACGATCTCAAGCTCTTCGGCCGCCTCGACTTCAACCTCTCGGACAACCAGCACCTCACCGTGCGGCACAACCATGTGAACGCGAGTTCGGACCGCGGGATCTCCCGCAGCAGGTCGGTATTGGGTTTGCCAAGCCAGGGGTACGAGTTCGGTGCCGTCTCCAACTCCACGGTGCTGCAGCTTGACAGCCGATTCGGGGCGGGCACCTCGAACATGCTGCGTCTGTCCTACCAGCGTCAGCGAGACATCCGGAACCCGGACTTCCCTCCCTTCCCGGCAGTGACCATCGAGCCGCCGGAAGGCCCAGGAGGCGAAAACGTGAGGCTGGGCGTGGAGCGCTTTTCGCAGCAGAACGCAGTGGACCAGGATGTGTTCGAGATCACCGACGACTTCACGCTCTTCCGTGGCGGCCATACGATCACGGTGGGGACCCATAACGAGTTCTACTCGTTCTCGAACCTCTTTGTGCAGGATGCATACGGGGAATGGCTATTCTCGGGAGATGACGCGATCGAGAACTTCCGGAACGGGGTTGCGACCCGGTACCGGGCCTCCATCTCCAGGCTGTCGGAGCCGTTCCCCCGGGCCGAATGGAGCGCCATGCAGTTCGGCTTCTACGCCCAGGACCAGATCGACCTGAGTGACCGTTTCAACGTCACCCTCGGCCTCCGCGCGGACATTATGGCGATGCCTGACGCACCGCTGGAGAATCCGAACTTCGCCGCCGCCTTCCCCGGCCGCAGCACGAGCGAGGTGCCGAGCGGGAACGTCATGTGGTCGCCCCGGCTCGGCTTCAACGCCGCGCTCGACGAAGATCGGACGACCCAGATCCGGGGAGGCACCGGGATCTTCACGGGCCGCAATCCTTTTGTGTGGCTCTCGAACCAGTATTCGAACACGGGGATGGACTTCATCCGCATTGACTGTCCCGTCTGGCTCGGCTGCACTCCGCCGCCGTTCACGGGGGATCCGGACAATCTGCCGAGTGCGCGCGAGACCACGACGGAGGTGAACCTCACGGACACGGATTTCAAGTTTCCTCAGGCGTGGCGGACGTCCGTTGGCATCGACCGGGAGCTTCGCGACAGGCTGGTGCTGACAGTCGAAGGCATCTATACGAAGAATGTCAATGATGTCATGTTCCAGGACCTGAGCCTCGTCCGCGAGGGCCGAGCGAGTGACGGCCGAGTGTTCTTCGCCAGAGAGAGGGTGAGCGCCGAGTTTGCCCCCGGCGTCTTCCTGCTCGACAACACCAACCAGGGCCGTCAGATACAGTTCACGACGCAGCTGCAAAAACGGTTTGGTGGCGATTTCCTGCCGAACCTGTTCGGGAGTTTGTCCTACACGTGGACCGACGCCACGGACGTGAACAGCGGCCAGTCCAGCCGTGCGATCTCGAACTTCCAGTACAACGAGGTCGGCGTCGACCCGAACGATCCGGGCGAGGGGACGGCGGACTTCGAGATCAAGCACCGGATCGTCGCTTCGGTCTCGCAGCGCATTGTTTGGAGCGAGGACGTGGGGACGACGATCACGGCCTTCTACGAGGCGCGGGCGGGCCGACCCTTCAGCTGGACATACTTCGGCGACGCGAACAACGACAACCGCAGGTTCAACGACCTCGTCTTCGTGCCCGGCGACGCCGATGACGCGATCTTCCAGACCGACTGCGGAGGGTGTCTCGACTTCGCGGCCTGGGACGCGTTCGTAAGCAACGTCCCCGATCTGGACTCGTTCAGGGGCCAGATCGTGGACCGAAACTCTTCGCGCGAACCGTGGGTCCGGAGCCTGGACCTGCGGATCACCCAGGACCTGCCCCTGCCGGGCGCAGGCAGCCAGAATCTCCAGGTTACCCTCGACTTCATCAACGTGGGGAACTTCTTCAACGAGGAGTGGGGGCGGCAGAGGTACGCTCCCTTCCAAGCCCCCACGATTCTGTCGTTCCGCGGCTACGACTCCGACTCGGGACGTCCCATCGTCCGCTTCTATCAGGGCGACGAGAACGACGACGGAGTGGCCGATGCCAGCGATGTGCTGGACATCGACAATATCCTGTCCCGGTGGGCGATTCAGCTCGGCGTGCGACTCTCTCTCTAGCGGGCACCGGCCCACAATGTGACCGGGGTTCCGTTCTTGAGCGCTGTACAAGGGGGGGGCTTCGGGCCCTCTCTTCGCATCCGCGTCGGTCAGTCGTCCGCGAGGTAGCGCTCCGCCATCTCGACGAGGTCCGGGCTGCCGATGAACGTCGGCACGCACTGGTGCAGTCCGCTGGGCTCGAGGTCGAGGATGGGACGCCGGCCGTCGCTCGCCCGCCCGCCCGCCTGCTCGCAGATGAGCGCCATGGGAGCCACCTCGTAGAGGAGCCGCAGCTTCCCTTCCGGCTTCTCCCTCGTCCCCGGGTACATGAAGATCCCGCCGCGCAGCAGGGTGCGGTGAAAGTCCGCCACCATCGAGCCGACGTAGCGCGCCGAAAACGACGCCGCGCCGTCCGGGGGGCTGCGGAAGCGTTCGACGAGACGCTGCTGGCCCGGCGTCCATTGATCGTGGTAGGCTTCGTTGATGCTGTAGATGTTCTTCCCGGACGAGGGGATCTTCATGTTCCGGTAGGAGAGGAGGAACTCGCCGATCCCGGGATCGAGCGTGAAGCCGTGCACGCCGGTGCCGGTCGTGAACACGAGCATCGTCGAGGACCCGTACAGGACGTAGCCAGCCGCGAGCTGTGTCGATCCGGGCTGCAGGAGATCGCTCTTCTGCAGCCTCCGCCCGCTGCTGCGCTTGCGGTAGACGGAGAAAATCGTCCCCACCGAGATGTTCACGTCGATGTTGGAACTTCCGTCGAGGGGGTCGAAGGCGATGATGTAGGGGCCGGGGTCCCGTGATTCGGGGATGTGGATGAACCCCTCTTCCTCCTCGGAGATCATGCCGCTCAGGCTGCCGCAGCGGCCGAGGATGCTGACGAGCACGCCGTTCGCGTAGTCGTCGAGCTTCTGCACGGTCTCGCCGTGGACGTTCTCGGCGCCGCTCACGCCGAGGATGTCGATGAGCCCGGCGCGGTTCACCGCCGCGGAGATGACCTTCGCGGCGAGGCTGATCCCGAGCAGGATGTCCGTGAAGGCGCCGGTGGCCTCGGGGTGCTCACGCTCCTGCTCGGCGATGAAGTGTTCGACGGTGGTGATGGATCTGCTCACGGCGGCTCCGCGGGAGACGTGCTCTGCAGCCCATGGCTGCTCCGGATTGGGGGGCGTGCCAAGGTTACCGAAGGGCACTTTTTCGCGTCAAGACGGGCCTTCGGGACAGGTCGTCAGGGCGGGTCGACGATCCGCCAGCCGTCCGCGTCGCTCTCGACGCACAAGACGCCGTCGAGATCCGTGCGCCAGACGCGCCCCACGCGCGCGGAGTCCAGCCGGGCCAGCGTGACGGCGTGCGGATGGCCGTAGCGGTTCTGCCGGCCGGCCGAGATGACCGCGATGTCGGGGCCGGTCGCCCGCAGCCATTCGAGGGAGGTCGAGGTACGGCTCCCGTGGTGGCCGAGTTTGAGGAGGTCGGCCTCCGGACGCTCCGGCGCGAGGCGGGCAAGGATCGCCCGCTCGACCGGTTCGCCGGCGTCACCGGTGTTCACGTAGCGGAACTCGTGCGCCGTGAGCCGGAAGGAGAGCGAACCCTCGTTCGCGTCGGTCCCGGCCTCCTCCTCCGGCCACAGGATCTCGAGTTCGACGTCGTCGATGCGCAGGCGGTCGCCGGCGCGGGGCGCGTGCCACGAAGCGCCCTCCTCCTCGACGCGCTCGAGGAACGCGAGGTACGCGGCGCTGGGCTCGGGGACGCCGGGGTCGAACACGCGCCGCACGCGCAGTTCGTCGAAGACGGCCGCCCCGCCGCCATAGTGGTCGAGGTGGGGATGGGAGATGGCGAAGAGTTCCACGGTGCGGGCGCCCATCGCGTGCAGGAAGGGCACGACCACGCGACCGCCCGCATCGCTCATGGCGGGGCGGCCGGATGCCGTGCCGGCCGCGGCGAAGGCGCCGCCCGGGCCCGCGTCGAATACGAGCCAGCGGCCGGCGCCGGTCCGCACCACGGCGGCGTCACCCTGCCCCACGTCCAGTGTGCAGACGAGCGCCGTGCCCCAGTCGAGCAGGGACCGGACGGAGGGCCAGGCGCTCGCCAGCGCGAGCCCGGCGCCGACGGCCACGATGCCCAGGCCGCGTCGCACCCGCGTCCGGTCGAGCGCGAGCGCCGCGAGCCCGGCGGCGGCGAGCCAGGTGCGGGGGCCGAGGCCGGGCCCGGACCAGCTGAGCGGCAGGTCGGCGAAGAACGACGCGATCGCCGCCAGGCAGGCGAGCGCCGCGTCCGCGGCGCCGGCGAAGAGCACCCACAGGCCCCACGGCAGGACGAGCGTGAGCGCGAGCGCCGGCAGCGCCAGCCCTACCACCGCCCCCGCCACGACGCTGGCCGGGATCGAGGCGATCACGATGCGTTCGAAGTGGAACGCCGCGATCGGCGCCGTCGCGAGGAAGGCCCCGCAGCTCACGGCCAGCGCGCGGGCGAGTGCCTTCACGCGACGGCCCGAGAGCGGGCGGGGGAGCCTGACCCGTCCCCCGACCACGACGCCCGTGAAGCCGGCGAACGAGAGTTGGAAGCCCGGGTCCGTCACGATGAGCGGGTCGGCGAGGATCGCGAGCGTCGCCGCCAGCGCCGCCAGGTCGCCGATCCGGGCCGGCCGCGCCCGGCGGAAGGCGAGCGCCCAGCCCCAGAACATGAGCGCGGCGCGGACCGCCGAGGGGGGCGCGCCGATGAGGACGACGTAGCCGCTCGTGAGGGCGGCCGCCCACAGGAGGCGCCGCGGGCCCTGCACGCGCAGGCCGATCAGCCACGCGAGCGCCGCGCCGATGAGGCCGACGTGGAGCCCCGAGATCGCGAGCAGGTGTATGATCCCGGCCCCCACGAACGCATCGCGCGTCGCGGGGTCGAGCGTGCTCCGGTCGGCGAGCAGGAGGGCCTTCCCGATCGCGCGGTGCCGAGGCGCGAGCCGGGCGTCGAGCCGCGCCAGCAGCGCCGCCCGCCACCCGATGATCCAGCGGCCGAGGCCGCGCGGGCCCCTCAGGCCGTGCTCGGCGGGAAGCGTCTCGAGGCTCGCGCCGCTCAGCCAGCCGAGCGCCTCTGGCGGCCGGGGCAGCCGACCGGGGTCCGCCGTTCGCCACACGCCCCGGGCGAGCACCGCCGAGCCGGCCTCGTGCGCCGCTCCGGGCCGCACGAACGCTCGCAGCGCGCCCAGGCGGCAGACCGCACCCCCCGAGACGATGCGGGCGTCGCGGATCGACACCCGGACCAGGCCGGCTCCCGGGCCCGCCTCTCGCGCCGGAACCGCGTCCGCGACCGTGCCGGCCGCCACGGCCGGCGCGTTCCCCTCCAGCTTCGCCACACAGGCGCCGAGCGCCGCCGTCCCCCGCGGCAGACCCGCCAGCACCCCGACGAGGACCGCGAGAGCGAGGGCCACGGCCAACGGGACGCCGCGCCCCCGGCGATCGCCCGCGGCGGAGCGCACCCCCGCCCGGCCCGCGAGCACACAGAGGAGACCGATCCCGACCGCGACGGCACCCGGAGGCACGGCGCCGTCCGCGCGCGCCAGCGCGAGCCCGGCCACGTCGCCGGCGGCCAGCGCCAGCGCCATGAGGAGCAGGGGTGAGGGAGAAAACCGCGTCGATCAGCCTCCGAGTCGCAGGGTCCGTCCCCACGCTCGGAGCGATCGTCAACGAGGATTCAAAGCGGCGGGTCGCGCTCCTCCGCCTGGAACCGCGGGGCCGCCGGGTCCTCCCCGAGACCCTGAATCGCGGCCCGGCTCGCCTCGCGTCTCCGGGCGCGGCGTTCGGCGCGCCACGCGAGCGCGGCCGAGAGACCCATGCCCCCGAGGATGGACACGAACACGACCAGGGGCAGCGAGGCACGGATGCGTACGAAGGCCAGGTCGACGTTCACGAGTTCGTTCGCGTTCTCGGTCGTGAACCAGAAGGCCGCGAGGATCACGACCGCGAAGACGACGATGCGCGTCAGGTAACGAATCGGAAGCCCCCTTCGTCCGCGTGGCATGGCACACCCATGAACGTGGCCCCCGTCGTCCCGGTCAGCCGTACCTTCGTGTAGACGCCGATTCGCCCGCGATCGCCGGGGAAGGCGACGACCTTGTTCTGCTCCGTCCGGCCCAGCACGTCCCCGGCGGAACGCGCCGGCCGTTCGACCAGCACCTCGCGCACCGTCCCGACCTCGGACTCGTTGATCTCTCGCTGGATCGCGCGGTGCACGCCGATGAGGTGCTCCAGCCGCTCGCCCCCCACCTCGTCCGGCACGAAGTCCGCCGCCGGGAAGCGCGTGGCGGGCGTCCCCTCGCGCCTCGAGTACCTGTACAGGTAGGCGTCATCGAACCTCACGTCTCGCATCAGCTCCAGCGTGGCCTCGAAGTCCGCCTCCGTCTCGCCGGGAAAGCCCACGATCACGTCCGTGGAGAGCGCGATCCCGGGCACCTCCCGGCGCGTCGCCTCCACCTTCTCCAGAAACGCCTCGGCCGTGTAGCGCCGCACCATCCGCTTCAGCACCCGGTTGGAGCCCGACTGCACGGGCAGATGGAGTTGACGGCACACGGCCGGCTCCTCCGCCATCACGCCGAGCAGTTCCGGAGTGACGTCGTTGGGGTGGGGCGAGGTGAAGCGCACGCGACGGATCCCGCCCACGCGGCTCACCGCCCGCAGCAGCGTCGCGAAATCCCAGTCGTCGAACCGGTACGAGTTGACTGTCTGCCCGAGGAGGACGACCTCGCTGAAGCCGTCCGCGACCGCCCTTCGCGTCTCGGCCAGGATCGCCTCGGGCGCCCGGTTCTTCTCTCCGCCCCTCACGTAGGGGACGATGCAGAAGGTGCAGCGGTGATCGCAGCCGCGCTGGACCGTGATCCACGCGCTCACCCGCTGCTGCCGCACACTGGCGACGCCCTCGTAATTCTCTTCCGCGTCGAGTTCGAGGAGCGTCTGGCCCCGCTCGATCGCGTTCGCCTGGATCGAGCCGATCAGCTCCGGCAGGCCGCGATAGGCGTCCGGGCCGGCCACCAGATCCACACCGGCCGCCTCCTCCATGAGGCGGGGGCCGAGCCGCTGCGCCATGCACCCCGTCACGCCGAGGACGAGTTCCGGACGCCGCTTGCGGTGGCGCTGCAGTTCGCCGATGCGGCCGCGCACGCGTCGCTCGGCGTGCTCCCGGATCGCGCACGTGTTGACCAGGATGACGTCCGCGCGCTCGGGACCGTCCACGCGCACGAACCCTTCCTCCGCCAGCACCCCCTCCATCAACTCGGTGTCGTTGATGTTCATCTGGCAGCCGTACGTCTCGATATAGACGCGGCTGCCGAACGGGCGCGGACCGCGAACGCCCGCCGGGGCGGCGCGCCGCCCGCCGGAAGTCTTCAGGCTGACGAGACTCGTGCTCACCGTCGTGCTCATGTCGTGGACGCTAGCGTTGCCGCAGCGAGAAGGACAGCGTCACCCGCCGGAAGATCTCGGCGATTCCCAGGGTCGCCACGTCGCCCCGAGAACCGGTTTCAAGGGCGAGGTCGAACACGGCGAGCCCCTCCTGGAATTCCCACCCGAAGCCGCCGGTGAACGCCTGTTCGTCCAGAGCTTCCGGGCCCGGACTGAAGGGGAGGCCCGTTCGGCGGGCCCCGATTCGCACCGGCAGCCGCCCGCCCAGGAGCGACATCCCTCCGTACTCGATCCCGCCGCCCAGCCATTCGACGTCGTGCGAGGTGAACTCCGAGCCGCCCCCCCCGGCGAACGGCTCGACCACCGACCACCACGTCCGTCCGGCACCGGCCGTGACCAGGAGTTGGCTCGTCACGCGCACGCTTCCCCCGAGTTCGAGCGACGAGGGCAGGTCGAACTCCGCGTCCGGGCGATCGGAGCCCTCGACGGTCGCGTACAGCGTCCCTCCCTGCCCGAACCCCGCCCCGACGACCACCCGGTCGGACACCCGGACCGACCCGCCCGCCTTGAAGCGCCACGCACGCCAGGACAGCTCCTGGGCCCCCGCGATGTCCAGGAGTGCGGGGGCGCCGCCGGTCGGATTGTCGAACCCGCGGAAGAAGGACTGCCGCAGCGCCCCCGTCAGCCGCTGCACCGCGATCCCGACGCCGAACGGCCCCACCTGGCGCGCGAGGGAAAGGTCGATACTGCTGATCCCGCCGTTGTGCTCCCGCGTCTCCTCGTACGGGACCGCGCCGTCGTCCAGTCGCAGCGTATCCTGGAAGATGTTCGACCAGTCCTGGTCGAACTCACCGCCGAAGGCGATGCCGACCGCCCAACCGTTGAACGGCACCAGCGCGCGGATCGTGGTGAAGCGCTCCCGCCCCGTGTCGAGGGATGTCCCGTCACCCTCTATCGTGACGCCCTCGCCCGAGAACGACAGCGAGAAGCCCGGCTCCTCGTGGAGCAGGAGGTCGGCCGGGTTCCCGACCGTGAACGATCCGCCGAGCAGCCCCGTGCCGGACCCGCCGAGGGCCGCCGCCCGGCCGTCCACCGGGGCGACCGGATAGCCGAGGCCGATCGACGTGAGCGGCGCCTGGGCCGCGAGCGGCGGCGCCACGAGCGCGGCCAGCACGAGGCCGGTCCCGAACCGGCGTGCGCCGCGCATCACGGCACACCGAACTTCGGGGCCGAACTGAACACGAGCCGGAGCCGGGGCTGGAACTCCGGGGGCGATTCGACGGAGCCGAACTCCCAGTAGCCCAGCACCTGGGCGTCCGGGTCCCCGCGAAAACCGATCCGGATGCGGCGTTCCGAGCCGGCCACCGCTCGCGCCACGAGGAAGGTGAGATTCATCCGGACCGGTTCCCCGCTGCCCAGGAGGTCGGGGTGGAGCCGCGTCCCTTGCAGATCTGAGCTGCCGATCGGCGTCTTCGCGCCCCGCTCGAAGGGGTCGCCGAGCAGGCTGACCCTCCGTGCTTCGATCGCCCGTTCCGCGGCATGGACCTCGGGAGCGGCGAGTGGATACAGGATGACCTCGGCCTGGCTGATCGTGACCCCTTCGAGCGACGTCCCGCCGAGGCTCTCGGGGAGGGCGAACTCGAAGTAGATCCGCGACGCGGGGAGCCCCCCGATGCGCAGTTCGGAGCCCGTCGGCGGTAGCGGCGGATCGAGGACGAACGTGCGCTCGTCCCACTGCTGCGCCTGGGGAACGGGGAACTGCCGTCCGACGAGCGTCGGATCATACCGGAGGACGATCCGGCTGACCCGGAGGCTCGTCTCCGGACCCTCCACCACGAGGGCGAATCCATTTCCTCCGTCCTCGTCCTGCCACGCCTTCATCAGCGAGTCCTCCGCCACCGCGACCGACATGAGGAGGGTGTCGGAGACCGCCTCCAGCACGCCCGACGCGATCTCGACGCCCAGATCGCCGCCCGGCTCCTCCCACGGCACGCCCGTCGCGGCCCGCTGCCAGGTCGCGGAGTCCGGGTCGAAACGCTGCTCCAGAGCGAGCAGCCGCAGCGTCAGCGGAAAGCCGCCGAACTCGGAGCTGACGGTGTCGATCCGCACGAGCAGTTCCACTTCCTCGAAGGTGGCGACCGGCAGCGTGTCGCCCAGCGTACGGATGGTGTCCGGAACGTTGAAGCGGGCGAACGCGCGACTCGCCACCAGCGGCCCGTTCGACACGGAGACGAACGGCGCGTTCGAGGGGAGCGCGAAGCCGGTCACGGTCGTGTCCCGCCACGTCCCGAGCTCCGCCACGGAAACCGTCACATCCCTCGTCTGCGTGCCCGCCCCCGGGACCTCGCCGGGACCGAGCGAGAGCGGGTCCTCCGTACACGCGGCGAGCACGGCGAGCGTCCCGAGCGCCACGATCCAGAGCCGGAGCGCCGCGGGGAATCGATCGGGCGAAGGGTTCACGAAGCGGCCTCCGGCGCGAGACCGAGCTGCTGCGGGCCGAAGTGGGCCGGCAGGAGGTCCCGCAGCCGCCAGGTCGTCGCCACTCCGTTCCCGCCCACGCTCATGACCTCGAGTTCCAGGCCGAACTCGGCGAGCGCCTGGCGGCACATACCGCACGGCGACGCGGGGACCGCTCCGCCGGACGCCACCACGATGCGGGCGAAGGACCGCGCTCCCGAGACGACCGCGTGGCCCAGCGCGACCCGTTCCGCGCACGTCCCGACCGGATAGGAGGCGCTCTCGACATTGCACCCCACGAACACTCGCCCGTCCGCGGCCTCGAGGGCGGCCCCCACCGCGAAACGCGAGTACGGGGCGTACGCGCGCTCGCGGGCAGACCTCGCTTCGGCGGCGAGATCTTCCCACGAGAGCGTGACTCCATCCTGCGCGCGCGTCTCCGTCATCGGCTCCCTTCAGCGGCGTGGTCCGGCCCGCCCGCGTAGCAGCGGGGCAGGCGGCGACCGATCGCCGTCAGCACTTCATACTCGATCGTACCGGCGGCGGCGGCGACCTCCGCAAGGGTGATCTCCTCCGCCCCGTCCCGGCCCAGCAGCGTGACCACGTCGGACGGTTCGACACCCGACACCGCAGAAACGTCTACCGAGGTCACATCCATGCAGACGCCGCCCCGGATCGGCACCCGGATCCCGCGGACGAGCGCTCGCCCGCGGTTCGAGAGACGCCACGCCAGGCCGTCGGCGTAACCGATCCCGAGCGTGGCGAGGCGTTCGGCGCCGCTCGTGGTGTACATCGCTCCGTAGCTGACGGTCGATCCCGGCGCCAGGTCACGGACCTCCAGCACCCGGGCGCGTACCCGCGCGACGCCTTCCGGATCCGCCGGCGCCCCGGCGATCTCCGTCCCCCGCCTTCCGCCGTACAGGTAGATCCCCACTCTGACGAGATCCAGATGATACTGCCGATCCCCCATCGCCGCATCGCTGTTGGCCGCGTGCAGGAGAGGGACATCGACGCCCGCCGCCTCGAGGCGCGTGACCGCGGCCCGGAGGCGCGCCAGTTGCCCGCGCGTGACCGCGGCGTCCGTCCCCGCGGAATGGAAGTGCGTGTAGACGCTGGCGAGCGAGACCCCGCCCCCGGAGAGGACGGACGCCACCTCGGGCGCCCAGTCGGCGGCCGCGGCCGCGGGAAGCCCCGCTCGCCCCATTCCGGTGTCGACTTCCAGATGCACGGCGATCCGTCCCGCCTCCGCCCGTGCCCGGGCCGCGAGTTTCCGGAGCGAGTCGAGGCTGAGCGCCGCGCCGTCGAGTCCCGCCTCGAGGAGTTCGGAAGCCTCGGCGGCGGCCGAGGGCGCGAACACGACGATCCGCCGCTCGATCCCGCCGCGCCGCAGTTCGGCTCCCTCTCGCGGGGTGGCGACCCCGAAGGCGTACGGTTCCAGCCGGTCCAGCGTGCGGGCGACCGCGATCGCACCCAGACCGTAGGCGTCGGCCTTGACCATGGGCACGAGGCGGGCGGGCGCCACGTGATCGGCCACGCGCTCCGCGTTGCGCGTCAGCCCGGCCAGATCGACCTCGAGCCAGGCTCGGCACGCGGGGTCTGCGGGACTGCGGGTCAAGGGACGCCTGCGAGATCGGGGAATCGCTCGTCGAACTGGAGTTGCCACCCTATCGAGCCTAGCTTCCCCGCGCCATGAACCGTGCCATGAACCGTGCCATGAACGAAGAACCTGTCGATACCGATGCCGAACGCCTGCATGCGGAGCGGGCGCGGGAGGGAGACGAAGCCCTCGGCCGCGCCCTCGCGCTCGTCCGCTTCCTCCGCGTGCACTGTCCCTGGGACGCGAAGCAGACCCCGGAGACGCTGCGCCCCTACCTCCTCGAGGAGGCCCACGAAGTCGCCGACGCGATCCGGAGCCACGACGACGAGGGCCTCGCGGGCGAACTCGGCGATCTGCTCCTCAACGTGGCCTTCCAGATCGTCCTCGCCGAGGAGCGCGGCGCCTTCGGGGCCGGCGGCGTCGTCGAGGCGCTCGAGGCGAAGATGGAAGCGCGGCACCCGCATGTGTACGGCGATGCGGAGGCGCCGCCGGACTGGGAGTCGCTGAAGGCCGCGGAGCGCCAGGCCAGGACCGAGGCGAGGGGCGAGCCGGAATCCGCGGAGTCGGCGGGGACGGACCCCTTCGCCGGGGTCTCCGCGGGGCTGGATCCGCTCAGCCGTGCCGCGCGGGTTCAGGAGCGGATGGCGGCGCTCGGCTTCGACTGGCCCGACCTGGCGGGGCCCCTGGAGAAGGTGCGGGAGGAGGCGGCCGAACTCGAGCGCGCCGCCCGTACGTCGGACGCCCCCCCGCAGCCGCGCCGCATCGGAGAGGCGGGGGCCCGCGTCGTCGACGAGGTCGGGGACCTCCTGTTCTCGGTCGTGAACGTGTCCCGGCTCGCCGGAGCCCATCCCGCCAACGCCCTTCTGGGCGCGATCGAGAAATTCGAGCGCCGCTGCCGGCGCATGATCGAGGTCGCGGAGGCGCGCGGCATCGCGTGGCGGAGCGCCGACCTCGAGACGCTGGACGCGGTGTGGGACGAGATCAAGGCCGAGGAGTAACGCGGCCGATCCACTCGTAGATGTTGCACACAACCCGGCCCGACTCCGTTTCGACCGGGATGAGAATCCTGCGGCAGGACGCTCCCTCGAACGCATCCAGCCGCCCCCAGGCCTCGGGCAGCGCGAGACTCTCGAACACCTTCACGGCCACGCGAGCGCCCGAAACCCGGGGCACGAAGCCGGGATAGCCCTGCCGCGCCGTCCACCCGCGGTCGATGAGCGCGCCTTCGACCGTTCCCGGGACCCATCTCCCCACCAGCGTCGCCACCTGATGGTGGTTGTCTTCCCCGGGAAGAAGCGATCCGTACGCGGCGAGGCGCCGCTCCGGGTGGTCGAGGAGTTCTTCCATGAGCCGGTCGAGGACCGGCTCCAGATAGCGGCGCAGTTCCGTCACGGCGTCCCCCGCGCCTTCCCCGCTCAGGAGGGCCTCGAGTTCGGCGAGGGAGGCGGCGCCCGCGGGACCGCGATCCCCCCCCGGCAGCGTCGCCACGAGCCTCTCGAATCCCTCCAGGAGGCCACCGACGCGGGCCGGACTGTACACCGGATCCCGTCGCGCGGCGTTGATGCGGGAGAGCGCGTCGAGCAGCCGGGCCGGATCGTCTACCGGACCGGGCTCGGCGCCCGAAGTCACGGACCGCCCTCCGCCCGTGCGCCCAGAAAGTCCCGGATCGCCGGCCAGAACCGCGCCGGCTGCTCGATGAAGGGGAAGTGCCCCGAGCCCGCGATGCGCGCGAGACGGCTGTCCGGCAGGGCCTCGTTCATCGCCTCCACCATTTCGACCGGGATCGGGTCCTCGGCGCCGTGTACGATGAGCACGGGGACGGCGACGTCCCCGAGACGGTCCCAGAAGTCGAACCCCCGCAGCGGCGCCATGAGGAGCGCCGCGACCTGTTGGCCCTGGCGCGCCGTCCGCTCGTGGAGAGAGAGGCGCAGCAGGCTGTCCGCCACACCCGCGTCGGCGAAGGTGCCGCGGAAGACGTGGAAGAAGAGCCGGTTCATGGCCGCCGTGTCCCGGGCCGCGAACGCCGGCGTCCGCTGGATCGAATCGAGCGCCGCCACATCCCCCGAATCCCGCCGCGCGAGCTGGTTCCCGTCCGTCTGATCACGGAACCGGCTGCCCGGCTCCACCGGCGAGACGAGGATGAGGCCCGTGAGCCGCTCCGGCCGCTCGAGCGCGTACAGGAGCGCGGGGATCGCGCCCCAGGAATGCGCGAGCAGCGTGAACTGCTCCTCTCCCGCGACGCGCTCCCGGATGCGGTCGATGTCCGTCAGGTAGCGCTCCATGGAGATGCTCGTCGCGTCGAGCACCGCGTTCGAGGCGCCGAGCCCTCGCTGGTCGTAGAAGATGACCTGGTGCGTCTCGGCCAGCGGTCCCAGCCAGGGGCGGAGATACGAGTGGTCGAGCCCCGGGCCCCCGTTCACGACGACGACCGCGTCCCCGAGGCCGACCTTCTGATAGAAGAGTTCCGCCTGGTAGACCGAGAGCGACCCGGCCAGGGTGGGCGGCCCCGACGCCGGAGCCGGGGGTTCACACCCCGCGGCGAGGGCGGACAGCGAGAGGAGCCCCGCCGCCGTCCGCGATCTCCTCACGGCCCGGCCGTCAGGATTCCCAGGCCACCGCATCGCCGAGCGCGAGCGGCCCGCCCTCGAGCACCATGCCGCAGGCGCCGGCGCGCCAGTCCGGCGCCAGCGCCGCCTTCAGCCCCGCGGCCGCGTCCTCCATGCGCTCGCAGGGGAGCGTCTCGCCGCGGATCCTGATGCGGCAGCCGGCGATCCGCAGGACCCGGTCCGCCGTGTCGCGGAAATCGACGCCCCGGACGAGCAGGTTGGCCCGGCGGGCATCCGGGCTCAGCTCGACACCGACCTCGCGGGTCGCGACCTCCCAGGCGCCCGCATCGAGCAGCGTCACCTGCCGATAGCCGCCGCGATCGGCGTTGCCCTCCAGCCCCTGCCCCGCCACGAGAGTAGCCTCCGACACCGGCCGCATCGGACCGAGTTTCGCTGACTTGAGCCAGATCGCCTCCAGCCGCGCCCCGCCGGACTCAGCCATCATTCACCTCCACGGGGGTCACCTCCAGAGCGGAGATATGCAAATTGAGGCCGTGGTTCACCCGCAGGCCCACGACGCCGTCCACGTGCTGCCCGTCGCGAACCATCCGAAACACCTCCTGATCGTTCACGCCGAAGATCAGATCGCCCCCCGCCGCCTCGACGTAGAGGACGTTCTTCGCCATCGCCGCGCCCTCGCCGCGCGCCGGCCAGGTCACGACCGCATCGTGCTTCGTCCACGGGAGCAGCGTGGATGTCTCCCCGCCGTCCCGGCGCTTCACGATCACGCTCCCGTCCTGGCGGAGGAGGAGGTAGGTGTAGGCCTGGCCGTCGCCCTCGAGGTCGGTGCCCCCGAAGAAGACGCCGAACCCCTCGTTCCGCCCCTCCGGGTCGAACAGGAGCACGGTGGACTCGACGCGAAAGTCGCCGCTCGCCGTCGTCTCGGGATGGTAGAAGATGCCCGCCGACCCCGTCGTGATGTGCCAGCCGGGCGGCATCTCCCGCACCGCGTCCATTCCGTCGCCCCCGTGGTCCGTACGGGCGAGCCAACCCTCCGGCGGCGCGAGCCTGTCCTCCTGCGCGGCGGCGGCGAGCGGCATGACCAGACCCGGGACAACCAGGAGCCAGCCCGCGCGCGCGAGTCGCATCTCCCGGACGCGCAGTTTCGGGCCAGACAGCATGTTCGGCATGACTCCGGTTTCAGGGAATCGGCGCCGATCGCGGCGGCGGCATGATCGTCTTCGGCGGCATGATAGTCACTCCGGCGGCGACTCGCAGGATTCGCAGCGCGTGAGCCTCAGCGAGACCACCTCGGGCGGCACCAGGAAGCGGACGCCGAGCCGGCTCGTCCCCACCCCCGTGGTCACGAACAGGTGCCGTCCGTCCTCGACCACGTGACCCGCCGCGTAACGGGCGCCGAAGCGGGAGGGGGTGATCCCGGGACCGACGAAGGGGATGATGACCTGGCCGCCGTGCGTGTGTCCGGCGAGCGTCAGCGAGACACGCGCCGGCACCTCGGGGAAGAGATCCGGGTTATGCGTGAACAGGATCACCGGCTCGCCGGCGCCCGCGCCCTCGAGCGCGTCGTCGATCGAGGGATGACCCGTCCAGTAGTCGGCCACGCCCGCGATCCAGGTGTCGTGCCCCCGCACGCGCACGCGCTGCCCCCGGTTGTCGAGCACCGTGATCCCGACGCCGGTCAGCGCCTCCTCCACCCGCCCGGCCGACAGCCACCGATCGTGGTTCCCGAGCACCGCGAACACGCCGTAGCGCGCGTCCAGCGCGGCGAGGTCCCCGGCGATCTCCTCGGGCGGGACGAAGCCGCCCCCGAGCACGTTGTCGATCGTCAGGTCCCCCGCGATGAGCACCAGATCCGGAAGAGTCTCGTTCACGCGCCGGACCGCGCGCCGGAGCTTGTCGCGGCCGTTTCTGGGGGATCCGACGTGAAGATCGGCGATGAGCGCGATGCGCGTCTCCTCGCCCTCCGGCCACCCCGGCACCTCGAGTTCGATCTCGTTCAGGACGAGCCGTCCGGGTTCCCACCAGAAGGCCCACGCGGCGAGCACGGCCGCCGTCGCGAGGAGGAAGAGGAGCATCCAGCCCGTCCAGCCGGGTCGGAATCGCCGGGCCGCTATGGTCCGCCGTCCCCGGGCTCGACCTCGCGCTCTGTGTCGCGCTCTGTCTCGTCTTCCGTATCCTCGGGGGCGGTCCAGAACTCCGCCGACTCCGGCGTGGCGGCGGCGAGTTCGCGGCCGTAGAGCGCCGCGTTGAAGAGGATGCGGAAGTTCCCGAACGGCTGCCCGCGCCACTGCGGCCGCATGCCGAGCAGCACGACCCGTCCCGCCCCGTGCGCCACGTCGACCGCCGCCGCGTAACCCGCGAGATGTTCCGCTCCCAGCAGGTATCCCGACAGGAGCGGCGAACCTTCCGCCTCGTATTTGGCCATCACGCGCCCCTCGAACCCTTCCTCGGTCGTGAACACCGGACTCTGTCCGGCGACGACCGCCGCCCGTTCCGGCATCCCCGACATCACGGGGTGCGACGGGTCGACGATCATCTCGAGGATCGAGCCGCTCTGGAAGTAGTCCTGCCGGCTCAGCTCGGCGACGACGTTGCGCACGGGCAGCTGCAGTTCCTCGATCGCGAACAGCGCGCTGCGGTTGAGCGTGACGAGCGTGCCCCCGTCCCGCACGAAGGCGTCCAGCTCCCGCACGCCCTCCGGACCGATCCCGCCCGCGTAACGCGGCGGCACCCAGCCCTTCGCGAACCCGTCGAGGATCTGCCCCTGCGACAGGTCCGCCACGATGATCACGTCGTACCGGCCGGAAAGGTCACCGGCGAGGACATCCGCGTTGCGGAGGCTGGTGAAGTCGAACCCGAAGCGCTCGAGCACCCAGCGCGTCCAGCCTTCGTCGGCGCTCGCGTTCCAGGGACGGTAGAGTCCGATCCGCGGCTGGCGCAGGCTCGCGCCGCCGCCGCCCCGCATCGCCTGCAGTCCGAGATCGCGCACGATCCCCGTCTCTCCCGTGAGCCCGGAAATCGCATAGCGGCCGCCGCTCCCCGGCTCCCCGCCCCCGCCCGGTTCGCCGGGCAGGTACGAGACCCGGGCGCCGGCCGCCCACGCCCGGTTGAGCGCCTTGAAGGCGTTGTTCTGGGCCGGGTCGACGACGAGCGCCGATCCCCCGCCCGTGATCCGGCCCTCCGGGGGCAGGATCGCCGCCGCCACGCGGTGCGAGTCGAACCCGACCCCGATCGGCGAATCGAAGGGCGACGCGTCCTCCACCTCCGCGTCCCACTCGAGCGCCTCGCCGGACAGCGGCTGCAGCACCTCCCGCAGCTCAGGGCCGAGCGGCGCCGCGGCCTCGATCACCCACACCCCCATCTGCAGCGGGAGCGTCCACCCCGACACGTCGTACGGCTGGTCGGGCGGACCCTCCGGGTCCTCGCGCAGGTCCGGATAGTCCTGGATGACGAACAACTGGCGGACGAAGTGGGCGAACTCCTGGTCCATGCGGATGACCCACGTCCCCGCCGGATGGTCCAGGCCCTGGTGGCTCACCGCCCGCTCGAGCTGGTCGATCTCGATCCCGTTGAAGGCGAGCCGGCGCAGGAGTTCGACCGCCGCCACGGGATCCCGCTGCGCCTGCGGCACGAAGTACGCGTAGGGCGGCCCCTCCTCGTACTCGGCGATGATGTCCCGGCCCGCCTGGTAGCGGTTGTAGAGGAGGTCCGTCCGGTACTTCGCCGCCACGTCGAGCACCGAGATCGAGGCCGTGAGCATGTAGTCGACGGCGTCGCGCAGCCGCCACCACCCGCCCTCCCACGGACTGGAGTAGAGCGACTCCGGCCGCAGGTCGCGCTCCGAGGGCGGGAAGTCCCCGATCGTGTAGAACCCCGGCGTCGCGTATCGGTACAGCGCCGTCTCGGTGAGGAACGAGACGACGTTGTGGAAGTTGTGCGCGTGGTCCATGAACCCCGGATACCAGTTGTCGAACCCGGTGCCCATGTGCGTCGCGCCGCGCTGCCCCCGCTCCTCGAGCGCCTGCGACATCGCCATCCCGATCAGGGTCACCATGCGCCACATGAGGGGATGCACGTGCGGCGAGATCGGCTCGGCGAAGGGCGGGATCCAGATCCGGGTCGGGAAGGGCGAACTCTGGTGGTGGTTGTAGAGGATGTGCGGTTCCCACTCCCGCGCCACTCGGGTCGTGTACCGGGACTCGATCTGGTTGATCATGTAGCCGTCCCGGTTGTTGTCGTGCCCGATGTACTTCTGGTAGAGGAAGGGCGCCGACGCGACCTCGTACGGCGTCCCCACGTTCGAGTGATACCAGTCCGCGATGAGCGTCTGCCCGTCGGGGTTGATCGAGGGCCAGAGGAGGAGGATGACGTTGTCGAGAATCGCGGCAATCTCCGGATCCGCGTCTCCCGTCACCAGATCGTACGCGAGCTGAATCGTGTGCTGCGCGTGGGCGACCTCCGATGCGTGCAGTCCGCCGTCGATCCAGACCAGTGCCCTCCCTTCGGCGGCAAGCCGCCGCGCTTCCTCCTCGGTCAGCCCGCGGGGATGCGCCAGCCGCTGCGCGATCTCACGGTGGCGGTCCAGGTTCGCGAGGTTCTCCGCGCTCGAGATCAGCGCCAGGTAGACCGGCCGGCCGAACGACGACCGCCCCACCTCCCGCAGCTCCACCCGGTCGCTCGCGGCAGCCAGCCGCTCGAAGTACTCGATCGATGTCTCGTACGTCGCGATCCGGAAGTCCGCGCCTACGGCGTGCCCGAGGACGGACTCCGGCGTCGGCACCGAACCCGGCGTCTGGGCCTCGGCCGGGCCGGCCCCGACCCCGGTCACGAGCGCGAGGGCGCCGGCCACCGCCAGCTCCCGTGTCGCCATCGTCCGCCTCGTCATCTCCCGCCTCCCTCCGCGTGGATCCAGGCGTCGACCTGCCCCTCCAGCACGACCATCGGCACGGACCCGTTCCGCAGCACCACGTCGTGGAAGCCCGGGATGTCGAACCCGGCGCCGAGCGCTCCCTCGGCCCGGGCCCGCAACTCGAGCAGCTTGCGCTTCCCCATCTGATAGGCGAGCGCCTGCCCCGGCAGATCCGTCGAATAGCGCAGCGATTCCGTCGCGATCTGGGTCTCGGATTCGAGCGTGTTCTCGCGCATGAATTGCCGCGCCTCCTCCCGGGTCATCCCGAAGTAGTTCATCCCCGGATCGACGACGAGCCGCGTCGCCAGGAAGCTCTCCAGGATGTAGAAGCCGTACTCGCTGTACAGGTCCTCGTACACGCCCGCCTCGAACCCGAGAAACGACGCGTAGGAGCCCCACCCCTCCGCGTAGGCGGTGTAGGAGGTGTTGCGCCGGTAGTCCGGCAGCGTCTCGCTCTCGCGCTGGCCCGCGATCTGGAAGTGGTGGCCGGAAATCAGTTCGTGGAGGGAGATCGAGGCCAGCCCGAGCCAGCTCCGCTGGTCCAGGTTCGAGCCGTTGTAGTAGTAGATGCCGGTCGGTTCGGCCGCCGTGGGCGCGGAGTAGTAGCCGTACGTCATCGCCGGCTCGAGTTCGGGCGCCAATCGCCTCGCGTCCCACGGGGCTTCGGGGACGCCATGGAAGTAGTCGTCGACGCGCTCGAGCATCCGCGTGGACGCCGCCAGCAGCCGCTCGCGCACCTCCTCGTGCGAGGTCGGGAAGTAGCGGGGGTCCGTCTTCAGGTGCTCGTGGAACGACTCGGCGCTCCCCTCCCACCCGAGGCGATCGCGGATGTCCGCCATGCGGCCGCGGAACTCGGCCAGTAGTTCATGCCCCGCCGCCTGCGCCTCTGCCGGCGTCACTTCCATCGTCGTGTGGAGGCGGGTCAGATAGAGGTAGTAGTCGCGACCCTCGCGATACCGCGAGAGGCCGACCCCGGCCGGCGCACGCGCGGCGTACGGCCCCTCGAGGAAGGCGGCGAGTTCCTCGAGCGCGGGTTTGATGGAGTCGCGCACGATCTCGCCGATGCGGGCCCTCGCTTCCGCCACGCGATCGGGATCCAGTCCGCCGGCGCGACCCGCGGGGAGCGCGAAGGGGCCGCCCTCGGCCTCCCCCGCCGTGGCGCGCACGAGCTGGATGACGGGCGTCAGGCTCTGGCTCGAGACGATGAAGTCGCGCTCGAACTGTCCCCGCACGTAGCCCTCGAGGTCGCGCACGTGGGACGGGACCTGCTCGACGAGCGACACGAAGCCGTCGAGGTCCTCTTCTTCCTCCAGCGGGACGAGGGGGAAGATCTGGCTGTAGCTGCGGAGGACGCTCGAATAGGGGGTGAGGACGCTCCGGAGCCAGAAGTAGCGGTGTCCCTCGACGGCCATCTCCGCCTGCCAGCGGACGGTCTCCAGCGTGACGCGTTCGTCGGCCGGGAGCGCCGCCGCGTCGATGGCGAGGGCGCGATCGAGCTGCCGCCGGGAGAAGGCGGCCCGGTCCTCCGCCTCTTCGTAGCCGAGGTCGGGGAGCCGTTCCACGTCGAGTCCCTCCCGCAGCCGGATGATGGGCCTCGTCTCGAGATTGCGGGCCCAGGCGGAGTCGAGCAGCGCGCCCAGAAGCGCCGAGGCACGTTCGGCGGCCGCCGGGCCGGGCGGCGCCCCTTCCCCGCCCGGATCGTCGGCCGGGGGGCCGCACCCCACCGCCCAGACGGTCAGTCCGATCCAGAGTCCGCCGGATTTCGTGAGACGCGACATGTCAGCGCCCTCCGGCCTCGATCTGTGGGACCTCTTCCTCCGGCGCGTCCTCCCGGGGCCCGAAGCGGACGAGCAGTCCGCCCACGAGCGAGGTGGCCAACCAGACCAGGAGCACCGGCCCAATGATCTCCCCGGGGAAGAAGAAATCCGTCGCGAGGGCGCCGATCACCGTGCCGAACCAGAGGGCGAAGTTCTGGAACTGGAAGTCGAGCTGGCTGCCGCGCTTCATGCTCTGTGCCGCGCGCAGCAGGAAGTAGATCACGCTGACGCCAACGCCCAGCGCCGCGCCCGTAACCTCGAGGGAGATGATGAACCCGCAGGCCAGACCGACCGCTCCGCCCGCGACGATGCGCCCGGCGGAGGGCGTGGCCGAGGTCCCGGGCCGAGCCTCCGCGACCGCCGGAACCTGTGGCTTCGGGGCGGGCATCTCCTCGTCGATGAACTCCGCGATCGCCGTTCTCGTCGCCCGCGGATCTATCCCCGCTTCGGCGGCGATGCGCTCCAATTCCTCGACGTTCAGCGTGTCGCCGCGAGCGTCGATCTCGGCCGCGCGCTGAAGAATCAGGGAGACCTGGGATGTGCTGAGCTTCATCGGGGGGCCGGCTGCGGGGGGGTCAGTCATACGTCACGGCCTCGATCTGCGGGACGTCTTCCTCCGGCATCTCGTCCCTGGGTCCGAAGCGGACGAGGAGTCCGCCGACGATCGAAGTGAGGATCCAGCAGGGCAACATCAGCATGAGGGCCTCCGCCCCCAGCGCGGCCGCAGTTATCAGCCCCGCCACGAACCAGAGGGTGAAGTTCTGGAGCTGGAAATCGAGCTGGCTGCCGCGCTTCATGCCCTGCACGGCGCGTAGTATGAGGTAGATCATCGTGCCGCCGGATGCCGCGATGGCGCCCCCCAGCGAGCTCGCGAAGAGGAATCCGAAGGCCACCCCGACCGCCCCGCCGGCGAGGATGCGTCCGGGAGAGGGAGTGGTCGGTTTGCCGGCGCGAGCCGTGGTGACCGCCGGAGGTCTGGACTCGGGGGCGGGGGTGGGCATCTCCGCCGCGACCAGTTCCGCGATCGCCGTTCTGGTCGCCCGCGGATCGATCCCCGCCTCGCTCGCGATGCGCTCCAGTTCCTCGACGCTCATCGAGTCACCGCGGGCGTCGATCTCGGCCGCGCGCTTCAGGACCAGCGACACCTGGGAGGCGGTGAGCGTCATCGGGGAGCCGCGGGCCGGCGGGTCGGTCATGATTCACGCCCTCCGCAAGGTCGTTCGGGATCTCGGTGGGGAAGCCGGCCACCCCGCGGGGAGCTCAGGGCACCCCGCCCTGTAGGATGGTCGCCAGGCTGGACGGATCCAGATTCCCCCCGGACACGATGCAGACAATTTTGTCCCCCCTGACGGCCCCCGACAGGGCGGCCGCGACCGAGGAAGCGCCGGCGCCCTCGGCCACGACGCGGTTGCGGGTCGCGAGCCGCCGGATCGCGCGGGCGGTGTCCGCGAGCGTGATTTCCACCGAGCCCGCGAGGAGGTCCCGCGCCAGTCCCCACATGGCGGGTTCCACGTGCGGTCCCCCGATACCGTCAACGAAGGAGGGCGTGTAGGGGATCGAGACGGCCCGGCCGGCGCGTAGCGATTCCGCGAACGGGGCCTGGCCGACGACTTCCGAGGCGTACACGGGAACATCGGGCACGAGGGCGCGCAGGCCGGCCGCGATGCCGCACGCCAGCCCGCCGCCCCCGAACGGCACGATGACGGCGTCCACGTTCGGGAGATCCTCGATCAGTTCGAGCGCGATCGTGCCGTTGCCCGCCATCACGTCACGGTCCATGAACGCATGCACGAAACGTCCCGTCATCCCCTCGAAACGTTGCGTGCGGAAGACCTCGAACCAGGAGGCGACGGAGGTCTTGACGGCGGTCGCGCCCAGTCGGGCGATCGCGTCCAGCTTGAGCCGCGGCGCCGTCTCCGGTACGACGACCGAGCACGGGACGCCGAGCCGCCGGGCGTTCCAGGCGACCCCCTGCGCCATGTTCCCCGCGCTCGCCGTCCACACGCCCGCCGTCAACTCCTCGGGCGGAATCAGACCGATCGCGTTCGCCGAGCCGCGGATCTTGAACGAGCCGATCGGCTGCAGGTTCTCCAGCTTGAGCCAGATCTCGGGCCCTCCGTCGACGCCGAGGCGGAAGAGCGGGGAGCGGAGCGCCGCCGCGTAGACGCGCTCCCGCGCCGCCTCGATGTCCGGCAGGCCGGGCGGCTTCACGCGGACAGGCCCGCGAGCGCTGCGGTCAGGTCGGCGGCCAGGTCCTCGACGCCTTCGAGCCCCACGGACAGACGGACGAGACCGTCCGTGACGCCGCTCCGCGCCCGCTCCTCGGCCGGCAGCCCCGCGTGGGTCACGGCGGCGGGCCGTATGACGAGCGACTCCGGGCCGCCGAGACTGGCCGCGGCCACCGGAATCGTCAGCGCGGCCATGAAGGCCTGGGCCGCGTCGACTCCGCCCGCGAGTTCAAACGACATCATCCCGCCGAAACCGTCGAACAGGCGCGCGGCACGCCCGTGCTGGGCGTGGCTCTCCAGCCCCGGATAGTGCACGACCGACACCGCGGGGTGGGCTTCGAGCAGCGCGGCCAGCCGCCCGGCCGACGCGTTCTGCTCACGGACCCGCACGCTCAGCGTCTTGAGCCCGCGCTCGAGCAGGAACGCCGCGTGCGGGTCGAGCGCCCCGCCCAGGTGGTCGTGCATCACCTTCACGCGGCGCACCAGATCGGCCGACCCGGCCACGCTCCCGGCCACGATGTCGCTGTGCCCGTTCATGTACTTCGTGCAGCTCTCGAGCACGAGATCGAAGCCGATCTCCGCGGGCCTGAAGTTGACCGGGCTCGCGAACGTGTTGTCGATCAGCGTCACCAGCCCGTGCTCGCGTGCGAACGCAACCACCGCCTCCAGGTCCGCGACCTGCACGAGGGGATTCGTGATCGTCTCCACGTACATCGCCCGCGTGGTCGGCCTCAGCTGCGCGGCCCAGGTCGACGGGTCCTGCGGATCGATCACCGTATGCGTAACCCCGAACCGCGGCAGATCCTGCTGGAGGAAGCTCGCCGTGCCGCCGTACAGCGTGTCCTGCACGAGCGCGTGATCCCCCGCCGACAGCACGGTGAGCAGCGACCCCGAGATCGCCGCCATGCCGCTGGCCAGGACGAGCGCCGTCTCCGTCCGCTCGAGCGCGGCGATGCGCGCGCCCAGCACGCGGTGGTTGGGCGTCGTGCTGAGCCGGATATACCCGATATCGTGGTAGTCCTCGCCCTGAAGCACATAGTTGGCCGTCTGGTAGATCGGCGTGACGATCGCCCCCTCGGGCCTCGGCTCCTGCTGACCCGCGTGTACGGCGTCCGTGGAAGCCGTCCTTCCCGTCTTCTTCATCGTTCAGAATCTCCCGCAGAGTTGTCAGTTCGCCCGGCCGGCTTCGCGTCGCGAAACGCCCGTCTTTATTGGGTTCTTCGGTTAGGGACGTTCCCGCGGGGCTGTATTCCACAGACTACTCGGGTCGTGCACCGGAGTCCCATAACGTCCACGAATGGCTTGAATATGTTGCCTTATCGCGAGATAGGAGCATCCACCTCGTCCCAAGTCGGCTGACGTCATTCCCTTGCATCCAGCAGGCTGTGGCGGGTAGATTGGTAGGTATGACGCTCTCAAACCGACCTCCGCAACGCAAGCCGCACGGCCGGCATCCCCAGAACGCGCTCTCGCCCGCCTTCGTCCGCAACGTAAGCGAGGCCGGACGGTACTGCGACGGCAACGGCCTCTATCTCGATGTCCGGCCCACGGGAAGCCGGGGATGGATCCAGCGGATCACGATCCGGGGCCGCCGAACCGAACTCGGGCTCGGCGGATATCCGCTGGTTTCCCTGAAGGAAGCGCGCGAGAAGGCGTTTGCGAACCGGAAGGTGGCGCGCGAGGGGGGCGACCCGCTGGCCGACAGGCGGCGGACCGAGTCGATGCCCAGCTTCGAGGAGACGGCCCAGCGGGTCTGGAAGCAACTCCGGCCGGGCTGGCGCTCCACCCGGCACGCGCACGTGTGGCTGAACAGCCTTGAGCGCCATGTCCTGCCCCGGATCGGCGAGATGCCGGTCTCGGAGGTGACCAGCGCCGACGTGATCGGGATCCTGGCCCCGATGTGGCACGAGAAGGCGGCCACGGCCCGGAAGCTGCGCCAGCGGATGCGCGCGGTCATGGAGTGGGCCGTGGCGATGGGCCTGGCCCGACAACCCGTGCGACCGGATCGGTCCGGTGCTCGGAGCGCAGGCGGACCGCACGCAACATCTGGCGGCGCTGCCGCACGGCGAGGTGGCGTCGGCCATCGAAACGGTTCGGGCGTCGAACGGGAGGGCGGCAGTGAAGTTGGCCTTCGAGTTCCTGGTGCTGACGGCCACGCGTTCGAGCGAGGTGCGCGGTGCGGTGTGGACGGAGATCGACTTGGCCGAGGGGGTATGGACGATCCCGGCCCCGCGCACGAAGGGGAACCGGGAGCACCGGGTGCCCTTGAGCGGGCGTGCGCTCGAGATTCTGGAGGAGACGCGCCGACTCGGTCGGGGCGGGCCGATCATCTTTCCGGGCGTGCGCGGGGCACCGCTCGGGCGCACCGCCATCTGGCACCTACTCAAGGTGGCCCGGATCGAGGCGGTGCCGCACGGGTTCCGGTCGAGCTTTCGGGACTGGGCGGCCGAGGAGACGGATCATCCGCGCGAGGTGGCGGAGGCGGCGCTGGCACACAAAGTGCGCAACCAGGTCGAGGCGGCGTACCGGCGCACGGACCTGTTCGAGCGGCGGCGGCGGCTCATGACCGATTGGACGGCCTATCTGGTCGGCGGGGACCGGGCCTCGGAGGCCGATCCGATCCGGTGATCCGCCGCGCTCGCAAAGGCGGGCGGGAGCAAGCTCGTCCGCTACACGGAGGGAGCCTACTCCTCCTGCACCGAATGTCTCTATGCGGGCCGTTTGGAAGAGGGCTTCCAGCAAGCCAATTTAGCCCCACCCGTCCCGATCACCCCTTTCGATGGCTTCTCCAGAGCAGTGGCTCGTCCGTTTCGCCGTCCAGGGTTCCATCCAGAATCGGGGGGTTACTCGGGTCCGCTCTTGCCTGATCGAGTTGCTGTTGCGTCAATCCCAGCGCCGGAGATGGATCTCCGCACAGATAGTCTCGAGAGAAGTCGGCGCCGGTGAGGTTTGCACCATCGAGGTTTGTGCCGGCGAGACTCGCGTTTCCGAGATTCGCACCCGTTAGGTTCGCACCGGCTAGGTCTGCACCGCTCAAGTCCGCGCCCGCGCCACCGAGGTTCGCATTCGTCAGGTCGGCATTGCCAAGTTGAGCCTCGCTGAGATTCGCCCCCCTCAGGTCCGCCCCGCTCAAGTTGGCACGGAGGAGACGGGCATTGTCGAGTCTCGCGACCGCCAACCATGCTCCACGCATATCTGCCCCAACCAGATCGGCGTTCCTTAGGTCCGCTCCGTGAAGGTCCGTCCCAACCAGCTTCGAGGGGAATCGTGCTCCCTTCCACAGGTTCTCTGACGCAATATCAACGCGCCCGAGGTCGGCATTCCTCAGGTCCGCACCGCTGAGCCTCGGCCGTGAGGTTCACCCGCCTCATGTCGGCGTCGCGGAAGTTGGCACCCCGCATGTTCGCGGCCGACAAGTCAGCACCTGCGAGACGAGCGTCGGCGAGGCAGGCGTCCCAGCCCCGCACACGACGCATGTCCGCCTTCGTCAAGTCAAAGCCCGAGAAATCTGCCTGATGGAAAATGAATCCCGCGATGGAGGCATCCGCGAGATTCATCCGGAACGTCCCGTCCTGCTCCAAGGCAATCTGGCCCTCGCTCCGCTCGGCGATCGACCTCATAGCCTCTTCCACGTCCTTCGCAAGATCGGGGATGGGTCCGACGTCTTGACTAGCAGCGAGTAACACCTCCGGAGGGGAGTATGCAGAATAGTCCCTGGCCTCTTCGGCCGCCGCGGATTCCGGCTGTGCTTCCTCGCCGTCGGCCTTCGTCCGGTCCACGACAAATGCTGCGAGCGTTTGCATGACGCGTAGGTGGAAGACGTCTGGATACTGGGCGGCGAGGCGGGCCAGGGTATGGACGCCGCCAATGCGGACCGACCCAATGTCGGGATGGCCGGCGACTTCGGATTGGCGCTGCGCCGCCTGGGCTTGGCGCTCGGCGATCACGCTTCGCCAAATGGCCAGGGGAAGGCCAACTGCGGCCAGTATAACGAGCCCGACGTTCCGGATCGTCGTGCTTCCTGACTCACCTGCCGTCAGCCATGCCGGACACTTCATCCAGACGATGATCGTAGCGGCGACCAGGAGCAGCGCCCAGGCGATGATGGACCACTTGATCGCACTTCCCGACCTTGGGCGACGTGACGCTGTATCTCCAGCGCGAATCGCTCCGGAGCGCCTCGCGTGCTGTGGCGATTGTGCCACTAGTCCCCACCCCCACGTTCCCCGGACGTCAGGCCCATCACGCGCACGGTCCGCGCATTGGGCGGAGGGGTGCGGCGGACGCGTCGATCCGTCGCGGAAGGTTCTCTCGTATGGACAGCATTCATTGCGTCCGAAGATAACCGTGACGGGTGAGTCGGGGCACGCTCGTGGCGGTGAGGAGCGAGGTGTATAAAGCCCCTACCGGCTCGGCCCAAGGTCGCGGTCTCGCTGGGGCTGGCGCATCAGCTCCAGCGCCCGCGCAACGTCGCGGCGAGCGTCCCGTAGTCCGCGGCCAAGCGTGTCACCCGCCCGTCCAGCCGCTCGACTTGCCGCTGCAAGGCTTCGACCAGCTCGGCGTGCCGCCGCTGTTCCATCTCGTACTGCGCGGACAACCTCACCAAGGCGTTCGTCAACTGCTCCTCTAACGCGGTCATACAGCTCCCTCACTCTCTCGACAGCTTCACGGCAGGCCGACCGCGCACGGTCCAGGGCGGATACTCCAGTGAGCCGGCCGGCAGCACCACGAACCGTTCCCCGTCGATCTCTCTGAGCGTCACGCCCCAAGTCGTGTCCTCGATCTCGTCCACTGTCCAGCGGGCCTCTTCGATCTGCCGGTTCAGCGTCGCCAAGGTCTCGATCCGGAGTTCGATGCTCCTCCACAACCAGTGCATCGTCGCCCAACTGCCGCCGCTGATACCGAGAAAAAGGCTCAGGCCGACCAGCAGCGGCCGGAGCCACGCCTTGAGCAGGAGATCGCGCATCCTCCCGGTCGCCTCCTCCGTATCGGCCTCGATGGAACGCAGCGCGCCGCTCGCGACGGCGCTCAAGTTCTCGCCAAGCCGCTCGAACTCGCGCGCGGCCGTCTCCTCGATCTGTTGCCGGTCGGTCTCCATCCGGTGCCGCAGCCGGGAGGTCAAGTCGTTCGGGGTGGAAGTCGTGCTCATACAGCTCTCCCTTCAGCCGCCACCGCTTGCCGCTGTCCGGATCGTGGGCGGTCAGGTAGTTCTTGCCTCGGCGCGGCACCTCGAAGCCGACGTCCTCCAGGGCGGAGACCACGTCGGCGCGGCTCCCAACCGCGCCGTGCTCGACGCGCTGCACGAGGTAGTCGCGGATCAGTTCGCGCGGGTCGGCTTCGTGTTCGAGACCGGCCCTGAGTTTCGAGGCCTCGATGAAGGCCAGGTGGCCCGGCTGCTGCGCCCTCGCCCGCGCCGGGTCGTCCGGGCGGCTCCAGCCGTGCTCGTGGTTGAACGCGTCGCGGAGCGGATCGAAGGTCCTCTGCCAGCCCGGGGGCGCGATGTTGAGGCTCCGGCCCGTCTGGAGGTCGCACTGGGCGGCGAGGACGTGCGCGTGGACGCCGCCGCCGCGCTCGCGGTGCACGACCGCCGTCCAGGCGTAGCGGTCCGGCTCCAATCCCGCCCAGGCGGTCTTCTCGAACTCGTCGAGGACGGCCTCGATCTGTTCCTCGGCCGGCCGGTCCTCCGGCGCCCAGGCGATCACGGCCGACGTATACCTGCGCTCGAAGTCGAGCGAGTCGGCCACGGCGGCCACCATGTCCGGATTCCCGCGCAGCACTTGGACGCCCTCGCGCCTGTGTCCTTCGGCGTCCCGCTCGCCGACGAGATAGTCGACCGCTGCCCGGGCCGAGCCCCTGCCGTGGGGGAGGAACTTAAGGTGCATCGCCGCCGTCTCCGTCGAAGCGGGCCAGGGCGAGCAGCGACCGCTCGAACGACACCAGGTGGGCGATCACCGAGATGGCCTCGGTCGCCGAGGCGTACGTGTTCGCCCAGCGCGCGAGCTGGTTCAGGTTGTTGCCGATGCGCGCGATCTGACGGGTGCGTTCGCGCTCGGCGGAGCGTGCCGGCGCGGTCCACGTCCGCGTCCGCGCCATCGCCCGCCGCAGCAGTTCGGACGGAGAGACGCCGGCGGCCGCCGCCTTTTCCTGCCAGGCGGCGCGCTCCGCCGGCGTGACGCGGGCGGCGACCATCACGGTGCGGCACTCAGCCACGGACGCACCGGCGGCGGGGTTCGGGGGGCGGCGCACCGCGCCCGCCTACCGCCGCGGCAGCGGCGCGACAAGCCGGGGGGTCTAAGGGGGGCGGAGCCACCCCCTCGCCAGCCGCAGTGTTCAACACTGCGTAGGCTGGCTTAGCCACCGGAAGGGTGCCAGACAGCCCCCCGGCAAGCGCGACGGACGGCCTCTGGCGGTGAGAATCTCGGGTCGGTGTAGTCTCCATGCCGTACACGGAGAGGTCCAGTCCAAGCCGTGTCAACAGCCCGAATCGAGGCGATTTCCGAAGGCTTCCAGCGTCGTCCCGGAAGAAGATTGGCCTCCGCCGCCTTCCAAAGGAGCTACGATCAAGCCCGCACAGCTGCCAAAGCTATGTGACGCGATCGCTCCAGGCTTGGAGAACCTCGGCGGGGCGTGTCAGCAGGTCGGATTGCTGATACGCCTGAACAACTTGGCTCCCTGGGAACTTGGGCGAGTCAGGCCTCCGCGACTTCCGCCGGGACGCCCGACTCTGCCATCCACGACCGCACGCTCCGGGTCGTCTCAGGTGCTTCCACCGACGATGGAACCAGGAATACTGCTCGACGCGGTTGACCGGGGGCCGTTTGCCCTGGGGTCTTGGATGGCGACGGCCCGGCCCCTCCACGGGAGCCCGTTCGCCGAAGACTTCCTTCGAGAGTGATTACCGAGGTCCTTGACGGGAACATGGTACGTATCGACACCTGCCTCCTTCCAGGAATCGGCCGCCTAATGCCGGATGGTCGATTCAGGCTTCGTGAGACCCCGACGCGCCATGGTGTTTCGTGAGGGCGCAACGGGCTCGCTCTTGGGATAGGAACCTTGCCACGTGGGAGGCCGACGGCTACTGATCTCCCGCGCCCACCTTGCCGACCTCACTTCGTCGAACCGGATTGTCGTGCTTACCGACAGGGACTACAGAGCCGTTTTCGAGGCATCGCCGGACGCGACGCTTATCGTGGACCCCGACGGGGTGATCCGGGACATCAACCCTCAGGCGCTCGCGATGTTCGGATGGAGCCGAGAGGAGATGGTGGGTTCCGGCGTGGAACGGCTGGTTCCCGCCTCCAGTCGCAGTGGGCACGAGCAGCACCGCCGACGCTACGGCCAGGCGCCGCGGGCGCGGCCCATGGGACAGGGCCTCGAGTTGTCGGCGTTGCGCAAGGACGGCACGACGATCCCGGTGGAGATCAGTCTGAGCCCCGGGAAACGGGGATCCGGTAAGGAACACGTGATCTGCACGGTCCGTGACATCGCGGGCTGGAAGCGGATGCGCCGCGTGTCCAAGATGATGGTGACGGCGGCCGAGAACGAGCGGAAACGTCTTTCCCGCGAGCTTCACGACGGATTCCTCCAGTCCCTCGTGGCCCTCAAGATCCGGGTGAAGCTGCTGGCGGACGAGACGAGCAAGGAGGACAGGGAGCGGATGCGGGCGCTGGTCGCCGGCGAGATCCATGAGACAATCCTGGGGGTGAAGCGGATGATTCGGGAGCTGCTTCCCCCCGCACTCGATCATCAGGGTCTTTCCGCCGCTCTCGGTTCGGTGTTTCGCGACATCCGGGATATGTACGGATTCGAGGTCAACGCCAGCCTCGATCGGGTGACGACGAAGTGGACGCGGCCGCTGCGCTGGCCCTGTATCGGATCGTTCAGGAGGCCGTGACCAACGCGGCGAGGCACGCGCGGGTGAACGAAGCCACGGTGACACTCCGGTCGACGGGCGATGCGGTCATCGCCGAGATTCGCGACGAGGGGTGCGGGTTCGAGTTGCGGGATTCCGTCGCGGAACCGGACGGGAGTCACGTCGGCCTCGTCGCCATGCGTGAGAGGGCCGCGCTCGTCGGGGGCGACGTTACCGTGCGGACCTCCCCCGGCAAGGGAACCGCGGTTCGGGCCGCCGTGCCGATCATGGGTCCGGAAGACGGGGGGGATTCGGAACGGTGGTGAGGGTGCTGCTGGTCGACGACCACCCGGTGGTGCGTGCCGGCCTGAAGGCGTTGCTCGAGACCACCGAGCGGGTGGAGGTCGTGGGCGAAGCATCGTCCGGGGAGGAAGCGGTGGAGAAGGCCCGGACCCTGGAGCCGGACATCGTCATCATGGACTTGGCGATGCCCGGGATGGACGGAGTCCAGGCGACGCGGCGCGTGACCGAACTTGGACTCGGAGCCAAGGTCCTGGTTGTCACGATCCACGACGAAGATGAGTACCTTGTACCCGCCCTGAACGCCGGCGCGGCGGGCTTTCTGAACAAATCCGCCGCCGACACCGATCTCATTGGGGCCGTGGAAGCCGTCGCGCGCGGGCACACCTACCTGCCCCAGCAAGCGGCCACCTTGCTCGCGCGGCGGAAGGCGCATGGCGCCTCGAACCACAAGCCGGGACCCGACGTGCTCTCATCGCGCGCGGTTACCGCGATCGAGCTGTACGCGAGCGGCTTTTCGGCCAGCGAGACGGGCAAGGAGATGCGTCTCAGTCCCAAGACCGTCGAGGGCTACCTCGCCCGCGCCAAGGCCAAGCTCGGCCTCCACAATCGGCGCGACGTCGTGCGCTTCGCTCTTGAGGCCGGGCTCCTGCGGACCGAAGGCGAGCGCTAGCAGGCCGTGGCAAAACCGCGCTGCGGGCCACGGAATATGACCTCGGCAAAGTGTCGGCGGACTGTTGCGCCGGCGCGGCCGGGGCGTCGTCGGAGTGATATCCGGGCCTCGACGGGTCCCGGGTGGCCGAAAACGCGCGATTTCGGCCGGAAAAGGGCCGAAAAAGCGACCCGGAGGCCTCCCGTTTGAAGCGTGGACGCACGTCTGCCCTGAAGACTCCTCGGCGTGCCGTAGCCGTACCGGTGCCGCATCAGGAGCCCGAGGTTGAACCCGGCCGCGTGCACCAGCAGACGCTTGCGGATGTTCTCGTGCCCGCGAAGGTGCGTCCGGCGCATGCCGCCGGTGGTGAGCATGTGGGCGAAGGCGCGCTCCAGCTTCTCCCCCCGCGCTCTCAGCAGGCCCTTGCCCCGGGCGCCCCGGACCCGGCGCCGGTTGGCGTAGGTGGGCTTCCGCGCGGCCCGGTCCCGCTTCCAGCTCCGACGACCCCGGTTCGGCTCGCTCACGTAGCTCCGCACTCCGAGCCCCGCCAGACGCTTCATCGTCGCGTTCGAGTGGTAGCCCTTGTCGCACACCAGCTCCCGAACCTCCACGCCCACCCGCGCCAGTTGCCCGCAAGCCTCATCCAGCGTCCCGGGCAGCGAGGCGCAGTCGCCCCCCACGGTCGGCTGCACCGTCAGCCCGCACACCGCCCCCGAGCTCATGTCCACCGCATGCTCCAGCTTGTGGCCCATGCGCGTCCGCCCGTCCTTCATCTTCGTGATCCGCGCGTCCGGATCGTGCGGGTGCTCCCAGTCATCGTTGGACCCCTTCTTCGGCCGCTTCCGGTCCAGCTTCGCCAGATCCGCCCGGCTCGGCGTCTCGATCCCCGAAGCCTCGGCCAAGCCCTCCAGGAACAACTGGTATCCCTCCCCCGTGTCCCGCCGCACGATCGACCGCATCGCCGCGTTCCCCTCCAGCGTCGTCGAGTCGATCCCCAGCGTCTTGCCGCTCAGAAGCCCGCTCTCCTCCAGCAGCTCCAGCACCCGGGCGAACACCGCCTCGTGCGCCTCCACCGGCAGGCGCCGCCGCGTCCGCGATACCGTCGAGTGGTCCGGCGGGTTCTCATCCAGCTCGTAACCCAAAAACTCCCGCAGCGACAGAGACTCCGCGCACCGCCACGCGATCCCGCGCTCCGATCCGATCCCCTCCAGATACCCCACCACGAGCATCCGGAAGTACACCCCCGGCGGGATGCTCGGACGGCCCAGCCGCTGAGCGTAGTGCGCCGCGCACGTCTCCTCGCACCACCCGTCGAACCCCGCCGAAGCCAACAGCCCCTCCAGAGCCCGGTAGAACGGGTGTCCCGGAGCACGGATCCTCTCCGCCGCCACGAACAGCGCCTTCTGCCGCCCGCCCCTCCGCCGCCCCATCGCCATCGCCCACCTCCGACTGACTGGCCACTCCTGTCCCGGCCACAATCCAGCCATCAATGCCGGCGCGGAACATCCCGACTTTTACCACGGACTGATAGGCCCTTACGGCACCCCGCACGGGGGGGCCGCCAACCCATACGACCGCTGACCTGTTACGCGGGCGACCTCTCATTCTCCCGACCGCCGCGTTGGCCGCTCTAAACCCTCGCGATGATCTCGCGCTCGGAATCCGCATGTAAGGGTTTTCCCGGTATGGCTTGAGGGGAATTTCCCTCACGAATTCAAGGGTTTTCCCTCTATTGAGGGCCGGCGTGCGTTGCGAGGTTGAGAGTGCCGGTTCTGAACGGCTCGGCGCGGCCCGCAAGACCAGCGAGCGGCTGGGGAACGCGAAAGCTGGGAGCGCGGAAGAAGGTCCCCATTGGCAGAGGTGCTGCGCCGTAGATGTTCACTTCAACGCGGGAGTGGTACGATGGAGAAGCAGCGAGATGTTGCGGGACGGCGGCTCCGGCCGCTGCGTGGGATGGTTGCTGTTCTGGTCGTACTCGGCATCGTGCTGATTGAGGAAGCATGTAGCAACGACACCGACCTCGCCGGTCCAGAACCGCAGATTGATGTTCCCACATTTGCGGTGACCGATGCCGTTGAACCCGTCACTGAACCCATCATGGCTAGATGTGACCATCGGCACACTACTGGGCTCCGATAAGCGATTCAGCGAGATCAGTGGATCCGTATCGGAGTTCGGTGGTTATTGGATGGACGACGACGGTAACGTGGTCGTGGCCCTCACGGACACGACTAAGAAAACTGATGTTCTAGCCGTTGCCCACACGGAGCTGAACGACAAGATCGGCAACGCGGGCGGAACGATTCGGTACGTGGAGGTCTCCCGTCCGTTCAGCCAGCTTCTCAACTGGAAAGAAGGGCTGACGAGCCAGTTCTACTCGTTGGGCGTTGTGACGTTTCTTGATATCGACCAAGCGAACAACAAGCTGCTGGTCGGCGTGGTGAATTCCGCAGCCGTGACGACCGCGAAGAATCTGGCACGCACAAACGGTATCCCGGACGATGGCATTCGTGTGGTGGTGGTGGGGCGCGCTTACCCGGACCGAAGCACCGCCGAACCGTATCCCGGCGAATCGCAATCCGACGACCATACGCTTCGTGAGCGGTTCCCGCAGACACTCGGCGGCATCATGGTGCGTCACGGCGAGACGGACGAAGACCGCTGTACGCTCTGGCTTGGCGTGACGATGAGCGGCAATCAACGGTACGTGACATCCTCGCATTGCGACGTGGACGGATTTGCTGATCTGGATACGACTACGCCGCTATACCAGTCCACGACCAACGCGGCGGACCGTCTCGGGTATGAGATCGCGGATCCAACGCGAACCTGTACGGTGGGCGGCGGTCCCGGCGCCGCGGCTGATTGCAGATGGGCGGACGTAGCGCTGTTCGGCAAGAATACGGACGATGACCGTTTCGTACGTGGATGGATAGCGACTACGGTTGGAATCAACACGAATGACGAAACTGACGATCCGTTCCCCGTTACCGCCTATCGACACAAGCACGCAGGCGGTGACAGCCTTTACGTAGTACGATACGAAGGTGGTGAGGTCGATGGTCAGTATCTGTTCAAGGTCGGCCAGTTCGGTGGTCGCAGCCACGGTCGGGTCCAGCATGATTGCGTCGACATCTACGGCTGGCCCAACAGTCAGACGAACTACGCGATCCGCTGCCAGAACGTGGCGAACTATCCTCGATACGGAGGCGACAGCGGCGCGCCGATCTTCCACGGATCGAACGAGAAGCTGTTTGGTGCGCATGTCGGTCGGATCGGTGACGCTGGAACCAGTTCCGAGGACGACTTGGAGGGGCTGGTGTTCTACTCGCCAATCGCGAACATTGAGGAAGACCTTGGTGCAATGAACACTGAGGGTGATGAACACTTGGCGTGGGCAGTTCCAATCCATGTGCATCGTGCCGTAGCGGACGAAGACGGAGATGAGCCGAGATGAACCGAATCGTTGCAATAGCCCTCGCAGCCGGTCTCACGGCCGGCTGCGGGGAGCTGTTCAGGCCGGGCGATGAAGAAGTGATGGCGGCTCTCGTTATGGCGGGGTCAGGATGGCCGTACGACACAAGTGCGGTGACGACGCCCGATACCGTGAACGTGAACGAGTTGTTCCCAGTGACCGTCCAAACGTATCACACCTGTCTTCTGGAAGAGGGCCGAACACGGATCGACGTTGATGGTCTCCACGCGACAATCACCCCCTACAAGCGCTATTTCGGTCCTGGTAGCTGCCCGGATTTTCTCGCCGCCCCGATACGTACAGTCGATCTGCACTTCGCTGCGCCAGGCATCGCGCGGGTCACCGTGGTCGGGTTGGACGGGATCCGCTATCCGTACGAGCAACGCGAGAATCCCGCCAACGTCATCCACGTCTCCCGCAAGGTTGTTGTCCGGTAGCCGCATTTATCGCGCATCATCTACTACTCGAATAGATCGATGCAGCTCTGCAATTTCGGGGAATTGTAACGAGGGCTCTAGGCGAGTGGCCCGGTTTACGACCTGATCGCCCGATCCTACGGATTGTACATTTGCGGGGCGGTCTTAAGTGGTCACCGCAACGGTCTTGGCGAAGACCTCGCATGGTTTCAGCCAGCCGAGGGTTTGTCGAGGGCGGCCGTTGAGCTGCCGGGCGACGGCGTCGAGGTCGTCCTGTGAGTGGGCGGAGAGATCGGTGCCTCTGGGTGTACAAGTACGGTAATCACCTGACACCCGGCCTCGCCGAGGTCAGCGCGTCAGGCTGCGGTCTTCACCTCCTTCTGGGTTGATTTCTTCGGTTGCCGGATTCCCGCCTTGACTACCTGATGCGGCGTTCTCCCCTCGTCCAGCTGCTCGCACCCAGGCATCCTTGATCCGTGACGATCCCGGATCGCCGCTGTCCGTAGACGATCGAGAGGGTGCAAAGGAATCCGTCTCTGCGCGGTGGGCAGAATGGGGGGTAGAGCACCAAAGGTGAATGGTAAAATTTTCTTGAATCACGAGTTACGTCACTCATCCAATCAGTCCGCGGGAACGTTTCAGAGTGGCTCCCGGATCAGCCGAGCGCGCGCTGGAAGAGGACCATCCCCACGAGCGTGAGGCTCACGAGCAGCGCCACGGCCGGCTTCCTCTCGGTCTCGTAGGCCTCCGGGAGGAGTTCGACCAGCACCATGAACACCATGGCGCCCGCCGCGAAGCCGATCCCGTAGGGCAGCGCCGGCCGGAACACCTCGACGAAGAGGAACGCCGGCACCGCCATCAGCGGCTGCGGGAGCGACGAGAAGATGCTCCAGCCGGCACACTTCCACACCGAGACGCCGCGCGGCCGCAGCACGGCGCTGATCGCCAGCCCCTCGGGGATGTTGTGTACCGCGATCGCCACCGTGATCACGGTCGCCAGCGTCACCCCGCCACCGAACGAGACGCCGACCGCCACCCCCTCCGAGAAGGAGTGGACGGTCATGACGATGACCATGAGCGCCATCTGCCGGGCGTCCGCCCCGCGGACGGAACCGATCTCGAGGTCGTGTCCTTCCAGCGCCCGCTGCGTGACGAGGATGAACCCGACGCCGATCACCGCGCCGAGCAGCGTCTGCCAGCTCCCGTGCGCCGTCCCCTCGGCCACGAGGCCGAAGCTGGCCCCGAGCATGAGCCCGGCGGCGAGCGCGTTCGACACCGCGACGGCCCGCGGCGACACGTTCCGGACGAAGGCGAACGGGATCGCGCCCAGCCCCGTGGCGAGCGCCGTGATGAGCCCGTACAACCCGACAATGACCCACGGATCCGGCGTCTGCATCAGTTCATCGTCCGCGCGACGCGGAAACCGTAGTTGGGATACCGGACCTCCGCCGAGTTCCTGGTGCGGAAGGCGAGGCGGAGGAAGGCCGGGCCGTCGACCCACGCCGCTCCCCGCAGTACGCGCTCGATGCACCCAGGCAACTCCCACGCGCTTCCGTCGCTGGGCGCGCCCGCGTAGCTGTCATGCCAGCAGTCCTGGGTCCACTCCGCGACGTTCCCCAGCATGTCGTACAGACCGAAGGCGTTCGGCTCATAGGAACCCACGGGCGCCGTCTGTTCGTGCCCGTCCGCGCACGGGGCCCGTTCGTCCCGGCCGTTCGCATACCGGCACTGACCGGCTTCCGTCTCCGCCCAGTACCGCGCCGTCTCCGCACCCGCACGGGCCGCGTATTCCCACTCCGCCTCGCTCAACAGTCGGTAGTGTTGTCCGGTCTCACGCGACAACCAGGCGACATATTGCTGCGCCTCGTCCCAGGTCACGCTGATGACGGGGCGATCTTCCCTGCCCCAACCCCAGTCGTCGGGTTCACGCTCGCAGGCCAGCGCCCACACACAGGCCCTCCACTCGGAGAAGGTCACTTCGTAGACCCCGACCGCGAACGGCGCCGACATCTCCACCCGGTGACGTGGATCCTCGTCCTCCCACCGGTCCGCCTCCGTCGCCGGAGATCCCATCTCGAACGCGCCCGCGGGGATCACAACCAGCCGCGGGCAGTGCGCACAGTCCCGAAACACGTCTCCGGGACCTGGTCCCTGGGCCGCGACGGGAGCCGCGGCGACCAAGAGCATCAGCGAAATCAGGGGGCGCACCCTCACCCTCCCCCGCCCCCGCTGCCGCCACCGATGAGGACGACCATCCCCATGGCGACGATGGTGACGAGCGCGATCGTCGTAGGACCCGCCTTGCGGTACGACTCGGGCAGGTGCTCCGCCAGTACGAGGTAGACGAGCGCCCCGAACGCGAACCCCAGCGCCCACGGCAGGAGCGAGGGCGCCGCCTGAATCAGGGCGACGGCGACGACCGCCATCAGGATCTGGGGGACGTTGCTCACCACGGCGAGGCCAGCGGCGTGCCGCAGACGCACGCCGCGCGCGCGCAGCACAGCGGCCAGGGCCGTCGCCTCGGGCACGTTGTGCACCGCCATGGAGAGCGCGACGAACACGCCGAACGGAAGGCTGACCATGACGGCCGCCCCGATCGCGACCCCCTCCGACGCGGAGTGAAACGCGTTCACGAGCAGCACCTTGTACCCGTACGTCTCACTCGATTCATCCACCCGGTCCAGATCGAGGTCCTCCGTGCCCGAGGCCATGTGCGTGAAGCGGACGAAGGAAATCCCGAGCAGTGCGCCCAGCGCGGCGACATCCAGATTCCGGTCCAGGGTCGCGGTCATGAGGACGAACGCCGCGCCCAGCATCGCGCCGGCGGCGAGCGCGTGCGCCCAGCCGATGGTGAGACGGGGCACGTGCGGCCTGCGCACGAGGGGGAGCACGCCGGCCGTGGACATCGCCGCCGCGATCGACGAGAGAAGGAGGACGGCGAGCGCCGGATCCATCAGCGCGTGTCCGTCGCGGGCCCGAGGGCGCCCTCGGGGCGGCGGAGCACGCTACGCCTCCAGCTGCTGCCGAAGGACGGTCTGCAGGATCCCGCCGTTGCGGTAGTAGTCCACCTCGACCTCGGTATCGAGCCGGGCGATCGCCTCGAAACGCGTCTCCGACCCGTCGTCCGAACTCGCCGTCACCGTGATCAGGTCCTTCGGCCGCAGCCCGTCGGCGATCCCGTTGATGCGGAACGTCTCGTTCCCGGTGAGACCCAGGCTCCCGGCGGTCTCCCCATCCCGGAACTGGAGGGGCAGGATCCCCATGCCGATGAGGTTCGAACGGTGGATGCGCTCGTAGCTGACCGCGATCGCCGCCCTCACGCCCAGGAGGAACGGACCCTTGGCCGCCCAGTCGCGGCTCGATCCCGAGCCGTAGAGGGCGCCGCCGATGACGATCGTGGGCGTCCCCTCCTCGCGATAGCGCATGGCCGCATCGAAGATCGACAGCTGCTCGCCGCTCGGGACATGGACGGTGAAGCCGCCCTCGACGCCCGGCACCATCAGGTTCCTGAGGCGGATGTTCGCGAACGTCCCCCGCATCATCACCTCGTGGTTCCCGCGCCGGGCCCCGTACGAGTTGAAGTCGCGCAGGGCGATCCCGTGCGCGCGGAGGTAGTCCCCGGCCGGTGAATTCATGGCGATGGAACCTGCGGGGGAGATGTGGTCGGTCGTCACCGAGTCACCGAGCAGGGCGAGGCAGCGCGCGTCCTCGATGTCCACGGGCTCGGACGCCTCCCGAGACATGCCGGCGAAGAAGGTCGGCTGCCGCACGTACCTCGAGACTTCGTCCCATGCGAAGCGGTCCCCCGTGGGGATGTCGAGCGCGTTCCAGCGCTCGTCTCCCGCGTACACCTCCGAGTACCTGGCCTGGAACATCTCCGTCTTCACGGAGGTGCGGACGGCCTCGTTGATCTCGTCCTGGCTGGGCCAGATGTCTCGCAGGAACACCTCCTCGCCGCGGTCGTTCGTCCCCAGCGGCTCGGCGTAGAGGTCGATGTCCATCCGGCCCGCCAGCGCGTACGCGACCACGAGGGGTGGCGAAGCGAGGTAGTTGGCGCGGGAATCGGGGCTGATGCGGCCCTCGAAGTTGCGGTTCCCGGAGAGGACGGAGCAGGCGACGAGATCGTTCTCGCGGATCGCGCTCGAGACCTCGGCCGGGAGCGGTCCGCTGTTCCCGATGCAGGTCGTGCAGCCGTACCCCACGACGTGGAAGCCGAGCTGCTCGAAGTACGGCATGAGGCCGGCCTCGTTGAGGTACTCGGTCACGACCATCGAGCCCGGGGCAAGGCTCGTCTTCACCCATGGACGCTGCTTGAGGCCCGACTCGACGGCGTTCCGGGCCAGGAGGCCCGCCCCCACCATGACGGATGGGTTCGAGGTGTTCGTGCAGCTGGTGATCGCCGCGATGACCACGGAGCCGTCGTGGAGCGCGAACTCGTGCGCCTCTCCCTGTTCGTTCGTCAGCCGCACGGCCACGCCCGCCGGCGCCTCGGCGACGGCCACGCCGCCCTCTCCCGCCCCGTCCGACCAGCCCGCCGCCGGGGCGCTGGCGCCACCCCCGGCGCCGGGGCCCTTCAGCGTCTCGAGCGCGTTCAGGAACCGCGGCTTGCTCTCGGACAGCGGCACCCGCTGCTGCGGCAGCTTCGGGCCCGCGATCGCCGGCTCGACCGTGGAGAGATCAAGCTCCACGTGATCGCTGTACTCCGCTGGCGGGGTGTCCGCGTCGTGGAACAGCCCCTGCGCCCGGGCGTACACCTCGACGAGCGCGGCGTGCGGCTCCGCGCGGCCGGTGAAGCGGAGGTAGGAAAGCGTCTCGGCGTCGATCGGGAAGATGGCGCAGGTGGAGCCGAACTCGGGTGACATGTTGCCCAGCGTGGCGCGGTCGGCGAGCGAGAGCCCCGCCAGACCGGGCCCGTAGAACTCGACGAACTTCCCGACGACCCCCGTCCCGCGCAGGACTTCCGTGACCCGAAGCACGAGATCGGTCGCCGTCGCCCCCTCGGGGAGCGCGCCGTGCAGCCGGAACCCGAGCACCCGCGGCACCAGCATGGAGAGCGGCTGGCCCAGCATCGCGGCCTCGGCCTCGATGCCGCCCACGCCCCAGCCGAGCACGCCGAGGCCGTTGATCATCGTCGTGTGGCTGTCCGTGCCCACCACCGTGTCCGGATAGGCCACCCGCCCGCCCCCGGTCGTCTCGTCGAACACGACGCGCGCCAGGTACTCGAGGTTCACCTGGTGCACGATCCCCGTCTCGGGCGGCACGACCTTGAAGTTGTCGAACGCCGTCTGGCCCCAGCGCAGGAAGGCGTAGCGCTCGTGGTTCCGCTCGAACTCCCGCTCGGAGTTGATGAAGAGCGAACGCGGCGTCCCGAACGAGTCGACCTGCACCGAGTGGTCGATGACGAGTTCGCACGGCATGAGCGGGTTGATCGAGGCCGGGTCGCCTCCCAGGTCGGCCATCGCGTCGCGCATCGCCGCCAGGTCCACCACGGCGGGAACCCCCGTGAAGTCCTGCAGCAGGACGCGCGCCGGCCGGAAGGAAATCTCCCGCCCCGGGGTCGCCTGCGCGTCCCAGTTCGCGATGGCGGCGATGTCGTCGGCCGTCACGGACTGGCCGTCTTCGTGCCGGAGGAGGTTCTCGAGCACGACCTTGATCGAAAAGGGCAGGCGCGCGAGGTCGCTCCCCGTGGCGGCGGCGACCGTCCGCAGGGCGCGGATCGCGATCGGGCCTCCGGGGGCGTCCAGCGAGGCGCGGGCGCCATATGAGTCGCGACCGGATTCGAGACCGGGAAGGTTGGACATGATGGACCTCATGGAGACGACGAACCGCCGAGTTATGGGGGCAACCTATCGACTCCACGGCCCGGGATCGACCGCGCGCCGACGGCGTTCGGCGCCGCCCGGTTGAACATGAATCTGTTTCGGAATAAACTCCGTTGCCGGTTCGGTCGATGATCATGACAGGCGGGTCTGCGCTATGCGGGTGGGAATCGACGGACTCAGGGAGACCAGCGTGTCCGGACGAGACAGCGGGAAGGAATCTCCCCGCCGACCGCCGGACCCGGACGGCGAGAGCCCGCCCCCGGCCGGCGGGCCGCTGACGCGTCGCTCCGTGGTCCGTGCCGGCGTCGCGGGACTCCTCGGGGCGCCCTTCGCTGCCTCCTCGCTCAGCGCCGCCACCCTCCCGCTCGCGCCCGGCCTGCGCTGGAGCGGACGACGCCGCCGCCAGCCGGACGACGAGATCGTCCTCGGGGTATCGGCGGCGTTCTCCGGCCCGTCGCGGGGACTCGGCACCGAACTCTACCGCGGCGCCCTGGCCTGTTTCGGTCAGGTCAACGAGCGGGGCGGCGTCAACGGCCGCCGCATTGTGCTCAAGCTCTACGACGACGGCTACCAGCCCGACCCGTGCGTGGAGAACACGCTCAAGCTGATGCTGGAGGACGAGGTGTTCCTCCTGTTCGGCTACGTGGGCACGCCGACCGTCACCCGCGTGCTGCCGCTGCTGAAGAAGTTCCAGGACCAGCAGATGTACATCTTCTTCCCCTTCACGGGCGCGCAACCGCAGCGGGAGCCGCCCTACGGCGAGTTCGCCTTCAACCTGCGCGCCTCCTACGGCCAGGAGACGGCCGGCCTCGTGGACAACTTCGTCCGCATCGGGCGACGGCGGATCGCGGTCTTCTATCAGGCGGATGCGTACGGACGCAGCGGGTGGGCCGGGGTGCGGGCGGCGCTGGCCCGGCATGGCGAAACGATCGCCGGCGAGGCGACCTACAGCCGGGGAACGCAGTTCACCTCCGTGATGAGGGCGCAGGTCGAGATCCTGCAGGAGGCCTCCCCCGACGCGGTGATCTGCGTGGGCGCCTACGCGGCGTGCGCCGCCTGCGCCCGCGACGCGATGGATCTGGGACTGCACGTGCCCATCGCCAACCTCTCCTTCGTCGGAAGCGAGAACCTGCTGCAGCTGCTCATGGACGCGAACGAGGATGATCCGGCGTACTACACGCCGTGGCTCGTGAACTCGCAGGTCGTGCCCAGCTACGAGGACACTTCGATTCCGGCCGTGCCCGAGTACCGCGAGCTGATGGCGCGCTACGACCCGCAGGTGCCGGAGGAACTCGTCAAGGAATCGTACGACGCCTTCCCCAACAGCTTCGTGAGCCTCGAGGGCTACCTGGATGCGAAGCTGCTGGCCGAGATCCTGCGGCGGATCGACGGCACGCCGGAGCGCGGGAAGCTGAACGACGCGGTCTTCTCGGTGCGCAACTACGATCTGGGGATCGGCGAGCGGGTGTCGTTCGGGCCCGACCGGCGGCAGGGACTCCAGTCCGTCTACTACACGGTCGTCGAGGACGGCCGCTTCGTCACCCTCAGCGACTGGGAAGCCAAGTTCGCGTGACGCAGCCAGAGCCGCACGACATCCGGATCCGGAAACTCTTCCGCAAGACGCGCTTCGGCATCTTCGTGCTGTTCGGGGCGATCGTGTTCTCGACATCCACGCTCTCCATCCGAACCGTCTCCAGCCAGCTGTCCGAGGAGTACGAGAGCAACAGCGCGAACATCGCCAAGAACATCGCCGATTCCAGCGTCGACATCCTCCTCAACCGGAACCTCGCCACGCTGCAATCCCTCATCGACCAGTTCGTTGAGATCCAGAGCATCCGCTACATCTACATCACGAGCGACACCGGCGAGATCCTCGCCCACACGTTCGTGCCCGGCGTCCCGCAGGTGATCCGCGAGGGCGACCCGTTCGCGACCGAGCCGGTCGAGCGCAGCCTGTCCGGGATGGGGGACTTCGTCGAGGTCGGAAGCCCGATCCTGGCCGGTGTGGCGGGCACGGTCCACGTGGGGATGGACCTCGACGTGGTGCGGCTCAAGATCCAGAGGGCCACCGGCCAGCAGATCTATCTCATCTGCATCATTCTCATACTCGGGATCCTCGGGTCTATCTGGTTCGTGAAGCTGGCGGTCACGCCGCTGGAGGAATTGCTCGCGTTCGTGGTGGGGCTGGCTCGACGCGATGGAGACGCTGCGGGGGACCTGAAGATCCTGTCGCGCGACGACGAGATCGGGGAGATGGCCCGCCTCATGTTGCACGCGGTGAAGGGCGAAACGACTTCGGGAGCGGACTGAGGTGACCACCGAGGGGTGGAAGGCGCCCAGAGTCGCGATCGCCTTCTTCTGCACCGTCCTGCAGGTCTGCTTCGGCACGGTATACGCCTGGAGCTTCTTTCAGACGATACTGGTCCGACAGTCGGGGTGGACGTTCACGCAGGGGTCGCTGGCCTTCTGCATCGCGATCTTCTCGCTCGGCATGTCGGCGGCCTGGGCCGGCCAGCTGCTGCCCAAGGTAGGACCTCGGCGTCTCGCGCTGATCGGAAGCACCATGTTCGCGAGCGGATACATCATCGCGAGCTTCGCGCTGCGCCTGGACTCGATTCTGCTCTTCTACCTCGGCTATGGCGTCGTCGGCGGGGCGGGGATCGGCATGGGGTACGTGACGCCCGTCACGACAGCCGCGAAGTGGTTTCCCGACCGCAAAGGGCTGGTCACGGGCATCGTCGTCATGGGCTTCGGCATCGGCGCGCTCCTCCTGAGCAAGGGGCTCGCGCCGCTGTTGGTCCTGCAGACGGAGGGGGATCTGGCGCAGGTCTTCCTGTGGCTGGGGATCGTCTTCGCCTGCATCCTGATCCCGAGCAGCATGGTGATCGACGACCCGCCGGCCGCCCAGGTGGCGGCGTGGAAGCAGCCCGGGAGCGTGGGCAAGTACCTGCGTACGAGCCAGTTCGTCATCATCTGGATCGTGTTCTTCTTCAACATCGCCGCCGGCATCTCGGTGATCAGCTTCCAGTCCGAGCTCCTGCAGGAGGTGTGGGGGCTGTCCGATCCCGGCATCGAACCGGTGGTCCTGGCGGAGTACGGGGCGACGCTCATCGCCGCGAGTTCCGTGTGCAACGGACTGGGACGGATCCTGTGGGCCTGGCTGTCCGACCGCATCGGGCGGGTGGCCGTGTTCAGGATCCTCCTCGCGAGCCAGATGGTCGTGTTCGGCGTCCTCATGACCGAGTCCAACCCGTGGTTGTTCTCGGCGCTCGTGTGCTACGTGCTGCTCTGCTTCGGGGGCGGGTTCGCGACCATGCCCTCCTTCATCCTCGACATCTACGGCCCGCGCATCATGTCGAAGGTCTACGGCGCGATCCTCACGGCGTGGGCCGCGGCGGGGATCTGCGGCCCGCTGGGCGTCGGGTATCTGAAGGATTCCTATCCCGACCGGGCGGTCATGTACTGCTTCCTCATCGGGATCCTCATGCTGGGCGCGGGCTACCTGTTCTCCTACCTGCTGGACGACGACCGCGTCCGCGTCGGCCGCCCCACGGTGAAGCAGACGCTGGAGCGCTACGGAATCCCGGTTCCGGAACGGTCCTGACGATCAGGAATGGCCAAGTCGATCCCGGAGGTTCGGATCAGGTGGGCGAACCTGGGGTGGAGGGGGCGAAAACCTCGACGGCAATCGGGAGCCGCGGAACTCTCGCCAGCCGTCCGTCCGTGGTCAGTAGCGGAGCGTCGAGGATTTCGGCCAGCGCGACGTATGCGGCGTCGTACGCCGTGAGGTTGCGGCGGCGCGCCCAGACTCTCTCCAGCAGCACGCCGTGGCCGTGCCGCACGAGATCGAGATCGAGCAGGTTACGGAACGCCTCCGCGACGCGGTCCGGCGAGACGGTTCCCGTCCGCTCGTAGCGCCGCAGGACGTTCAGGACTTCGAGGTCGACGAGTTCGGGGCTGTGCAGCGAGATCCGGGGATCGGCCACCCTGTCCCGGATCTGGACGCCGGGCTCCGTACCCAGGACAAGTTCGATGACGACGGATGCGTCGAGAACAACCCTCACACCGACTCAGCGCTTCTCCCGCTCTTCCCGCAGGACGTCACTCACCGGTGGATCAAGCTCGATCGGCGGGAGCTGGGCGATCCGCGCGAACAACTCTTCACGGGTGGGCTTCTCGAGCGAGTGTCGGATCTCCCGCAGGACGTAGTCCGACATCGACGTGCCCGCGAGGGCGGCGCGGGACTTCAACCGGCGGTGAGTGTCATCCGGCACGTTGCGAATCTGCAGCATCTTTGCCATGCACGTAACATGATTTCATGTGCGCCACATGTCAACGATGGATGGGAGTGTGCTGCGCGCCTGGTCAGAGCAGCCCGGGGATTACGGCCTTTCGGTCGTCGGGATAGTCTTCGAAGCGCGCCCTGTACCACTCGTGGTGGTTGAGCGCTCTCGGCACGAGGTTCGCCGCCGTGTAGACGAAGAAGGCCAGTCCGGCGAGCGACCACGTCGCCAGCGCCCAGCCGGCCCATTCCAGAAGCTCCCCGAAGTAGTTGGGACAGGAAACGTAGCGAAAGACGCCGCCGTGCGGGATCGAATAGCCGGTGTCGCCGGGTTTCCTCAGTCCGAGCAGGATGTTGTCGGAATGGTTGTTGATGGCGAAGCCGACGACGAAGACCAGCACTCCGGCCAGGAAGCGCGGATCCCCCAGCCACCCGAGATCGTACGTGCCGATCTCCGAGACCCAGCGCGCGTTCACATACGCGTTGGTCACGTTGAAGGTGAAGGCGGAGGCCGCCACGACGACTGGCATCCTCTTCCCCGCCGTCCGCGTACGGAGGGGATGGACGAAGGTTCGATGCAGATAGTGGAACTGCCACAGGCCGAGGAAGATCAGGGGGAGGGGCGCCCCGGCCGACTCTCCCATGAAGTAGACGACGGCGAAGAGGGCTGGCGCCGGGAGTTCCATGACGATCCAGCCGACCCTGTTCGGGATGTCTGGTCCCCAGCCGCTCCCGGAGTAGTGGCGGCCGTAGGGCGCCTTCAGGCGCAGCAGAATCGCGAAGGTCACCGCGGCCAGCGCGAACATCGCCCACACCAGCGCGCCGTGGAACGTCGCTTCAGTCATCGCGACGCAAGGCCCCCGAGGTTCAAGCCCCGGACGTTCATGGCTTCAGAAGGGGACGACGGAGCCGAGGCCGAGCGCTTCGGCCCGGGCGAGGGCGGCCTCGGCGATCGCCACGTCCTGAGCGGCGTTCCCCACCGACTCGAAGAGGGTGAAGTCGAAGCCGGCGTGGCCGCCGGCGGCGTCCCCGTTCACGATCTCTCCCAGTTCGGCGTGGATCACGTCCCGTCCGACGAGGCCTTCCTCCACGGGGATGATGAGGTCGCCGGCTTCCTCCCAGATCGCTTCCTGCTGGTCCACGACGACCCGCGCGCGGGCGACGACTTCTCCCGGAATCTCGCGCGTGTGCGGCTGGAAGGCGCCAATGGCGTTCACGTGGGCCCCGCGCTCGAGGTGTTCGGGGGAGAAGACGGGCGTCTCGCTCGTCGTGGCGGTGACGACGAGCTTCGCGCCGTCCAGCGCCTCGGCCGGGGTGGCGGCCGCGCGGACCCGGGGCGGAGGGCCGCCCCCGGGGGGGACCAGCGTCTCGGCCCTCGCCGTGAGCACCGCCGCCAGCGCCTCGGCGCCCTCGGGCGGGACCGAGACGATGCGGATCTCCCTGAGTAACCGCGTCGCCGCCAGGAGTTCGATATGGGCCCGCCCCTGCGCTCCCGCACCGAACACGGCGAGGACATCAGCCGCCGGATCCGCGAGCAACTCGGTGGCGAGGCCGCTCCCCGCCGCGGTCCGGATCTCGGTCAGCGATGTCCCGTCGAGGAGGGCGCGGGCCCGTCCCGTCTCCGCATCGAGGAGGATGACGGCCCCCTGAATCGGCGGCTGGCCCACGGCCGGATTGTCGGGGAATATGGACACGATCTTCGCCCCGAGCCCCCGCGAGGCGCCGAGGAACGCCGGCATGAGCAGCGTGATCCCGCGTGCGCTCTCGACGTGCCCCCGCACGGGCACCACGGCTCGGCCGGCGGACAACTCCCCGAACGCGACCCGCATCGCGTCCACGGCCGCCGCCGCGTCCACGGCCCGTTCGATGTCGTTTCTTGAGAGAATCCGAATTGTCATGCGCACATCCTGCCTCTAAGGAAGGGCGTTAGCCAGAGGTCATTTGGTAGGCCGGATCGGCTCGGTACTCGGTCGTGTGCCGCTGTCTCGTGCAGATTGGGTGGCCAAACCTCCTATCTTGACCTCCAGCAGCCGGGCGATACCCGCCACCCGATTGGATAAGGCGTTGGGGTAGGCCCCAGCGGCCTTTCGAACTCCACCGAGTCAAACCATGTCAGCGATCAGGTCAATCACGATCGAAGGATTCAGGAGTTTCGCTGCTCTGAGGGATCTTCCGCTGAGACCCCTTAATGTTCTGATCGGCGCCAACGGCTCGGGCAAGTCCAACTTCCTCGATGCGCTCAAACTGATGGAGCTTTGCGTCTCCAGGGGCCAGCGCCTCGACGCATACGTACAGCGCTCCGGGGGGGCGAACCGGCTCCTTCACTTCGGTTCGAAGGTAACCCGGCAGGTCAAGTTCGAAGCCCGATTCGGCGACGACAAAGGGAACTTCAGCATCCTGATGCATCCGGATGCCGAGGACCGACTCTTTCCGCTGATTACGGCAACCGGAACCGACCTGCTCGGCGAGATCGAGTCGAAACCCGGCAACAAATGGCTCCTCGGCATCCTGCAGGATAGGCTGGCCAATCTGGAGACATTCCATTTTCACGATACCAGCCCGACTTCCGCAATCAAGAAGAACGCCGACCTGCACGACAATCTTCAACTGCGCCACGACGGCTCGAATCTCGCACCGTTCCTGTACCTCCTGCGGGAAAGGTACGCGGGCGCGTACGACATGATTCGGCGGACGGTGCGCTTGGTGGCGCCGTTCTTCGAAGATTTTGTACTCCGGCCCCTCGCGCTGAACGAGGACAAGATCCGACTCGATTGGCGACACACCGGGTCGGATGCATACTTCGACGCTTCGTCACTGTCTGACGGATCGCTTCGGTTCATGGCGTTGGCCACCGCGCTTCTTCAACCGACATCGCTGCGGCCATCGGTGATGGTCCTTGATGAACCGGAACTCGGACTTCACCCGTACGCCGTAACGCTGCTAGCCTCCCTGCTGAAGCAGGCGTCAGTCGACGGGCAGATCATCGTGGCCACGCAGTCGCCGGTGCTGCTGGATCACTTCGAACCGGAAGACGTGCTGGTGGCCGATCGGGTTGGCGGCGCGACGACGCTCCAACGACTCGAGGGCGAGAAATTCAGCGGCTGGTTAGAGGACTACAGTCTGGGGCAGCTCTGGGAAAAAAATCAGTTCGGTGGACGACCGTCCCCCCGGGCAGGCTGAAGATCCGAACCGGTGACCCGGCTGATCGTTCATGTCGAGGGTCAGACTGAGGAGCAGTTCGTCAATGAACTGCTCGCGCCTCATCTGTACGATCACGGCTACGCCTCAGTCGGCGCGCGGCTTCTCGGCAACGCTCGCCAGCGTGGTCGGCGTGGCGGAGTCAAGTCATGGCAGGTGGTACGGAAAGAGATCACGGATCACCTGAAGGAGATCACGGATCTCTCGCCACCACGATGGTGGACTATTACGGACTCCCGCAGAGCGGGCCTGAGGCGTGGCCCGGTCGAGACGCGGCTTCGGGCTTGCCGTATCCCGAGAACGTGGCGCACGTCGAGGAGAAGTTGTTGCGCGACGTCACGAGCAAAATGGGCCACGCGTTCAACCCGTCTCGCTTCATTCCGTTCGTCATGATCCATGAATTCGAGGCGCTCCTGTGCAGCGATTGCCAAGGGTTCGCGGAGGGGATCGGCCAAGAGACTCTGGCTTCGGACTTTCAAGCCATCCGGGATGCCTTCCCGGGCCCGGAGGAGATCGATGACTCCCCGCAGACGGCTCCATCGAAGCGGATCACGAAGCTGGTTCCCGGATACCAGAAGCCGCTGATGGGCGTCCTAGCCGCGTCGAAAATCGGCCTCGAAACGATGCGGTCCGAATGCCCGCACTTCGACGAATGGCTGAAACCGCTCGAGACGGCGCTGCGCTGAACCGCCGCCCGATCGATTCTCCTGGGTGAGTGGGTACTTCAGCGGTGGGTCACGTTTCGAACCGGGCTCCGTTGGATCTCGTTCCAGGGCGGTACTCCTCCGGGATGTCGTCGGACCCCGAGAGGGAGAAGCGCTTGATCTGCTCAGTCCGCCCGATGTCGCTTGTCCTGCATCTCGACAAACACATTCTCGAAATCGAGGATGCGCTGTGGAGACCCGAACTTGTCGACCTGCGCGCATCTCTGCTTGCAGCTCCCATGATCCGGAGCCCTGTACACTTGCCGCCAAGCGGCATCGCTCCGCTGCGCCCCGGCGGTACCGATGAAGCTGTCCGCACACGTCCGCATCAGACAGTGAAACAGGGCGTAGTATGCTGCACTGACTGCACAGCGCAGGTCGGCTTGGCGGGGTTTGTAGGGCGTGCCACCGGCCAACCCCTTAGGCCGTCTCGATGAGTTAAAGCATTCAACGCTTCGATTTCAGAACTATCGTCACCCGAAATGAACGACATGATCGGGAAACGGTCCTCCTGAAGTCTCCTGAGATGGGGCCGAAGATGCCGGACAAAGCCGACACGAGCGTTCACATCAAGAGGCGTATCCGACCGGAAAACCACCCGCACGTATAGAACGCCATCGTCGTCATGGTCCATGCCCCCGCGGATTTCAACGGAGTCGAAGACCACGCCCCTGAACTGCTGCTCAAGAACGTCTCTGACGATTCCTTCCAGTTTGTCCACGTGCGTCACTTTCCTGGGCCCTCCTGTGCTTCAGCGCCCAGAGTCGGGTGGGTTTACCGAAGCTCCGATGGCGATATCAATCGCCCCAATGTACGATCCCACCGCCAACCGGCTCCACCTGCCAGTCTCAACCGCGCCATCAACCAGAAGTCAACGACCGGCGTTCCTGCGCGGCGGAGCGCAGCATGAGGATCGCCGCGTAGAGGACGACCGCCACGACAAGCCATCGCATCGTGTTCAGGGGGAGCGAGCGGACGCTGAACGCGGCCAGGAGGACGGCCGGCATGCCTCCGATCGCCAGCCCCAGCGCCGCGCGGAGCCCGTAGCGCCCCGCCTTCAGGAAACGGACGCCGGCCACCGGCATGAGGAAGGCGGCGGCACCCATCATGATCGGGAAGGCGACGGCCGGGTTCAGTCCCATGAGGCTGACCACGATCATGGTCGGGGCGTAAATCCCGATGCCGATCGTCATCAGAGCCCCGAGAACGAACAGGCAGCCGGCGGCGAGCGCGAGTTGTGCGCCCGAGAGTCCCGCTGCGTCCCCACCCACGGCCGTGATCTCGAAGATGGACATGACGAATGTCGCGGCGGCGATGAGGAGCGCGATCCCCATCCCGATCTGGATCCGGTGGCGGGGCAGGCGCGCGACGACCCCCGCCCCCAGCCACGCGCCGAGCACCGCGGCCGCGACGAGGACGAAGAGCGTGAGCGATTCCACGGTGATGATCGCGATGAAGATGAAAGCCTGGATGACGACCGGGGGCGTGTGGCCGATCATCATGGTCCCGGGGATCTCCTCGTCCGGCACCACCTTCTTCAGCTTGAAGAGGGATGTGGTGGGGGCGAACGAACCGATGCCGAGAGTGTCGAAGAAGTTCGTCACGAAGCCGACGGCGAGTTCGAACAGACGAGGCCATCCGCGCCAGCCGTCCCCCTCGCGTCCGGCGCGCGTGGCGGCGAGCGCGGCGCGCCCCCAGGAGACGAGCAGGCCCGCGGTGAGGATCGCGAGGGCGGAGAACAGGTAGAGGCGAGGGTCGCCGAGGTCGGGCACCTGGATCGGGTCTCCTTCCTGTAGGCCGAAGTCGGGCTCTCGTCAGCCCCGGTCAGCGCGGCGGGCGGTCCTCGGACAGCGCCCGGTAGTAGGCCTCCACGAGTTCGCGATACTCGTCGGGGACGTCGTCCGACCCCGAGAGGAAGAAGCGCTCGATCTGTTCTCCGAGGTTGCGGCGCAGGGCGAACTCGAAGTCCTTCAGCCCCCTCAGCACATCGGTCTGCAGCCGGGCGATTTCCTCGGGATCGTCGAAATCGCCCATGGTCCGGAGTCGGTCGAGGCCCGCGATCGCCTGATCGAGGTCGCCGACATCGACGCCTTCCCGGCGCAGGTCATCGCGCAGACGGCCCGCATCTTCGCGCCTCTGGCGGAATTCCCGCTGGAATTGCCGGATATCTTCCGGCGAGAGCCTCGGGCCGCCGCCTCCGCCGCCACCCCGTCCGGGTGCGAACCCCTGGCCGCCGCGGGGGCCGAGTTCGCCGGCTTGGCCTGCGCCGCCCTGCTGGCCCTGCTGGCCCTCGCCCTGCTGGCCCTGCTGGCCTTGGCCCTGGCCACCCTGCTGGCCCTCGCCTTCCTGGCCCTGCTGGCCTTGCTGGTCGCCCTGCCCCTGTTCGCCGCCCTCGGCTGACTCGCCCTCGGCGCGCTGCTGCAGGCGCTCCTGCAGTGACTCCAGGCCCCGGACCAGGTCGCGGGTCTCGTCGAGTTGCCGCCCGAGGCGGCGCGGGTCCGATTCGCTCAGCGCGTCGCGCGCGACCGCGACCCGGGTGCGCATGTTCTCCGCGTCGCGCGTGATCTGCTCCTCGAAGTTCCGCACGTAGTCCTCGGACTGCGTGCCGAGGACCCCTCGCGAGAACTGCAGCTTGTCCCGCAGCCGACTCTCGCGGATCTCCGCCGCCGCTTCCCCGAGGCGGCGCGACGCTTCCGGCTGTTCCTGCCGGGCCTCGCGGGCCAGCCGGTCGAGATCCTGCTCGAGCTGGTCCACCTCCTGGGCGAGGTCGGCCTTCCGCTCGCGCAGCCCGGCGATACGGTCGGGGTCCCGCGTCGTCGGATCCTCATTCACGTCGCTCTGGAGTTCGCGCTGGCGCTCGACGATGCGCGCGGCGCGCCGCGCGGCGTCCTCGACCTCCTGCCCCACGGCGGCAACCTGGCGGTTCTCCAGCAACCGTCGCGCCTCGCGCAGACGGTCGAGCGCGTTCGACGACTCCGCCTGCCCCTGTCCCTGGCGCCCCTGCGCCTGCGCCCGCCGCATCTCGTCCGCGGCCTGCTGAAGCCGGCGTGCCGACTCCTCGAGGTCGGCCCGGTCATCTTCGCGAGCCAGACGCTGGAGTTGCCGGGCCAGCTCCTCCGTCTCCTGAATCATCTGCTGCTGCTGGCCCTGGCCTCCGCCCGCCGCTCCGCGGGGCTGTGCCGCCGCGCGTTCGTTCATCTGCTGCTGGCGCCGGGCGAGTTCCTCCAGCTTCTGGAGCGCCTCGTCCACCTCCTGGTCCTGCTGCTGCCGCTGGCCCCGCTGGACCGTCTCGTACTGGTTCCGGAGCCGGTCGAGTTCCAGCTCGAACAGGTCGGCGAGTTCCTCGGCCGCGGCCATGCCGCCGCCTCCGCCGCCTCCGCCGCCCTGCTGCACCTGGACCTCGCGGAAGGCGGCCTCGGCCCGCTGCAGGTGCTGCAGCGACCGCTGTTCGGGCGGGAGCGCATCCCGGAGTCGACGCTCCCCCAGCCTCGTCTCGGCCTCCCGCATCTCGACGGGCGCGAGGGGGAGTTCGCGGAACACGATCTCGAACGACGGATCCCCCGCCACACCCCGCTGCTGCATCTGCACGATGAGTTCCTCGACCTGCTGCCGCAGGCGGCCCTGAAGGAGTGTGAGCGTGGCGAGGTTCTCCGACATCTCGGCCTCGTCGAACTCGTCCTCGTCGCGCATGAGGCGGAAGGTCGCGGCGGCGATCTGCTTCTGCTGTTCGGACAACTCGCCCTGCATGCCGGCGCCGCCGCCGCCGCCTCCGCCGCCTCCCTGCTCCGCCTGGCTGTAGTCCAGGTCGAAGGGGCGGATCTCGACGAAGTAGATGTCCGAACTCTCCTCCCCTCGACGGCCGGAGCCGACTCCGGCGCCGCCGCCGGCCCGGAGATCCGTGGCGCGCGCGTAGTAGGAGAGGACATCCCCCGGCTCAAGGTCCAGTTCCTCGAGGAAGAACGTGTGTCCGCCGGAGACCTGCGTCGTCCCGCCGCGCGTCGTCCCGTGCAGGACCCGCGACGCCTCCTCGCCTCCGTTCACGGAATAGAGGAGTTCGACCCGCCCGAGCCCGAAGTCGTCCTCCGCCTCGACCTCGACGTACAGTTCCTCGATCGGCGACAGGCGCGTGTCCCGTCCGGGTTCGGCGATCCGGATCCCCGGCGGCTGGTCATCCAGCGGCTCGACGAGATAGTCGGGGGAACCGACGACGAAGCGCCCGCCCGGACCCATGAATTCGACCCGGTAGAAGGTCTCCTCGCTGACGGTGAAGCTCGTCTCGAACGCCCCATCCACGAGTTCGAGCGCCGGGCCCTCGCCCTCTTCCTGGTCGTCGAAGGCGAGCCGCGCTCCCTCGGTGGCCAGCGTCGGCGTCACCCGGAGCCGGACCTCGGTCCCCCGGAGCACCGCGATGTCCCCGCCGTCCTCGACCGTCCGCGGGCTGAGTCCGGTGTAGGCGGGGAAGCGGTACTCGAGGTCGATCCGGTCCACGTAGGGGAGGTCGGCCACCTCGATCCTGAACACCGGCGAGCGCACACCCTCCGAGGACACGGTGTAGTCGGCCGGCTCATCGAGGTCGAAGAGGAGGATCTCGAACGAGGCGCCGTCCTCGCCCGGCGTCATGAAGTAGCGCTCCCACACCTCGGACTCGCCGCGGCGCACGGCGACCTCGACTTCGTCCGTCTCGAAGCCCTGGGGGAAGGCGCGCACCAACTGGTCGGAGCCGCGCGCGATGAGCGCGTCGCCCGGCTCCACGGTGATCGCGTAGGGGTTGGCCGCGTCCGCGGTCTGCCACGGACTGAGGAGGAGCGAACCCGCCGTCCCCTGGAAGGCGGGTCCGAAGAGGGCGACGACCAGCACGGCGGTGGCGACGCCCGCGAACCAGGCGGTCGAGCGCCGCAGCCCGGCGCGCTCCACGCGGCGGCCGCGCTCGATGCGCCGGGCGCGCTCCACGGCGACCTCCAGCAGACGGGCGTCGAGGCCGGAGCGGCCTTCGGGCGATCCGGCCCGCTCGACGGCCGCGAGGAACGCCGCCTTGAGCGACGGCTCGTGTTCCTCGAGGTAGAGCGCGACCTGCGCGTCCGAGACGCGGCGGAAGAGCGGCCGCACCACGAACCACCCGAGGAGACCGATCGCGACCGCCCACAGGACGAGGCGAAACACAAGAACCGCCGTGTCCTCGAAACGGAGCCGGTCGATGCCCCAGGTCGCGGCGAAGAAGACGGCGAAGCCGACGCCGAGCGTCAGCGCGACGCCCTGGATGAGCTGGCGCGCGCGCCAGCGCCGCCTCACGTCGGCCACGACATCGAGCAGCTGCCGCTCGGAGTTTCTCGTCCTCGCCCATCCCTGCATCGTCATCCTCCTTGACGACCTCGGCCCCCTCGCGCGGGGACGATGTCCAGGCTCCGCTACGCCCCCGTCAGCGCCGATGCCGGACGCCGCCGCGTCCACAGGTTCGCCAGTACGCTCTCCACGCCGAGCACCAGCGCGGCGAGCAGCAGGAGCAGCCACCAGAGTTCGGCGCGCCTAGGGACCTCTTCCCCGTCGACCGTCGCCCCGCCCTCTCCCGTCGCCCCCGTCGGCGCTGTGCCCGCAACGGCCTCGACCACGCGCTCCGTCGCGACCGGCGCCAGATCAGATTCGGCAATCCGTGGGTTGACCGCCACGGTCACGGCTCGCGCCGCGTCGTCCCTCGCCTCGACCTGATAGAAACCCGTCTCCGGAAAACCGATCCACGTCGGACCTTCCGCGATTTCCAGCTGATGCCGATCCCCGGTCGGATCGACGAGCACCCACTCGCCCTCTCCGTCGGCGAAGCCCTCGTCCCCGGCCCCGACCAGCGACCCCAGTTCGAGCACGCCCCCGGCCGCGATCCAGCGTTCCGGCTCCCGGTATCCCGTCGCGTGCAGCGCGAGCCGATGCACGAAGGGGAGGAAGACGGGCTGGAGCGCGAGGTCGTTCCAGAAGCGGTCGAGGGTCGAAGTCCACACCAGGACCCGCCCCTCGCCCACGACGTGTTCGAGCAGCGCCGGTTCGCCGCTGTCGAAGCGGGCCAGCACCGCCGTCCCCTCGGCGGGCTCGACCCGCCAGAAGCGAACGAAGCGCGCGCCCGCGAAGTCCCCGCTGCGGGGGGTCGAGAACAGTTCGAACACGGGGTGGTCGTAGTCGAGCCACGAGAGCCGGCGGCCCTCGCCGACGTCGACGAGCGGCCCGGGCTCGGCGCCGAGCAGGCCCTGTCCGGCGGCGGACCAGCGGCCCATCCGCGCGCCCGGCCCGAGCACGATCAGCAGGCCGCCGCCCGCGCTCACCCAGTCCCGGAGCCGGCCGGCCCGCCCCGCGTCGGCGAGATCGCCGTCGTTGAGGACCACGAAGTCGATCGACGACAGCCCCGCGGCGTCGATGCCGCTGGCGGGCGCCCGCGAAGCCTCGATGCGCGGCGCCTCCCCGATCCCCAGGGCGCGCTCGAGGAAGAGGCTCGGGTCCTCCGCTCCGCGGCTGGTCCCCAGGATGAGCGTTCGGAGTCCCGTCTCCGACGCCGCCACGAAGCGGAACACGTCGTCGATCTCCAGGCCGTCGCCGGGGATCGTGAGGCGCGCGCGGCTCCGCCCCTCGGGGAGCGCGAGGTCCTCGAACACGACCGTCCCGGTCCCGCGCGGCGGCATGTCCACCGGCCTCGTGGCCACCGTCCGCCCCCCGACCTCGAGCGACACCGGGAGCGCGTCCACCGGCGTCTCGCCCATGTTGGCGAGCCGGGCCACGAGTCGGACGCGCCCTCCATCCGCCGTCCGCAGCGCCGCTTCCGCCAGCGCCACGTTCGCCGCCGCGTCATCCTCCGCCTCGCCCGCCACGCTCGCCGCTCGCAGCGAGACTCCGTCCGGGAGCCGCACCCGGTCGCCGTCCTCCCATCCCGTGCGCTGGAAGTCGGAGATGAGCGCGACCTCCCGCACCCGCCCCTCGGGCTCGGCGAGGATGCGCCCCGCGAGCTGGAGTCCCGCCTCGAGCCGCGTTCCCAGATGCGTCGGCGACAGCCCCTCGAGCACCGTTCGGGCCGCCTCCAGGTCGAGCGTCAGCGAGAGCCGCTCCCGCGCCTGCTCGTTGAAGCTCGCCACCGCGACCCGGTCCCCTTCCCCCAGCCCGTCAAGGACGGCGCGGGCGGAGTCGAGCGCGGCCTCCCAGCGGTCCCCGAAGCCCAGGCTCGCCGACACATCGAGGAGGAGCACCACGTCGCGCGCCGATCCCCCCTCCACTCCCTCCGTGGTGTCGAGGAAGGGCCGCGCGAACGCGAGCGCGAGCAGGACGATCGCGGCGCAGCGCAGCGCGAACAGCAGCGGGTGGCGGATCCTGCGCCGGTTCATCGACTTGAACGGCAGCTTGCGCAGGAACATGAGCGAGGGGAACACCGTCACCCGGCTCCGCTGCCGGTGCGTCAAATGGATGATGATCGGCACGGAAAGCAGCCCGAGTCCGGCGAGGAACCACGGCGTCAGGAGACTCATCGTTCCTTCCCCTTGAGGCGCCGCGCCCGGTGCGAGAGGTAGCGGAAGAGCACCGCGTCGAGCGGCACCGACGTCACCGCGAGTTCGTGGTCGATCCCCCGCTCGATCATCAGCTTCGATAGCTCGCCCACGTGCCCCTCGACCAGCGAGAGGTACTCCGTCCGCATGTCATCCGGCATCACCGGGATCCGCTCGCCCGTCTCCAGGTCCTCGAACGACCTCGCGGCCTCGAACGGGAAGTCGACCTCGGCCGGATCCAGGATCTGGAACACGATCACGTCCTGCCCCTTGCTCCGGAGCGCCCCCACCGAGTCGAGCACGGTCTTCGGCTCCGCGTAGAGATCGGAGAGGAGGACGACGATCCCCTTCCGGGTGAGGCTCTCGGCCACCTGGATGAGCGGCCGCGTCAGGTCGCCCGCCGTCTCCGCGCTGATGCGGTCGAGCGCGGCGAGGATCAGACGCCGGTGTCGGACGGAGGGGGGGATGTACTCGAGCAGCTTGTCGTCGAACACGGCGGTGCCCACCCGATCCCGCTGGCTCGCGGAGAGGTAGACCAGACAGGCCGCCAGGTAGCGCGCGTAGTCGAGCTTCGTGATCCCCTGCGAGCCGTAGTCCATGGACCGGGAGGCGTCGATCGCGAAGAAGACGTTCGCGTTGGTCTCGGCCTCGTATTCCTTGATGTAGTGGCGGTCGGTGCGCCCGTAGACCTTCCAGTCGATCTTGCGGATATCGTCGCCGGGCAGGTACTGCCGGTGCGCCGCGAAGTCGAGCGACCGCCCCAGGAAGGGCGATCCGTGCGCCCCGGCGATGAAGCCCTCGACCACGTAGCGCGCCACGAGTTCGAGGTTCCCGATCCGCGTCAATACCGTCGGATCGAGGAACTGCGTCCCCGGAACCGTCCTCGAGGTGATCCGCGCGCGCACGGCTAGTTCACATCCCCGACTTCGGCGGCGTCAAGTCGTCGAGGAGGCGTTCGACGAGGTCGTCCGTGGAGACGCGTTCGGACTCCGCGTGAAAGTTCGTCAGCACCCGGTGGCGGAACACCGGGGCGCAGAGGGCGCGCACGTCGTCGAACGAGACGTTCACCTCCCCGCGCAGCAGCGCCCGCGCCTTCCCGCCGAGCACCAGGTACTGGGCGGCGCGCACGCTCCCCCCGTAGGCCACGTACTGCTTCACGTAGTCGGGGGCATCGTCGCGGCCGGGCCGGGTCCGCCGCGCCAGCTGTACCGCGTAGCGCGCCACCGGCTCCGAGATCGGCACCTTCCGCACGAGGTGCTGAAAGGCCGCGATCTCCTCGGCCGACAGCACCGGCCGGGGCGGTTCGCCCGCGACCGTCGTCGTGCGCTGGATCACCTCCAGCTCCTCATCCTCGGGCAGGTAGTCGATGTTGATCTGGAACATGAAGCGGTCGAGCTGGGCTTCGGGCAGGGGGTAGGTCCCCTCCAGTTCGATCGGGTTCTGCGTGGCGAGGACGAAGAAGGGGGACGGGAGGTCGTACCTCCGCCCCTGGATCGTCACCTGCTTCTCCTCCATCGCCTCGAGGAGGGCGGACTGCGTCTTGGGCGGCGTGCGGTTGATCTCATCGGCCAGGACGATGTGCGCGAACAGCGGCCCCTTCATGAACACGAGGTGCCGTCGGCCGGTCTCCGGGTCCTCCTGGATGATGTCGGTCCCGGTGATGTCCGACGGCATGAGGTCGGGCGTGAACTGGATCCGGTTGAAGCTCAGGTGCAGCACGTCGGAGAGCGTCTGGATGAGGAGCGTCTTCGCGAGTCCCGGGACGCCCACGATCAGGCTGTTGCCCCCGGCGAAGAGCGCGATCAGGACCTGCTCGACGACGTCGTCCTGCCCGATGATGACCTTCTTCAGCTCCTGGCGGACGGCCTCGGCGCTCCGCTGCAGGCGGTCGGCCATCTCGCCATCGTCCGGGGCCGTCTCCGGCGCGCTGTCCGGCGTCTGGCCCGGAGCCTCGTTCGGGTCTTCGATCCAGCGGGGATCGGCTTCCATGCCGGCTCCTTCCGTCACCACCGCGCGAGGCGGGGTCGGGGTTGGTCAGCCCGTCTGTTAGTGTGTGAGGGCGTAGACCACATAGTTGACGCCCAGCTTGTACGCTTCGTTTGAGAGCGCGATGGGGACGAACCCCCGGTCCGACCACTCCATGTAGTCGCCAATGTCGTTGTCGTGATTGACGATGACCATGAGCCGGCCCTCGGGATCATTGTCCTCGAGGACCCCCCAGTAGCTCGCCGTTCCGCCCCAGTAGGGGTGTGGCATCTCGATGTTGCTCTGCTCGAGGTGGAAGAACGAGTCGAAGATCGGGTGGCTCACGTCCAGCTGCACGAGTTCGTGCCCCGGGAGCAGGACCTCGAGCATCCGATCCGTCCACTGCAGATCCCGATAGCCGCCCATGTCGTCGATGATGAGGAACCCGCCCTTGCGCAGATAGTTGCTCAGGTTGTCGGCCTCGGCCTCGGTCATGCTCCAGTCGCCGGGCTCCGAGAGGTACGCGACCGGGAACTTGAACAGATCGGGGTCGTCCATGGCGAGGACGTTGCCGCCGCCCAGGCGCGGGTTGATGGTCGTGAGAGCGTCCACGATCTCGCCGAAGTTGCGCTCGGCCACCGGCCAGTCGTGCGACCAGCCAGGGTTCCAGCCCCAGCCCCCCGTGCGGTAATAGAGACGCACGAAGGTGAACTCGCCCGTGTAGGGCGTGTTGTACTCCTGGTAGGCGGCGAGGTCGTTCCCGAAGCCGCCGCCGCCACCGCGGCCGCGGCCGCGCCGACGCTGCCCCTCGAGGTCGGCGAAGGCGCCCAGCGTGAGCAGGGCGGCCAGCGCCGCGGCCGCGAGTCCCCGCGTCCGCGCGCTCACCGGGTCCCCCCGGGGTCGCCGCGGATCTCGAGCAGGAGGTCGAGCGCCACCTCGAAGTTGGGCGCGATCTCGAGGGCGTCGAGGACGGCGCGGCGCGCCCCGGCCGCGTCGCCGCCGCGGTGGAGGGCGAGCGCCACCCGGTAGTGGGCCTCCGCGAGATCCGCCGGCGCCAGCGCGAGGAGCGCCCGGCGTTCGCGCGCCGCCTCCGTCCAGCGCTCCGCCGCCTCGTAGCTCGCGGCGAGCCGCGTGTGAATGTCGAGGTGGAAGGGGTCGATCCAGATCGCGCGCTCGAGCGCCTCGCGGGCCGCGGCCTCGTCCCCGAGTTCCTCCTCCACATCCGCGAGTTCGAGGTGCGCGTCGAGGTGGTTCTCGTTGAGGGCGGTGTAGGCGCGATACGCCTCCGCGGCGCGCGCGGCGTCCCCCGCCTCGCGGTGGATGCGGCCCAGGAGCAGGGTCGGGGCGTCCGGGCCGGCGTATTCCGGGAACATCTCGCGGGCGCGGCTCAGCGCCTCGATCGCCGCCTCGGTGCGGCCGTCGCGATGGGCCTCCGCGGCCGCGATCATCTGCCCGGCGAACGACTCCGGCTCCGGCCCCGGCTCCGGGTCCGGCCCCGGCTCCGGCCCCGGCGTCCGCGCGTGTGGCTCCCCCGGGGCGGCACCGCCGAGCGCCGCGAGCGTCCGGCCGAAGCGCGTCTCGATGTAGTCCTTCAGTTCGCGGTCGAGGTCGGCCAGCGTCGTGCCGAGCGCCCGTTCCACGACTTCGGTCGTCTCGAGGCCGTCCCGGTAGCCGTCGAGCATGGCGAGGATCGCCTCGAAGCCGCGCGATGTCTCCAGCATCTCGCACAGGAGGGAGGCCATGTAGTAGGCGTGCTGCACCTGCCCCGGGTAGGCGGGCCGCACGAACCCGTAGTTGAAGCGCTCCAGCGAGGGCAGCCGTTCCTCCGCGAAGGCGGCCAGGAAGCCGGGGTCGGGATCCGAACCCCAGCCCTCGCGCGCGTGCCGTTCGTCGAGCACCGCCAGCCCCTCCGAGAGCCAGCGCGGCACGCGGTGTTCGGTATATCCGAGCGTGAACGCGTGCGAGATCTCGTGCCACAGCGTCGAGCCCCAGTTGAAGTCGCTCCCGGGACGCGCGCTCGGCGAATCCATGGCGAGGACGGAACCGAAGCTCACGCCCAGCGCCCCGATGCCGGCGAGTCCCACCGTCCGCACGGAGAAGTCCGCGTGCCGGTCGTAGACCTCGACCAAGATGGGCGTGGGCGGCGCGAACCCGTAGCGCGCCCGCATGGCGTCGAACGCCTTCTCGGCGAGGGCGGTGGCGTAGATCGAGAGAGCTCCGGCCTCCCGCGGGTGGAACGAGAAGGAGAAGCGCGGGCTCGTCGCCGTCTCGAAGCCGGCGAGTGCCTCGAGCAGGTCGAGCGTGTTGAAGACCCACACGTTGAACGGGTCGCCCTCGAACGTCGCCTCGAGCGTGGCGCGCCCTTCGTCGATCTCCCCGACGCGGAGCTGGTTGAGACCGAGTTCGGCCCGGCCGGCCCAGGAGAGGGGATCGAGGGACACGGCCTGGCGCGCGAACCCGACGGCGTCGCCGTAGCGGTGCGTGCGGTAGGCGACCTGCGCCAGCGCGACGTAGAGGTCGGCGTGCCTCGGGTCCAACCCGAATACGCGGTCGCGCGCCTCGGCGAAGGCGGCCGCGTCCCCCCGCAGGTGGGCGGCCGCCGCGATCTCGGTCCACGCGGCGAGGGACACCGGGTTCGTCTCGAGCGCGCGCCGAGCCTCCTCCTCGGCCGTCTCCACGTCCTCGAGTTCGAGATAGAGACGCGCGAGAAAGACCCTCGCCTCGGTGAAGCCGGGGTTCGTCTCGAGACTCTGTTCCGCGAGTTCGAGGGCCTCCGAGGAACCGTCGAACTTCGCGCGCCGCGCCTTGGCGAGGAGGGCGCGGGGGTGGACGGGGTTCCGGGCCAGCGCCTCGTCGATCAGCGGCCCGGCCTCGAAGCTGTCGTACTTGTCGAGGAAGAGGAGCCCGAGGTCGATGCGCGCCTCGGGGTCGCCGGGGTCGACCTCGATCGCCTCTTCGTAGGCCCGCACCGCGTCGTGGAAGAGGTCGGGGTCGCGGACCCCGAGATAGGTCACGGCGGCGGCGACGGCGCGCAGGTGCTCCGCGTCGAGCCGGCGGGGGTCGGCCGTGTTGTAGAAGTCGATGAAGCCGTCGAAGAGGGCGAGTGCTTCCTCGCGCGCGCCCTGTTCGAAGAGGAGGCGGCCGAGGTCGAGCCGCGCGAGTTGGGCGTCGCCGGCCCGGCTCTCGATCGCGCGGCGGAAGTTCGCCTCCGCCTCGTCGAGGCGGCCGAGCCCCCGCAGGAGGACGCCCCGGGCGTGCGCGAGTTCCGTCTCGGGGTCGGCGCCGTCGGGGGCACGCCCGGCGGCCCGGTCGAGGGCTTCGAGCGCGGACTCGTATTCGCCCGTGGCGGCGAGCGCCCGCGCCCACCCGCGCGCGGAGGCCGGGAACTCGCGCCCGGAGCGCGCCAGGTCGCGGAAACCCGCGACGGCTTGCCGGTATTCGCCGGTCTGCAGCGCTTCGACGGCGGCGGCGAGCGGATCGTCGGCCGGAGGCCCGCTGCCGCGTTCCTGGGCCCAGGCCGGGAGCGGAACGGCGAGCGCGATGATGAGCGCCGCCAGCGAGCCTCGCGGCCCCGGTCGGCGGGTTCGCGCGCCGCGGCGGCTTCGCCTCACCGGGCACCTCCCCGGTCCCGGAGGGCCCGGTTGATGCCCGCGAGTTCGACGAGCAGCGCCTCGAGCCGGTCGTCGTATTCGTCCTCGCTCAACTCGGCGCGTCGCCCGCGCAGAGCGGCGATCCCATCCTCGACCCGCTGTTTGTCGGCCAGGAGGGCCGCCAGTTCCGGATCATCGGCGGCGGCCTGCGCCACGGCCGCCGGGGCGGCGGCGAGGAAAAACCGGTTCGCAAGGGCCCCGTCCGGCCCCTCCACCGTCGGCTCCAGCGCTCCCTCGCCATCGCCGTCGTCGTCGAGCAGGGCGTGCTCGGTCAGCATCTCGTTCTCGCTCTCGTACCGGCGCTGCACCTCCCCCGTCGCGTAGCTGAACGCCTCGAGCAGCGAGACGCGTTCATCCTTGTCGACATCGGCGTCGTCGAGCGCGAAGGCGTCGACGAAGAAGCCGCCGAAGTGCGAGTGATCGCGCTCGCGCGGGGAGCGGGTCGCCGTCACCACGATGCGCCGGTCCCCGGCCACGGCCGGCACGAAGCCGCCGCTCGCACTCGCCGCGTTCACGACCGCCACCGTCTGCGTGGTGAAGGCGCTCAGCCACACGGAGAGCGTTTCGCCCGAGAGGTCGGGACCGGGCAGGTTGAGGCGCGACTCCTGGCCGCTTCCGCTCCCGTGGCCGAAGAATAGGATGAGGGCCGGGTCGGCCGGCCCGGCCCGGGTGGCCATCGCGAGCACCTCGCGCTCCACGGCCTCCAGCGTCGCCCGGCCCGACGCGCGCGGCGAGATCGCCGCGTCCTCCGCGAGCCACACGATGGACTCCTCCGCCACGCCGAAGCGCTCGCGGAGGGCCTCGATCAGCCGCTCGGCCTGCTCCCGGAAGAGCTGGCTGTACTCCGGGGCGCCACCGAGCCCGCTCACGATGAGGACCTGCGCCCGAGGCGGGGCCGCAGCCCTCTGCGCGAGGGCGACCGACGGGACGCCCGCGAGGGCGAAGGCCGCACCGAGCGCCGCGGCGCCGAAGCCCGCCCGGCTCACGCGAGGTCCTTCCAGCGCCGGTAGGCCCACTCGCCCCCCAGCAGCCCGGCGAGGAGGAGGAAGAGGATCGGCATGTCCCACAGCGACCGCTCCTCGTACACCGTGTCGCCGCTCTCCGTGTAACGGATCTCCTCCGCCAGCAGATCCGCGTCCTCCGCCGTGTAGTAGCGCCCGCCCGTCTCGTCCGCGATCCGCCGCAGGAGTTCGGTCCGCCGCCCGGCGCCGAACTGCTCGATCTGCGGCGTTCCCGCCTGGAAGAAGCCCTCACCCTCGACGACCTCGTCCTCGGTCAGGGCCGTCCCGCGGGGCGCGGCGCGGACGCTCACCCGGTGCAGTCCCGGCTCCTCGGGTACGAAGCGGCCCTCGTATTCGCCGTCCCGCTCCACCGTCCAGTCGAGGCGCACCTCCGTCGGCATCCCGCTGGGTCCCGTCACCGTGGCCACGACATCCGCACCGTTCACGCGCAGGTACCGTTCGTCCTCCACCTCGGCCCGGATCCGCAGCGGCTCCGACACGGGCGCCACGTCGTCCCCCAGATCGAGGCGGGCGCGACCCGGCGTGTCGTGCACGAGCCAGCGCAGCAACTGCCGCCACAGCGTCTCGTGGGTCTCATCCTCCAGCGGGATGTCCGCGTGCATCTGCCACAGCCAGGAGTCCTGGGCCGTGAACGCGATCGACGTCCCGCGCCCGTACCTCTGGTGCGCGAGCAGCACCCGCGGCTCCCCCTCGACCGGAACCCCGTTCAGAAGCGGCACCGCCCCCGGTTTCGTCTCGAACACCCGGTTCACCGAGGTGAGCGGCGGGAGTTCCGGCCAGCGCGCCGCCGACGCTTCCGCCGTCTCCGCGATCCGCATCGCCGCGTGACGCCGCCCCGCCGGGGTGAGTTCGGCCGACACCTCGAGCACATCGGGCTCCCCCGCCCCCGGCAGCACGACGGGGAGCGCGTCCGCCAGCGCCGTCCCCGCGTAGCCGCCCTCGCCCAGCGCGCGCCGCCCTCCCAGCACGAGGAGTCCGCCCCCGCGCTGTCCCACGAAATCCGCCATCATCTGCAACTGGTCGTGCGTGAAGAAGCTCGCCTCCACGCTCCCGAGGATGAGCCCGTCGTACTCGTACAACTCCTCGCGCGTGTCCGGGAACCCGCCCGCGAGTTCTCCGGGGCCGTCCACATCGAGGCGCAGGTACTTCTCATCCGCCGTCCGCAGCAGCGTCACGACCTGGATGTTCTCGTCATCGGCCACGGCGCGGCGCACGAACTTGTTCTCGGGGCGCGGGGAGCCCTCGAAGTAGAGGATCTTCCGGCGCGTGTCCCCGACCTCGACCAGGATCTGCCGCTCGTTGTTTCCGGTGAGCGCCTCCCCCTCCACCGGGTCCACCGAGAAGCGGATGGCGCGGGGGCCCGACTCCTCCAGCGTGAACTGGACCTGGACCGGTTCCTCCCCGTCCGGACCGAGGGTGAGGTCGTGCGTGCCCACGATCCGGCCCTCGTCCTCCACATCGAGACGCACCGTGCGCCCGGCGAGTCCCGCGCGGGAGATGATGACGTCGGCCACGATCGTCGTCCCCTCCAGCGCCTCGCGCGGCACCTCCACCCGCCGCACCTCGATGTCCGGGACGATGCGCTCCGAGCCGACTCCGATCGTGTACACCGGGATCCCCGCCGCGCGCGCCTCCAAGAGCGCCTCGGAGAGCGGGGGTGTCGCCTCGTCGTCGTTGTCCGCCCCGTCCGACACGACCACGACCCCGGAGAGCGGCAGTCCCGCCATCTCCTGCTGCACCCGGGTGAGTGCCGCGGCGAGGTTCGTGCGAGGGCCGGCGAAGGCCAACTCCCCCGCCCCGTCGATGCGGTCCGCGTCGGAATCGAACCCGTACATCCGCAGCCGGAAGCGCTCCTCAAGCGCCGCGCGGAGGCCACCCTCGCCGCCCTGCGTCAGGGGCTCCGGCTCCTCGGCGGGGTCCATGGCGGAGGAGCCCTCCACTCCGGGGTTGGACGCCAGTGGATCCGTCGCTGCGGCATCCATGCCGCCGCCATCCGTACCGCCGTCATCCGTGCCGCCGAAGAGGTCGAGCACCCGCTGCGCCCGCGTTTCGCCGTCCTCATCGGCCACCCGCATGCTGCGCGAGTCGTCCAGGAGCACCGCGACGAAGTTCCGCCGCGGGACGACCGTTGAGACGAGGAGCACCGGCCGCAGCAGGAGGAAGGCGAGGACCCCGAGGGCGGCGGCGCGCAGCGCCATGAGCACCCAGCGATCCCGCGCCTCGATCGTGGGTCCGATGCGGCGGTACTGGAGGGCGAACCACACGACGGCGCCGAGGCCGAGGAAGACGAGGATCACGCCCCACCACGGCACGGCCAGCGAGAGATCGCCGCGCTCGAAGACGACGGGACGGTACTTGAAGAGAAACTCGAACACGCGCTGGCTGGCCCTTCCCCTCCTGTGCGGTCTCTCCGGTGTCTGCCTTCCCGTGTCGTCGGAGTCGGGTGGCGACGGGCGTCGGCCCCGATCCCGGCCCCGGCGACTCCAACCTACAAGTCACATGTCTCTCTAAGAAACAAGGCCCGCGCGACGATCGTTGCTCGCCGCCGAAGCAATCCCGTTTGCGATAACCGTGTATTACAACTAAAATACGCGGAGACCCGAAACAGGAAGGATTAAGACTCCCATGAGTTTGCGAACGGTACGGCTGGATGAGGAAGAAGAGGCAATCCTCGAAGATCTTCGGCAGAAGACGGGCTGCTCGATCTCAGAGGTGTTGAGACGAGGGCTCCGGTCTTACGACACGACCGTGAACGGATTCCGCCTGGGGCGCAGGACGGGCGAGACCTTCGGTGAAGCATTGCGGCGCGCTACGTCGCGCCGCGACGACGAGCTCGCCGCTCTACCGCCGCGACCGTACAAGGAAGCCGTAGTGGAGGCGATCCGGAAGAAGCACGCCCTGTGATTCTGGTGGACACGGGGCCTCTCGTAGCCACATTCGATCCTCGGCAATCGGACCACGCCGGGTGTGTTCGTACCATGGAGACGCTCGGCGGGAAGACGGTGACGACGATCGCGGTGCTCACCGAGTCGTTTCACCTCCTGCGGCCGCCGAGGCCAAGGGCCGGTCTCATGGACTTCGTACTCGATGGCCATCTACGCGTGGTCGCTCTGGACAATCTTGACCTTGGCCGCTGCTTTGAACTCATGGTCCAGTACGCGGACGCGCCGATGGACTTCGCAGACGCCTCGCTCGTCGCCGTGGCCGAGCGTTCCGGGATCGATCGGGTGTTCACGCTGGACCGCCGGCATTTCGCCGTCTACCGCATGAAGCGCGGACATCGGCACGTGCCCTTCACGATCGTCGGGCCCCGGGCCGAGCCACCGATGGTGCGGGAGGGGGGTGATCGACCCGACACCTGTCTTCCGGAACCGTTTCCGACCCCGTCGGCTGGCGAGCGCGCGGCCAACGCCGCCTACAACCGTGATCTGGCCGAAGCCGCCCTGCGGGACGTCCGCGAAGCGCTCGACCGGCTGGATCGGACGCTTGTGGGCTGACACGGGATAGGAAGAGAGAGCCGGATGGGTGGAGCCACCATCGAGCACTCGGAGAGCAATGCGATGGGTGATACGGTGTCCGCAGAGCTCCCTGGGGGCGAGGTCCTCGTTTACGAGACGTCCGACGGCGATGTGCGAGTGGATGTCCGCCTCGACCGCGAAACCGTCTGGCTGACCCAGCGGCAGATGGCGGAGGTGTTCGATACGACGCCGGAGAACGTGCTGATGCATCTGCGCAACGTGTTCTCAAGCGGCGAGTTGGAGGCGGAGGGAACTGCTAAGGATTTCTTAGTAGTTCGGACCGAGGGTCAACGTCGAGTGCGGCGCAACCTGAGGCACTACAACCTCGATGCCATCATCTCCGTCGGTTATCGCGTCAACTCCAAGCGAGGTGTCCGCTTTCGGCAATGGGCCACTCACACCCTGCGCGAACACCTGATCCGCGGCTACACCATGAACGAGCAGCGGCTGGCGGAGCGCGGCCTGAGCGAGGCTCGCGAAACCCTCGATCTGCTCAGCCGGACGCTGAAGAACCAGGCGCTGGTGACCGACACGGGTCGGGCGGTGCTCGACGTCATCGGGCGCTACGCCGACACATGGCGACTGCTCCTGGAATACGACGAGGATCGGCTGCAGATGCCGCCGGGCCGGAGTCCGTCAACGGGCGTGCTCGACTACGACACGGCGACTGGAGCGATCGTCAGCTTCAAGCGGGAGTTGATGGAACGCCAGGAAGCGTCTCCGCTGTTCGGCAACCTCCGGGGCGACGCCCTCGCCGGCATCCTCGGCAACATCGAGCAGACCATGTTCGGAGAGTCGCTCTACCGCTCGCGGGAGGAGAAGGCGGCACATCTGCTCTACTTCATCGTCAAGGACCACCCCTTCACCGATGGCAACAAACGCATCGGATCGCTGCTGTTCCTGCTCTACCTCAAGCAGGAGAACGTCGAGCACGGGCTGAACCCCCAGGCGGTCACGGCGCTCACCCTGCTCATCGCCGAGAGCGCCCCCGCCGCCAAGGACTTGATGGCGCGGCTGACCATGAACCTCCTCCACGATCGCACTGATCCCCTGGCATCGACGAGAGGTCTTCCGCGGCCCGACACCTTGACCTGAGAGCGAAACGCTGCATCGAGCGGGCCTGCGCCTAGTCGACCATCGGGAGCGGACGTCAACCGCGGGACCCCGACGCGGGCACAGGGAGAGCCCGCAGACCACCGGACCCCCGGCCAGCGAGCGCCGGGTTGTCGTGCAGCCGCAGGTCTCGCCGAAACCGGACGACGACTACGCGAACCCCTCTTTCTCCAGGAACGCGACCATGGTCGCGGCGCACTCCGCCGGCTCCTCGAGCGGCAGGAAGTGCGTCGTGTTCGGGATGAAGTCGTACTCGAACCCCACGATTCCCTCCAGGTCGGTGCTCGGCATGAAGGAGAAGGCGAACGTGGGGTCGCCGGCGATCACCTTCACGGGGCAGGCGAGACGCGACAGCTCCGGTTCCAGACTGTAGGCGAAAGCGTACTGAAGCGCGTGAGCTTCCCAGAGGCGCGGGCAGCGGAGTTCGTATCCGCCCCCGCCCGGTCCGCCGCCTCCGTTCCCCGCGGTACGAAGCAGTGCCCGGCTCGCCAGCTCCGGGACTCCCGGCGCCACCAGCTCGAACATCCACTGCCGGCGGAAGTCCTCCGCGAACTCCTCGCGCGTCGCGAAGTGATCCCGGCGGAACCGGGCCTGGGTACGCAGGCGCCGCCACAGGGCTTCGGCCGCCTGGGGGTCCCCGTTCGGCGGGTACAGGGGTGGATCGAACAGAACGAGCGCCTCGAAACCCTGACCCGGGGCCTCCTGGTGGAGCGCCGCCAGCGCCGACACCAGATGGAATACGCCGACGGCGGGCTTCGCGCCGACGTGGCGCTCGACCCCGCGCCGGACGAGTTCCTGGTCCGCGGCGAAGGTGGCGATGTTCTGATGTCGCAGCTCCGACCGGGGGTTCCAGCCGTGGCTGCGCAGGTCGTAGAGGATGAGATCGAAGCGAGAGGCCAGCAGCCTCCAGAACGGATAGTAGAGTTCCGCCGCCAGTCCATTGGCATGGCTGAGGACGAGACGGGGACCGTCGGAGTTGCCGTGCCGCCGCAGGATGATCCGGGCGCCGCAGGTCACCTCGACCTCCGCCGTGTCCAGCGGCTCCGGTACGTTCCACATGTATGACGTCATTGGATGCCTCCTTTTGCCTCCGTGGAGACGCCCTATCTGACAGTCGAATACCCCGCCCCGCCGCAGCGAGGTCCGGGGTTCCCGTCGTCCCCGACCACGCTGGGGTAGGGGCGGCCAGCCTCCTCACGCGGCATTCGCACGGGAACGCTTCGCGGGACGGGACGGTATCAACCCTGTGAGGGGATGGGGTTAGCCGCGGCCGGTCTCGCCGCGAGGGGGTATGGATGGTTCAGATAAAGGTACGCCTGCCCGACGTGGCATTCGACGCGATCGAGGCCTCCGCGCTGGCGCTGGGACGCAGCTGTGAGGAGATCATTCAGCGGGCGCTGGAGCGATACCTGGAGGATTTTGACGATCTGGCCGGCTCGGCCCGGAGGTTCCGCGACCCCGACGGCTGATGCCGGGTCGAACCCTCAGCCGCTGATCAGGACAACCCCTTCGCGCGCCGTCAGCTCCGAGTAGAGTTCGCTGAGCCTCTTCGTCAGCGGGCCCGGCGATCCGTCTCCGATGACCCGCCCGTCGATTTCGGTCACGCTCACCAGTTCCCCCATCGTGCCGGTGCAGAACGCCTCGTCCGCGCGGTGGGCCTCCGTGAGGGAGAGATCGTCCACCCGGCTCGGAATCGCGTGCTGCCCGCACAGATCGAGCACCGTGGCGCGGGTGATCCCCTTCGGGACAGGCGACCGTCCGGCTCGTCATCACGACGCCCCCGCGCACGAAGAAGAGGTTGGTGGCGTTCGTCTCGGCGATGAAGCCGTTGCGGTCGAGCATCAGCGCATCATCGGCACCGGCTGCGTTCGCCTCGATCTTGGCCAGGGTTGACTGGAGGAGATTGGCGTGATGGATCTTCGGGTCCAGCGTGTCCGGTCCGAAGCGGCGCAGCGAACTCGTGATCAGCCGCAGACCCGACCGATCGTAGACGGGCGCCTTGTACTTGGCGAGAACGATCAGGGGGGAACCCGCCTGATTCAGACGGGGATCCATGCCGCTCGTGAACTTCACGCCCCGCGTCAGCGTCAGGCGAATGTGTACGCCGTCGCGCATGCGGTTCGCGATGAGCGTGCGGCGGATCTCCCCGATGATCTCCTCGTCCGCGGGGATGTCGGCGGAGGCGGGGATGGGCAGGATCACCGTACCCGACGGGCTGCTCGACACGCTCGGGGCCAGCGCGGCGGATCGGAGCGGCCATCGGAGTTGACATCAAAGGTTGCGGTATACCTTACTCCGATGTCCCACGTAGAAGACGGTGATCTCGCGTTCCGTCGAGATACTGTAAAGCGCACGGTAAGACCCTGATCGGATTCGGTATACGGCCGCTCCGAACCAGAGCACACCGGCTATCTATCGAGAATCGTGTGGTCGTGGTTCGATGCGTAGGGCCTCGATCTTCTTGTCAAGATCGGCTCGTCGCGTTGGGGGTTCGACGGTCGCCAATCCTTTCAACGCCCGGCGGGTGTGGCTGAGATCAAGCGGTTCCTTAACCGACGATCTCCTTGCGCGCGGCATCCAAGTCCGCGCCCCCTACGATCTGACTCGGATCGTTGCGGACGAGTTCTTCCTCCTCACGAACAATCCTGGCATAGAACTCGTCCGCCCGTGCCTGTCGCCGCTCCCGCGACACGAGCCTGCGGGGCCACTCTGCCCAAGTTTGTAGCGACATGCTCATACTCTCCGTGACTTGACGCACGACGGGCGCCAACCACCCGCCAACGATAACTTGACGTTCGAGCGCACCCTTGCGCGACTACAACCTCGCACTTGCACGTACCTTGAAGAGCGAAGGTAGGTTCCGCAAGCAAGAGTTAGAGGTGCCCGCGCAGCACTGCCCGAAGCAGCGACAGCGAGAGCGGCTTCGCCAACCGGGCAAGATCCCCGTTCGAACCGCGACGATGCCCCGCAGGACCCTACCGCTCTCCCGCGATCAGGGTGGCCCCCTCGTGCGCCGTCAGGTCGCGGTAGAGTTCGCTGAGTCTTTTCGTCGCCGGGCCCGGCGATCCGTCTCCGATGACCCGCCCGTCGATCTCGGTCACGCTCGCCAGCTCTCCCATCGTGCCGGTGCAGAACGCCTCGTCCGCGCGGTAGGCCTCCGTGAGGGAGAGATCGTCCACCCGGCTCGGGATCCCGTGTCGCGCGCAGAGGTCGAGTACCGTGGCGCGGGTGATCCCCTCGGGACAGGCGACGGTCCGGCTCGTCATGACGACACCCCCGCGCACGAAGAAGAGGTTGGTGGCGTTCGTCTCGGCGATGAATCCACGCTGGTCGAGCATCAGCGCATCATCGGCGCCGGCCGCGTTCGCCTCGATCTTGGCCAGGATCGACTGCAGGAGGTTGGCGTGATGGATCTTCGGGTCCAGCGTGTCCGGACCGAAGCGGCGCAGCGAACTCGTGATCAGCCGCAGACCGGATCGCTCGTAGACCGGCGCCTTGTGTTCGGCGAGCACGATCAGCGTGGGACCCGCCTGATTGAGACGGGGATCCATGCCGCTGGTGAACTTCACCCCCCGCGTCAGCGTCAGTCGAATGTGCACGCCGTCGCGCATGCGGTTCGCGACGAGCGTGCGCCGGATCTCCCCGACGATCTCCTCGTCCGAGGGGATATCGGCGAAGGCGAGGGCCAGGGCAGAGGACCGGAGGCGGGCGAGGTGTTCCTCCAGCTTGAAAATGTGGCCATCGTACAGGCGCAGGCCTTCCCAGACGGCATCTCCCCCCTGCACCACGGAGTCGAAGGGGCTGACGCCGGCCTCGTCACGATGGACGAGCTTCCCGTTCACATTGACGAGGAGATCGCGGTTCCGCTCGTCAAGCCGTTGAAGCATGGATGCGCTGTCAGGGGAGTGAGGTTAGCGCTGTCATGGGATCCGTATGAGCATGCGCTTCCAGCTGGCCTAGCTGCTACCCGAGGGGCTGCTTGAGCAGCTGACCAATAAGGGCAGGCTCTTGACGTTGTTGGTTTCGTTGGTCATTCTCAATGGCTTCGCTTGGCCTATTCGATTCCCGGCGGATTGGACCTCCGAGTCGAGGAGCCTCCGCCGGCAACCGTCAAAACGTAACCGGACACCCACCGGAGGCGGTCGCGAAGATTCCCGTAGCGAGGCCCGAGCCCGTCTGTGAAAGACGGCGTACCGAGGGATACGAAACCTAACAAGGCAGGCGTGGGCGACGGGTAAACCCGGATCCTGCGTTGGCGCATAGTCGGGCGGCCTGAGGGCGATTATGACCGGCGGTTGTGGCGACTTGGCGCGGGCGGTGGCGTTTTCGGGGCCGGACCGGGCCTCGGCGGAGGGCCGGCGGGGCTCGGGAGGGGTCCCGAACGGCTCGCGGAGACACGGGGAGTGGGCGCCGCCGCGCGGCGCCTTCGGAAAGCCGGAGTTGGGGCCGGTCAGATTTAGGCGGGCGCGGGCGGCGGGAGACCCCGCTCGATGGCCCGGAGCGCCGGTCGCAGGAGGCCGAGGGCCGGTTCGGCGCGCGCGAACCCGAGCGAGGTTCGGCGGGCGTGGGAGGTGATCCTGGCGGGGGCGCGCAGCAGGCGCAGCCGGATGCCGCGCGGCTGCACGGCGCGCCAGCGGCCGCCGAGGAAGTTCGCGCGCAGGATGTGGAGGAGTTGGTAGGCGAGCACGGCGAGGCTCCACAGCAGGGCGTTGCCGCCGAGGTCGTCCACCGCGGTGCGGCCGGCCGAGAGCTGGCCCAGCTCCTCGATCCGCTGCTCGACGACCGCGCCCGCGTTGTAGGCGCGCCACGCCTCGACGGGGCCGATGCTCCCGATGTTGGTCAGAACGTCGGCGCTCATCGTGGTCTCCCACGCCGCGAGATCGAGTTCTCCCTCGTCCGGCCCGACCCGTCTCCGCCTCTCGACCGAGAGAAGCCGCGTCCCCCACAGCTCGCCGGAGGCCGTCCTCAGTTCCCGGTCCCCGGCCTCGTCCCGGGCGGCGGTCTCCCAGGCGCCCCGGAAGCCGTCGAGCCAGGCGTGCCGCGGCACCTTGAGCAGATAGGACACGCCGAGCTCCTCCATGCGCCGCGCGATGGACTTGGAGAAGAACCCCTTGTCCAGCCGCACGGTGATCCGCCGCACCCCCGCCCCCCTCAGGCGGGCCACCAGCTCGGCCAGCCACGCCTCCGCCCCCCGGGCCGTGTGCGCGCCCCCCGGCCGCCAGCGCACCCCGAGGCAGTCGCCCGTCTCCAGGACGTAGGCCAGAAGGGGGTGGTGCGAGGGGCGGCCCCGCTTCTTCGGGTTGTAGCCCCGCTCCGCCCCGGCCTGCTTCAGCCCGTAGCGCACCACGACGGTCGAGTCCATGACGATCGTCGCCGACCGGGGCGCCCCGCCGGCCAGCTCCCAGCGCCGCCGCACCATCCGCCACAACAGCTCGTCCAGAAGCGGCGACAGCACGGCCGCCGAACCCCGCAACCAGCGCCCGAACGTGGCCGGGTGCGGCACCCGCGCCCAGCCGAAGATGCGGCGCACGCCCCGCCGCTCCAGAAGCGGCAGGTCGTCCATCGCCCCGCCGCCGTACAGGAGCAGCACCACCCACGACTCGACCATGAGCGATGGCCGGTAGCGGCCGGGGACGTTCCCGCTCCGCCGGTCGATCCAGCCGCCCAGCCCCAGCGCGTCCCACAGCTTCCGAACCACGACGAGGCCGCCCGCGTCGGTGATCCGCCCGCCGCCCCCGCGGACCCTCAGCGCGGCCGCCGATCCTTGCACGTGCGGGCGCGGTCCGGTATAGTCGTTTCCACGCACCATTCGGGTGTCCTCCGTTCCGGGGTGAACTCTTGTTCAGTCCCTCTGAACGTAGGGCCCCGGGCGGTGCTTTTCCATAGTCCGAAACTATGATCTCACTATCGTCAAGGCCTCCACGGCCCGGCTACGGCCGCCCTCCCGGACGAGCCCCGCGCCCACGATCGCAGGATCCGGGGTAAACGTTCGACGCTTGCAAGGGGAGTCACATAGAGTTCGTGGACATCATAAATCCGTTCCCCCCTGCAATCGTTCCCAATAGCAGTATTCTCTTTCTCTACGCCATGATCGCTTTCGCGGTGTACGGGTTGTTTGGGTTCCGAGGTTCTGCGGGGCTTAACGGGGTCCGGCGACGGCGTAACGAGTTTGCCGAAGCCGCCGAGAGCGTCCGACTTGACGGTGCCGAGACTCCGAGCCGACTGTCCCCGTTCGCTCCAGAGAGCGTCCTGTCTCACCTCTGGACCGACTTCGCCGAGCGATACGAGGCGGACGCAGTCACGGTTCATGGTTTGCCGTTCGGCGTCACGGACCCTGAGGCAGTCTTCACCGAGAGTGCCGTCCTCAAGGGATACAACCGCCAGCTCTCGCTCGCGCTGTCCGCGATCTTCGCCGGCCTTGGGATCCTGGGGACCTTCTGGGGATTATACGTCGGACTCAAGGACATCGGGATTCCGGATCAGGACGCACTGTTCGAGAGCGTGCAGACGCTTCTCTCCGGGATGTCCGCGGCCTTCGTCACATCGTTGGCCGGGATCGCCCTGTCCCTGATCTGGCGAATTGCGCATCGGTCCACGCACCACGGGTTCCAGGGACGTGCTCGGGCGTTCTTCGATGAAGTCCGGGTACGATTTCCGGTGAGGACTCCCGAGGCAGTCTTGGCCGGCTCCCTGCGAAACGCGGAGGAGCAGAGGGTCCTGCTTGAAGAGCAGAAGGGGATCCTGCAGAACCTGGGGACCGACGTCGCAAGCGCGATGCAGGACGTGATGGAGAAGAGCTTCTCGCCTGCGCTGACGTCGATCGATGAGACCCTACAGGCCGTCACTACGCAGGTGGATCAGCGCCAAATGGAAGCGCTTGAGGATATAGTCGTCGCGTTTCGAGAACAGTTCCTGGGCGCTGCGGATGATCAGATCCAGCGGCTCGCAAGCGCAGTCCAGGGAGCGGCTGAGTGGCAGGAGCGTGTCAACGTCGACGTTCGTGCAGTCTTCGAACGGGTCGTGACCGTGTCGGAGGTAACTGCGACCCTCGTCGAGAGCGGCGGCGAGGCGGCCGCTCGTTTCCTTGAGAGCCTGGACGGCTTGCAGGAAAGCCACACACACATCTCGGAGGCAACCGGCCACCTTCGCGAGATCGCCGATCATACGGCCGCGACATCCTCTCGGCTTGGCAAGGAGGTCGACGGAGGTAGGAACAAAAGGTGTGTAAAAAGCGAGGCGACGTACCTTTCAGCTGACCGTTTACCAGCGATCCGGGGGGAGACCCGGAGAAAGGACGTCGCCTCATGGGCAACGATACGCGGGAGAGGTTCGGCGGGCCAGCGTGGGAGACGCTGGAGGTGTGGGTGCGGGAGGAGATGCGCGGTCTGATCCAGGCGGCACTGGAGGAGGAGATCACGGAGCTTCCGGGCCGGGTGAAGTCGGAACGGCGGGCGGCGGTGGACGCGCCTCCGGGCTACCGGAACGGGTACGGCAAGCCGCGGCGTCTGGCGACGAGTTCGGGGACGATCGAGGTCAGGCGGCCTCGGGTCAGGGGCCTGGAGGAACGGTTCGAGAGCCGGGTGCTGCCGTTGTTCGCGCGCCGGACGCGGGAGGTGGGCGAGCTGATCCCGGAGCTGTACCCGCACGGGCTGGCCGAGGGCGATTTCGAGCTGGCGCTCAGGGGGCTGTTGGGCGACGGGGCGCCGTTGTCGAAGTCCTCGGTGAGGCGGCTCAGGGCGAGGTGGACGGCGGAGCACGAGGCGTGGAGCCGGCGGCCGCTGGGAGACCGTGAGCTCGTGTACGCGTGGGCGGACGGGATCTACGTGAAGGCGGGCCTGGAGCGGGACAAGGCGGCGCTGTTGGTGGTGATCGGGGCCATGAGCGACGGGACGAAGGAGGTGCTGGCGGTCACGCCGGGCTACCGGGAGTCGGTCGAGTCGTGGGCGGCGGTGCTCAGGGACCTCAAGGCGCGGGGGCTCGGGACGCCGAAGCTGCTCGTCGCCGACGGGAACCTGGGCATCTGGGGCGCGGCGCGGGAGGTGTGGCCGGAGACGGCCGAGCAGCGGTGCTGGAACCACAAGACGACCAACGTGCTGGACCGGCTGCCCAAGAGAGAGCAGGCCGCGGCGAGGGAGATGCTGCGCGCGGCGGCGTAGCGCCCTCGCGGGCGGCGGCGAAGGAGGCGAGAGACGCCTTCCGGGACCGCTACGGAGACGCCGAGGCCAAGGCGGTGGCCGTGCTCGAGGACGACTGGGACCGCATGACGGCCTTCCACGACTATCCGGAGAAGCACTGGCGGCACCTGCGGACGACCAACGTCGTGGAGAGCCCGTTCGCCTCGGTCCGGCTGCGCACGACGGCCGCGAAGCGGTTCAAGCGGGTCGACAACGCCACGGCGCTGATCTGGCGGCTGCTGCTGGTGGCCGAGAAGAGGTCCGGGAAGCTCAACGCGCCGCACTTGCTTGGGAGAGGTGTACGAAGGGAAGAGGTTCGAGGACGGAAAGCCCGTCCCCGAGGGTCGGGAGAGGATCGCCGCCTGATGACGTTTACACACCTATTGACCCGACCTCGGTCGACGCGTTCACGGAAGCCAATGTGGAGCTTCGCACGGCGCTCGCCACCCAGCTGGATGAGACGGGAGGCCAGGTAGATCGGCTCATCGGATTCTGGAACGATCTGAAGGGCAATCTGGATGCACTCGCCACAGCCCTCGAAGGGAGTCTCACCGAGTTCACGAGCGTCACTCAAGAGAAGCTGCAGGAGGTCTTCGCGCGTTTCGATACCGAGATGGCCACGGTGGTGAACCATCTGTCCGGCACGTTGGCAGAATTGCGAGAAGCCACCGAGGACCTAGTGTCATGTCACACAGCAAACGTCGGATAGAGGCGCTTGAGCTTGACACGTGCGTCGTCCGTGGTGAATTGCCAGTTGACCTTGGCTTGGATTCGGTCTCTGGCCGCCTGCCAGGCGGCGACTTCGGCGCGTAGGGTGTCGATGGAGTCGATGCGGCGATTGAGGCACTGGCGGATCATGACGTTGAGTTCGACCTCGGCGACATTCAGCCAACTGCCGTGCTTGGGGGTATGGACGAACTCGAAGCGATCCCAAAGCGCCTTGGCCTCGGCGGGTTCGAAGGTTTCGTGGAGCGCGCCGGGGCGGTGCGTGTTGAGGTTGTCCATCACCAGCGTGATTCGGGTGGCGCCGGGGTACTGCGCGGCGATGTCGCGCAGGAAGCGGGCCCAGTCGGTTTTGGTCCTGCGCTCGGTCACCTTGGTCTGGCGCCGGCCGGCCAGTGGTTCGGTGGCCATGAACACGTTGCAGGTGCCGAGGCGCCGGTACTCGTAGTCTTCGCGGGCCGCCCGTCCCGGTGCCGGCGGGACGGGCGTGCGCGTCTCGCCGATCAGCTGGCGCGGCGTCTCGTCCATGCACACCACCGGTAAGTTCGCATCGTACGGACGCCGGTAGACGTCGAGCACCCGCTCCATCCCCGCTGCGAAGTCGGCATTGCGCCGCGGCGGGATCACCCAGCCGACGCGCCGCCACGGTTTGATGGCGTTTTTTTTAGCACCCGCCGCACCGTCTCGTGCGAGACGCTGTCGATATAGCCGAGTTCCACCGCGCGGTCCGCCAACAGGCGCAGCGACCACCGCGCGCGCCCCTCGGGCGGATCGCCGCAACTGAGCGCGACCAGCCGCGCCTCGAATTCGCCGTCCGCCTTGCGAAGGTACTTCGCGCGACGACCCCGCCGGCCCCCAAGCGCCGCTTCCAGACCGTCCTCCACAAACCGCTTCTTGACCCGGTCCACCCTGCGCGCGCTGATCCGCGACACCCCGGCGATCTCCCCGCCGGTCGTGCGCCGCTCGTTGAACTCGCCCTCGTCGCAATTGAGCAGAACCAGCGCGTTGATCACCTTCCGCGAACGATGTGAACCCTTGCGTGTCATCGCCGCCAACGCCTCGCGCTCCCCCGCTTCCAACTCCACCAAATACCGTTTCATGCCAGCCTCCTCGCCATTGTGGACCGGCAAGAAGTCTATCACGCTCCTTACGACATATCACGTGTGACATGACACTAGTCCCCGGTGTGACGCGCATCGAGGAGGCGATTTCCGAGACGCTCGCTCCGGTGCGGGCTTCCGAGGAGAAGCTATCGGCTCTTACCGACTCCATCCTCGCGCTTGAGCCGCTCCCGGCCTCGCTGAACGCCGCCTCGGGTCAGGCCAAGGCCGTGGAAGATGAGTTGGTTCGCCTCCGGAACGCCCTCGAGCAGCGTGACGGCCGCTGGACCGGAGAGGAAACGTCCAGACGTGTTTAAGGGTCGCTCCCACGACTGGACGGGCGAGAGCGCGCCGCATCAGTACTGGCTGAGCTACGCCGATTTGCTCGCGGGACTCCTGATGGTCTTCGCCCTGCTGTTGTTGACCGCCTTCCATACCTACCAGGACCGGGCCGCCCCTGTGCAGGATCTCGTCGAGACACGCCGGGCGATCGCCGACACTCTTCGGGCTCGATTCGAGGGCCGGGGCTTTCTTCGGGTCGACACCGTGACCGGATCGGTCCGGTTCGGAGGCGAGGTGCTCTTCGATCGGGGCTCGAGCGACCTCCGGCAACTGGGGCGCGAGAGGTTGGGCGAGTTCGCGGCCGACTACCTGCCCGTCCTGCTGGGAATCCCGCGCTTCGAAGAGCATCTGCAAGAGATCGTGATAGAAGGTCACACCGATCAGGACGGACCTTTCCCACCCGACCGGGTTGAGGATAACTACTTGTTCAACCTCGGGCTTTCTCAGGATCGTGCTTCCAGCGTCATGCAGTTCCTGCTGCAGCAATCCACAGAATATGAGGACGCGTTGCGCCAGTATGTGACGGCGAACGGCCGTTCGTTCTCCGACCTGCTGTTTCTCGCTCCGGACTCGACCGTCGTGGATAAGGAGGGCTCCCGACGCATTGAGATCCGGTTTCGCTTGAACGATGAGCAGGTCATCCAGGAAATCCTCGAGCGGCTCTTCTTCAGGTCGGAAGATCGATGAGTCGACGGGTGATTCTCGACTACAGCCCTCGGAAGCTGGCGAATGTCCGGCGCGAAGTGGTGCAGGCGCATCCCTCGACGGCGCGGGCGATGGTAGACGCGTCACACACCCGCCTCGAGGCGCTTCATGACCGTATCCGGGAGTGCGTTGCCGACAGCGTGGCTCTGCGCCGACTGGCCGATGGGTTATCGGGTCGCGATGTGCGGGGCATCGCGCGATCGCTGGGACGGTGGGATGACGTGCGCCCCGCGGCGGCCGGCATTGTTCGACGGCGCATGAACCGGCGGCTGCTGCCTAAGCTTTGGCTGACCTGGGAAGAGCATCCGGGCGTTACCGAAGTGACGGACTTATGCGCTTTGGCCGGTGACCAGTACGGTTGGAGCTTGATCGCCCGCGAGGGTATGGAGGCAGAGGTCGGTCGCTGGGTGGGAGCCCGCAATCCGGGCGAGATTGTTCGGAAATGGCTGGCCACCCAAGGCCACACCTACTCCGACCTGGCTGATCTTGCGGAAAGCCCGCTCCGCCCGAACACACCGTTGGCGCGCGCGGTGCGGACGGCCGTGATGACCCAGGGGACATCCAGTCAGCTGCGGGCCGAGGGTGCCGAACGACTCCTGCGCTGGCTTCCGGAACTGAACCCGCTCGGGCAACAGGGGTTTGCGAGGCACTATCTCGTCACGTTACGCGTTGGCGAGTGGGAGGACCCAGTTCTGCGGGCGATCGAGTCCAGTTACGGATCTCCTCGTGGCCCGCGTGCTGCGTTCTGGAATCTCGTGCCGCAAGACCGCAGCGATGCCTTTCTGCGCTGGCTCCTGCGGATGAGACTCGATCGTGCGTTCTCTGGAGACACCGACCGCCATGGCTATTGGTTGAGTAGGGTATCGGAGATGATCGATGTGGAGACCGGGAGGGCTGGGGGCACAGAATACGCCTGGCTTGTATTCGAAGAGTTCGCCGTGGTCGAGTTCTTCGAGGTGGGGAATGCCGCTTATTTCTACGCGCGGCAACAGGCACGTCAGCTGCGAGCCACGAAACCACGCAGTCCGGCGGCCCTGAAGAGGCGAGAAACGGTGTCAATGGCCATCGAAAATATGACACTTCTGGCCGTCGAAAATGGGACACTTTTCGGAACGCGCCGCGGAGGGAGCGGAGCGACCGGAGCGGGACGTTCCGAGAGGATCTGGTCGGCGCGCATCACCGAGTCCCTCCGTGTTCCGAGCGATCCGCCGAGACCGCCCGGGAGGCGGTCGGGTGGATGGCCTTGGAGAGTTCCAGATGGCGTCGCATCCGGTAGCTGTTGCCCCGGATGTTGACCATGTGGCAGCGGTGCAGTAGCCGGTCCAGCAGCGCGGCGGCCATGACCTCGTCGTGCAGGATCTCTCCCCGCTGCTCGAAGCCCTTGTTCGAGGTCAGCACCGTCGAGGCGTGCTCGTAGCGCCGGTTGACGAGCTGGAAGAACAGGATGGCACCGCTGCGGGTGACCGGGAGGTAGCCGATCTCGTCCACGACCAGGAGCGCGGGGTGGGTGAGGGTCTTGAGCCGGTGGTTGAGCCGGCCGGCGGCCTCGGCCTCTTCGAGGGAGTCGATGAGATCCGTGAGCGTCCCGTAGTAGACCCTGCGCCCGCTCTCGGCCGCGGCGATGGCCAGACTGATCGCCAGATGTGTCTTGCCGACGCCGGGCGGGCCGAGGAAGACGACGTTCTCCTTGCGCTCCAGGAAGCCGAGCTCGTGAAGCGAGTCGATCTGCTCCCGCTTGACCGAGGGCTGGAAGCTGAAGTCGAAGTCCGCGAGCGTCTTGATCGCCGGAAGACGGCTCGATCGCATGGCGGTGGCGAGGCGCCGGCTGTTGCGCAGCGTGATCTGGGCGGTCAGGAGCCGCTCGATGGCTTCTGCCGCGGTGGTTCCGCCGCCGTCCACCGCGGCAAGCACCTCGTCGAGGGCTTCCAGGGCGCCGGGCATCTTCAGATCGGCGAGTTGGGCCGCGATGCGCGTGCTCCGGGACCGGGCCTTCACGAGATCTCTCCCGTGATCCCGGCGTACTCGGACAGCGGACGTCGTTCGACCTCCACGACCTGGAGTGCCGAAGGAACCCGGGTCTGTGTCGTCTGGAGCTCGGGCAACGGCGTCACGGGACGGTAAGGCCACGGTGCCAGGGAATTTAGGTACGGCCGCTCCCGCTCGAACCGGTCCGCCACACGTTCCTTCAGCGTGCCGTGGATCCGAACGTTGGCCACGCCGTCGAGCCACAGGAGGGCCCGTGCGTTGAGGTCGTCATCGGAGAGGAAGTCCCGGCCGTAGAAGAAGTTGTTCCGGATGTAGCGGATCGGCCGCTCGACCTTGCCCTTCGTCTGGGCCCGGTACGGGCGGCACGCCCGGATCCGGAACCCCCAGTGGCCGCTGAAGCGCAGGAACTCCGGGTTCTCGACCAGCCGGCCCCCCTCGTTGCGCTTGTCGCCGGTGATGACGGCCTTCATCTGGTCGAACAGAAGCTCCGACGGCACGCCGCTGAAATGAGCGAACGATGTCTCCAGCCCCCGGATCACGACCGGCATCGTCTGGCGCTCATAGAACCTGAGCCACATCAGCCGCGAGTAGCCCAGCACCACGATCAGCGCATGACGCTTGCCCCACGGCAGCCGGAACTCCGCGAAGTCCACTTGCGCTTGGTGGCCCGGTGGAGTCTCGAACCTCCGGACCGGCTCCTCGGGCTCCCGTGGCCGGACCCTGCGCACGTAGCGCTTCACTTGGCCGTAGCCGCCAGGATAGCCCGCCGCCCGCACCTCGTTGAACAGCCGCACGGCGCTCAGCCTCGGATAGTCCGCCAGCCGGGTGTCGATGATCCCCTTGTAGGGATCGAGCTTCGACGGCGCCGGAGCTCTCGGCCGGTATCTCACCGCCTCGTCGTCCAGATCCCGGTCCAACTGCCCCGTCGCGATCCAACGATAGATCGTCTCGCGGCTCACTCCCACGTGCCGAGCGATCGCCGCCTTCGGCACACCCTGCTCGAGGTAGTGTCGCAGAAGCACCCGCTTCTCTCTCCCGATCATCGCGCCCCCTGTGCTGAATGGAGACGCCAGAGTGGAGAAAGGCCCGGGGAACCTCACCAGCCCCCCGATCCACCGCCCAGCCCGGCCTTCGATCACCCACCCGAGGTGTACGATTTTCGACGGCCACAACTGTCGAATTTTGCATGGCCGCCAACAAACGGTGCGGTTCGGGTGGTCGAGCACCCCGAATTGGCTCATCCATGGTATGGGCTGGCAGGGCCAGGCCGATCGTTATCTGGAGACGTGGACCAGAGGGACTGCACGGCGAGGCCGATGATCGACTGGGCACCCCACCCCCACGGCGCATTTTTTGGTGTTGTTCAAGCGACCCCGGACGGAGCTGCCCCCGCCCTTCCGATAGTGGGAGATCCTCGAACGGCCCCGCCCGCTCTCCGACTCCTCGAGACACTATGGCTCGAGGAGCGGGTCGACGAAGTTGAGGGGGGATACCTGCTCCCGACACGCGAGATCTACGCACTTGAGAGACCCGCTCGCGACGAGTTCGGTCTTCCCGTGGAGTCACTTGGCGTCGGCGTAGACCTTCGCGCCACGGGCTACGCTTCCTTGACGGGCGACTTCGGCGTTCGCGCCGAGACGACAATTCCGGGCGTGGGCCCTCTCTCGGCCGAAGATCGCATCGGCGCCTTTGTCCGAATGGGCAGCGGGTGGAGGCTCGTTCCCGAGGCCGTGGCAGACCTCTACTCGGTCCTCGACTATTTCTCCACGCTGGACGCACCCTCGTTTCACGACCAGCTGCTCTTCATCGGGCACGTTCGAGAGGCGGCGGATCGGGCGGGAGCAAATCTGGACGCCTATCTGCGGGACCAGGACATCGTGGTTCCGGAAGGCGTCGGCGTCCAAGTTACCGGCGTCGGCCCGGAAGAGCTCGAACTCTTGCCGATCCCGATCGGATCGAAAGGTGCCACCTCCGGCTTCGACCTCGGACGTGGAGCCACAAGAAGCTCCTACTTCCGTGCGGAGGGGACTCGCCGAGAGCGCCTCGTGCTCAACCCGGAGCAGCGGGCGGGTGCGGACGAGATCAAGGCAAGACCGAAGATCGAAGGGACAGATGTCCCTCGGTTCTTGGCGAATCCGGAAGCGTATCTTCCCGATTCGGTCGACGCCGAGCAGTTCAGCCTGCGGGTACGTGGCCTCGTCCCGAGACGCTACAATGCCCAGCCTTCATTTGAGTTCGGCCAAGGGAAGAGCCGGGGCTGGTTCGACGTCGACTTCAATATCGAAGTGACTCCGGAATCGCTCCCCGACTGGGCTGCGGGAGGCGCGGCAGTCGCGCGGCCCCGCGAGACCCTCTTCGCGGCCGCACGGCTCGGCGGAACTCGGCGATGTGCCCCCCTCAGTTCTCTCCCGAGGAGTACGCGGGAGTCTGCGGGCAGGTTGTGCAGTCGGGAGATCCCTGGATCCTCCACGGTGGCGAGTGGATGGAGATCGAACCTCGGCATGCCAGGGATTTCCTCGACGTCTGGAAGGAAGTTCAGCCCAATGGCCGTGGCGGCTATGAGATCCCGAGGGCACGGGCGCTCGTTCTCGATGTCATCTCCAACCTGGACGAGCTTGAGTTTGAAGGCCGCCAACCGGATTTCGAGTTCCTGGATGAACTCCCGGAGTACCCCGACCCGGTCAGCTTCAACGGTGAAATGCACCCGTATCAACGGACGGGATATCGATGGCTTCGATTCTTGTACGACAAGGGTTTCGGAGGGCTGCTCGCCGACGACATGGGGCTCGGAAAGACGATTCAGGTTATCGCACTTATGAGCCACCTGGCGGAGCAGGGAGAACTCGGCCCCTGCCTGCTGGTCGTCCCCGTCGGCCTCGTGCAGAACTGGGAGGAGGAACTTCGCAGATTCTGTCCCTCGATCCGGGACATCCACCACCACCTGGGCACGGGAAGAGAACGTGATCCGATGCGGATCGCCAGGCACCAAGTCGTAATCACGAGCTACGGGACGCTGCGGCGCGACCAAGTCACGCTTGCTCAGGTGGATTGGACCTTCGTCGCCTGCGATGAGGCGCAGAAAGTCAAGAATCCGGGGGCGCAGACCACGGCCGCCGTTAAGGGCATGAAGAGCAATCTTCGCCTCGCGCTGACCGGTACGCCCGTCGAGAACAGTCTGCGCGAACTCTGGTGCATTGTGGATTTTGCCCAGCCAGGTCAGTTGGGAAGCCGAAGCGATTTCCAGAGAGAATTCGAAGATCCCATCATGGGAGCGGCGGAATCCTCCGGGCGCCGAAGGGAATTCGCGACCCGGCTCCAGGAACGCTTGACGCCTCACTACTTGCGGCGCACCAAGAAGGATGTTCTGGAGGACCTCCCGCAGAAGCAAGTTCTGAAGTCGACCGATGAGCTGCCGTCGGTCGGCCTGAGTGAACTCCAACGGTGGCTGTACGCTCAGATCCTCGCCGACCTCAAGAGCGGCGGCATGATGGCGCTCGTCGCCCTCACACACCTCATTCAGGTTTGCTCGCATCCTGACATTTTCAGGCCCCGGGAAGCGACCACGGCGGAGCGAATCGAAGCTGCGCCGAAGCTACGGGCAACGCTCGACATCGTCCGCGACGTGCGGGCGCGCGACGAGAAGCCCACCGGAAGGGACCAAGCAGTCAGATCGCGTTTCGATACTGGAGATCATCGAGCGACTTCACGTGCGACTTGGCGCGATCCCCGATGGGGCGGACAACGCATGGGAGGACGTTGAATTGGCCACCGTGATTGCCGAAGAGAGTACGGATTCTTCACCTAGCGACGATGCGCCTGCGCGGCAACCGGACGCGCTGGTCGAGGGAATCAACGACCCGACGCCGCCCGGCAGAGTGGAAGCGGAACTATCGGTAGAAATCCCAGCGGTTGGGCTTACCGCACCGACGTCCGTCCCCAACCCTCGAGCGTGTGAGCGAGGCTCCCATAGCTGGACCTTGCGCGCTAAGGGCCGTGACTTCGTAGGAGTAGTCGATGACCAGATGGGCCGACCGGAGTTTGAGTGGGTTTGCCCACGATGCGGCATAACTCGGTGTTGGGAAGACTCGTCGACTCCGGCGACTGACCGGGCTGAAGCTTGGACCGAGGTACCGGAGGCTGTAGAGGGCGCGCCCGACCCGCAGCACGTCAGTCAGGGGCAAACCTCGTTTGGCTCCGAGGCGGCCATGCCCCCATCGACATCTCATGGGCCAACATCGGACCAAGCCGAAGGTCTGTTTGCTCCGCCCAGGAACAAGGCGACGGAAGAGCCAGATCGGATCGAGTGTCCGATATGCGACGAGGAGACTCTCGAACCCCTGAAGGGTTATCGCGGCCATCAGATCTGTGAGGCGTGCTACGACGCGTTGACAGGAGCCGGGAGGCGGCCTCGCTCATGAAGGGAGGGAGATTGCCAGTCGTCAGAGAGTGGGAGGCTCTGCGGCGGCACTTGTCCCGATAGGGCTCGGCTTCTGCGGAAAACAGTCGGATAGGCACCCCCGAGACCCAATTCTCCTGACCCGTTGATCCGCCGGGCAGGCTTTCTTGGACCGTCAACGCGGTGGAAGCATGAAGGATGTTGCAGCCGCGAAGGCTGATCGAGCAGTCCCGCATGTCTTCGACCGCGGAGACCGTGTGGCCGGACCGACGTTTCCATGTATGTTCCGGGCAGGGAGCAGTGGGCGGTTTAGGAACGGAGAACGATAACGTGATGGACGGAGGCAAGTACGCAATCAGCCTCGTGTGCGGCGGAGCGAAGGAGGCGCGCTCGCGCGACTGGGCGGCCTCCGGCTTAGTCCCCGAACGGATTCGGATCGTGCGCGCCGGCGTGACTGTCGGCGTGGTGGCTGCGGCGTCGGGGGACGGATGCTTCGATTCGGACGCGCTCGGACGATTCCAGGTGCGGTATGCGTGGATCGACGAGGAAGAGGTCGCGTCGTACACACCCGGCGGTTTCTGGCGCGGATTTCGCGAACGTGGCGGCCTACCGGACACGCTGGCGCTTTACCGAGAGGACGAAGAGGGCCGCTACATGTTCGTGCACGAGGAGGCGCTCGGCTGGCCGCCCCCCTTCCGCCGCCGTGGCTGGCCCGAGCGCGCGAACGTCAGCCTCGCGACGCTCGTCGAGTACATGGACGGAGAGATCGACACGCTGCCCTTGGGACCCTCCCCCCGGCGTCCGGGGATGAGGGATGTGGCTCGGTAGGAGCGATGGCGAAGGCCGTACTCACGACGAAGGTGAATCCCGCCTACGACGACCTGCCGGAGCAGCGGTATCACTTCCCGAAGACGTACCTCAGGGCGGTTGAAGCCGCGCTGGGCGACTGGATCGTGTACTACGAGCCGCGGCGCTCCACAGCACATGAGTCCAGCTCCGGAGGACGCCTGTCCTATTTCGCCACGGCCCGCCTTGTGCGAATCGAGGAAGATCCCCGCCTCCCCGATCGCTACTACGGAAATGTGAAGGACTACCTTGAGTTCGACACGCCCGTCCCCTTCCGCGAGGAGAGCTTCTACTACGAGCGGAACCTGCGGAAGGCGGACGGCACCCCGAACAAGGGGCGGTTCGGACGCGCGGTCCGGACGATCCGCGACGCTGAGTACCATCTGATACTCCACGCGGGATTCCACGGCTTCGCCGAGGCGCGATGGCGGATGAAGGAGCGCGATCCGGTGGAGACGGAGCGCCGCATCGTGGAGCAGATCTCGCGCAGGCCGTTCCGGGACCGGGTCTTCTCGACAGCCGTCCGCACGGCCTACGACAACACCTGCGCAATCACGGGACTCCGGATCATCAACGGCGGCGGGCGACCGGAGGTTCAGGCGGCCCACATCAAACCCGTCGCGGAGAGCGGGCCGGACAGTATGCGCAACGGCCTGGCGCTATGCGGAACCGCGCACTGGATGTTCGACCGCGGTCTCATCTCGGTCACCGACGACTACCAGCTGTTGCTGAAGGATCGCGCGATCCCGGACAACTTCTTCGGACTCATCAACGACGACCGGCGGCTGAAGGTGCCCCGCGTGCCGTCGAACCGCCCGCACCCGAGCTTCCTGAAGTACCATCGCGACCACGTCTTCCGGACTCATGCGTAGGAAGGGGAAAGTGCATATGCGTTGAGCATGTCTGGCGCCCTCAACAACGTCTTCATACGCGGAAAAGGGGTCGTCATGGACCTCGACTTCGAGACCTGCCTCCCTGAGAACGTTCGCGAAGACGTAAAGGCCGAGATCGCGGGTCGACGAAGTATGTGGGAATCGGTCTACGCGGCCGTCTCGTAGAGGACGGCGTCGTGGATCTGGCTCTCGGCCAGACCGTAGTCGTGGGCTATGGCGGCGATGTCTTCGCCGGCGTCGATGCGGTCTACGAGGGCCCGAGTGGACACGCCGGATCCGGCCAGCACGGGTCGGCCGAACGAGATCCTCGGGTTGATCGAGATGGCCCGCGCGTTCGCCGATTGCCGCGGAAGTACCGGATAAACCCGGAACGGGAGGCGTTGGTCGTCACGTTCCACGCGGTTGAGGCAATCCTTCAGCAGCCTTCGAAGTGCGAGTTGCCCCGACCGCGACAGCTCGATCAGCTGATCGAGCTGCTGGAGGAGAAGTTCGCCTCCGCTGGTAAGGAGTTCGTCGTGCAGCAGCAAGCGCGAGATCCCCAGCTGTTCCTCTGCATACGAGAGCGCCGGTCGCACGTTCCCCATTCTCGCGCCATGGACGCTCCGCAGGGCGCGGAGCACATGAGCCTCGACGAGGTTTTGCGGAGGTGGGAACAAAGTACCATCGGGTCGCAGGCGCGGGAGCTCGGGTCGCGTGCGTCTCGACCGACCTTGGACACCCGCGATCCGATGCCCGCCACCCGCTCCTGCTTGCGTTTGATGCCCCGTTGACGGACTCCCGGAAGTTGGTTCGGATCGGAGCGGCGGAGGTCGATCGCCCGTCGCGGGCCTCGACCATGCTGGTCTGCCCGTACCACGCACTCTACGTTCTGGATGGAACCATTTCCGGGAGCAATCCGTAAAGACCGCGAGAAGGAGAAGAGATCGCCCATGTCAAAGCGCCGTTCCGAAGACGACAGGCCGCGTCGCAACGTTCGTTTCACCGAGAAGGGGTACTCGGTCGATCCTCGCGAGATCCTGGAAAGCAGCAGCGCGAAAGAGATCCTGCGAAACGTGCGAGAGAACTTCCCCGTGAAGTCCGCGCCCGCGACCCCCGCCGAGAGGAACCGCTAGAAGTCATCCGGGACGACACCCCGCCATGGGATTCGGCGTCCTCTTCATCTCCATCCTGGGCGGCTACCTCTTCATCCAACGGTGCCACTTCACCCCGGATCCTGCGATCGTGGGCGCGGGGCTCGTCCGGGAGGGCGGCCGTAGCCGGGCCGTGGAGGCCTTGACGATAGTGAGATCATAGTTTCGGACTATGGAAAAGCACCGCCCGGGGCCCTACGTTCAGAGGGACTGAACAAGAGTTCACCCCGGAACGGAGGACACCCGAATGGTGCGTGGAAACGACTATACCGGACCGCGCCCGCACGTGCAAGGATCGGCGGCCGCGCTGAGGGTCCGCGGGGGCGGCGGGCGGATCACCGACGCGGGCGGCCTCGTCGTGGTTCGGAAGCTGTGGGACGCGCTGGGGCTGGGCGGCTGGATCGACCGGCGGAGCGGGAACGTCCCCGGCCGCTACCGGCCATCGCTCATGGTCGAGTCGTGGGTGGTGCTGCTCCTGTACGGCGGCGGGGCGATGGACGACCCGCCGCTTCTGGAGCGGCGGGGCGTGCGCCGCATCTTCGGCTGGGCGCGGGTGCCGCACCCGGCCACGTTCGGGCGCTGGTTGCGGGGTTCGGCGGCCGTGCTGTCGCCGCTTCTGGACGAGCTGTTGTGGCGGATGGTGCGGCGGCGCTGGGAGCTGGCCGGCGGGGCGCCCCGGTCGGCGACGATCGTCATGGACTCGACCGTCGTGGTGCGCTACGGGCTGAAGCAGGCCGGGGCGGAGCGGGGCTACAACCCGAAGAAGCGGGGCCGCCCCTCGCACCACCCCCTTCTGGCCTACGTCCTGGAGACGGGCGACTGCCTCGGGGTGCGCTGGCGGCCGGGGGGCGCGCACACGGCCCGGGGGGCGGAGGCGTGGCTGGCCGAGCTGGTGGCCCGCCTGAGGGGGGCGGGGGTGCGGCGGATCACCGTGCGGCTGGACAAGGGGTTCTTCTCCAAGTCCATCGCGCGGCGCATGGAGGAGCTCGGCGTGTCCTATCTGCTCAAGGTGCCGCGGCACGCCTGGCTCGACGGCTTCCGGGGCGCCTGGGAGACCGCCGCCCGGGACGAGGCCGGGGACCGGGAACTGAGGACGGCCTCCGGCGAGCTGTGGGGGACGCGGCTTCTCTCGGTCGAGAGGCGGAGACGGGTCGGGCCGGACGAGGGAGAACTCGATCTCGCGGCGTGGGAGACCACGATGAGCGCCGACGTTCTGACCAACATCGGGAGCATCGGCCCCGTCGAGGCGTGGCGCGCCTACAACGCGGGCGCGGTCGTCGAGCAGCGGATCGAGGAGCTGGGCCAGCTCTCGGCCGGCCGCACCGCGGTGGACGACCTCGGCGGCAACGCCCTGCTGTGGAGCCTCGCCGTGCTCGCCTACCAACTCCTCCACATCCTGCGCGCGAACTTCCTCGGCGGCCGCTGGCGCGCCGTGCAGCCGCGCGGCATCCGGCTGCGCCTGCTGCGCGCCCCCGCCAGGATCACCTCCCACGCCCGCCGAACCTCGCTCGGGTTCGCGCGCGCCGAACCGGCCCTCGGCCTCCTGCGACCGGCGCTCCGGGCCATCGAGCGGGGTCTCCCGCCGCCCGCGCCCGCCTAAATCTGACCGGCCCCAACTCCGGCTTTCCGAAGGCGCCGCGCGGCGGCGCCCACTCCCCGTGTCTCCGCGAGCCGTTCGGGACCCCTCCCGAGCCCCGCCGGCCCTCCGCCGAGGCCCGGTCCGGCCCCGAAAACGCCACCGCCCGCGCCAAGTCGCCACAACCGCCGGTCATAATCGCCCTCAGGCCGCCCGACTATGCGCCAACGCAGGATCCGGGTTCACCAGACTCACCGGTAGTCGCGAGAGTGGCTATCATGTGTTATTCCGGTCCGCCGTCCCCGGTGCGCTCTTCCTCGCGGGCGCATGGGCAATCGAGACGTTCCTTCTCAAGGACCGCCTTCCGGCCGACTGGTATGAGATCGAGCCGTTCAAGAACACGATAACCCTGGCGTTGCCGCTTCTTCTGGGTCCTTCCTTCGCGCTGCTCGTGAACTGCTTCTACGGTCAGCACCGGGCTTCGATCCGTGCCATGCTCAATGACAACGACTCCCTGGAACGTCTCTTGTTCCATGTGGCGCTCTACGAGGACCTCATGGTCGAAATGACACTTTCGAGCGGGAAGGTGTACGTGGGCTGGGTGCTCGGCGGCACCGCCATACGAGACCGAAAATACGTTGAGATCATGCCGGTCGTGAGCGGCTACCGGGAGAAGGAGACGCGAAAGGTCTGGTTCACGACGAAGTACGCGAACGTTTCTGGCCGCGGACTCGGTCAATCCCGCCGATTTTCGCGTCGTCGTCCCGATCTCGGAGATCAGCAGCGCCAGACCATTCATCATGGACGTGTATGAGCGATTCCAGTCCGCCCATCGCGCCACCGTAACTGGAAATGACGAAGGCGGCCCGCGACAGGAAACAGGGGATCCCGGGCGCGAATCGCCGGAGCTGGACGGGGACTGACGGTTCGTTTCCTCCTCGTCGCGGGCCCGGGCCCGATCCTCGCGACCGGCGCTTCCGGCGGTTGATGCGGCATCGGCGGGGACGCACGTTGGAGTTTCGCTCGCAGGGTTGGGGAGCAAACTCGCGGCGATGTCGCGGGACGGGCCCACGGCATGGGGACGTAAAGGGAGGAATGGAGCATGTCCGAGTGGGTCGAAATCGCCGTCTCCATCGGCGGAGCGGTCATCGTGTGGACGTGCGTGGCCATCCAATGGATCCTTATGCGGCGCGACCGGAAGATTCGGGATCGGGAGCACAGGCACCGGGAATTGGAGGCGAGGATCGATGAGCGCTACCGCGAACTCCAGCGCGAAGTCCAAGACGAGATTCGCCGCGAGATACGGAACGAACTGCGGCATCAACTTCGCCACGAAATCCGCAACGAGGTGGGGCACCTGGAGCGGCGGCTCGGCGGCCGCCTCGATACTCTTGCCCGCAGACGAATCGAGAGTCCCCGTTCACGCGGCCATCTGAAGTACGGGGCGTAACCCACTCCCGGGATGATGGCGCGTTAATTGGCGAGCGGAGGTTTTGGCGTGAGTCGGGACCCGCAGGGCCGCGGTCCTCGACCGTACACGGACCTTCTCCGGAGGCCACGCAGCACCATGGGACCGGACTTGTTTGGCGACATCACCCTGCTGCCAGGCTTGACCGTGGGCGCGACCGCCGCTCTGAGCCGCATGTTGCGCGGCGCCGAGAGCCGTCCTGCGCAGGGATTTGAAGGCGGAGATCGCGAGCGTGCGCGAAGAGGGCGCCCTCGGACGGGCCAGGCTCGAGTCGCAAATCGGCGCACTGCGCACGGAACTCGGTAAAGTCGAACAACGCCTGGGTGGCCGCGGCGACGCGGTCCGTGACGAACTGGTCGAGACGCGCGTGGCGATGGCCCACCGGGTGGCCCGTCTCGAAGGCCGCGTGTTCGGCGTCCCCCTGCCGGGCACCGGGACCGACCCCGCCTGACACCGCACGGGTTGCCCGCCTCCCATCCCCGGGCCGACCTTCCCAAGCCACGAATTCCACACGCGGCACCGCCCGATAGCCACAGCTAAAGCCGACAAGGTGCGATCATGATCGATCTCGACAGGTTCCACGCGAACCCACACGCCCGCTGCGGCGTCATCTCGCGCTTCCCCGCCCTCCTCCTCGCGGGGATGGCAAGTCTCGGCGCCCTGAGCGGCCCCGGAGCGCTGGCCGCCCAGGAGGATGAGGACGAGGGGGACGACCCGCCCGAACTGAACTCCGGGTTCATCTCCGGGATCAGTTGGCGCAGCATCGGCCCGGCGGTCGCCTCGGGACGGATCGCGGACATTGCGGTCGATCCCACGGACCGGAGCGTGTGGTACGTCGCGGCCTCCTCGGGGAACCTGTGGAAGACGACGAATGCCGGGACCACCTGGTCGCCGATCTTCGATGACTACGGTTCGTACTCGATCGGGGCCATCGCCCTCGACCCCAACGACCATCTCACGCTCTGGGTCGGGACGGGGGAGAACAACGGGCAGCGCTCGGTCGGGTACGGGGACGGCGTCTACAAGTCGATCGACGGCGGGCGCTCGTTCACGAACATGGGGCTCGAGACCTCCGAACACATCGGGATGATCGCGGTCCATCCGCATCATTCGGACGTCGTCTTCGTCGCCGCGCAGGGGCCGCTGTGGAGCGCGGGCGGCGAGCGCGGGCTGTACCGGACGACGGACGGGGGCGAGAACTGGGAGCGGGTGCTCAAGATCGACGAGCACACGGGGGTAAACGAGGTCTTCCTCGACCCGCGGAACCCCGACGTGATGTACGCGACCTCGTGGCAGCGGCGGCGTCACCAGTGGACGATGATCGACGGCGGGCCGGGCTCGGGGATCCACAAGTCGACGGACGGCGGGACCACCTGGCGCGAGATCAACCGCGGCCTCCCCTCGGGGGACAAGGGCCGCATCGGGTTCGCGATCTCGCCACAGAACCCGGACATCCTGTACGCGATCGTGGAGGCGGCCGGCGACGCCGGGGGCACCTTCCGCTCGGAGAACATGGGGGAGAACTGGTCGCGCACCTCGCGCTACCAGTCGGGCGCGCCGATGTACTATCACGAACTGTACGCGGACCCGCACCGCTTCGACCGCATCTATGCCCTCGACACCTTCGTGCAGATGTCGGACGACGGCGGGGAGACGTGGGGGCGGCTGCCCACGCAGGGCGTACACGTCGACCACCACGCGCTCACCTTCGACCCGGACGACCCGGAGCACATCATCCTCGGCAACGACGGGGGGCTGTACGAGACGCGGGACTTCGGGGAGAGCTGGCACTTCTTCGGCAACCTGCCGCTCACCCAGTTCTACAAGGTCGCGACCTCGAACGACGAGCCGTTCTACTACGTCTACGGGGGCACGCAGGACAACAACACGCTCGGCGGCCCTTCGCAGACGCTCGACAACCAGGGGATCCGCAACTCTGACTGGTACGTGACGCTGGGGGGCGACGGCTTCGACCCCGTCATAGACCCCGAGAACCCGGACATCATCTACTCGCAGCTTCAGCACGGCGTCCTGTCGCGCTTCGACCGCGCCTCGAAGGAACGGCTCGACATCCAGCCGCAGGAGGACGCGGACGGTCCCCCGCTCCGCTGGTACTGGGACGCGGGAATCCACATGTCCCCGCACGACAACCACCGGCTCTACTTCGGCGCGCAGATCCTCTTCCGGTCGGACGATCAGGCCTCGACGTGGCGGCCGATCTCCGGCGACCTCACGCGCAACATCGACCGCAACCAGCTCGAGGTGATGGGGCGCGTGTGGAGCGTCGACGCGGTGGGCAAGAACCGCTCGACATCCGAGTTCGGGCACATCGTGGCGATCTCCGAGTCCCCGCTCGTGGAGGGCCTCATCTACGTGGGCACGGACGACGGTCTCGTGCAGGTGACGGAGGACGGGGGAGAGAACTGGCGCGCGGTGGCGAGCTTCCCGGGGGTGCCGGACACGAGCTTCGTGCACGACGTGGAGGCGTCGCTGCACGACCCCAACACTGTGTTCGCCGTCATCAACAACTTCAAGCGGGGCGACTTCCGGCCGTACGTGCTGAAGTCGACGGACCGGGGCGTGACGTGGACCTCGATCGCTTCGGACCTGCCGGAGAACGGGCCCGCGTTCACGATCGTGCAGGACCATGTGGAGCCGAACCTCCTCTTCGTGGGAACGGAGTTTTCGGCCTTCGCCTCGGTGGACGGAGGCGGGTCATGGCTCGAACTGGGGAGCGGGCTGCCGACGATCCCGGTACGCGAACTCGAGATCCAGAAGCGGGAGGGGGACCTCGTCGCGGCCACCTTCGGGCGCTCCTTCTATGTGATCGACGACTACACGCCGCTCAGGGAACTGGCGGCGCAATCGGACGAGATCCTCGCCTCGGACGGGTACATCTTCTCGGCGAAGGACGGGGAGATGTTCCTGAGGTGGAGCCCGGGCGGGACGAGCGGGTCGGACTTCTACACGGCGGACAACCCGGACTTCGGGGTCACGTTCACCTACTACGTGGGCGAGACGCTGCGCACGCGGGAGGCGGCGCGGCAGGCCGAAGAGCGGCGGGCGCAGCGGCGCGGCGACGATACGCCGTACCCGACGTGGGAGGAGCTGGAGGCGGAGGACCGGGAGGAGGCGCCGCGGGTGTTCCTCACGGTGCGGGACGACGGCGGGAACGTCGTGAACACGGTGAACGGATCCGCTTCGCGGGGGATGCGCCGCGCGACGTGGAACTATCGCTATCCCGGCTACAATCCCGTCACGGGCGGCGGGGCGGGCGGTGGCGGAGGCGGCGGCGGGGGCGGCGGGGGCGGCGGCTTCGGAGGGGGCGGCGGGAACGGGCCGATGGCGCTGCCGGGGAGCTACACGGTGTCGGTGTCGCAGCGCGTGGACGGCGAGGTGACCGAGCTGGCCGGGCCGGTGCCGTTCGAGATCGCGCCCATGGGGGCTTCGGCGATCCCGCCGCAGGACCGGGCGGCCGTGCTGGCCTTCCAGCGGGAGACCGGGGAGCTGCTGCGCGCCGTCACCGGGACACAGCGCGTGGCGACGGCCGCGATGGCCCGCGTCTCGGCCATGAAGCAGGCCCTGGACCGCTGGCCGGCGGCGGACCCGGCCCTGCGTCAGGACGCCCGGGCGCTGGAGCTGCGGCTCCTCGACCTCCAGGAGACGCTGAACGGCTCCCGCACCCGGGGCTCGCGCGCCGAACCCGACATGCCGGGGATCATCGGCCGCGTGAACCAGGTCGTCCGCGGCCACTGGAACGGCATGCACGGCCCCACGCAGACGCACCGCGAGCAGTACCGGATCGCGAACGACGCCTTCACCGCGCTCTATCCTGACATGCGGCAGCTGATCGAGACCGACCTCCCCGCACTGGAGGGGCAGCTGGAGGAGGCCGGCGTGCCGTGGACCACGGGCCGCGCCCTCCCCGCCTGGCCCCCGAACGGGTAGCGCGTAGCCGGGGCGGGGGCGTCCTCGCGTGAAGATTCTGTCGTGGATCTGGAAGACGATCGGGCCCCGGCGGGTGGGGCTCGTCGTCATGTGCGTGTACGCGGCGTGGCTCGTCTTCCTCTACCGCTACCACTGGGTCGACGGGATCAACCTCCTCATCCACGAGGCGGGACACGTCGTCTTCTCCCTCTTCGGGGAAACGGTGTCGGTGCTCGCCGGGCCGCTGCTCCAGCTTGCCGTGCCGATCTTCATCACCTTCCGGCTCTGGCGGCGGGGGGAAGGCGTTCCCGCGGCGGTGTGCGCCCTGTGGTCGGCGGAGAGCGTCATGTACACCGCGAAGTACATGGCCGACGCAAACCGCCTCGCGCTGCCGCCGATCGGGGACCACGCCAACGACTGGCGCCACCTGCTTGAGCGCGCCGGCGCTCTGGAGTCCGCCGAGGAGATCGGCCTCGCGCTACACCTTCTGGCGAGCGCCGCCGCGATCGGCGCCGTCTGGTGGACGATCCGCCTCGAATCCGAACCCTGAGTCCCTCGCTGTGCCGCGCCGTGAACAGAGACTGGGAGTGGCGATCGTCCGCTCTCACGCATATCATTTGACCAGATTAGTCACATTGGAATGGAGACACTACCCTGACGCCAAGCAACCACGGACCGTACTCCCGGCGATCTCCACGGCTGGCCTGGAAACTTGCCGAGGCCAAGGCGAGGTTCAGCGAGGTCGTGCGCCTGGCGGCGTCGGGCCGACCCCAACGTGTCACCGTGCGCGGTCGGGACACCGTCGTCGTCGTTGGCGCGGCAGAATTCGACGAGCTTCAAGCACGCGCCAAGCAGGTCACCCTCCACGAACTCCTTTCCCAGTCTCCGCTGAACCGCCTCGACTTCGGGGAAGAGGGAGTGCGGAGTCCGGTGCGTGACGTCGTACTCTGAGGAACTCTAACCGAGGGGGGCAGCCGCGACTGCCCCGCCCCCCGGACCGTTTTCTCATTGCAACCAAGGGTTGAGCACCGGTACCCCGGCTCGCACGAAGTCACCTTCATTGCGCGTGCAAACCACCAATCCGTGGACTTCCGCGGTGGCCGCGATGACGAGGTCCGGCTGGCTGAACGTGATCCCCTTTTTCTTGCCGCGCTCGACCATCCACCGCCAAGCCACCCACACATCCTCGTCAACGGGCAGGATGCGCCCCGCGAACCAGGGCCGCAACGTGCGCTCGAGCCATAGTTCCAACTCCTCGCGGAACTCGTCCTGCGCGCGACGTTCGATTCCATAGCGGATCTCCGCGAGCGTGACTTCGCTGAGGAAAAGACTGTCGGCGGACCTCGCCTCGGACCACAGCATCACTTTGGGATCCGGTCGATCCTTACGGAGCTCGGACACGACGTTCGTATCGAGTAACCACCCCTTCATGCGCCCCACGTCCCCGCCCGGATCTACCCCGGTTGTAGCATCGTGTGTCAAAGCTCCCTCCCTGGCTTGTACCAATTACGCCTGTCCCAGGGGAGGCGCCAGACGATTGGGAAATCCACCTCAACGCCGAGGCCGCCGCTTGACGGAAGTAGCTACTGGTAGCTACTTATGGGCCATGAGATCCGTGGGCATCAAGGCGTTGAATAGCAGGCTCAGCGAATACGTGCGCCTCGCCGCCGGCGGCGAGACCGTACTCGTGACCGACCGCGACCGGGTCGTAGCCGAGATCGGTCCTCCGCGGGAAACGAGAAGCCCGGTCCTGGCCGACGCCATGCTGGCCGATGCCGTGCGGAAGGGTTGGTTGACCCCCGCTCTCTCTCCAGGCTCCGAGCCTCCCCGGGGCGGACCGCCCGTGACTACGCTGCCCGAACTGCTCCGTGAACTGGAAGGCGACCGAAGCGACCGGTGATCTACGTCGACACATCGGTCGCCCTCGCCCACCTCCTCGCTGAGGACCGCCGTCCGCCCGCTTCGTTCTGGGCCGAGACCCTCGTCTCCAGCCGCATGCTGGAATACGAAATCTGGACCCGCCTTCATGCACGAGACCTCGCGGTCTCCCACGCCTCTGGCGCGGACGAGGTGATCGGCCGCATCGCGTTGCTTGAGCTGGCGCCGCCAGTGCTCGCCCGCGCCCTTGACGCGTTTCCCGTTGCGGTGCGTACGCTCGACGCGTTGCATCTCTCGTCGCTCGAGTTCCTGCGGGGCAGGGGACTCGACGTCGAACTCGCCAGTTACGACCGCCGTATGGTCAGCAGCGCCCAGAGCTTGGGTATTCCCGTTCGGGACCTGACATGACCCTTCGCGCCACTCGCGTTCGACGGCGGGCGGGTGCCCTCCTGGCATGGTCCGTCTGGGCGGCAGCGGGCACAGCGAAGCTCGCGGCGCAGGAAATCGGCCCCACCGCGTACGAACACCTGGCCTAAAGGCGTTCGTCGAGGCCGAGGGTTACGAGACGGTCGGCGGGGCGTCGCCCAGTCATTGCCGCGGCCCCGGCGGCGGACATCGCTCGCCGTCGAAGTTCACGTTCGCCAGCCATGTTTCGAAATGGGCGTCCCGCGGAACGCAGAGATCCGTGCCCGTGATCCACAGGATATCAAGCGCCTGGAGCCCAGCGAGACTGGCCGGGAGTGGTCCGCTCAAGCCGGGATTCCGAGAGACGTCCAGACTCTGGAGAGTCTCGAGATCGCCGATGGAGGGAGGAATCGCACCGGCCAGTTGGTTGTCGCGGAGCGACAAGCTCTGGAGACTCTCGAGCTGACCGAGTTCCGGCGGCATCGTTCCCGTCAGCTGGTTCTCCGCGAGCCAGAGCAACCTCACGTTGGCGAGATTCCCGAGGCTGGGCGGGATCGGTCCCGTCAGCTGATTCCCGGCGAGGCTGAGTCTGTCCAGGCGCGTGAGCTTACCCAGTTCGATGGGAATCGAACCCGTCGAATCGTTCTGGTGGAGCACCAGATTCGTGAGTTCGAGATTACCCAGTTCCGGAGGGATCGTCCCGGTCAGTTGGTTGTTGCCCAGGAACACGTCCACGAGGTTGGGCAGTTCAAGGATCCATCGGGGAAACTGTCCGGTGAGTCGGTTTCCGTTCAACAACAGGCCCCTGAGGTTTGAGAGACGGCCCAGTTCAGGCGGAATCGAACCCGTGAACCGGTTGTGGCCCAGCCCTAGCTGCGTGAGGTCGCTCAGCTCGCCGAGTCACGACGGAATCGGACCCTCCAGTTGATTGTTCGAGAGCCTCAAAGCCTCGAGGCTCGCGAGGCGACGAAGCCCGGGTGGGATCGGACCGGTCAGCTGGTTGTAAAGCACATCCAGTTCCACGAGACCGGTCAGGTCTCCGATCTCCGGGGGAAGGGTACCGGTCAGCTGGTTGACCTGCAGTTCCAGCCGCCAGACCCGGCCCTCCGGGTTCGTGAATACCCCCCTCCATGTGGAGAGTGGCTGGTCAGTGAGCCAGCCTTCGTTCCTGACCCAGTTCGCACCGTCGGTGGCGATGTAGAGCGCGACCAGCGCGTGGCGATCCGCCTCGATCTCCGCAGGAGGAGCGGGAGGCGGGGGCTGCCCCGAGAGCACGGCACTCGTGCCCGCTGCCCCGTAGAGCAGGACCTGTGCGGCGACCAGGAAACGTGAGATTCCACGAAGCATGCCGGCCTCCTGTTCGCTGGCACCGCCCGTGCTCGCGCGCGTCAGGGCTCTCGTCGAGGCCGAGGGCTGCGAGACGGCCGGCGGACACGAGGAGGAATACGTCGTCGGCCCGACCATTGCCGGACCGGAGAACCACGCCGAGTACCGCACGATCCTCAGGTACCGCGTCCGTCGAGTACGGTTCGCGCCCCAGGGCCATGTCCGACAGGATCGGATCGTATGAGGCGACCACGAGGAAGGTGAATGACTGACTGACGCTCCGACCCCCGAGGTCCGTGGCCGTGACGCCCATTTCCAGCATTCCGGGGGTGACTCCCGTGATCGTGAGCGAATCGCCCATCAGCTCCAGCGTTATGGGGGGACCACCTCCGGTCACCGTGTAGCTCAGGGCATCGCCGTCCGGGTCCGAGAAGTGGTTGGACAGATTCCACGAGATACTGTGACCCACCGCGACGTAGCGGTCGTCTATCCGGCGCGTTACCCGCGGCGGCCGGTTCGCCTCGACGCTGACCAGGAAAGAGACGCTTGCCTGGCGGCCGCCCAGATCCTGTGCGGTGACAGTGAGCGTGGACTCCCCGAGCGCGACGCCCGTCACCACGACAGACGTCCCGAAAACCCCGTCGCCGTGGATCGTCGCCCCGGCGAACGCCGTGTTGCTGGACGACACCGAGAAAGTCAGTGCGTCGCCCACATCGGGGTCGCGAAAGTACGCGCTCACGCCCACGGTGTCGACGGCGCCCGGCGCCGAGACAAGATCCGGCGGGCTTCCCGTCACTTCGGGCGGGGTGTTCTCGCCAACTGTGAACCTGAAGGACTGCGCTCGGACGAGTTGTCCCGGATCCGTCGCCGTCACGGTGATCTCCGCTTCCCCGCGCGACATGGCCGTCACGGACAGCACCGTTGAACTGACATTCCGCACCGCGGCTACGGCCGGGTTCGATGTCGCCCCGGTGTAGCTCAGTTCGTCGCCATCCGGGTCTGAGAAATATCCGCTGCCCGCGATGGACAGTTGGGCGCCCGGCAGTGCGGAGAGATCGGGCATCGTGCTCGTCACCACCGGAGCCTGGTTGGCCGGACCCGGCTTGGCCGGACCCGGCGGAACGGACGATTCGACGGTCACACCGAGGCTCTGCCGCGCCTCGCCCCCGTTCGGGTCCCGCGCGGTAACGGTCACCAAGGCGGATCCCGCATCGAGGCCTTTGACGGTGACGCGGCTTCCCGACACCACGACGTCGGCCATCCTCGCATCCGAAATCGAAGGCGCGTAGCTGAGCGAGTCGCCGTCCGGATCGTTGAAGTAGGGGGAGACATCCATCGTGAACGTTTCGTCCACGAGCACCGTTTGCGGCGGAAGCGCACCCACTGCTACGGGATCCCGGTTCGGGACGGTGACGTCAAAGGTCTGCCGGGCTTCTCCGTCCTCCGGATCGCGAGCCGTGACAGTGACCGTGGCCGTGCCGCGGTCTACTCCAGTCAGTGACACCTCGCCGTCGACAGTAGAGACAGCGGCCACGCTCGTGTCCGTGGAAGTCGCCTCGAACTCGAGGGGGTCGCCATCCGGATCGCGGAAAGCCGCGGACACGTCCACCGTCACCGTCTCCCCGAGGTACACGGTTTGAGCCGGGATCTGCTCCAGCGTCACGGGCTCCCGGTTCGGTACCGTCACCTCGAAGCTCTGGCTCGTCTCGTCCCCACCTACATCGCGGGCCGTCACGGTCACGGCTGCGCCGCCGCGATCCCTGGCCTCCACGGTCACTTCGCTCCCCGAGACCGACGACAGGGCTACGGCCGTGTCCGACGAGGCCGCCCGGAACACGAGGGCGTCGCCATCGGGGTCGCTGAACGCTGCGGACACATCCACGGTCACCGTCTCTCCGAGGAACAGCTCCTGCGGCTCGATCTCCCCCACGGTTGTCGGCGCACGGTTCGGGATCGTGACGTTGAAGTGCTGCCTCGCCTCCCCGCCCTCAGGGTCCCGCGCCGTAACCGTGATCGTCGCGGTGCTCCCGGCTGCGGCCGCCACCTCCACCTCGCTGCCGGCGGCGGACGCCCGGGCAACGGCCGTGTCCGACGACGCGGCCGCGAAAGTGAGCGAGTCGCCGTCCGGGTCGCTGAACGCCGCTGAAACATCCACGGTCACCGTGTCGCCGACGAACAACTCCTGCGGCTCGATCTCCCCCACGGTTGTCGGCGCACGGTTCGGGATCGTGACGTTGAAGTGCTGCCTCGCCTCCCCGCCCTCAGGGTCCCGCGCCGTAACCGTGATCGTCGCGGTGCTCCCGGCTGCGGCCGCCACCTCCACCTCGCTGCCGGCGGCGGACGCCCGGGCAACGGCCGTGTCCGACGACGCGGCCGCGAAAGTGAGCGAGTCGCCGTCCGGGTCGCTGAACGCCGCTGAAACATCCACGGTCACCGTGTCGCCGACGAACAACTCCTGCGGCTCGATCTCCCCCACGGTTGTCGGCGCACGGTTCGGGATCGTGACGTTGAAGCTCTGGCGGGCTTCGCCACCGTCCGGATCGCGCGCCGTCACCGTGACTGTCACGATCCCGCGGGCCAGGCTGATGACGGAGACCTGACTGCCCGCCGCGGCAGCCCGCGCTACCGCCGGATCCGACGAGATGGCCGCGAACGTGAGGGGGTCGCCGTCCGGATCTCTGAACGAAGGCGCCACATCCATGGTCACCGTGTCGCCGAAGAACAAGGTCTGCGCCACGATCGCCCCCAACGCCTCGGGACTACGGTTCGGCCTCTGGTTCGGACCGGCAGTTCCGGCCGTGTCTTCTCCGCAGGCGCTGCCCCACACGACCACAAGGGCGACGCTGCAGGCGTCTTCGAGGGGCGGCAGTTTCCGGCACGTTGCAACCAGCTGGGCTCGCCCGGCCCGGCACAACCTCTGGAGGGTGGACTTGACCCCTATCCGAAATCGATGCCACCGCACAGACCTTCGCACCACCGCACCCCTCCCGATTCTCTCTGGTGACCTCAGTCAGCGAATTCCGAATAAGCGAGGCCCTCCGGGACAGCGACAACCGCAGGGAGGAGCGTCGCGGGCGACTCATCTTCCAACCGTCTACAAGGTTGCTCCAGCGTCGGCGCTGCCGATCCTCAACCGGTCTCGATGGGTCGCGACGCCGCAAGTCTATGCGCCGCAGCGTGGTGCGTCAAGTTTTGGAAACGACGCAGTAATCGAGTCGCGGGGATGGCGTCGGCTCGCTTTCTCAGCGACCTGCCTTGCGGAGGTAGCGGCGGCCGAGGCGGGCCATTCACTACGTAACTTCCGCCGGAACCGCCGCGACTGGTAGGCGGGCCCGTTGTCGGTCATGAGCAGGCTGATCTTCACGCCCAGGCGCCCGAAGAAGCCGACCACGCGCAAGAGGAACGCTACGGCGTCCTCCTTCCGCTCGCTGGCCAGGACCTCTCCGTAGGCCAGGCGCGTCACGTCGTCGATCGCCGCGTGGTAGTACTCCCACCCCCGCGCCCTTGACCGTCCGGCTCCGGTCCCCATCGATCCGGTGCCCCGGGCGCACGATACGCGCGAGCTTCTTGATGTCCATGTGCACCAGTTGATGTCCATGTGCACCAGAGAACCCGGCCGCGACCGCTCGTAGCGCACCACCGGCTCCGGAGGCGCCAGGCTCGCCAGAGCCGGTTCAGACCGAGCCGCCGCACCTCCACCCTCTTCCCGGTACCGCTTGAGCCACTTGAACGCCGTCCGGCGGCTCACCCCCATCCCATCTTACTCGTCGATCCTGTGAACAACTATCCGAGATCCATAGCCAATGGCCTTTGTGGAGGCCGAGGGGTACGAGGCGTTGGGAGGGAAGACCCAACGAGTATCGCAGAATCCTTCGCTACCGCATCCGTCCAGCGAACCCACTGCGCGCCGAAGGCGTCAACTCCCGCTCGAAGCGAGCCACCCCGTCGGTCGCGGCGTGCCGTAGCGCAATCCGAGCCCGGCGCCGCAGACTCGATGAGGCGAGACCCTCGATCGACTGTGACGCGGTCACGAAGGCGAGGAAACTGAACTCGGCGGTTCGGCCGGACGGATCCGTGGCCGTGACAATCACGGGCGAAATACCGGCGCTCGCCCCCACGAGCGTGAACGTGCTGCCTGTCACTGAAGCGCTTACGCGGATCCCCCCGGCCGCCGTATAGGTCAGTCGATCATTGTCCGGGTCAGAGAAGTGATCGGACAGGTTCCATGTGAGGGTATCGTCGACGGCCAGAGCCTGACTCCCGATGCCCTGAGTTATACGCGGCGGCCGGTTTGCGGTGACGGTCACGAGGGACGAAGTGCGTGCGGTCAGCCCTCCGCGATCCGTCGCCGTCATGTTGATGGTCGCTTCTCCGGCGGTGACTCCCACTACCTCCGCATAGAAGCCGTAAATCGCACTGAACTGTACGGAGACGCTGGCCACGCCGGAGTTCGTGCTCGATGCGGAGAAGTTGAGTTCGTCGCCCACATCGGTTTCCTCGAAGTAGCGCCTCAAGATCAGCGTGTCGATCTGGCCCGGCGAGGAGGTCACGGCCGGCGCCTCGGCCTTTACCCGAGGCGCGTTGTTTCCGACCGCAAAGGTGAACGACGTGGAGACCGTGAGGCCCCCTGGATCCTGCGCCGTAACGGTAATCGTCGCTTGGCCATCGGAGACGGCGGTCACATAGAACACCTCTGGGCTGACCCTTCTCACGGTGGCCACGGCGGCGTTCGACGTCCCCGCCGTGTAGCTCAATTCGTCGTCATCGGGATCGGAGAAATACCGGTATGCCTGCACCGGCAGTTCACCGCCCCGGATGGCGGTACGATCGGCGATCGTGCCCGTGACCTCCGGCGCCTGGTTGGTCGAGCCCTGCGCCTCAACCGTCACCCCGAAATCGTGGTCGGCGCTCAGGCCTCCGGGATCCGTCGCCGTCACCGTCACCGTGGCCGTCCCCTCACGCACCCCTCCCACCACCACGTCGCTGCCGGAAATGTCCGCCGTCGCCACGCCTTCGTCGGAACTCGTCGCGCCGTAGTTCAGCGCGCCGCCTTCCGGATCGCGGAAGTGGCCGTCCAGATCCACCGAGATGCTCGCGTTCTCCCGCACGGTCTGCGCCGGGATCGCGCTCGACACCACCGGCCTCTGGTTGGGTGGGGGCGGCGGCCTCACCGTCACGCCGAACTCCTGGTCGGCGCTCAGGCCTCCGGGATCCGTCGCCGTCACCGTCACCGTGGCCGTCCCCTCACGCACCCCTCCCACCACCACGTCGCTGCCGGAAATGTCCGCCGTCGCCACGCCTTCGTCGGAACTCGTCGCGCCGTAGTTCAGCGCGCCGCCTTCCGGATCGCGGAAGTGGCCGTCCAGATCCACCGAGATGCTCGCGTTCTCCCGCACGGTCTGCGCCGGGATCGCGCTCGACACCACCGGCCTCTGGTTGGGTGGGGGCGGCGGCCTCACCGTCACGCCGAACTCCTGGTCGGCGCTCAGGCCTCCGGGATCCGTCGCCGTCACCGTCACCGTGGCCGTCCCCTCACGCACCCCTCCCACCACCACGTCGCTGCCGGAAATGTCCGCCGTCGCCACGCCTTCGTCGGAACTCGTCGCGCCGTAGTCCAGCGCGCCGCCTTCCGGGTCGCGGAAGTGGCCGTCCAGATCCACCGAGACGCTCGCGTTCTCCCGCACGGTCTGCGCCGGGATCGCGCTCGACACCACCGGCCTCTGGTTGGGTGGGGGCGGCGGCCTCACCGTCACGCCGAACTCCTGGTCGGCGCTCAGGCCTCCGGGATCCGTCGCCGTCACCGTCACCGTGGCCGTCCCCTCACGCACCCCTCCCACCACCACGTCGCTGCCGGAAATGTCCGCCGTCGCCACGCCTTCGTTGGAACTCGCCGCGCCGTAGTCCAGCGCGCCGCCTTCCGGGTCGCGGAAGTGGCCGTCCAGATCCACCGAGACGCTCACGTTCTCCCGCACGGTCTGCGCCGGGATCGCGCTCGACACCACCGGCCTCTGGTTGGGTGGGGGCGGCGGCCTCACCGTCACGCCGAAGCTCTGACGTGCCTCGCCGCCGTCCGGATCTCGCGCGGCGACCGTGACGGACGCGGACCCGGCGGTCACCCCTTCGATGGTCACGCCGCTCCCTGACGTGGACACATCGGCCACCGCTGCGTTGGACGACGAAGCGCCGAAATCGAGGGCATCGCCGTCCGGATCGCTGAAGTAGGAAGCGACATCCACGGTCGTCGTCGCGCCCTCCTCCACGGTCTGCGCCGGAATCGCTCCGCTGATGACCGGCCGCCCGTTCGGGACTTTTACGCTGAAGCTCTGCCGCACGTCGCCTCCGTGGTCGTCCCGGGCCGTCACCGTTACCGTCGCGGTGCCCTTCGAGACGCCCCGCACCGTCACCTCGCTGGCGATGGCGGAGACAGCGGCCACTTCCGTATCCGACGACGATGCCTCGAAGGTGAGCGGGTCGCCATCGGGATCGCGGAACACCCCCGCCACATCGACCGTCACAGTTTGGCCCGGGAGCAACGTCCGGGGAGGAAGGTCGCTCACGACCACGGGATTCCGGTTCCGGACCGTGACCTCGAAGCGTTGGCCAGCCTCGGCGCCGTCCGGGTCGCGCGCCGTGACTGACACGGTTGCCGTTCCCCGCGCCACGCCTTCGAGCGTGACCTCGCCGACGCGGTCGGCGAGAGAGACGCCGAGCACCCCCAAGTTCGAGGAGGTCGCCTCGAAGGCGAGCGAATCTCCGTCCGGATCACTGAACGCCGTGGATACGTCCACCGTGACCGTCTCGCCGGGAAGCAGTGTTTGCGGCGGGAGTTCGCCGGTCGCCGCGGGCGGCCGATTGGGCACCGCCACCTCGAAACTCTGGTCGACCTCGCCGCCGTGCGTGTCGCGGGCTGTCACGCTCACCGTCGCGTCACCGCGGCCCAGGCCTTCCAGCGTCATCTCGCTGCCCGAAGACGAGGCGCGGACCACAGCCGTGTCCGACGAGGATGCCTCGAAGGTGAGCGGGTCGCCATCGGGATCGCCGAAAGCGGCGGACGCGTCCACCGTCGCGGTCCCGCCGAGGAATATCGTCTGCACCTCGATCTCGCCCACGACGGCTGGCGGCCGGTTGGGGACGGTGACTTCAAAGCTCAGGGTGGCCTCGAGGCTGTCCGCATCCCGCGCGGTCACCGTCACCATCGCGGTCCCGCGCTTCAGCGCTTCCAGCGTTACTTCGCTACCCGAGACCGACGCCAGCACCGATGCCGGGTCCGACGAGGCCGCGGCGAAGCTGAGCTCGTCGCCGTCCGGATCGCTGAAGGCCCGGGACGCGTCCACCGTCGCCGTCTCGCCGAGGAATATCGTCTGCGCCTCGATCTCGCCCACGGCGGCTGGCGGCCGGTTGGGGACCGTGACTTCAAAGCTCAGGGTGGCCTCGAGGCTGTCCGCATCCCGCGCGGTCACCGTCACCATCGCGGTCCCGCGCTTCAACGCCTCCAGCGTTACTTCGCTGCCCGAGACCGACGCCAGCACCGATGCCGTGTCCGACGAGGCCGCGGCGAAGCTGAGTTCGTCGCCGTCCGGATCGCTGAAGGCCGGGGACGCGTCCACCGTCGCGGTCCCGCCGAGGAATATCGTCCGCGGCTGGATCTGCCCCACGGCCATCGGACCCCGGTTCGGAACCTCGACGCTGAAACTCTGGCGGGCCTCGGCGCCGTCAGGGTCGCGCGCCGTCAGGGTCGCGCGCCGTCACGGTCACGGTCGCGCTGCCCCGCGACACGCCAGACCCGACTCCCCGAAACGGAGGTGCCGACGACCGACGGGTCCGAGGAGGCGGCCATGAAGGTGAGGGGGTCGCCGTCGGGATCCCGGAACGCACTCGACACGTCCACCGCGACGGTATCGCCGAGGAAAGCGGTCTGCGCCTCGATCTCGCCGACCGCGACGGGACTCTGGTTCGGCGTCTCGCGGGGACCCGTGACTTCGCCGCCGTCGTCGCCGCAGGCCGCGCCCCACGAGGCGAGCCATCCGCTCGTCACCGAGCCCCTCCGCTTCGCAGATGAGATCCTCGATGTGCGGGATCAGGACGGGATCGCCCCACGTGTAGCCCGTCGCGGCCTCGGCGCTCTGCGTGTTTCCGATGTGGGCGCCTTCGAGAAGGGCTCGGGCCGCGGCCGCGTCGAACCGTGGCGACTCACGCGGGGGGAGCGTGTAGCGCGGCTCGGGTTCGTGAGCCGCGTCTTCGTTGACGAATGCGCGTGACATGGCGTGTCGACCTACCCCGGGGCGGCCCGATCGAGCCGCCCGTCGCAGCGGCCCCTCGTCCTAGTGGGCGAGCGCCCCGGCCCGCGCCTGCTCCCGCGGCACGCCGCCGGTGCTCTTGAGGTAGGCGTTGCGATCGTGTTCGAGCCCGCCCTCGGGCAGGAACTCCCACAGCGGACCGAGGTCGTTCTTCACCCGGTCGATGAAGAACTGCGGCAGCACCTGCGACTCTCCCTCGAAGTAGTCCCTGAACTTCGTGTCCGTCGCGAGCTTCTCACGCACGGTGCTGAAGTACTCGATCCGCCCCTTCCCCTCGGAGGAGATCGCGCGCACGACGTTCATGATGCGCGGGATGCCGCCTCTGTTGGCCTTGAGCCGTCGCCAGATGGCGCGCTTCGAGAAGGAGTATTTCGAGAGATCGATCACGTGATCGTAGAACTCGATCCACTCGTAGTTCTTCGGCTTCAGGTTCATCGCGTGATGGTTGTTGAGGAAGTGGAACGGGAAGCCGAGGAGCCGTCCCTCCTTCTGGTACTCGAGGTTCAGCGGCGCCGCCTGCCCGAACGACGTGAGCAGCGAGTAGGCGGGGAAAGCCGCGGGCGACGCGTCGAGGAACCTCTTCGTGAACTCGAAGGGATCGGGACCTTCGTCGCAGTCCAGCCCCATCACGAAGTTGGTCTGGAGATAGGGGATGTAACTCGTGATGAGGTTCGAGTGCTCCGACACCTGCCTGACCTTCTCCATGCCGTGGCGGTTCCGCGACTTCGACTTGTTCCCGAGCATGTACCAGGACTCGATGCCGGGGAGGATGGCGCGGAACCCGTTCTTCGCCAGACGCTTGAGGCGCGGCTCGGCGAGGAGCGACAGGCTGCTCTCGGCGATGAACTGGATGGTTCCCGGCGGAACGGCTTCCTCGATCGCGCCCAGATGGTCGTCGAAGCGGACGCCGAAGTTTGGGTCGTGCCAGCCGACCATCGGCTTCTTCATCTTGCGCGCGATGAAGCGGAGGTCGTCGCGCATCTCGTCGAAGTCGAGCGGCTGGTAGGGAACGACCGAATCGATGCAGAAGCTGCATGTGTAGGGGCACCCGAGACTGCCGATCATGGGGACTATCTTGATCAGCGGCGCCTTCTCGAGCGTCGGTTCGATGTACTTCCAGCGCGCCCGTACTCCAGGCAGGGAGAGTGGCTGCATCTCGGCCGTCACGTGGCGGCCCAGCGGGCGGTGCGGCTGGCAGTCGTCCAGCACTTCGTTCAGCGTGGCCTTGTCGGTGAAGCCGAACACGTAGTCGAAGTACTTCTGCGCATCCTGCGGATAGCAGCGCGCGTGCGGCCCGCCGACGCAGGTGACGGCACCGCGCCGGCGGAACATCTCGCTGATCGCATAGGCGAGCTGGGCCCCCTGGGAGAAGGCGCCGACGAAGAGGAGGTCGATATCCTCCGGGAGGTCGTCGACGAGGTCCTCGAGGCCGGTGTAGCAGACGAGGCTCACGTCGTGGCCGGCCTCCTCGCACCACACGGCGAGCACCTGAGGCATGATGCTCGCGAGGTTCGCGTGCATGACCTTCGCGTAGAGCGCCTTCGTCGGCCCCTTGGCGACCAGATCCACAATCCCTATGCGAAGCTTGCGCAACAGCCATCCTCTCGGAATGGGTACACGGGTGCCCGGCTCCGGAACGCGTCTCGGAATCGGAAACCTAAGGACCACGGAGTGTCGGCGGCAAAGGGGGTGCGGTGATCGAGTTGATCGAGTCTCGCCTCAGGATCTGGGGCGGCGACCTCACGACGATACGTGTGGACGCGATCGTGAACGCGGCCAACGAGCAACTGGCGGGGGGCGGCGGCGTGGACGGGGCGATCCACAAGGCCGCCGGGCCCGAGCTTCTGCGGGCCTGCCGGGCGCTGCCGGAGGCGCACCCGGGTGTGCGCTGTCCGACGGGCGAAGCTCGCATCACGCCGGGCTTCCGGCTCCCGGCCCGCTACCTGATCCACGCGGTGGGGCCGGTGTGGCAGGGTGGAGGCCGGGGGGAGAGGGGGCTGCTCGCCTCCTGCTATCAGGAGTCGCTCCGGCTCGCGATCGGGATCGGGCTTCGAACCGTCGCCTTCCCGGCCATCAGTTGCGGGACGTTCGGATACCCGGTGGGGCCCGCCTGCCGGATCGCGGTCGAGACGGTGGCCGAGGCGCTGGCCCGCGACGACGCGCTCGAGACGGTGCTTCTGACCGCCTGGGGCGGCGAGGTCCGGACCGCAATGGAGGATGCGCTCGCCCGCCTGCTCAAGGCCGGCGGGTCCCCCGGCGGGTCCCAATGAAGCGGCAGCCCGCTACGGGCAGGACTCCCCGTTGACGCGCAGGTATTCGGCGACGAACTCTTCCAGCATCGTGCCTATTTTGCTCGTGATGACGTCGTCGCGACGTCCGCCGTAGAAGCCGATGGCGGGGCGCGGGGATTCCCACGTCGGCGCCCAGTGGATCCACTGGAGCGCGGCGCCGAGCGAGTCGGAGGAGAGGCGTCCGGGGTTCGCGGCGAGCTGGGGATCGCTGAGCTGGTCGTAGACGAGCTTCATGAACCGGAGGCGGATGATGTACACCGTCTGGGCCGCTCTTCCGGGAACTGCCTGAGTGCCGATGAAGACGGTCACACGGAGCAGAGACCAGGCAGGCTGGTCGGCCGGGGCGTAGATTCGGGCCGCCCGCAGCCGGTTCGTCGTGGTCGCCGCGACGGACTCCCGGGTGATCCTGCCCGGCCCGCCGCTGTTGGTTACGAAGACCTCCACGTTCATGGGACCGCAGGAGGTGAAGAGGGCGAACCTCTCCTGCGGTGAGCCGGGCCCCTGGGCCTCCGCGAGCGAAGGGAGCAGCAGGGCGGCGGCAACGGCGGGGATGACGAGCTTCACCGGATTCACGCGACTATCACCGAAGGCACGTTTTCACGGGTGGTCCTTGCCCGACGGGTTGGGAACCATCACGGACCGAAAACAGACTTGTTCCCGCCGGCTCGCGCCAGAGCCCGTGAGAGAGGAGAAAACGCATGACCGCCGACGCGGACACGAGAGTCCGCCTCTCAAAGGTGATCCCGGCCCCGCCGGATACGGTGTTCCGTGCGTGGACCGAGCCGGAGGAGATCGCTCGATGGTCCGCTCCTCCCGGAGCGAAGGTGGCGGAATCGAGGGTCGCCCTCGCGGCGGGCGGCGCCTGGAAGATCGGAATGGAGGACGAGGACGGGGTGGCCCACACGGCCTTCGGCGTGTACCGGAAGGTCGACGCTCCGAACCGGCTCGTCTATACGTGGGACTGGGAGGGGGAGCACTCGGTCGGTGAGACGGGGGTGACCGTAGAATTCCTGGCGGAGGACGGCTCGACGCGGGTCGTCGTCACGCACGAGGGATTCCCGGCCGCGGAAGCGGCGGAGGGTCACCGGCAGGGCTGGATCGCCTGTCTGGAGTTGCTGGCGGGTCTCTTCGAGGACTGAGCCGCTCCGTGCCTTCCGACTCCCGGGCCGTCGCCGCGAAGGACCTGTCCGCCCGCGGGATCTTCGCGTTCTGGGCGCCGCTCGCCGCCACATGGTTGATGATGGCGGTGGAGGGACCCTATCTGGCGGCGGTCGTGGCGCGGCTGCCGGACCCACGCTGGGGCTGGCGGCGTACGGTGTCGCGATCGCGATGGCGGTGCTGATCGAGGCGCCGGTCATCATGCTGCTCAGCGCCTCGACCGCGCTCGTGGAGGACGCGGTCTCGTACCGGCGGCTGCGGACATTCGCGCACGGGCTGAACGCCTTCTCGACGCTTCTGCTCCTCCTCGTGCTCGTGCCGCCGGTGCATCGCGGGCTCATGATCGGCGTTCTCGGTCTGCCGGAGGATCTCGCGGGCCTGACCTACGGGGCGCTGTGGTGCTTCCTGCCCTGGCCGGCGGCGATCGGCTACCGGCGCTTCTGGCAGGGGGTGCTCATCCGGTCGGGGCGCACGCGCCTCGTAGCGGGCGGTACGGTGCTGCGCCTGATCGCGATGTCGACGGCCGCGATCGTGCTCGCCGTCTCCACCGACCTTCCCGGCGCCTCGGTCGGCGCCTCGGCGCTCTCCTTCGGCGTGGTCGCCGAAGCGGTCGTGGCCCGCTGGATGGCCCGGGGCGCGATCGGTGCCCTGCTCGGCCCGACCGACCGGGCGGCGAGCGCGGTCGACCCCCCGACGGTCTCGGCCGACCCGCACGACATCGCGGAGATCGGGCGGGTGGGCGTCTCGACGGCGGACCCGGCCGCCGGGCCGGCCGAGGGAGCGGAGCTTCGCTTCTCGGACATCGGGCGCTTCTACGTGCCCCTGGCGCTCACCTCGCTCATCGGGATCGGCATTCAGCCCATGCTGACGTTCTTCATGGGCCGCGCCGCCTCCCCGGTCGAGTCGCTGGCCGTGTTCCCCGTGGTGCACTCGCTGGGCTTCCTCTTCCGCTCCGTGGGGCTGAGCTTCCAGGACGCCGTGATCGCACTCCTGGGCCGAGGCAGCGAGGGTTATGCACAGATCCGCCGCTTCGCGATCGGGCTCGGGGCGGCGCTCTCGGGCATCCTCGCGCTCATCGCGTTCACGCCCCTTTCCCACTTCTGGTTCGTCCACGTGTCGGGGCTCACCCCGGGGCTGGCCGACTTCGCGATTCCCGCGGCGCGGGTCCTGACCCCCGTCCCCTTCCTCGGGGTCATCCTGTCGCTGCACAGGGGGACGCTGATCCGGAACCGGACGACGGGTCCGATCATCGTCGCGACCGCGGCGGAGATCGCGGCCGTGGCCGTCGTGTTCGTGGTCGTCGGCTGGGGGCTGGGCTGGGTCGGTGCCACGGCCGCGTTCACGGGCTTCCTCTTTGGGCGTCTGACCGCCAATGTCTATCTGACCCCCAGGGTGCGCGCGGTTCGGGCCAGGGCGGCCCGGGCCAGGGCGGCCCGGCCGCGGACGGCCGGAGTGGCCAGGGCCGCCCGGACGGCCCGGAAATCAACGGATTCGCGAGATCGGGGGTCTTCTGAATAGCGTGCGAGATAGCGTGCGAGGCCGGCCGGAAACGAACGGTCGGCGGCTTCAGCGGACAGCGATCGAGGAGGAACGGAGATGATCCATCGAATTCGGGTCGCCGCGCGGGCGGCGGCGGGACTGGTGATCCTGGCGAGCATCGTCGGCTCCGCGGAAGCGGCGGCCCAGGACCACATGGCGGCCAGCGATGTTCTCACCATCGAGGAATGGACGGTCCCCTACCCCGAGAGCCGTCCGCGCGACCCGTTCGTCGGACCGGACGGGCGCGTCTGGTTCGTGGGACAGGCCGCCCACTACGCCGCGGTGCTGGATCCGGCCAGCGGCGAGTTCAAGCGCTACGACATGGACGACGGCACGGGACCGCACAACCTGATCGTCGACGACGACGGGATGGTCTACTACGCCGGCAACCGGGCGAACCACATCGGGATCATCGACCCGGCCACGGGCGAGATCGACAAGATCATGATGCCCGACGAGCGGGCGCGGGATCCGCACACGCTGATCTGGGACGACAACGGCGACATCTGGTTCTCTGTACAGCAGGGGAACCTGATCGGCTTCCTCGACAGGGATTCGAGGGAAGTGCGCCTGGTGGAGGCGCCCGAGGTCGAGACGCGCCGCGGGATGGGCTCGAGCCGCCCGTACGGGGTCAAGCTGGACTCCGAGAACCGGCCCTGGATCGCCCACTTCAACACGAACCTGATCGGCATGGTGGAGCCGTCCTCGTTCGAGCTCATCGGCTACGACCTGCCGGAGGGCGCGCGGCCGCGCCGGCTCGTGATCGACTCGCAGGACCGGATCTGGTACGTCGACTACAGCCGCGGGAAGATCGGTCTGGTGGTCGAGGCGGGCGGATTCCAGCGGGAGTACGACCTGCCGGCGGGTGAGGAGTCTCGGCCCTACGGGATGGCGATCGACAAGTACGACGTGGTGTGGCTGGTCGAGACGGGGATCCAGCCGAACCGGTTCGTGGGCTTCGACACGGACACGGAGGAGTTCGTGGGCATGCTCGACGTGCCGAGCGGGGGAGGCACGATCCGGCACATGTACTACGATTCGGCCACGGACTCGATCTGGTTCGGGGCCGACGTGAATACGGTCGGGCGGGCGGTGGTGTCGCCGCGCTCGCGCTGATGCGTGGGGTGTGTCCCTTGCGGCGGGCGCCGCGGGGCGCGCCGTGAGGACGATCGCTTCATCCCCGGGGCCCGCGGCCACTCTGTGCGCCGCGGGCCTCTTCGCGATGGCGACGGCTGCTGCGGGCCCCGCCGCGAACCCGGGGCCGGGGCCGCACGTCGAGGCACACACCGAGGCACACATCGAGGGGCCGCCCCCGGGACACACCGGCGGCTTCGGGGAGCCGACCTGCGCCGCCTGTCACATCGGCGCGCCCCTCAACGAGCCGGGCTCCACGCTGCAGGTGCTCGGCCTCGGGGACGGCTACCGTCCGGGCCAGCGCCATCCCGTGACGATCCGCCTCGAGAGCTTCGACATGCGCTCGGCCGGCTTCCAGGCGTCGTTCCGCTTCGATGACGGGCAGCGCCGCGGTACCGGGGCCGGCGAGATCCGGACGCTCGACGACAGGGTCACCGTGGTGCGGGCGGAGGACGCCGACACGGAATACGTCCAGCACACGCGGGCCGGGACAAGACCGGTCGACGACGTCGCGGAATGGACGTTCGAGTGGCGCGCCCCCGAGACGGAGACGCCCATCGTGCTGCACGTGGCCGCGAACTCGGGGAGCGGCGACGACTCCCCGCTCGACGACCTCGTCTACACCGGGTCATTCAGGCTGACCCCTGCAATTCCCGAACCGGCAAAGGGGCGCGGGGCGCATTAGGTTGGTGATGTGGATCGTGCTCCGGCCACGGTCGGGTGTTTGTGTTGTTCCCCTGGAAACAAGGCAACGGAGGAGGCCCAGACACCGAATGGGCGGCCACGACACCGGTTATCTCCGGCTTCAAGTCGAGAACTTCGGGCCTATCGCGAAGGGCGATGTGGAGTTGCGTCCGCTGACGGTCTTCGTTGGCCCGAGCGGCTCGGGCAAATCCTATCTGGCACGGCTCGTCTACGCCCTTCATCAGTACTTTTGGCGGCGTCTGGCGTTTCGCCGGAGCCGCCGGCCGGCAACGGCGGCATTTTATGAACTGGCACGCGAGACCCCTGAACTTGTCGATTTGGTGGAGTGGCTTGAGGAACACTTGGCCGACGACGAGGGAGATGGCGAGATCCCTTGCCCTGAAGAGGTGGCGGTTCTCGCGCGAGAAGCGCTCAAGGTGTCGGACACGGGCCACGCGCTCGCTCATGAGTTGCAGCGGATCTTCGGCTCTGAAACGCTCGTTGGCCTAGTTCGCAAGGCTAGGAGCCTGCGCCGTAGAAGCCGATGGTGCGGCGCGTGCCGGATGGTTATGGTGATGCCGGGCTGTGACCGGTTCACGTTCGGCGCGGGGAGGTGGCGATGGGGACGAGGTCCCTACCGTACGATCCGGAGAGGATGAGGACGAGGTTCCGGCCGTACGATCCGGACCAGCAGCTGCTGCTGCCGCAGGATCTTCGGGAGTGGGTACCGGCGGGGCACTTGGCGCATCATGTGAGCGATCTGGTGGACGCGGCGGACCTGTCGCCGTTCTACGCGCGGTACGAAGGGGATGGGCGGCGGCGGAGCCCGTACGATCCTCGGATGATGGTGAAGGTGCTGGTGTACGGGTACGCGACGGGGGTGTTCTCGTCGAGGAAGCTGGCGCGGCGTCTGGAGGAGGACGTGGCGCTCAGGATGCTGGCGGCGGGGAACTTTCCGGCGCACCGGACGTTGTGCGAGTTCCGGAAGAAGAACCTGAAGGCGTTCGGGGCGTTGTTCGCGGAGGTGGTGCGCCTGGCACGGGAACTGGGGCTGGCGGGGCTGGGCCGGGTGGCGGTGGACGGGACGAAGGTTCGCGCGAACGCGAGCAAGCGGAAGGCGATGAGCTATGGGCGGATGGGGCCGGAAGAGGCCCGCCTGGAGGCGGAGATCGCGGATCTTCTGGCGGCGGCCGAGGCGATCGACGCGGAGGAGGACGAGCGCCACGGGGAGGACGTTCGGGGCGACGAGTTGCCCGAGGAGTTGAAGCGCCGGGAGGACCGTCTGGCGGCGATCCGGGCGGCGAAGGCTCGCCTGGAGGCGGAGGCCCGGGAGCGGGACGACGCGCGGGGCCGGAAGCCGGAGTGGGACCGCAACCCGAAGGGGGGGCCGCCGTACAAGCATGCGTACGGGGAGCCGGAGGCGAAGGATCAGACGAACTTCACGGATCCGGAGAGCCGGATCATGCGGACGAGCACGGAAGGCTACCAGCAGTGCTACAACGCGCAGGCGGTGGTGGACGGGGAGAGCCAACTGGTGGTGGGGACGGCGGTGACGGACAACGCGAGCGACCAGGGGCAGTTGGTGGAACGGGTGGACGAGGTGTCCGGGCGGTGCGGGGAGACGCCCGGCCAGGTGCTGGCCGACGCGGGCTACTGTAACGAGGAGGATCTGGCGGCTCTGGAGGCGCGGGGGATCGACGGCTACGTAGCGCTGGGCCGGGAGGGCAAGGGGGCCGGCAAGCCCGACCCGGAGAAGCAGCCGGCGAGGGCGCGCATGGCGAAGAAGCTGGCGGCTCCGGAGGGCCGGGCGGTGTACGCCAAGCGCAAGTGGATCGCGGAGGCGCCCATGGGCTGGGTCAAGGAGGCGATGGGGTTCCGGAGGTTCAGCCTCCGGGGCTTGGAGAAGGTGCGCGGCGAGTGGGACCTCGTGTGCCTGGCGCTCAACATGAGGCGCCTCCACGTCCTTCAGGCAGCGTGAGGGGCCGAAAATCCGTGTCAAGCGTCCCCCGGGGCACAAAAAGAGGTCCGCGGCCCCGCCCGAACGCCGCCCGCCGGGCCGTCTCCCCGCCTACAACGCGTTCCCGTCCGGAAAACGACCGACACTTCGGCTCGCGAGACCCCGCGGGCGGCATCCGATGGCTTCCGCCGCGCTCCTGCGGCGCAGGCTCCTAGCTCCGAAGCTGCGATTGCGCTGAGTCATAGCCCCCCCGGGACCCCGCGGGACCCGCCACAGTTTCGCTATGGTTTCAAGATTGTGCACGATAAGCCTTTCTGGGAGCTGTCGGTTCAAGAGGATGCACCGATTCGGCTCGAGCGGGGCGGACCCTATTGGCTCCGTGCGCGACGACCCGGTTTCTTTTGGCGGCGTGCACCTGAACAGTCGATCGACCGTAGTCCCATCAATCCCAGAGCTCTGGAGCTCGTGCTCGCCGATTTGGCCCAGCCCGGTACGGTGGGACCCATCTCCCGGCCGGCGAACTATTTGCCTGTACTTCGTTCTGTGGGAGTCGAAGTTCAGCAAGCGATCATCAATTTGCTGCTTGAGAGGGCGACACGCGGACCGAGAGAGCGCCTGACCGCTCCCATGTCCGGTGTCCTGAGTGACTATGTCAGAGATATGTTTGTTGATTTGACAGCCGAACCCTCGGGCTGGGAGAACGGAGACGCTCTCGCGCATCATGTAGAGCAGGCCGTCCTTCGCGGATCGGTCCGCGTGGAGGATGGAGATGCCGGCCCCCCATCGGTCCACTATCGACCTGTCAGATGGGAGGAAGATCTTCCCCTAACACGGACGGCGTCGATGGTGACGGAGATTATACCGCTCGTGCTATATCTCCGTCATAAGGCCAGGCCCGGCTCCACACTGATTATCGAGGAACCGGAAGCCCATATGCACCCCGCAATGCAGGTCCAGCTCACGACCGAACTCGCGCGGATCGTGGCGGCCGGCATCCGCGTAATTGTCACGGTCCACAGCGACTGGATCCTTTCCGCGTTGGCCAACATCTGTCGCATGTCGGATCTGTCCGACGACCAGCGAAGCGATCTCGAAGCTGGAGATATCTCGCTTCCCGCCAGCCAAGTAGGAGTCTGGGAGTTCTTGCCCAGCGAGACGGGCGGAACCGAGACGCGAGAACTCCGGCTCGATTCCGACAACGGGATGTACGATGCCGGCTATCCGGCGGTCGCGGAGACCCTGTACGACGATTGGGCGACGATCGACAGCCGGTTGCAGGGGGATTGAGGGCTGTCAGACTGGATACGAGCCGTGCGCGAGCGCCTGCCCCTCCCCTGCCGGGTCACATCCTGCAGCGACCAGCAGTGTACCTTGCAGCTGCCCGGGAACAATGAGGATACGGGTGACAGCCGTGTTCGGTTGCGTCCGATTCTGGGACACGGAGAAATCCTGCACCCGCTGGTGCGGCGAACGTTAACCAAGGCTCACTACAAAGTGACGTTGCCCGGCACGCGCGAAGTAGTCCGCACTTTGTTATGTGGCGGCGACATAGGAGGGCGTCTCAGGTAGTCCCGGACACGGTCACCGCCCCCCCCTGGTGGCCCGCGCTCTCACAACCCGGCCGGTCGCACGCTGAAGTTGTTGTTGCGCCACATGCGCATCGCGCCGTCCGGCATCTCCTCGAAGATGAACGCCTCGCCCAGGTCGCCGTTGTCCCGTACGCGGCGGAAGGTGTCGCCCTCGATGCGGCGGAGTCGCTCCATCGCGTCGAGCGGGTTGCCGGACGGGAGCGACAGCACGTGCAGGTCGCCGTCCCACACGAGGACGGCGCTCTCGCCGCCCAGCGGACGCTGGTAGGCGCCGGTGTAGCGCTGTAATGCCCCGTCGGCGGCCTTGCCCGCCTCGCCCTTCGCCGCGCGCCGAAGCGCCGGGGCCACGATGTCGAACGCCGTCTGGGCGAAGCTGCGGGCGTTCACCCCCGACCCGTTCGTCATGAACGTCGTAGCGATCCGGTCCCGCGGGCGCAGCAGGAGTTGGCTCCGATAGCCGGGGCACGAGCCCCCGTGGCCCACGAAGGTGTCGCCGTCGGACTTCCACACGGAGAAGCCGAGCCCGTAGGTGGTCTCCCCGTCCGGCTCGAGCCAGTGCACGCGGTGCATCTCGCGCAGCGTGTTGCGGTCGAGTAGCGAGTCGTCGCCGTCGAGGACGCGGAACTGCCATGAGGCGAAGCGCCCCAGGTCTTCCACGGTCGAGATGAACCCGGCGGCCGGGCTGATGCCGCGCACCCGGTAGTCGGGCACGAGCCCGCGCTTCCCGTCGCGCCCCCGCGCCGTGTACCCACTCGCCAGGCGGTTCCCACGGAAGCGATCGTCGAGATCCGTGAACGTGCTCGACATCCCGAGCGGGTCGAGGATGTTCGCGCGCACGTAGTCGTCGAACGAGTGTCCCGACGCGGCGACGACGATCTCCCCCGCCAGGGTGAGCGCGAGGTTCGAGTACTGGAAGTAGGTCCGGGGCGGGTAGAGCATCGCCTGTGACGGAAGCCGATCGACGATCTCCTCGTGCGTCGGGAAGGGATACTCGGGGCCGGTCCAATACGGGGCCGCGGCCTCGCGCGGCAGACCCGAAGAATGAGTGAGGAGACCTTCGATCGTGACGGGTCCCGCCTCGGGGAAGCCGTCCTTGATCGTGAACCAGTCCAGGTGCTTCGCCACCGGATCGTCCAGCCTCACCTTCCCCTGGTCCCGCAGCTGCAGGACGCCGACCGAGGTGAAGAGCTTCGAGATCGAGCAGATCGAATACATCGTCGACGGGGTGGCCGGCTCCTTCCGCTCCACATGCGCGTAGCCGTACCCCTTCGCCCACACCAGCTCCTGGTCGTGCACGACGGCGAGGGAGGCGCCGGGGATCCCTTCATACGCCTGCGCGGCGTCCATCCACACGTCGAGCAGGTGCAGGGCCTCGCCGACCCCGGGATCCTGCGCGGCCTTCTCCTGGGCTGCGGCCCGCACGCCGTCGGCTCCGGGAACGCCGGTCAGTAGAGGCAGGAAGAACAGGAAGACGAGCGCCGCCGCGGCGGCCCGGAAGTAGATCGAAGGTCGGGTCATCGGGGCATCCTCCGCTCGGGTCGGCACGTTGCGGGACATCTCGGAAGCTATGCCGGAGCCTCTGGAACGGGGAAGGGATCCTCCGCCGCGTTTGGGGCCGCGCTTCCGGCCGCGTCTCAGTCGGGCGGGAGCGCCTTCGGCCTCCAGAAAGCGATCAGGCGGCCCTCTGCCGCGGAACCCAGCGCGGACCAGTCGTCGATGTCCAGTTCCACGGCGGCGAGCGCGGCGGTCGGCATGAAGTCGACCTCACCCGTGAGGTGCATGGCGAGCGCGGAGATGCCCGGGTTGTGCCCGACCACCATCAGGCGCTCCGTCGCTCCCCCCATGTCCTCCACGACGTCGACGTAGGCGTGGGGAGACGCGAGATAGAGGGCGCGGGTGGTCTCGACTTCCACCTCGCTGTCCCACTCGGCGGCCGCGAGTTCCGCGGTCGTGCGCGCGCGCTCGGCGGTCGAACTCACGATGCGCTCGGGCACGAGATCCTGCTCCGCGATCAGCCGTCCCATGCGCGGGGCATCGCGGTTCCCGCGCCGGTTCAGCGGCCGGTCGTGGTCGCGCAGCCCGGCGTCGTCCCACGACGACTTGGCGTGCCGGAGGATGAGGAGCGTCTTCATGGCGTCACCAGGTGGTGGGGATGACGAGCATCGTCCCGATGCCGAGGAGGACCGTCGCGAGCCAGATGAGGAAGGCATACCCGAGTACCTCCCCGAAGCGGCGGCGCGTCACGGCGAGGATCGGGAGCGCCCAGAACGGATGGATGAGGTTGAAGGCCGAGTCCCCGTACGCGTACGCGAGCAGGGTCGTCATGACGGAGACGTCGAGCGCCTCGCCGGCGGGGACGACGTACGGCGCCTCGATCATCCACTTGGAGCCGGCCGAGGGGATGAACAGGCTCATGAGTCCCGAATAGAAGTAGACGACGAGCGGATAGAGCCGGGTCGTGGCGACGGCGGCGAACTGCTCGCCGAGCCAGCCTCCGAGGTTCGTGTTCTGGATGAGGCCGAAGATGCCGGCGTAGAACGGGAACTGCAGGATGATCCCCGACGCGGCGCCCACCCCGTCGCGGCAGGCGCGCAGGAACGAGGTGGGACGGCCGTGCAGCACGAGCGCGAGGACGAGAAACACGGTGTTGTACGCGTTGATCGTCCAGCTCGCCCCGAAGCCCCGCGTGACGATCGAGTACACGAGCGGATAGGCCAACAGGATCGCGGCGAGGAGCGACCAGCCGCGGAAGCGGTCGAGCCGCTCGGCGGGCGTGGTCGCGGCCTCAAGGCGTGGCGTGGGCGCGGGGAGGATTTCGTCGACCTCCGCCTCGGTGAGGGTGACGACGTCGCGGTGGGGGTGGAGCGCCATGGCGGCCACGAGCCCGACGAGCAGCATGACGACGGCGTACCCGAGGTTGAACGGGTTGAAAAGGGTCTCGGTGACGGGATAGAGACGGTCCACGATGGGGGCGCCGGCCCCGGGCTCGAGCAGGGGGTTGCCGGGGGTGGCGAGGATGAGCGGGGCGGAGCTGGAGAGGCCGCTCTGCCACACGGTCCCGATGCCCATGTAGGCCGCGGCGATGACGAGGCGCACGTCGGCGCGCGGGTTGCGCTTGAGGATGAACGGGACGAAGAGCGCGGAACCGACGAGCCCGAACGCCCAGTTGAGATACCCGGCCACCATGGAGAACCCGGCGGCGAGGGCGACGGCCTGGACGGGACGCTCGGGGTTCGGGCAGCGCGCCAGGCGATCGAGCAGCCGGTACATCGGGGGCGACGAGGCGCACGCGTGGGCGGCTACCATGGCGATGGAGAACTGCATCGCGAGTTCGAGCAGCGTCCACACGCCCGCGCCCCAGGCGAGCCCCGCCTCCGGGATCGTGGCGCCCCCTCCCGTGACCGCGAGGATGAGCGCGACCACGGTCAGCGACATGAGGATCACCCACGCGTCCGGCGTCCAGCGCTCCGTGAAGCGGGAGAGCGCCGCGCCGCCGTCCCGCAGCCGGTCCAGCACGCCAACTCTCGACGCGGGGCGGTCGATGGGGCTAATCCTCCGGCGGGGCCGTCTCGGGGGCGACCGGCGCGTCTACGGCGGCCACGTCCGCGGCGGGTTCGGGCGCATCCTCCGCGGGTTCGGGTTGCGAGCCCGCCGAGCCGCCGAACGCCGTCGCGGGCAGGATGTCGCGGAAGGACTCGCCGTACAGCTCCCACACCGTGATGAAGAGCGCCGCCACGATGGGGCCGATGAGCACGCCGGCCATCCCGAACGCGAACAGCCCGCCGAGCGTGCCGAGGAGGATCATGAGGTCGGGCATGCGGGTGTCGCGTCCCACGAGCCAGGGGCGCATGAGGTTGTCGAGCATCCCCACCACGAGGCCGCACCAGAGCAGCAGCCCAATCCCGGCCCCGATCCGGTCGATGGCGAGCAGGTAGATCGCCGCCGGCAGCCACACGAGCCCGGACCCGATGCCGGGCACGATCGACAGCACCGCCATGACCGTGCCCCAGAACGCCGCCGACGGGATCCCCACGACCCAGAAGGCGAGGCCGGCGAGGCTGCCCTGCACGATCCCGATGAGGAAGGTCCCCTTGACCATCGCCCGCGTCACGGAGACGAACCGGTCGAGCATCCGCTTCTCGTCTTCGTCGGACAGGGGGAGGTAATAGAGGACCTTGCGCAGCACGCCGCGTCCGTCCTTGAGGAAGTAGAACATGGCGTACAGCATCACGAAGAGCAGGAAGACGAGCCGCGCGATCTCCTTCGTAATATCGGTGAGCCTCGCGACCACGAAGCCGCCCGCGGTGGCCGCGACCTCGCCCAGCTTCTGGACGAGCTGCTCCCGGTACGGCCGCAGTGACTCGACGAAGGGGACGCGGTCGAGGAGCTCATCGAACCCTCCGGGCTCGGCGAGCCGGGTCTGCATGTCCTCGATCCAGGGGCCCGCCGACTGCGAGACGTGCACCGCCTGGTTCGTGACGATGCCGAGGAAGGTCGCGATCGGACCGAGGAGGATGATGACGAACACACCTAGTGCGGCGGCGGAGGCCAGGCCCTCTCTGCCTCCGAACCACCGGCACAGCGTCCGGTAGGCCGGATAGAGGAGGCCGCTGAGAATCGCCCCCAGGAAGAGCGCCGTCAGGAAGGTCCGGATCGTCTCCAGGAACAGGAGACTGATGCCGACGACGAGCAGGAGCAGGAAGATGGCGCGGAAGCGCGCCGCATCGAGGGGCGGCTTCGCGGCGGGCTCAGTCACATGCGGTATCCGTGACATCGGGCATGTCCGGGATGTCTGCCGCGAGATCGGTGAGGAGACGACTCGTCGCGGTCGCGCGGTGGGTCCAGAAATCGGCCACCTCCGGCGCCGTGCTCCCCGTGCGATCGTGGAGACGCGCCCACTCCCGCGCCTCCCGTGCGAGCCAGCCGAGGGTCGCCCGGGGGCCCTGCGCCAGCATGGACCGGAGGATGTAGGCGCGCTCGCCCACGCGGAGTCCGAGACCCAGGCCGCGCGCCGCCCGCGCGAGGTCGGCGCGGGTGAGGACGAGTCCGCTGCGCGCCGGACTCAGCAGCGCCAAGAGGAAGCGGTCGGCCTCCGCGCTCCGCGGGTCGGGCACGGGGCTCGCCTCGCGGAGGGCGAGCGGCCGCCGCGTGGGCGGACCGAGGAGCGCGGACTCCCGGGAGAGGACCGTCTCGAGCGTGTCGGCCCAGCTCCGGTAGAACGGAGGCGCGATCTGCCGCAGCTTGGTGAGGAAGGGCAGGACCCACGACAGCAGGTGCTCCCACAGGAAGGCGTGCCGCGCGTCGCGCCAGGCCGCGGCGGCCTTCCCGCTCGCTCCGAGTTGGGCCTCGACGAGTCGGGAGTAGCCTCCCAGCAGCGCCCCCAGATGGTCGGGGTCGGCGGGCGGATCGGCCCCGAGCGCGCGCCAGAAGCCGGCCACCCGATCCTGCGCCTCCCCGCCCAGGCGGCCGTCGTCCCCCAGAAAGGCCGAGGCGTAGGGGTAGAGCTGGAACAGAAAGAGGTCGTTGTGCGTCGGTTCGTCCGGCACCGGACCGAGTTCGAGGAGGTGGCCGAGGAGCCGGTTCTCCGAACAGGGAGCGTCGAGCAGGGCGCCGAGCGCGCGGAACAGTTCCATCGCCGGGTCTACGCCTGGTCGGGCAGGTCGTACGCGTCGCGCACGGGGCGGAGGGGGCGGATCAGCCAGTGGGGTCGCCGGGTTCCGTCCGGCGAATGCCGCCGGGCGCCCCGGGTCTTCTTCAGCCAGTTCCGGTACACGTCGTGGGCCTTCGCCGTGTCGACGTGGATGTCGCCGTGACGGTCGCGGCGGGACGCCTTCACGACGCGAACCGCCTGGTGCCAGCAGTGCATCCCGGACACCGGGTCGGGATGGACGGGAAAGGTGAGATTCTGGTGCACCCCCACGTCCGTCCACCAGATGCGCGAGGTGTCCGGGTCGTCGGTCTTGTACGGCCCCGCGCCCCGCTTCCGCGACAGGTTCCAGCCGCCCGCCGAGTCCTCATCCATCGCAACGGTCGCCATGAGTTGCCGCTGGCCGAGGACGCCCTCGCGCTCGCCGCGCCCGGCCCGCCCCGGCTCTTTCGTCCCGGCACCGTCCGCCAGCTTCCAGCGTCCCATGTGGTGGCTGCACGCGACGACGCCCGGCTTGATCCCCTCCGTGACCCACGCCTTGAGGACGAAGTGGCCGATCTCCGTCTCGACCCGCACGAGGTCCCCCGTCCTCACCCCCATCCGCGCCGCGTCCGTGCGGTGGAGCCAGAGCGGGTTCGTGTGCGCGATCTCATCCAGCCACTTGCTGTTGGCCGAACGGGTGTGAATCTGCACCGGGAGCCGGAAGGTGGAGATGAGGCACATCTGGTCCGGCGCCATCTCGGCCGGATGCACGTGGCTCCGGATGTAGGCGGGGACCGCGTACTCGGGCCAGCCCCAGCGCACGAGGGTGGGCGAGTAGAACTCGAGCTTCCCGCTCGGGGTCGGGAAGCCGCGGCGGATGGAGCCATCGGGCACGCGCACGCCCACCGGGCGGCGTCCCTCCGGGTCGTCGTCGGGGACGCCCATCGGCGCCAGATTGACCGCTGCGGGACTCGGGGCGCGCGTATAGATGCGGCCGAACTCGTCTTCCCGAGGGTCCAGGAATTCCTCAGGCAATACCTGTTCCTCGTACAGGGGGCCGATATCGCGCGCCACCTCGAAGGCGCCGAAGCGTCGCATGTACTCCAGTGGCGAGAGCCCCTCGGCCTCCGCCGCCTCCGGGAGACCGGGGACGGAGTGGTCGAATATCCAGCCGTAGTATTCGTCCACGGTGAGCCGCTGGCCGGGGGTTTCCTTCGACTCCACGAACTCGCGAATGCCGCGGCTCCCGTCCGGGTCTATGCGCCACGAGAGTTCGAGCCAGAACTCGTTCTCCTCCCAGACCTCCCCGGGGTTGGTGTGGCGGGTGTCCGCCACCTGCTCGCCGAGACGCTGCCGCGCGGAACGGAGGACGGGCTGCCGGAAGGCGATCCACTGGCCGTCGTGGGTCTCGTAGGAGTGCAGGTCGTGGCGCTCGGGGCCGTGGCCCATGGGGAGGACGTAGTCCGCGAAGTAGGCCGACTCGTTCCAGGTCGGTGTGAGGGCGACGTGGAGACCGACCTTCGTCTCGTCCGTGAGGGCTTCGATCCAGGAGAATCCGTCCGGGTTCGTCCACACCGGGTTGTAGACGCGCGTGAAGTACACGTCGAGCTTCCCCCGGCCCTCCTTGAGGAAATGTGGGAGGAGGAAGGAGACCTCGTACATCGAGAGCGGATACTCCTCGGGCCACGTGAGTTCGTTCCAGTGTTCCGGGTGACGGGGCATCCGGATCGGTTTCGGGATGAACTTGTTCCACGTGCTCGGATAGGTCCCGCCCGGCGTCGCCACGGATCCGGTGAGGGCGTTCAGGAAGAAGAGGGTCCGGGCCACCTGCCAGCCGCCTTCGTTGCCCGAGGCGGCGCTACGCCAGGTGTGGGTGGACAGCCGCGAACCCGCCCGGGCCACGATTTCCGCCACTTCGCGCAGTTGAGCGGCGTCGATCCCCGATTCCTCAGCGGCCCACTCGAAGGTGCAGTCCTCGTAGAGTTCGCGCAGCGCGCTCTCGAACGATTCGAACGTCCGCGGCAGCTCCGGTTTCTCGGCCGCCAGGTACTCCTCCCAGTTGAACCAGCGGCGGACGAATTCCCGGTCCCAGGCCCCTGTCGTGATCAAGTGGTTCGCGATCGCGAGCAGGACGGCCGCCTCGGAGCCGGGCTGCGTGGGGAGCCAGTGGTCGGCGTGCGTGGCGGTGTTCGACAGACGCGTATCGAACACGATGAGGCGCGCGCCCTTCTTGATCCCGTCCATGATGCGCTGGGCGTGGGGGTTGAAGTAGTGGCCGGCCTCGAGATGGGCACTCACCAGGAGGATGACGTCGGCGCGGGCGTGGTCGGGGCTGGGGCGGTCCATGCCGAGCCAGAACTGGTAGCCGGCGCGGGCGCTCGAGGAGCAGATGTTCGTGTGCGAGTTGTGCCCGTCGATGCCCCACGCGGCGAGCAGGCGTTCGGTGAACCCGTCCTCGCCCGGTCGTCCCACGTGGTACATGATCTCGCGATGACGTCCCTCGTCGAGGGCCGTGCGGATGCGGTTCGCGATGTCGGTGAGGGCTTCCTCCCACGAGACCCGCACCCACTTTCCTTCGCCGCGCGCGCCGGCCCGCTTGAGGGGGTAGAGGACACGGTCGGGGTCGACGATCTGGTTCAGCGTGGCCGGGCCCTTGGCGCAGTTCCGGCCCCGGGAGCCGGGGTGCTCGGGGTTCCCCTCGAACTTCCGCACCTGGAGCGTGTCGCGATCGACGTAGGCGAGGAGTCCGCACGCCGACTCGCAGTTGAAGCACGTCGTCGGCACGAGCATGTAGCGCCGCTCGCGCCGCTTCGGCCATGCCTTCGAGTCGAGTTCGACCCAGTCGTCCCACCGTTCGCGGGGCGGGAAGGCGGCGAGGTGCGTGCGGCTGGGACCGGGATAGAAGGTCTCGCCGCGGCGCTCGGTCTCGTGTCGCGCCGCGCTCACCCGCTCGTTGAGTTCGTCGAGTCGGCGCGAGACGCCGTCGGGGCCGGCCCCGTTCGGCCCGGCGCCGGAGCCGTCGGGACCGGGGCCGCGGGAGGTGCTCATGCGAGGGGCACGGACTGGCCGGCCTGAACGTAGGCGTGCTCGTGCGCGAGCAGGCCCGCGAGGGCGGCGATGCCGGCGGCCGGCGCCACCCAGGCGCCGCCGAGGGGGATCACCGTCAGGGCGGCGGCCAGCGCCACGAGCAGGGCGCCGCTCCAGAACCAGGGGGCGTAGCGGCCGCGCACCATGTTCCGGGCGGCGAGGGCGGCGTGGGCCGTCGCGTGCGTGAGCGTAAGTTCGGAGAGCAGGAGCAGGAGGTGCGCGGCGGCGGACAGCCCGACCAGCCGGCCCAGCGCGGCGGACCCGCCGAGCGACGGGACGAGCATCAGGGCCGCGCCGCCGGCCAGCACGGCCTGTACGAGGAAGTGCGGCGGCAGGAGCGGATTCTGCCACAGATCGCGCGCCTTGGCCTGCGCGAAGAGGTAGGCCGTATAGACCGCGGTCATGGCCGCCAGGGGCGCCCCCGCCCACGCCAGCCAGCGGGTCGCCGCCACCCCTCCATCGCCGCCGATCAGCCCCGCCGCGAGGTGCGCGGTGAGGGCCAGCCCGTAGCCCGCGATCACGAACGCCCCCCGGACGAGCCAGCTCTTCATGTGGGGCCGCGTGAAGATCATGAGAAAGCGCTCGGGGTGCTCGAGATCCCAGATCAGGAGCCCGCCCGTGACGGCGAGCGCGAACAGCCCCAGGAGAGGCGTGAGCCTGAGCCATTCCGCGCCCTGCCAGGCGAGGCCGCCGAGCAGGCAAAGGAGCAGCGCCGCGAGGTACACGCCGGCCGAGACCCCCTTGGTGAGCGTGTACAGGCTCACGCGCCAGTCCCAGGGCACGGTGTGCGACACATCGTACGAGAGGATGGCCGCGGCCGAGGAATTGGGACCGTGGCGGCCGTCCGCCTCCATCGGGTACGGCTGGCCCGACCCGATCTCGTGCGGACCACGGGGCTGTTCACTCCACATGTACAATCCGCCGTCCGGCCGCATGGCGGCCAGCGGATCGAGCGTCGCCTGGTGCGCCCCCTTGTAGAACAGCTTCGGGTGCGTCTCCTTCTCGGGCCGCCGGACGCTCACCGGATCGCGTCCCACGTACTGCGACACCTTCGACTCGGGGTCGTCGAGGTCGCCGACGATGATCGCCTCGGTCGGGCACACGGTGACGCAGGCCGGCTCCAGCCCCATGTCGATGCGGTGCGCGCAGAAGTTGCACTTCTCCGCCGAGTGGTCCTCCGGGTTGATGAAGATGGCGTCGTAGGGGCAGGCGGCGATGCAGGCCTTGCAGCCGATGCAGATCGACTTGTCGAAGTCGACGATCCCGTCGGGGCGCCGGAACATGGCCTGCGTGGGGCACGCCGTCGTACACGGCGCATCGTCGCACTGGTTGCAGCGCGTGACCTGGTACGCGCGCCGGGTGGCGGGAAACGTCCCGACGTCGGCGTATTTCACGTACGTGCGCGTGACGCCGAGCGGCACCTCGTTCTCGGACTTGCACGCCGTCGTGCAGGCGTGACAGCCGATACAGCGCGTCTGATCGATGACCTTCGCCCAGCGGACCGGGCCGGCCTCTGTCGGCGTGGACTCTGGCATGCAAGCTCCTGGGTCACATGGCGCTGCTATGTTCCCCTGTCGTGAGGGGCCGGGCAAGGCCGCTCAGTCGGTCAGGACGAGCTCGAGGCCGGGGAGGTCCACGCCGCACGCCTCGACCCGCCAGCGCTCCCCCGCGGCGAGCGGTTCGAGCGCGGTCATCGTCCCCGTGCTCACGACGCCGCCCGAAGCGGGCATCCCGGCGCCATCGAAGCGCGGCAGGAGCCGGGGAACGAAGTCCAGCGCCGCGAGCGGGTGGCCGAGCACGTCGCGCCCTCGCCCCCGGGCCGACGGACGTTCGTCCCGCAGGAGCGAGACCTCGAGCCGGTCGAGGCGGGCGACCTGCTCCTCGAAGCGCGGCGCCGCCCGTTCGATGCGGGGGCCGATGACGAGCGCCCCGTGCAGTCCGAAATCCGCCACCGAGTCCGCGGGCGTGAGGTGCCAGTCGGGATAGTGGCAGTCGACGATCTCGAACCCGAGCGCGACCCAGGCCGGCCGGGCCGGTCCCTCGGCCCCCGCAATCCCGCCGTCCGGATCGACCCCGAAGACGACCTCCACCTCGATGCGCGGTGCGCAGAAGGCGGCGAGCGATACCCGGGCGGTTGGCGCCGCGGCGTGGATGGTCCGGTCGTAGACGGGGGCCACGATGGGCTCCTCCATCCCGAACCGGGACCAGATCGCCTTGTTCGTGAAGCCCACCTTGCAGCCCGCCCGCCGGTATCCGCGCTCGCGGAGGCGACGGTCGAGCGCCGCGCCGACCCGATACGCCTCGTCGAGGCCGAACCCGGCGCCGTGCCGGGTCGGCGGCGTCGTCGCGTGGCGCCCGTCGCGGGCGGAGAGGAGCGCGCGGGCGATTTCGGCTTCGGTCACGGGGCGCTCCTGCGCGGAGGTCGGCCGGGGCTTGCGACTGGCGCACGGAAACCGGACGATGCGCCCCATGGTAACGTTCCGCGAGGGAGGATGAGATGCCCTTCGAGAGTATAGATCCTGCGACAGAGGAACAGCTTGCCTCGTTCCCGGCCCTCGACGCGGCCGGGATCGATGCGGCTCTCGACCGGGCCCGGCGCGGCTTCGACGCGTGGAAGCGGGTGTCGCTGGACGAGCGGGCGCGGCGGCTGCTCGCCCTCGCGGATCTCGTCGAGCGCGGGCAGGACGCGTACGGCCTCCTCATGACCCGCGAGATGGGGAAGCCGCTCGCCAGCGCGGTAGCCGAAGCGGAAAAGTGCGCCTGGGTGTGCCGCTACTACGCGGAGCACGGCCCCGCCCAACTCGAATCCGAACCCTTCGAGTCCACCGGCACGAGCTGCTGGGTCGAGTACCACCCCCTGGGAGCCGTCCTCGGGATCATGCCCTGGAACTTCCCCTTCTGGCAGGCGATGCGCTCCGCGGTCCCGACGCTGATGGCGGGCAACGTCTTCCTGCTCAAGCATTCGCCGAACGTCCCGCAGTGCGCCATCGCCCTCGAGGGCCTGTTCGCGCGCGCCGGCTTCCCCGAGGGCGTGTTCCAGAACCTCTTCGCCGAGATCGAGGACATCCCGCGCCTGCTCGACGACCCCATCGTCCAGGCAGCCTCCCTCACCGGCTCCGTCGCCGCCGGCTCGTCGCTCGCGGCCGAGGCGGGCCGCCGCATCAAGACGACCGTGCTCGAACTCGGCGGCAGTGATCCCTTCATCGTCATGGAGAGCGCCGACCTCGAGCGGGCCGTCGCCACCGCGGTCGACGCTCGCATGTGGAACAACGGCCAGTCCTGCATCGCCGCCAAACGGATGCTCGTCCAGCGTTCGATCGCCGACGAGTTCGCGGCGCGCCTGATCGAGCGCGTCTCGGCGCTCAAGGTCGGCGACCCCCGGGACCCCGAGGTCGCGATCGGACCGCTCGCGCGGCGGGACCTGCGGGACAAGGTCGCGCGCCAGGTGGAGGCCACGGTGGCGGCGGGCGCCCGGGTCGCCGCGGGCGGCGGCGTACCGGAGCGCCGCGGGTGGTTCTACGATCCGACCGTCCTCGTGGATGTGCCGGACGGCTCCCCGGCCACCGATGACGAGATCTTCGGACCGGTCGCGAGCGTCTTCCCCGTCGAGGATCTGGACGAGGCCATCGAGCGCGCCAACGCGACGGAGTTCGGCCTCTGTTCCGCGATCTGGACGAACGATCCCGACGAGCGGGCGCGCGCCGTGCGGGAACTGGAGGCCGGCGCCGTCTTTATCAACGGCATGTCCGCCTCGGACCCCCGCGTCCCCTTCGGAGGCGTGAAGCGCTCCGGATACGGGCGCGAACTCGGCCCCCACGCGATCCGCGAGTTCGTCAACGTGAAGACGGTGTGGGTCGGCGCGGACTGATGCGGCTGGCCGTCGCGGCGCCGCTCGCTGGACTGGTCGCGGCGGGGTGTCTCGCGACGGGGAGCGTACTGGAGTACCGGGGGACCGGCCTCGCCCGCTGCTACCGGCTCGAATACGAGGCGCTGTGGGAGGGCGTCGTGGAGGCCGTCCGCTACGCCGGGCTCGTCATCGAGCGGGAGAACGTGGGGAACGGCTTCGTGCTCGCCCACAGCTACGAGCCCGAGATCGAGGCCCCGGAGGAGATGGCCCTCGAAGCGGACCAGGGCGAAGTCGTCGGTGTCTTCGTCGAGCGCGAGGGGCCGGACGTGTGGGCCGTAGAGGTCGTCAGCCGCGCCCGCTTCCGGTTCGACCCGAGCCCGCGCGACTGGACCGGGCCCGTGTTCTTGGCTCTCGAGAACCGCCTCCCCGCCGAGGCCAGCGCCCCGAACGAGGATCTGGCCGCCTGCGCCCGCGTGAGAAGCCTGACTTCTCCCGGACCGGGCCGAAGCCCTACGTGAACTCGGCCACGACGAGTTCGACGCACGCCTCCGGCGAACGCTCCTCGGTATCCAGCCGGAGTTCGGGCCGCTCGGGCCGTTCGTAGGGGCCGTCCACGCCGGTCAGGTTCCGGATCTCTCCCCGCCGCGCCCGGGCGTAGAGCCCCTTGGGGTCCCGTGCCGCGCAGGTGGCCGGCGAGGCGTCCACGAAGATCTCCTGGAACTCGCCGGGTTCGAACAGGTTGCGCGCGTAGTCCCGCCCCGCCCGGAACGGACTGATGAGCGCGACGATCACGATCAGGCCGGCATCGACCATCAGACGCGCTACCTCGGCCACGCGCCGGATGTTCTCCTCCCGGTCCGTTTCCGCGAACCCCAGGTCCCGGTTGAGGCCGTGGCGGAGGTTGTCGCCGTCCAGGAGATAGGTGTGGCGGCCCTCCGCCGTGAGCCGCCTCTCGAGCAGGTTCGCGATCGTGGACTTCCCGGACGCCGGCAGCCCCGTCAGCCACAGGCACTGCGCGCGCTGCAGCTTGAGCGCCTCGCGCGCCTCCCGCGTCACGTCGAAGTCCTGCCATTCGACGTTCAGCTCCCGCAATGGACCGCCCGCGCGCGCGAGTTCCACGCCGGCCTCAGGGATGCAGCGGCGGCGGGGGTTCGAGCCCGCCCGTGGCCAGACCGAGTTCCGGCTCACGCCGGCCGCCGCGCCCGATCGCCCGCCTTACCCGGAGCGTGAGCGTGTGGTTCATCATCGCCAGCGCCGGCACGGCGAGCATGATGATGAAGGTCGCGAACAGGATCCCGAAGCCCAGACTCACCGCCATCGGGGAGAGGAACTGCGCCTGCGTGCTGCGCTCGAGGATGATCGGCGACACCCCCAGGAACGTGGTCACGGAGGTCAGCATGATCGGGCGGAAGCGGACCTTGGCCCCCTGCACGATGGCCTCCGCCATGGGGAGTCCCGCGCGCTGCCGTTCGTTGATGAAATCGATGAGGACGAGCGAGTCGTTCACGACCACGCCCGAAAGGCCCACGATGCCGAACATGGAGAGCATGCCGATATCGAGTCCCATGATGAGATGCCCGAGCGCCGCGCCGACGAGCCCCAGCGGAATCGAGGCCATGATGACGAGCGGCTGCACGTAAGACCGGAACGGGATGGCGAGGAGCGCGTAGATCGCGAGCAGGGCGAGCGCGAAGCCGCGCGCGAGCCCCTCGAACGCCAGGGTCTGCTGTCTCTGCTCCCCGCCGAACCCGTAGCGCAGGCCCGGGAACCGGGTCTGAAGCTCCGGCAGGATCGCCGACGTGATCTCCGTGTTGACTTCCTGACCCGTGATGACGGCGGCGTCCACATCCGCCGTGACCGTCGCGATGCGGCGTCCATCGATCCGGTTGATCGTCGATGAGGCCACGCCGAACGAGACATCCGCGACCTCCGACAGCGGCGCCTCGCCGCCCGTCGGCGTCCTGATCCGGTAGTCCCGCAGGTCGGCGAGCGTGTTCCGTTCCGAGTCGGGAAGCCGGACGTACACGCGCACCTCGTCGCGGCCGCGCTGCAGTCGATAGACCTCGTTCCCGAAGAAGGCTCCGCGCACCTGGCGCGCGAGGTCATCGAGCGTGATCCCGAGCGTTCGCGCGGCGGGCTTGAGTTCCAGCTCCAGCTCCCGCTTGCCCCGGCTCTGGTCGTCGCGGACCTCCGTCACCCCGGCGATGCGCGTCAGGCGGGAGACCAGTTCGGGAACGGCCGAGTTCAGCATCGCCGTGTCGGGATGCGACAGCTCCACCTGCACGGGCGACCCGAGGTCGATGAGGACGGAACTGAAGGTGAGTTCGCGGGTGCCGGCGACGGGGCCCACGCGCTCCCTCCACGCCCGCTCCACTTCAATGGCCGGCACGCTGCGGATCTCCGGGTCGGACAATCGCAGGCTGACTTCGGCGATGTTCGACTGGATGAAGCTGGCCTCCGCGCTCATGCTGGGCCCTCCCGCCATCGAAGGCCGCTCCCCGACGCTCGTGAAGGTCGCCTCGATCAGCGGCGGTTCGTCCTCCGGCAGCCCCGCCTCGAGTTCCGCGACCGCCGCGTATCCCTCGCGCTCCACGTAGCTGGCGACTTCCAATGTGCGCTCGCTCGTCGTCCCCTCGGCCATCTCGATGTAGGCGACGACCTCCTCGCCCTCGATCACGGGGAGGAGGCTGAACCGCAGGTGGCGTCCCGCGACGAGTCCCGCCACGAGCAACAGGGAGGAGAGGGCCCCCAGCACAATCAGCCCCGGGCGCCGTACCGCGAATCGTACCGAGCGCTCCAGCGGGCCATCGATGAAGCGCTGCAGCCGCGTCTGCACGAGCGCCTGGAGGCGGTACACCGGTCCCAGCAGTCCCTTCTTCGCACGGTGCGCGCCCGGCGCCGGCAGGTGCGAGAGGTGATACGGGAGGATGAACAGGACCTCGACGAGCGACAGCACGAGCACCGAGATCACGATGGCGGGGATCACGTAGAGGAACTTCCCGAGGCTCCCGGGAACGAAGAGCAGCGGGGTGAACGCCGCCACGGTCGTGAGCACGGCGAAAATCACCGGCACGGACACGCGCCGCGTGCCCCGTATGGCCGCCCGCAGCCCGGGCGTCCCCTTTTCGCGTTCCGCGAAGATGTTCTCCCCCACCACGATCGCGTCGTCCACCACGATCCCGATCGCGAGGATGAAGCCGAACAGCGCCATCATGTTGATGGAGATGCCGAACCACCCCATCACCGCGAACACGCCCGCGAAGGAGAGGCCGATCCCGACCGCCGTCCAGAACGCGAGGCGCAGGTCGAGGAAGAGGGCCAGCGCCACGAGGACGAGAATCAGACCGAGCCGGCCGTTCTTGATGAGGAGGTCGATCCGGCTCTGCAGGTATTCGGCTTCGCTGCGCCAGATGCTGTACTCGACGCCCCGCGGCAGCGAGCCGGCCAGTTCATCCTGCAGGTAGCGTTCGACGACATCGACGATCTCCAGGACGCGCTCGTCCCCCGTCCTCATGACCTTGACGAAGGCCGTCGGCTCCCCGTTGTAGGCGTTGATGAGGTCGTTGTTCTCGAATCCATCCTGGATGTCGGCGATGTCATCGAGGCGGAGCATCGAGCCGTCGACGCTCGCCCGCACGATGATGTCCGCGAAGTCCGACCGGGTGTAGTTCTGTCCCCGGATGTGAACGAGGATTTCCTCGCGATCGGTCTCGACGCTCCCGCCGGGCAGGTCGAGACTGCCGCGACGTACGGCCGCCGAGACTTCGTCGAGCGTGAGACCGTGCGCGCGCAGGGCATCCTTCGAGACTTCGATGGAGATCTCGTACTGCCGGACGCCGGAGACGCGCACGAGGGAGATCGTCGGCAGCGAGGTGAGGTCGTCCTTGACCCGGTTCGCGATCTCCTTGAGGGTCCGCTCGGGGGCATCCCCGAAGATCGCGATGTCCACGACGCCACTCTCGGCGGTGAGCGCGACGACCTCGGGCTCCTCCGCATCGAGGGGGAAACTCGTGATCCGGTCGACGGCGGACTTGATCTCGTCCAACGTTCGAGACTGGTCCGTGCCGAGCGCGAGTTCGGCCATCACGACCCCCACGTTCTGCGAGGCCGCGCCCGTGATGCGGTCGATGCCCTGAATACCGGAGATGCGCTCCTCGATCCGCTGCACGATCGCCTGCTCGACTTCGTCGGGAGAGGCGCCGGGGTACTGGACCCGGATCTGGATCGTGTCCAGAGAGATCTCAGGGAAGGTCTCCTGCGGCAGGTTCACGAGGCTCACGATGCCCGCCACGATGATGAGCACCATGAGCAGGTTGGCGGCGACGCCGTGGTTGGCCATCCATGCGATGGCGCCCCTCATGAGCCGACTCCTTCGCGATCGGCGGTGCCCTCGGGATCGGCGGTGCCTTCGGGTTCGGTGGCGCCCGCGGGTGCCGCGTCCCAGCTCTGCGCGCTCTCGAGGAACTGCACCGGCTGCACGGTCATGCCATCGGTGACGAAGACGAGCATCGATACGATGACCGGAGTCCCGTCGGCGATCGATCCGAGCACCATCGCCTCGTCATCCACCTCCTGGATCGGCTCGACCGGCGTCATGACGAGCAGCGTGTCGTCCTGCACCGTCCACAGCACGTCGCCGTCGCGCACGGCGCCGGCGGGGACGACGGCGTACTCCTCGAAGCTCGTCCCTTCGATGTCCACGGTCGCGTAGCTGCCGATCAGGAGCGGAGGCCGGTGAGGCTCATCCTCGATGGGCGTGAACGGCTCGGGAACCCGGACCACCACGTCGACGGTGCGCGTCTGCTCGTCGAGCGCCGCTTCCGCGCGGTCCACGTATCCGGACCATGCGTACTCGACCCCCCCGTACTCCGAGGTGATTCCGACCGGGATCCGGGTTTCGGCCTCTCCCGCCCGCGCGCTCCACAGGCGCTCGATCAGCGCCGCCTCGTTGTCGCTCAGCGGCACGACGATCTCCACCTCGTCCGTCGCGTACAGGCGGCCGACCGACTGCCCGGCCGCGACGAACTGCCCGAGGTCCACCGTCTCCTCGCGCACGATCCCGTTGAACGGCGCCCGGATCCACGTCCGTTCAAGTGCCAGCCGCGTGTCGTCCAGCCTCGCCGCGGCGCTCCTGAGGGCGGCCCTCGCCGCACCCAGTTGCGGTTGCCGCGTGACGAGCGCGTTGGGCGGCGTCGGATCGAGGTTCTCGCGGGCGGCGAGCCGCGCCCATTCATCGAGCGCCAGCCGCGCGTTCTCCTCGGCCTCCAGGAGGGCCACCTCGCGCTGGGCGACATCCGCGTCCGCCGCCTCCACGGCATTCTCGTAGTCCGCCGGATCCACGCGCAGGAGCGGCTCGCCCTCGAGGAAGCGCCCACCGCTGACGAGGGCGGGCGACGCCCAGATCACGCGTCCGCCGACCTGCGGCGCGATCGTGACTTCGGCGCTGGGCCGCACGGTGCCGCCGCCCCGCACCTTGATCGCCCCCTGCGTCACGCGGGCGGGCACCGTGCTCACCGTGGGGATCACCCGCGGCGGTTCCACCTCCGCCGGCTCGGCGCGCATCCCGAACAGGAGCGCGAAACCGAGCACCCCCACACCGATGACGATCGCCCCCTGTCCCAGCCGCTTCAGCAATCCCGGCCGCGAGGCGGGTGCCTCCGCCTCCTCGGCCCAGTACAGCGTCTGTCGCGTTCCGTCTTCCATCTCTCCGCCCTATCTTAGATCGGGGAGCGTCTGCGCTCCGCCCTCGTTGTCGCTCATGTCGACTTCTTCGACATCCTCCGCCACCCACGCGCCGCCCAGGGCGCGGTGGACGGCGAGCCGCGCCTCGCCGAACCCGCGTTCGGCGAGCACCCGCGTCGTCTCGGCCCCGTTCAGGTTGACCCTCGCATCCAGGTACTCGACGTAGTCCCCGACCCCGCTCTGGTAGCGCTCGAGCTGGTTCTCGAGCGACGCTCGGGCATCCGCGACCTGTTCCATCACCTGCGCGTAGCGTTCCCGTTCGTTCTCGAACTGCCGCAGGCTCGTCCGCACTTCCCGGTAGGCGCCGAGCACCGTGCGCGCGTAGGCGATGAGGGCCTGGTCGTACTGCGCCCCGGCCGCACCGAGGTTCGCCCGCAGCCGGCCCCCCTGGAAGATCGGCGCGACGATGCCGCCGATCAGGTTCCCGAACCACTGGTCGACGTAGAACAGGTTCTCCGCCTCGGCCGACTGGAAGCCCCCCGAAGCGTTCAGGGAGATGGACGGGAGCAGGTCCGCGCGGCGCGCCCCCACGCGCAGGCGGGCCGCCTCGACGCGCTCGAAGGCGGCCATCACGTCGGGCCGCGCCTCGAGCAGCGACATCGGCAGCCCGGCGGGGATCGGCGTCGGGTCGATCGCCGGCGCGAGGCCGGCCGGCAGCAGGTCATCGATCGTCCCCGCGTAGCGTCCCAGGATAAGCGCGAGACGGCCCTCCGCGTCGTCCAACGCCGTGCGCAGCCCCGGAAGATTCGATTCGGCGGTCCGGTACTGCTGCCGGATCGCGTACAGTTCGAAGGTGTTCGTGAGGCCGGCCTGATATCGCTCCCGGGTGAGTTCCGCGCGTTCCCTCAGCAGGTCCACGTTGTCCTCGGCGATGGCGAGCTGGGCGCGCGTGGAGACGACCTCGAGATACGTCGAGATCGTCGAGCCGATGACCGTGAGACGCACCGTTTCGGCATCCCCTCGCGAGGCGAGGAAATCCCGCACGGCGGCACCCGACTCGTTCCGCAGACGCCCCCAGAAGTCGAGTTCGTACGAGAAGCCGAGCGAGGCGGAATAGGTGGTGAACTCGAAGCGGTCGGGGAAGGCGAACCCCAGCCCCGGGAACCCGCCATCCCCGTCGCCCGCTCCGTCGTCGTCGCCGCCGAACTGGGAGCCGAGTCCGGTATTCGCCGGGGTGCTCGACCGGTTGGCGTCTCCGCTCAGGCTCAGCGCCGGGAAGAGCGGCGCCCGCGCGATCCGGTAGCGATGCCGCAGTTCCTCGAGCCGCGCGATCGCCTCCCGCAGGTCGAGGTTCCGGGTGAGGGCGGTCTCGATCAGGCGGTCCAGCGTCGGATCGTCGAACGCGCGCCACCAGGCGAGCGCTTCGGGTTCGACCTCGGCGGGCGGAGCCTCTACATCGTAGGCCTCGGGCATCTCCACCACCGTGGCGGGCATGCGGGGCGCCGGAGCGAGCGAACAGGCGCTCGCCGTCGCCAGCAGGAGCAGTCCGGCGCCGCGCCGCAGGAACGTTCTCATGCGCGCGCCTCCTCCCGGGCGGGGGCCGGGCGCAGCCCCCCGAGCAGGAGGTCGACGATGTGCGCCTTCCGCTCCTGCAGGAACCGATCGAAGTTCTCCACGGCCCGCGAATGGAAGAGTCGCACCGTCGGCAGCGCGACGAACGGAAACAGGCACGCGGAAACGATCGTGAGCAGCGTGTGCCGCAGGTCGACCTCCCGGATCTCCCCCGCGGCCATTGCCGTCCGCATCCTGTCCTCCAGAAGGAGCCCCGGCACTTCCTCACGTGCCTCCATCGCGGTGGTCAGGTGTCGCTCGAGCACCCCGCCGCCGCACAGACACTCGCTCAGCATGAGGCGGGCCATGTCCTGATGTTCGTAGATGTATTCGATGTATCCGTACACGAACGCGCGCAGGCTGTCCTCGAACCCCTGCTCCGCCCGCAGCGACTGGCTCAACCCGGTCATGAACTGGCGGCAGCCGTGCGCGAATACGGCCTCGTACAGCTGCTCCTTGGTGCGGAAGTAGTAGTGCAGCAGGGCGCGATTGATCGCCGCGCGGTCCGCGATCTCCTGGAGCCGCGCGCCATCCCGCCCCTTGCGGGCGAACACCTCGAGCGCCGCGTCGAAGATCTTCTGCTCGGTCCCCGGCGGTTCCGGCGCCCTCCCGGCCTTCGGCGTCGCCTCCATGCCCGGGTCGCCGGCGAGGGCGGCCGGGGCGGCTCCCGATTTCGCGACCATCATGATCTCCCGCAGTCGTGAGGAAGTTGTCAGGAAGGTTTAACGTTTTTGTCAACGGGGGCCGGACACTAGTCACGAGCCGGATCGACCGCAAGTTTGCGCCCCCGGCTCGTGACCGTTGGCAACGGGGCCGCGTGATTCGAGAGGTGGAGCGACGGAGGAGAGATGAAACCACGCATCCGGGTGTACACCGCGACCGTCGTCACCGTACTCGCGTTCGCGACGCTGCCGGTCGTCCTGATGGCGCAGAGCGCGGCCCAGGTGGCGCGATCCGGGGACGGGGTCGTCGCCGCCGCGCAGCCGTTGGCGGCGGCCGCCGGCGCACGCATGCTGGAACTCGGGGGCAACGCCGCCGATGCCGCCGTCGCCGCGGCCTTCGCGATCTCCGTGGTCGAACCGAGCATGAACAGCATCGGGGGGCGGAACCAGATCCTCATCCGGACCCCGGACGGCGAGGTCGCCGGCATCGACGGAACGACCTCGGTCCCGCTCGGATACGACCCCGCCACGGCGCCGAGCGCCGCGTACGGATACGCCACGGTCGGCGTGCCGGGAACCGTCGCGGGGCTCATGCGGCTGCATGAGGAGTACGGCTCGCTGCCGCTGACCACGGTCATGGCCCCGGCGATCGACTACGCGGAGCACGGTTTCCGGCTGCTGCCGGGTGAAGCCCGCCGTCAGGCCGGCTCGCGGGCGCAGGTCGCCGAATCCGAGGGCGCGCGGCGCTACTACCTGAAGCCTGACGGATCGCCCTACGGCCCTGGGGAGCGGCTCGTGCAGTCCGACATGGCCGCGACGCTGAGGGCGATTTCACTGGGCGGGGGCGACGCCTTCTACCGCGGCGGGATCGCCGACCGCATCGCCGCGGACATGGCGGCCAATGGCGGCTTCCTGACCCTCGAGGCGCTGGACACGTACCGGGCCGAGGACTCCCGGATCGTGCGGGGTTCCTACCGGGGCTTCGAGATGGTCGGTTCGGACATCCCGGCGTCGGGAGCCATCGCGATCCTCGCCCTCCACATCGCGGAGGTCTTCGATCCCGACAGCATGAGCGACGAGGCGTGGGCCTCGGTCATCGCCCAGTCGCTGGCCCTCGCGATGACGGAATACCGGCGGGACAGTTCCGACTCCTCGGCCGTACGCGTAACGTCCAAGGCCTTCGCGCGCGAACTGGCCCAGCAGGTGCGGGTGCCCTCCGCGGCCACCATGGAATCGGGCTCGCGGTCCGGGGCGGCGATGTCCCCCCTCAGCCTCGCGCTCGCCGCGGGAGATCGTGATCTGTGGCTGCCGCCGGATGAGGGTCACACGACGCACCTGTCGGCGGCCGACGGGAACGGGATGGCGGTCGCCCTCACGCAGACGATCGGCCCCGGCATGGGCGCGAAGGTCGCGACGCCCGGACTCGGCTTCCTCTACGCGGTGACGCTGGGCGGCTACCTCGGGATCAGCGAGCCGGGGGAGCGCGCCCGCTCCGGGATCACCCCCTTGATGGTGCTCGACGACGGCGAACCGCTCCTCGTGCTCGGAGCCGCGGGGGGCATCCGGATCGTCTCGGCGGTCGTCCAGGCGGTGACGCGGGTCATCGACGACGGTCTCGCGCTCCCGGCCGCCCTCGCGGCCCCGCGCGTGCACCCGGACATGGGACCCGAGGGACTCGCCGGCTTCGCGGTGGAGGCGGGGCCGGAGGACGGCTGGTCGGAGGCGTCGGTCGAGGCGTTCCGCGACATGGGGTTCGACATCACGGCCACCCCGCGGCCGGGCGCGTTCGGGCGCATCCACGGCCTTCAGTACGACGCCGTGACGGGCACCTGGATCGGCGCCGCCGACCCCGACTGGGAGGGCGCCGCGGTCGCGCCCCGCCCGGCCGGAGTGAGCGGAGGCAACTGCCCTAAAACAAGCGAGTAGGGCTCCCAAGGTATCACTATGACCTCGGGTGGCGGATTATGGGCCGAAGAGCCTGCCGGAAAGCCGTTTCTGGGTGGTTCCGGGGCGGGGATGCGGGGTTCTTCGCTCGGCGGGCGGGGCTTGGGGGAGCGTGATTTGGCGGCGGGAGACACCGGTCCCCGCGGATCCGGGTGGAGGCGTGGGACGAGCGGGAGAACCGGGGGCGGCGTCAGCCGAAGCCGGTCCTCTCGATCGTGCGCCAGACGCTGAACAGCCGGTCGGTGGTGGGTTGCCAGCCGATGATCCTGAGCGTGGTGCGCCGCGACCGGCGGATGACCTGGCAGGGCACGAGGATCATCTCGCGGACGAAGCGCCGGAACTCCATGGCGATGTACTTCCGGCGGTCGGCCTTCAGGTGCATCATCATGGCGAGCCAGCTCTTGAGGTTCCACGCCAGCGCCGCCATCACCATGTAGGCCCAGTTGCTCACCAGGTCGTACACGGGCACCCGCAGCGCGTTCACCCCGTTCTTGAGCTGCTCGATCACGTTCTCCTGGTCGCAGCGCGCGTTGGCCAGCCGGACGACCTCCGCCGCGCTCAGGTCCCTCCGGGTGGTGATGTAAAAGAAGTGGCGGATCTCGTCCACCAGGCACAGCTCGCCCTTCATTTTGCCGGTGTTCTTTCGCACGACCACCATCCGGTACGTCTTGCGGCACTTGGTCGGCCGGTAGTCGTACTCGGCCACGTCCTCGTGGTTCAGCCGCTTGTTGAGGTAACCCCGCTCGCGCACGATCCGTCCCTTCTCGTCGGGCCGCCTGCTCCGCGTCGCCCCCGTCGGGGACACATGGCGCGGCCCGCGCTCCAGGCGCGGCCACGCGCCGGCCTCCAGCGCCTCGGCGCGCTTGACCATGGCCGGCTGGGCGTCGTAGCCGAAGAGGAAGTCCGCCCGCTCGCTCCAGCGGTCGAAGTTGACGGTCAGCGAGAAGTCCGTGTCCCCGCGCACGCACACCCCGGGAACATGCGGCGAGACAAGGTCGATCGCCTTGTCGATCCACGCCGCCGCGCCCCGGTGGCTCACCGCGTTGCCCGGCCGGTTCACCACGTAGAGCACCTCGCACGTGTTGGCCAGCGACACGACCAGCGGGTGGTAGCCCCACACCTTCTTGTAGGACTGGTCCATGCCCGCCTTCTTGCGGCCCAGCGTGGGCGCCAGCGTCCCGTCCACGTCCACGTAGGCCACCGGCCCCAGCAGATCCCGGCCCCGGCCCCGCCACAGCCGCGGCCTGACCGCGTTGATGCACTCCATCAGCTCGATCACGTCGGACTCGGAGAAGCGCCGCGTGAAGTCGCCCGCCGCCGTCGGACTCGGGATCAGCGCCGCGCCCAGCGCGTCCATGTACGCCGCGTCGTGGCGCGGGCCGTTCAGATCCTCCAGCCGCGCGCGCCCGCACAGCAGGTTGTACGCGATGTTCAGCACGTGGTCCGACTCGTGGTACGGCAGGCGTCTCTTCAAGAGGTTCAGCCGGGCGTCGATCCCCCGCGCCAGCCCCAGCCTCGACACCAGCCGCCGCACGGCGCCGATGCCCCCGAAGCTCATCGCGCTCGTCCGCGCCCCGATCTCGTAGTGGACCGCGCCCGCCGAGAACACGGGCTTCGCCCGCGCCCGCCGGCGTCCCGCCTTACAGTGCCGCGCCCGAACCTTCCGCTTCCGACGGGCACTGTTCCTCCTGCTCTTGCGATGCGATATTCTCTTCACCGGAAAGGCCTCCTGGTTGGGACCGGGCGTCCACCGCCCGAATCCGATAACTACAATCAGGATAGGCCTTTCCGGTACTCTTTGGTAGATGTCCCGCCCGAATCACGCTTGTCTTGGGACTAGCGGTCGATCAGGCGCCCCGCAAAACAAGGGACCTATACCCAGGCTACAACTTCCCCCCCCGTGTGTGCTTGGAAGAGCTGGAGCAATTCCTGCTGCATCGCCTGCCCAGTATACGGGTTGGCTAGCGGCGGCAGCCGGGGCGGTCGGTTCTCGAAGCAGTCCACGATGGACCACAACTGCGCCCTCGGATATGTCTGCGCTGCACCGTCCATACGAAGCACGCCCAATCGTGCGGCTTCCGCGTGGGCCGCGCGCGAGGTAACCGGGTGGAGCGTGATGTAAGTTCCGGTGGCTGCCGGGAGAATCGGTATTCGGCCCGTGAAGTCGCGGAAGTCGCCCGCCTTCCACATCCCGCCCTTCACCTGGGCGATGGCGAGGTCGGAATCCACGTTGGCGGGCTTCGTGAGCAATCTCCCCACGCCGTCGATACCGCCATCGCCGACCTGCACCATGTTCGGCAAGAGCCTCGGTATCCGTGTAACGGCCCACTTCTCAAACTCGAACGGCTCATCATGCGCCAGCCTTGCCGCGCCCTCAATATCAGTGGGGATACCCGTGTGGTGGAGCGAAAGGCCGCTACCCGCAGGAAATGGCCAGAATGGCGTCACGCCGCCAACCATTCCGGCGCATGGAGGCCAGCCGCGAAACGGCGCACCATCCGCCGCCGCGAGATTGCCACGGCCGCGCCGGAGCGCTCCCCCGTCACCGTCGCATCGATCTCCGAGGCAGCCCGCAGGCCCGACTGGAGGGCTCCCTGCATCCACCCCCGCTCCCCCGAGGCGTGCTCGCCAGCGAAGTGAATGGGGCCCTCGGGTGATGCCAGTTCCGGGTGCTCCGCGAACGGGGGATCGTGCTGGGTGTAGGCCGCCCCAATCCAAGGCTGGTGCTCCCACGCGAAGTGGGTTCCGCGCTCCGCGACCTCGCGCGAGCCGGGGAAGAAGCCATCAAAGCGATCGATGAAGTCGGGCACGATGATGCCGGGCTCCATCGCCGCGACCGTGCGCGCCATGTCTCCGTACATGTAGGACATCAGAATTCCCCGAGGCCCCGGCTGATTCCAGGTGGGATGCCAGAACTCCCAGAACCCCCCCACTAACGACAGCCCCCATCCGTTCAAGCCGTCGCCCTCCCAATTTCGTTCCGCATACTGGACGTAGACCCGAGTGACGTCCTGGTAGGAAGTGGCTTCGAAGGCCGCTCGCTTCGCTTCCGAGAGGATGGGGTCGAACACGATCTTGTCGATGACGGGGAGGGGGACGGTGCAGATGAGGTGGCTGCCCTTCAGCTCCTCCGCGGCGTCGCCGGTTCCGTAGGTGGCCACCACACCGGCCTCATCCCGGACCACCCTCGTCACCGGCGAGCCGTACCGCACACGGTCTCCGAGCGCTTCGGCGAACGCCATCGGCAGGGCATCGGTCCCAGCCGGAATCTTGAGCCACGTGTCCCGTCCCCCACCGAGGAACACGCCCGGCGTCTCCCGGTAGCGGTCGCCCTGCTCGGGAACGATGAGGTACTCACCTTCCTGCGTATAGAAGGGAGATGTCTCGATGCCGAAGTGGTCGATGTAGCCGAGCGTTCGATCATGGTCGGGTGGGATTCGGGCAGGGCCAGCTTCGGCGATGAGCCCGTCGTCGAAGGGCTCGCGAAGTGTCTGCGCCCGGCCCCCGGCTGCGTTTCTTGCTTCCAGAACCCGGACATCGTGCCCCGCCCGGACCAACTCGTATGCGGCGACGAGCCCGGACAGACCGGCGCCCACCACGATCACGTCGACCCGATCTTCGGGCGGCGGCGGTGGCGGCGGCGGTGGCGTTGGCGCGGGGGGAGGCGCGGGCGGGGGCGCAGGGGGCACACTGACGACCGGACCCATCCCGTTGTCCGAGCAGCCAGTGCCCAAGGAGAGAGAGACCAAGGCACCACTACCCCGGACGAGAAAGTTCCGGCGGCTGACAGTTGTCTTTTTGATGTTGGCTCCTTAGTGACGATCGCGCCGCCGTGCGGGTTGATTTCCGGGTTGAGTGCGCGGAGTACCGCGTCCAGTTCTTTGCCCCACCGCTCGGCAAGGTGCCGGGACGTGCGGGGCAAGCCGTCCACCGTCGTAGAGACGCCACCGCTTTGACCCTTCCACCTGCAGCACGAATACATCATGCGTGTCCCAGTGGGGCCTGAAACCTCGAGCATGCGGCGGAGTCAGATAGATGTTCGTCTGAGTTCTGGCGCGGAACGTCGCGCGTCCTGATGTCGGTGGGCTACAGGTCTTCCCGGTCTTCCGCGGTGCCTCTCCCTGTCGGAGGGGATGAGCGAATGAGACCGGCAAAGTGCGTGCCTACGCACGTCTATCGCCCGAGCAAGTCCTGGCAATCCCCAATTCGGGGGACCTGCGTCACGATCCCCCGCGACGGACCGCCCACGCGCGCAGTGTGTAGAGAGCCGGGCTAATGTTTCATCCCGGGGCAGCCCGCCGCCTCCGCGAGGGCGCGCCGGATCAGCACTTCCGCGAGGTGCAGGCGGAACTCCGAACTCGCGTTCTCGTCCGCTGGCGGCGTCTCGAGTTCCGACACCTTCGAGGCCGCCGCCATGATCTCGGCCTTCTCGGAGGCGCCGGCGAGGGCGGCCTCGACCGCATGCGCCCGTAGCGGCGTGCCGCCCATGTTCGTGAGGCCGATCGCGGCCCCCGCGATCCCGTCGCTCCAGTGCACGACCGCGGCGACCCCGACGATCGCCCAGTCCTGCGCGCGCCGCTGGAACTTGTGGTACGCGCTGCCCCAGCCGTCCTTTCGCGGCACCCGGATCCCGGTCACGATCTCACCGGAGTCCATGGCCGGCATGAACGGCCCGACGAAGAAGTCGGCCGCGGCGACCCAGCGCGTGCCGCCGCTCCCCGCCACCGAGATCTCCGCGTCGAGCGCGAGCAGCGCCGTGGGCAGGTCCGAGGCCGGATCCGCGTGCGCGACGGAGCCGCCGATGGTGCCTCGATGCCGCACCTGCGGGTCGCCGATCCCCTGCGCCACCTTGGCGATGAGCCCACAGCCGCCCGTCAGCTCCGAGGCGCCCGCAAGCTCGTGATGCGTCGTCAGCGCGCCGATCGAGACCGCGTCGCCATCCGAGTGCACCCCCCGCAGCTCGTCCAGACCGCCGATGTCCACCAGCAGCGTCGGCCGCGCCAGCCGCAGCCGCATCAGCGGCAGCAGTGAATGTCCGCCGGCCAGCGGCCGCGCGTCTTCCCCTCCCTGGGCGAGAAGACTCAGCGCCTCGTCGAGGGACCCCGCGCGCTCGTATTCGAAGGAAGCCGGAATCATGCCTCACCTCCCTGCGTCGCCTGAATGGCTCGCCATACTCGTTCCGGAGTCGCCGGCATCGGGACGTCCGTCACGCCGAGGTGCGCGAGCGCGTCCACGACCGCGTTGATGACCGCCGGCGCGGAACCGATCGTCCCCGCCTCGCCGATCCCCTTCACCCCCATCGGGTTCGAGGTACTGGGCGTCACCGTCCGGTCCGTCTCGAAGAACGGGAACTCGGCCGCCGACGGCACGAGATAGTTGATCATGGAGGAGGTCTCGAGCGTCCCGTCTTCGGCGTAGGTCGCCTCCTCGTACAGCGCGGCCGCGATCCCCTGCGCCACGCCGCCGTGTACCTGTCCGTCCACGATCACCGGGTTGATCACCGGCCCGCAGTCGTCGACCGCGATGTAGCGGACGAGCTCCACGGCTCCCGTGTCGGTGTCCACCTCGACCACGGCGACGTGCGTACCGAACGGGAAGGTGAAGTTCGGCGGATCGTACACACAGCCCGCTTCGAGCCCGGGCTCCGAGCCCTCCGGCAGGCTGTGGGCGGTCCACGCCGCGAAGGCGAGTTCGGGCATCGACTTCGTGCGGTCCGGAACCCCCTTCACGGAGAAGGTCCCCGCCTCGTAGTCGAGATCCTCGGGCGCGACCTCGAGCAGGTGCGCCGCCAGGAGCCGCGCTTTGTCGACGACCCGGCCGCAGGCCTTGTAGACCGCGACCCCGGCCACCGCGAGACTGCGGCTTCCGTATGTGTTCATCCCGTGGGGCGCGACATGTGTATCGCCGTGCAGCACCGTGACATCCTCGTACGGAATCCCGAGCGCGTCCGCCGCGATCTGGGACCATGAGGTCACGTGCCCCTGCCCGTGCGGCGAGCTGCCCGTCACGACCTCCGCTTTCCCGGTCGGCAGCATGCGCACCGTGGCCGCGTCCCAGCCGCCCGCCGCGTATTTCAGCGAAGCCAGCACCTGCGAGGGGGCGAGCCCGCAGATCTCCACGTAGGAGGAGAACCCGACGCCGATCTGCTTGCCCGCCCCGCTCTCCCTGCGCTCCGCCTGGTCGCGGCGGAACCCGTCGTAGTCCAGCAGTTCCAGGGCACGGTCCAGCGCGGGCTCGTAGTTCGCCGAGTCGAAGGCGAGGCCGCCCGGGCTCTGGACCATGTCGCCCGCCGGGAGGAAGTTCCGCCGCCGGATCTCGGTCGGGTCGACCCCGACCTCGCGGGCGAGCACGTCCATCGCCCGCTCGATCGCGTAGGTGGCCTCGGGCCGGCCCGCGCCGCGGTAGGCGTCCGTCGGCGTCGTGTTCGTGAAAACGCCCGTGCACTCGAAGTGGTACGCCTCCCCGCCGTAGCAGCCGCAGTAGAGGAAGGCCCCGAGAAGCGGGACCCCCGGCGCCACGAGCTGCAGATAGGCGCCCATGGCCGCGAGGATGTTCACCCGGTACCCCAGAATCCTGCCGTCCGAGGTCGCCGCGATCTCGATCTCCTGCACCTGGTCCCGGCCGTGGATCGTGGCCACATACCCCTCGCTCCGGCTCGCCACCCACTTGACCGGTCTGCGGAGCCTGCGCGCGAGGGCGATGCAGAGCGCTTCCTCCGCGTACACGTTGAGCTTCGAGCCGAAGCCGCCGCCCACATCCGGCGCGATCACGCGCATCTGCGACTCCGGAATCCCCAGCGTGAGCGCGAACAACACCTTCGCCACGTGCGGGATCTGCGTGGTCGACCAGACGGTGTAGTCGCCCGCCGCGGGCACCGACTGGACGACGACCGCGCGCGGCTCCATCGCGTTCGGGATCAGCCGGGGCTGCGTGTAGCGCTCCTTGACCACGACGTCGGCCTTGGCGAACGCCGCGTCCACGTCGCCGTTGGTCAGGGTCCAGGTGTAACTCTTGTTGTCGTCGAACGACTCGTGCACGCGGGGCGCGTCGTCGGCCAGCGCCGCCTCCACGTCCACGACCGCCTGCATCACCTCGTAGTCGACCTCCACCAGTTCCGCCGCGTCGAGCGCCGAGTTGCGGCTGGTCGCCACCACGACCGCGACCGCGTCGCCCACGTAGCGCGCGACATCCTGCGCCACGGGCCAGTGGTCGGGGATCCGGATGTCGTCCGTCACGGGCCACGCCATGGGCAGCCCGGCCGCCCATTCTCCGGCCAGGTCCGCCCCGCTGAACGCGGCCACCACGCCGTCCGCGGCGCTGGCGGCGGACACATCCACCGAGTTGATGCGCGCCGATCCGAACGGGCTGCGCACGAGTGCCATGTGAAGCATGCCGGGCAGCGTGAGGCCTTCCACGAACTGGCCCTGCCCGGTGAGGAGCTTGGGATCCTCTTTCCTGGGGACCCCGCCGCCTACGTATTTCTCAGCCGTCGCCATATCTCTCGTCCCTCCCCTGGCCGCCTAAGCGCCCATATCGTCGGCGGCCGCGAGCACCGCCTTGACGATGTTGTGGTAGCCGGTGCAGCGGCAGAGGTTGCCCTCCAGCGCCAGCCGAACCTCCCCCTCCGTCGGCGAGGGGTTCTCATCCAGGTAGCCGACCGCGGCCATCATCATCCCGGGCGTACAGAAGCCGCACTGGAGGCCGTGGTTCTCGTGGAACGCCTTCTGGATCGGGTGCCAGTCGCCGTTGGATGCGAGACCCTCGACGGTGGCCACCTCCTGGCCATCGGCCTGGACGGCGAGCACCGTACACGACTTCACGGACTGCCCTCCCATGAGCACCGTACAGGCCCCGCACGAGGACGTGTCGCAGCCCACGTTGGTGCCGGTCAGTTCGAGTTGTTCGCGAATGAAATGAACGAGGAGGGTGCGGGGTTCGACGTCCGCCTCGTGCCGAACCCCATTCACCGTCACGGAGATGCGCTTCATGCGGCCACTCCTGATCCTGTGCCGGCAAGAGCGCCGGCGGAGCTCCAGAACGGGACTCATCCGGCCGCCCATCGGCCGGGGGGAATCAGTCTAGAACGGGCCGCCGGGCCGGTGCAACGGGTGCCGCCGCGTTGGGCGCTCCGGGCTCCTCTAGATGGCCGATTGTCGGCGCGCCGCGGTGTATTGGAGAGCGAGCCAGGCGACGGACGCGAGGCCCAGGATGAGGAAGCCGACGATCGAGGAACCCAGTGCCACCTGGATGCCGCTCCAGACCAACGCCGGGCTTACGTCACCCGCCCGGGAGATGAAGTCGGCCGCCATCCACACCCCGACCAGCGACCCGAGGACGCCGACGCACGCCGCGAGGGCCCCCAGAATGAGAATTGAATGGATGCGCAGCCCGTCGACCGCGGCTTCGCGGCGAACCAGGTCGGTCGTTGCGCGGCCGATCTGAAACAGCACCAGAGCAAGGACGATCCAGAGCGGATACTGGATGACTCCGAGCGATGAGATGAAGGACATCATTCCCTCCCTTTGGTTGATGTGAGTCTGGTTGAGGCGAGTCCGGATGAGGTCAGTGTGAGCGGCGGACGGGTGAAGAACATCGAAATGCGACGCTCGATCATCTCGTCGGTGATGAGACGTGGGGTGATCGCGAGCCAGCCGAAGAGCCCGAAGATCGCAGCGCCTAGACCGAGCGCGGCGAAGGAGACGCTCCGGCGAACGGCGTCCCACACCGCTGGGCGTCTCACAGCGGCTTCGGCTTCGAGCGCGCCCAACGTGCTGTACCCCTCCCAGGCGGCCCCCAGTGCCCCGAGGGCGATCGCCGCGACGACGAGGCCGATCTGCCGATGCCACAGTTGCTGACGGAATGCCGGTCGCAGGTCTCCGTCGATCCATAGGCGCTTGGCTGCCCGGGTCCAGTTGGCGGCGAGAAGCGCGACCACGGCCACCTGGGGCCAGGCCAGAATGGGGGTGGGGCTCGCGGGGGCGTGCCACCAAACCACAACCAGCGCCGCCGCACCGGCCACGACTGCGGCCGCCCCGACGCCGAGACGCTCCACCCGGTCGAGCCACCCGGCGGTCCGCACCCAGCGGCCAAGAGGGGGCGCGTGCTGCGCTTCAAGCTCCCCGAGCGCCTCCTCGGTCGGGACGAGTCGCCGAAGCGCGGCCCGGCGGGCCTGAGCCGGGCGGTGACCCCGACGCTGCAGCTCGTCCTGGAGCGCCTCCGCGTCCGCACCCAGCTCCTCGATCAGCTCGAGACGCCGCCGCGGCGACACCCTGAGATCGCGCTCGACCGCCTCCAACGGGTGCTTACGCCGCATGGGTCCCCCCCAGGACCTCGAGAAGCGTTCGAAACTGCCGCTCCAGCTCTTCCGCTCCGTCCGTGAGTTCGCCCCGTCCGGCGCCGGTGATCTCATACGTCTTCCGCCGTCGCCCTTCCCCGTCCCAAGACCCCCGGACCTGCCCCTTCGCTTCCAGCCGGTGCAGGATCGGGTACAGCGTACCGTGCTGGAAGGAGAACGCGCCGCCACTGCGCTCCTCCACCGAGAGCGCGATCTGATAACCGTGGGCGGGCCCGCGCTCCAGAACGGCGAGCACCAGTAGCTCGTTGATTCGCTTCGACAGGTTCGCCTGCACGCTGCGCCTCACATGAAGGGGTTACGAATCGCGGGTTTCTCACCACTTCACCTGCAGGCTATAAAGATGTTCTTTATATCGCAACTCTGCATATGAAACCCGCAGCCGGAGGGAAGACAGCCGAGCGGCCATCACTGCGGGGCCGGACGATGAAGTGACGCCCGTGGCGGGTATCCCCGGCCGGGCCACGTAGCGACATTGGACGGCGACGCGGGGGCCGTCGGCTACGCAGCCGACGCGTCCAGCGGTGAGGATCGAGAGACGAATGTATACGACGTGCATCTTCTGCCACGGCGACCTCTACCGGAACGAGGCCATCGAGGAGTTCCCGGTCGGTCGCCGCCTCGCATTCGACGGCTCGCGGGGACGCCTCTGGGTCGTGTGTCGGCGCTGCGAGCGCTGGAACCTCTCGCCGCTGGAGACGCGGTGGGAAGCGATCGAGGCCTGCGAACGCGCCTTCGAGACCACCCGCATGCGGGTCGCCTCCGACAACATCGGCCTCGCGAAGCTCAAGGAGGGCCTCGAACTCGTGCGCGTCGGCGACCCCGTCCGGCAGGAGTTCGCCGCGTGGCGCTACGGAGACCAGTTCGGTCGGCGCCGCAAGCGGGCCATGCTCATCACCGGCGCGGCCGCGACGGCCGCGGGGGCTCTCGTTGTGGGAGGCGTACTCTCCCTGGGCTCACTCTGGTTGACGACCAGGCTGACGAAGACCTGGTACCTCAAGCGCGTTGTCCTCCGGACTCGGAATCAGGGTGGAGCGCCGGTTCGGGTCCTCCGGAAACACCTTTACACCTCTCGTCTCGTGCCCGATCGCGAGGGCGGTGGATGGGGGCTGCGCGTCGATCACCTTCCGGGCTGGAGCGGGGGGGACAAGCGGGAGACGATGATCATCCACGGACGCGAGGCGATCGGGCTCGCGGGTCAGTTGATGGCACAAGCCAACCGTCGCGGGGGCAGGGAGAGCGCGATCCGCAGGGCGGTGAGCCGGATCGAACACGCTGGCCACCCCGAGGGGTTTCTTCCCGAAGCGGCGGACATGGCGTTGCATGCCTTCCAGCGATCCGCCAAGGACCACCCGCCCGCAAGAAAAATCGAACGGATGCGGAAACCTCTGCCCGGTACGCTTGCGGGCATGAGCGAGAGCACGCGGTTGGCGATCGAAATGGCGACGCACGAGGAGGCCGAGCGAGAGGCCCTCGAGGGAGAACTCAAGGAACTCGAAGCGCGGTGGCGCGAAGCCGAGGAGATCGCACGCATCGCCGACAACCTGCTCGTCCCCGAGAGCGTTGACGGCTTCATCGCCGGCGAGCACGAGCGCATCGACGTCGACCCCATGAACCCGTCGCGGAACGTCTGAGTGTACACGACCTGCATCTTCTGCCACGGTGACCTCGACCGGAACGAGGCCATCGAGGAGTTCCCGGTCGGGCACCGCCTCGCCTTCGACGGAGCCAAGGGACGGCTCTGGGTCGTCTGCCGGCGCTGCGAGCGCTGGAACCTCTCGCCGCTGGAGACACGGTGGGAGGCGATCGAGGCCTGCGAGCGCGCCTTCGAGACGACCCGCATGCGGGTCGCCACGGACAACATCGGGCTCGCCAAGCTGAAAGAGGGGCTCGAACTCGTACGCGTGGGAGACCCTGTCCGCCAGGAGTTCGCGGCATGGCGCTACGGCGACCAGTTCGGCCGCCGACGCCGCCGGGCCATGCTCATCACCGGCGCGGGCGCGACCGCGACCGGGGCCTTTGTCGCCGGGAGCATGGTGACGGGCTTCTCGCTGATTGCGGCCTTCTCGAGCATCCCGAGCCTGATCCAGCAGTGGTATCAAGATCGCGTGATCCTCCGTCTCAGGAACGAGGTCGAAGACCCGATCCGGATCCAGCGAAAACACCTCTACACGTCACGCCTGGTCCCGAGCGCCGACGCCTCGGGATGGGATCTCAGCGTCGATCACATCCCGGGCTGGGACAAGTCGCTGAGGACACGTAAGCAGAAGGACCGGCGACATACGATGATCGTTCACGGCAGCGAGGCCATCGGCCTGGCCGGGCAACTCATGGCACACGCGAACCGGAGCGGTGGCGGGCGCAAGACGGTCCGCGCGGCGGTGGCCCGAATCGAGGAGGCCGGCCACCCCGAGGCGTTTCTCCCACAAGCTGCCGATCTCGCGCAGCGCGACTTCTCCGGGCGCCGGCGGCCAGGCCTCTCGGCAAAGAAAATCGAGGCACTCTCGAAACCCCTGCCCGGGACGCTGGCGGGCCTCAAGGTGGATGTGCGGCTGGCGATCGAGATGGCTACGCACGAGCAGGCCGAGCGCGAGGCGCTCGAGGGAGAACTCAAGGAACTCGAGGCCCGGTGGCGGGAGGCGGAGGAGATCGCCCGCATCGCCGACAACCTGTTCGTCCCGGAAAGCGCCGAGAGCTTCATCGAGGGGGAGCGTTCGCGCCTCGAACCCGACGCGACCGACGGGACCTCGACCGGCTGAGAGCCTGTCCGGGGATGCCGGGGCACCCTATCGTCCGGCGGGGATCGTGACGATGCGCCGTCACCCCCAGCCCCGAAGTAACGCCTGCAGGAAGGAAGCCTTGAGCGAGAAGAGACTCATCGTCGTCGGCGACCGTGTGCTCATCGAACCGCTGGAGGGCGAGGAGCGCACCAACGTCGGTCTCTATCTTCCTCCCACCGCGATCGACAAGCAGGCCGTGCAGGCGGGCACGGTGGTGGCGGTCGGACCCGGCACGCCGGTGGGGCCGCCCGCGGAACTGGGCGATGAACCGTGGAAGATCGGCGCAACCGAGGCGCGCTACCTTCCCATGCAGGCACGGCCGGGCGACTACGCCCTCTTCTTCCGGAAAGCGGCGGTCGAGATCACGTTCGAGGGCACCCGGTATCTCGTGGCACCCCAGGGGGCGATCCTCACCCTCGTCCGGCCGGAGGAGCGGCGAGAGACCTCGGACGGGTTCGACCCCTCGTTCCTCTAGGCCCCGGGACCGACGGCAGCCCACCGGTCGGGGCTGCCTACCGGTCGGTGGGAGTGATCCGGTCGGGCCGAAGCGAGTCCGCCGGTTCGTCTCCCGGATCTTGTTCGCCGGATTCATACCGTACATGGACCGTAAGAGGACGTGCGACAGTACGACGCAGTGAGAGCGGGACGCCTCTTGCGGACCGCCAAAGAACACGCGTAATTGTGGGAGCGAGTCCCGGGAGCGAGTCCCGGGAGCGAGTCCCGGGAGCGAGTCCCGGGAGCGAGTCCCGGGAGCGAGTCCCCCCCTCAAGACCCGGGAGGCCAACGTGTTTAACCTCAAATCCCTTCATCACTTCACGTTCCTGCTTGTCGGAGCCGTCCTGTTGGCGGGGGCGGTCGATCCCAAACCGGTGGCGGCGCAGGACGAAGATTCCTGTGTGGACTGTCTCACCTTCTATTGCAATCCAGACCCCGATGATCTGTCTGAGTGCCATACCGCAGTGACTCCTGTCCACAACGACGGGTACTACAAGCGGAAAGACGGAGTACACCCGCGCGTTCCATACCCGAAGGGCTGCACGGAGAAGCACCCCCCCGGGTGCCGGGGCGGCGGCATCGACGGGATCCTGTACGACGCAGGTGTGCTGAAGACAGTCTTGGCGGCGGTGTCGGCCGGCGACGCCTTGGAGGTGTACCGAATCATCCGCGGCCAGCCCGAGAAGTCGCCGTTTTACTTTGCGACCGAACGCATGGCCATCCAAGTTCGGGGATGCACCCAGGGAACCGTTGCCGTCCACATTCCGCTCCGGCACCTCGCCACTCCGGAATTCCTCGCTGCGGTCGCCGCCGGTGCCGGTTCACACCTTGCGCCGTGAAGGCCCCCGCGGAGCGTCGTCCGCGCTCCCCTCGCCGCCGGGACATGTAGCCCTGCACGGCCGCTCCCAGACGGCCGTTGAGGCCGCTTGCCGAACGCTATTGGCCGTCGCGCTTCTGGTGGCTACGTCCCGGGCGGTGCAGGCCCAGCAGCCCACGGTGCTGCGGGAGGATCCGCAGCCGCCGTGCGAGATCGAGCTGGAGCCCGGCCCGGTGTTCAGGGGCGGCGGGTGGGACGACGAGAACTGGGTGTCCAACGCCTACGACGTGGAGGCTCTGCCCGGCGGGCGCCTCGCGATCACGGAGCAACTACGGCCCGAGCGTTTCTTGGTGGCCTCCGCGGATGTCCCCGGCGGCCGCTGGGTGGGACGAGGTGGCGAGGGGCCGGGCGAGTACCGGTGGATTCGGTGGGTGCGCGCCCACGGAGACCGCCTGCACGTCTTTGACGCCTTGAACAGGCGCCGAACCGTGCTGGATGCGACGGACTTCGAGGTGTTGCACACGAACCCCCTTTCGCCGGGTACACTCGAGAACGACGCCGTCGTTCTCGACGATTCCTCGTATGTGATCAACGCCACGATGTACGCCGCGGACCGGGTGGGGTACGTCCTCCACCTCATGAATGGTGAGGGTGACGTGGTCCGCTCGTTCGACGAGGTGCCGGTCGGGGTGCCCGGCGCCCCGTCACCCTTTCGATCGATCACGCCCGCCGCCCGCAGCGGCGAGGTCTGGTCGGTGTCGCCGGAGGAATACCGGATCGATCTGTGGGACGCGGCGGCGGGGACGCGCCTGCGCTCGCTGGTCCGGGAGGTCGAATGGTTCCCGCCGAACTCCCCGCGCAGGGAGTTGCACCCCGACCAGCCCGGCTCGCCGGGGATCAGATACATGACGAGCGATTCCCGAGATCGGCTGTGGGTAATGATCTCGGTGGCGGCGGCCAACTGGGCGGACTGCCTTGTGGAGACCCCGCCGGGATTGCACCCCGAGGCGGGAGAGTACACGCGCCGCGAGAATTGCTCGCTCTACGAGCAGCGTATCGAGGTGTTGGATCCCGGCGCGGGTCGCATCCTTGCGGCCGCGAACTTCACGGATGGCTTCGGGGCGGTGGACGGCGGCCTGTTGTTTTCGTACGAGACGGACGCCTTTGGATTCCCCACGTTGCGTTTCTGGCGGCCGTCCCTGCGGGTGGCCAACCCGGAAAGCGACCGAGAATGCGCAGCTTGACAGTGTCATGCCTCGCCAGCGGATGCTCGCCCGTCATCGCTCTTAGCGCTCGACGGGGCCGATCCGGTCGGGGCGGAGCGAGTGGCAGTTCACTTCCCAGGCCGAGACCGGAGCCTGCACCGAGCCGCCGCCCGCCGCGTTCGTGCCGACCGCTGGCCCCCGCAGCCGCGCCACCGCCCGTCCGGCCATCCCCCCGCGGGCCGCCCGCAGCGCTACCGCGCCCCGCACTTCGGGGCTCGACCACACGAGCCACAGGGTGTCGGCCCGGGTGAACCAGCGCGTCTCCAGTCGCGAGCGGTCCAGGTCGGCTTCCAGCGGCACGGCGCGGTAGGCGTTCATCTCCCTCCCGTACTCGTCCACCGAGTCGGCGAACAGCATGAGGGATCGCACCACCGGGGGCTCGCCGTCGGGCGCTTCGCCGTCCTCGTCCGCGACCCAGCTGTCGAACTGGAGCCGGTGACAGCCGACATAGTCCCAAACGCGGAGATCCGCCGGCTCCGGGGGCGGTGCGGGCGTCACCTCCCGGAAGCGGAGCCAGAGCGAGACCCACACGAAGGCGATCGCCAGTCCGGCTACCGCCACCAGTCGCGACAAGCGGCTACGCCTGTCGGTTCGGAGGCGGGGCGCCGAGCGCCGGCAACCTGTCGTGCGCTCGGCCGGTGAGGGCGGTCTCGACATCGGTCTGCGGAACGCGGCCCGCCTCGAGATTCTCCGGCGAGACCCACGCCTCGCTGTTGAGGTCGATCCGGAGCGTCATGTGCCCTCCCGGCGCGACGAAGATCGCCATCGGCAGGCGGGTCTCGATCGCGAGCCGTTCCTCCCCGACCCGCAGGTGCACGGGATCGGGGAAGCTGCGACCCCCGACCTCCGCACCGCCCTCGATGCGCGCCAGGCCCCAGCCGCCGACGATTCTCAGGTACGGATACGTTCCCGCGGGAACGTCGATGGGCGGGTGCAGGTTGAGGGCTCCCCCGGCGTCCTGGAGTGCGAGATCGACCTGCGTCGGCACGCCCAGGTGGACCCAGTCGCTCCCGTCCCGGGAGATCGAGACCCGGAAGTCCGCGCTCAGCCGTCCTTCGAAGGAGCCCGGAGCCCCGACGCCATCGTCCGCCACGACGACGTTGAGCGTGCCCATGTACACGGCTTCGGGCCGCGTCGTGTCCGCGCAGCCGGCGGCGAGCAGGGCGGCGGTGAGGAGCGTCGTGCGGGTCTTCAGCTTCATGAAAGCCAGCGTATTCTCCATGCGTGGAACGCGAGGACCGTAAGACCAAGTTTCATACCCGCCAGCCGCACCATGGTGCCGGGGTAACCTAGCAAACCCCACGCAGCCACGCACAGCAGGCGCGGCCCTTCCCCCGGCCCGGCTTTGTGGTTCGGAGCCGGCGGCGTAGGATCCCCTGCCCCACGACGACCGCGAGCAGGACCACGAGCAGGACCACGAGGAGATCGAGGCCCGTTTGACGCCCCAGAGACGGGACATCCGTAACATCGCGATCATCGCCCACGTCGATCACGGAAAGACGACGCTCGTCGATCACATGCTGCGGCAGGCGGGCGCCTTCCAGTCGCACGAGCGGATGGAGGACCGCGTCATGGATTCCAACCCGCTAGAGCGGGAGCGCGGGATCACGATCCTGTCCAAGAACACGGCGGTGCGCTGGGGCGAGACCCGCATCAACATCGTCGACACGCCGGGCCACGCGGATTTCGGGGGCGAGGTCGAGCGCATCCTGCGGATGGTGGACGGGGTGCTCCTGCTGGTGGACGCGGTCGAGGGCCCCATGCCGCAGACGCGTTTCGTGACGCGGAAGGCGCTCGCACTCGGGCTCGCGCCCATCGGCGTGATCAACAAGGTCGACCGGCCCGAGCAGCGCGCGGCGGAGGTGCACGACGACGTGCTGGAGCTGTTTATGGAGCTGGAGGCCACCGAGGCCCAGCTCGACGCGCCCTTCCTGTACGCGAGCGGACGTGAGGGGTGGGCGGCGCGGGACATCGAGGCGCGCGGCGGAGATCTGGAGCCGCTGTTCGAGACGATCGTCTCGGCGGTCCCTCCTCCCACGGGCGATGCCGCGGGACCGTTCCAGATGCTGGCTTCGACGCTGGATCACTCCGCCTACGTCGGCCGCATCGCCATCGGCCGCATCGAGCGGGGCGCGGTCGCCGAGGGGGATCGCGTCGTTCTGCTTCCGCTCGGAGAGCCGGGGCCGGTCGCGGCCGACGAGGCGATCCCGTCCCGCGTAGTTCGGATCTACGGCTTCGAGGGGCTGAAACGGATCGAGAAGCCGCGCGCGAGCGCCGGAGAGATCGTGGCGCTGGCGGGACTCGAGGGGGTGGAAATCGGCCAGACGGTGGCCGACCCGGACCACCGGGAGCGGCTGCGGGGGATCGCGGTCGAGCGGCCCACCCTGGCGGTCGACTTCCGGGTCAACGACGCGCCGTTCGCCGGTCGGACGGGGAAGTACGTCACCACCCGACAGCTCCGCGAGCGCCTCTTCCGCGAACTGGAGCGGAATGTCGCCCTCCGCGTCGAGCCCACGGAATCGCCCGACACCTTCGCCGTTTCGGGCCGCGGGGAACTGCACCTCACCATCCTCATGGAGACGATACGGCGCGAGGGATACGAGTTCTCCGTCTCGCGCCCCCGCGTCATCCTGCGCCAGGGTCCCGGCGGCGAGATCCTCGAACCGTACGAGGAGGCCGTGATCGAAGTCCCCGCTCAGATGGTCGGCGTGGTGATGGAGAAGATGGGGAGCCGGCGTGCGGAACTCCTGTCGATGCGGCCGACGGACCAGGGGCCCGTTCGGCTCGACTTCAAACTCCCTTCGCGGGGCCTGTTCGGATACCGCTCCGAGTTCCTCACCGATACGCGCGGCGAGGGCCAGCTGCACCACCGGTTCCTCGAGTACGGACCCCGTGCCGGCCATCTCGAACACCGGCGGAAGGGGGTGCTCGTCGCCGACCGCCCCGGGACGTCGGTGGCCTTCGCCCTCTTCAATCTGCAGGAGCGGGCCGAGATGCTGATCGGGCCGGGCGTCGAAGTCTACAGCGGGATGCTCGTGGGGGAGCACGTCCGCCCGGGCGACCTCGAGGTCAACGTGTCGAAGGGCAAGAAGCTCACGAACATGCGCGCCGCCGCCGCGGATGAGCACGTCCGCCTGGAACCGCCGCGCGTACTGACGCTGGAACTGGCGCTCGAGTTCATCAACGACGACGAGCTGATCGAGGTCACACCCGACGCCATCCGCCTCCGCAAGCGCCTCCTGGACCCGAACGAGCGGAAGAAGGCGATGCGCCGCGCGGCCGCCGCCGCCCGCGAGGCCTGAGCTTCCCGACGAAGGCCAGGTAGCGAGGGATCCGCACCGTGGCTTGCCAAGGGCTCTGCGGTGTGTAACCATTACACACCGCAGGGACACTGGGAGGAGAACGACATGGCGCGAAGGGTCAACATCATGCTGGACGATGACTCGTGGCGGGTCATCGAGAGGCTGCCGCGCGGTACGCGCAGCCGCGCCGTCAACGCCGCGATCCGGGAGTGGTCGCGTGCTTCCAGGAGGCGAGACGCCTCCGCCCGGATGGACGCACTGCGCGCGCGGTTGCCCGCAGTCGAGACCGACCAGATCGTCCGGTGGATACGGGAAGAGCGGGAGCAACGGCTGCCGTGATCGTAACGCCCGACGCGTCGGTTCTTCTCAAGTGGGTTCTTCCGGGCGACGACGAGCAGGATACAGACGCGGCGCTCGCGTTGCGTGACGAAGCGGTGGCCGGGACCCTTGATCTGGTCGTTCCACAGCTCTGGATCTACGAGGTGGGCAACACGCTGGCGAGGCGGTTTCCCGATGATGCTGGCGAGCTTCTGGCATCGCTGGCCGACTTCGGCCTTACCGAGGCGCGGCTGGACTCCCACTGGAGAAGCCGTGCCGTGTCTCTGTGTGTGACGTACGGAGTCGCATTCTACGACGCGGCGTACCATTCCGCGGCGCTCGGGCTCGAGGGCGTGTTCGTCACGGCGGACGAACGATATGTACGTCGCACCGCGAGAGCCGGGGCCATCTCGACTTTGCGGCTCTGGCGAATCTCGTGACGGGATGCCTTGAGCGCCGCCATGCGCCGTGCCGGGCCGAACTATGGACGGGCGAGGAGGGTCTCCATGTAGCGGCGGCGTGGGTCCGGGAAGAGGATGTTCTTGCTGGCGAAGTCCTCGGGGCTCCAGGAGCCGTCGTCGTAGTGGGGGCGGAGTTCGGCGTGGGGGGTGGCGGACACGATGAAGGCGTCGAGAGACACGGTGCCCGCAGGGACGCCGCTGCGCTCGGCGATAGCGTCGGAGAGGGCGGATAGGCGCTCGTGTAGGCGGGCCTTTTCGTCCTCGGCGTAGGCGCGGGCGTGGAGCATGCCGTGCGGTTCGACGAACACGACGCGTTGGTGGCCTCCCTCGATGAGCCACAGGATGAAATCCGGGTAGAAGCCGCGGCCCTCGAGTGAGAAGCCCACGCCGCAGCCCCGGCCCTGGTTTCGGAGCAGAAACAGTTCCGCACCGGGGTGAAGGGCGCTGCCCCGGTCCACCCACCAATCGCGGAGATCGCGGACGAACCGCTTTTCGCTCTCGTTGAGCGGCGGCGGGGAGATCCTCACGTCGGCGTTCGAGGACTCGATCAGCAGCGGCTGGTACAGGTGGCGGTCGAAGTGGATGCGGGCGAGCGGGCCGAGTTCCTGCTCGTAGAGCTTGCCCCGCTGTTCGATGAGTTCCACGAGCTCGTTGCGAAGACCGGCGTCGGCGTGCGGGACGCTAACCACATAGTGAGGCTGGGGGCCGCCGGGCCAGGCGCTGGCCGCCTCGGGGTCGACGTTCAGCAGAAGGTTGGGATCGGCGGCGTCCACCTCGCGGTACTTCATGCGCTCGGCCTCCCACGTCCGCCGCTCGGTCTGCCAGCACCGGTCCGCGGTTCGCCGGAGCACCGCGTGCACGATCGCTTGCAGGTCCTCCCGGTCGTGCCAGTTGCGGGGCTCGAACACATGCTCGTCGGCCGACACCGTGGCGGCCCCGCTCTCGACGAGCGACCGAAGCGCGTCGGGCCCGGGGACGGCCAGCGGCCGCATCCCCTTCTGCCGCCGGTGTTCCATGAGGTCGAGGTACGCCCTTTCCCAATCCACCAGCGCCAGCGGCAGCTCCGAGGCGGGACGGCTGTGCCCGGCCGTTCCCTCCGTCGCCGACTGACCGCGGGCACCGCTCTCCCACGAGGAGGCCCGCGTGGCGCGGTCGATCTGCACCGGAAGCCCGGCGCCGGCACCGAGCGCGAAGTTCGCCTCCGTCTCGAAGTCGGTTCCTTCCGGGAGGGCCGGAACCACGAGCCCCCGGCCCAGGAACTCCTCGTTGGCCCGGACTGGCACGCGCAGCGTCACGCTGTCCCGCGCCTCGAGTCCCTCGCGCTCCAGATAGGTCCGGAACTTCTTCATGTAGTCGGCGCGCACGGCGAAGATGTTGAGCGTCTCCAGGAGCCCCACCTTGTCCGGGTGCGGACCCTCCAGATAGGTGCTCCGCTTGAGGGACATCCCCCTGCCCTTGAGCCGCACGCCGCGGCCGAAGAGCTGGATGATCTCGGAGCCCTCCGCCTGTCCCACCTTCATGAGGCCCATGTTCGACACGCGCCATGAGTTCCAGCCCTCGACGAACTTCTTGGCGCCGATGAGGACGTTGACCGTGGCCCCGGCCTCGTTGACCCGGCCGAACATCGAGCCGCCGACCGCGTCCTCCTCGAAGATGATCCCCGCCTCTGCCTCCCGTGCCAGCCGCTTGAACTTCGCCGTGTCTCCGATGTAGGTGAGGCCGAAGTAGTCGTCCGACCCGGACGCCTTGAGGCCGAGTTCGCCGGGCGCGCCCCGGATGTCGCACAGGCGCAGCCCGCCGGGGCCATCGGCGTGGAACACGGTGCGGAGGATGTCGGCGTAGATCCGATCCGGGGACTCCCCGAGCTTCGCCAACTCGTTGAAGCGGTCCGCAAACAGGTCCACGTTCCACGCCGCGTACAGCCCCGACTCGCCGCGCAGCAGCTTCCCGATCGTCTCCCGCGCCCAGTCGGGCTCGTTGAGCACGCGGTGGAGGAAGAGTTGCACGGCGAGCACGTCGCTCGTGTCACGCCCGCGACGTCTATAGACCGCGTTCACACTCTTGCCGACGAACACCCACAGCGGCTGCTCCAGATTGTAGGCGCGCAGCTCGGCGGCGTTCTCGCGATAGGCGCGGAGCTGCTCGTAGAAGGAGAGGAGGTTGCCGAAAAGGAGGTGGTCGGCCAGCTCTGGCGGCGGGTCCTTGCCGGACACGTTGAGGACGCGGAAGTCCTTGCCGAACCCGTCCCGGTGAAAATACGGGTACGAATAGTCGAAGAGGATCGACTTGCCGTAGTCGAGGGTGAGTTGGTTGTCGCGCGCCGCCGCCAGCGCCTGCCCGAAGGTGGCGCTGTACTCGAAGGTGAAGCCGCGCGCGGCCACGGCGTCGCGCACCGCTCGCCACGCCTCCCCGCTCGCGCCCCGGTGGCCCTCGTCCACGAACACGAGGTTGCGGTCGCCGAACGCCTCGACCTCGATGCTGACACCCGTCCCCTTTCCGCGGCGCTTGTCGACAAGCTTGGTGATCTCGGTCACCCGCACGGTGCAGCGGCCGCCCGCCAGCAGCCCGGCCTCGCCGAGACGCGCCGACGGGATGCCGGACGTGGTCATTTCCTCCATGTGCTGGGCGCTCAGCCCCTCGTTGGGCGTGATGAGGATGATGTTGTCCAGGCCCTCCGCCCCGCCGTAGTGCAGGAACTGGAGGTAGTTGAGGTGCATGATGAGCGTCTTGCCGCTCCCCGTCGCCATCCAGAACGCGAGCTTGTTCAGGTCGTCCGGAGTGATCTCCCGCACCGGGTAGGAGGTGCCCAGGCCGTGGACCTTCTCCCGGACGTACCGGTGGAGCTGCCGTGCGAGGGCTTCGGGGGACGCAGCGCGCCGGGCCAAGAAGAGTTCCGCGTACAGCGCCGCGAGTTGCTGGAAATACCGCAGGGTGATGGGCTCGCGCCGTCCCTTGTTTATGGAGTCGAGATGGCGGCGCACGTTGTCGTCGTAGCGGGCCAGGTCGTCCGCGGGAACCATCAGGCGCTCCCGGCTCAGAAGCATGCGCGCGACATGGCTGCGGCCGTCCTCGTACCCCTCGTGAGCATCCTTCAAGGCGTCAAAGAGCGCTTGGTTGGTCTCGAACCCGAACTGCCGGTTCGCCCAGCCCAACAGCAGGAGTTCCGCCTCGAGGCGGCGGAGCATGGTGCCGGGGCGGCCGGGGGTCATCAGCCGTCTGCGGACGCGAACATGCGCTGTTTGAATAGCGCGTCCAGCGGCCGCGCGTCCTTTACCATGGAGTCCCCGTTCATCCAGATCTCGTCGGCACCCGCCGTCATGTCGTGCCTCGCCACGAAATCCCGGTCCCGCTCCCGGTCCTCCGCCGTCCATCCCTCCGTGTCGCGCCAGATGATAACCGCAGAGCTGCCGTCCCACGTCTCCCCCGCGTAGACCAGATAGCGGCGCCCGTCGTCGTCGTATGTCCGGCGCGCATGCACCTTTAGGCCGAGCAGGTAGTTGAACGTCTCGGCGAGATCCACGGTCTCGTCCGCGCCATCACCGTTCCCGCCCAGCCGCAGCTTGTAGTCGAACGGCCGCGCGAACGCCGCGACGTTGAGCAGGGTCGCGCTCGCCTTGGTCTCCCACTGGAGCATGTAGCGCAGCAGGTAGTCCTCCAGCTCGAACAGGCTCTCCTCCACCTCCTCGAACTCGATGTTGTTCAGCGCGTCCTCGTAGCTCTCCAGACGGAAGTACTTGATGATCCGCGGGCCGCGCTCGGACTCCTCCGCCGTGGCCTCCCGCTTCGCGGCCCCGTTCCGCCACTCCGGGGAGAACGCCACCTTCTTGAGCCGCGGCATGATCTCGGTGTCGAACCGGTGTCCCATCTCCACCAGAATGAACTTGCGTCGTCCCCCGTCCTCACGATTGAGGTTGATCGCGGCATGGCCGGTCGTACCAGATCCGGCGAAGTAGTCGAGAATCGTGCTTCCCGCGCCCGCCGCCATTTCAATGCACTCCGCTATGACGGTCTCGTCCTTCGGGTAGCTCACGTCGTCCGTACCCAACACGGCACGTAGCCGCTTCGTGGCGGCGCGGCCATCCTGGTAGAACACGCTATACGGTACCTCGTGCTCGTGCTCGCGCAGATACGACTTCCGTTTGGGCACGCTGTGTTCATCCTCGCCGAAATGGATCCGATCCTCCGCAATCCACCGCTTCATCGTTTCCTCTTTGAGTCGCCACCCTGCCGCTGGCACCTTTGTCGGCTTTTCCGTCACGGGATGGATCACGTCGTACCGCGGACCGCCGGTCCCCGGCCACGAAATGTTGTCGGGGAAATAAACGCCGCGTGCGTCCACGCGGTTGTAGTGTTTCTGCCTTCGGGCCGGATGGGAGCCCGGTAGGCTGCGGAACCACTCCTTCAGGTCACGCTCGATCGCAGCGTAGTCGTCACCGTGCCGCCGCTTTAGCCTCTTGTGGCAGGCGTAGATGTCGTCGAGGCCGGGTTTCCGCTGTCGCCAACGGATCCCATGAGTACGGAGGGATTCGCGATCACGGGCGTACACCAAGATGTATTCGTGCGATACCGAGATGAGCCGCGAGTCGTTCTTGCGGCCCGAGGCCCACACCATGTCCGCCACATGATTGTGTGAACCCCAACTGGCATCGAGGAGAAAACGAAAGATCGGCTGTTCTCCCTCGTCGATCGACGCGAAGATGGCGGAGCGATGCGAACCGTAAGCCACGGAACGGTTGACCGCCTGGCTGACCATCGACGCCCAGCTCGAGTGCTGGTATTGGAGTTGCCCCGCTTTCACGGACACCTTTCCATTGGGGAACCAAGGAGGTGTATCGTGGCGGGAAGAGCGGGGCGGTATCCGCCGGAGTACCGCGAGCGGCTGGTGGAACTCGCGCGTGCCGGTCGTAGCGCGGGGTCGCTGGCGCGGGAGTTCGAGCCCTCGGAGCAGACGATCCGCAACTGGGTCAGACAGGGGGAGCTGGACGAGGGAGAGCGGAGAGACGGTCTGACGACGGAGACGGGGAAGGAGATGTCGCGTCTGAAGCGGGAGAACAAGCGGCTCCGGATGGAGCGTGACATCCTAAAAAGAGCCGCGGCCTGGTTCGCGAGGGAGAGCGGAGCGATCCCCGGCGGGGGTACGCGTTCATGAAGGCGCACCGGGCCGAGTTTCCTCTGGCGGCCATGTGCCGGGTGCTGGGTCTCTCCCCCAGCGGCTACTACGCCTGGCTGAAGCGTCCTGCCTCGGCGCGGGCGCGGCGGGACGACGAACTTCAAGACAAGATCCAGGCCATCTGGACCGGCAGCGGCGAGACGTACGGTCGTCCGCGGATCCACGCGGTTCTCAGGGCCGAGGGCGAGCGGGTGGGCCAGAAGCGCGTGGGGCGGCTGATGAGGGCGATGGGGATCGAGGGCGCGACCAGGAGGCGCTTCAAGACGGCGACGACGAAGATGGACACCGAGGCCCGGCCCGCGCCGGACCTGGTGAGGCGGGACTTCTCGGCCTCGGGGCCCGACCGGCTGTGGGTGGCCGACATCACGTACGTGCCCACATGGGCGGGTTGGCTGTATCTGGCCGTCGTGCTCGATGTCTGGAGCCGCCGCGTCGTCGGCTGGGCCATGGCGACGCACATGCGGACCGAGCTGGTCGAGGCCGCGCTGGCGATGGCCCTCGCGCGGCGCCGCCCCGAAGGGCGCGTCGTTCATCACTCGGATCGAGGCTCGCAGTACACCTCGCTCGCCTTCGGGGAGCGCTGCCGCGCGTCGGGCATCGCGCGGTCCATGGGCTCGGTGGGCGACGCCTACGACAACGCCATGTGCGAGAGCTTCTTCGCGACGCTGGAGTGCGAGCTGATCTGGCGGCGCTCGTTCCGCACCGCGGCCGAGGCACGGCGAGAGGTCTTCGGCTTCATCGAAGGCTTCTACAACACGCGCAGGCTTCACTCCGCCCTCGGCTACGAGTCGCCGGCCAACTACGAGAGGAACCATGCGGCCTGAGGCGCACCGGAGGCGTACACCCGGAACCTCTCCCGAGCGCCTGAGAGGGACTGAAAGGAGCAACACCGGAGACGATCAACCACAGAAACTAACCGTCCGTGAAAGCGGGACAGCTCCAGTATTGGTCCTTATAGATGAAGCCATCGTTGCCCGTGTTGTACGGTGGGTCAATGTAAATGCAATCAACTTGTCCCCCGTACCGCTCCTCCAGCAGATCCAGCGCCTGCCAGTTCTCGCTCTTTACGACCACGCCGTCCGTCTTCTCGTCGATGTCGTCGAGCGCCACCAGCAGATCGTCAACAAATGCCAAGTCGAAGTGTCGGGTGTCGAGGAGAATCCCCGGATTGCGTTCCAAGAAGTCGCCGCGGGCAATCGGATCTTCACCCGCTGCGAACAGGGAGTCGTCGTCCACGATGCAGCCCAGGGAGCACCACTCGTCCCATTGCGCGTCGCACTCCAGGACGCGGGACCGAAGCTCCTCGGGAAGCAGTCGGACGGCCACGCAGTACTGCACGGCCACGACGAACTTCCGCTTCTCCCAGAGCATCTTCTGGAAGCCTTCGATCTGAGCGAGGAAGTCGATGATGTTTCCGCCCACCTCGCGGATAACGCGCATCTTGTCCAGCCAGGCGTCGGCCCTCGTCTCGCCCCCAGCTTCGAGCGTGCCGAGACCCAGAACCTCCGACTTGAGATAGTAGTCCAGCTCCCGGCCGAGGAACGCCTTCAGATCACGGTGAATGAAGTAGTCCGACGTAACCTTTCGAGCAAATCGCTGTGCGTGGTGCGCGAACAGGGTCGGCGCGGCGTCGTCTTCACTCACCGCTGTCTTGTCGAGCAGCGCCAGCGCCGCCTCCGGCATCGCGGCGAGCGCGTCGGCAACGGTCGCTTCGGCGCGCTCCAGAATGGCTTCCTGCTGTCCCTTCCTTCCGAAGTGCTTCGCCTCGGCCGAAGTCAGCGGGCGATAATCGAACGGCAGGTCCAGCAATCGGCGATCCCCGTCCCAGACCGCAGCGTTCGGCAGGGGGAAAAAGAGCCGTTTCTTGCCCTTAACGTCGTCCCGCTCGACGTGCGCTGAGCGCAGGAAGAAGCGGACGGAGATTCCCGATGGAGTCCGGTAGGTGTAATCCTTGAAGTGCTCCGCCGCCTTCACGTAGTACTGGTCGCGGTTGGCCCAGTGGAAATGAACTTCCTCGCCCTTGTAGGGGACGACGTAGGGGTGCTCCCACGAGTAGCGCCGCTTCGGAACGAAATCGCCGTCCTGGTAGTACCGGCTGAAGAAGGCGTACAGGTGGTTGTAGATGTCGCGCCGCACGTCCCCGGCGGACTCGGAGTGGCGGGCCCGCGCACGCCACAGCATGTACTTCTGTCCGAGCGGGGTCTCCTCATACTGGAGTAGCGTTCCGTCGGGTGCGAGCACATCTTCCCCGAAGACCTCGATCACGCTGGCTCGCGTTTCCTCGAAGGTGTCGGCGCGCCTCGCCTCGGTCTCGAGCCCCCCCTGGCTCACGGCTTCCTCGATGGCGCCCGGCAGCTCCCGATCGATGTAGCGGTCGATGACCTCCCGCTTGTGGTTCATGACCCGGTAGATGCCGAAATCCAGATCCGCGCAGTCGAACTGGAACAACTCGCGCAGGAGCTCCTGGAACCGGGCCTGCTCCGGCGGCGGCGGGGAACCCTCCTCCGGGGCGTTCGCTGGCGCCCACCGGATGTGGAACGGCGTACGCACCAGTCTACCGCGCCCGGTCCGGCGGAATCGAACGACAGGAACTCGCTGGGCTCCATACGTTGCGTTGCATGGCACGGAGTTTGCCGCAGAACGCCCCGCAAGGCAATCCGCCAACCAGCGACCGCGATTCGGAGTTCCGGTTGACCCCGCGTGCGGGCGGACTTACCGTCACGGTGCGAGGCAACGGCGGGTTCGGGCAGGGGAAGTTCGGGGCAGGGTTGGAGTTGGTGGCGGTTCCGGTTGGAGTTCGACCGCAAGCCCATCTCGGCGTCTTTCATCTCCGGCAATCCGCCACGGTCCAGCGGAGATGCCACCCCGAAATGAACTCATGCAGCGAGAGCTTGGAGGTCGATTCCCTCCCCGGAGTCAAGGTATTCGACTTCTTCTCGGGTTGCGGCGGGGCCAGCCGGGGCTTCCAGAACGCCGGGTTGGAGGTGGTGTTCGCCCTCGATGCCGACGCCGACGCCAAGAGCACCTTCGAGAAGAATTTTCCGTCCGCTCATTTCGAGCACGCCGACATCCGAGAGACGAACGTGGATATGGTCCACGGCCTCGTCCGAACTCAGAGATCCCAGCCGGTCTTGTTCTGCGGATGTGCGCCGTGCCAGCCGTTCACCAAACAGAACACATCCCGCCCCGAACCAGACAAGGATGACCGGGTCCCGTTGCTGCTGGAGTTCCTGCGGTTCATTCGGCGATGCGAGCCGGACATCGTCTTCGTCGAGAACGTACCGGGAATCCAGAACCCAAGGCGCGACGCCGAGCCGCTAAGCGGATTCGTGCGCGGACTCCGGGAGGCTGGCTATTGCGAGCCAGCGTACGGGGCCGTGTCGCTCAAGAAGTACGGAGTCCCACAGAGCCGTCGCAGACTGCTGTTGCTTGCGAGCCGACACGGGCCACTGGAACTGCCTCCCAAGTCCCACGGCCCCGAGACCGACAACCCCAAGTACGACACCGTGCGGGACTGGATCGAGGAACTTCCAGAGATCGCCGCAGGGCAGACGCACCCAGATGTGCCGGATCACCGTGCCGCCAGGCTTTCCGAACGCAACCTTCGGCGTATCCGCGCGACGCCTGAGGGAGGGGGTAACCGCGACTGGCCCGACGGTCTCCGGCTTGAGTGCCACCGCCGGTCCAACGGGTACAGTGATGTCTACGGCCGCATGTCCTGGGACCGCCCCGCATCGGGGTTGACGACGCGCTGCATCAGCTACTCGAACGGCCGCTTCGGCCACCCCCAGCAGGACCGCGCGATCAGCGTTCGCGAAGCCGCCTGCCTGCAGACGTTCCCGATGGATTACGAGTTCGACGGAAGCCTTAGCTCGATGGCCCGCCAGATCGGGAATGCAGTGCCCGTCAGGCTTGCGACCGTCTTCGGCCACCATATGAACGAGCACCTAGCGGACGCCGGACTCCTCTGACTGCCATGGAAGCGACGTTCAAGGCTCGGGCCAGAACCCTGGACATGCTGGGCAGACAGCAAATCGCGGGGATCCCCACCGCAATCAGCGAGCTGTTCAAGAACGCTCACGATGCGTACGCCACCCGGGTGGAGGTCGACTATTATCGGAGCGCTGAGCTGTTCATTTTGCGTGACGATGGCCGGGGTATGACCCGGGACCAATTCCTTGAGCGATGGCTTACGATCGCCACAGCGAAAGGTTCTGAGCAGGTAAGCAGTCATCGCCCTCGCCCCGCGCGGGGCCAATCGGTCAGGCCGATCCTGGGTGAGAAGGGTATCGGGCGTCTGGCCATCGCCACGATCGCACCGCAAGTGCTCGTCCTGACCCGTGCGCGTCGCGACGGAGAGTTGTCAGACCTTACCGCGGCGTTCCTAAACTGGCGAATCTTCCAGTGTCCGGGGCTCGACCTGAATGACATCCGCATTCCCCTTCGTACGTTTCCGGGAGGCACCCTCCCGGACCGTGAGGACATCACTGGCATGGTGGATGCCTTTAGAAAGAGCAATGCGCGACTCCGGGAGCATGTTGATACCGAGCTTTGGGATCCGATCGAAGATGCCCTGTCGCAATTCGACCTTGATCCACGCCGAATCGAATCCCGCCTCGGTCCACCGTCGCTGTCTGACGGCGGTCATGGCACGCACTTCTATCTCCTCCCGGCGTCTGAGCGTCTTCCCTATGACATCGACGGTGACCCCGATTCCGGCGAGGCGTCGCCACTTGAGAAGGCTCTACTGGGATTCACTACACCCTTTCTTGATAAAGAAGAGACTCTGGTCATACGGACGGCCTTTCGAGACCACAAGGCGGACGGGACCTGCAACGATCCCATCGGCGAACAAGAGTTCTTCACCCGATCCGAGTATGAGAACGCGGATCACCAGATTTCCGGGAGATTCGACGAGTACGGACAGTTCACAGGTAGCATATCCGTGTATGGCGACATCGTGGATGGCCATGTAATCAACTGGCGCGGCGGAAGGGGACGACCGACGGTGTGCGGCCCGTTCTTCATCCGGCTCGCGGCCATCGAGGGTGCAGCCAGACACTCTACGCTTCCAGATCACGCCCGAATGCTCAAGAAGACCAGAAGAATCGGAGGTCTTTACATCTATCGCGACGGGGTACGCATTCAGCCTTACGGGAACACGGACTACGATTGGCTGGAGATCGAGCTGCGCAGGACAAAGAGTGCCTCCTATTACTATTTCTCGTACCGGCAGATGTTCGGCTTCGTTGAAATTGATTCACAGAACAACGAGGAGCTTCACGAGAAAGCGGGGAGGGAGGGGTTCCAAGAGAACAAGGCGTATCGCCAGCTGCGAAGCATCCTGAAGAGTTTTCTCGTACAGGTCGCCGCCGACTTCTTCCGCGAGGAGGGTGCTCATGGTGAGCGGTTTGCGAACCGCAAGCGGGAATTGAACGAAGAGGAACGACATCGGCGAGCCAGAAAAAAGATGGCTACCGCGAAGCGCGCCAAGCTCCGGCGGGACTTGACTACCTTCTTCGAGAAGACGGAGAAGGACAATCCGGCTGAAATCATCATGCAACTGGGTCTGGATGCTGAAGCGAATGTCAAGGAGGCCAGCCGCGATCCAGACGCTGGCAAGGCCGCGCTGAAGATTCTCCAGATTGAGCGCAATGCGACGCGTAAGCTCGTGGAGTTGGAATCCCGCTACCGCGTGCCGAAGCCACGCATCGGTATGAGCCGGGCGTTGCAGAAAGAGTGGCGAGATTACCAAGATGCATTCGAAGATATCCAGAGCAGCATACGGGACATTCGGGATTCGATCCAAAGCCTCGTGACCGACCAGGTGATCACGGCCGGCGTAGACGTGAGTACAAGGGATCGGCTGGAGTCAGCGCTGGACGATGCTGCCCGGCGAGCCAGAAAGCAGGCCAGGGCGGGGCGAGAGGCCGTGCGCGAGACGGTCGGCGAGGTGTCGACGCGGGCCCGCGAGGTGGCTCGCCAGTGCGTCACGGATGTCGAAGAGGCAATCCGGGCCGTGATGACTGAGTTCAGTCGGATTGACCCGATGGATCTTGATGATGGAAGTCTCGCTACGGAACGCACCGCTCTCGAAGGACGGATTCAGGAGGCCCTAGATAATGCCTCCAGGACCTTGGATTCGCTTCACTCTCAGCTAGCCGACATCGACGTCACCGGGCATTCGTCGCTACTGGATCAGCTTGCGGCGGTAGAACAGAGCAACTTGACGCTACGCGAACAGGCGGCCGCCGACCTTCAGCTTGCCCAACTCGGGATGGCGATCGAGATCATCAGCCACGAGTTCGGTGCCGCCATTCGCTCTGTTCGGTCGGGGCTTCGCAGTCTGAAGGCATGGGCTGACGTCAACGAGGAGCTGATGTCGCTCTATCAGAGCATCCGAGGCAGCTTCGACCACCTCGACGGCTACCTAACGCTCTTCACGCCACTCCAGAGGAGGCTCTATCGGAAGGCGGTGGACATTCGTGGATGGGAAATCCATGATTTCCTCACCAACCTGTTCGGCCAGCGCCTAGCCGGACACAATGTCGAACTCGTTCGGACGGACGCCTTCGCGGAGGCCGCCGTGCGGGGCTACCCCTCCTCCTTCTACCCGGTATTCGTGAATCTCGTAGACAACGCGATCTACTGGTTGTCTGGACAGAATGAACGCCTCGAGCGACGCATTGAACTCGACGTGGCAGGAAACGTATTCCGCGTCTCCGATTCGGGCCCGGGCATCCACGCCAGGGACCGGGAGGACATCTTCGAAATCGAGTTCACGAGAAAGCCGGGCGGACGCGGCATGGGTTTGCACATCTCACGGCAGACACTTCGTGAAGTAGGCTACGACTTGGCTTTGGCGGCTCGAACGGCCGACCGCGGTACCACCTTCCTGATCGGACCACTTCAAACCGCCGACACGGAACCAGATGCCCAACGATAGCTTCCAAGAGCATTGCCGCGAGATCGCCAAGCGCTTCCTCTTGACCGCCTTAGTCGTCGACGACGAGTTGTCTATCACGGGAGTTACCAACGTCCACGGTGGCCTCACTCGACCGGGCCTGAGTCCCATGGAGCCTACGCCGGGGCCACCGACACCGCAGACGGAGGATCCCCCCCGTCCGCTCGGTGTTGGCGCCATAACGTCGTCCTTCGCACGTCACGGGATGATATGTGGCGTGGTGGCGCCACCGAACGAACTGGACGGAGACGCCATAGAGAGTTTGGTTCGAGTCGCTAGAAGATCGGATATCGTGATCCTCGACTGGCGATTGAGTCGCGAGAGTGGTCAGGATTCGTTGCCGCTGCTGCGGCAAATCCTGCTGGCTGACCAAGCGCATCGACTCCGGCTGATAGCGTTCTATACCGGCGAACCCCTTGAGCTCATTCGCACGAAGATCGTAGGACGCCTGACGGATCTCGGGGGACCCTACGGGACGGCCACCTCACCCGAAAACGACTGCGATGCGATCCAGGTCGGGCCGTGTCGCATCGTGGTCTATGGCAAGCGTGTCTTCCAAGAACCCGCGTCGAGTTCTGCCGTGACGGAAGATGAGTTGCCGGGTCGCCTCGTCGCTGACTTCGCGCACATGATGGAGGGGCTGTTGCCCTGCCTGGTTGTTGCCGCCCTCACGGCAGTCCGCGAGAACGTGTACCGAATCCTGAAGCGTTTCGGATCTGAACTCGATCCCGCGTTCCTTGTCCACCGCGCGTGTCTGCCCGTCCCGCAAGACTCCCAGAGCCACATCGTTGAACAGATCGCCAGCGAACTGCGCGGCATCATGGGCGATGCCGTCCGAAATAGCCGGCCGGCCGGCATTGAAGCCATTGAGCAGTGGCTGACCGACAGATTTCAAGGTGCGAGCCTTGTGTTTGATCCCGGCGATAAGGAGATGGCCATGGCCGAGATCATGGACATGTTGATGCACGGCATCGAAGAGAAGCCCGGAACCTTAAGGCAGCGGGGTAGGGATTACGACATTCTCTCTTCTGGGTTTTCGCGTGATTCTGACGACAGTCGGGAACTTGATCGTCGGCTCGCATCCGCGATGAGTTTTCGCGAAGTGATCGAGGACGGGCCACAACAGCTATCGATCGGTACGGTCGTCCGCCTCGTTGAATCGGAGGAGGAGGCTACTCTGCTGTGCGTCACACCCAAGTGCGATAGCGTTCGCCTCACAGGCCCGTCGTCGTTTCTGTTTCTCCCGCTCATCGATCCGAAATCGAATACGTTGCAACTCGTCGTACGGTCCACCGGTAGTGGATACGAGCGGATGACCATCTGCATGGACCCGGCCCGGTGGCGAACAGCACACTTTAGTCCTGACACGACCCCTGGGCCCGTCGTCACGAGCCTGGGGGAAGATGAGACGGTTCCCCTGTTCGTTGACGTTGAGAAACGGCGATACCACTGGGTGGGGGAACTCAAGGCCGAGTTCGCGCAGTCGGTCGCCCAGGCCATCGCTGACAGGATGTCCCGGATCGCACTGAACAAGTCCGAATGGCTCAGGCGGTCCGAGCGTGTCGGAAGACGCACAAGTTAGGCAACAACGTGACTGTTGCGTCTTCTACCCGGCGTCACGAGCGACGGACGAGCCCGTTTAGACGCACATGATGACGTATTGGGCGGCGTTTGAGTGTCGGCACGGAGTGCGCCGCCCCCCGCGGCGCGGAGGTAGGAACAAAAGGTGTGTAAAAAGCGAGGCGACGTACCTTTCAGCTGACCGTTTACCAGCGATCCGGGGGGAGACCCGGAGAAAGGACGTCGCCTCATGGGCAACGATACGCGGGAGAGGTTCGGCGGGCCAGCGTGGGAGACGCTGGAGGTGTGGGTGCGGGAGGAGATGCGCGGTCTGATCCAGGCGGCGCTGGAGGAGGAGATCACGGAGCTTCTGGGCCGGGTGAAGTCGGAACGGCGGGCGGCGGTGGACGCGCCTCCGGGCTACCGGAACGGGTACGGCAAGCCGCGGCGTCTGGCGACGAGTTCGGGGACGATCGAGGTCAGGCGGCCTCGGGTCAGGGGCCTGGAGGAACGGTTCGAGAGCCGGGTGCTGCCGTTGTTCGCGCGCCGGACGCGGGAGGTGGGCGAGCTGATCCCGGAGCTGTACCCGCACGGGCTGGCCGAGGGCGATTTCGAGCTGGCGCTCAGGGGGCTGTTGGGCGACGGGGCGCCGTTGTCGAAGTCCTCGGTGAGGCGGCTCAGGGCGAGGTGGACGGCGGAGCACGAGGCGTGGAGCCGGCGGCCGCTGGGAGACCGTGAGCTCGTGTACGCGTGGGCGGACGGGATCTACGTGAAGGCGGGCCTGGAGCGGGACAAGGCGGCGCTGTTGGTGGTGATCGGGGCCATGAGCGACGGGACGAAGGAGGTGCTGGCGGTCACGCCGGGCTACCGGGAGTCGGTCGAGTCGTGGGCGGCGGTGCTCAGGGACCTCAAGGCGCGGGGGCTCGGGACGCCGAAGCTGCTCGTCGCCGACGGGAACCTGGGCATCTGGGGCGCGGCGCGGGAGGTGTGGCCGGAGACGGCCGAGCAGCGGTGCTGGAACCACAAGACGACCAACGTGCTGGACCGGCTGCCCAAGAGAGAGCAGGCCGCGGCGAGGGAGATGCTGCGCGCGGCGGCGTACGCGCCCTCGCGGGCGGCGGCGAAGGAGGCGAGAGACGCCTTCCGGGACCGCTACGGAGACGCCGAGGCCAAGGCGGTGGCCGTGCTCGAGGACGACTGGGACCGCATGACGGCCTTCCACGACTATCCGGAGAAGCACTGGCGGCACCTGCGGACGACCAACGTCGTGGAGAGCCCGTTCGCCTCGGTCCGGCTGCGCACGACGGCCGCGAAGCGGTTCAAGCGGGTCGACAACGCCACGGCGCTGATCTGGCGGCTGCTGCTGGTGGCCGAGAAGAGGTCCGGGAAGCTCAACGCGCCGCACTTGCTGGGGGAGGTGTACGAAGGGAAGAGGTTCGAGGACGGAAAGCCCGTCCCCGAGGGTCGGGAGAGGATCGCCGCCTGATGACGTTTACACACCTATTGACCCGACCTCAGGTGGGAGGTGATTGCTTCCCTTGGAGGCCGCGATCCGCTTGTCGGAATCATTGGTCGGCTTCGTCGGCGTGCGCACTCATCGGGTGCCGCAACGAGGTCAGCTCCTCGAGCAGCCGGGTTTCCGACTCCGCTTCGCGACCGTCAGGAGCTCAGCCGTGCGGCGACCCGATGGTCAAGCCGCCCAACTGCAAGAGAAACCGGCACCACGATCCGTATCGCCGGAGTCGCCAGCGACAAGGAGGAATACGATGCCGCAGCTTGCGTTTTTTCCATGGATCAAACTTGAGTGCGATATCGATGCCGGGGAGTACTCTCTGAAGCGGTTCGTGCGAGGAGAGCGCCCGGGACCGGATGGCGATTGCCAGGAGACGCTCGATGCCGTCCTTGCTCCGTATCGAGATCTTCAGGGCGAGCCCATCAAGACTGCGGTCATCCTCGCGCTGCAGGGCCAAGAACTGACCGCTGATCTGTCCGAGGAGAATAGGGCGGATCTGTTCTTGTTTGCCGAGTTGTTCGCCTTCTCGGCCTTGGCGTCGCGGGATTTCTTTATGTGGAAGTACTGCAACCGTGACGACCTGCGGCTTGTGATCCAAGCGTTCACCGATCCGGGAGGCGGCGCGCTCATGGAGCTGCGCCGACGCGATGGGCGCCAACAGTCGTACGTCACGGGCGATCTCTACCGGGTCCAAGTGCCAACGCATGTGAACCCCAGTCGGATCGAGCCCGACCACTCCTTGCTTGCCGCGCTTCTGGGGGCTCTGGGGCGGAAGGAGTGGCCGAGGGTGTACCAAGGTATCGTTCTCTTCAACCAAGCCAACACCGACGCGCCGGACGTGTCACCGAACACCGAATTGGTGCTGACATACGCGGCGATGGAGCAAATCCTAGGGACCGCCTCGCGCAAAGGACAGAAGCGGTTTCCAGAGAAATTCGCCGAAGCGTGGCGTCCGAGCCGGGAGCTGCCCTCGAACGAATGGCGACCGCCGCCAACGGGCACGGATTGGAAGAAAGACAGCCTCCGGGCCTGCTGGGCGTCGGACTTGAAGATCTGCCGCGGCAACTTAGCGCACGGACATCGGGAGGTCACACGACCGTCGCAGTGGACGGCGTCCGAACACCTGCTGCTCACCTCCTTCGCCGTCCCCCGGCTCGTCAAGCGAGTGCTTTCGAAGATGGGCCTCTACGCACCGACGGACGAGGACGAGCGTGACATCAACGCCTTCGAACCGCTACTGAACCTCCCGAACGTGTTCGCCGAATTCGATTCGGACGACGAGAACGACTTCGCGGCCGAGGACTTCGCGTGGCGGCATGTGCTACAACAGGAGGATGACCGCCAACTCCACCAGTACATCGAGAAGAAGGCCGAGGAGCTGCTTCGTCAGCAGGAAGGACACGAGGACGATTCGTAGCCCATGGCAATCCGCCGGTCCGCAAGTCGTCGCCGACCCGGCCCTGTCGCGATCATCCAAAGGACGTGGGCTCGTACCGTCTCCAGCCTCACCAGTTCCTGCCCGATTCTGGTCGCGTCGGTTGCGCGTTGGGGTCGTTGTGCGTCAACCGTGGGGGGAGTAGCCTTCGCGACTCGGAGCCTGTTCCGCGCTTCGACACCGAGACTGGATGCGCTTGCGGCGAATCGCCTCTTGCGTAGCCTCTGTGACCGGCCCACCGCGCCAGTCAACTCAAGGAACCCAGGACAGGCGGGAGGCGCACGATAGATGAATGGCATCGCAGAAAACCCCGAATTCCAAGTAGGCGACGTGGTCGCGCTTCGTTCCGACCGGAGCCGGATCGGCGCCATCATAGAGGTAATCGGCGGCGGCGCGGAGGTCAGGTACGGGATCCTGATCGACGGTGCTACTACCACGCTCTACGGCAGTCAGGTGGTGCGGGGCGCCTCGACTGAAGACAGGCCTGCGGAGATGAGTGCCGAGGAGTGCAAGGCGCTCCTTACCGCCCTTCATATCCGCTCACCGTCGACCTCGGCCTTGATGTCCCTCAGGTCCGGTCGCGTGGAGTTCGTACCCTACCAGTACCGCCCAGTACTTAAGCTCATCCGATCCGACCGGCCGAGACTCTTGATCGCGGACGAGGTCGGCGTGGGCAAGACCATCGAGGCAGGACTGATCATCAAGGAGTTGCGGGCGCGATCCGGGCTGTCCTCCGTCCTCGTCATTTGCCCGAAGCCACTGGTGTCCGAGCGCAAATGGGAACTGGAGATGCGCAGGTTCGACGAACACCTCCACCCCCTCGACGGACCCACTTTGCGGTTCTGCATCAACGAGACGCACTTGGACGGCGAGTGGCCCCGTCGCTACTCCAACGTCATTCTCCCGATGTCCCTTCTCAACGAGGCCGCCCTTCTCGGTAACGAGCGGCCCAACCGACGAGGCTCGCGAACCGAGCGCGGCCTGATCGACTTGGACCCACCACCGAGGTTCGACCTAGTGATCGTCGACGAGGCGCATCACGCCCGCAATGCTGAGACATACACGCACCAAGCCATTCGGCACTTCTGCGAGAACGCGGAGGCCGTTGTCTTTTTGACGGCGACGCCGGTTCAAATGGGAAGCCAGGATCTTTTCACTCTCCTCAACCTGCTTCGCCCCGACCTAATAATCGACCCGCCGACCTTCGAGCAGATGGCAGCGCCCAACGGCGGCATCAATCGCGCAATAGCCCTGTGTCGCGGCACACCTTCCGGGTGGAGGGAGGAGGCGCTCTCATGCCTGAACAGGGCCGTAGCCACTGAGTGGGGAAGGAACTTCCTTCGGGGCTCGCCGCTGGTGGCTGATCTCACGGCGACGCTTGGAGGGCGCGGAGACCCGGACGACAGCCGGGTGCGGGCCATCGATTCCCTCGAAAGACTCTACACGTTCGCCTCCATCATAAACCGTACCCGCCGCCGGGACATCGGTGAGTTCACTACGAGGAAGCCCCAAACGCTTCGGGTCGCCTACACGTCTGCACAGCGCGAACTGCACGACCGCCTCATGGAAACCCTCGCCCGTATCCTGGCGGCGTGCCACGGACACCAGAACGTGCGCTTCATGATGTCCACGGTTCGTCGTCAGGCGGCGAGTTGCCTTTATGGCCTAGCTCCCTACATGGAGGACATCCTCAACAGGAACATGGATCGGCTCGAAGGGATGGATTACGATTCCGACCAAGGCCCGGATCTCGGGTTCGTGGACGATGTGCGCGGGGAAATCGAGTCGCTCATCCGATCGGCGCGGTCGCTCGATCCAGTGGACCGGAAGGCGGACGAGTTCCGCCGCGTGATCCGGGAGAAGCTGGCGATGCCGAGAAACAAGGCCTTGGTCTTCAGCACGTTCCGGCACACGCTCGCCTATCTCGGACGCCTGTTGGAGGAGGAAGGCGTCAGGTTCGAGACGATCCACGGCGGGGTGCCGGGACGCGAGCGAAGGGACATCCGCCGCAGGTTCGCCCTGCCCAAGGAGTCCAGCGATGCTGTTCACGTCCTGCTCTCGTCTGAGGTCGGATGTGAGGGCCTAGACTTTCAGTTCTGCGACATGCTCGTGAACTATGACCTCCCGTGGAATCCTATGCGCATCGAGCAGCGGATCGGACGTTTGGACCGCCACGGGCAGAAGAGCAAAGCCATCGCCATCGTGAACCTTGTCACTCCAGACACGGTGGATTTCGAGATCTACGACCGTTGCCTGCTTCGACTGGGCATCTTCGAGCACGCGATCGGCGGCAACGAGGAGATCCTCGGCGAGCTTGGCGCAGAACTCCGAAGCATAGGCGAGAGCTTTCGCTTGACTCGAAGGGAGGTTCGTGACCGTCTACGGCAGCTCTCCGACAACCTTATCCGCCGCCGGGAAGAAGACGAGCGCATCGAGAGTGCGCAGGGTGAGCTCTTTGGCCTCGGGCAGGTGGTGGCGGACTGGAAGAAGGAAGTAGAGGATGCCGAGTCCCCCTGGATCATCCCCGTCGCGATCCAGCGGTGCGTGAACGTCTACCTGCGGAAGTTGCTTGACTCGCCGAACCGGGACTTCGTTGGAGGCTCGGGGACGGCGAATACGCTCAGACTGGGAGCCGACGCCAAACAGGAGCTTCTGGCCCGCCGCGACGTGCGAGGCAGAAGAACCGACCCGCGTTTCACACAGTGGGAAAACTGGTTGCGCGGCACTTCATCCCGATTGGCGGTCACCTTCCGGCAGGAGACGGCTAGGGAGAGCGAGGATGTTGTCCACCTCGATGTCACGCACACCCTCGTTCAGCAGGCCGCCGCGTTCCTCACCGAGGGCTCCGAAGGGCAGGTCATGGGGCCGACGCGCGTTCGCGTCGAGACTCTGAGTTCGACGGCCCCGGTCGGCGAGCACGCATTCGCGGTGTACCGATGGAGAAAGACCGGCGTTGTGGCTGGGGACGAGTTCATCGCCGTGTGTGCATCCGCACGAGTTGAAGGCGAAGTCATGTTGCTGCTGGCGGGGGCGACGGACGATTCCGAGCCCGGCCAGATCAACGACTCCGCCTTGGATGGGCTGGACCGTCGCCACCACCAGCTCTGGCACTCGGCCAGGGAGCGGCATGTGGCGGAGAACACCCGGATCGTCGATCATCGTCTTCAGAGCCTCAAGGTCAGCCAGAGCGCACGGGAGAAGATACTCAGAGAACAGCTCGCCAAGGCCGAGCACGAGAATATCCGCAGGATGAGGGAATCGCAGTTAGAACGCGCGGAGCAAGAATTCACGGAAACGGTAAGCCGCCTCCGGGCGAGTGCCGAGGAGGCGGACATACTCGCCAGCGTCGTCGTGCACGGCACGATGCGGATACGGAGGGGGACAGCGGTATGAGCCGTGAGTACGAGCAGATTCCTGAGAGCTTCATCCGGGACCTCGGTGCCGACCGAAGGGAGTTAGTCGAGGCGCTCAAGAAAAACGACACGAACCTCGACGGGCTCGTGGACCACCTCTATCCCGACACCGCCCACCTCGTTTTCGAATTGTTGCAGAACGCGGAGGACAAGGGGGCGGCATCCGCCCGTTTTGAGTTGAGCGAGCTGAAGCTCTCCTTCACGCACGACGGCCGACCTTTCTCTAAGGAAGATATCAAGAGGATCACCAACTACGGCAGGAGTGCCGAGTACGAGGAGAAGGACACGATCGGTCGCTTCGGCATCGGGTTCAAGTCCGTGTTCGGGTGTACCGAGACTCCAAGGATATACAGCGACACGGTAGCGTTCGAGATCGTCGATCGGATCGTGCCGGGGGCGATACCCCCACCTGCCTCTTCGATAGGGCTCTCTGATCGGGAAACCGTTATCGAGCTTCCGTTCAGCAGCGAGCTGACGATCAACAGCAAGATGAAGACCCGTGACGAGGTACGGGAAGAGATTCGGCTGGGGTTGGCAGGGATGTCGGTCATGTCAGTCCTGCACTTGCAGAACATCGAATCGATCGAGTGGAGGACGGACAACGGCGATTCAGGATCACTCATACGGACGGAGCTAGGTGGTGGCGTGGTGCAGGTCCGTGACAAGAGCCCCTCCGGCGAGGAGAGGCGTTGCTTCCTTCGGTTTCGCGAGCCCTATTGCGAGGGCTCATCCATGTACCTTGACGTAGTGTTCGAGCTTGAAGAGAAGGAACGAGATCAGGGGGCCTTGCAGGTGGTGGGCGAAGCTCTCGCCGATCGCTTCCGCATCGTTCCCGCCGAGCGGGGCAGCGTGGCTGTGTTCTTCCCTGCCACAAAGGAGACCTCGAATCTCCGGTTCCACGTCCACGCGCCCTTCATTCCCGAACTCAGCAGGGCGAGCGTCAAGGAGCACCCCGAAAACGATGCCCTCATCGCTCGCTTGGCCGCGCTCGTCGCCAAGTCGCTGCCGGCCATCCGTCGCTTGGGGCTCCTCGACAGGGATTTCCTGGGCGTTTTACCCAACTCACAGGATCCTCTTGCTGCGCCCTACAAGCCCTTCCACGCCGCTGTGGTTCAAGCGATGCGCGAAGAGTCTCTTGTGCCCATGCAAGGCGGCGGTCACGGACGAGCAGCCCACCTGTTGCAGGGGCCGGCCGATCTCAAGGTGTTCTTGGGCGTGGACGATATCCACTTCTTGATGTCTGGCTGGGATTCTGAAGCACCACAGTATTCCTGGCAATTTCCGGCCCAGAAGACGAGGAGTACCGTGTCCCCGTCCGAATACCGGGGTTGGGCCGTGTCCGCCACCCAAAAAAGCAGCGCGGTTGACCGCTTCCTCATCGACCTGACGATTGGTGCATTCGAAGTTAAGTACTTGGCCCCGCCCGCGTCCAAGACGAACGAAGAGATCGAGGAATGGCTGGCGACCCACGATGTCCGTTGGCACAGAGCCTACTACGCGTCGGTCGAGAAGTACTGGGATGCAAACCACAGTGCTTACGATAGGCTACGGAGGCTCCCGATCGTACGCACTCAATCAGGCAAGTATCGACGGGCAGCTGAATGTCGCTTTGCGATCGACGGAGATGACGCACCTGAGGGTGTTGCGATTGCGGATCCTGACACCTACTCCGGCGGCAAAGGCACCAAGGATGCGAAGAAGGGGCTCGAGCGATTGGGAGTGTGCGAAATCGATGACGAGTCCAGAGCCATCGGAATCCTGGACAAGTACTACGGTGAATCCGGGCATCGCCCCACGGAGGATGAGCACAGGAATCATGTGGAGACCTTCATCGGACTCGTGCGAAAAGAGCGGGTCACTGTAGATAAGTTCGGCGAGTACAGTTTGCTTCTGGACTGCGACGAGGACTGGCTTCCGCCGAGTCAGCTATACGCCGGGAAACGGTGTCCCGACGCGAGTGCGGCTCCGTACTTTCGGCACCTCGAATGCCTGACCGACTATCTTCAGCCTGTCGCGCAGGCGTTGCGGTACGAGCTTCACCGACGTTACTGGGATATGCCGGGATTCAGCGAGTTTGCGAGGCAGATCGGTGTCGCCTACAGCATTCCGATTTCGGAGACGGCGTGTCGCCTAAACCCTGACTGGCAGCACCTGCAATCGGGCGGCGGAGTGAATGTCACCAGTTATGGGATCGACCGTGATTGGCAAATCCCCAATCTTGATGACATGCTCCAACGGCTCAAGCAGGCGAACCACCCGGAAGCTGAGCGAGAAAAGATGGCAAAAGCTATCCGGGCAGCTCTCGATCAGACTAAGGAAGATACTTGGCCTCCTCCCGAGCCTTGTTTCTCGGAGCTACCGATCTCTGGAAAGTTGGTGGCAGTTTACAGGAGGAACGCAAGTGCCGGTTATCGAGCCGCTCCATCCCAACTCGTCTTCACGCTGAGAAACCACGCGTGGGTGCCTCAGAAGCAGGGACGTGACAGCTTGATTTTTGTCACGCCAAGCAAAGCGCGGCCAGACCGGCTCCCCGAAGGATTCGCCTTCGATTTTGGTTGGGCGTGGGTGAAGGCAATACGGTTCGCCAGCGAAAGCGGTGAGGCGGAGCCCAGCGGAGTTCTCCAAAAACACGACCGTGAAGTTCGGGAAGCCAAGGCCAAGGATCTAGGTTTCGAGAACCTGGACGCAGCTGAAGCTGGCAAGTGGTTTGCGGAACTTTCGGAGGGAGAGAAGGAGGAGATCAGGCAGCGGCATGAGTCGGAGCACCGTCCACCGCCGGAGTTCCCCGACCCTCCGAACCCCGAGCGCCGCCGCGAGAGGGCGAGGAAGCTAGCAAAGGACGCTCCACGCCGAAAGACGGAACACAGGGAACGAAGCATTGTTCAAGGAGAGCCCAAGCTCAAGGAGGAGGCACGCACCAAGCTTCGGGCGAAGTACGAAGAGCACGCCCGTGTAAGCCTTTGCCAAGTGATCGGTTGCCAGGATAGGTCCTTCAAGCTGAAGGAGGGAGCTTGGTACTTCGAGGCCGTCCGGTTCCTCGGTCTGGATAAGATGGTTGCGGACGACTATGTGGCATTCTGTCCCCGACATGCTGCCATGTACCAGCACGCGAAGGAGTCGGATGGGCTCAAACAAGAATTCGAGCAGCGATGCGCGGTTGGGAATTACGGAAAGGGCATGTTAATTCCAGTCGTGCTGGCCGGAGAGCACATAGACGTCCTTCTGGCCCCCGAGCACGTCATCGACCTCGAAGTAGCACTGGAAGTAGATGCGGAGCAAGACACAGAGGGCGATTGACTCGCTGGAGCACGCCGACCTCCTCCTCCGTTCTTACGCCCTTATTGTCATTGTCACTGGCTTCTCATCCTGATTGTCGCGCTACGTCCTTATGGTCCGCGATAAGGACGATCACGCGCCCCTCATTCGCGGCAGTCCTTCAACATAGATCCCCAACCTGCGCCGCTTCCTCTTGACTCGGCCTGACCCGTCCGCGGGTACTCTCCGATTCCAACGCATATCGCCTACCGGATGGCCACCATCCCTCTTGTCGGGGGCAGCTGTCAGTTGATCGCCGCTCCACTACATGCGAGTAGATCTCTTCCGGGCGTGGAGGGCGAGGACCCCGGCGCCAAGCAGCATCCCGGCCATCCTTACCGCGGTGTTCGGAACCAGGATGAGCGCGCCTGCCAGCACGAACAGCGCACGTTCCCCGACGCTGCACGCGGCCATGGCGAATCCCTCGATCGCGAAGGCGAGCACCGCGATCAGCGCGAGGGTCGAGCCGATGGCGAAGACGAAGTCCGCGGCGCCCGTCCCATCCACCAGGATCAGCGACGAATACGCCATCATCGCCGGTACGATGAAGAAGCCCAGCGACAGCTTCACCGCCACGTTAGCCGTCCGCATGGGTGGTGAGCCCGCGACCCCCGCCCCGGCGAAGGCCGCCAACGCGATGGGCGGCGTCACGTTCGACGTCTGCGAGAGCCAGAAGATGATCATGTGCGCGACGAGGAGTGAGAGCCCCAGCCCCTCCAGGGCGGGCGCGGCCATGACCGAGATCACGATGTAGGCCGCGGTCACCGGCAGCCCCATCCCGAGAACGAGCGCCGCGAGAGCGATGAAGATGAGGGCGAGCCAGAGCTGGCCGCCCGCCGCCTGGACGACGGTTTCCGTGAACTGGAGGCCGATCCCCGTCTGGCCGATCACCCCCACCACGATCCCGGCTGTCGCACACGCGAGCGAGATCGGCAGCGCCATGACTGCCCCCGCCCGCAGGCCCTCGAGGATCGTGCGCCAGCCGACCCTCGTCTTCTTCCGCGCCATCCCCGTGACGACGACCGCGAGGCAGCCCACGGCCCCGACGAGCGGCGGCGAGTAATTGAGGAGGAGGAGCGCGACCACGAGCCCGAGCGGGAGCAGGAAGTGGACCCCCTCGCTGAGCGTGCGCCGCGCCGGCGGCGGGTTCTTCATCCCGCGCAGCCCCAGCTTGACCGCCATCAGGTGGACGAAGAGGAGCGTGCACCCGAAGTAGAGGATCGCGGGGGCGATGGAGAGCGTCACGATTTCGCGGTAGGGCGTGTTCGTGAAGTCGGCCATGATGAACGCGCCGGCGCCCATGATCGGCGGCATGATCTGGCCCCCCGTGGAGGCCGCCGCCTCGATCCCGCCCGCCTGCTCCGGGCGGTAGCCCAGCTTCTTCATCATGGGGATGGTGAGCGCGCCCGTCGTCACCGTGTTCGCGATCGCCGATCCCGAAATCGACCCCATGGCCGCGGAGGCGATCACGCTCGCCTTCGCCGGCCCGCCCCGGAACCGCCCCGCGGCGGCGAAGGCGAGGCCGATGAAGAACCGCCCGGCGCCCGTCACCTCCAGGAAGGCACCGAAGAGGACGAAGATGAACACGGTCCCCGCCGCGATCCCGAGTGGGGTCCCGAACAGCGCCGCCCCCGTGAAGATCTGGAAACGCAGGATCCGCTCGAGGCTGAAACCGCGATTCGCGATCACATCGGGCAGCAGGTCCCCGAACCCCGCGTAGAGGAGGAAGACGAGGCCCACCGCCACCATCACCCAGCCCACGGCCCGGCGCGTGGCCTCGAACAGGAGGATGACGAAGGCGAGGCCCACGATCAGGTCGTGGGTGCCGAGTCCGTACAGGATGTGGTCCACGCCCCGGTAGTCGAAGCCGACGATCACCCAGCCGCAGTAGAGGGCGGCGAGCGCGAGCGCGGCGTCGAGCCACGGGCTCCAGCGGGGGGCGGCCCCCTCGCCCGTCCAGGAGGGTTTGGCGAGGAAGGTGAGGACGATGACCCAGGCGAGGTGTATGGGGCGCCCCAGCGTGGCGGACAGCGTGCCCGTCGTACTCTGCCAGAACTGGAAGAGGGAGAGCCCGACCGCCAGGGCGAAGAGGATGCGCCTTGTGTGGGTCAACGGGCGCCGGGTCCCGGCACTTCGTCTCCCGGCACTTCGTCTCCCAGTACTTCGTCGTAGTAGCGCCGCGCGCCGGGGTGGATGGGAAAATCGCCCACGTCGCGCGCCGAGACCGGCGTGATGAAGCTCGCCACGCCGGAGATGTTCTCAAGGTCGCCTCGGCGCTCGAGCATGGTCCGCGTGAGGTCGTACGCGAGGCTTTCGTCCATCGAGCGCGACACGACGAGCAGGTTCCAGAGCGTCGGCGTGAGCACCGGCTCGTCCACGCCGCGATACACGCCCGGGGGCATGATGAAGCCGGAATAGGCCGGCTCCGCGCGGACGATGGTGGCGATCTCGTCCTCGGTGAAGGGGACGAGAACCATGTCGCGCGAGACGCCGATCTCGACGACGGCCGGCATCCCCACGCCGCCGGCGATGAAGCCGGCATCGAGCGTCCCATCCTTGAGACCGTTCGACATCTGCGCGTAGTTCAGTTGCCGCACGGTGAAGTCGGATTCTCCGATCCCCATCGACTCGAGCACGTTCCAGGCGGTGACCGCGTTCCCCGACCCCGGCGGGCCGACCGACACGCGGCGGCCCCTGAGGTCGTGCACCGACTCGATGCCGGTGCTCCGGACCGTCACCAGGTGTACGACGTTCGGATACAGCTTCCCGATCGACATCAGGGGCATGGGCTCCGGGAACCGGCCCGTGCCCGCCAGCGCCGCGGCCAGGGCGTCCGCCTGCGTGAAGCCGACTTCGCTTTCGCCCTTCGCGACCTGGATGAGGTTCGTCACGGAGCCGGCGGTGGTCTCGGCCTTCATGTTCACGCCGTCGAGATGCCGCGACCAGATCGACGCGAGTCCGCCCCCGAGGGGATAGTAGAGGCCGTTCGTGTTCCCCGTCGCGATGGAGAGCGTCTGATGCCCCTCGCCCCCGCAGCCCGCGACGGCGATGGCCAGGACGAGGCCCGCCCCGGCAACGCGCGCGACCCCGCGTCGCGCCATCACGCGCTCTCAGCCACCGGCATCGGCATCGACAGCTCCATTCGGTATCAACCCTCTGTCAAATGGCGCTGCTATGCTCCCTCGTCGCGCCGCGTCAAGCAAGCGCCTCCCCGCGGCTCCCCGTACCCCGCCCCCGCGCAACCGACATCCGGCTGACTCATTTACCTTGTAAATGCGGTATTGTATTCCTAGCATACAACCATGAATCCGACGATCATCCCCCGGCTACTCCGGGCCGAAGTGGAGGAGCACCTCAGGATCTTCCCGGCGGTGGGACTCGTCGGGCCGCGCCAGGTCGGCAAGACGACGCTGGCGAGAGCGCTCGCGGAGGAGGGGGCCGGGGAGGCGGGTGACCGAACCGGGCCGTCCCGTCCCGGCCTGTACCTGGATCTCGAGAATCCCGCGCACCTTGCCCGCCTGACAGAGGGATCGGGCTACCTCGAACAGGTGAGGGACAGACTCGTCGTCCTCGACGAGATCCACCGGGCTCCCGGGCTGTTTCGCGAGTTGCGCGGGATCATCGACCAGCGGATCTGGCGGGGTGAGAGGGCGGGTCAGTTCCTCATCCTCGGTTCCGCATCGCCGGACCTGATGCGGCAGTCCGGTGAGAGTCTCGCCGGGCGCATCGGCTATCTCGAGCTCGGCCCGCTGGATGTGCGCGAAGTGGAACAGAGCCGGCTCATGCGCCTGTGGAGCCGGGGCGGGTTCCCCCCGAGCTTTCTCGCCCCGACGGACGAGGCGAGCGCCCTCTGGCGGGAGAACTTTATTCGGACCTGCCTGGAGCGCGACATCCCGCAACTGGGACCGCGCATCCCCGCCGAGACGCTGCGCCGCTTCTGGACCATGCTCGCGCACTCCCAGGGCGGACTCTGGAACGCCTCGACATTCGCGAGGAGTCTCGGCGTGGAAGGAAAGACGGTGTCGCGGTACGTGGACCTCCTCGTCGATCTCCTGCTCGTGCGCCGGCTGCGGCCGATCCATGTGAACGTCCGCAAGCGGCTGGCGAAATCGCCCCGGACCTACGTGCGTGACAGCGGCGTCCTGCACGCGCTGCTCGGGATCCCGGACGCGGACTATCTGCTCGGCCATCCGGTGGCGGGCGCCAGCTGGGAGGGCTTCGCCATCGAGACGCTGATCCGGGCGGCGCCGGACAGACTCTCTCCGCCGGGCTTCTACCGGACGGCCACGGGCGTGGAGATCGACCTCATTCTGGAAGTACCCGGACCCCGAACGTGGGCCATCGAGATCAAGCGCGGGCTCGCCCCCCGCATCAGCAAGGGATTTCGCATCGCGCTCGACGATGTGAAGCCCGACCGCGCCTTCGTCGTCTACGGCGGTGACGACCGCTACCCGGTCGGGGCCGGCATCGAGGTCATCGGACTGCGGGAACTCGCGACGGAACTGGCGGCGCTGGGGCGACCCGAGCCCTGAGGCGGTCAGCCTCCCCGGCGGCGGGCGCGCGCCAGGGCGACGAGGCCGAAGGCGGCGGCGGAGACGATGAGGCCGATGAGCGTGCGGTCCAGCAGGGCGGGCGCATCGGCGGGGGCGAAGATCCGGACGGCCGCCAGCGCCGCGAGCCCGGCCCCGATGCCGGCGAGGGCCTCGGGGACGCCGGCCCGCCGCGAGTGCAGGCCGGCCGCGACCGGCACGAACAGGCTCACGCTCAGGACCGAATAGAAGATCGTGAGCGAGGCGATCACGCTCTCGAGCCATAGCGCCAGAAGAACGGCGAGCGCACCCCCCGCGATGGCGGCGCCTCGCGCCGCGCGCAGCACCTGCCGGCTGGTGGCCTCGGGGCGGAGAAAGCCCTTGTAGAGGTCCTTCGAGAGCGACGTGGAGAGCATGAACAGGCCGGCGTCGGCCGAACTCACCTCGGCCGAGAACACCGCGGCGAGCCCGAGCAGCCCCAGCGCCGGCGGCAGCGCCGTGGCCAGCAACATGGGCAGCGCCTGCTCACGGCTCGCGAGCGCCGGATCGTAGACACGCGCGATCATGCCGAGCAGCGTCGGCGCGAAGGCGAACAGCACCAGAGCCACGCCAGCCGCCAGGAGTCCGGTCCGGACCGTCCGGGCGTCCACCGCGCCGTAGACCTTCTGGACCAGCCCGGGGGAGATGATGAAGGCCGGCGCGAGGAGGGCGAGGTACACCCAGCCGGACGCGCCACCCTGCCACAGGCTCAGGTAATCCGGTGACGTCCGCTCGGCGACCGCCTCGATCGCCGCCCAGCCGCCGATGTCGGCGAGCGCCCACGGGATCGCGATCGCGAAGCCGGCCAGGAGGACGACGAGCTGCACGAGGTTGACCCAGGCCGAGGCCACGAGGCCGCCCGCGCTGAAGTAGACGATGACGACGATGCCGCCGATGAGGGCGCCCACCCAGCGCGGAGACCCGGCGACGACGGAGACGATCTCGGCCATCGCGATGAGCTGCCCGGACACGATCGTGAGCGTGGCGAACCACAGCAGCCCGGCGATGAGGAGCCGGACCGAGCGGCCGTACCGCAGTTCGAGGTAGTCGCCCATGGTGAGGAGCCCGTGGCGCGCGGCGATCCGCCAGATGCGCGGGCCGACCCAGATCGCGAGCAGGATCGTCCCGATGCCCGCCGAGCCGACCCACCACCACGCACTCAGTCCGTCGCGATAGGCGAGCCCCGCCGCGCCGACCGTCGTGCCGGCGCCGAGGTTGGCGGCGAGGATGGTGGAGAAGAGCAGAACGGGGCCGAGCTTGCGGTCGGCGACGAAGAAGCTGCCCGCGGCGTCGACCCGGCGGCCGATCCACGCTCCCAGCACGATGAGTCCGGCGGCGTAGCCGAGGATCCCCCACAGGCTGGCGCTCATCTGATCGCGGGTGGCGCGCTCACCCGACCGCGTCTCCGGTCACTCAGGACGTTGAGATCTGGAAGCAGCACGGAGGATCAGCCGCTTCCAAATCGGGTTTTATCGTCCTCCGCATCGAGCGCCCCGGGTCGGTCGAGATCGACGCCCGGACGCAGGCGGGAGCGCACCGTCACCAGTCGGAAGGGCGGCGGCACCGCGCGGTCACGCCGCTTCAGCTCAGCGTCCAGGGTTTTGGCGATGAAGGCGCTCACACTCATCCCCCGGGCTGCCGCTTCGCGGCGCACCTGTCTGGCGAGCTGATCATCGAGGGAAATCGTCGTTCGCATGGTGAAGAGAATAACGACATGCACCACTCCATCAACGATCAGCCGCCAGCGGGTGCCAACTCCGACGCCGATGGTATGCCGGGGAGTCCGGTCGCGGCACGGACGGCGCGCAGGATCGCTTCCGCCACGACCTCGGCGGCGAGCGCCCCGATCCGGGTGAGCCCGCCTTCGTCCTCGTGCTCGCCGGTCGCGAGGCCGAACAGGGTGTCGCCGTCGCGCGGCGTGTGGGCCGGATAGATCGCGCGGGCGAGCCCGTCGTGCGCCATCTGCGCGACCTTGGTGATCTCCGCCTTCGTGAGCGAGGCGTTCGTCGCGACCACGCCGATCGTGGTGTTCCCGGCGGGCGCGCCCCCACCGCCGCGGCCGGGAAGCTCGCCCTCCCGCAGGAGCCGTCGTGCGTCCGCGAACCCGGTCCCGTCCTCGTTGCGGACCCCCGCGATGATCTCTCCCGTCGCCGGATCGATGACGTCGCCGATCGCGTTGACCGCCACGACCGCGGCGACCGTGAGCCCGTCATCGAGCGTGATCGAGGCGGTGCCGATCCCGCCCTTCATCGCCCGCTCGAGCCCCCGCAGCTTGCCCACGGTGGCCCCCGCCCCCGCACCGACGCTGCCCTCGGCGGGCGCAGCCGCGCTGGCCGCCAGTGCGGCTTGGTATCCGCACTCGGGTCCCGGCCGGATGGATCCGTCGCCCACGCCGAGATCGAACAGGATCGCCCCGGCCACGATCGGAACGACGTGGCCCCCGACGGCGTAACCGATGCCCCGTTCTTCCAGGTACCGGACCACCCCGGACGCCGCGTCGAGCCCGAACGCGCTCCCGCCCGAGAGCACGATGGCGTGGACGGCCTGTACGCGATTCACCGGGTCGAGGAGCGCGACTTCTCGCGTTCCCGGCGCCCCGCCCCGCACGTCGACGCCGGCCACCGCGCCGTCCTCGGCGAGCACGACCGTACACCCGGTAGGCCGCTCCCGGAGCGTGAAGTGCCCGAGCCGCAAGCCCTCCACCGCCGTGATCCCGGCTCCCGCCGGGTCCGATGCTTCCTGCGCCACACACCCTCCCGTCCGGGCGAACAAAGCGAACACGGCGAGTCCGACGAATCCGATGGTTCGCACAGGTTATGTCCGGAGTTCCGGACGGTCCCGGTACTCCTCGAGCGCCTCTGGATTCACCAGCGCGTCGGAGTTCTTCACCGGCTCGCCCATCACGACCGCCCGCACGGCGAGTTCCGAGATCTTGGCGCTCCTCGTCCGCGGGATGTCGGAGACCTCGAGAATGCGGGCCGGGACGTGCCGCGGCGAGGCGTTCTCGCGAATCTCCGTCCTGATCCGCGCCTCCAGTTCTTCATCGAGACGCCGCCCATCCGCGAGCCGCACGAAGAGGATCGCGCGCGTGTCATGCTCCCACGGCTGCCCGATGACGATGGACTCCAGCACCTCCGGCAGCCGGTCCACCAGCCGGTAGATCTCCGCCGTCCCGATCCGTACCCCGCCCGCGTTCAATGTCGCGTCGGAGCGGCCGTAGATCACCACGCCCCCGTGTTCCGTCCACTCCATCCAGTCGCCGTGCCGCCACACGCCCGGGTAGACGTCGAAGTACGCCTCGTGGAAGCGGCGCCCATCCTCGTCCCCCCAGAACCCCGCCGGCACCGATGGGAAGGGTGACTTGCAGACGAGTTCCCCCTTCCCCGTCGGCATCGACCGTCCCTTTTCATCCCATACATCCACGTCCATGCCCAGCGCTGGCGCCTGGATCTCCCCCCTCCACACCGGGAGGAGCGGATGCCCCGCCACGAAGCCCCCGCACAGGTCCGTCCCTCCCGAAATCGAAGCCAGGTGGACATCGGGCTTCACGTGCCGGTACACGTAGTCGAACCCCTCCGGGACGAGCGGAGACCCCGTGGACAGCATCGTCCGCACCGAAGAGAGGTCGTGCGTCTCCCGTGGCCGGAGACCCTCCTTCCCGATCGCGTCGATGAACTTCGCCGACACGCCGAGCTGCGTCATCCGGACCTCCTCCGCGTAGTCGAACAGGACTTCCGGCCCGGGATGGAAGGGCGAACCGTCGAACAGGACGACCGTCGCCTCGCTCCCGAGCGCCGACGAGAGCCAGTTCCACATCATCCACCCGCAGGTGGTGAAGTAGAAGGTGCGATCGCCGCAACGAACATCGGCGTGGAGTTGATGCTCCTTGAGGTGCGTGAGCAGGACGCCGCCCGCCGTATGGACGATGCACTTCGGGAACCCGGTCGTACCCGAGGAGAAGAGGATGTAGAGCGGATGGTCGAAGGGAAATCGCCTGAACTCGATCTCCCGCGGTTGCCACGGGCCGATGAAGTCGTCGAACAGCACCGCGTGCGGGATCGCCGAGATGTCGGGCTCCGGATCGGTGTGGGGGATGATGATCACCCGCTCCACCGATGGAAGCCGGCGCACGATCTCCGGCAGACGGTCGAGGCTCGAATACCGCCTCCCCTGCCAGAAGTAGCCGTCGGCCGCCAGCAGAACGCGGGGTTCGATCTGGCCGAAGCGGTCGAACACGCCCCGCACGCCGAAGTCGGGCGAGGCGGTCGAGATCGTGGCCCCGAGGCTCGCCGAGGCGAGCATGTACACGATCGACTCCGGCAGGTTGGGGACGTAGCCGGCCACCCGGTCTCCCGGCGCGAGTCCCAGCGCTCCCAGCGCCTGTGCGAGCCGCGAGGTCGTGTCGTAGAGCCGCGCCCAGGTCAGGTCGCGGCGGACGCGGTCCTCGGCCCGGAACATCAGGGCGGGCGTGTCGTCGCGGCGCCGGAGGAGGTTCTCGGCGTAGTTCAGGCGGGCGTCGGGATACCAGCGCGCCCCCGGCAGGCGGTCGAAGTCGACCACCGCTCGCTCGCCCCGATCGCCGATGACCCCGCAGAAGTCCCACACCGCATTCCAGAACGCCTCCGGCTCGCGGATCGACCAGCGCCACAGCGCCCGGGGGGAGTCGGCTCCGGCCCCGCAGCGCTCGTTCGCGAAGCGCGTGAAGCGCGCCATGTTCGTCGTCGCCGTGAATGAGGGATCCGGGGTCCAGAGCGGGCGGTTCACGCGCGTCGTGCTCGCTCGGCCGAGACCCGGAAGTACCGGAAGGCGGGCGGCCAGAGTTGCGCGAGGACCAGCGCGAAGAAGATGAGAGACAGCGTGCCGGAGACCGCGAACCCGATCCCGCTCCAGGCGGAGACCCACTCGGGCGGCACGTAGCTCTCCCCCGGCGCGTGGACCGCGCGCGTGACCCCCACCGCCGTCCCCACGACGTGCAGCCAGAGCACGAGCGCCGCCACCGACACGTTCAGCCCCAGCAGCGCCCGCCGCATCGCCGTCGTGTGGAGCGTCTCCCACCCCGCCTCGCCCTCCCGGGCCTGGATGTGCTCGCTCAGAATCCAGATCACGGCCCCCAGCAGGATCATCGTGTCGATCCCGATCATGGCCCCCATCGCGTGCCCCGTGACAACGTACGTCCCGTGAATCACGGCGTTGAGGGGGGGCACGGAGATGAGGATCGCGCTGAACAGGATCGCGCACGTCCACCATTTCGCGGCCGCGAACGAACCCCGCGCGGCGCAGAACGCCCGATCGCTCGGCGTCCGCAGCGCCCGCCAAAGGTCGAACATCGCCCGCGCGAGGACGATGATCTCCATCATGCTCACGACGAACGCGATCCACTTCACCGACTCCCGCGCCGGGAGGTGATAGCTGTGGTGCGCGAAGTTGGTGAACGAGTTGAGCAGTCCGACGCCGAATAGCATGTAGGCGGTGGTCGAGCGGCCGTACGAGGGATCGCCCGAGATCCGCTCCCCAAGATAGATCACCGCGCCGTAGACGAAGAGGTTGAAGCTTCCGACCAGCGTGCCGGTGGCCTTCCACTGGATCCGCATGTCCTGCACCGGATCTCCGAAGATCCCGGGGACCAGCCACATGTGCTGTTCCACGAAGGTGACGATGAAGAACAGCAGCCCCACGCCCCACATCGCCACGTAGACCGGCCGTTCCCAGAACCGCTTCCCCGCCAGCCGGAAGAAGTTCCACGCGTAGCAGACCCAGCCCGTGAGGATGAGAAGGGAGAAAATCGGATGGAAGCCGACGTACTCGCGGCCCGTCCCCACGCCGAGGGCCAGCGTCAGCAGAATGCCGAGGCCGGCGATCGCCCAGGTGGAGACCTGGATCCGGAGGCGCCAGCGGTCGCCCGCGGTCGGCGGCCCCTCATCCTGCAGGAAGCGGTACACGACGGCGACGCCGCCCAGGAAGACCCAGGCGGAGGCGAAGACGGTGTGGATCGGCCGCAGCTGGCGCAGGTCCAGCCCCACCTGCTGGAACCACGGCGCCAGCGACGGCACGGAGTAGAGCGCCGCGAGGATCCCGCCGAGGAGCGTGATCGCGATCGCGACCAGGCCGCCGCGTATGAACGTGAGCACGGCGAACTGGTGCGCGGGGTGGCCGGCCTCGAAGGGCTTCACGGAAACTCCCACCACGGCAGCGCGCGCCAGTCGAGGCTGCGGTCCGCCGCCAGCGCCTGCGTCGCCGCCTCGAGTTGCTCCCGGTTCGCGCCCAGGAACTCGAGGAACGCGGTGATCGCCGCGCGGTCGGCGTCGTCGAGCGGCGGCACCGGCGGCGGCATGCCCTTCGCCGGGCGACCCTCGGCGAGGACCCGGTCGAGCGAATCCGGCGCGAGCGACCCGGACACGAGCGACAGGTCCGGCGCCCCGACCGGCGACGCCCGGAACGGGAAGTGGCAGGCGCTGCACGGTCGGATGCGCCAGGCGGCGTACCCGGCCGCGATGTCAGCATCTTCGGGGCCGAGGGAGGCCTCGATCGCGCGTTCGAACGCCGCCTGTGCCCCAGCCCCTTCTCCGGGAGTCCCCAGCCGCAGCTGGCCGCGGCCGATCTCCGGCCGGTCGATCTCGCGCAGGAACGCGGCCATCGCCGCCGCCGCCTCGTCGCTGAACCCGAGCGGCGGCATCTGCCCGCTCCCTACCCTCAACAAAGAAACGAGCCGGGTAGAGTCGACCCGGCTCGCGGCGTTCGTCAGATCCGGCCCGAGGAAGCCCCCCTGACCGTACAACTGGTGACAGGTTTGACAGGCATGGCGCTGCCAGAGTGCACGCCCCTCGAGCGCCGGCTCCGAGAGGGGAACGCTGCGCGAGTCCGAATACACCAGCCCCGTCTGGACCCCGAAACAGAGGACCAGCACGGCCAGAAGCAGCTTTTTCCGGGCCGACGTACACATGGGGATTGCTCGAAGAGGTTGGAGTCGTGTTGTCCCGGACCCGCGGATGATCTTCGCACAGGGCAGCGGTCGTCAAGCACACGACGTCATTTGATCGTCGGTTGACGCGCCCGCTCAGTTTGGGAACAGATGATTTGACACGGCTAACCTTACTAAATCATGGTTTATTGTAAGGTATCCACAGCAGGAGGGGACCATGCTGGTAAGGATCACATCCAAGCGTCAGGTGACGTTCCCCGCCCGCGTCCTCGATGCGATGGGCGTGCAGCCCGGTGACCGCCTCGAGTTGGAAGAGGGCCCCGAAGGCTTCATCCTGAGGCCGCAGCGGATCGACCTCTCACGTCTGGCGCCGCTGCGCGCCAGGCTGCGCTCCGGATCCGGGGAGTTCGATATCCACGCCTTCCGCGCCGAGCCCCATGATCCGGCGCTACGGGATTGACACCTCCGTGCTGGTGCGCCTGCTGACGGGCGTGCCGGAAGCGGACTTCACTCAATCCGTCCGGCGGCTCTCCGCCCTGGTGGCCGACGAAGGCTCGGCCGTGGTCGCATCGAACCAGGTGATCGGGGAAGCGTGCATCGCCGTCCAGCATCACTACGGTGTGACCAGAGCCGACGCCCGCGCCGGCCTACTCGACGTTCTTCGCAGCGGACTCGTCGCCCCCCTGAACGGACGCCCGATCCTGGATGCCCTCGAGACCTCCGGTGAACCGGGACTGCTCGACCGTCTCATCGCCAACGACTATGCACGCGAAGACCTGGAGGTCCTGACGCTGGACAAGGCCATGGCCACCCTCCCCCGCGCCCAGCTTCTTTAGCCCGGATCCCCGAGGCAGGAGACGTTCCCGCGGGAACGTCTCCTGCCCTTTCCGCTATCGGTCCGTTCCGCCGGGCGGACGGGGTCCCGCCGTCATGGTCACCTCCAGACCCGGCGACAACGATCGGAAGGAAATGTTGTCGTATTCCCCCGAGGCGACATCGACAATCTCGCTCACGTCGCCATATGCCACGTCGGAGGTCCGCCGTGCGTAGAAGAACCGGTAGCCCTGCGAGCCCTCGGGCAGTTCGGGAAGTTCGGCGATCGCCGCCAGCAATTCTGCTTGTTCTCCTTGCGTTGGCAGCGGAGCGCTCCCGCTCAGGATCACCAGCGGCAGGTCAGCCGGGCCTCCAGCGACATACCAGCTCCAACTCCCCTCGTCGGCCTGGGTATCGGCTGGTTGCAGTTCGACGACTGGCCCCTTGGCGTCCGTCAGGTCGGCGGCCGGAAGTTCGGCGGCGGTTGGCGACGTCTGCTCGCTGCAGTAGACGAGACCCAGGGCCAGCGAGGCCACGAGCCCACCGCGGAGCGCCATGCGAAGCACGGGAGGAAGGGTCGAAGCGGGCCGGTTCGTAATAATCATTCGAAGTCTCCTCTCGAGTAGTCGGGTTCCTCGGCCATTGTGAGCGGCACTCGCGAAAGCCGGGAGCCCGGGGGTCCGCTCCGTGCGGACGAGGTCGATCGCCCGCACGAGCGCACGGGCGTAGGCGCGCGGGGCGCAGCCGAAGGCGCGCACGACGAGGGCGTCGCAGCAGACCTCCCCCGCGGCTCGGAGCTTCCGTCGCGCCCACCACGCGACGGGGTTCCACCAGAACGCGGTGCACGCCAGCCACTCCAGCCAGCGGACGAGGTGATCGCGGCGGCGGACGTGGGCCAGTTCGTGCGCCACGATCCAGCGCAGTTCGGAGCGCTCCAGCCCGGTGAGCAGGGCAGACGGGATGAGAACGCGGACGGCGCCGCCGCTCCAGCACGCCATGGGGGAGACGAGCGCGTCCGTCGTGTGGATCGCCGGGACCTTCGCGAGGCCGAGGGTGCGCGCCAACTCCTCCGCCATCCGCCGCAACGCGGGAGGGGCCTCGCGCGAGGCTCCCTGCATGAAGCGGCGGAACCTTCGCATCCGTGCCAGCGTCCAGCCCAACACCGCTACGGCGCCACAGAGCCACAACAGCACGAGCAACCAGCTCCCATGCCCGGCGAACCACACCCCATTGGACGGTTCACTCGGGGCGAGCGGCGGGACGTTGCCGATCGCCAAGGTGCCCGTGAGCGCAGCGCCCGCTAGCCCGGCAGCCGGTGCCGCCGTCTGCAGGACGGGGATGGCGATCAGCGGCGGAACGAGCAGCGCTGCCATCAACGTGAGGCAGATCGCATGACACAGGCGCGGTCGCTGGTTGTCTCGCGCGGCGAGCCACGCCGCGCCTCCGAGAACGACCGAGATGGCGAGCTTGGTGCCGGCGATCTTCAGGGCCAGATCCGTCATCTCTCCTCCAGCAACTGCCGCAGGCGTTCCATGTCCGCGTCGGAGAGTTTCCGCTCCTCCACCAGGTGCGAGATCATCGGCACCAGAGATCCTCCGGTCACCTGATCCGCGAGAGCCTCGAGACGCCCGCAGGCGTAGGCCTCGCGGCTGATCAGCGCCGTGAACAGGTGCGCCGCTCTGTCGCGGTCCCGCTGGATGAAGCCCTTGTCCTCGAGCCGCTGCACCAGCCGCTGGATCGTACCGTGCATCGAGTGGGCCGCGTCCGGGTAGAGCTGCTCCCGGAGGTGGCGAGCCGTCAGGCTCCCCTCCTCCCAGAGCCGTTCGATGACCGCGAGTTCGGCATTTGCGAGCTTTGGTACCGTCATCGGTAACTATCTCCGTTGCGGGGCGGGCGTCCTGCCGGCGGGCTCTATTCCCACTTCGGGCTGCTGCTGTCCGAACGTCATGATATGGAACCTGGAGATGGAAGCTTCGGGGATTCTGTCGAGAAAGGTCCAGCCTCCGTCCCCCGTCTGCCGAGCGACGAGGAACTTCGAGTCGTCGGTGCCCTCGGGCAGTTGGGCGATTGCGGCCCACAACGCCTCATTCTGGCTCAGAGGAACCAGATCGTCGTAGTCCAGGACGACCACCCCGCGCGGGCCCTCCGCGGGGCCAGCATCTTCGACGGAGTAGACCCAGCTCACACTCTCAGCGCGAAGTACGAACGCCTCGTCGCTCTCCTCCACTCGACGGGCTGCCGAGAGGCCGTCCCCGCGTGGCACCGCGATGAGCTCCAGTTCGGCGTTGAGCGGAGCGTCGAGCGACAGGGCGGGCGAGGGGGCTTCGGCCGCGGTCGGCAAGGTCCGCTCCCCACAGTAGACGAGCCCGACGGCCAGAAGGGCGACGAGCCCACAGCGCAGCGGAGTACGGAGTCCGCGCGGAAGGGTCGAGGGTGGATTGTTCGTGATGATCATTCGAATTCTCCTCTCGAGAAACTGGGTGCGCCGACCGCTGTCGGCGGCGCTTGCGAAGGCGGGCGGGCGAGGCGTCCGCTCCGTACACACCAGGTCGATCGCGCGAACGAGTGCGCGGGCGTAGTCGCGTGGCGCGCAGTTGAAGGCGTTCACGACCAGCGCGTCGCAGCAGAGCTCTCCCGCGGCTCTGAGCCGACGCCGCGCCCACCAGGCCACCGGGTTCCACCAGAAGGCGGTGCACGCCAGCCACTCCAGCCACCGAACCAGGTGGTCGCGGCGGCGGATGTGGGCCAGTTCGTGCGCCAGAATCCAGCGCAGTTCGGCCTGCGGCATGGTCTCCAGAAGGGCGGAAGGAATGAGGACGTGGGTGGCCCCACCGCTCCAGTACGCCATGGGGGAGACCAGTGCGTCCGTCGTGTGGATTTCCGGCACCTTCGCGAGGCCGAGGGTGCGCGCGACCTCGCGCGCCATCCGCCGCAGATCGGGTGAGGCTCCGCGAGAGACCGCCATCAGGGAGCGCCGGAAGCGCCGTGCCCGGACGAGGGTCGATAGGAGCACCGCGACGGCGCCGAGCACCCATGCGAGCACGAGTCCCGACCCTGCATAGCCGGTGAACCAGCCCCCGCCCGGGGCTCCGGTGAGGGTGACCGATCGGAGTTCGCCGAACCCGACCACGCCGGCGGGGCCCGGAGGCGGGAGGGTCGGCTGCAATACCGGGATCGAGATGAGCGGCGGAACGAGCAGCGCCGCGAGCAGCGTGAGACAGAGCGCGTGGGACAGGCGCGGTCGGTCCTGATTGCGCTGCAGCAGCCAAACCGCACCACCGAGGACGACGGAGACGGCGAGCTTGCTGCCGGCAATCTGGAGGATCAGCTCCATCAGTTCTCCTCCGGTAACTGCCGAAGGCGTTCGATGTCGGACGCGGAGAGTGTCCGCTCCTCCACCAGCTGCGAGGCGTTTGCGAGCTTCGGTATCGTCATCGAAAGTCATCTCCCGTGCCGGGAACAACGACACGCTGTCGTACAGTGCGACATGGTGTCGTAATTGTCAAGTGGATGCAGCGGGAGACCGAAGGGTTGCGTCCGGTCAGGCGCGCGTCAGTTGATGCGCTTCTCGCGGCCGGCCCACTCGCGTGACCGCGGAGACGTTCCCGCGGGAACGTCTCCTGTGCCCTCCGCCATCGGTCGGTGCCATCGGCCGGTTGGGGTCCCGCGAGTACCGAAAGGTTGCGGGAGGGATGGTCGGAGGGAGGCCCGCTCAGCAGCCGCCGCCGTGGACATGGGCGACAATCCGGCCGCGATCACCTTCGATCTCGATCACCGTATACCCTTCGCCTTCGTAGGCGACCCAATACGCCACGCCTACCAGAAGGCCGCCGAAGCGGTAGAATCCGAGCCATTCGTGGCGACGACTACCTTTGCCACCCCGCTCACTCCCCGGCGAATCGACCAGGTTCAGTGCTCGGCGGATCTCGTCGAGCCCCGGGACTTCCGTTTCGTCCATGACCGCATCGGCGGGCCGCGAGAACGCCGCGCCGATGAGAGGCCAGCGACGTCCGGGACGCCAGCGGTCTTCTTCAGCCAGGCGGAACAGCGTTGCCACCTCGGGAGTCTCCTCGAGATCAAGCGCCCAACCCGTGGAACATTGCACCTGCAGAAGCGACAGAGAGGCCGCATCGACGATGGTGGCATTCTCTCCAGCCGCATACACGACCCAACGATCCGGCGCCGTTCTTGTCCGTCTCCAGTCGTAGCGCTCAGGCAGGTCGCCACCACGGCTCCCGCCGGCTCCCGGAAGCCGCATCCAAGACCGAGGGAGTAGGCGGGGCGTGCCCGTGTCGCGATCGAACCGGAGGTCTTCGAGTCCAAATAGCTCGGGCCAGGGTTCATCCCACCCATCACCCGCGGGCTGCCCGGGACCGTAGCGCGCGACCGGAACGAGCCCCCCTACGCGCATGACCCCGACCCACAGCGGCGCGTCTTGCGCTGGTTCGGCCCGCACCTCGGTGGGAGGCTGGCCGTATGCGATGCCTGCCGATACCGCCACCAGAGCAAGAGCGCCCGCGGCTGGTTTTCTGTTCATCTCGGGCTCCTGCGGTTTATCGGCCGCCTTTAGTCAGTTGATGCGCTTCTCGCGGCCGGTCCACTCGCGGTCGCGGAGGATGTACTTCTGGACTTTGCCGGTGGAGGTCTTGGGGAGGTCGCCGAACGCGATCGCGTCGGGGCACTTGAAGCGGGCGATCCGGTCGCGGCAGAAGTCGATGATCTCCCGCTCCGTGGCGTCGGCTCCCGGCTTCAGCGTGACGAACGCCTTGGGCCGCTCACCCCATTCGTCGTGCGGGATGGCGATGACGGCGCATTCCAGCACGGCCGGGTGGCGGGCGACGGTCTGCTCGACTTCGATGGTCGAGATGTTCTCGCCGCCGGAGATGATGATGTCCTTGGCCCGGTCCCGGAGTTCGACGTAGCCGTCGGGGTGCCACACGGCGAGGTCGCCGGAGTGGAACCAGCCGCCGCGGAACGCCTCGGCGGTCGCCTCGGGCTGCGCGAAGTAGCCCTTCATGACGATGTTCCCGCGCATCACGACCTCGCCCATGGTCGCGGCGTCGCGCGGCACGTCGCGGCCCTCCTCGTCCACCACTCTCATCATGTCGGAGGTGACGAAGCCCTGGCCCTGGCGCGCGAGCAGCCGGGCCTGTTCCTCGGGTGGCCGGTCGTCCCAGTCCGCGTGCCAGACGCAGGTCGCCGTGGGGCCGTACGTCTCGGTGAGACCGTAGGCGTGGATCGGCTCGAAGTTGAGCGCCCGCAACTGCTCCAGCAGCGTGGGTGAGGGGGGTGCCCCCGCGATCATCGTCCGCACCGGATGGTCGAGCCGCCCGGCGGAAGGGTGGTTCACGAGCATGATCTGGACCGTTGGAGCCCCACAGTAATGCGTGACGCCCTCCGACTCGATCAGCGCCCAGATGCGGCCGGGGTCGACGTCCCTCAGGCACACGTGCGTGCCCGCCACGGCGGTCACCGCCCAGGTGAAGCACCAGCCGTTGCAGTGGAACATCGGGAGCGTCCACAGATAGACGGCGCCGGACGTCATCTCCATCTCGATCAACTCGCCGAGCGCGTTCAGATACGCGCCGCGATGCGTATACACGACGCCCTTGGGGCGGCCCGTCGTCCCCGAGGTGTAGTTCATCGAGATATGGTCTTCCTCGTCCGCCGGGCCGGCCGCGAGCGGGGGCGGCTCCGCCGAGCCGACAGCCGAGCCGAGAAACGCCTCGTAGGGGTCTTCCGGGGCGCCGGTATCGTCGATCCGCACCGGCGACACGCCGTCGCCCGCGAGCGCGTCCTCGTCGATGAGTCCCGCGAGCGCCCGGTCCACGAACAGGTATCGCGCGCCGCTATGCTCCAGGATGTAGGCGATCTCGGCCGCGGCGAGCCGCGTGTTGATCGCGACCAGCACGCCGCCCGAGGCCGGGACCCCGTAATGCGCCTCCAGCAGGGGCGGGGTGTTCGGCGACAGGAACGCGACCCGGTCGCCCGGCTGGAGCCCGGCGCCGAGCAACCCCGCGGCCAGCCGCCGGACGCGAAGCTCGAACTCCCGGTAGGAGTAGCTCCGGTCGCCGTGCACGACCGCGGTCTTGTCGGGGTACACGAACGCGCTCCGCCGCAGGAACTCGAGCGGCGTGAGTTCGGTCCGGTCCGGGCTCCTCTCACTCACGGGCGGTCCCGCGCGACGCCGCTCAGTCGCCGCCGGCCGCGGAGGCTTCGGAGAGCAGCCGCCGGTACACCTCGCGCGCTTCCTCGAACTGCCCGTACACGTGGTCCTGCTCTGTCTGCGACCGCCAGCCCGGCCACTGCCTCGCCTGCCGCTCGAGTTCGTCGATCCAGTCGAGCCCGTACTTCGCGCCCGCGGCGTCGCGGATCAACTCGCCGCCCACGGTGAACCAGACCGGATTCGTGAACCCCTGCGGATAGGCGGCGTCGAGCGGGAACCGCTCCGCCGGCTCGCCCTCGGCCCGCAGGTGGATCCAGCCGCTGCCGTCGATGTCCACCTCCCCCGAGAACGAGGCCGACTTGCGGTCGTCCGAAAGTTCGAGGTCGAGGGCGTCCTGACCGTCACGCACCAGCCACACCCGCGTGAGCGGCACCACGGACCGCACGCTCGCCTCGACCTGCACGCTCGTCGCGTCCGCGCCGAGATCCACCACCGAACCCGGGATCTCGCCCTCCACCGTGAGTTCGACCAGCGGCCCGTTGGTCACGAACGCGGCCGCGCCCCGCAGGCCGTCGTACCAGCCTTCCGCCGTCCGCCGTCCATCCGGCGTGCGCACGTAGGTCCGCATCGCACCCAGGAGCGGGGTCGCCTGCAGGTTGCTGATCGAGTCCTCTCCCCCCGTGGCGCAGACGCGCACGTCGTTGCTCCACAGTGCGTAGATCGGGAAGAAGCCCGCCCGTTCCGCGGAGGACCACTCGAGCGCGTCGCTCGTCCCCAGCACGGCGTCGACCATGAACCCCTTCCCGCCCATGAGCCCGACCGTGAGCGGGTCCATGTCCCCGAAGTAGGGGTGGACGTACCCGGTCGCCGCCCCCTGCGCCTGCGCCATCCGCATCATGTCCGTGTTCGACGGATAGAGGCTCTCGATCGCCGTCCCCTCGTACCCCGTCGTGAACGGCGAGATGAGGTGGTCGCGCAGCCCGAGCATGAACACGTGGCCGTAGAACGGCGGCCGGTACTCCTGCCCCACCACCACGACGAGATCCTCCGTCGACACCGGGTGCGCCCCGCCTCCGGGCACGAAGAACTGGTGGTCCAGGATCCGGTTGTCCTTGTTCGCCACCTGCTCGTTCACGATGTCCTGGTCCTCCGCCTCGGACATGAACATCAGGTTCTCGAGCGTGTTGTGGAGATTCCCGGCGTAGTTCATGTGGACGTGCGTCGAGCCGTTGTGCCAGCCGTCCGCCGAGAGATCCGCGAACCGGTGCAGCGTGACGGCCAGATCCACCGTCTCTCCCGCCTCGATCGCCACCTTCATGCGCTGCGGCTCGATCTCGAAGCCCTTCACGACCGTGAGGTCCGCTTCGCCCGGCGGGAGCGCGACCGTGAACGTTCCATCGGTGTGGAAGGCCGGATAGCCCCCGCGCTGGCCGATGCGCGCGTACTCGTCGGCGGGCGCGTGGTACTTCCCGTCCCCGCCGAGCAGCGTCACGCGGGCCGGCACCGGATCTCGTCCGGTGGCGTCCGTGCGCACCGTGACCGAGAGCGTGCCCGTCGGCCCGGCGTACGCGCGCGCGCCGATGTCGATCCGCCGCCGCCGGCCGCCGTAGGTCTCGATCAACTCGAGTTGCGGCAGTCCGTCCTCGTTCGTGATATAGGCGATCGACTCGCCGTCGGGGGACCAGCGCGGGTGGAACGCGTCGTGCTCGAAGAAGGTGAGCTTGTACGGTTCGCCCCCCTCGGTCGGCTGCACGTAGAGGTTGTTGAACTGGTCCGCGGCCCCGGCCGTCGACGAGTAGACGAAGCGGCGCCCATCGTGCGACACGTCCGGCCGGGTGCGGTAGAGGGTCTGCTCGCGCAGCACCGTCGTCGCCTCCCGGATCCCGCCCGCGCGCGCCGGCACCCGGATCACGTTCCCCGAACCCAGCGGGACGTCGCGGTTGGAGACAAGGAGGAGTTCCTCCCCATCCGGCATCCACGCGGGCGACAGGTGCATGTCCATCGGCCCGAAATAGAGCCGGTTGGCGCCGTAGTCGTTGTCGCTCGTGACCGCGACCTCCGGTCCCGCCCAGTCGCCGTCCGCGATCGCCCGGATGTAGACGTTGAAGAAGCCGTTGGGCGCGCTCGACACGTAGGCGAGGCGTCCGCCGTCCGGAGAGAACACGGGATCGGCGTACACGAAGCCGTCGTCCGTCAGGGTCCGCGTCTCGCCAGTCTCCGTGTCCAGCATCTCGAGCTGGATCCGCTCCCCGCCGTGGTCCGCCGTGTACACGACCCAGCGGCCGTCGGGGGAATAGGAGGGGGACGAATGATACGTGCTCCCGCGGGTGAGTTCCGTGGCGTCGCCGGTCTCCACGTCCACTTCCCAGACGGAACCGGCCATCCCCACCGCGATGGAGGACCCGTCGGGCGACCAGGACGGGAACCAGGGCGTCGTCCCGGGCGCCGGCGGCAGGTAGTAGTTGTGCATGTAGTTGCCGCCGTGCCGCACGCCGGGATAACCGCCGAACTCGGGCGGCGGCTCCTCGGCGAGGACGGGCGTCACGGGCCGGGCCGAAGACGACTCCAGCGGACCGGGTTCGCCGGTGACCCCGGGCGCGCCGTCACCGGGCGCGCAGGCCAGCGCGAGCCCGGCGGACAGGAAAGAGAAAAGGAGGACGGGAGCGGGGCCGATACGCATGGCAGCTCGCAGGCTCGGAGGATCGGTGAACGGAGCCCCCAACTTGCCCCGCGCCAACCGCGCCGCGCAACGCGGCCGGCGCCGTGTGCCGCAGTCTTGCGCTATGGCACCGACCGGCGGCCCTGTCGCGTCAGACGACGTCGAAACGGAAATCGTGCTCCAACGTATCCGAGGGTTTGTCGCCGCGAAACGCGTTCGCCTGCGTTCCCCTCACCCGGGAAGATGCACCCTCATCCACGAGCGACACCGAACGAGGAAGCCCGTCCCGCAGGGATTCGAGGAGGGTGACGCGCGCCGCCTCCTTTGTGAGCCGGCGTCCTCCCATCCGGACGACGATTCTCGCCTCGGCGGCCAACAGCGGAGCGACACCGGCCCATGCTTCGGTCAGGAAGTCCTTGTACTTGTCGGCGCTGTAGTGGCGTCCGTCGTGCGGGGGCAGCCGGTCGGTGGCCTCTCCGCCGAGAAACCAGAGTCGCAGCCACTGATCTTCGCGATAATTCGTCGTATCCAGGTACGGGGGCGACGTGATGACGTCCGTCACGGTCCCCCGAAGACTCGGAAAGCGTGCCCCGGCCTCCCGCGCATCCGCCAAGCGCACCCTCCCTCGCCGTCGTGGCGGACGCGACTCGAACCTGTACTCCGCCATGCGCCGGAGGATTTCAAAAACGTCCCTTCGGGGCGGCGTCAGCTCATTTTTTCGCCACCAACGCACCGAATAGCGGGGCTTCGTGCTGATCGTACGCGGCATCCGGTTGCTGAAACAGTTGGGGGTCCGATGCGACTCTCCGTGCAGACTGCCCAGAGAAAGGGCCGCGATGAAACGGTCCGTCCGGTCACCCCGCCAATCAAGGTGCTCGCGCAGGAATACGACCTCGGCGTACGTACTAGGATGGAAACACAACTCGAAGAATTCGGCCGTGGCCCCGTGCATCGCGGGTGCCTCGAATCCGGCGCTCTCCTCTTCCAACTCCGACAATCGCGCGGTTACTTCCTTTCGGGATGGCGCATCGGCCTTGGCGCCCGCCACGCACGCGGCTACTGGGTGCACATCGCATCCGGCCGCGTCTCGGTCGCGGAGTAAGCTCTCGAACACGGTCGTGCCGCGACCGCAGAACGGGTCGAACACCACTCCATCGAACGACGTGACCGCCAGCTGTTCCGCCACGAAGGTCTCTGGAAACATGGCAAAATACGGGCAGATTGCATGAAACCGGTGCCTCACGCCGCTCGAGCCTCCTCGATGAAAGTCTGAATCCAAGTCCTCGTCTCGTCCAACTTGCCGAACGCCTCCACATCTATTCTGCCCAGCTCCACCAGTTTCTCAGCCTCCGCCACCCGTCTAGGCACTCGCAGTCGGTGCAGCAGGTTACCGACGACCAGCACGTCGTCACGGAACCCCTCGTCCGCCAACGCGAAGGGAATCACATGGTACACGACCATCTCCGTGACCGGTTCCCTCGTGAACCAGCGACGCTTGAACACGTTATTTACGCTGCTCCTAATCGATTTCGACTTCCAATCCTTACCAGTCGCCACTTGTGCCGCTACGAACAAGAATCCCGGCAATCCATCAGACGTTTCCCGCCACGCGACGACGTCGATTCCGTCATCCTTCGGGTTCCTCGGCGCCGACCCGTCCGCCCCCACGACGCCATCTTTAACTCGCAACCAAATGTCCTCCAGCTTCGCCACGAATCCGGATCCGTCGGGCCGCGGGAATCCGAACGACCACGCCGAACCACCGATTTCACCGGCAACGGCTGCGGTCGCAAAATACTGAAACTGCCTTCGCAGGCTCATCTGCTCCTCTTCCGACGGATATCGCGGATAGTCTTGCAACAGCGGAGACACGGATCGGAAATTCGCGAGCAGCAACGACAGCAGGTACGCTGTCTTGGGAAGGTCTAGCGTGTCCGCATTGAGGGACAGGATTCCGCCGCGCGGATCAAGCTCGAACGGGTAGGCCGCACCCAGGGCGCGGACCCGCGTTACAATCCTGCGTAGCGCGGCGTCGGCAACCGCCTCGTGACCCTGTATCTCGTCACTGACACTTTCGTACTCGGATTCGGCCTCAATGTCTGCAGCGTTCACGATGTCGGCCACCGAGGATCGCCCGTCCTCTGACAGGGCAGCTGTCAACTCAAGGTAATCCGCCATCACATCATTGTCGCCAAGACAATCGAGCGGAAGATCTATCCCGGTCGTCATTCGTCGTGCCGCCTAGCAGCACGAACCTTAGCGATCATCCGCTCGTGAATCGTCTCAGCGGCTTCGAGGTTGTCCTTGGCGACATCCAACAAGACCGTGTCTCGAACATCGAAGCCTCGAAGCTTAGCCAGTGCCTGACGGAGTTCGTCTCGGGCCCGTACGAGTGCGGACTTGAACTTCGCCCCAACTGGCTCAAGGCTAGCTGCGGCCTGTTCCAACGATCCCGTCTCGCGGAGGATCAACAGTGACTCGTCGTTGACCACGACATCCCCGAGCATCTTCAGGTGTGGGTTCTGCGACTGAACAACGGGTTGGACGTCATCCTCCTTCGATCCGTATATCCACCGAAGGACTTCGCCCAGTTCGTCCACCTTATCGGGAGGGATCGGTTCGGTCTTTGGTTCGTATCGAGTCCACGCATCTACCAGACCAAAGAACCGGCGGTATGTGGCGCGGGCTAGAGCGGTGTACAGGTGTGAGAAGCTGAACCGGGTGGTGTTTCGATCGTCGACGCTGAATACGCCAGCCGACTCCGCCTGTTCCAAGATGTAGATGGCGTGGACCATCCGTTTGATCGTGTCGTGCCGGTCTCCGATACTCCGTGCGATTTCCTCAAGCGGAACGTTGCCTTCACGATGCCACTTGGTGGCGAATCGCGCCTTGGCGAAGGCATCCCACCGGTGCGCTCCGTTGATGTGCTTGAAGCCGATGAATGACCGCGCCGCATCACGATCCGGGACGCAGAACGCGGAAGCCGTGTCAAGCGTGGCCCGGTATTGTGGAGGCATGTCCGGGACCTTGATTGCCGTCCCGGTGCGCTCGCGGATGCGTGCTGCGAGCGAGTGGTCCGTGAAGAGCCGAATCGCCGCAAGGCGGCGGTTGCCCTCCAGGACAAAGTGTGGCGGACCCTCTACCATGACGATGAGCGGCTCAATGTCAAGATAGCCGTTCGCCGCAACCGATTGAAGGATCTCTCCCAGGTCCGCTTCGGTGTGCAGATGGGCGATGATTAGTTCATCGGACGGATGGCGACCGAGCTCGAACAGGCGAGGATTCTCTGGATCCAGCGTGAGATCGCGCCGGCGATCTGTCGTACCCCGGAACGTGTGTTGGTTGGCGTACGACTCGGTCCATCGTTCATTGACGCGTTCGACGATCGCAGAAGCTCCGGGAACGGATGGCGTAGTTCATGACCGTACAGTGTTCCCCAGCATCAACGCCACGTCAATCGAGCTTGGAACGACGCCCGTGCGTGGCGCTGCGTCAACTCCCGGCGGGAGATCGACCGCTCTCCGCTACCGCAGACCGCGTGGCGCCAGTCTGAACGGAGGCATCGCGCGGGCGAGGAGCCGGTCAGGCTCCCGGCAGACGGTAGGAGACGCCCTGGGCGACGGCCTCGTCCACGGTCTCGGGGTCGATCAGCACCGTCACGGAGACGGTGAGGGCCCCCGCCGCGGCGATGTTCAGCGAGAGCGACAGAGCGGCGGTCTCGTCGGGGAGATCCGTGATCAGATAGAGGTCGTTTTCCCCGAACGCGTAGTAGAAGCCTTCCAGCGAGCCGCCCACGCTCTCCACGGTCTGCCGCAGCGCCTCGCGGCGCCCGGTGCCACCCTCGGCGATCAGGCCCTTCAGACCGGACCGCGTGTAGCTCGTCCGGAACATGTACCTGGCCAGTTCTCCGTGTCGGTGTGGTGTTGGTCTGGTTGGCAGGCTCTCTGCGGTCAGCAGGTCAGGCAGTTGTTGTTGTTGTGCGAGCCCAGGCTCTCGAGGAGCGCGACCGTCTCCGGGAAGGGCGAAACGCGCTGCACCGGACCGTTCGCCATGTCGGCGGTGGTCTGGCCGCGGCGGCTGACGACCGTGACGTCGCCGCCCATCTCCACGAGATAGAGGATCATCTCGTCGTCGCCCCGCGACGCCGCGTTGTGGAGCGCGGTGTAACCGCCGTGGTCGCGGGCGTCGATCTCGGCCCCCAGTTCCTCGATGAGGTACTTCACGGCCGGCATCCAGCCATCGGGCGTGTGTCGGTGCGCGTTTCCGGCGAACCCTTCGCCGTAGCCCACGCCGGAGGCGGCGTGCAGCGGCATGACGCCCGGTCCGCCCGGGGGCACCGCCGGGAGCCCCGAGGCGTCCGGCGCGTTCGCGCGGGCCTGGTCCGCCGCCTCCGCGGCCTGGATTAGCGCCGTCCGGACATCTTCGCTGATGTTCTCGAGGTCCTCATCGGGGAACTGCCCCTGCTCCTCTTCGGGCAACTGCTCCCGGATGTCCTGGAGCAGCGTCAGCCGGTCCGCCTCGGGCAGTTCCGCGTAGGAGGAGTCGCGCAGCGCGTTCAGCGCCTGCTGGCGCAGGAACTCGTCCGGGGACAGACGCTGGCGCCGGGGGGGCGCCTTGGTCGGGATGTTCGGATCCGCGCCGTACTCGACGAGGAGCTTCATCGCGTCGACGTCCGTCGCGTACGCCGCGCGCCAGAAGGCGGTGGCGCCGTCGGTGTCGACGAGTCCGCAGTTCCGGTTGCCGCAGCCCGTGTACACCATGTACCACGGGTGGCGGGTGATCCGGTGGTCGGGATCCGCGCCGGCCTCGAGCAGCGCCCGCGCCACTTCCAGGTAGTTCGCGCGCTGGAGCGAGCGCTCCTGCGGCTGCGGGAAGCGCGTGCGCGGCTGCCAGCGCGCGTTGATCACGGCCCACAGCGGCGACACCCCGTTGACTTCGGCGGCAATGTTCGGGTCCGCGCCCCACTCGATGAGGAGCAGCACGAGGTCGAACTGGCCGTTGATCGCGGCCATGACGAGCGCGCTCGTGCCGTCCGACGTGCTCGCGCGGTCGATGTCCGCCCCGCCGTCCAGGAGGGCCACGGTCGATTCCACGTACCCCTGACGCACCGCATGCAGCAGCGGAGTCAGGCCACCGACCTTCTCGACCGGGGGCAGGAAGAGACGGCTGAAGTCGCTCTCGTCCTCTTCCTCCTCCTCCTCCTCTTCCTCCGGGAGGCCCTCGGCGTACACCTCGCGTCCCGCACGCACGGCGGCCTGCAACTCGCCGGGCGTGGGTGCGCGCGCCTCGTCGCCCTCTCCGACGAAGACTTCGAGCACCTCCGTCTCACGCTGCCGCGCGAGGCGGTCCAGCTTCTCCTGCTCCAGCAGGTCGACCACCCGCGAGGTGATGTCGGGGTCCGCGCCCCTCTCCAGCAGCACCCGGATCGCGTCGGCCCGGTTACCGGCGGCCGCGAAGGTGAGCGGGGTCTGGCCCCATTCGGCCTCCTGAGCGTCGGGATCCGCACCCGCGTCGAGCAGCACGGCGATCGCCTCGGGGTTCCCGCCCGCCGCGGCCAGGTGTAGCGCCGTGGCGCCGCTGTTCCCGGTCAGGGCCGTCACGTCGGATCCCGCCGCGATCAGGCTGCCCAGGATCGCCGGCGAACCCCGCCTCGCGGCGAGGTGGAGCGGCGTGTACTGCCCGATTCGCGTGACCGCCCTCACATCGGCGCCAGCGTAGACGAGCATGTCCGCCAGCTCGGCGTCGCCGCGGTCGGCTGCCCAGTGCAACGCCGTCATCCCGTCGCCCTGCGCCGCGTTGACGTCGAGTCCCTGCTGCAGCAACTCGCGCACCGTGGCGACATCGCCGCGCATCGCCGCGTCGGCGACGGGCGATTCATGGGGCGATTCAGGGGGCGAACCCGCGGGCGCATCGTGCGGCGCCCCCGCCGAGACGAGGAGCGCCGTGCAGAGGACCGCGAACCCGGATCGGAGCGTCGCCGCGCGCACGGTCAACTCCCCGCGTCCGCCGTGACCGGGTCGGCGTGGTTGAGCGACATGGGACCCGTACTGTCGCCGAACGAATCCATGTCGTCCACGCCGAGGTCGTGCAGGATCGACAGCATCGCGTTCGCCATCGGCGTCTCGTCGGGCGCCTTGATGTGCAGGTTGCCCTCGAGCATTCCGTTGCCGTGCCCGAGCAGGAAGAGCGGCGCCCGCCGGTGGTTGTGCAGGTTCGCGTCCGCCATCGGCGAACCCCACAGGACCACGCTCTGGTCGAGCAGGCTCGACTCCCCGTGCATGGTGTTCTTCAGCTTGTCGATCAGATACGGCAGCTGACCCACGCGGAACTGGTTGATCTTGTTGAACTCCAGCACCGCCTCCTCCCGGTTCCCGTGGTGTGAGGCCGGGTGGAAGGGCCGGTCGGACTCGCTGTCGGAGAAGACGCGGTTTTGCGCGTCGCGCCCCGTCTTGAAGGAGATCACCCGCGTCATGTCCGTCTCGAGCGCGAGCACCTGGATGTCGAACAGCATCCGCATGTGCTCGGTGAACGAATCCGGCACGCCGGCCGGCGCCTCGGGCAGTGAGCGCTCCTCACCGCTCGAGTTGCGTGACTCGACCATCTGAATGCGCCGCTCCAGCTCGCGCACGTTCGTGAGGTACTGGTCCATGCGGCGCGAGTCCTCCTGGCCGAGGGACCGCTGCACCGAGGAGATCTCGCCCGAAATCCAGTCGAGGATGCTGCGCCGCGTGGCGCGCCGCGACGCGCGCTCCGCCTCGCTCCCGCCCGCGCCGAACAGGAGGTCGAAGGCGACCCGCGGATCGCGGATCATGGGCAGCGGCTCCGTCGGCGAAGCCCAGCTCAGCGAGTCGGTGTACGCGCACGAGTAGTTGTACGTGCAGCCGCCCGCCTGATCGAGGTTCTCTATGCAGAACTGCATCGACGGCATCGGCGTGTCCTGGCCGAAGCGCTGCGCGTAGATCTGGTCCATCGAGGTCCCGCAGAAGATATCGGACCCCTGCGTCTGCTTCGGGTGGGACTGCGTGAGGAACACCGCGCTCGAACGGAAGTGGTCTCCGCCGATCTCGGGCGCCGTGAACGCCTCCGCGTTCCGCACATCCGTGTTGCTGACTATCGTCAGGTGCTCGCGGTACGGACGCAGCGCGGCGAGCGCGCTCTCATCGATGATCTCGAACTCGCGTCCCGCCTTCTCGGGCGCGAAGAGGAACTTCGGCGCCCCGTGCTCCCGGTTGCAGCCGGCGAGACCATGCACCTCCTCGATCGCGATGAACCGGGTCCCCTTCCCCTCCGCGAGACTCTTCGCGCTCGTCGATCCCCAGAGACGTCCCGCGGGAACCATCGCGTCGAGGAACGGCAGGGCCATCGTCGCCCCGACACCCCGAACGAAGGTCCTGCGCGGCAGGTGCTGTCCGGTAATGAATTCCATGTTCTCCCTCTCGGAGCGTCGGATCGCCGCCCGGCCCTGGGGCCGTTCAGCGGCGGTCTTCGGAAACCTCTTCGTCTACCGTGGTCAGGGGCGCGGCCCGCTTCATCCTGAACGCGTCGCCGTTCACGACGCCCAGGATCAGCGACGACAGCCTGTAGTCTTCCTCTTCCGCCTCCCGCACGATCGACCGGATCCACGGTTGGTCGTAGTACTCGACTCGCCGGCCGAGCGCGTAGGCGGCCAGGTTCTCCGTGAAGTTCCGGAGCAGCGGCAGCGGGCGCGTGAGGAGCGCGTCGACCAGTTCGGGCGGCGTCTGCACCGGCGTCCCGTCGTAGAAATCGCCGCGCGTGTCGAGGGGCATCCCGTTCTCGCGCAGGCGCCACTTCCCGGTCACGTCGAAGTTGTCCAGCGCGAGGCCGATCGGGTCCATGAAGCGGTGGCACGATCGGCAGGCCGGACTCGCCCGGTGCATCTCCATCCGCTCGCGCGTCGTGAGCAGGCGGCCGTCCTTGGAATCCTCCGTCTCATCCAGATCCGGCACCCCCGGCGGGGGCGGCGGCGGCGGCGTGCCGAGGAGGACCTCCATGACCCACTTCCCGCGGAGTACCGGAGAGGTCCGGTTCGCGAGCGAGGTCAGGACGAGGACGCTGCCGTGGCCCAGGATCCCGACGCGCTCGTCACCCGGGTAGGTCACGCGCTGGAAGTCGCGTCCCGCCACGCCCTCGAACCCGTAGTGATGAGCCAGGCGCTCGTTGACGAAGGTGTAGTCGGCCCGGAAGAAATCGAGCAGGCTCCGGTCCTCGCGGATCAGGCTCTGGAACAGGAGTTCGGTCTCCCGCTTCATCGCGTTCGCGAGGTTTTCGTCGAAGTTCGGGAAGAAGTTGGGGTCGGGACGGACCTTGTAGAGGTCCTGCAGCCGCAGCCACTGCGACACGAAGCGCGAACTCAGGGCCTCGGAGCGGGGGTCGTCCAGCATGCGGCGCGCCTGCCGCTCCAGTTCGCCGGCATCCGACAGCCGTCCCTCCACGGCCGCGGCCCGCAGTTCGTCGTCCGGCGGAAGGCCCCAGAGGAAGAACGAGAGTCGTGAGGCCAGGTCGATGTCCTCCAGCGCGTACGCTTCTCCGCTCGCGACGCCCTCGGGCTCGCGCTCCAGCCGCAGCACGAAGAAGGGGCTCGCGAGGATCGCCTCGAGGGCCAACCGCACGCCGATCTCGAACCCGCCCTGCTCGACGCCCATCCCGTAGAACGTCATCAGGCCGTCGACCTCGCTCGGTTCGAGCGGTCGGCGGTAGGCGTGGCGCGCGATGTCGGTCAGGATGCCGCGGGCGCACGGCCGCTCCTCTTCGAGCGAGGTGGGACGGCAGGTGAAGATGCGCTGGCGGACCGGCGACTCCGACACGCCGGTCGGATTGTACGGCCCGCCGATGATGAGGTCCTGGAGGTGCGGCAGCGTCGTGACCCCGCCGCCGCCCGAACCGCCGCCGGCGTTGGACCATGCGTGCGGCCGAATCAGGTCCTCGTACGGTCCCTCCTGGCGCTTGACGAAGGCCGCGGAGACGCGGTGCTGTCCGGCCCGGACGAAGATCGGCTCCGTCCCGACGGGCGTGAAACCGCGGTCATCCGCCCCGCCGCCGCGCCGCGTGTAGTGGAGGAGCGCGACGCGCTCGCCGTCGACCGAGATGTCGACGTCCTCCATGCGGGAGTTCGCGCCGGAGGTGAAGACGAGCGCGAAGGTGTACTCGCCGTCGGCCGGGAAGGCGTGCTCCACGACCATCCCGCCGCGCGTGCCGAAGGGGGCCCCCTCGACGTGGTCCCACGGGTGCTGGGAGACGTACTGCGAGTTCTTGTACGTCGTGTTGACCGCCGGAGCCTCGCGGTCCCCGACCGCCATGCGGCTGATCTCCGCCGCCGCGTTCAGATAGGCGTCCAGCAGCGTCGGGGAGAGCGCCTGCACATCGGCGATGTTGTCGAAGTTGGCGCTCATCTGGTCGTTGGGGAGCCACTTCCCGGCGTCGACCTCGAGCCCCAGCAGGTCGCGGATCGCCCGCTCGTACTCGGGCCGGTTGAGCCGCTGGAAGGTCCGTCCGCCTGGATTCGGGTCCAGCACCGCGGCGCGGTCCACGATGTCCTCGAGCGTCTCGACGAGTTCGAGCAGTTCGTCTTCCGGGGGACGGCGCACGCCGGGCGGCGGCATCATGCCGGCGCGCAGCTTGCGGATCATCTTCTCCGCGGTCTCGGCCTCCGTGTCCGCGGCGTCGACATCGAAGGACTCGAGGGTGAGGTTCCCCGCCAGCCGGCGACTGTTGTGGCAGTTGGTGCAGACGCCCTGGACGATGTCGTTCGGACCCGGGGCGACCGGCGCGACGGGGACATGGCGGAAGTCTGCCGCCGAGCCTACGCCGGGGCGGTCCGCGGCCCACGCGAGGGCCACCGCCGAGCCCGAGGCGGCCGTGACGGAGGCCGACGCGGCGGCCTGCGCGGGGAGACCCGCCGGAGTCGCGAGGGCCACCGCGAATGCCGCACCGAGCATGCGGGACGCCACCTTGGCGTACGCTTCGTTTCCAGGCATCACGGGCCGTTCTTTCGGGCCGTTCCTTAAGAGGATGTATCCGCGTAACAGGCTAAGCCCCAATCGCGTTGTCTCGCAAGGCTCGGAGCCGGCTAGGAGCCGGGTGTCGGGGAGGGGTATCGGGACGTGGCTTCAGCGGTCGCGCCAACGCACCATGTCGGGGGTGATTTCGGACACCGTGCGGGCCCCGAGAAGGGCCATCGCGGGGCACCATATGCCTTCGATCGCGACGACCTCAGAATCCCTCAATCTCGAGTGCCACGATTGAGAATTCGTCAAAGCTGCCGGCGTGGAGCGTCCATACCCTGCGCCCTCTCGCTTCCAGCAATCGCTGATCGTCCGGCAGGCGGATCGAGCCGAGAAAATGCCCGGACTGAAGGAATACGTCATACATGGCTCCCGGAGCCCCGTGCGTGTCGCCCGCACCAGGCGACGGGCGGTCTCGCTGAACCCAGATCCGCCCGTCCGCGTCGACGACGATTCGGGAGATGATCGCCGGTTCCCGGGGCTCATCGAGTTCGCGGACGGCGCGCCGCCACGCGTCGGGCATTTCTTCATCAGCGTCCTCCCCGCGCTCGGCAGGCGAGAGCGGGAGCGCCTCCCCCGTATAGCAGAACCGAACGAGAATCGCGCCATTCCGGTCGAAGACCGTCAATTCGTAACGCCCATCGGGTTCGGAGACGACCCAGGTCTCCGCACCGACGCCGAGAAGCGGCCGCGGCCATGCGGGCAGTGTCACACCCTCAAGCACTCTGGCACGGGACCGCATGACCGTATCGTTCACCGCTTTTCCAGGAGACCAACGGACGAAGGACCGCTCCTCCCAACCATCCTCGATCGGGCCGGGGAATTCCAGCCACACCGTCTGGTCCGGTTGCAGCGCCACGAACCTGACCTCACCAGATGCGAACACCGGGGACAGAAATGCCGGATCGACCGCGGTGACGCTGGCCGAACGAGAAGCAAGGTCCAGTGCAGTCAGCCGGAATGCACCGAGGTCCAGGACGAGGAGAGTGTTGGCATCCACCCAGGTCACTGCGGCTGGTGCCTGGACCTCACCGGGGCCTTCGCCGCGAGTCATGACCGCCCCCTGCCACTCTCCATCGCGGTCGAGCACGATAACTTCGGCCAGGCCCCAGTCCGCGATGGCGACCGATCCGTTGGGACCTACGGCGACGTCAGCCGGCAAGACCAATTGTTCGGCTTCATTGGCGCCTCCGACACGCCAGACCTCACGCCAGGAGAGTTCCGCAGGCCACTCCCCGAAGCTCGTGTTTGTTACAGCCCGACCATCGGGGTCCGTGATTTCACAAGCAGCGGATCCGGGCGAGTCGCAACCGGTCATCACGACCGCCAACAACGAGGTCAATGTCAGCCCTGGTTGAATGCGTCTGATGATGCTGTCCGGATGCAGTCGGGGCGACGGAACCTGCCAACGACTTCGAGGCACTTTGCAAATCACTTTCTTGAGCCCTCCCTTGCCGTTCCGGACAGGCGGGGTTCAGCGGTCGCGCCAGCGCACCATGTCGGGGGTGATTTCGGACACCGTGCGGGCGCCGAGGAGGGCCATCGTGCGCCGGAATCCGTCGTCGAACCACTTGAGGACGAGGTCCACGCCGCGCTCCCCGCCCGCGCCCAGCGCGTAGAAGTAGGCGCGGCCCGCCAGGCAGGCCTTCGCGCCGAGCGCCACGGCCTTGGCGATGTCGCTCCCGCGCCGGACCCCGCCGTCGATGAGGACGTCGAGCCGGTCCCCCACCGCGTCGGCAACAGGCTGCAGCAGTTCCAGCGTCGGAGGCGCGTCATCGAGTTGCCGTCCGCCGTGGTTCGAGATCACGATCCCCTCCGCGCCGGCGTCGGCGGCGAGCACCGCGTCCTCGACCGTCTGGATCCCCTTGATGACGATCGGCCCGTCCCATATGGAGCGCAGCCAGTCCACGTCGTCCCAGGCGAGCTTCGGATCGAACTGCTCGTTCACGTACTGGGCGAGCCCCATGGCGTCGACGCCCCCTGCTCCGCCCTGCGCGTCGCGGCTCACCGCGCTCGAGAAGACGATCGGCTCGGAGGTGAGGAAGTCCCACGTCCAGCCGGGTTTCCGGATCCCGTCCACGAAGGTGTCGAGGCCGAGCTGCGGGGGGAGGGTGAAGCCGAGCCGGACATCGCGCTCGCGCCGCCCCAGCACCGCGACATCGACCGTGAGGAGGAGCGCCTCGTAGCCGGCCGCGGCGGCGCGCCGCACGAGTTCCGCGACGAGCCCCCGGTCCTTCCACACGTAGACCTGAAACCACTTGGGCCCGGAGTTGACCGCGGCCACCTCCTCGATCGAGCGGGTGCCGAGGGTGGACAAGCTGTACGTGATCCCCGCGCGCTCGGCGGCTCGGGCCACCGCGAGTTCGCCCTGCGAATCCGCGATGCGGCTGAACCCGGTGGGGGCGAGAATCAGCGGTAGCGGGTGGCGCCGACCGAGGACGGTCACGCCGGGATCCATGTTCGTCACATCCCGCAGCACCCGGGGCCGGAACTCGATCCGGTGGAACGCCTCGCAGTTGCGGACCTGCGTTCGCTCGTCCTCGGCCGCTCCGTCGATGTAGCCGAACACGCCGCGCGGGAGGCGGCGGCGGGCGAGTTCGCGCAGGTCCTCGACGCTCGCGCAGCGGCTGAGCCGGCGTACGACGGGGTTGAACTCGAACTTTCTGAAGCGAACGACGGAGCGCAGCGTCTTCAGCATGAGGCCTCCGCGACCTGCGGCGTGATCGGTGCCGTGAACCGGTACGAGAGGGGACGGGGTCCGGCAAGCCCGCGCAGCCCCCCGAGACGTTCCCGCGGGAACGTCCGACCGCTTGAGGAAGACGTGAAACGGGGCGGGAGAGTCTGGAAACGTTCCCGCGGGAACGCCTGAACCCGGATCGTGCTACGATCCGACGCGCGCCTCGGCCTCGATCTCGACGAGGTATCCGGAGCCGATGAGGCCCGCCTGGACCAGCGTGTTGGCCGGGCGGATGGCGCCGAACCGCTGGCCGTGCGCGCGCGCGACGGGTTCCCAGTCCGCCAGGTCGGGGATGAAGATCCGCGTCCGGTACACGTCTTCGAGCGCCCCCCCCAGCGCCTCGATCGCACCCTCGATCTTGTCGATGACGAAGTGCGTCTGGGCGGCGGGGTCGTCGCCGCCGATGAGGCGGTCCCCGTGCGTGGCCGTCGTCCCGGAAACCGCGATGTGCTCGCCGATGCGCACCGCGCGGCTGAACCCCGCGGCCTCCTCCCACACCGTGCCGGAATCCGCCCGCATGCGCCCGCCGACACCGGCCCGCACCGGGTACGGCGACGGCGACTCTCCGAGGTGGTGACTGAGGTCGCCCGCCGCGGTCAGATAGGGCGGCCGGCGGTACTCGTCGCCGCAGTCGCCGGGGATAGGTTCGAGCGCGCCGCTGGCCGCCGCGAGTCGTCCCCGGTCCTCGGCGTCGAGTCGTAGCGAGGCGAGGCGGCGGTTGTCGGCGATGTGTTCGCTCCGCCCCAGCCGGGCCCCGATGATGACGCCCGCCACGGCGGGACGGTCGAGGACGGCGCGCGCCGCGACGTTCGCCATCGACACCCCGTGCTTCTCCGCCACCGATCGGATCGCGGCCAGGAGCGCCTGCAGCCGGTCCCAGCCGCCCGCCGCCTCGACGAAGCGCCTGTACTTCATCTCGGACCACGTCTTCAGGCCCTCCAGACCCGGGTCCTCGGCCCCCAGCCAGCGTTCGGTCAGGAGCCCGCCTGCCAGCGTCCCATAGGCGAGGAGGTGGACGCCGTGCTTCCGACACACCTCCGTCATGGCGCCCGCCGCCCGCCCGTCGAGGAGGGAGAAGGAGACCTGGTTCGAGACGACCTCGATCCCCGTGTTCAGCACCATGTCCAGATGGACGGCGTCGAAGTTGGTGAGCCCGAGGTGCCGGATCAGCCCCTCATCCTTCAGTTCCTGGAGGGCGAACAGGCAGACGAGCCAGCTCGGGTCGGGGTAGCGCCAGGCGTGGAACTGGAGGAGGTCGATCGCGTCGGCGCGCAGCCGGTCGAGCGACCGCCCCACGGCCTCGCGCACGGTGGCCCGCGTGTGCGCCCCCGGCTCGGGGGTCCATTTGGTGAGGAGCTGGAGGTCTCCGGGTCGGCGCGTGGCGCAGACCCCGGCGATGTCTTCGGCGGAGCCGTAGTGGTCCGCCATGTCGAAGGTCGTGAACCCGGCCTCTGCGTACGCGTCCATGGCAGCGGACGCGGCGTCGACATCGATCGGACCCTCTCGCTCCAGATCCGCGATCTGCCACATCCCCGTCAGCACCCTCGCGATCTCGAGACCGGGGGCCAGTTCTTGGCGTTCCGCCCTACTCAGGAGGCAACTCGCGGAACAAGTGGTCCACGTCCACCCCCGAGGCCCGCAGCGTCCTCATCTTCCGGACGTAAATGAGCGATCCCAGCACCATGACGCCGATCCAAAGCGGGGTCGAACGGAAGTACCAGGCCGCCACATCGGCGGTGAGGTCCTTCCAGGTGTGCGTCACGAGAAGCGTCCCGAGAAGCGCGATCCCGGTCAGACACACGCACGTTCGCAGGGTCGCGCCGCTCAGGACGCGGAAGTTCGCTGCGATCTCGGGGTTCCGCCGCGGCAGCGCGAGCACGGAAATGCACATGAGGATGAAGTTGACGAGCATCGACGTGACCATGATGTCGACGCCCAGGAAAAAGTCCCCCGCAAAGTGCGAGCCGAGGATCGCGATGGAAGCGAGTCCGGCGGAGAGGAGGATCGCGGCATGCGGCGTGCGCGATTTCGGGTGCACGCGGGCGAGGCCCGACGGGAAGATCCCGTCCTCGGCCCAAGCGAATACGAGGCGCGAGACGGAGAGCAGCATGGCCGGCAGGTCGTTGATGAGGGCGATCGCGGCCCCGGCCACGATGGCCACTGTCCAGCCCGCGGGAAGCACGTAGCCGAGGAGCCCCGGCGCGGTCAGATCCTGATCCTGTGCGCGCGTCCACACGAACTCCCACGGAACGGTGTGATAGACCGCCGCCGTGAAGAGCAGGTAGTACGAGCCCACGATCAGCACCGCGAGGACGATGGCGAGGGGGAGCGCGCGGTGCGGGTTCCGCGCCTCTCCGCCCGCCTGCGCGATCGCGTCGAAGCCGACGAAGCTGGCGAAGAGAAGGCCGGTGGCGGCGAGAAAGCCGACCGGGCCGAGCGGCGGAGGTGTGGCGACCGGCACGCCGGCGCCCTCTCGCGCGAGGAGCGCCGCCGCGAAGTCGTCCTGATTGAACGAGAATCCCGCCACGATGACGATCGCGCCGAGGGCGAACATGACGATCATGAGCGGCACGACGGTGCGTTCATAGGCCTTCAGGCCGCGCAGGTTCACCCACACGAACGCCCAAAGGAGAGCGAGCGACAGCCCCACCCGGACCGCCCCGGTCTCGAGGGCGGCGCCGACGCCGTCCATGCCCAGGGCGCCCGCGATGTCCCGCAGGAAGGGGATGACGAGATAGGCGACGACCCCGATCACGATCGAGAGGCCGAACCACTGCGAGAAGCTCGCCACGAAGCCCCAGTAGGGACCGAGCGCCCGGCTCGCGTACACATAGCTGCCGCCGGCCCGCGGCATCGCCGAGGCGAGGACCGCGTAGGCGAGCGCCGCGAGGACCGCCGGGAGGGCGCCGAACGCGAACGCCGCGAGCACATGTTCGCCGATCCCGGGCACGTTCCGCTGGATCATGACCGGGACGACGTTGATCCCGGCGCCCAGCATCGAGCAGATGCCCGTGGCCGCGAGCCCCCACATGCCGAGCTGCCGGACGAGGCCCGTCCGCTCCCCGGCGGAGGCCGGCACGCCTCCGTTGCCCGGCGTCAGACTTCCTCCCCCGCGAGGAACATCCACGTCTCGACCGCCGTGTCCGGGTTGAGCGACATGCTCTCGATCCCCTCCTCCACGAGCCAGCGCGCGAGATCGGGATGGTCCGACGGGCCCTGGCCGCAGATGCCGATGTACTTGCCCGCCCGGGTGCAGGCCCGGATCGCCATCGTGAGCGTCGCCTTCACCGCGGCGTCGCGCTCGTCGAAGATGTCGGCGATCAGGCCGGAGTCCCGGTCGAGGCCGAGGGTGAGCTGGGTCATGTCGTTCGACCCGATCGACATCCCGTCGAAGTGTTCGAGGAACTCGTCCGCCAGCAGGGAGTTGGAGGGAAGCTCGCACATCATGATGAGCTGCAGCCCATCCACGCCGCGGGCGAGGCCGTTCTCCGCCAGGAGGTCGACGACCGCCCGGGCCTCCGCCACGGTGCGGACGAAGGGGACCATCACCCACACGTTGTCGAGTCCGATCCGGCCCCGCACCCGGCGCAGCGCCCGGCACTCCAGCTCGAAGGCGGGCCGGAAGCTCTCCGACACGTAGCGGGAGGCGCCGCGGAAGCCGAGCATCGGATTCTCCTCGTACGGCTCGTACCGCCGGCCGCCGATGAGGTCCGCGTATTCGTTCGACTTGAAGTCCGAGAGGCGCACGATGACCGGCTCCGGGGCGAACGCCGCGGCGATGGTCGCGATCCCCTCGGTGAGTTTCTCGACGTAGAACTCCACCGGATCCGCGTAGCCCGCATGCTGGACGCGGATCTCCTCCTGAAGCTCCGGAGGCAGTTCGTCGAACTCGAGCAGCGCCTGCGGGTGGACGCCGATCATGCGGTTGATGATGAACTCGAGCCGGGCGAGGCCCACCCCGTGGTTCGGGATCGAGGCGAAGTCGAACGCGCGGTCGGGATTCCCCACGTTGAGCATGATCTTGACCGGGATCTCGGGCATCGCCCCGATTTCGATCTCGCCCTCCTCGTAGTCGAGCATCCCCTCGTAGACGTAGCCCGCATCGCCCTCGGCGCACGACACCGTCACGTCGCCGGCGTCGGCGAGCGCGGTCGTCGCGTCGCCACAGCCCACCACGGCCGGAATGCCCAGTTCCCGCGCGATGATCGCCGCGTGACAGGTGCGGCCGCCGCGGTTCGTGACGATCGCCGCGGACTGTTTCATGATCGGTTCCCAGTCGGGGTCGGTCATGTCGGTGATGAGGACATCGCCGCGCCGGAAGCGCCCGATCTCGGAGGCGGACTCGATGACGCGGGCCGGACCGCCCCCGATCCGGGCGCCGATGCTGCGGCCCTCGGCGAGCACGCGCCCCTGCTCCCTGAGCGTGAAGCGCGTGATGACGCCGCCGACGCGGCTCTGCACGGTCTCCGGGCGCGCCTGCAGGATGCGCAGCCCGCCGTCGACCCCGTCGCGGGCCCACTCGATGTCCATCGGCCGGCCGTAGTGCTCCTCGATGAGGAGCGCCTGCCGGGCCAGTTCGTGCATCTCGTCGTCCGTGAGGGAGAAGCGACGCTGATCCTCCTCCGGCACCTCGACGGTCTCGACCGCCGGAGCCGTCCCGCCGGACGCGGAGCCCGAGGCCGTTCCGACCCCCGCGTAGACGAGCTTGATCGCCTTGCTTCCCAGGTTGCGGCGGATGATCGCGTGGCGGCCGGCCCGCAGCGCGGGCTTGTAGACGTAGAATTCGTCGGGGTTCACGCTCCCCTGCACGACCGTCTCGCCGAGCCCGTACGCGCTGGTGATGAACACGACGTCCCGGAACCCGGACTCGGTGTCGAGCGTGAACATCACGCCGCTCGCGCCCAGGTCCGCGCGCACCATGCGCTGCACCCCGACGGAGAGAGCGACGTCGCGGTGGGCGAACCCCTGGTGGACGCGGTAGGCGATCGCGCGGTCGCTGAACAGCGAGCCGTAGACCTCGTGCACCGCCCGCAGGACCGCGTCCACGCCCCGGACGTTGAGCAGGGTATCCTGCTGCCCGGCGAACGACGCCTCCGGGAGATCCTCGGCGGTGGCGGAGGAGCGCACCGCCACGGACGCGTCGGCGCCGGCCCCGCCGCCGAGTTCGCGGTACGCCCCCTCGATCCGGGCGGCGAGTCCCGGCGGGAGCGGCGTGTCGGCGATCCAGGCCCGGATCTCGCGGCCCGCGGAGGCGAGGGCTGCGAGATCCTCGACATCCAGCGCGTCGAGCGTCTCGTGAATGCGGTCGCCGAGTTCACCCGACAGGAAATCCCGGTACGCCTGCGCGGTGATCGCGAAGCCCCCGGGCACGTCCACTCCCGCGGCGGAGAGGTGGGAGATCATCTCGCCGAGCGAGGCGTTCTTTCCCCCGACCGATTCGAGATCGGACAGCCCGATGGACTCAAAGGGTGCGATGTACCCGGACACGGCGACTCCCAACCCCGGCCTCCCGACGACCCTGGACGGTTGTCTCAGGTGGATCGAAGCCGGAGAATCAGCGTACGATGACCCAGCGAACGGTTTTCTTCGTCTCCGACCATTCCGGCGTCACGGCCGAGACGCTCGGCCAAAGCCTGATCGCCCAGTTCGACGCTCTCGACTTCACGAAAATCACCGTACCATTCGTGTCCACCGTCGACAAGGCGAAACGGGTCGCGAGGAAGATCAACGCCGCCGCGCGGGCGCAGGGGTCGCCTCCGATCGTCTTCAGCACGCTGGTGAAGGAAGACGTTCGAGATACGGTGCGCGCCATCGTCGGGCGCACCGACGCGCTCTTTCTGGATTTCTTCGACTCCTTCCTCGGCCCGCTCGAACAGGAACTCGGCCGCACGTCCCAGCACGCGATGGGCCTCTCGCACGGGATTCAGAACTACCGGGAATACGACCGCCGCATCGAGGCGATGAACTTCGCGCTCGCGCACGACGACGGTTCGAGCCCGGACGGATACGAGGAGGCCGATGTCGTCCTCGTGGGCGTCTCGAGGTCGGGCAAGACCCCGACCTGTCTGTATCTGGCGCTGCAGTACGGCGTGTTCGCCGCCAACTATCCCCTCACGGGCAGCGATCTGGAGGGGCGGCGGGTCCCGCCTGCCCTCTCCCGGTATCGCGACAAGTTCTACGGCCTCACCATCGAACCCCGGCGCCTGGGGGAGTTGCGCAGCGCGCGCGGGATCGGCCGCCGCTACGCTTCGCCCCGCCAGGTGAGCTTCGAAGTCCGTCAGGCTCAGGCCCTGTTCGACAGACTCGACATTCCGTTCGTCGATGCGACGCGTTGTTCGATCGAGGAACTGGCGAGCCGGATCCTCGACGCGACGCGGCTCGAGCGACGCACCACCTCGTGATTCACCCCCCGACCGGAGGTTGCACCATGCGTTCGTCCATCACCCGCCTGCTGGCGCTGCCCTTCCTCGTCCTCGGCGCGACACCGGCGACGGCCGCCGCGCTTCCCCAGGAAGCCGACGCGGCCGCCGATTGGGACGTGACCGCGCCGCGTGGCGAGACCCGCGAGATCGATTTCACGACGGACGAGGGGACGTGGATTTCCATCGACCTCGAGCCGGGCGGCGAGTGGCTCGTGTTCGACCTTCTGGGCCACATCTACCGACTCCCCGTCACGGGGGGGGAGGCGACGGTTCTTACGCAGAACAGCGGCGTGGCCGTCAACTATCACCCGCGCCTCTCGCCCGATGGGTCGACGATCGCCTTCATCTCGGACCGCGGCGGGCAGAGCAACCTGTGGCTGATGGACGCGGACGGGTCGAACCCGCGCCCCGTGTTCGAGGATCAGGGGCTGCGGGCCTGGGAACCCGCGTGGAGTCCGGACGGGCGCTTCATCGCCGTGCGGCGGGCTTCGACGGGCCGGGGGGGCGGGGGCGCCGGACCGGGCCTGTGGATGTACTCGCGCGACGGCGGCGAAGGGGTGCAGCTCGTGGGCTCGGACTATTCGGGCGCCGCGTGGCCCGCGTTCTCCCGCGATGGGGCGTCGCTCTACTTCCAGATTCGCACGGCTCCCCCCGGGACGTGGTCGGGACGCACCGACGTGATGCAGGGGCACAAGCAGATCCGGCGCCTCGACCTCGAGACGGGTCGGGTCGACGAGATCACCTCGGGCATCATGGTGCAGCAGGGACAGACCTCGAGCGGCGGGGCGATCGCGCCGGAGCCGTCCCCGGACGGGCGCTGGCTCGCCTTCGCGCGCCGGATTCCGGACGGCACGATCTCGCATCAGGGGCTCCGCTTCGGGCCCCGCACGGCGCTGTGGCTCCGCGATCTCGAGACGGGGGACGAGCGCGTGCTCATGGACCCGATCGAGGTGGACATGGCGGAGGGGATGAAGGTGTCCCGCGACCTGCCGGGGTACAGCTGGTCCGAGGACTCGCAGTCGATCGTCATCTCCGCCGGTGGCAAGATCCGGCGCGTGGACCTCGACGGCGCCGTGACGACGATCCCCTTCACCGCCCGCGTGCAGCGCACGATCTCCGAGATGGCGGGGCGGCCGCAGATGGCGCTGGGCGAGACGTTCAAGGTGAAGTTTCCGCGCTGGACCGCCTCGTCGCCGGACGGGAGCCGGCTCGCCTTCCAGGCGGTGGGGCGGGTGTGGGTCATGGACCTGCCCGAGGGGACGCCGCGGCGGCTGACCCCGGAGTCGTTCGCGCCGTTCGAGATGGCGCCGTCCTGGTCGCCGGACGGCCGTTCGATCGCGTTCACGAGCTGGGCCGACGTCGAGCAGGGGCACGTGTGGCGCATCCCCGCGGATGGAGGCGAGCCGCAGCGGCTCACGACCCGCGCGGGGGAATACGTCCATACCGTGTGGAGTCCCGACGGGGGCGACATCGTCGTCACCCGGGGGTCGGGGGCGACGAGCCACGGGCGGACGGTGGCCAGCAACCAGTTCTACGAGTTCGTGCGGGTGCCGGCCGGGGGCGGCGAGGCGACGCTGATCACGAAGGTCGCCCGGCCCTATGGCGGGGGACGCCCGCTCATGCCTCGTCGGCCCATCTCGCAGGCGTCGTTCGGCCCGGACGGGCGGCTCTTCTATCCGGAAGCGGTCGGTCCGGCGGACGACGAGCCGGCGGGGACCGAGATCGCCTCCATCCGCCTCGACGGCAGTGACCGGCGGGTGCACTTCACGCTGCCGGACGCGGACGAGGCGGCCGTCTCGCCGGACGGCGCGTGGCTCGCCTTCCAGGAGGGGGACAACGTCTACAGGATGCCCTTCCCGTACAGCGGGACCGGGTCGAACACCGTCCGCATCGATAAACGGAACGGGCAGCTTCCGGTCACGCAGGTCAGCCTCGAGGGCGGCATCCACCCGCGCTGGCGCGACGCGAACACGCTCGAGTTCGTGAGCGGCCCCCGCTTCTACACGCACCGCGTCGACACCGGCGCGACGGACGAGACGGCGATCGACCTCGAACTCCCGCGCCACATCGCCCGCGGGAGCGTCGCCTTCACGGGCGCCCGGATCATCACGGTCGAGGATGATCAGGTCATCGAGGGCGGCGACATCGTCGTCCGTGACGGACGGCTGGCCTGCATCGGAGAGTGCGCGACGGAGGGCGTGGACCACGTGATCGACGCGGCCGGCACGACGATCATGCCCGGTCTCATCGACATGCACGCGCACCACCATCGCGACCACGAGGGCGTCATCCCCCAGCGCAACTGGGAGTCGGCGATCTACATGGCGTACGGGATCACGACGACGCTCGACAACTCGCAGTGGTCGTCGAACGTCTTCCCCACCGCCGAACTCGTCGAGGCGGGCGCCATGATCGGCCCGCGGACCTACAGCACCGGGGATCCGGTCTACTCGGGCGACGGGGCGCGCCAGAACGAGATCACGAGCTACGAGGTCGCCGACCAGAACGTCGCGCGTCTCATGTCGTGGGGCGCCGTATCGATCAAGGAGTACATGCAGCCGCGCCGCGACCAGCGGCAGTGGGTCACGGAGGCGGCCCGGCTGCGAGGCATGCGCGTGACCGCCGAGGGCGGCGACGTCGAGTACAACATGGGGATGATCATGGACGGCCACACCGGGTGGGAGCACCCGATGAGCTACATGCCCCTGTACCGCGACGTGGCGAAGTTCTTCGGCCAGGCCGACGCCGTGTACTCCCCCACCTTCATGGTCGGGGGTTCGGGCGCGTGGAACGAGGAGTACTTCTTCCAGACGTACGAAGTATGGAAGGATGAGAAGATGCGACGCTGGCTCCCGTGGCGGATGCTCATCCCCTCGACCCGGCGCCGCATGCTGCGGCCGGAGACGGACTACAGCTTCCCGCTCCTCGCGCGCGGCCTCGGCGACATCATCGAGGAAGGCGGCTGGGGCGCGATCGGGTCACACGGCCAGTTGCACGGCCTCGGGTCACACTACGAGGTGTGGATGGCCGCGGCGGGCACCGACGAGATGACGGGGATCGAGATCGGCACGATCCACGGCGCCCACTTCCTGGGCCTCGAACACGAGACGGGATCGCTCGCCGAGGGCAAGCTGGCGGACTTCATCGTCCTCAACTCGAACCCGCTGGACGACATCCGGAACACGACCGACCTCCGCCTCGTGGTGAAGGACGGGATCGTCTACGACGCGGACACGCTGGACGAGGTGTGGCCGAATCCGAAACCGTTCGGCGACCACTACTGGGTGGACGAAGACGCCCTCAGGAGTGACGACCGCTCCACCGACTACTGGAACCGCAACCGATGATCTCGGTCGTCGATTGCGAGACGACGGGCTTCGGCCGGTATGACCGGCTGGTGGAGATCGCGGTCGTCCAGATGGACACGGAAGCGGGTAACGTCGTGGACGAGTTCGACACCCTCCTCAACCCGGAGCGACGTGGGCCCAACCGACATCCATCGCGTCACGCCGACCATGGTCGAGGCCGCGCCGACCTTTGGGGAGATCGCCGCCACCCTTGCGCGCCGGCTGCACGGCACCGTCCTCGTCGCGCACAATCTCTCCTTCGACGCAAGGATGCTGGACCAGGAGTTCAACCGGCTCGGAACGACGTTCTCCACCGGGACGGGACATTGCACGTTGAGGATGATGTCCGAGAAGCTGGGCTTGGCGTGCCGCCGCCATGGGATTCCGCTCTCGCAGGCGCACCGTGCGCTGGCCGACGCCCGGGCCACGGCCGAGCTGCTGCGGACGCTTCATCCGGAGGACGGATGCGGCCGCCCGGGGGGCACCGTCCCGTGCCGCATCGGCTATATCGACGGCGCGCCCAACCCCAGGACGCTGCGCAGGCCACCCGCAGGGGAGGAGGACAGCGGCATGGTGCGTATGGTGTCGCAGGCCAGATACCCGTACTGCGACGAGGCCATCGTCGCCTATCTGGACGCGCTCGATTGGGTGTTGGACGACCACGAGATCACACCGGCGGAGCGCGAGGAGATGGCCCGGCTGGCGGAGGACCTGGGACTGTCCGCAGCTCACGTCGAGGCGGAACATCTTCTCATGAAGCGGGTCGCGGCCGCGCTGAACATTGAGCATGCGGACATCCCTTCTCCCACCGAGCTGCCGCGCTTCACCGGGCTGCCATTGGGCGCGCGCGTCTGTTTCAGCGGTTCGGGGGCGTACCGGGGCCGCCCACTCACCAGGGACTACCCGCAGAGGTGCGCCGCGCGAGCCGGATTGCAGCCGGTTGCGAGCGTCACGAAGAAGGGGTGCGATCTCCTGGTCGTTTTCGACCTCGCGACGGGATCCGGGAAGGCGCGGAAGGCGCGCAGCTACGGCATCCCTCTGATGCGGGTCGGCAGCTTCATGCGCCAAGCCTCCGCCCCGGAGTAGCGGTTGGTGGCCAGGGTCGGTCGGGTTCGCGACCGCCCCCGCCGGCCGCTTCCCCGATGGCGCGGCGGATGGCGCGGGCGGTGATGTCGGCGCGGTAGTCCACGAGCCTCCGTCCGTTTTCGATCATGCGCTCGACCGGTGAGAGGTCGACGCCGTTGATCGAGAAGAGTCCGGCGTCCATCCGCTGATCCGCGCGGATCGTGTTCGGATCCACCGTCGCCATGATCGATGAATAGTGGTAGTCGTCGTGGTACTCGTTGCGGGTGGCCACGCACTCGTCGGGCTGCTGGAAGATCCCCAGTTCTTCCTTCAGAAAGTCGCAGCTGTAAATGTCTTCGGTATAATATTCGGGGATGAAGTGGACGCGGGCCGGGCGGTCGGCCCAGGCGCGGTTGAGGGCGGCGGCCACGTTCTCCATCCCGCGTACGTTCCCTCCGCTGTCTCCGATGAGGACGAGGTTCTCGAACCCGTGCGCGGCGAGACTACCCAGCACATCCGTGAGCATGGCCTCGAACGTCTCCTGCCGGACGCTGATCGTCGCGTGGTAGCGCATGTGTCCGCTCGGGGGGTCGATACTCCCCTCCGGGACGAGCTTGATGATGGGGGCGACGAGCGCGTCGCCGAGTTCGCGCGCGATCGCCTCGGCTGTGGCCTGGAGCACGAAGTTGTGCTTGCCGCTCGCCAGGTAGGGCCCGTTCTGTTCCACGCCGCCCGTGCCGACGATCGCGGTCGTCATCCCCTCCGCAAGCGCGTCCCGCACCTCCATCCACGTCATCTCCTCGATCCACACCGTGTCGAACGCGTCGATCGGACGAGGGGCGTCGAGGTCCTGGGCGTGGATGGGTGGTCCGCTAACGGCGGCGAGGGCGAAGAGCGCGGAGGCGGTCGCGCGGCGGTCGCGGGCGGCTTGGCTGAACACGGCGGTCTCCCAGGGTCGAGGCTGCGGCGGACGGCGGACGCTCCGTACTATACGGCGAGGTTGAAGGTACGCGTCAGAGTCCCGGACATCCCCTGACATCGGAGGACCCCATGAAGCCGGCCCCACGCGTCTCGTTGACCATCGTCGCGCTGGCGGCCGCCCTCGCCGGCTGCCAGTCCCCCTCCGCGGACGCAGCCCCGTTCGATGTGGTCGAGGCGACGATTCCGGAGATGCGGGCGGCGATGGAGAGCGGGCGGCTCACGTCGCGGCAGCTCGTCATGGAGCACCTGGCGCGGATCGCCCGCTACGAGTGGCAGCTGAACGCGGCCGTGTCGATCAACCCGAACGCGCTCGAGGAGGCGGAGGCGCTCGACGCCGAACGCGCGGCGGGGAACGTGCGCGGGCCGCTGCACGGGATTCCGGTCGCCCTCAAGGACAACATCCACACGACGCACATCCCGACGACGGGGGGCTCGCTCGCCTTCGAGGGCTATTATCCGCCGTACGAGGCCACGCTCACGGCGAACCTGCGCGAGGCGGGCGCGATCATCATCGCCAAGGCGGGGCTCACCGAGTTCGCGAACTTCATGGCCGGGCCGCCGAACCAGATGCCGGGCAACTACAACGCGCTCACCGGCTACGGCCTCAACCCGTACGACCCGCGCCGCGACCCGCGGGAGGGCCGCGACGACGGGCGCCCCGCCCTGTCGACGGGCGGCTCGAGTTCGGGGATCGGGACGGCCACGAGCTTCTGGGCGGCGAACGTCGGCACGGACACCGGCGGGTCGATCATCAGCCCCTCGAACGCGAACATGCTGGTGGGGATCCGGCCGACGATGGCGCGGGTCAGCCGCTGGGGCGTGGCCCCCGTCACCCTCGACCACGACATGGCGGGGCCGATGGCCCGAACGGTGACGGACGCGGCGATCATGCTCGGGGCCATGGAGGGGGCTGAACCGGACCCCAACGATGCGGCCACCGGGCGGTGCGAGGCGCCACCGGGGCGCGACTACACGCCGTTCCTGAACGCCGACGGGCTGGAGGGGGCGCGGATCGGGATCCCGCGGGCCTTCTACCACGAGCCGGTGGACGTCGGGGGGCGGTCGATCGGCGGACTCGGCGAGGAGGCGGCCGCGCTCATGGCGGAGGCGGTCGCGGTGCTCGAGGCGGAGGGCGCCGTCGTCGTGGATCCGGCCGAGATCCCGAGCTTCGTCGACCCGGATCCCGACGGGAACTTCAACACATGGTCGCTGTGCATCGGCGGACACCAGGCGAAGGGCGCGGACGAGGGGTGCTCCGTGAACTTCAAGTACGGGATGAAGCGGGACTTCGACGCATGGCTCGCCTCTCTCGGGCCGTCGGCGCCCGTGACGACGCTCACCGAACTTCGCGAATGGAACCGCGCGCACCGCGATGCGGGGTCGATGAAATACGAGCAGTCGCGCTACGACATCTCCGACGAGATGGACGTGGAGGCGGACCGGGCGCGGAACGCGGTGGACATGGCGAAGGACTCGCTCCTCAGCCAGGCGCGAGGGATCGACGCGGTGCTGGCCGAATACGATCTGGACGCGATCTTCACGCCGGGGAGCCGCGGGGCGGGGCTCGCCGCCCGGGCGCGGTATCCGCACATCGTGGTGCCGTTCGGTTTCGTGGCCAACGCGCCCACGCGGCCCTTCCCCGATGGCTTCAACGCCCGGCCCGCGCCGTTCGGGGTCGGGTTCACGGGGTCGGCGTGCAGCGAGCCGCGGCTCATCGAACTCGCCTACGCGTTCGAGCAGGCCACCCTGCGGCGCGTGGCCCCGGAAGGGTTCCGGTGAGCCGCGGGCGGGCTGGAGCGCCCCGGTCCCGCGAGAGTACGGGCTGATGCCCTACACAATCGAGGACCTCGTGGCGCTGTTCGACCTCGAGCCGATCGAGGAGAACATCTACCGGGGACAGAACCGCGACATCGGGTCCGGGCGTCTGTTCGGGGGGCAGGTGCTCGCGCAGGCGCTCGTCGCGGCGCGGCGGACGATCGACGCGCCGGACCGCGAGGCGCACTCGCTGCACGGCTACTTCATCCTCGCCGGCGATCTCGACATCCCCGTGGTCTACTTCGTCGACCGGCTGCGGGACGGGCGCAGTTTCCTGACGCGGCGGGTGACGGCGATCCAGCACGGGCGCGCGATCTTCAACATGTCCGCCTCGTTTCACAAGCAGGAACACGGCATCTCGCATCAGGCCACGATGCCCGACGTGCCGCCGCCGGAAGAGCTGGAGTCCCAGCTCGACGTCATCCGTCGGCACGCGGACCGGATTCCGAAGGGGCGACGAGACCTTCTGACGCAGGACCGCCCGATCGACCGGCGACCAGTCGTGCCCATGGATCCCTTCGAGCCGGTGCCTACAGACCCTATGAAGTGCGCCTGGATTCGCGCCGTGGGCGACCTCGGGGACGATCCGCTCGAACATCAGGCCGTGCTCGCCTACGCTTCGGACTACGGGCTGCTGCGGGCGGCGCTTCTGCCGCACGGCCGCACCTTCTACGATCGTGACCTGATGGGGGCCTCGCTCGACCACGCGATCTGGTTCCACCGCCCGTTTCGGATTGATGAATGGCTGCTGTACGAGACCGTGAGTCCGATCGCGAGCGGCGCGCGGGCGTTCACCCGGGGGACGTTCTTCACCCGGGACGGTCAGCTGGTGGCTTCCGTCGCGCAGGAGGGCGTGATCCGAACCGGCGGCCGGCCGGGCTCGCGCGGCCGGCCCAGACCGACAGAAGACGAGAAACAGGGAGATGGTGGATGACGCGATTCCAGGGGACGTTCGCGGAGGTCGGGATCGGTGCGGCCGTCGCCCTCACGGTGCTGGTCGCGGTCGTTGGCGCTTGCGGTCCCGGCCCGGAGGCGGACGCCGGGGTCGAGCCCGTGAACGACCTGCCCAACCCCTACGAGCGCATCGAACCGTGGGCCGAACTGCCCCCGGGCGCGACGCAGTGGGGCCAGGTCACGGGGGTGGAGCAGGGTCCCGACGGCAACCTCTACGTCATGCACCGCTGCTTCGAGAACAGCTGCGCGGACCGTCCCGAGGACCCGATCGTGAAGTACGACATGTCGGGCCGGGCGCTCGCCTCGTGGGGCGCGGGCCTGTTGAACTACCCCCACGGCTTCCACGTGGACTACGAGGGGAACGTCTGGGCGACGGACGCGCGGGGGAACGGGGAACTCGGCCACCAGGTGTTCAAGTTCAGCGCGGATGGGGAACTCCTGCTGACGCTCGGACAGGCCGGCGAGGCGGGCAAGGGCCCGGATGTCTTCAACCAGCCGACGGATGTCCTCGTCCTCCCCGGGGGAGACTTCCTCGTCACCGAGGGCCACGGGGAGGGCAACGACCGCGTGGTCCGCTTCAGCCCCGAGGGCGAGTTCATCGACGCGTGGGGCGGCCCCGGCTCGGGCCCCGGCCAGTTCCGGACGCCGCACGCCATCGCCCGGGACTCTCAGGGACGGATCTTCATCGGGGATCGGGCGAACAACCGGATCCAGATCTTCCAGGAGGACGGGACGTTCCTCGAGGAGTGGCGGCAGTTCAGCCGCCCGAGCGGGATCTTCATCGACGAGGACGACACGATCTACGTCGCCGACTCCGAGAGCTGGGGCCCCGACAACCCCGGCTGGAAGAAGGGGATCCGCATCGGGAGCGCGCGCGACGGCTCCATCTCGTACTTCATCGAGGACATCGAGTCGATGACCGAGGAGCACAGCGGCGCCGAGGCCGTGGGCGTGGACTCGGAGGGGAACGTCTACGGCGGCGTCGTGCGCCGCCGCATGCTCGAGAAGCACGTCCCCGTGAGGTGAGTCGAGGCTGGCGGCGCGTAGCGAAACCCCGCACCGCCACGGGCTGCTATTTGGTCCAGATCACGACGGCGCCGCAGCGCGCGTCGTAGCCCCCGAACTCGGGCGGCAGCTCGGCCGCACCCTGGTACACCTCGATGCCGGCGATCTCCACCGGCAGCACGAGCGAGTCGAGATCCCGGACCGAGATCGGAGAACCGTCCAGATACGCCCTGAGTTCGCAGCCGCCGGAGGTGAAGCCCGCCGCGGCCCTCGAACTCTCGACCCAGCAGCCACGCCGGCCCGAGCCGGGGCACCGGAGTCGGATCCCGGGCGCGTCGGCGAGCATGTGGGTGATCCGGAGGGGGCGCCGGCGGTCGATGTCCTCCAGCGTGAAGAACGTGCCGCCGCTGAGCAGTTCGCCGAAGTACTTGCGCTCGTAGAACCCCTCGATCTCGAGGCGTCGCGGCCTGACGGCGGTGACCACGAGCGGCTCCATCTCCGTGGGTGCGGGCACGACGCCGATCTCAAGTTCCGTGGTGAGGCCGCGGGTCACCGTCACGGGGTATCGGAGGGGGGCGTAGCCGATCCGCCGCACCTCGATCTGGTGATTTCCGGCGGGCACGCCGGCGAGCGCGAACCGGCCCTGACGGTCGCTCTGGACCTCCTGCGCCCGTCCGGCGATGGAGAGGGCGGCCGTGGCCACCGGCCGGTCGGTCGCCACGTCGAGAACGCGGCCGACGATCCTTCCCGGCTCCGCTTCCCCGAACAGGACGCGGAGGTGGACCTGTTGCGCCGTGCCGGGTTCGAAGGTCACGACCGCTTCTTCACTCGAGTCGTCGCCGAACTCCGCCCACACCGTGGCGGCCTGCGCGTCTTCGGGGATGCAGAGAGAGAAGCTCCCGTCGGCTCCGGCCGGCTGGCGTATCGGCCGGAGCACCACATCGCTCCATTGGAGCATCACCGTTGCGCCTGGTAGCTGCAGCAGGCCCGACTCCTCCGTGACGAGGATGTGAAGCGACGCCCGGCCGTCGCAGTCCGCCTGTTCCTGACCCGCGACGGGGCGGGCAACGGCCATCAGTACCAGCGAAGCGAGGGCCACGCCCCGCGCCGCGAATCGCAGACGAACTGCTTTGCGGGAAATCACCTGATCCATGACCATCCGCGCTCCGGAATCGGGAAACCTGTTTCGTCGCGATGACGACGCGGCGGTCCTTCGGCTCCATTACGCCGGGTGTCGCCAGCAAGTTCCGCCGCGTCCCTTTCGCTGCCTGGAGCCGTGGCGGGACGACCAGGGGCGAATACGGCTTACGGCAAGGACGACCTATGGCGCGCCCGGGTCACGCGATGGCGTCGTCGATCGCGGCGGCGTGCCGTTCGAGGAACGCTTCGAACTCCGAGACGAACGCGTCGCAGTCCTCGTCGTCGTGCGCGAGAGAGACCGTGGTGAAGCCGCGGCGCGCGACCCAGAACCCGGCGAGCAGCATCTCGAGGTGGAAGAGGTCGAGGGCGGCCTGCGGTGTGGCGGCCGTATCGGCGCGGCAGCGGACCGGCTCGCGCTGGAAGTGGACGGTCATGATCGAACCGCGGCCCGTCACCTGGGCCGGGGCGTCCAGCCGTGCCGCGACGCCGTTGAGGGCGGCTCGAAGGGCATCTCCGCGCTGGGTCAGCCGGCGGACGACCGCGGGTGTGAAAACGTCGCGCAGCCCGACGAGTCCCGCGGCCATGGTGACCGCGTTGTTGTTGTGCGTCCCGTGGTGGCTGAAGTGATCCGGGCGGCGCGGGTCGAACCGGTCCATGAGATCCGCGCGCCCCCCGAACGCTCCGAAAGAGGCCCCGCCGCCGAGGTACTTGCCGAACGTAGTGAGGTCGGCGTGGATGCCGAGCGCCTCCTGAAGTCCACCCGGAGCCAGCCCCGAGGTCTGCACCTCATCGAAGATCAGCAGCGCACCGCTGCGTTCCGTCGCGTCCCGGAGCGCGCTCAGGAACACGCGGGTCCCCGGGATGCAGCCACCGCCGGCCAGCATGGGCTCGACGAGGACGCACGCGAGTTCGTCGGCGTGCGCATGGATCAGCGACCGCGCCGACTCCGCGTCGTTGTACTCCCCCACGATCCACTGGAACGGAAGGTTGAGACGCCGATCCGGCCCCATGAAGCTCAGCGGACCGCCGTGGTACCCGCCCTCGAACACGAGAACCTTGTCCCGGCCCCTGACCGCGCGTGCGAGGCTGACGGCCATGAGGTTCGATTCCGTCCCCGAGTTCGTGAACCGCACGCGGTCGACGGACGGGAAGCGCCCGCAGATGAGTTCCGCGAACTCCTGCTGGTTCGGGGTCGGGCCGCCGAGCGTGAGGCCGTTCTTCGCCGCCTCCGCGATGGCGGCCTGGATGGCGGGATTCGAGTGCCCGTAGAGGCCCGCCGTATAGTCGTTCAGGAAGTCCAGGTACGCGTGCCCGTCGAGGTCGAACAGCCGGGCGCCCCCTCCCCCCGCACGATCGTGGCGGGAAAAGGTGCGAAGTGGTTGACGGTGCGGGTGTCCGCCCCCGGAAGGAACTCCGTCGAGCGCTCGAAGCTGGCCTGGCTCAGGGGATTCGCGGCCGTGTACCGCGCGGCCGCGTCCGAGGCGAGTTCCTGCAGCGTCCGGGTCTGGGCCGGGCGTGTGGCCATGAGTTCCGTCTCGCGTTCGGGTCATGCAGCCCTTCCGGGAGCCCGCCCCCCGCGTCGCCACCGTTGTCCCGCGGAGATTCGCACGGCGGGGGGCAGGTTTCAAGGGGATGGCGGCGGGAGACGGAAGCGCTCGCTCGCACCGGTACGCGCCTCGTATAGTGGGGCGCCCGCACGCCCGCACGCCCTCAGAGGAGACGAACGCCGCGTGGAGAGACGGAGAATCGCCAACACAGACCTGGAAGTGTCCCGCGCATGCATGGGGACGATGACGTTCGGCTCCCAGACGGATGTCGACAGCGCTCGCGCGATGGTCGACCTGTGCCTCGAGCGCGGCGTGGACTTCTTCGACACCGCGAACGTCTACAACGGCGGTCGGTCGGAGGAGGTGCTCGGAGAAGTCCTCGGAGACCGGCGACGGGACATCGTCCTCGCGAGCAAGGTCCGGAACCCGATGGGAGATCCCGTCGAATACACCGGACTGTCGCGCGACGCCATCCGGCGCGGGATCGAGGCCTCGCTGCGACGGCTGAAGACCGACTATCTGGACATCTATTATCTGCACCTTCCCGACTATGACGTGCCCATGGATGAAAGTCTCGCCGCGCTCGAGGAACTGCGGGTAGAGGGACTGATCCGCTATCCCGCGACCTCGAACTACAGCGCGTGGCAGATGTGCGAGATGTTCGCGATCTGCGAGCGGGAGGACTGGGCGAAGCCGTGGATCGCGCAGCCGATGTACAACCTCGCGGCGCGCGGGATCGAGCAGGAATACCTCCCCTTCACGAAGCGCTACGGGATCTCGAACGTCGTCTACAATCCGCTCGCGGGAGGACTTCTCACCGGCAAGCAGAGCCCCGAGGCACCGCTACCCGGCACGCGGTTCGACGGTAACCGGATGTACCTGGACCGCTTCTGGCACGACGAGTACTTCCACGCCGTGACCGAGGTCGAGGGGATCGCGGGCGACGCGGGCCTCACTCCGGTACAACTGGCGCTGGGCTGGCTGCGCGCGCGGGACGGGGCGGACTGCATCATCCTCGGCGCCTCCCGAATCGAGCACCTCGAGGAGAACCTCGCCGCGTTCGAGGCTCCACCGCTCAGCGCAGAGGTGCTCGCGGGCTGTGAGGCGGTCTGGGCGCGGCTTCGCGGGCCGACGCCCAGCTACAACCGCTAGAACCGGCGGCGATCGCCGCTGTTCGAACCCGGGATCACGCGCACGATCCGTCCGTCCGGGTCGACGATGACGACGGGACCTCTCCAGATGTCGTCACCGTACGGAATCAGCCGGCCTGGATCGATGTCCCTCGCGGCGTCGGCGTCGGGAATCCGGTAAGGGTCGGCCACCGTCGTATCGACCGAGTAGCCGAGGTCCGCCAGCGACTGGATGGTAATCGCACTCAACGGACTGGAACCCCCTATCCTTACGCTGGGGGTCATGAGTTCCGTCCTCAGGACCGTTTCTCGCCAATGCGCGTTGCGCGATCCCGGGCCGCCCATGTTCTCCACCGGCACCTTGGCGCCTCGATATCCCGTGCCGCCCGCCTCGTCGAACGCTTCGATGGCCAGCGGGCCCGTGAAGTGAGTATCCGGGGCCTCCGTCTCCGAGGCCGGGTCGCGGAGCAGCCCCAGACGACTCCAGATCGTGCCGATCCCCAGCACGTGCCCCATTTCGTGAAGGACCACGTCGTCCAGGGTGCCGCGTCGCTCGAGCAATTCGAGGTCGGCCACGTCGAACTCCATGAGGCCATAGAAGGGCAACAGGGTCCCACTCCGCGCCCAGCACCAGCCGGCTTGTGCCAGGGTCCCACCCGGACCATCGATCTCGGCAACCGCCGCTATGATCATGAGGTCGTCGATCGTCTCCACATATCGCTCGAATCTCGGATCGTCATCGCAATCCAGGGTTCGGTTGACCCGCGCGTCGGGGAGTTCCGTCGGAGCCAGGACTGTCATCCAGCGCTCGGCCGCCCGCACGAAGGCCGCCCTCTGGGCCCGGGTCATGGAGGTGGCGAACACGAGTTCGATCTGGAATCGCTGTTCGGAGACGCTGACGCCGAACGAGGACGAGACGCTCAGGCCTCCCGGATCGCGTGCCGTCACCGTGACGGTCGCAACGCGGCGCGCGCGCGCCGCGACCACAACGGAACTGCCGGTCACGGAGACCTCGACGACCTCGGTGTTCGATGAAGCCGCATCGTAGGAAAGTTCGTCTCCATCCGGGTCGCTGAAGTACGGAGACAGGTCCACCGTCGCCGTCCCGCCGATGGGGACCGCCTGCGCGGGGATCGCGCCCACCGCCTCGGGCGCCCGGCTCGGCACCGTCACCTCGAAGCGCTGCTGCGCGGCCAGACCCCGCGGGTCGCGCGCCGTCACGGTGACGGTCGCCATGCCCCCCGCGAGCGCGCTGACCACGACCGAACTGCCGGACACCTCGGCCCGGGCAACCCCGGCGTTCGATGAGGACGCGGTGTAGGAAAGGGCGTCCCCGTCCGGTTCGCGGAAATACGGAGACACATCCACCGTCGCCGTCTCGCCCGCGGACACAGCCTGCGCGGGAATCTCGCCTACCGCCTCGGGCGCCCGGTTCGCGACGGTCACCTGGAAGCGCTGCTGCGCGGCCAGACCCCGTGGATCGCGCGCCGTTACCGTAACGGTCGCCACGCCCCTCGCGAGCGAGGTGACCACAACGGAATCGCCCGACACCTCGGCGACGACGACCCCGGCGTTCGATGATGCCGCCGTGTACGAGAGTTCGTCCCCGTCCGGGTCGCTGAAGTACGGAGACATGTCCACCGCCGCCGTCTCCCCGGCGGACACGGTCCGAGCGGGGATCTCGCCCACCGCTTCCGGCGCCCGGTTCGGCACCGCCACCTGAACCGTCTGCTGCGCCGCACCGCCAGCAGGATCGCTTGCGTTCACCGTGACGGTCGCAACGCCCGAGGCTATGGCTCGAATCGTTACCGTCGCCGCCGCGACCGTGGCCGTCGCGACCTCGGCATTCGACGACATCGCCGTGTACGTGAGCGGGTCCCCGTCCGGGTCGCGGAAGTAGAGGGACGCGTCCACGGATGCCGCCTGGCCCGCGAACACTGTCTGGGCGGGGATCGCGTCCACCGCCTCGGGCACCCGGTTCGGCACCGTCAGCTGGAAACGCTGCTGCGCGGCCAGCCCCCGTGGATCGTGCGCCGTCACGGTGACGGTCACGACGCCTCTCGCGAGCGCGGTGATCACGACGGAACTGCCCGACACCGAGGCCTCGGCGACCCCGGCGTTCGATGACGCCGCCGTGTAGGAAAGGGTGTCGCCGTCAGGGTCGCTGAAATAGGAAGAGACGTCCACCGTGCCCGTTTCCCCGACCGACAGCGTCCGCTCGGGGATCGCTCCCACCGCCTCGGGCGCACGGTTCGGCACCGTCACCTGAACCGTCTGCCGCGCCGCGCCGCCATCCGGATCGCTCGCGCTCACCGTAACGACCGCAACGCCCGAGGCTACGGCTCGAATCGTTATCATCGCCGCCGCGACCGTGGCCGTCGCCACCTCGGGATTCGACGAGGTCGCCGTGTAGGTGAGCGGGTCGCCGTCCGGGTCGCGGAAGTAGATGGACGCGTCCACCGATGCCGTCCGGCCCGCGAACACGGTCTGGGCGGGGATCGCGTCCACCGCCTCGGGCGCCTGGTTCGGCACCGTAAGCTGGAAGCGCTGCTGCGCGCCCAGCCCCCGTGGATCGTGCGCCGTCACGGTGACGGTCACGACGCCTCTCGCGAGCGCGCTGACCACCACGGAACTGCCTGACACCGAAACTCCGGCGACTCCGGCGTTCGAAGAAGCCGCCGTGTAGGAGAGGGTGTCGCCGTCCGGGTCGCTGAAGTAGGACGACAGGTCCACCGTCGCCGTTTCCCCGACGGACAGCGTCCGCTCGGGGATCGTCCCCACCGCCTGCGGCTCCCGGTTCGGCACGATCACCTGAACCGTCTGCTGAGCCGCGCCCCCCTCCGGATCGCTCGCGCTCACCGTGATGGTCGCAACGCCCGAGGTCACGGCCCGGATCGTGATCGTCGCCGCGGCGACCGTGGTCGTCGCCACCTCGGGATTCGACGAAGTCGCCGTGTAGGTGAGCGGGTCGCCGTCCGGGTCACGGAAGTAGGCGGACGCGTCCACGGATGCCGTCTGGCCCGCGAACACGGTCCGGGCGGGGATCGCGTCCACCGCCTCCGGCGCCCGGTTCGGCACCGTCACCTGGAAGCGCTGCTGCGCGACCAGACCCTGGGGGTCGCGGGCCGTCACCGTGACGGTCGCCGCGCCCCTGGCGAACGCGGTGACCACCACGGAACTGCCCGACACCGAAACTCCGGCGACCCCGGCGTTGGATGAAGCCGCCGTGTAGGAGAGGGCGTCGCCATCCGGGTCGCTGAAGTAGGACGACAGCTCCACCGTTGCCGCTTCCCCGACGGACGGCGTCTGCTCGGGGATCGTCCCTACCGCCTGCGGCGCCCGGTTTCGCACGGGAGTCGGACCCGTGACGTCCGGGTCCGCGTCTCCGCAGGCGGCGGCCCACACGACGGCGACCGCCATCAGGCCCCGTGCTCGTCTCCGCGAGGAGAACCGCACGCCTCGCAGAGGGGACGCGCTCCCGCCGTGGCGTGGACGGGAGCGCTCCATTCCCGGTTAGCGGCCCTTCTTGAGTGAGATGGCTTCGGTCGGGATATCCAGCGGCGCCGGATCCAGGTCTTTCGTACGACGCAGAGAGCCGATTCCCGGCGCCTCCGGCCTATCCGCCATCCGTCCGCCGATCTCGGTACCGGCCAAATCCACCCAATCGAAGAGCGAGGTCTCGTCGCTACCCACCCCGAGCCAAACTTCCTCCACGCGGCCGACGAAGTCGCTCACCGGAACGCCATCGATGGTTCCGGAGGTTGCCAGTCTGAACAACTCCGTGTCTCCCACGACAAGGACGAATTCTCCGTTCTGGCTCGAGAAAGTAATGTCCATGAATTCCCCCGCCTCTTCGGCGATGGCATCCGAGTTGCCGTGAAACCGGCCGATCGTGAAGTAGTCCCGGGATGGCTCCTCACGGAAACCCAGCTTCCAGTTGTCGCCATCGCTGAAGGCCCCAGTCGCCAACCTGAAGCGGGAGAATCGGTCGTGGCCGGTTACCCAATACACCAACCCGAGTTCGTCGGCCGCGGTCCGGGCCATTCTCGTGCCGAGCGCCCACTCCGTCACCGGGGTTTCGAGCACGCGATCTGCAGTTCCAATGAGTCTGTCGTCCGTGCCGGTCAAGTGTAGAACCCCGTCGACCACCTCCGCGGCGGTGCTGTAGAGTGTCCAATCGTCCAGGCTGGCATCCGAGTCGAAGTCATCCCGGAATCCGGTGCGGGCTTCGACCATCACGTCCGCGCTCTGGGTCGCGGTCAGGCCATCGGGATCGGCCGCCGTCACCGTCACCGTCGCGGATCCTTCCGCCACCGCCGTGACCGTCACGCTGCTTCCTTCGACGCCGACGGCGACCACGGCCGCGTCGCTCGACTCCGCCGTGTACGTCAGTTCGTCCCCGTCCGGGTCGCTGAAGAACGAAGACACATCCACCACCACTTCGTCGCCCTCGGTCATCGCCCGCGCCGGAATCGCCCCCACCGCCTCGGGCGCCTGGTTGGCCGCCTCCACGGTCACCTCCGCGCTCTGCGCCGCGGTCAGGCCCTCCGGGTCGGCGGCCGTCACCGTCACCGTCGCCGTCCCCACCGACACCGCCGTCACCGTCAGGCTGCTGCCCTCGACGCTCGCGGCAACCACGGCCGCGTCGCTCGACTCCGCCGTGTAGGTCAGTTCGTCCCCGTCCGGATCGCTGAAGAATGGGGACACATCCACGACCACTTCGTCGCCCTCCGTCATCGCCCGCGCCGGAATCGCCCCCACCGCCTCGGGCGCCTGGTTGGGCGCCTCCACGGTCACCTCCGCGCTCTGCGCCGCGGTCAGGCCCTCCGGGTCCGCCGCCGTCACCGTCACCGTCGCCGTACCCACCGCCACCGCCGTTACCGTCAGGCTGCTGCCCTCCATGCCGGCGGTGACCGCGTCCGCGTCGCTCGACTCCGCCGTGTACGTCAGTTCCTCTCCTTCCGGGTCGCTGAAGAAGGAGGACACGTCCAGGGTCACGGCGTCGCCCTCGGTCATCGTCTGCGCGGGAATCGACCCCAGCGCCTCAGGCGCCTGGTTGGCCTGCCCGACGGCCACTGCCGCGCTCTGCGTCGCGGTCAGGCCCTCCGGGTCCGCCGCCGTAACCGTCACCGTCGCCGTACCCACCGCCACCGCCGTAACCGTCAGGCTGCTGCCCGACAGGCTGACGGCGACCACGGCCGCGTCGCTCGACTCCGCCGTGTACGTCAGTTCGTCCCCGTCCGGATCGCTGAAGAAGGAGGACACATCGACGGTCACTTCGTCGCCCTCGGTCAGCGACTGCGAGGGAATCGTCCCCACCGCCTCGGGCGCCTGGTTCGCCGCCTCGACCGTTACCTCGGCGCTCTGCGTCGCCATCAGGCCGCCCGGGTCGGCGGCCGTCACCGTCACCGTCGCCGTCCCCGCCACCACCGCCGTCACCGTCAGGCTGCTCCCCGACACGCTGACCGCAACCACGGCCGCGTCGCTCGACTCCGCCGTGTACGTCAGTTCGTCCCCGTCCGGGTCGCTGAAGAACGGAGTCACATCCACGGTCATTTCATCGCCGGCCGTCATCGCCTGCGGAGGAATCGCCCCCACGGCCTCAGGCGCCTGGTTCGCCGCCTCGACCGTCACCTCCGCGCTCTGCGTCGCCGTCAGGCCGTCCGGGTCGGCCGCCGTCACCGTCACCGTCGCCGTCCCCGCCGCCACCGCCGTCACCGTCAGGCTGCTCCCCGACACGCTGACCGCAACCACGGCCGCGTCGCTCGACTCCGCCGTGTACGTCAGCTCGTCCCCGTCCGGATCGCTGAAGAAGGAGGTCACATCCACGGTCACTTCGTCGCCGGCCGTCATCGCCTGCGGAGGAATCGCCCCCACGGCCTCCGGCGCCTGATTCGCCGCCTCGACCGTCACCTCCACGCTCTGCATAGCCGTCAGGCCGTCCGGGTCGGCCGCCGTCACCGTCACCGTCGCCGTCCCCGCCGCCACCGCCGTTGCCGTCAGGCTGCTCCCGGACATGCTCGCGGTCAGCACGTCCGCGTCGCTCGACTCGACCGTGTACGTCAGTTCGTCCCCGTCCGGATCGCTGAAGAAGGAAGACACGTCCACCGTCACCGTCTGGCCGGCCGTCATCGTCCGCGGAGGAATCGCCCCCACGGCCTCAGGCGCCTGGTTGGCCGCCTCCACCGTCACTCCCGCGGTCTGCGTCGCGGTGAGGCCGTCGGGGTCGGTCGCCGTCACCGTCACCGTCGCCGTCCCCGCCGCCACCGCCGTCACCGTCAGGTTGCTCCCCGACAGCGAGACAGACACCACGCCGTCGTCCGACGAGGTGGCGGTGTACGTCAGGGTCCCCCCATCCGGATCGCTGAAGAAGGGGGTCACATCCACCGTGACGGCCTGTCCCGCTGTGAGGACCTGCGCCGGGATCGAGCCGACCGCCACCGGTGCCACCGGTGGCGGTGGTGGCGGCGGGGGTGGCGGGTCCGTTGTCCCGTCTCCTCCGCACGAGGAAATCCCCGCGAGAGCCGCCAAGAACAACGACGCGCCGAGTACTCTCGGCTGTGGCCGAAAACGCCGTGCGGTTACGATCCCCTTGCTGCCCATGTATGCATCCCCCTCGAGTCATTAGCGCTCCGGTCCCCGGACGGGACCGGAATTCGTCAAGGTAGGGTCGCGTCGCGCCCCCCGAAATAGGGGGGATAAAGGAGAGGGGGGAAGAGAAACGGAAGCGGGGTCTGGGCGCGGCGGCTCAGGGGGCCGACGCCCAACTACCACCGCTAGAACCTGCGGCGATCGCCGCTGTTCGAACCCGGGATCACGCGCACGATCCGTCCGTCCGGGTCGACGATGACGACGGGACCTCTCCAGATGTCGTCACCGTACGGAATCAGCCGGCCTGGATCGATGTCCCTCGCGGCGTCGGCGTCGGGAATCCGGTAAGGGTCGGCCACCGTCGTATCGACCGAGTAGCCGAGGTCCGCCAGCGACTGGATGGTAATCGCACTCAACGGACTGGAACCCCCTATCCTTACGCTGGGGGTCATGAGTTCCGTCCTCAGGACCGTTTCTCGCCAATGCGCGTTGCGCGATCCCGGGCCGCCCATGTTCTCCACCGGCACCTTGGCGCCTCGATATCCCGTGCCGCCCGCCTCGTCGAACGCTTCGATGGCCAGCGGGCCCGTGAAGTGAGTATCCGGGGCCTCCGTCTCCGAGGCCGGGTCGCGGAGCAGCCCCAGACGACTCCAGATCGTGCCGATCCCCAGCACGTGCCCCATTTCGTGAAGGACCACGTCCTCCAGGGTGCCGCGTCGCTCGAGCAATTCGAGGTCGGCCACGTCGAACTCCATGAGGCCATAGAAGGGCAACAGGGTCCCACTCCGCGCCCAGCACCAGCCGGCTTGTGCCAAGGTCCCACCCGGACCATCGATCTCGGCAACCGCCGCTATGATCATGAGGTCGTCGATCGTCTCCACATATCGCTCGAATCTCGGATCGTCATCGCAATCCAGGGTTCGGTTGACCCGCGCGTCGGGGAGTTCCGTCGGAGCCAGGACTGTCATCCAGCGCTCGGCCGCCCGCACGAAGGCCGCCCTCTGGGCCCGGGTCATGGAGGTGGCGAACACGAGTTCGATCTGGAATCGCTGTTCGGAGACGCTGACGCCGAACGAGGACGAGACGCTCAGGCCTCCCGGATCGCGTGCCGTCACCGTGACGGTCGCCATGCCCCCCGCGAGCGCGCTGACCACGACCGAACTGCCGGACACCTCGGCCCGGGCAACCCCGGCGTTCGATGAGGACGCGGTGTAGGAAAGGGCGTCCCCGTCCGGTTCGCGGAAATACGGAGACACATCCACCGTCGCCGTCTCGCCCGCGGACACAGCCTGCGCGGGAATCTCGCCTACCGCCTCGGGCGCCCGGTTCGCGACGGTCACCTGGAAGCGCTGCTGCGCGGCCAGACCCCGTGGATCGCGCGCCGTTACCGTAACGGTCGCCACGCCCCTCGCGAGCGAGGTGACCACAACGGAATCGCCCGACACCTCGGCGACGACGACCCCGGCGTTCGATGATGCCGCCGTGTACGAGAGTTCGTCCCCGTCCGGGTCGCTGAAGTACGGAGACATGTCCACCGCCGCCGTCTCCCCGGCGGACACGGTCCGAGCGGGGATCTCGCCCACCGCTTCCGGCGCCCGGTTCGGCACCGCCACCTGAACCGTCTGCTGCGCCGCACCGCCAGCAGGATCGCTTGCGTTCACCGTGACGGTCGCAACGCCCGAGGCTATGGCTCGAATCGTTACCGTCGCCGCCGCGACCGTGGCCGTCGCGACCTCGGCATTCGACGACATCGCCGTGTACGTGAGCGGGTCCCCGTCCGGGTCGCGGAAGTAGAGGGACGCGTCCACGGATGCCGCCTGGCCCGCGAACACTGTCTGGGCGGGGATCGCGTCCACCGCCTCGGGCACCCGGTTCGGCACCGTCAGCTGGAAACGCTGCTGCGCGGCCAGCCCCCGTGGATCGTGCGCCGTCACGGTGACGGTCACGACGCCTCTCGCGAGCGCGGTGATCACGACGGAACTGCCCGACACCGAGGCCTCGGCGACCCCGGCGTTCGATGACGCCGCCGTGTAGGAAAGGGTGTCGCCGTCAGGGTCGCTGAAATAGGAAGAGACGTCCACCGTGCCCGTTTCCCCGACCGACAGCGTCCGCTCGGGGATCGCTCCCACCGCCTCGGGCGCACGGTTCGGCACCGTCACCTGAACCGTCTGCCGCGCCGCGCCGCCATCCGGATCGCTCGCGCTCACCGTAACGACCGCAACGCCCGAGGCTACGGCTCGAATCGTTATCATCGCCGCCGCGACCGTGGCCGTCGCCACCTCGGGATTCGACGAGGTCGCCGTGTAGGTGAGCGGGTCGCCGTCCGGGTCACGAAAGTAGATGGACGCGTCCACCGATGCCGTCTGGCCCGCGAACACGGTCTGGGCGGGGATCGCGTCCACCGCCTCGGGCGCCCGGTTCGGCACCGTCAGCTGGAAACGCTGCTGCGCGGCCAGCCCCCGTGGATCGTGCGCCGTCACGGTGACGGTCACGACGCCTCTCGTGAGCGCGCTGACCACCACGGAACTGCCTGACACCGAAACTCCGGCGACTCCGGCGTTCGAAGAAGCCGCCGTGTAGGAGAGGGTGTCGCCGTCCGGGTCGCTGAAGTAGGACGATACGTTCACCATCGCCGTCTCCCCGACCGACAGCGTCTGCTCGGGGATCGTCCCCACCGCCTGCGGCTCCCGGTTCGGCACGATCACCTGAACCGTCTGCTGAGCCGCGCCCCCCTCCGGATCGCTCGCGCTCACCGTGATGGTCGCAACGCCCGAGGTCACGGCCCGGATCGTGATCGTCGCCGCGGCGACCGTGGCCGTCGCCACCTCGGGATTCGACGACACCGCCGTGTAGGTGAGCGGGTCGCCGTCCGGGTCACGAAAGTAGGCGGACGCGTCCACGGAAGCCGTCTGGCCCGCGAACACGGTCCGGGCGGGGATCGCGTCCGCCGCCTCCGGCGCCCGGTTCGGCACCGTCAGCTGGAAACGCTGCTGCGCGAGCAGACCCTGTGGATCGCGGGCCGTCACCGTGACGGTCACCGCGCCCCTGGCGAACGCGGTGACCACCACGGAACTGCCCGACACCGAAACTCCGGCGACTGCGGCGTTGGATGAAGCCGCCGTGTAGGAGAGGGCGTCGCCATCCGGGTCGCTGAAGTAGGACGACAGCTCCACCGTTGCCGCTTCCCCGACGGACAGCGTCTGCTCGGGGATCGTCCCTACCGCCTGCGGCGCCCGGTTTCGCACGGGAGTCGGACCGGTAACGTCCGGCTCCGCGTCTCCGCAGGCGGCGGCCCACACAACCGCGGCCGCCGCCAGTCCGTGAAGTCGCTTCCGCGACCCAACCCTCTGCAGCCGGGCTACGTCCTGGCTCCAGCTACAGAGGTGGCGTCAAAGTTCCGGCCTTAGCGTTCGTTCCTGTTTCTGCGGGTTCCGGCAGGGCTGTCCCGCCGGATCGGATTCCGAGCGGAAGCCTCAAGGGCGTCGCGCACGAGATCGATTCTTCGGGCGGCTCCCGCCCCGTCCGACATGTCCGCGCCGCTCTCCGTACCGGTCACGTCGATCCAATCGAAGAGCTGTGTTGAGCCGCCGTCGCCCACACCCGCCAACCAGATACTGCTCACCCTGCGCAGCGAATTGGGGGATGGGTCGCTAGTCGGCGTAAATCTCCAGAGTTCCGTGTCTCCCGCCGCCAGGAAGATCTCTTCGCCGTCCTTTCCGATCGTGAGGTCCGTGAACTCACCTGGTCCGTCCCGGACGGCGTCCGAGTCACCGCTCAGACTCCCGAAGAAGAACCACGTTGGCTCGGCCACGGTCGCGTCAAACTGGAGGAACCTGTAGTTGTCCTCATCGGCGGGCCCCAGGCTGACACCATAGGCAGGGAAATCATCGTCTTCCGTGAACCAATACACCCGCACCGTTCCGTCGTCTGCGGCTCGGCCCATCCTGACCCGGATCGTCCAGTCAGTCAGTATGGGGTCGACCTCGCGTTCCGCGATCCCCAACAGATAGGCGGTATTGTTGATCACGCGGAGAAGGCCATCCTCTATCTCGGCTTCGCCGTTGCTGATCTCCCAATCGTCCAGGCTGGCGTCCGAGTCGAAGTCATCCCGGAATCCGGTGCGGGCTTCGACCATCACGTCCGCGCTCTGGGTCGCGGTCAGGCCATCGGGATCGGCCGCCGTCACCGTCACCGTCGCGGATCCTTCCGCCACCGCCGTGACCGTCACGCTGCTTCCTTCGACGCCGACGGCGACCACGGCCGCGTCGCTCGACTCCGCCGTGTACGTCAGTTCGTCCCCGTCCGGGTCGCTGAAGAACGAAGACACATCCACCACCACTTCGTCGCCCTCGGTCATCGCCCGCGCCGGAATCGCCCCCACCGCCTCGGGCGCCTGGTGGCCGCCTCCACGGTCACCTCCGCGCTCTGCGCCGCGGTCAGGCCCTCCGGGTCGGCGGCCGTCACCGTCACCGTCGCCGTCCCCACCGACACCGCCGTCACCGTCAGGCTGCTGCCCTCGACGCTCGCGGCAACCACGGCCGCGTCGCTCGACTCCGCCGTGTAGGTCAGTTCGTCCCCGTCCGGATCGCTGAAGAATGGGGACACATCCACGACCACTTCGTCGCCCTCCGTCATCGCCCGCGCCGGAATCGCCCCCACCGCCTCGGGCGCCTGGTTGGGCGCCTCCACGGTCACCTCCGCGCTCTGCGCCGCGGTCAGGCCCTCCGGGTCCGCCGCCGTCACCGTCACCGTCGCCGTACCCACCGCCACCGCCGTTACCGTCAGGCTGCTGCCCTCCATGCCGGCGGTGACCGCGTCCGCGTCGCTCGACTCCGCCGTGTACGTCAGTTCCTCTCCTTCCGGGTCGCTGAAGAAGGAGGACACGTCCAGGGTCACGGCGTCGCCCTCGGTCATCGTCTGCGCGGGAATCGACCCCAGCGCCTCAGGCGCCTGGTTGGCCTGCCCGACGGCCACTGCCGCGCTCTGCGTCGCGGTCAGGCCCTCCGGGTCCGCCGCCGTAACCGTCACCGTCGCCGTACCCACCGCCACCGCCGTAACCGTCAGGCTGCTGCCCGACAGGCTGACGGCGACCACGGCCGCGTCGCTCGACTCCGCCGTGTACGTCAGTTCGTCCCCGTCCGGATCGCTGAAGAAGGAGGACACATCGACGGTCACTTCGTCGCCCTCGGTCAGCGACTGCGAGGGAATCGTCCCCACCGCCTCGGGCGCCTGGTTCGCCGCCTCGACCGTTACCTCGGCGCTCTGCGTCGCCATCAGGCCGCCCGGGTCGGCGGCCGTCACCGTCACCGTCGCCGTCCCCGCCACCACCGCCGTCACCGTCAGGCTGCTCCCCGACACGCTGACCGCAACCACGGCCGCGTCGCTCGACTCCGCCGTGTACGTCAGTTCGTCCCCGTCCGGGTCGCTGAAGAACGGAGTCACATCCACGGTCATTTCATCGCCGGCCGTCATCGCCTGCGGAGGAATCGCCCCCACGGCCTCAGGCGCCTGGTTCGCCGCCTCGACCGTCACCTCCGCGCTCTGCGTCGCCGTCAGGCCGTCCGGGTCGGCCGCCGTCACCGTCACCGTCGCCGTCCCCGCCGCCACCGCCGTCACCGTCAGGCTGCTCCCCGACACGCTGACCGCAACCACGGCCGCGTCGCTCGACTCCGCCGTGTACGTCAGCTCGTCCCCGTCCGGATCGCTGAAGAAGGAGGTCACATCCACGGTCACTTCGTCGCCGGCCGTCATCGCCTGCGGAGGAATCGCCCCCACGGCCTCCGGCGCCTGATTCGCCGCCTCGACCGTCACCTCCACGCTCTGCATAGCCGTCAGGCCGTCCGGGTCGGCCGCCGTCACCGTCACCGTCGCCGTCCCCGCCGCCACCGCCGTTGCCGTCAGGCTGCTCCCGGACATGCTCGCGGTCAGCACGTCCGCGTCGCTCGACTCGACCGTGTACGTCAGTTCGTCCCCGTCCGGATCGCTGAAGAAGGAAGACACGTCCACCGTCACCGTCTGGCCGGCCGTCATCGTCCGCGGAGGAATCGCCCCCACGGCCTCAGGCGCCTGGTTGGCCGCCTCCACCGTCACTCCCGCGCTCTGCGTCGCGGTGAGGCCGTCGGGGTCGGTCGCCGTCACCGTCACCGTCGCCGTCCCCGCCGCCACCGCCGTCACCGTCAGGTTGCTCCCCGACAGCGAGACAGACACCACGCCGTCGTCCGACGAGGTGGCGGTGTACGTCAGGGTCCCCCCATCCGGATCGCTGAAGAAGGGGGTCACATCCACCGTGACGGCCTGTCCCGCTGTGAGGACCTGCGCCGGGATCGAGCCGACCGCCACCGGTGCCACCGGTGGTGGTGGTGGCGGCGGGGGTGGCGGGTCCGTTGTCCCGTCTCCTCCGCACGAGGAAATCCCGCCGAGAAACACGAGCAGTAGCGACGCCGTCAACAGGTGTCGGTATCGACATTCCACAGCCCTCTGAAGCCTCGGCTTGATGGATGTTCGTATGCTCATGGTCGCTGTCTCCGTGTGGGAAGTCATTGGGCGGTCCCGGTTTCCCGACTTGGGTATAAATTCCCAAGATTTGAGACTAGTAGGCGAGGATGAGGGCTGCGCCTCCAAAACGGGGGGGCCGACGCAGCAGAGAGGCCTCAAAGCATCGTCCTCGCGAGCAAGCGCGCAGGAGGAGGCCGACCTACTACCTAACTCACCGGCTGCAGCGGAGTCTGGGCACGGCTGCTGGGGGCCGGCGCCCAGCTACATCCGCCAACTAACTATCCGTCTCGGGGGGAGCCCTCCAAGAGACCCTCGAAGGGGCGTTCCTCAGCCCCGTTGTCCGTGCAGACGGCGTAGTGCGTCTCGGCGGAGCCGTACATGGCGACGCCCGTCGTCTCTCCCCGTTTGTTGAGGAGGAAGAAGCGGACGTCGAAGTTCGGCAGGCCGCGGGCGTTGAGGAGTCTCCGCTCGATCGTGTTGGACTTGATCCGCTCGAGGGTCGCCATGCCGGCGTCGAGCGGGCTCATCCCCTGGCGCATGAACTCCACCGCGAGGAAGGACGAGAGATTGTAGAGGTTCGCCTCGCCCCGACCCGTCGAGCCGACCGCGCCGACGTCGTTGTCCACGTACAGCCCGGCACCGAGGATCGGCGAGTCGCCGGTGCGGCCGGGGATCTTCCACGAGAGCCCGCTCGTGGTGGTCACGCCGCAGATGTCGCCGTCCGCGTTCACCGCGTCGCAGTTCGTCGTGCCCCGGAACGAATGGGCCGGGATGAGTCCCTCGTCGACCATGGCGAGGCCGGCATCGAGGCGCTTGCGGGGGTCGAGCCAGTGGCCGGGGTCGACGCGGCGGCGCCATTCGAGCCATAGTGCGCGCGATTCGTCCGTATTGAGGTCTTCCTCGATCTCGAACCCCAGCTGGCGGGCGAACGCCTGCGCTCCGGCGCCGACGAGCAGATGGTGGTCGGTGAGTTCGGCGACCGCCTTCGCGACGAGCGAGGGAGTGCGAACGCCCTCGAGCGCGGCGACGCCTCCGGCCCAGCGACGGGGTCCGTGCATGCAGCAGGCGTCGAGTTGGACGACGCCGTCCGCGTTGGGGAGTCCGCCGTAGCCGATCCCCATTTCGGTGGGGTCGAGTTCGGGAATATTCACGCCCGCGATGAGGGCGTCGAGCACGTCCTCGCCCTCGGTGATCCCCCGGAAGGCGCGCTCGACGGAACTCTCGGGCCCGCCGTTCGTGAAGCGGATCCCGCTGAGGTCGGAGATGACGACCGGTCGCGTGGCCCGGGAGCGTTGGATGGCGGGCGCGCCGGAGCGGGAGGCTGCGCGCTCGGGGCGAGTTTCCGCGGCCAGAGCGGCGGGCGCGGCCACGGCGGCGAGGCCGGCCGCGGAGGTCCGAACGAAGTCTCGACGATCCATGCTCATGCTCTCATCCTCGCTTCACGGGGGGCGTGGCCCCACAACATACCATTTCCGAATGGTGGCTGGCCGGACCGAGTGTTATCATGATACACGACAGCAATAACATATAGACAACACAATGAGACTCCCGAGATGATTCGAACGCAGATTTCGGTGGACCGGGAACTCTACGAGCGGGCGAAGCAGGCGGCTCGGAGGGAGGGCATCTCGTTTGCCGAGTTGTGCAGGAGAAGTCTGGCCGAAACCCTCTCGAGGAAGCCCCGGCGCAAGCCCTGGATGGAATACGTGGGCATGTTCGATGGCCAGCCGCACGACAGCACGACGGTCGACGAGGTCCTCTACGGGCGCGCATCCCCCTGAAGGGTCGGAAGGTCTTCCTCGATACCGGGATTCTGATCGCGGCCCTCAACCGGCATGACCAGTACCACCGCCAGGCGCGCGCCCTGTTCGGCGGCCCCACCCCGCAGTGGCACACGTCCCTGTTTGTCTGGTCAGAGGCCTATTCGTGGTTCCTGCACCGCCACGGCGAGGAGCCAGCCCGGGGATGCCGCCGTTTCCTGGAAAACCTGGACGGTCTCGTCGTGCTGGAGGCGACCGTCCCTCTACACCATGAGACTCGCCGTCTGCTGGACCGCCTGCGGGGGGCGCGGCTGACCTATGTGGACGCTTCCAGCCTCGCCCTGATGGAACAGCATGACATCAGGACTGCGTGGGCCACGGACCATCACCTCGGCCTCACCGGGGCGGAGATCTTTCCCCGATCATGACCGGCATGGGTCCGCGCGCGATACGTTCCCGCGGGAACGTCGGCGTCGTCGGGAGAGTCGACGAGAGACTGGAGCGAACATGAGCATTCGGGTTTGCGTGGGCGGGGCGACCGGCTGGACAGGCGAGAGCATCGTCGCGGCTGTCCTGGCGTCGGAGGAGTTCGAACTCACGGGGGCAGTGACTCGGCAGGCCGCCGGTGATACCGTCGGGGTGGTCCGGATCGCCCCCGACGTGCGCGACGCGCTCGCGGCACCGACGGATGTCTACATCGACTACACGCACCCGACGGCCGTCTACGAGAACGTGATGGTCGCGATCGAAGCGGGAGTGGCCGCGGTCGTCGGAACGTCGGGGCTCACGACGCAGGACTACGCCGAGATCGACGAGGCGGCCCGCGAGCGCGGCGTCGGGGTGATCGCCGCGGGCAACTTCTCGATCACGGCGGCGCTGCTGAAGCACTTTTCCGGGATCGCGGCGCGGCATGTGCCGCACTGGGAGATCATCGACATGGCCTCGGCGGCCAAACCCGACGCCCCCAGCGGCACCGCGCAGGAACTGGCGGAGTTCCTGGGGACGGTCGCGGCAAACGAATTCGCGAGGCCGGTGGACGAGACCATCGGTTCACGGGAAGCGCGCGGGGCCACGATCGGGGGTGCGCAGGTACACTCCCTCCGGCTACCCAGCTACGTCATTTCCGTGGAATCGATCTTCGGGCTCCCCGGCGAACGGCTCACGATCCGGCACGACGCGGGGTCGAGCGCCGAACCCTACGTCGGCGGCACGCTCCTGGCCGCGCGACTGGCGCCGGAGCGGGTGGGACTCACGCAGGGACTCGACCGCCTGCTGTTCGACCCGCCGTCCTCCCCAGCCTGACAGCCGGGGCGGTGGCGAGGCCGGGACGTTCCCGCGGGAACGTCTCAGCCGCCCGGCCTGTTGGCGACGATCGCGATCCGGTCGCCCGCGGGACTCACCGCGAGGCGGGTGATACCCGCGACGCCGAGCGCGGAGAAGTCGGCGATCTCCGACCAGTCCGAGGACGGCGACCAGGCGTAGAGCTTCGATCCGTCACCCATCAGGATCTCGCCCTCGGGCGTCCAGGCGTAGTCTTCGCGGCCGGGCAGCGTTCGGGCGATCCGCTCTGACTCCGCCGTGCCGTCCGCCGGGTCGAAGCGCTCGATCCACCACTCCTCGTCCGAGACCTTGCGCACGAAGGAGATCTCCTCCGTCCCCGGAATCCGGTGGATGGACCGTCCCGGGCGCTCGGCGACGACGCCGATTTCGCCGGTGATCGCGTCGCCGACCTGGAGCGTGGGCGGGTTGCCGAGGATGAACATCGCGACGACGTGCTCGTTGGCCCACGCGTGGTAGCCAACGGGCTCGGCGGTGGCGAAGATCGGTCCGAGCGGTTCGCCGGACAGGTCGTAGCGCCACAGGTACTGCTTGCCCCGGATCTCGTGAATCGCGGAGAAGGCGTCCTGCCCCGGGATCTGGAGCGCCGAGAACTCGCTCACGTCGCTCGTCTGCGTCACGCGTTCCGACTCGCCGGGTGCCGAGAGCCGCATGATTTCGGTCTGCGTCCGGTCCACCGCCGATGTATGGAGGATCGCCGACCCGTCGAGCAGGAAACTCGGCTGGTTGTCGTAGCCGTCCCGATCCGTCCCCCGCCCCAGGTCGGGGACGGACAACGTGCCGCCGTCACGGACCAGCGCCGCCATCCAGATGTCTGTGGAGGGTGATCCCGCGGCCGTGGGCGTGTAGCCCTCGGGTACCGGCCCGATCTCGGGCATCGGTCCATCGGGAGGATCGGACGGGAATACGACCGACTCCGTGTCGCCGCTGGGCTGGGCGCCCGCCTCATCTCCCGGCGCACAGCCCGCTATCGTCGAAAGCGCGAACACACAGAACGCCACCGCCTTCGTCTGGATCATTCGTCACACCCTTTGTCGTTCCGTTATCGTCGTGAATGGTCGCTCGCACATTGTGCCTCTGGCGAGTCCCGCGGAAGAGCCGCGAGTGGCCGAAGACGTTCCCGCGGGAACGTCTGGCGGGGGCGGCTACCGCGGCAGGACGCCGAGGACAAGCCGCGAGGGGTGCTCGGCGGATCGATACACGATCTGGGTCGCGATCTCATAGTCCCCCGGCGACGCGCGGTACGTGTCCACGAACCTCTGCGGGTTGCGGTCGTAGGCCGGGAACCACGAACTCTGGACGTGGACCATGAGCCGGTGCCCGGCCTTGAAGGTGTGGAAGCGGTCCCTGAGATCGATCTCGATTCTCGTCACTTCCCCGGGCACCATCGGTTCGGGGTCCTCGAGGTCGTTCCGGAACCGCCCCCGCATGATCTCGCCGGCCAGGTGCATCTGGTATCCGCCCATGGGCACGTTGCAGTTGGCGCTGGGCGGGGCGTCGTCGGGATAGACGTCGATCAGTTTGACGATCCAGTCGGAGTCCGTCCCCGTCGTCGAGACGAAGACCTCGGCCCCGATCGGACCGGCGATCGTGAGGTCCTCCTCGAGGGGTTCGGACTGGTAGACGAGGACGTCGGGGCGCTCCGAGGCGAAGCGCTGGTCCTCGACCTTCCACAGATGGCCGAGTGTCGTGCGCTCCTCGGCCGAGAACGGCACGGGGTTGGCCGGATCGCTGACGTAGGTGTCGGCGGCGCTGTCCCCGGGCTGGGTCGGCGGCTCGAAGCTCAGCGTTCCGTCCGAACCCAGGTACAGACTCGTGGAGGTCCCGCCGGCCGGCGGCCATGAATCGTAGGCGCGCCATTCGTTCGATCCCGTGAGGAAGACGTTCGCCTCCGTCGCGTCCCAGGTGCCCTCGTCCTTCAGGTGATATTCGAAGAAGGGGAACTGGAACTCGCGCTGGAAGTGGAGCGAGGTCTTGGTATCGAAGGCGATGCAGCCGAGGAAGTCGCCGTCCATGCGGGCCCAGCCCCCGTGCAGCCACGGGCCGACGACGAGCGTGTTCTCGAGGCCGGGGTTCTCCGCCTCGACCGTCCGGTAGATGGACATCGGACCGTAGAAATCCTCGGTATCGAACCAGCCGGCCACGTTCAGCGTCGCGGGGCGGACGTCGTCCAGGTAGCGGAGGGCGTTCTGCCGCTGCCAGAACTCGTCGTAGTCGGGGTGCTCGATGAAGTCGCGCCACGCCGGCATGTCGCCGTGGAAGTAGAGTTCGTCCACCGTCGCGGCGGACCCGGCGTTGAGGAAGAAGTCGTATCCGGACGGCGTGCCGTAGTCGAAGCGGGCGCCGCGCGTCTCGGTGGGGCCGTCGCGGCGGCGGGCGTTCCCGGACAGCCAGGAGAAGGCGTACATGATCCGGAAGGCGCCGTTATGGTGCCAGTCGTCCCCGATGAACATGTCCGAGGGCGATGCCTGCGGCGACGCGGCGACGAGCGCCGGGTGCGCGTCCACCATCCCCATCACGGTCTGCCAGCCGGGGTAGGAGATCCCCCACTGCCCGACGCGGCCGTTGTGGTTCTCGACGTTCGCCAGCAGCCATTCGATCGCGTCGTAGTTGTCCGTGATCTCATCGGTGTCGGTCGGGCCGCGGGGTTCCGGCGCGGGGGGACGGATGACCTCGAACGCGCCCTCGGACCTGAACTGCCCGCGCACGTCCTGGAAGGTGAAGATATACCCGGCCCGGTCAAACTCCGTCGAAGGTCCGAGCGGGTTTCGGTACGCGCCGGGATCGTAGGGGCCGATGGAATACGGAGTGCGGAAGAGGAGGATGGGGTATTCCCGCGACGGATCCCGGGGGGCGTAGACGATCGTGTACAACTCGATGCCGTCGCGCATCGGGACCATGTGCTCGGACTTCTCGTAGTTCGCCTGGAGATAGTCGAGGTGCGCCGCCGCGACCGCCGCGGCCTCGGTCTGGGCGGCTTCGGCCTGCGCCGGGGGCGGCGCGGGCGGCACGTCGGCGGCATCCCCCTGCGGCCCGCACGCGACCATACACAGAGCGATCCCCGACAGCGCGGACGCCCGCCGCGCGAACGCCCGCGGCGTGAGCGCGAGGACAATCCCGAATCGACGGTCCGGCCGGTCCGATCGCTTCATCTCCATCCTCTTCTTTCCGCAGGCGGTTTCTCGGGTCGTGTCACGGATCGTTTCGCGGATCGCCGTCGCCGGGAGCGGAACCCGTTGCGGCCTCAGCGACGCCGCCGCAGCTCCGCCCAGTGCGTGAGCGCGTTGCCGAGCCGCACGTTGGGGAGCGTGATGGCGGTCACCGAACCGTTCAGGACAACGCCCCTGAGCCGGAGTTCGAACGAGAGGACGTAGTCGGTCCGGTTCGCGTCCCCGGTGCCGATGTCGCCCTTGAAGCCGCCGCGCAGATACTCGCCGTCGAAGCGCGCGTTGTTGAGCAGCGTCCAGAGCTGGTCCCCCAGCTGGACGTGGGCGCGGCCGCCGTCGTCGATCGCGAGCGCCAAGCGGTGCGGGCCGAGGTGCGTGTGCACCTCGCCGACCCAGTCCCCGACGAGATCCGGCATGGGCGTGAACTCGATCAGGAGCGCGGCCCCGTCCCCGGCGTCCTCGAGGATGCCCTCGCGCTCCAGGCGGTGGGCGTCGGGGAGTTCCGGCGGCGGCGGCGGCGGCACGGCCTCCGGGTACAGCGTATGCCAGATGAGATTCGACACGTAGCCGGTGAGGGGCGACGCGGAGTTCATGAGGACGACGACGGCGGCGTTCTCCTCCGGGGCGATGGCGAGTTCGGTGCGCACGCCGCCCATCCCGCCGCCGTGTCGCTGGAGCCGGAGGCCGCCCGGAAGCTCCCGCATCACCCAGCCGAGCCCGTACGCGTCCCCGGGGGCGCTCTCCCGGATCGGCCGCCGCATCGCCTCGATCGCCGCGTCCGAGATGATCCTCCGTTGATACCCGAGATCGTGGCCGAGGTGGAACATCCCGAAGCGGACGAGGTCGTGGGCGCTGCTGAACACGGCGGAGCCGCCGGGATGGTCGAAGTCGTAGAACGGGATCGGACTCTGGTCCGTCGCGTAGCGGGTCGCCGTGAACTCCTCGAGGCCGGGGCCGATGTCGACCGAGGTCCGGGTGAGGCCCAGCGGCTGGAACACTTCGTCGCGCATGAAGTCGGGATACGACTGCCCCGAGACGCGCTCGATGATGTAGTCGAGGATCCCGTAGCCGAGGTTCGAGTAGTTCCACCGTTCGTCCGGCGCCGTCACCAGGTTGGCGTAGCGGCGGATCGTCTCGTCCATATGGGGCCGCCGGTACGGCTCGTCCTCGTAGAAGAACTGGTAGTGGAGGGGAAGACCGGCCGTGTGACTCGCCACATGTCGGACCGTGGCGCGGCCCGCGTCGAAAGCCCGTCCGTCGATCTTCGCGGGACCCAGGTAGTCGTTGGCGGGCCGGTCGAGGTCGATCAGACCGCGTTCGACCAGGACCATGAGACCCGTCGCCGTGATCGGCTTCGAGATCGATGCGAGGGAATACATCGTGTGTTCCGTGGCGGGGATCCGCCGCTCCCGGTCCGCCCACCCGAACCCTTCCTCCCACACGATCTCGCCTTCCACGGCGACGGCCACGGCCATCGAGGGCTCGTCCCAGGCCACGAGCGCGCTCCGGATCTCGCTCCGCACGGACGCGAAGTCGGGCGTGGTCTGGGCCCCGGTCTCGGTCGGGACGAACCCCGAGACGACGAAACAGAGGACGCCAGGACCCAGGACCGCGGGTCGCGGGCGGCGGAAATATCGGACGGACCTCTTCATACGCGTCTCCTCCGGAGGGCGGCTTCGGTGCCGAGCCCGTGGACGGTGGAGCCGGGCGCGGGCGGGCGTCAATGCTGCCGGCTCATTGACCGCCGGGCGAAGCGGCTTCCATGATGCGTCCATGAAGCGACGGGCCGGGCGGCAGCCCCCCCGGCCGGACCTCCAGACACGGCGGGAACGACCATGTCCCATATCTCCGACATGTCCCACATGTCCGAAATCGATCGGCGCACCTTCCTGCGGGCCGGCGCGGCGGCGGGCGCGTTCGTCACGCTGGGCGGGTGCGCGGCCGGCGGCGGCGACTCCGGAGCCCCGGGCGGTGCTGCCGCGGGAGAAGGGGCCGCGGGCGGGGGCGCGGCCGGCGTGCCGGACTTCGCGCTCGACGAGATCACGATCGACGAAGTGCACGAGGGGATGCGAACGGGCGAGTACACCTGCCGTTCGATCACCGAGATGTACCTGGAGCGGATCGAGGCGCTGAACCGGCAGGGTCCGCGTCTGTTCGCGGTGCTGGAGGTGAACCCGGACGCACTCGAGATCGCCGATGCACTCGACCGCGAGTTCCAGGCCGCGGGCCCGCGGGGGCCGCTGCATGGCATCCCGATTCTCCTCAAGGACAACATCGATACGGCGGACGGGATGACGACGACCGCCGGGTCGACGGCGCTGCGCGGATCGATCGCGCCGCAGGATTCGTTCGTGGCCGCGGGGCTGCGCGGGGCGGGGGCGCTGCTGCTCGGCAAGGCGAACATGAGCGAGTGGGCCGGCTGGAAGTCGTTCGAGTTCGGGGCCTCGGGCTGGAGCGGCCGCGGGTGGGATGGCGGCCGGGGCGGCTTCTGCGGCAACCCGTACGCGCTCGACCGTACCCCGGGCGGGTCGAGTTCCGGGTCCGGGGCGGGCGCCGCGGCCAATCTCGCGGTCGCGGCGATCGGCTCGGAGACCGACGGCTCGATCGTCGGCCCGTCGTCGCGCAACTGCCTCGTCGGCATCAAGCCCACGATCGGCCTCCACAGCCGGGGCGGGGTCATCCCCATCGCCCACAGCCAGGACAGCACCGGCCCCATGGCCCGCACCGTGCGCGACGCCGCGATCATGCTCGGCACCATGGTCGGCGTCGACCCCCGCGACCCGCTGACCGCCGCGAGCGCGGGCAACTTCCTGACCGACTACACCGGCGCGCTGGACCCGGGCGGCCTGAACGGCGCCCGCGTCGGCGTCCTGCGCGAGTACGCCGGCTTCGACAGCCGCGTCGACGCCCTGTTCGAGGAGGGACTGGACGTGATGCGGGCCGAAGGCGCGACCGTCGTCGACCCCGTCACGCTGCCCGAGGAGTTGCGGTTCGGGAACGAGCACGAGATGGAAGTGCTGTACCACGAGTTCAAGACCGACCTGAACGCGTACCTCGCCTCGCTCGGGCCCGGGGCGCCGATCAAGTCCCTCGCAGAACTCATCGAGTACAACGAGGCGAACCACGACCTCGAACTCGCCCTCTACGGACAGGAACTCCACGTGCGGTCGCAGGAGCGGGGTCCGCTGACCGACCAGCGCTACATCGACGCGCTGGCCGCCAGCCACAGGCTCTCGCGCGACGAGGGGATCGACCGGGCCATGGGCGAGCACCGGCTCGACGCGCTCGTCGGGATCACGGCCGGCATCCCCGCCCTGCAGGACCCGCTCGACGCCTCGGGCGGGGCCGGCGGCGGGTGCTCCACGCCGCCGGCCATGGCCGCCTACCCCAACATGTCGGTCCCCATGGGCTTCATCGGAGGCCTTCCGATCGGGATGTCGATGTGCGGCCGCGCCTGGAGCGAGGCGACGCTGGTCCGGCTTGCCTACGCCTTCGAGCAGACGACGAACCACCGGCGGCCGCCGACGTTCCAGGCTTCCGTGCAGGTCTGAGCGCGACCGGCGACACCGCCAAGACCGACGACACCGACGATTCCGGCGACGGCGCAGACCGTGACGCTCAGCGACTTCATCGATCGGCACTACCGCCACTTCAACGCAGCGACGCTGCGGGAAGCGGCCCGGGGCTACCGCGACCTGATCGACGGCGGGGGCCAGATGCTGCTCACGCTGGCCGGCGCCATGAGCACGGCGGAACTCGGCCTCTCCCTGGCGGAGATGATCCGGGCCGGGAAGGTGCACGCCATCTGCGCCACCGGGGCGAACCTCGAGGAGGACCTGTTCAACCTCGTCGCGCACGACCACTACCGGCGCATCCCCGACTGGCGCGCGCTCACCGCGGAGCAGGAGAAGGACCTCGAGCGTCGGGGCCTCAACCGGGTCACCGACACCTGCATCCCCGAGGCCGAGGCGTTCCGCGCGGTCGGGGCTCCGCTACTCGAACTGTGGCGGGCCGCAAACGCCGCGGACGAACGACGCCTCCCCCACGAGTACCTCTATCAGCTGATCCGCGACCGCACCCTCGCACGCAGCTACCAGATCGATCCCGCCGATTCCTGGCTGGTGGCGGCGGCGGAGGCCGACCTCCCCCTGTTCGTGCCGGGCTGGGAAGACTCCACGCTGGGCAACGTGTTCGCGGCCGAACAACTCCGCGGCGCCCTGAGCCGTCCGGGACCCGTGCGCGGGGGCACCCAATACATGACCGCCCTCGCGGAGTGGTACGCCCACGCGAGTACGGGCCGGGCGCTGGCGGACCTGCCCGCGATCGACACCGACCACGACGCGGCCCTCGGCGGGCGCGGGGGCGCCGACGCCGGCCCCGTAGGGATGTTCCAGATCGGAGGCGGAATCGCGGGCGACTTCCCCATCTGCGTGGTCCCGATGATCCGGCAGGACCTGCGCCGCCGCTGCCCCTACTGGGCGTACTTCTGCCAGATCAGCGACTCGACCACGAGTTACGGCTCGTATTCCGGCGCCGTCCCCAACGAGAAGATCACCTGGGGAAAGCTGGACGTGGACACGCCGAAGTTCGTGATCGAGTCCGACGCGACGATCGTCGCGCCCCTCGTCTTCGGCTACGTCCTGGGTTGGTGAACGGCCCGGCCCCTCTTATCCCCCGTCATCCCCCGTCCCGGGCCAAGCCCTCGAGATCCCAGCCCTCCAGCTCCTCGATGGTCGGGCGATCCGTCCAGTCGAAGCGGAGCGGAGTGATCGTGATGAAGCCGCTGTCGTACGCCTCCGTATCGCTCCCGGCCGGATAGGGGTCCGGAGCCTCGAATCGAGGGCGGAACACGCGCATGCCCTCCGTCGCCTCCGTCGCCTCCGCCCCGGTGACTTCCTCGTATTCCACGCGGAGGTAGCTCCCGCCCATGGTCCGTGCGGCGACGCCGCGCGTGTCGGCCTCCGTCCCCCGGGGCAGATTGACCGAGTACACGAGGCCGGGGTCCGGCCGCCGGTGCCGGAGTTCGTCGACGAAACGGGCCACGACGCGGGCCGCGTATCCGTACCCGGCCGAGCCGTCCCCCAGCGAGGCCGCCACCGAGGGTATCCCGTGGTACGCCCCCATCATCGCGGCCCCGACCGTGCCCGACATGTGCGACACATCCCCGACGTTCGCCCCGCGATTGATCCCGCTCACGACCACGTCGAAGCCGGATTCGGGCGCCAGCGCGTCGATGGCGAAGAGAACCGCGCCCGCCGGAGTGGCGTCAACGCACCGGCCCGCCAACTCTCCCCCTTCCGGGTAGGCGCGGAGCTGGATCCCCTGGCCCAGCAGGATCGACATGCTGCTCCCGCTTCGTTCGCCGCACGGAGCCACGACCGTCACCGCGCCCACCGCGCCCAGGGCCGCCGCGAGTTCCTGGATGCCGGGCGATTCGATCCCATCGTCGTTGGTGACGAGGATGTGGTACGGAGACGTATCGTCCGCGGCCGCCGCTGGAGCCTCCGACGCCGGCCCACCGCCGCACGCGAGGGTTCCGCAGCACGTGACCGCCATCAGCGCCCGCGTTGTCGCTTCCCTGGCCTTCATCGGCAGTCCCCTTCTCTTCCCCGTGTCATGTGTTGTTCCGGGATCTCCGGATGAATAGTCTCGCCCGCGGCAGGCCACGGGAACACCCGCGAGCCTCCGCGGACGCCTCGGAGTCCCAGCCGTGAGAGGGAAACGTGAACACAACCGCGAACACGACCGCGAAGCTGGCCGGGCTCGTCGTGCTGCTGAACGTCGTGGCGCTCGCCAACGCCCTGCTCTACCCCCGCTTCTTCCGCGAGGGGGCTTGCGTTTCGGGGCGAGAAGACGCCGTCTGAGCGGCATGGGGCACCGGCTTCAGAGTAGCTGGTTCGCGGCCAGGGCGCCGACGTAGGCGAGCGTGAGCATGTAGAAGAACTGCGCCAGCGGCCACTTCCAGCCGGCCGTCTCCCTCTTCATCATCGCGACGGTGGACATGCATTGAAGCGCGAACACGAAGAAGACGAGCAGGGCGACCGCCCCCCCGAAGTCCAGATCCCGCTGCAGGGCGGCCCGCAGTTCGAGGGATGTCTCGTCGCCGTCCTCGATCCCGTAGATGGTGCCGAGCGTCCCGACGATGACCTCGCGCGCGGCGAGCGACGCGACGAGACCCACCCCGATCCTCCAGTCGAAGCCGAGCGGTTCGATGGCCGGCTCGATCACCTGCCCCATCCGTCCGAGCGCGCTCTCCTCGATGGGCGGCGGGCTTCCGTCGATGCGCGGGAACTGGGCGAGGACCCAGAGGACGACGGTCACGCCGAGGATGATCTTGCCGACCCTCCGGAGGAAGATCCTGCTCCGGTCCAGGAGGCGCAGCCCGAGCGAGCGCAGGGACGGGATCCGGTACGGCGGCAGTTCCATCACGAACCCGGCCGGCTTCCCCCTCAGCACCGTGCGCCGCAGGAGGAAGGCCGTGCCCACCGCGGCCGCGAGGCCCAGCGCGTAGAGCCCCAGCATCGTCGCCGCACGGGTGCCCACGAACGGCCCCAGGAGCGGTCGTTCGGGGATGAACGCCGCGATGAGGAGCGCGTACACGGGCAGCCGGGCCGAGCAGGTCATGAACGGGGTGACGAACATCGTGGCGAGCCGGTCGCGCTCGTCGTCCACCGTGCGCGCGGAGAGGATCGCCGGGACCGCGCACGCGTAGGCCGAGAGCAGCGGCAGGAACGCCCGCCCCTGCAGCCCGGCGCGCAGCATCATCCGGTCCGCGATGACCGCCGCGCGCGCCATGTAGCCGGAGTCCTCCAGGATCCCCAGAAAGAGGAAAAGGATGAGGATCTGGGGGAGGAAGACGAGGACGGAGCCCACCCCCGCCCACACGCCGTGGATGAGGAGGTCGCGGAACCAGCCCGCCGGCAGACGGGCCGCGACCCACTGGCCGGAGGAGGCGATCCCGAGTTCCACCCCATCCATGATCGGCGTGGCCCAGGTGAAGATCGCCTGGAACACGAGCGCGGCGAGCACGAGGAACAGCGCCGGCCCCGCGATCCGGTGCAGGACGATCGCGTCGAGACGCTGCGTCAGTCTGGGGGGGCCGGCCGAGCGGTACTTCGCGGCCGCGAGCGCCCGCTGGACGGCCTCGCGCCGGCGGGTGAACGCGTCGAGGAGGGGCAGTCCGGCGCGCCCGGACGAACTCGCCGCCTCCGGCCCGGCGGGCGAGCGCCCCGCCGCCCGGACGGTCACCCGGTCCAGGAAGTCGGCCACCGCGTCGACGCCCCGCCCGGTCCGCGCGTCCGTCCGCGCCACCTCCACGTTGAACGCCGCCGCGAGGCCGCCGTCGTCGAGGCCGCCGCCCCCCGCCTCCAGTTCGTCCGCCATGTTCAGCACGAGGAGCGTCGGGATCGCCCGCTCCAGCACGGGGCCGACGAGCATGAGCTGGGTGTCGAGCCGGACCGCGTCGACGATGAGCACGATCGCCGCGGGCGCTCGCAGCCCCTCGATCCGCCCCTCCAGCACGTCGCGGGTGATCCGCTCGTCCGGGGAACGCGCCGAGAACCCGCTCACCCCCGGCAGGTCGACGATGTCCAGCTCCAGACCCGACGAGAAGCGCGCCCGGCCGACGTGCTTCTCGACCGTGACGCCGGGGTAGTTCGCGACCTTCTGCCGCAGCCCGGTCAGACGGTTGAAGAGCGTCGTCTTGCCCGAGTTCGGCGGCCCGATGAGCGCGACCACCGGCGGCCCGGAACCCGGGACATCCGTGCGGCGGCTGCGATCCGCGCGTGGTGAGGTCGCGACTGGGGACATGAAGGGAACACAACCGATAACGATTATCGTTAGTTGAGACTGGTTCTCAACTGGAGAAGACGCTACTATCTTGCCCGTCGACGGTCAAACCAGGTTAGGGTCAACCCGGCGTGAAGGATGGCGCGAAGGATGGAAGATTGAACGGCGAACTCGCGACGGCCGAAGTGCCGGCGACCCCGGACTCCGGGCACGGCTCGCGCATGTCGCTGATGGACGTACCGCTGCGGAAGGCGGTCGAACTCGAGCGCATCGACGCCCCGAACGAGGAAGTCGAACCGCTGCTCGAACGCGGCATCCTGCCGGGCTGCCGGCTCAGCCGCGTCCGCAACTCCCCCACGGGAGACCCCATCATCTCCGTCGAGGGCACCCTCCTCGCGCTGCGGCGCGAATCCGCCGCGAAGCTCTTCGTGCGCGAGGTCTAGCCGCCCCCTGGAGCTCCCTACGCGTACGGCATGACCGGCACCTTGCCGAGCAGACGCGCGTAGACCGTCAGCGCGCCCCGGTGGTGCGCCGTGTGATCCGCGATCCCGTTCACGATCGCCCCGCACGGTTGGCCTGCCATGATCCGCGGATCCCCGATCGGCACGTTCAGTTCGTCGTCCGAGGCGGAGCCGATGACCTCGATCGCCCGCTCGTAGGCGTGATCCAGCCACGTCATCCCGTCCGCCAGCGACGTGGTCGCGCGCGCCTCCTGAAGGTGACCCTCGAAATCCATGTCCCACCCCTCCCCGAACGCCCCGTCCACGAACCAGTCCACGGTCCCCGCGGCGTGCGCGACGTGGCCCGCGACGGTGAAGAGCCCGGGTTGCGGCGCGAACCCGGAATCGTCCTCGTCGAAGGTCTCGAGCGTCTTCTTGAACAGCTTCACGGACATCGCGAGATCCGCGGCCAGGCGTTCGGCGTGTGACATTGAGTGCTCCGTCGATATTCGGGTTTTATTCGGACGTAAAGACGATGCTTCGTAGCCGCCGGGTTGTCAAGCGAGATTTGGCCGACCTGGCTGGGCTGGCCGGGGCTGACCGGGCTGGCCGGAGAAGTGTTCAGCGGATCCCGACGGGGATTCGCCGCACGGTGATGACCGGAACGTCGAACTCGTCCGTATCGATGAAGGCGACGAGGCCGTCGGGACCGAAGGCGTCCGGCATGGCGAGGAGACCCGAGGCCAGGGTGCCCACATAGCGTCCGTCCGGCGCCAGGATGTCGATGGGGCCCGGCGCGTCTGCGTTGGGCGCCGTGCTCCGCTGCACCCAGAGGGTTCCGTCCCATGTGGTGCGCAGGGCCGCAACCACGGGCACCTGGGAGAAGAACCGCATGTTCTCGACCGCCGCCGGGTCAGCCGCGATCAGGGCGTTCATAAACGCCATATCCTCGGCCGACGGCTGCCCCGTGATGGTGCCTGGCCGGTTCCGCAGCGCTTCGAGTCGGCGCTCGCGCTCCGCGCGTCTCATCGCTTCCGTAGCGGGCATCGGACGGAGGGGTCGACGCAGCACACGGGATACCGTGCCGGCGGGATCGGTCAGCTTGATGGCGTAGGCGGAGGAGTCCGAGAACGCGACCCCGCCCGACGGCAGGACATCGAACAGCAGTTCCGGCGCGAACCCCCACTCCTCCGCGTCCTCGGCGTCGTCCTCCGGTGCACGCGGCGCCCAGGCCTCCACCAGCGTCTCTTCCTTCACCTGGTCCGACGACAGGTCGAAGCGGAGGATGGGGCGCATTCCGGCGGGGGAGTCGTGCCAGGAGGCGCCCACCACGGTCTGGGGGTCGGGTCCCCGCTGGGGTCGCATGCCGCGACCCGCCTCTCCCTTCACCATGCGCTCGAAATCGCCTCCGGGACCGAACACGTGGTATCCCATGTGCATGATGTCCTCGACGAGCGCGCGTCCGTCCGCCCACACGACCATTTGCCTCGGCATCCGGAACTCGCCGGGACCGTCGCCGGGACCACCGAACTCGCCCGCGTACCTGCCCGCTGCGTCCACAACGACGATGCGGGCAGGCCCCCCCGGTCCTCCCGTCGCGTCGAACACGTGGAGGTTGCCCGCGGCATCGAACGCGAGGCCCCGGATGGCCGAGAACTGCTCCCAATCGGGTCCCGCGGCGGCCGATCCAATGCGGTACACCAGATCGAGATCCGATGAAAGGAGGCGATCCTCGGCGGGCAGATCGACCACCTCCTGCGCCTGCAGGCCGATGGCTCCAAGCGCGATCACGAACCCTCCGTGCAGCAGCGTTCCGCATGTGCTACCTGGTCGTGACCTCCGGCTCATCACGGCAACCCCCTTGTCTTGGCGTACGACCCAAGATCCTGGACACCTCACTGCTGTGACACAGGATCTCCGGGCGCGGTTGCTCAGGGGCAGCTGGTGCCTAGCGGATCTCGGCCGGGATTCGCCTCACGGTGATGACCGGAACGTCGAACTCGTCCGTCTCGATGAAGGCCACGAGACCGTCGGGACCGAAGGCGTCCGGCATGTCTGGCAGGGCGGCGACGCCGGGGGCGAGCGTGCGCACGTAACGCCCGTCCGGCGCGAGCACGTCGATCGGGCCCGGTTCTTCTCTGCCCGGCTCAGTGCTCCGTTGCACCCACAGGGTTCCATCCCAAGTGGAGCGTACGGCCGCGATCACCGGCACTTCGGGGAAGAACCGCATGTTCTCGACCGCCGCCGTCTGAGCCGTTCTCATCCTGCTGAATAGCGTCTGGACTTCCGGGGGCGGCTCCCCCCCCGTGATCGAAGTGAACTGCCGGTTCCGCTGCGCCTCGATGCGGCGCTCGCGTTCCGCGCGTCTCATCTCCTCCGTCACCACCAGGGGCCGTATGGGTCGGCGCAGGACGCGCTCGACGGCGCCTGCGGGATCGGTGAGCTTGATGGCGTACGCCGAGGAGTCCGAGAACGCGACCCCGCCCGCCGGCAGCGCGTCGAACAGGACGTTCGGCTCGAATCCCCACACCTCGTCGATCAGATCCTCGATTTCGCCGGTGGTTGGGCCTTGCCCCTCTTGCCCGCGTGGGGTCCAGGGCTCCACCAGCGTCCGCTCCGTGACCTCCTCCGTCGACATGTCGACGCGGAGGATCGTGCGCCCGTCCCGGCCGATCAGCGTGCGAGCGCCGTTCCGCTCCGGTCGGAGGCCGGGGCGACTGGAGATGCCGAAGCCCCCGCCCGCGCCCGCTTCTCTCACCATGCGCTCGAACTCGCCGCCGGGGTCGAAGACGTGATAGGCCTGATGCATCATGTCCTCGATGAGAATCTGCCCGTCCGCCCACACGACGAGTTGCGTCGCCGCGCGGAACTCGCCGGGTCCGTCGCCCGAACGGCCGAAGTCGTTCACGTATCGACCGGCGGCATCCACCACGACGACGCGCGAGGCCGCCCCCATCCCCGCCCCGTCCAGCAGGTAGAGGTTGCCCGCGCCGTCGAAGCCTACGTTCCGGATGCCGGAGAACTGTTCCCATTCGGATTCCGCCGCGGCCGACCCGATCCGGTACACCAACTCCAGGTCCGGCGAGAGGGGAAGATCCTCCGCCGGCAGATCGACCACCTCCTGGGCCCGGAGGCCGGCGGCTCCCAGCACGACCACGAGCCCTCCGGTGAGCCACGTTCCGCGAATGGCATGTGATCGCGATTTCCGATGCATCCCCGTCTCCCTGCGACTGGCTTAGGTTGTTCAACGTGAGGTCGTCGGCGCGGCGGGGCTGTCCCGGAGGACGCCATCACGACGCCACTTACTATGGAGATAGTTGATATGACACGCAAGCTCTCAGCCGGTCCGACGGCCATCCCTCTGATCCCTCTCATCGCCGGAGCCGCGTGGGTCGGCTGCGGAGGAGGAGAACCCCCTTCCGGCGAGAGCGCCGGGGGCGACGCGCCGGCGCAGTTCGAGACGACGGAGGTCGCCGAGGGGGTGTACCAGTTCCGCTGGATCGGGCACAACGCCCTGTTCGTCGCCACCTCCGAGGGTGTCGTCGCCTTCGATCCGATTTCGGTCGAGGCGGCCGCCACGTACGCGGAGGAGATCCGGCGGGTCGCGCCCGAGGCTGAACTCGCGGCCATCGTCTACAGCCACCGGGACGCGGATCACGCGACGGGCGCGGAGGTGCTGCGCGAGGCTTTCGGAGCGGACGTCCCCATCTACGCGCACGAGAACGCCGACGCCCCGCTGCGGGAGGCCGCCGACCCCGACCTTCCCCCGCCCACCTCGACCTTCGCCGAGACGATGACGCTCGCGGACGGCGAGATCGAACTCCACTACCTGGGCCGGAGCCACAGCGACGACATGGCGGTCGCCTTCCTCCCGGCGCACGGCCTCGCCTTCGCGGTGGACTTCGTGTCGCGGGACCGGTTCGGGTACCAGGACCTCGCGAGCTTCCATTTCCCGGACATGTTCGGGGCGATCGAGGGCCTGCTCGAGATCCCGTTCGAGACCATCGTGTTCGGACACGGGCCGTCGGGAGACCGGGCCACGATCGAGCGGCAACTCACCTACTACCGGGACCTTGACGCGGCCGTGCGCGACGCGGTCGAGGCGGGGCTGAGCGAGGATGAGACCGCCGCCACCGTCCTCCTGGAGGACTACAGCCACTGGGACCGCTACGACGACTGGCGCGAACTCAACGTGCGCGGCATGCACCGGAAGCTCTCCGCCGCCGGCGTCGGGGAGAGCGGCGAGGAAGGTGAGGGCGAGCACGGCGAAGACCGTGAGGTCCGCGGCGAGCACGACGGCGAAGGCCGCGAGGGCGGCGGTGAGCACGGCGGTGAGGGCGGGCACGGCAAGGGCGAGGAAGGCGAAGAGTCGGGCGAATACCTCGGGCGGGCCGAGACCTGGGACGCGACGCGTCGCGGGGCGCGGCTGGTCCTCTCGTACGATCCGGCGCGCGAGGCTTTCGCGGGGACCGTAGAGAACACGACGGGTGAGACCCTGTGCGCGGTGCGGGTCGAAGTCCACCTCTCCACGGGAACGGAACTCGGGCCCACCGAGCGGACGGATCTGGCCTCCGGCGGGTCGACCGCAGTCGAACTGGCGGCCGGCGGCGAGGCCTTCGAGCGCTGGACCGCACACCCGGAAATGTCGGCCTGCGCGGCGCGGTAGAGCGGGGACCAGGCGCCGCGGAGACGCGATAGCGCCCGAGCGGACGGACTACCCTCAGCGGAGTCTGTCCTGAGAGACCGCGTCTTCACGGCCTCGCAGTGGGTACCCAGCCGGCTCGACCGGACCTTCGCCTTCTTCTCCGACACCCACAACCTGGAGCGGATCACACGGCCCTTCGTGCGGTTCCGGATCCTGACCCCTCCCCCGATCGAGATGGGAGTGGGGACGACGATCGACTATCGCCTGCGGCTGCGGGGCGTCCCGATCCGGTGGCGGAGCGAGATCACCCGCTGGGATCCGCCGCACGGCTTCGTCGACGAGCAGCGCCGCGGCCCGTACCGGAAGTGGATCCACGAGCACCGCTTCCGCGCGGAGGACGGAGGCACGCGCGTGGAGGATCAGGTCACGTATGCGGTCCCGGGCAGCGCTCTGGCCGACCGGTGGTTCGTGCGTCCCGAGCTGGAACGGATCTTCGACTACCCCCGCCGCGCCATTTCGGAGTTGCTCGGACCTCGGGACGAGAAAACGTTCCCGCGGGAACGTCCGCGCGACCATTTGCCGGCTTAGCGGATCGCGGGCGGCAGGCGGCTCACCGTGATGACCGGGACGTCGAACGCGTCCGTTTCGACGAAGGCGACGAGGCCGCCGGGGCCGAAGGCGGCCGGCATTTCGAGGACATCCGGCGCGAGCGTGCCCAGGTAGCGCCCGTCCGGCGTGAGCACATCGATGGGGCCCGGCTCTTCCGCGCCCGGCTCCGCGCTGCGCTGGACCCAGAGGGTTCCGTCCCATGTCGTGCGGACGGCCGCGATCACGGGCACTTCGGGGTAGAACCGCATGTTCTCAACCGCGGCTTCCTGACCCGCGGTCAGCGCGTTCAGCACCACCAGGAGCTCGGGCGACGGCTCCCCTCTCACGTTGACCTGCGGGTCGCGCAGTCTCTCGAGTCGGCGATCGCGCTCCTCCCGCCGCAGGGCCTCCGTGACCGGCAGCGGTCGTATGGGTCGGCGCAGGACGCGCGAGACCGCGCCGGACGGATCGGTCAGCTTGATCGCGTAGGCCGACGAGTCCGAGAACGCGACCCCGCCCGATGGGAGCACGTCGAACAGCAGTGCAGGCTCGAACGCCCACGCGGCGCGCACCATGTCCTCGATGTCCTCGACGGTGTGGGATCGCTCCTCCTGTTCCCGCGGCGCCCAGGCCTCGACCAGCGTTTGCTCCGACACCTCGTCCGACGACAGATCGAAGCGCAGGATGACCCGCCCCTCGTCGCCCGTCGAGGAGTCCCAGGAACCGCCGACGACGCTCCGGCCGCCGGTGCGCTCCGGGCGCACGTCGCTGCCCAGTTCCATCCCGAGCATGCGTTCGAACTCGCCGCCCGGGGCGAAGACGTGGTAGCCCATGTGCCTGATGTCCTGGACCATCGTGCTCCCGTCCGCCCACACGTACATCTGCCTCGGCGCCCGGAACTCGCCGGGACCGTCGCCGGAGCGGCCGAACTCGGTCACGAGCCCTCCCGCCGGATCCACAACGACGATGCGGGCCCGGCCCAGAAATCCTCCCGTCTGGTCCATGACGTGGAGGTTCCCCGCGCCGTCGAACCACAGGCTCTCGATGGACGAGAACTCCTCCCACTCGGCCTCCGCCCCGGCGGAGCCGATACGGTACACGAGTTCCAGATCCGGCGACAGGAGACGATCCTCGGCGGGGAGATCCACGACCTCCTGCGCGACTGCCGCCTCCGCGTGGAATCCGACCGCTCCGAGGACCGCCGCGAGGGCTGCCGGCCGGACGGCCGCCCGGGCTGCCGCCAGCCCCCCGCCGAGGCGTCGGCGCGCGCCGGCCGTCATCGGGTCACCCGCTGCAGTTCCGAGAGCACGTCCTCCAGCGAACGCTCCGCCTCCTCCAGTCGCTGCTCCAGATCCGGGCCTCCGGCCTCGCGTTTGACCAGTTCCGAGATTTCAAGCAGCCGGCGTTCGAGGTCGGACGCCTCGATCTCCGTCATCAGGCTGGCCGCGGCGAAGTCGATGTCCGCGATCCGCCCCGCGATTTCCGCGAGCTGGGCGTCGAGATCGGAGCGCCGGATCGCCTCCGTAATTCGGTGGAGCCCCATCTCCCATCTGACGAGATCCTGCTCGAGTTCGCGCAGCACCTCCGCCGGCCGCGCGTCGCGCATGGCGGATTGCAGGTCCGAGAGTTCGCTGCGGAATCCCGAGATTCGGCCGTAGAGCACGAGTCCTCCCGCGTAGGAGAACCAGGCGTCCCGATAGCGGTTCATGACCGTGAACATCAGGTGGCGCCACCGGCGCGCCTCCGCGTCAAAGGGTCGGCGGACGCCGTCGATGCTCCATTCGCGCTCGATCCCTTCGGGGCCGTGCGTGACCACGAGACGGTGCGTCTTCTCGCCCGTCGACTCGACGACGAGCCAGCTGTCGTCCGCCAGCGACCGGACCGCGGTGCCTTCGGCGTTCAGAATGAACTCGCCCTCTCCACGCATGCAGAGCCGCATCCCCGCGACCGGTCTTGCGATCGTGAATCCCCCATCCATCCACTTCCAGCTCGACACCACCCCGCCGTCACCCCGAAAGGCGAACGACCGGATCGAATCGGAGGACGGGAAACACTCGACCTCCCGCAGAGCGGCGGGCGCGGCGGCCCGCACGGCGGCGGCCCGGGCGGCGGCGGCCCGGACGGCGACGAGGGCGGCCTCTCGCGCGGCAAGCTCCCGCACGACCTCGCGCTGAGCCTCGACGGGGACTGTGCCGGGAGCCTCGACCGCGGCTCCGGTGGGTTCTTCCTCGACCGGGACCGGGCGCGCGGCGGCGATGGATACCCCCGCCGCGCCGATGACTGTCAGCGTCAGGGCCGTGCGCACGATGCTGGGGCGAGGACGCCGCCGCGCGAGGATGGACGTGATCCTCCGCTCGAGTTGCGAGGGGTGCACGATGGGGTGCGTCAGGGGGAGCGCCAGCGCCCTCGGACCGCGGGAGAGACCGGTGGCGAGGAAGAGAAGGTGCCGGGCGTAGTCCGAGGGCCGGGCGCCGAGGGCGAGCACCTCTTCGTCGCAGGCCTGCTCGCTGGCGAGCGCGGCGCGGCGCGAGGCGATCCACGCCAGGGGGTGGAACCAATAGAGGGCGAGCACGACCCGGCGCACGAGCTGCCGGAGCGCATCGCGTCGGCGCACGTGGATGAGTTCGTGCGTGAGGACGACCGCCCGCCGCTCCCGGGTCCACGTCGCCGCCGAAGCCGGAAGCAGGATCACCGGCCGCCACAGACCGCCCGTCATCGGCGTCGCCACCGTCTCGCTTGAGAGGAGCCGGATCCCGCCTCGGAGACCCAGCCGGCGCCGCAGCACCGCGGCCTCGCCCACCCATTCGGGATCGCGCACGGGATGCGCCGTCCGCACCAGTTTCCGCAGCCGGAGAGCCGCGATGGCGAGCGAGACCAGCGACAGGGCACCCCCGACCAGCCAGACGATCCACGCGACCCGGGCGACGGAGCGCCCCGTGGCGGCGTTCGCAGAGGCGCTCCCCACCCCGTCGGCGCGCGCGGCCAGCCGGGCCCGCTCCGCCAGGACCAGAGCTTCTCGCACTTCGGCCGTCTCTCGAGTCGCGATCGAGCCGGGGGCCTCGAAGGAGGTGGCGGAAGTGGCGGCCTCGATCGCGGCCGGGGCGGACTCGCCGCCGCGGGCGGGGAGGAGCGGCACCTCCCACGAGGGGCCGATGAGGCCGAGCGCCGGGAGCGCGAGCACGAGGGCGAACGTCGCCGTCCACAGCAGATGCAGGGTCCTCGAAGACCCCCGCCGCCCGAACCACGCCAGCGCGAGCGCCAGCAGGAGCAGGAGCGTGACCTGCGCGGTCAGCGCCACCGCATCCAAGGCGACGTCCGGGGCCACGGCCAGGAACGCGCCGCTCTGGGCGCCGGCGCCGCTCACCGTCCCTCCTCCGCCGCCTTCTCGATCATCGCCTGGAGGCGGGCGTGTTCCTCCGGGGTGAGACCGCCCTCGCGCAGCTCGAGCAACGTGGCCACCGCCCCCTCCACGGAGTCCCCGAAGAAGGTCTTGAGCACGCGGCGCATGGCCGAGCGCCGGGCGCGCAGGGCCGGCATGGTGGGCGAATAGAGGTAGCGGGGCCCGTCCGGTTCACTGACCAGATGCCCCTTGTGCACGAGCCCCCTAAGGATCGAACGGACGGCCGAGTAGGTCGGAGGATCCGCCATGTTCTCCTGGATCCGGGCGGCCGTCGGGTTCCCCAGTTCGTACACGAGATCCATGACCTCGCGCTCTCGTCTGCTTAGTTTCGGGAGTGGACTCACTGTGACCGTCTCCTTTTCCTGCGACGCCTCACGGACTCTCCGGGGGACGATATCCCCTCCTGAGAAGACAACCTGGCAGGCGTGTGCTGAAAAATCAACATATCCTGCAGACAACGGCCACGCCCGGAGGGTTGCAATCGAGATGCCGCGTATCCGGAGACGTTCCCGCAGGAACGCGCGGACGGGGCGATGAGGGACCTGCCGTCAGCCGAGCGAGATCACTCGCGGTCGAGGCCGAGCACGCGGCGGCTCAACGCCGGGTCATCGTATTCCTTTGGCCACTTCTTGCCGTCGCCCTCGATTCCGAGCCGACGGCGCGACGCCTCGAGCTTGTGGAAGTCGATCCCGCCGCCATGGTTGCGGCGGACAAGTTCGACCCAATCGTCGTCACGCTGTCGCATCTCGTCACCCGCGTCGTTCGTCACAGATTCTCCGGCTCGAGCAATGCCGACTCCTCAAGTGGCGAAATCTGCTCGGGTTCTTCGACGGGCCGGATCGGCGGCTTGAAGACCGGGACTACCAAGCCACCCATACCTGCCCGGGCCGCAAAGGTCTGAACGAATTCCCGCCAGTACGGCCACACGTTGTAGGTACCGTTCAATTCGGCGAAGTGGCCCAAGGCATCGCTCGGGTACGAGCTGGCGTCTTCCAAGCGATACACTGCCAGAAACGTCGCGTCGATGCTGACGAGTTCCTGCTCCTGTTCAGCGCTCTCGGCACCGGTGCCCTCAAGTACCAGGTTAATGTGCACAAGCAAGCAGTCGAGTCGGCTGGGCGGCAATTCGAATCGGCATCGAAATCGCTGAGTCAGCCGAGCAACTTCCGGCGGATTGAAGGGATCGAAGCCCGTCTTCATCTCGGCATGGGTGAGGTTGACGGACTCGATAGCCACGCTTCGCGACACCAAGCTCGCGCGATCGAGATTTGTAGTCACGACGACTTCCTAAGCGACGAGGGCAAGGGGCGCAGGTTCCACGCTGTTCGTGGTACCCGGCACGGTTCGTTCCTCCGACTTGCAGAGGGACTGATCAAGTTCCAGCTGCGTTAACGTAATCGGAACGACCGGTTGAACCTTGGCGTATCGCAGCCTCTGCACCGCCCGTTCCCCAAGCTGCTCGAACCTCCAATCCGAAAGCGGTTCGAGCTGGACAGCCGCCCGCGCACCGCACGCGTGCGCCAAGGCCGCCAGGGTTCGCAGGGTCATGTTGCGAGACCCGCTGAGGAGTTGGGTCACGTTGGGGCGGCTCGTCCCAAGAGCTCCCGCGAGCTGCGCACGGGTGAGTCCCTGATTCGCCATGGCTTTCGCCACGGCTTCCGTTGCCCACAGAATCAAGCGCTCCTCCTCGTACAGCCTGCGAGACTCAGGACTGGCGGTCTGCCGCTCGATCCACCCCCGATTGGTCATCTCACTCATTTGCATTCCTGTCTGTCGAGAAAATCGGACCTCATTCTGATTGCTTTAACTATGTCTTTTCTCTTATGTTCATCCCGTTTCTTCATGAGACCGAACAGGAGAACAAGTCGCCTATCGCTAGTGAAGAAACAGAAGATCCGGACTTGGTGACTCTTGATTTCGAATACTGCGTCCTCGACTTTTTTGAACTTGGTTTTGTTTCGGATGTGCCCTTGGTCTCCAAGCATCTCAAAGATCACGTCCAGCTTCTTTCGGCTCCTCTCCGGCAACTCGTCCAAGAACTCCCCGGCCGGGTAGGACCCGTCCACTCGTTCCATACATTCGATCGTAAGCTTGGATCCAACGTACTCGGGACGACGTGGCACGAGCGTATCCTCGGTCAGCGAACCACACGGTTGATGTCAGCAGTTCCAGCATGTCAGGAGCACTCCGATCCGTCGCCGTCCACGAGAAGAGACTTCACGTGCGCTACCTTCCACCACACAAGAGTAACGTAAGTGTTAACTACCAGAGCGGCGAGATGAAACCCCCCGTTGAGCGGACGAGTCGGAGGCGTTGAACCGTTAGACCTCCGATGTGGGTCCGTCAGCAGCGTGTGGCCTACCGGCCTTGTACTTGCAGGTCCTCTACCGGATCAGGACGACCATCACGTCGGCGATGGAGACATCGGCCCACTTCCGATCTGCGGTGAGTGCCGGGAGGCCGAGCCTGGACGCGGTGGCCAGACAGGCCCGGTCACCCAGTCCGAGGCCGAGGTGCCGTGTCCTCTGGCGATAGGCGCCGCTGAGCAGGGCGGTTTCGTGGTCGAAGGGAATGCTTTCGATCCCCGGTTCATCGAGAACGCTCGCCACCGCTGTCGCGGTCCAGTCGCGCTCCGAGAGGCGCGCCGCGACTTCGGCCACGTTCACGGACGACATGGCCGCGCCACGTTCAAGCGCGCGGACGACGCGCTCCGCTCCGGGTTCCTCGAAGAGTGCCGCCAGGACGGCCGAAGCGTCCAGAACACTCGCGATCGGTTCATTCACGCGCGGCTTCGGCTCGCCGTTCCAGGATGAATTCATCGACGACGCTCCCGGACCCCTTCCGCTTCTGCCGTGCAATGGCCTGCAGGCGCGCGAGCGCCCCGCGTGGGGTGCGCAGCCGGATCGTGTCGCCCTCCAGCCCGACGACCAACTGCTGTCGGCCTCGGATGTCCAGAGCCTTTCGAAACCGCGCGGGAACGACCAGCCGACCGGCCTCGTCGATCGTCACGCGCTCGGTATCGGTCAAGCGATCCGGCGAACTCCCGGGGATCGACTGCCTGGGTTCTTCTCTCATGGTATACTCCACATATATGGTATCTTGTGATATTATACCATATCAGGGTCCGGGTCGCGAGTGGGCAACATCGCCACCACCGGCAGAGGATCTCCTGCTGCTCCATGCCACACGCCGCCTTCGTCGATACCATGGGACCGCCGCCTTCGATCTCAACAACTTTCGCGGCGGCGATCAAACCGGGATCATCACGACGCCAGACATCACGGCGCCAAGCGTCGCCGGGGAAGTGGTCAATCGAACGAGGAAGGCTCTGACGTGATCACACTCGAGGGGAAGACCGCCATCGTCAGCGGGGCGGCGAAGGGGATCGGCGCCGCGTGCGCGCTGGCCTTCGCGCGTCACGGGGCGGATGTCGTGCTGGGGGATGTGCTGGAGGCGCGTTGCGCAGACACCGCGCGAAGCATCGCGGAGGAGACCGGCCGGGAGACGCTCTCCGTGCCCGCGGACGTGAGCGACGAGAGCGACTGCGCCGCGCTCCTCGACGCGTGCACCGACCGCTTCGGCGGCTGCGACATCCTGCTCAATAACGCTGGGATCATCGCGGAAGGGTCGATCCTGGACGTGACCGTGGAGGACTTCGACCGGGTGCTGTCGGTGAACCTGCGCGGGAGCTTCCTCCTCTCCCGCCTCGTGGCGCGAGACATGGTGGCGCGCGGGGTGAAGGGGTCGATCATCAACATGTCCTCAACGAACGCGGTGGTGACGATCCCGAACCAGCTCGCCTACGCGGCCTCCAAGGGCGGCGTGATGCAGCTGACGAAGGTCATGGCGCTGGCGCTCGCGCCGCATGACATCCGGGTCAACGCGATCGGGCCGGGGACGATCGTCACGGACATCCTCGACTCGGTGATCGCCGACGATGAGGCCCGACGCACGATCCTCTCCCGCACCCCGCTGGGACGGTTCGGCGACCCGGCGGAGATCGGGACGGTGGCCGTCTTCCTCGCGAGCGACTACGCCTCGTACCTGACGGGCGAGACGATCTACCCGGACGGAGGACGGCTGGCGCTCAACTACACCGTCCCGCTGCGCGAAGACGGGTGAAGCGGCGCTCGAAGCGGCGGGTGGGCGGCGGATGAACGGCAAGGCGATGGACGAGTCGAGCCGCGACGCCCGGCTCGCGATCGACATCGGCGGGACCTTCACCGACGTCGCTCTGGAGGCCGGCGGGCGGCTCGTCACGACGAAGGTGCTCACGACCGCCGCGCTGCCGGAGCGCGGCGTGCTGGAGGGGGTGCACAAGGTGCTCGGGCTGGCGGACGTCACGCCCTCCGCCGTCCGTCTCGTCATCCACGGCACCACGCTGGCCACGAACGCCATCATCGAGCGGCGCGGCGCCCGCACCGCGCTCGTCGTGACGTCGGGGCATCGCGACGCCCTCGAGATGGCGCACGAGAACCGCTTCGAGCAGTACGACATCGGCGTCGACCGCCCTCCCCCGCTCGTCCCGCGCCGGCTTCGGCTGCCGGTGGAGGAGCGGGTCGACCATCGCGGGCGGGTGCTCGTGCCGCTGGAGGAAGGTTCGGTGCGCGCGCTCCTCCCGACGCTCGAGGCGGAGGGGGTGGAATCCGTCGCGGTGGGGCTCATCCACGGCTACGCCAACCCGGACCACGAGCGGCGGATCGGGGAGATCCTCGACGAATGGCGGCCGGGGCTGCCTGTGACGCTGGCCTCGGACGTGTGCCCCGAGGTGCGGGAGTACGAGCGACAGTCGACGGCCTGCGCGAACGCCTACGTCCAGCCGCTCATGGCCCGCTACCTGCGGGGGCTCGCGGATTCGCTCCGCGAGTCGGGCTTCGCGTGTCCCTTCCTTCTCATGACCTCGGGCGGCGGGCTCACGACGCTCGAGACGGCGGTCGCGGCCCCCGTCCGCCTCGTGGAATCCGGACCCGCCGGGGGCGCGATCCTCGCCAGCCATCTCGCGCGGACGCTGGAACTGGGCGACGTCCTCTCCTTCGACATGGGCGGGACGACGGCGAAGCTGTGCGTCATCGACGGCGGGCGGCCGCTCCATTCGCGGACGTTCGAGGTCGCCCGCAGCTACCGCTTCAAGCAGGGGAGCGGACTGCCGGTGCGGATCCCCGTGATCGAGATGGTCGAGATCGGGGCCGGGGGCGGGTCGATCGCCGGTGTGGACGACATCGAGCGGATCCAGGTGGGGCCCGCGAGCGCCGGGTCGGAGCCGGGACCGGCGGCGTATGGCCGGGGCGGAGACGAGCCCACCGTGACCGACGCCGACGTCGTCCTCGGGCGCATCGATCCCGATCTCTTCGCCGGGGGCTCGATCGCCCTCGACCTTGGGCGGGCCGCGGCGGCGGTCGGGACCCGCGTGGGCGGGAAGCTGGGACTCGACCCGAAGCTCGCCGCGCTCGGCATCAGCGAGATGGTGGATGAGAACATGTCCAACGCCGCGCGCACGCACGCGATCGAGTGGGGGAAAGGGGTGGCGGGCCGCACGCTGATCGCCTTCGGCGGCTCCGCGCCCATCCACGCGGCGCGGCTGGCGGACAAGCTCGAGGTGGGCCGCTTCCTCGTCCCCGCCGACGCGGGGGTGGGGTCGGCCGTGGGCTTCCTCCTCGCCCCCATCTCCTACGAGGTCGTGCGAAGCCGCTACATGCGACTGTCGGGGTTCGATCCCGGGGTCGTGCGGGAGGTGTTCGCTGAGATGCGGGCGGAGGCGGAGGCCGTCGTCTCGCGCGGGGCGCCGGGGGCGGCCACCAGCGAGAAGGCGCGCGCCTACATGCGCTACGTGGGCCAGGGCCACGAGATCGGCGTCGACCTCCCCGGGGGGGTCGAGGACGCGGCGGCCCTGCGCGAAGCGTTCGACCGCGGCTACGAAACGGTGTACGGGAGGACGATCCCGGGACTCGACGTGGAGGTCCTGAGCTGGACCCTCGTCGTGACCGCCCCCGCGACCCCAGACGTTCCCGCGGGAACGTCCTTGGGGTCCGGAAGGGGGTCCGGAGGGGGGTCCGGAGGGGGGTCCGGAACGGCGGAAAACGTTCCCGCGGGAACGTCGCTCGGGGGGCGACCCGCCGCGCCGGAACCGGCCCCCGCGCGCTGGACCAGGCTGTGGGACGGACCCGGCGGCGAGTCGGCGACCGCGGCGGTTCACATCCGGGGGGCGCTGGCGGAGGGAGCCCGCGTCGAGGGCCCGGCGCTGATCGCCGAGGACCAGACGACGACGGTGGTCCCTGATGGCTGGGAGGCCCGGGTGCTGGGCGGCGGCCACCTCCTCGTCGAGCGGCGGACAGCGGCGGCGGACGCGGCCCAGACCGGCATCGCCGCCCTCGAGGGGCAGATCATGTGGAGCCGGCTCCTCTCCGTGGTGGAGGAGCAGGCCCGGACCCTCGTGCGCACCGCGTTCTCCACCCCCGTGCGCGAGGCGGGCGACCTCTCCGCCGGCGTGTTCGACCTCTCCGGGCGCATGCTGGCGCAAGCGGTCACGGGCACGCCCGGCCACGTCAACGCCATGGCCGCCTCCGTGGGGTTCTTCCTCCGGGACTTCCCGGTGGAGACGCTGGGCGAGGACGACGTCCTCATTACGAACGACCCGTGGGAGGGGACGGGACACCTCAACGACTTCACGGTCGTCACGCCCGCGTTTCTGGACGGGCGTGCGGTGGCGCTCTTCGCCGCGACGAGCCACATCGCCGACGTCGGCGGGCGCGGCTTCGGGGCGGACGCGAACCAGGTGTTCGAGGAGGGGATCCGCCTCCCCATCGGCTACCTGATCCGCGGCGGACGGGTGGACGAGACGCTGATGCGGCTGGTGCGGGCGAACGTCCGCGACCCGGACGTGGCCCAGGGCGACCTCTACTCGCTGGCGGCCTGCAACCGCACCGGATGCGAGCGGCTGGCGGCGATGATGACGGAGTTCGGCATCGATGCGCTCGAGGCGCTGGCGGAGACGATCGTTTCCACCTCCGAAAGGGCGATGCTGGAGCGAATCCGCGCCCTCCGGCCCGGCACGTACCGGAACCGGATGAGGATCGACGGCTACGACGAGGACCTCGACCTCGTCTGCGCCCTCACGGTGGGTCCAGACGGGATCCGCATCGACTGGGACGGCACGTCGCCGATGTCGTCGCGCGGGATCAACGTCCCGGTCACGTATACGCGCGCCTACAGTTCGTTCGGGGTACGCTGCGTCGTGGGCTCGGAGATCCCCAACAACGCGGGCTCGCTGGCGACGATCGCGGTCTCCGCCCCGCCCGGTTCCCTGCTCAACGCGCCCCCGCCCGCCGCGGTGGCCGCGCGCCACGCGATCGGGCAGATGCTGCCGGACGTCGTCCTGGGCTGCCTGGAGCAGGCGATGGGCCCCGGTTCGGTGCCCGCCGAGGGCGCCTCCTGCCTGTGGAACCCGGTCATCATGGCCGCCCCGGGGCTGACCGGCGCGCACCGCTACCGGGGCGAGGACTTCGTCGTGAACCCCTTCCACGCCGGGGGCACGGGCGCCCGCCCCGGGAAGGACGGGCTCTCGGCGACGGCCTTCCCCTCCGGCGTCCGCAGCACGCCGATCGAGATCACCGAGACGGTCGCGCCGCTCATCTTCTGGAAGAAGGAGTACATCTCCGACTCCGGCGGCCCCGGCGAGTTCCGCGGCGGCCTCGGACAGGTGATGGAGATCTCGCACGCGTCGGGCGAGGCGTTCGCCGTCTCCAAGATGTTCGAGCGGGTGCGCAACCCGGCCCGGGGCCGCGACGGGGGCGGCGACGGGGCCGCGGGGCGGGTCCACGTGCCGGGGGTGGGCGACTTCCGGCCCAAGGGCCGCGAGGTGGTGCCCCCGGGCCATCGCATCGTGCTGGAGACCCCGGGCGGAGGCGGCCTCGGCGACCCGTCCGGGCGGCTGCCCGAGCGCGTGCGGGAGGATGTGCTCGATGGCTACGTCTCCGCCGATGAGGCGACGCGTGCGTACGGTGCTTTAGACTTGGAGTAATGGCCATGATATTGTACTGTATGACGTCCACACACCATTATCATGGTCATTAACATGCAGACACACATTCAGGGGACGCTGCCGCTTCCGGTTCGGCGACTCCTCCGTAAGCTCGGCTCCGATATCAGGGACGCCCGCCTCCGCCGCCGCATCCGCGCGACGACGATGGCGGAACGGGCGCTGATCAGCCGCACCACGCTGCACAAGATCGAGCGCGGCGATCCCGGCGTCTCGATGGGCAACTACGCGACCGTCCTCTTCGTCCTCGGCATGGAAGACGGCGTGGCGGAACTCGCCGACCGCAGCCGGGACGGCCTCGGGCTCGACCTGCTCGAGGAGCGCCTGCCGCGGCGCGTCCGCAATCCCGCTCCGCGCTCGCGGCTTGAGCGCGGGCGGGACTGAGGCCGTCTGCGTGGAGCGCCGGATCCTGGTCCATGTCGACCTGAACGGAACGCCGACCCTCGTCGGACGACTCCGGGTCAGAGTTCGCGGCGGCGGCGAGAGCGCGTCGTTCGACTACGATCCGGACTGGCTGAACCATCCGCGACGGTTCGCGCTCGAGCCGGCGCTGGCGCTTGGGCCCGGTCCGTTTCACACCCGACGGGCGCTCTTCGGATCGATCGGCGACTCGGCGCCGGACCGCTGGGGACGCGTCCTGCTGCGGCGCGACGAGGTTCGACGCGCCCGGCGGGACGGGCGCGCGCCCCGCACCCTCTTCGAGTCCGACTTCCTTCTCCGCGTGGATGACGAACTGCGCATGGGGGCGCTCAGGTTCTCAAGGAGCCCGGACGAACCCTTCCTCGCCGAGCCTCGCGCGAGGCGCATCCCTCCCCTGGTCGATCTGGGACGACTCCTGGCCGCCTCGACGCGGGTCACGCGCGATGAGGAAGGGGCTGACGACCTGCGGCTGCTCCTCGGGCCCGGCTCCTCGCTAGGGGGCGCCCGGCCCAAGGCCGCCGTGAGGGACAGCGACGGCGGGCTCGCCATCGCCAAGTTCCCCCATGCCGCGGACGAATACGATGTCGTGCTCTGGGAAGCCGTCGCCCTCTCGCTGGCGAGACGCGCCGGGATCGAGGTTCCCCATTGGCGTCTCGAGCGGGTCGCCGGGCAGGTTGTCCTCATCCTGCGGCGTTTCGATCGTGGCGGCGCCCGTCGCGTGCCCTTCCTGTCCGCGATGAGCATGCTGGGGGCCGACGATCGCGAGCAAAGATCCTATCTGGAGATCGCGGACGCGCTTCGCCGCCACGGAGTCGCCGCGAAGCGCGGTCTGGCCGAACTCTGGAGAAGGATCGTCTTCAGCATCCTCGTCTCGAACACCGATGACCACCTTCGCAACCACGGCTTCCTGTATGACGACGCCCCGGGCTGGCGTCTTTCTCCGGCCTACGACCTGAACCCGACCCCCACCCAGATCCGTCCGCGGGTCCTCCGCACACACATCGACGAATATGACGGGACGGCTTCATTGGACCGCGCATTGGCCACGGCGGAGTATTATGGACTCGCACTCGACCGGGCGAAGCGGATCGCCGGCGAGGTGGGGCGGGCCGTCTCCGGCTGGAGGGCCGAGGCGGCCGCTCTGGGGGCTTCCGCGAGGAGCATTGCGCGGATGGAATCCGCCTTCGAACACGAGGACCTGACGTTGGCCGGATCATGGGTTTGACACGAAGCAGGTGGGCGGCGCTCGCCGTCGCCGTGGGGATGGCCGCGTGCGACGGCGGCACGACGGAGCCGGGGCCCGAACCCGCCCGCACGCCGGTGGCGACGGTCGTGGCGGGCTCGCCGGAGGCGTCCGAGGGCGTGGACGCCATCGTGTCGATCCGGCTCGATCCCGCGCCCACCACACCCCTCACCGTTCGGTACACGCTCGCGGCCGACGAGGACCCCGGCACGGCTGATGCCGATGCGGCGGACTATGAACCCGGCACGTCGGCGTCCTTCCCCGCCGGGACGAGCGTCGTCGAGGTCCGGATCCCGATCCGGGACGACGCGGACATCGAGCCGGCGCGCGAATTCTTCCTGTTCAGCCTCGATCCGCCGGCGACGGACGCCGGATATGTCCTCGGGGGGACGACCTCCACGGCGGTGACGATCAAGGAGGGCGTCTGCGACCGCACGCCCGAGATCCGGGACGCTCTCGTCGTGCGCACGCGGGCCACGAGTTGTCAGGGGGTGACGGTTTCTCATCTCGGGATCACGACCCTGAACCTGGCCGGGTTCGAGCTCCCGACTCTGCGGCGGGGCGACCTGTCCGGTCTCTACAACCTGAGGAACCTCGACCTCTCCGGCGTCGGCTTCACGGAGTTCCCGGCGGGGGCCTTCGCCGATCTCGCGAGCCTCGAGACGCTGCGCCTGCGGAACAACGGCTTCGAGACGCTGCCGGAGGGTGCCTTCGAGGGGCTCTCGAGCCTCGCGACGCTGGACCTCGGTGAGAACGAACTCGCGGCGCTGCCGGAAGGCGCCTTCGAGGGGCTCCCGGCGCTGGAGAGCCTCGAACTGCGGGGGAACGCGTTCGCCACCCTGACGCCGGGCACCTTCGCCGGGCTCGCGCGCCTGGCACGGCTGAACCTGGCCAGCAACGACTTCGAGACGCTGCCCCGGGGCGCCTTCGCCGGGCTCCCCGCGCTCGAGTGGCTGTACCTCGGCAACGGCCGAATCGGGGAAGTGGACGCGGGCGCCTTCGCCGGCCTCTCCGGGCTCGAGAGCCTGCTCCTGCAGGACAGCGGGCTGGAGACGCTGCCCGGCGATGTCTTCCAGGGGCTCTCCAGCCTCCGGGAACTGCGGCTGGACCGGAACCAGCTCGAGACGCTGCCCGAGGACGTGTTCGCGGGCCTCACGCGGCTGGAGGTGCTGCGCTTGTACGGCAACCGGCTCGCCACGCTCTCCCCGGCACCCTTCGCGGGGCTCGCGGACCTCCGGATTCTGCGGCTGGACCGGAACCGGATGACGGGTCTGCCCGAGCGAATGTTCGTCGGACTCGCGAGCCTCGATACGCTCCTCCTGACCGACAACCCCGGGGCTCCGTTCACGCTCCAGCTGGATGTCGAGCGCACGGACGGCGAGGCCCCCGACGCCGCGAGCCCGGCCCGGATCGGGCTCCGCCTGGCCGCGGGAGCGCCCTTCCGCATGCGGGTCCCGTTGTCCGTACACGGCGGCGCACTGTCGGCGGATTCGGCCGTCATCGAGGCCGGGAGCGAGCGGAGCGCGGAGGTCATCGTCACGGGCGGCGGGGGCGGCGCGGGCGAAGCACAGGTCGTGGCGGGGCCGGCGCCCTCGATCCCGGCGGCGGCCTCCGGCCTCGAGATCGGGCTCGGCGACCCCCTGGCCCTGTTCGGGTCGGGCGGGAACCGGCCGCCGGTGCCGGTGCGCGACGTGTCGCCGCAGCGGATGCAGGCGGGCGCCCACGAGACCATGATCGACATGTCGTCCCACTTCCGGGACCCGGAGGAAGAGGGGCTGACCTACACGGCCGGAACGTCCGATTCCGCCGTGGTCGTGGGAGGGATCAAGGGGGACACGGTGATCCTGACCCCCGTGGCCCGGGGATCCGCGATGGCCACGGTGACCGCGGCCGACTCGGCGGGAGGCACGGCGGAGATCTCCTTCCGGGTGACGGTGAGAGAGGCGAACTCCCGCCCGTTCGACATCGATCTCATCCTCCTCGACGAGGTCACGGAGTCGCAGGCGGAGGCGCTGGACGAGGCGGTGCGCTTCTGGTCGGCGATCCTTGCGGACACGGAACTGCCGGACGTGCCGCTCGGCCAGGACGCGGAGACGGGGTGCTGGGACATCCAGAGCGAGCAGCGCATCGGGACGGTGGACGATGTGGTCGTCGTGGCCTCGGTCCGGGAGATCGACGGCGTCGGCCACACGCTGGCCCGGGCCGGGCCGTGCGGAATCCGCGCGGGATCCGCCCTCCCCTTCCTCGGCGCGGTCGAGTTCGACGCCGCCGACCTGGCTTCGATGGCGGAGGACGGCGACCTGAAGGATGTCGGGGAGGTGATCCTGCACGAGATCGGCCACGTGCTCGGGATCGGCACGGTGTGGAGCTACCACGGCCTGCTCCGCGACCCGTCGCTCCACAATCCGGACGCGGACACCCACTTCACGGGCCGGCTGGCCATCCAGGCGTTCGACGAGAAGGGCGGTCTGAACTACGACGACGGCGAGAAAGTGCCGGTCGAGAACCAGTCGGGTCCCGGGGCCGCCGACTCGCACTGGCGGGAATCGGTGCTGGGGCACGAGTTGATGACGCCCTACCAGGCCATCGGGGAGCGCGAACCCCTGAGCCTGATCACCGTCCAGTCGCTGGCGGATCTCGGCTATACGGTCAAGGTGGGCCTGGCGGAATGGTACCAGCTGCCGCAGCCGGATGCCGCGGCGCGCGCGGCCCCCGCTCGCGCGATCCCCTACGGCGACGACATCCTGAGAGGACCGATCACCGTCGTCGACCCGGACGGCCGGGTCGTCCGCGTCATACCGAACTGATGGATTGCAACATGAGCATCGTGACCATTTCTTCCCGGTATCGGATCGCGATTCCCGGGGACGTGCGGGACCGCCTGCGGCTCAGACCGGGCCAAAAGGTGCAGGTTCTGGCCTTCGATGGACGGGTCCGGCTGATTCCGCTCGAACCCATCGAGGCCGCCCGCGGCTTCGTGCGGGGCATCGATACGACCGTCAACCGAGACCGAGACCGGTCGGATGTGGGGAGAAATCCGGATCTGAGATGAGGCCGCTACACTATCTCGAAATACGGAACTTCAAGCAGTTCGGAGATGCGCAGCGCATTGAACTGGACCATCCCACGGTTCTGATCGGTCCGAACAACTGCGGCAAGACGACTGCGATCCAGGCGATGGCGCTCTGGTCACAGGCCGTGAACCCGGATCCTGCGTTGGCGCATAGTCGGGCGGCCTGAGGGCGATTATGACCGGCGGTTGTGGCGACTTGGCGCGGGCGGTGGCGTTTTCGGGGCCGGACCGGGCCTCGGCGGAGGGCCGGCGGGGCTCGGGAGGGGTCCCGAACGGCTCGCGGAGACACGGGGAGTGGGCGCCGCCGCGCGGCGCCTTCGGAAAGCCGGAGTTGGGGCCGGTCAGATTTAGGCGGGCGCGGGCGGCGGGAGACCCCGCTCGATGGCCCGGAGCGCCGGTCGCAGGAGGCCGAGGGCCGGTTCGGCGCGCGCGAACCCGAGCGAGGTTCGGCGGGCGTGGGAGGTGATCCTGGCGGGGGCGCGCAGCAGGCGCAGCCGGATGCCGCGCGGCTGCACGGCGCGCCAGCGGCCGCCGAGGAAGTTCGCGCGCAGGATGTGGAGGAGTTGGTAGGCGAGCACGGCGAGGCTCCACAGCAGGGCGTTGCCGCCGAGGTCGTCCACCGCGGTGCGGCCGGCCGAGAGCTGGCCCAGCTCCTCGATCCGCTGCTCGACGACCGCGCCCGCGTTGTAGGCGCGCCACGCCTCGACGGGGCCGATGCTCCCGATGTTGGTCAGAACGTCGGCGCTCATCGTGGTCTCCCACGCCGCGAGATCGAGTTCTCCCTCGTCCGGCCCGACCCGTCTCCGCCTCTCGACCGAGAGAAGCCGCGTCCCCCACAGCTCGCCGGAGGCCGTCCTCAGTTCCCGGTCCCCGGCCTCGTCCCGGGCGGCGGTCTCCCAGGCGCCCCGGAAGCCGTCGAGCCAGGCGTGCCGCGGCACCTTGAGCAGATAGGACACGCCGAGCTCCTCCATGCGCCGCGCGATGGACTTGGAGAAGAACCCCTTGTCCAGCCGCACGGTGATCCGCCGCACCCCCGCCCCCCTCAGGCGGGCCACCAGCTCGGCCAGCCACGCCTCCGCCCCCCGGGCCGTGTGCGCGCCCCCCGGCCGCCAGCGCACCCCGAGGCAGTCGCCCGTCTCCAGGACGTAGGCCAGAAGGGGGTGGTGCGAGGGGCGGCCCCGCTTCTTCGGGTTGTAGCCCCGCTCCGCCCCGGCCTGCTTCAGCCCGTAGCGCACCACGACGGTCGAGTCCATGACGATCGTCGCCGACCGGGGCGCCCCGCCGGCCAGCTCCCAGCGCCGCCGCACCATCCGCCACAACAGCTCGTCCAGAAGCGGCGACAGCACGGCCGCCGAACCCCGCAACCAGCGCCCGAACGTGGCCGGGTGCGGCACCCGCGCCCAGCCGAAGATGCGGCGCACGCCCCGCCGCTCCAGAAGCGGCGGGTCGTCCATCGCCCCGCCGCCGTACAGGAGCAGCACCACCCACGACTCGACCATGAGCGATGGCCGGTAGCGGCCGGGGACGTTCCCGCTCCGCCGGTCGATCCAGCCGCCCAGCCCCAGCGCGTCCCACAGCTTCCGAACCACGACGAGGCCGCCCGCGTCGGTGATCCGCCCGCCGCCCCCGCGGACCCTCAGCGCGGCCGCCGATCCTTGCACGTGCGGGCGCGGTCCGGTATAGTCGTTTCCACGCACCATTCGGGTGTCCTCCGTTCCGGGGTGAACTCTTGTTCAGTCCCTCTGAACGTAGGGCCCCGGGCGGTGCTTTTCCATAGTCCGAAACTATGATCTCACTATCGTCAAGGCCTCCACGGCCCGGCTACGGCCGCCCTCCCGGACGAGCCCCGCGCCCACGATCGCAGGATCCGGGGTGAAGACGTGGTTCGAGCGCAAGGGCGAAGCTCCCCCTCGCAAGCGAACCGCGACAGCGCTCAACCGGCTGAGCATCGTCTCCGTACCTGTGCCGCGTACCCGCCAGTTCTGGCACAACACCGTGGTTCGCACCGGCCGAACGAACATCATGATGGAGATCACGCTCGGCGTCCTGCACGAGGGTGACATTTGTCCCGTCACGATGAGTTTCCGCAACTCTGGTACCGAACTTGTCTATTGCACGCCGGATGAACCGACGCTGGCGAACCCCGGCGCCATCGAAACCGCCGCCGGGATCGATGTGCGACTTCTGTACCCGATGTCCGGGATCGACATCGAGGAGCCGCTCCTCCAGCCGGGCCGGGTCGACGTGCTGCTCGGCCAGGGACAGACGGCCCAGGTACTGCGCAACCTCTGTCTGATGGTGTACCAGGACGACCCCGATAGTTGGGGACGTATCGTCCGGTTGATGGGTCGCTTGTTCGCGATCGAACTCGAGGACCCCACCGAGACGGTGCGCGGCGGCATCGCTCTCCAGTACAAGCAGTCAGGAGTACGGGAGCCGCTCGAGATCGCCCTCGCTGGCCGGGGGCTCCAGCAGATGCTGCTCATCCTCGCATACATCCATTCCCACCCTCGGAGCGTCCTGCTCATCGACGAGCCCGACGCACACCTCGAGATTCTTCGTCAGAAGCAAGTCTACACGCTGCTGCGTCAAGTCGCCGCCGAGAACGACTCGCAGGTGGTCATCGCGACCCATTCCGAAGTCGTATACGCGGAAGCGCTCAAGGACAGCCTTACTCTACTTCTCGGCGGGGCCGTGTACAGCCTGGCGGAACGGGATGACATCCGCGACGCCCTGACATATTACGGGGCTGAACACTACGTCCGCGCTCGGCAAAGAGGTCATGTGCTCTATACCGAAGGGCAGACCGACTTCGATATCCTCCACGCGCTCGCGCGCAGGCTGCAACACCCCGTTGCGGACATTTGGGAAAACGATGGAGGTATCAACGCATACTATACGCAGGACAATTCCCCGGTTCGGGATGTCGAATCCGAGCTTAGCCGCGTGGAAGGGGGCTTCGGCGACCCGCAGGGCCATTTTTCGATCATGGAAGGAATGCTGCCCGGACTGAGGGGCCTATGGATTCGGGACAGCGATGGCCGCCCGCGCGCCGATTCGGTGGAGGACGGCCTCTCGATCACTTTCTGGCGACGTTACGGAATTGAGAATTATGTCGTCCACCCCGGGATTCTCCGGCGGTTTGCGGAGGAAGACATCGTCGCCTGGCAGCGGGCGCATCCCTCCGATCCAGAATTCGACAGAGAGAGCCTCCGAGAATCGATCGATGAAGTGATGCACGAGGTTGTTCTGGAGCGCGTTCTTGATGGCGACACCCGAGCCCTCTCAACCTGGAAAAAGCTGGATCCCGAGGCTGCGCAGCTGCTGTGGCTCGGCCACGCGAACTCGGTGAAGCTGAGCGACGTGGCAGAGCAGTTCTTTCGGCTCCTGGGAGAGAGACTGGGGATTCCCATGCTATTGAGGAAACGAGACCTGTACCGGCTGGTGAATCTGATCGAACCCGCGGATATCCCGCAGGAAGTCTCCGATAAGCTGGACCTGCTGATGGAACTCGTGGAACCGGCCCGTGGCACGGCAGCACGATCCGAAGAGTCTGGAGTGGAAGTGTAACCTCTTCGCAGGAGACATCAGGTGTCGGAACGGACATCCGGCGTTAGGGCGACCTTCCGGGGTGCACTGGCATGTGCAGTCCCGTGCGCAGCCGCGCTGCTCGCGGGGTGCGCGGACGGCGGCGGGGCCGGCGACGTGCCCACCCCCGCGGAGATCATCGGGTTCGCGCCCGGCGAGGATTACAAGCTCACGAACTACGATGGGATCAGGGCATACTTCGAGGCGCTCGCCGCGTCCACCGACCGCATGGCGCTGGAACAGATCGGCGAGAGCACCCGCGGCGAACCGCTCTATCTGGCGGCGATCTCGTCGCCCGCGAACCTCCGCCGCATGGAGCGGCTCAAGGAGATCACGCGGACGCTCGCCTACGCGCGGGATCCCGGAGCCGGGTACGGATCGGTACTGGCCGAGGACGAGGCGAGGGCGCTGGCGCGGGAAGGCGTCGCCATCGTGTGGATCGACGGCGGGCTGCACGCGACCGAGGTCGCGCACGGGCAGGTCATGCCCGAGATGGCGCACCACTTCGTGACGGACGAGTCCCCGGAGACGCGGCGGATCCGCGACAACGCGATCGTCCTGCTGATGGCGAACATGAACCCGGACGGGCTCAACATCGTGGCCGACTGGTACATGTCGAACGTCGGCGGCGAGTTCGAGATGGCGCGCGTCCCCGAGTTGTACCACCACTACATCGGGCACGACAACAACCGCGACTGGTACATGCTGACGCAGGTCGAGACGCAGGCCGTGACGCGGCAGCTCTATCACAACTGGTTCCCGCAGATCGTCTACAACCAGCACCAGTCGAGCCCCTTCCCCGGCCGGATCTGGATGCCGCCGTTCGAGAACCCGGTGAGCCCGAATCTGGACCCGCTGGTCGTGAGTTCGATCAACCAGATGGGGCATTCGATGCGACGCCGGTTCGACGAAGAGGGGAAGCCCGGCGTGAACAGCGACATCGTGTTCGACCTGTGGTGGAACGGGTCGATGCGCGGCGGGCCCGACTACCACAACATGCTCGGCTTCCTCACGGAGACGGCCGGCGCGGGCTACGCGACGCCGCGCTGCTACGACGAGGACGAGATCCCCGACACGTTCGGCGCCCGCGCCGGGAACCTGCCCGCGAAGACGCCCTCGACGAACTACAACAACCCCTGGCTCGGCGGCTGCTGGCACATCCGCGACGCCATGGACTACATGATGACCGCGGCGAAGGCCGTGGCGGACATGGGGGCCAAGCTCAGGGAGGAGTACCTCTTCAACCACTACCGCATGGGCCGGCGCCAGATCGAGCGCGGGAACGCGGCCGAGGGCGGACCGTTCGCCTACGTGCTGGACCCCGGGGCGTCGCACGACCCGGGCGCGGTCGTCGAGTTCATGGGTCTGATGTCGCGGTCGGGGATCGAGTTCGTGCGCGCGTCGGAGGGGTTTTCGGCGGGAGATCCGACGGGAGACCTCGCCTTCCCCGCGGGGTCGTACGTGATTCCGCCCCAAGCCTTCCGGCCGTACGTCGTCGACCTGATGGAGCCCAAGCAGTACCCGGACCGTCGGCAGTTCCCCGGCGGGCCGCCCGAGCCCCCGTACGACATGACCGGCTACGAACTCCGCTTCCAGATGGGCCTCGAGGTGGTGAACGTGGACGAGCCGTTCGAGATGCCGCCCGGAGAGTGGGGGGAGGTGTCGGCGGAGGTCGGCGAGGTGCGCGGCGAGGGCGCGGCGGGCTTCGCGCTGCACGGGAACTCGAACTGGGTCTACCGTGGGCTGGCCGCGGCCGCGGAGGCCGGGGAGCGCTTCCGGACCACGCGCGACCTGTCGACGCCGAACGGCGTCATTCCCGCCGGCTCGTACTGGCTCCCGGGGTTGTCGAGCGACGCGGCGATGGCGCTCGCGGCCGAGCACGGGCTCACGCTCACCGGCGTGCCCGATCCCCTGCCCTCCGACGCGACCGCCGCGGCACGCGCCCCGCGCGTCGCGATCTACCGCTCGTGGCAGGCCCCGATGCCGGAAGGCTGGACCCGCTGGGTGCTGGACCGGTACGGCTTCGAGTGGGAGAACGTGTGGGACGCCGACGTGCGGAGCGGCGACCTGTCCCGCTTCGACGTCATCCTCCTCCCCTCGCAAGGCTCGGGGGGCATCGCGAGCGGGAACGAACCGGGCAGCATGCCGGAGCAGTACACGGGCGGCCTGGGCGAGGAAGGCGCCGCCCGGCTGCGGGCATTCGTCGAGGGCGGAGGCTGGCTCGTCGCCGTCGACCAGGCGGTGGACTACGCGGTCGAGACGTTCGGCCTCCCCTTCCGGAACCGGACGCGGGGACTCTCCTCGCGGGATTTCTTCATCCCCGGCTCCGTGATCCGGCTCGACATCGACCCCTCCCACCCCCTCGGCTACGGGATGGACGAGGAGGCGATGGCCCTCTTCTCCCGCAGCCAGGTGCTCGAGCGGACGGGCGGCGGCGGCGGGGCGGGCGGCGGCGGGCGGATCTCGACCCCGGTGTGCTACGCCGACCCGGACTTCCTCGTCAGCGGCTGGACGCTGGGCGGCGACGAGGTGCTCGCGGGCTACCCCGCCGCCGCGCAGGTGGGGGTCGGGCAGGGACAGGTCGTGCTGTTCGCGTTCCGCCCACACTTCCGCGGGCAGCCGCGCAACACGTTCAAGCTCCTGTTCAACGCGCTCGCCGCCTCCGCGACGGACGGCCTCCCCGCGAGCCCGGGGCTCCGCTGCCGCTGAATCCTGTGGCGCTTCACCCTCGTCCCTGAAGTGTTGCCGGGGGCTCGACGCGCGGGTTAGCCTCAACGATCCGGACCGCGGGGGGGTTGAAGTCGTGGGAGCCGCGCTCGCGAGGAGGTCTCGACTTGAAGCTGACGGTACTCACGGCCGCCGTGGTTCTGTTCGCAGCCGGGTTCGTGGGACCCGGCGTCGGCATGGCCGCGGCCCAGGAACAGCGCGCCACCGAGCGCGACGCGTCCGACGACGCGAGCGACAGGTGGAGCAGGTGGCGTAACTACAACCGCTACCCCGGCCCCATCCCCACCCCCGAGGAGTGGGGCGCCCCCGCCGGCCCGATCCGCATCGGACTCCAGGCCGGGCACTGGCGCGCCGACGAGGCCCCGCGCGAACTCAGGCGTCTCCGCTACAACGGGACGCAGTGGCGGGGGACCGCCGAATGGGAGGCGAACCTCGCCATCGCCGAACTGGCGGGCGCGCAACTCGAAGCGCTCGGCTACGAGGTCGACATCCTCCCCGCCGTCGTGCCCCCCGGCTACCGGGCGCACCTCTTCATCGCGATCCACGCGGATGGGAGCGACAGCCCGGCGGCCTCCGGATACAGGGTCACCTCCCCGCGGCGTGACGCCACGGGACGGGCCGAGGACGCGGCGCGCCTGCTCCGGGACACCTACGGCGCGGCGACCGGACTCAGGAACCTGCCGGTACAGACCCGCCGCATGCAGAACTACTACGCCTTCAACTACCGGCGGTACGAGCACGCGCTCCACCCGATGACGATCGCGTTGATCATCGAGACGGGTTTCATCACGAGCGCGCACGACCGAAGGGTGATCCTCGACGCGCCGCAGAGAGCGGCCAAAGGGATCGTCGAGGCGGTGAAGGCCTTCCCGATCACGGCGCTGCCCGGCCGTTAGCCGCGGGCGGGCGCCCCGCGACGTTAGCCGCCCAGCCGCATCCCGACCCCTCCGAAGAACGTCAGGTTGCGCGCCTTCGCTCCCTCGGAGGCGGGATCCCAGTGGAGGTTTCGCACGCCGAAGTTGTAGCGGGCGTCGAGGAGGACGAACCACCCGGTGGACACCGTGGCCTCGAGGCCGAGGCCGACGATGAGCCCGACATCCGCCACCCCGCGCCGCATGAAGCGGCCCTCGCAGCTGTCGCTCTGCTCGTGCTGGGACACGCCCCCGCTGGTTCGGCAGCCCACCTCGTGCGCCCAGTAGCCGCCACCGCTGAGGAACGGGCGCACGCCCGTCGGGTTGCGGGTCATCCGCAGCCTGAGCATGACGGGGAAGTCCAGGTACGTCATCCGCGTGGTCGAACCGTCCTGGTACTCCCCGTCCGTCGCGAAGCCCCTGTGCATGTAGAGCACCTCGAGCTGGACATCGACCCGGTGCGAGATCGGGAACGTCGCGAACCCGCCCGCGGCCGTGCGCGCCCGGTGACGCGAGGTGAACGCGTCGTAGAAGTCGGCGTCCGCGAAGGTCACCCCGCCCTTGACCCCGAACGCGCGCTGTCCTTCGAGGGTTGCGGGGAAGACGAGCAGCGTCGCCGCCGCGAGTCCCGCCAGCCACCTGGTGACCTTCACATCGGGCTCCTTCCCATCGAGTCGCGCCGAAGAGACGGATGACAAGTTGCGCCCCTCCCTCCCGCGTGTCATCTCTCGACGTCCCGTCGCGGTCCGCTGGCGGTGCCGTCGCGGTCCCATCGCCGGGTGGAGGAGCGAACCGGAGAGAGTCCCGGATGACCGAGCGCAGGTACGGGGAAGAAGAGGTGAGGGAGATCTTCGCGCGCGCCTCCCGGGCGGGCGAGGAGATCTCTCTCGTCCCCGTCCATGAGCCGGATCGCGGGGACGAGGGGCTCACGCTGGAAGCGCTGCAGGCTATCGGCCGGGAGGCCGGCCTCTCCCCCGACCGCGTCGCGCGGGCGGCCGCCGCGCTCGATGCCGCGCCGGAGATCCTCCCGCGCCGGAAGCTGCTGGGCCTCCCGACTACGGCCGGCCGCATCGTCGACCTGCCCCGCGAGGCCACGGCGCGCGAGTGGCAGTTCCTTGTCTCGGAGCTGCGGACGACCTTCGACGCGAAGGGCGAGGTCCGGGCCGAGGGCGGCATCCGCGAGTGGAACAACGGGAACCTCCACGCCGTGCTGGAACAGACGAAGGATGGCCACCGCCTCCGCTTGGGGACGGCCAAGAGAGAGGAGACGGTGGGGATGATCATCATGGGAGCCACCGGACTCGGGATGGCGGGCTTCCTCTCCATCGTCCTGATCGCCGACGGAAAGGCGGGGGCTCCGATGATCATGCCCGCCATGTTCGGGCTGGGCGGGGTGGCGGCCCTGGTTGCCGCCTCTCTCCGCCTGCCGCGCTGGGCGAGTGAACGCGAGCGCCAGATGGAGCACATCGCCGCGTGGACGCGCGACCTGCTCTCCGCACCGCCGAAGGAGGACTGACATGCGCCGACCCCCCGGCATCTTCTTCAACGCCGTCTTCGTCTCGGCTCTGGCGCTGGGGGCGAGTCCCGCACCGCTCCTCGGGCAGGGCGGGCTCGACGTCATCGTGCAGGACGCGACGAGCGGAGGGGGGCTGCCGCGGGCTCAGATCTCGCTGCCGGGGCTCGGCTACGGCGGGATCACCGACGTGGAGGGCCACTTCCACATCGCGAACCTCCCGCCCGGCCCGCTCGAGGTGGAGGTGCGCCTCCTCGGCTACGGCATCGAGCGACGCGAGACCACGATCCTCGACGGCGAGGTCGTGACGCTCGAGGTGCCGCTCGCGCAGACGGTCATCTCGGTGGCGGGACTCGTCGCGGTCGGCAGCCGCTCGCGCCCGCGCACGGCGACGGAATCGATGGTCCCGATCGACGCCATCGCCCCGTCGGAGCTGATGGACCAGGGGGACACCGACATCGGCGACCTCCTGAGGACGACGATCCCCTCCTACAACATCAACCCTCAGGCGTCCGGGGACGGGGCGAAGATCATCCGGCCGGCGAACCTCAGGGGGCTGGCGCCCGACCACACGCTCGTGCTCGTGAACGGGAAGCGGCGGCACCGGGCGGCGGTCATCACCTGGATCGGCAACGGGGTCTCGGACGGGGCGCAGGGGCCGGACCTGTCCAGCATCCCGGCGATCGCGCTCAGGCAGGTCGAGGTGCTGCGCGACGGGGCCTCGGCGCAGTACGGGTCCGACGCGATCGCCGGCGTGATGAACTTCCACCTCAAGGACGCGCGTTCCGGCGGCGCGCTCGAGGTGCGGAGCGGCGGGTTCGCCGACGGCGGCGGCGAGGGCTACACGATCTCCGGCAACACCGGCCTCCCCCTCGGCCCGACCGGGTTCGCGAACCTGAGCGCCGAGTACGGCCGCTCGAACTCGACGAGCCGCAGCGTGCAGCGAACGGACGCCGAGGTCCTCGCCGCGGCGGGGAACACGCATGTGCGCGATCCGGCGCAGATCTGGGGCGCGCCGGAGATAGAGGACGACCTCAAGCTGTGGGGCAACTTCGGCTACTTCCTCGGCGGCAACACGAAGGTCTACGCCCACACCAACTACGCCAGCCAGCAGGTGACGGGGGGCTTCTTCTTCCGCAACCCGAACACCCGGAGCGGCGTGTTCAGCCTCGACGGGGGCGAGACGCTTCTGATCGGCGACCTGCTCGACGCGCAGGACGGGGTCCTCGACGGCTCCGCCGGCTGTCCCGAGGTCCGGGTCACGAGCGGGCTGCCGGACCCCACCGCCCTCGAACGCGTGTTGGCGGACCCGAACTGCTTCACCTTCCAGAAACGGTTCCCGGGCGGCTTCACCCCCCAATTCGGGGGGGATGTGACGGACGCGTCGCTCGTCGCCGGCGTCGAGGGCCAGGCCGGGCGCCTCCACTGGGATGTGAGCGGCAACTGGGGCCGCCACGAGGTCGACTTCTTCATCTTCAACACGGTGAACGCCTCGCTGGGCCCGGACACGCCGACCGAGTTCGACCCGGGGCTGTACCGGCAGGTGGAAATCGACCTGCACGTCGACGCGGCCTACACCGTGAGCGACCTCCTCGACCTCGCGGCGGGCGTGGAGTGGCGGGACGAGCACTTCACGGTCGGACTCGGCGACCAGGCGTCGTGGACGCTGGGCCCGCTCGCGGCCCAGGGGTTCGGCGCGGGCTCGAACGGCTTTCCCGGCTTCAGCCCGATCGCGGCCGGCGACTGGCACCGCACGAACACCGCCTTCTACGCGGACGCCGAACTCCGGGATTACCGGAACGACCGCTGGACGCTGGGCGGCGCCCTCCGGCTCGAGGACTTCGAGGACTTCGGGTCGACGCTGAACGGGAAGCTCGCCGGCCGCTACGGGCTCACCCGCGCACTCGCGCTCCGGGGCAACGTGAGCACGGGCTTCCGGGCGCCCACGCCCGGCCAGCAGAACGCCTTCAACGTGTCGACGCTGTTCGACCGCGAACTCGGGGACCTCGTGAACAGCGGCACGATCCCCTCCACATCGAGAGTCGCCGCGTTGCGGGGCGGGGTCCCGCTCGACGCCGAGAAGTCGCGCAACTTCGCGTTCGGCGCCGTGCTGGGCGGCGGCGGGGCCTTCCACCTGACGGCCGACTATTTTCGCGTCGCCCTGTCGGACCGGATCGCGTTGACGCAGCGCTTCAATCTCACGCCGGACGAGCAGACCCGGCTCGTCGAGGAAGGCATCGTGAGCGCGCGGAACCTGCAGGAGTTCCGCTTCTTCACGAACGACTTCAGCACGCGCACGCAGGGCGTCGACGTCGTCGCCACCTACGCGCCGCCCGCCCTCGGGGGCGGCACGTCGATCAGCTTCGCCTTCAACCACACGGACACGCGCGTCACGCAGTTCGATCCGGAGAAGGTGGACGACACGCGGATCCGCCAGCTCGAGGAAGCGCTCCCGGCGACCCGCTGGCTCCTTACGGGCAAGCACGCGCTCGGGCGGCTGGGGCTGATGGCGCGGGTGAGCTACTACGCCGGCTGGTTCGACGCCCGGGACGACTACTCGTATCCCGGCGAGACGCTCCTCGATCTCGATGCGTCCTGGTCGATCAACGAGTCGCTGACCCTCTCCGCCGGCGGGCAGAACGCCCTCAACCACTATCCCGAGGAGAATCCCGGGGCCACGTTCTCGGGCAACCGCTACGGTCCGGGATCACCGTTCGGCTCCAACGGCGGCTTCTACTACGCCCGTCTCGGATACCGCTGGAACTAGAGTTGGGCGTGCCGGCAATGACCGGGGTGGGGGTCGAACCCACGACCTGCGGATTAAAAGTCCGTTGCTCTACCAACTGAGCTACCCGGCCGGCAGGCGAAGCTAACACGATCGCCCGGGGTGTTCACCTCGCGGTTCAGCCCGGGGGACGCGCCGGGGGACGCGGCGGCGGACGCGGCAGTCCCAGGATGATGTCGAGGGACGCGCTGTCCGCCGCCAACCCCGGCGGAAGCCCGCCGGAGTGGTCGCGCAGGATGGCGCGCACCTGTCCGGTGACGCGGTCGCGGACCAGCATCGCCCGCCCCCCGTCCGACCGATCCAGTGTGGCCACGCCCTCCGGGCCGCGCAGTTCGATCCGGTCCAGCGCCTCGGTCCACGCGGGATCGAAGGGGATCGCGACGGTGAAGCCGCTCCCCCCCTCGCTGGTTTCGCTCGGCGTGAGGCTCACGGAGAATAGCGTGTCCCCCTCCGCGTCCAGTCCCCTCATCCGATACGGCCCCGGCTCCTCGGGCAGCCGGACCGCCCCCTCGTAGGCGAAGGCCGGCCCGAGGACGATCTCGCCGTCCCGGACCCCTCCCGACACGAGGAGCACCATCGACTCCTGAGGCGGCGGTCGCTCCTGCGGCAAGATGTCGGCCTCGAGCGTCCTGCACCCCGCTGCGGCCAACGCCAGCGCCACCGCCGGCACGAGCCTGGATCGTTTCCCTCGCTCTGTCCCGTTCATGGTCCGCTCGTACCCCCGAGGCCCCCGTAGTGCTCCAGCATGAAGCGCCGGATTACGCGGGCGACCCGGGCCGCGTAGGCTCGCTGGCTCGCGGGCGTGTCCCGCAGCCCCGGGAAGTGGTGCTCGAGCTGTATGCCGCTGATCACCTCATCCTCCGTGAGCGACCCGTGTTCCCGCGTATTGTAGCCTCCGGTGAAGTAGGGCGCGTCGCCGGGGGAGGGGTCGCCGGGGCTCGGCACCGACGCGACCCCTTCCGCCTCGAGCAAACCCCCGAAGGAGGTGGAGCCCCGCAGGAGCCGCGAGAAGGGAAGCGGCGAGGTCCGCCCCAGGGCGCGGATGCTCGTGCGCGCGGCGACCCCCGCGCCCTCGAGCGCCGCGTCCGGCTGGTTCAGTTCGTCGGCCGTGAGCAGGTATCCCAGTTCGATTCGGTCCATGTCGTGCGCGTGGCCGTGCATGTCCAGATACAGTCCCGCCCCGAAATCCGCCGCCACGGCGGTGCGGGCCGACTCGATCCAGCCCTGGAACTCGCGCCACGCCTGCTCCGCGAACGGGTTGGCCTCGGCGGCCTCCCCGATCTCCCGGTTCGGGTCGAGTTTCGTCCGGCGAAGGTGGGAGAGGATGACGTGCGGCGCGCGCCCCGTGAGGTCGAGCAGGGCCCCGCCCAGGGCGAGCGTGAGTTCCACGGTGTTGAGGTCCGTGACGTGGGTTCCGAACCGACGATCGGGGATCTCGACCGGGGTCAGCCCTCCGCCGTGTGGCGCCGACAGAATCACCGGGAGGCCTCCGGGGACGTACTCGACGTAGCCGTTGCGGCCGAAGTAGCTCCGTCCCGGTTCGAACCGGACGACCTCCTCGGGGACGAAAACTTCAAGCCGCGCGCCGCCCCGAACCCCGTCGATCGTCGCGACGACCAGGGTCACGCCGGCGCCCACGGCCTCGACCACCGCGATCGATGGGCCGCCCACGGCAGCCCGGGGCGCGACTGCGGCGACGCCGGGATCTTCCACGGACCACCGGGGCGTACGGGTCACAACCGCCCCGTTGCCGGCGCGGGCGATGGTCGAAAACGTCGCTTCCCCACCCTCTCCCACGATGAGGGCCACGCCGGGGACGACCTCCACCGAGGCGACACGCGGCTCGTCGACGCCCGGCGGCCCCATTTCGCCGCCGCACGCCAACACCAGGCACGCGGCCGCCACGCGCCACGCGTGGGACCGGCTTCGCCCGAGAAACGTTCCCGCGGGAACCCCGCCAGTTGGGCAACTGGCCGAAGAAGACGTTCCCGCGGGAACGTCGCTACCGCGCACGGCGCGCGATCCAGCCTCCGTAGAGGAGAGAGCGGAAGTAGCGCCGCACGTCCTTGAATCCCGCCCGGGCCATCAGTTCGCGGATGCGGGGTTCGGAGGCCCAGTGGATGCCCGCGTCGATCCTGGCGCGGAACTCGACCCGCTCGGGGCCTCCCATCCCCTGGATCTCCCAGTAGCGGCTCCAGGCGGTGAACAGTTCGTCGAAGTCGGGGGCGGCGCGATCCCCGTGGAGTTCGAAGAGGACGAAGGGGGCGCCCGGCGCGAGGCGATTCGAGATGCCGCGCAGCAGAGCCTGCTTGGCGCCGTCGTCGGGGAGGAAATGCATCACGTTGAAACAGGTGACCGCGTCGAAGTCGTTCTCGGCGAGGTCGTCCACCGTCCCGTGGATGAGGGTGACGCCGGCCTCGACGCCGGCCTCGCGCACCCGGTGCTCGGCGGTGTCGAGCATCTGGGCGGAGAGATCGACGCCGGTCAGCCGCCACCCCGGTTCGGCCCTCTTGAAGGTGACGATCTCGATCCCGGTGCCGGCACCGACGACGAGCAACCGCGCGCGGGGGCCGAGGCGTCCCTGCAGGAGGGCGAGCGCCTGGCGGAACGAGCTCAGGTAGCCGGGTATAGCGGTGCGGGCGAGCCGCTCGTAGGCGTCGCCGTAGGCACCGTCGAAGTCGAAGGGTTCCTGACTCATGCGCACAAGAGACTCGGGGCGCGAGGTTCGCTCAAGGCCTGAACCCGGCGCGGGGCGGAGCTCGTACGGGAGACGGTGAGCGTGGGGCGGTGAGCGTGTTGAGATTCTCGGTGCCTTCAGGCACGATGGTATAGATGAGAACGACAAGATTCGCGGCGAGGGGATCCGGCTTCGTGGTTGCGGCCGCGGTCCTCGCCATGGTGGTCTCGGCGGGGTGCGGTTCCATTGGAGCGGGGGCCGACGCCGCCGCGGCGGGCCGGTCGGCAGGCCGGTCGGCGGGCCTTCGCGAGCCCACGGTCCCGGACGTCTCCGTCCGACCCGAGGACCGGATCCGGGGCGTGTCCTTCTCCGCCCCGCGCCGTGAGATGGCATCCGACGCTCTCCAGTCCGCCGCGGCGGCGGGGGCGGACTGGGTCGCCGTCATCCCCTACGCCTTCGTGGATCCCGCAGATCCCCGCGTCGCCTTCGACCGCGAGCGCCAGTTCTGGGGCGAGACGGCGGGCGGCGTCGCGAAGACGATCGAATACGCCCGAGGCAGCGGGCTCTCCGTCCTCCTCAAACCCCACCTCTGGGTGCGGGGCCAGGGCTGGCCGGGCGAGTTCGAGCCGCGCACATCCGAGCAGTGGGAGACGTTCCTCTCCGACTACCGCGAGTACATCCTCCGTTTCGCCGAGGTCGCGGACTCCATGGATGTGGAGATGATGAGCGTGGGCACCGAGGTGGACCTCGTGGCGCTCGCGCGTCCGGACTACTGGCGCGCACTCATCGCCGAGGTGCGGGCGATCTACGGCGGACGGCTCACCTACGCGGCGAACTGGGACCAGTACGCGCGGATCGAGTTCTGGGACGCGCTGGATCTCGTGGGAGTGGACGCGTACTTCCCGCTCGTCGACGAGCCGACGCCCGCGGTGGAGATGCTGGTCGAAGCGTGGGAACCGTGGAGCGACGAACTGCGAGAAGTGGCCCGGACCACGGGCAAGCCGATCCTGTTCGCCGAGTTCGGATACCGCAGCGTGGACGGGGCGGCGGGCCGCCAGTGGGAGTTGCCGGAGGGACGACGGGCGCGGGGACTGCCCTCGAACGGGGCGGCGCAGGCGGCGGCCTACGAGGCGCTGTTCCGGGTGTGGTGGGACCGGCCCTGGTTCGCGGGCGGGTTCGCCTGGAAGTGGTATGCGGGGACGCCGTCGGCGGAGTGGATCGCGACGGACTATTCGCCGCAGGGAAAGGCGGCCGAGACCGTCATGGCGAGCTGGTACGAGGGCGACGCGAGCGCCGGAGCGCGCCCCGCGATGCCGGTGCCGCTGAGAACTTCGGTTACGGCGGCGGCTCTCGGTCCAAGTCGAATTCCGTCTGGAGGACGCCCCGAAAGGTGACCCTGTGGTGCGGCGTCGGGCCGTGCCGGCGGATCGCCTCCATGTGGTGTCGCGTCCGATATCCCTTGTTCGAGGCCCAGCCGTAGAGCGGGTAGCGCGCGTCCAGGCGCCGCATGAGGCGGTCGCGCGTGACCTTCGCGAGGATCGAGGCGCAGGCGATGGAATGCGAGGCCCGGTCTCCGCCGACGATGGAGCGGTGCTCGCCGAGTTCGGGGACGGGGTTGCCGTCGACGAGGACGAGGTCCGCCTCGACCGGCAGGCGGTCGAGCGCGCGGCGCATGGCGACGATGGTCGCGGCGCGGACGTTCAGGCGCTCGATCTCGCGGGTGGAGGCGGCGGCGACGCGCCAGGCGAGGCACTCGGCGCGGATGCGGAGGGCCAGTTTCTCGCGGCGGGCCGGGGGGACCAGCTTGCTGTCCGTGCATCCCTCGAACTGCTGGCCGGGGTGGAGGGCGACCGCTCCCACGACGACCGGGCCGGCCACCGGGCCGAGACCGACCTCATCGATCCCGACCACCACGCGGCAGCCCGCGGACCAGCCCCGCTCCTCGTAGTCCAGCGGCGCGGACGGGGCGGGAGCACGCGGGCGGGGAGGACCCGTCAGCTCTCCTTCTTGTCGAGCCACCACTTCCGCTCGGGCACCCGGGCCCGCTTGCCGCGGCGCTGGCGCAGGTAGTAGAGCTTGGCGCGCCGCACGTCGCCCCGGCGGACGACCTCGAGGCCGACGATCCACGGCGAGTGGAGCGGGAAGATGCGCTCGACGCCGACGCCCCCGGAGATCCGGCGCAGCGTGAAGGTCGCGTTCATCCCCGCCCCTCGGCGGGCGATGCACACGCCCTCGAACGGCTGCACGCGCTCCTTCGTGCCTTCCTTCACCCGCACGCGGACGCGCACCGTGTCCCCCGGCGCGAACGCCGGAAGGTCGGAGCGCTTGTATCCCTCCTCGATCTCGGCGATCCTGGGATCCATCGTTCGTCTATCCTTGTTTCTCTCTTGTCCGACTCTTGTGTCGAACTCGTGTCACGGGAGGGTCGCGGCGGCGTGACGGTCTGCGGCCGCAGCTCTCTAGTATAGTCAGGTCAGTCAGCCGCGTCGAGATCGAGGAGGTCGGGGCGGCGGTGGCGGGTGGCGCGGTCGGCCCGCCAGGCCCGCCAGGCTTCGATGCGCGAGTGGTCGCCCGACCGGAGCACGCCCGGCGCCGATCGGCCGTCGTGCTCGGCGGGCCGGGTGTACGAGGGAGCGGAGAGCAGGCCCTCGTAGAAGGAGTCGGAGGCGGCCGAATCGTGGTCGCCGAGCGCCCCGGGGAGGAGACGCACCACGGCGTCGATGACGACGAGCGCGGCCGGCTCGCCCCCGCTGAGGACGTAGTCGCCGATCGAGACCTCCTCGTCGACCCACTTCTCCGTGACGCGTTCGTCGATCCCCTTGTAGCGCCCGCAGAGGAGCGTGAGGTCGGACTCGAGCGCGAAGCGGACCGCGGTCCGGTGGTCGAATGGACATCCGCGAGGGGAGAGTGAGACCACACGCCCCGGGCCCTCGAGCGCGCCGAGCGCCGCGTCGAACGGCTCCGGCTTCATGACCATCCCGCCGCCGCCGCCGAAGGGTTCGTCATCCGTCGTCCGGTGGCGGTCCGTCGCGTATTCCCTGAGGTCGATGAGACGGTAGTTGACGAGCCCCGCCTCGCGGGCGCGTCCCGGGATCGAGAGTCCCAGCGGACCCTCGAGGTATTCCGGGAAGATCGTGATGACGTTGATGCGCATCGCAATCAGATTCGGAATCAGATGTCGAGCAGGCCGGCCGGGAGCGTCATGTGAAGGACGCGCGCGTCGATGTCCATTTCCACCACGAAGTCGGCCTGGAAGGGGATCAGCCGTTCGCGTCCGGCCACGTCCAGCGCCAGGAGCGGCCCGCCCGGCTGGTCGTAGACCTCGCGAATCGTCCCGATCGTCTCGCCCCCCTCGCGCACGGACATGCCGACCAGGTCGTGCAGGAGGTAGCCGCCGTCCGGCAGATCCGGCAACTCCTCGCGCGGGACACCGAGGTGCGCGCCGCGCAGCGACTCGGCGGCGGTGCGGTCCGCCACCTCGGGGACCGTGACGAGCCAGCGTCCCGAGTGGGGCCGCGCGGTCTCGAGGGTGAGCGCCTCGGGGCCGGCCGCTGGGGGCGCGACCCGTTCGCCCGCTCGCGCAGGTGTTTCGCTGACGAGGCGGAGCCGCCGGCCCGGCCGGAAGAGCGCCTCGGCGTAGTCGGTTTCCGCCTCGAGGAGCAGCCCGCCGCGCATCCCGTGGGCCCGGACGATCCGGGCCACGATCACGGGAGGATCGGAGGTCGCCACGGCACCGTCGGGGGCGTGCGGCCCGGCGTCAGTCGTCCGAGTCGTCGCCGTCTGCCGCGTCGCCATCTGCCGCGTCGCCATCTGCCGCGTCGCCGTCCGCCGCCGCCTCGGCCTTCGGATCCGCCTCCGGCTTCGCTTCGGCTTCCGGCTCCGGGGGGGCTTCCGGCTTCGGCATGGGGCGCTGCGACGTGCCGCGCCGGCCGGGCGGCGGTCCGATCTCCACGATCGCGGTTTCGAGCGACGCCGGGTCCACGCCGTCGTGGAACTGCTGCCACAGGCCCGTCTTCCGGAGCAGCGAACGCACCGTGTCGCTCGGCTTCGCCCCCTCGTTGAGCCAGTGCAGCGTGCGCGCGGCGTTGATCCGCACCAGCGAAGGCTCCGTGCGCGGGTTGTAGAGTCCGAGCCGCTCGATCGAGGGCCCCGACGTCCCTTCGCGCTGGTCCGTCACGATGATGCGGTACGAGGCCGCCTTCTTCGCGCCCACCCGCTTGAGTCTGATTGTTGTCGCCATTCTGTTCTCCGATTCAGCCGATCAGCCGGCCGAAGTCTCCGGGCCCGCCGCCTCCCAGCATCCGCTCCTGCATCTGCTGCTGCATGTGCGGCATGAGCTTGCCCATCTGTTTCATCATCTTCCGCATCTCGCGGAACTGCTTCAGGAGACGGTTCACTTCCCGCAGGGGACGTCCCGACCCCTTCGCGACCCGCTTCCGCCGCGACCCGTCGAGGATCTGCGGCCGGCGCCGCTCCTCCGGCGTCATCGAGAGGATGATCGCCTCCAGGTGCCTCACCCGTCGAGGGTCGACGTCCGCCTGGTCCAGCATCCGCGCGTCGATCCCCGGCATCATCTTCAGGAGACCCTTGAGGGGTCCCATCTTCTGGATCTGCTGGATCGACACGAGGAAATCCCCGAGGTCGAACCCTCCCTTCCGCGCCAGCAGCTTCTTCCGCAGCCGCTCCGTCTCGCCGAGGTCGACCGTCTGCTGCGCGCGCTCGACGAGGCCGACGATGTCCCCCATCCGGAGGATTCGCCCCGCCATTCGCTCCGGATCGAAGAGCGTCAGATCCTCCGGGCGTTCGCCCGTCCCCACGTAACGGATCGGGACCCCGAGCACGCCGTAGATCGAGAGCGCCGCCCCGCCGCGCGCGTCGCCGTCCATCTTCGTGAGGACGACCCCGGTGAGGCCCACCGCCGCGTGGAAGCCCTCGGCGATGCGGACCGCTTCCTGCCCGGTCATTCCGTCCGCCACGAGGAGGACCTCGTGCGGTCCCACCGCCGCCTTCACGCGGCGGAGTTCGTCCATCAGCGCTTCGTCGGCCTGCAGCCGGCCCGCCATGTCGAGCAGCAGGTGCGTGACGCCGCCTCTGCGCGCCTCGTCCAGCGCGCCGCTCGCCAACTCCGCCATGTCCGTCCCGCTCGGGCGCGCCAGGAGCGGGACGCCGGTCCGCTCGGCCAGCGTCTCCAACTGGTCCGCGGCGGCCGGGCGATACGGGTCGCACGCGACGAGCGCGGGCCGCCGTCCCCGTCCCTCCTTGGCGAGGCGCCAGCCCAGCTTCGCCGCGGTCGTCGTCTTCCCCGACCCCTGCAGTCCCACGAGCATGATCACCGTGGGCGGCACGGCGGCCTCGAACGGCTCCGGCACCGCCTCGCCCAGGAGCGCGACCAGTTCGTCGTGCACGATCTTCACGATCTGATCGCCCGGGCGGACCGACTTCAGCACGTCCTCGCCGAGGGCCCGCGTCCTCACCCTCTCGAGGAAGTCGCGCGCGACCCGGAAGTTGACGTCCGCTTCGAGCAGGGCGCGCCGCACCTCGCGCAGCCCCTCGTCCAGCATCTTTTCCGTGATGACGCCGCGTTGACGAAACCGCTTCAGCACGGCGTCGAGACGGTCACCCAGACGTTCGAACATCCACCGCTCTCAGAAGACCCATCGGACCCGTCGGACGGCCCCGGGGGCCGCCGGGCATCAAAAACACGCGATGGGAGGTTCTCCATTCGCGTGTCGAGAAGCCGCGGGAAGCGCCCGCACCCGATCCGTAAACAGCCGCGAAGTTTAGGGGTTTCGTCCACCCCAGGCAACGACGCATGGTTGCGACACCCGGCACGGCATGGCATGGTTCCCTACCCTGACCGGAACGGCTCGAGGGCGAAGACCATGCACTGGCGAGACCACATCACCGTCGATCCCGATGTGTGCCACGGGAAAACCTGCATTGCGGGGACGCGTGTGCTGGTAACTACGGTCCTCGACAACTTGGCCCCCGGTCTGGATCACGAGGAGATTACCCGTAGTTACCCATCCGTAACGCGCCAAACCATCCAGGCGGCTGTTTACTACGCTGCGGAATTGGCCAGGGAACGGGTTGTAACGCTGTCTCGCTAGCGAGACAGCGTGAGATTCACATTCGAACGTATCCGCCCGCCGACTATGCGGGGATCGTCGTATTCCGCTTGTGAGCCAAGCACGCGATCACGTACTGGAAGCCAAGCCCGACCGCGGCCGCGTTCAGTTGGCGGCGCCGGTGGGGAGAGCGATCGTCTCGCGGCGGGCGGCGCCGACGCCCACGAACCGGATCGGGGTGGCGCATACTTCCTCGAGGCGAGCGAGGTAGCGGCGCGCCGCGCCCGGGAGGTCCGCGAAGGTCCGGCAGCCCGTCGTGTCCGTGGCCCAGCCCGGCCACCGCTCGTAGACGGGGGTCACGCGGGCGAGGTCCGCGACCGAATCCGGGAACGACGTGACGGGCGCGCCGTCGCATTCATAGCCCGTTGAGAGGTGGATCGTCTCGAAGGTGTCGAGGACGTCCAGCTTCGTGACCGCGAGGCTGGTGAGGCCGTTCACGCCGGCCGCATGACGCGCCACGCTGGTGTCGAACCAGCCCGGCCGGCGTGGCCGCCCGGTCGTGGCGCCGAACTCGCCGCCGAGCCGCCGCAGGCGTTCGGCCTCCGCCGCGGCCAGTTCCGTCGGGAGCGGGCCCGCCCCCACGCGCGTGATGTACGCCTTGACGACGCCGAGCACCCCGTCGATCAGCGTCGGACCGATCCCGACCCCCGAGGCGGCGCCGCCCGCCGTCGTGGTCGAAGAGGTCACGAACGGATACGTCCCATGGTCCACGTCGAGCAGCGCGCCCTGCGCTCCCTCCAGCAACACCCGTCCGCCCGCCGCGAGCCCGGCGCGGATCTCCTCCCCCGCGTCCGTCGAGAGCCCCACGATCTCCGGGCGCACCGCCTCGAGCCGCGACATCACGTCGTCCGCGTCCACCCGCCGCTCGTCCCCGAGTCCCGCGAGCGTGAAGTTGGCGCGCGCCGCAGCCCCGCTGACGATCTCATGCGTGCGGTCCAGGTCCCGCAGATCCCCGACGCGCAGCCCCGTGCGGGCGACCTTGTCCCGGTACGCGGGGCCGATTCCCCTCCCCGTCGTCCCGATCTTCGCCGCGCCCCGACTGTCCTCCTGCGCCGCGTCGAGCAGCCGGTGATAGGGGAGGACGAGGTGCGCCCGCCGGCATACGCCCAGCCGCCCGTCGAGATCGATCCCCCGCTCGCGGAGCGTATCCATCTCCCGCGCGAGTACCCACGGATCCAGCACCACGCCGTTCCCGAGGAGGCAGCGAGCGTCCGGATTCAGGATCCCCGAAGGGATGAGGTGGAGGATGAACTCGTCCTCGTCAGCGCCCTCGCCGACCCGAACCGTGTGCCCCGCGTTGGCGCCACCCTGGTAGCGCGCCACGATCGTGGCCTGCTCCGCGAGCACGTCCACGATCTTCCCCTTCCCTTCGTCTCCCCACTGCGCGCCCACGACCACCAGGCAGCGCACATCGTCGCTGAACACGCGTCTCTCCGTTGTGGATCCGTACAGGATCAGTTGTGCATCGGGGTCGGTGAGGTCCGCGGACCCGCGGTTCCCGGAGGGGGATCGTCCCGCCTGAAACTTATCCCTCCCCGCCCGCGAGCGGAACGTCGCGAGGCTCAGGCGGAGACGCCGAGGGCGGCGGCTTCGAGGGCGCCATCGACGACCGCCAGCTTCGCGGCGTCGGCCGGCTGCAGCGGGCTGCGCGGGGAGCCGCCGTACAGGCCGAGGCGGTCGAGGGCGGCCTTGACCCCGGCGATCCCGCTTCCCGCGACGACCGTCTTGTGGAGCGGACCGATCCTCTCCTGCATGGCGCCGGCGCGGGCGTGGTCGCCCTCCCGCCACGCGTCGTACAGCGCGCACGAGGAGCGCGTCGCGATCACGGCCACGCCGAGGATGCCGCCGACCGCCCCCGCCTCCAGCGCGGCGTAGAGCAGCGCCCCCGAGCCCACGAGCACCTGCGCGTTGCGGCCGCACGCCTCGACGAGAGCGCCGAGGTTCCTGAGATCTCCGGAGGAATCCTTGATCCCGATGATGTTGGGGTGCTCGACGAGCCGTCCCACGAGATCCGGCGTGAGGTGTACCGGCACGAACTGGGGGATGTGATAGAGGATGACGGGCACGGGCGACGCGTCCGCCACCGCGAGGAAGTGATCGCGCACCACCCCCGGCTGCATCGCCTTCAGGTAGTAGGACGGAGAGCGCACGAGGACGGCGTGCGCGCCGAGCGCGGCCACCTCCCGGGTCACGGCGACTACTTCGCGCGTGGACTCCGCCCCGGTACCGACGGTGAGCGTGCGGTCGCCGATTCGCGCGGCAGTGGCCTCGACCAGCGCGCCGAGTTCGCGGCGGCTGAGGAGGGGCGCCTCCCCGGTCGAACCGGCCACGACGATGCCGGCGACGTGGTGCGAGAGCCACTCCCTCAGGTTCGCGTCGTACGCCTCCAGGGCGACCCCGCCGTCTTCGGCGAAGGGCGTGGTCACGGGCGGATGTACACCGGCGAGATTTATCATGAGTTCTTCCAAGTCAGTTCCAGCGCCGGGCGGGCGCCGCTTTCAGGGTCGTGGACGTTCCCGCGGGAACGTTGCCGGGAGTGCCGCGGCTCAGGCGGAGTGGCTCGACACCAACCTCCGGGCGAGGCTCAATGTGATACCAGGTGAGGGGCGCTTCAAGGCGATGGCACTGGCGTTCCCGCGGGAACGTTTTCTTGCGGGGACGTTTCCGCGGAAACGTCTTCCGGGGTCCCCGGCGTTCCCGCGGGAACGTGAGCGGGCACCTCACTCAGTAGCCGCGCGCCTTGTCTACCCGGTTTTCGAGCGGTTGGCCGGCCTGATAGCGGGCGATGTTGCGGACGATCAGATGCGTCTCGCGCTCCCAGAAGCGGGCGGAGGTGCCGCCCACATGCGGGGTGACGAGGACGTTCTCGAGTCCCCACAGAGGATGGCCGGCGGGGAGCGGTTCCTTCTCGAACACATCCAGCATCGCCCCGCGCAGGCGGCGGGCCTCGAGCGCCCGGACGAGCGCCCGTTCGTCCACCAGCGTGCCGCGCGAGAGGTTGATGAGGACGGCCCCCGGCCGCATGCGGGCGAATTCCGCGGCACCGAGGAGGCCCCGGGTGTCGGGCGTCTCGGGGGCCGTGAGCGCGACGTAGTCGGAGGTTTCGAGGAGGGTCGGGAGGAAGTCCGGTGCCTCGAGGCGGTCGAGCTCGGGGGGCCTGGCGCCGACCCTTCGGCGAATGGCCTGAACTCGCATGCCGAGGGCGTGGGCGCGGCGGCCGAGCGCCGATCCGATGCCGCCGTAGCCGATGATGCCGAGCGAGGCCCCGGCCACTTCGCCCGCCGGGGGCAGGGCGTGCAGCGGGCTGCGTGGCGAGTTCAGCGCGGTCTGGACCCACTCGCGCCGGCGCTGCGCCCGCACCGCCACGTCCAGGCCGCGGGCGAAGTACAGGATGCCGGCCAGGGCGTGGTCGGCGAGCGAGTCCGCGTACATGCCCGCCGAGTTCGTGAAGATGACGTCGCTCTCGCGCATCTCGCGAAAGAGCGAGTTCCGCGCCCCCGCCGCTCCCGAGTGGAACCAGCGCAGCCGGCGCGCGGCGAGGAAGACGTCGCGGCGGATCCCCCACCCGCAGTAGACCTCGGCGTCCGCGACCGCCTCGAGCAGTTCGGGCGGCGTCACCCGCGCGCCGTCGCCCGAGGCTTCGAGCGCGATGCGGATGGACTCGATCTCCCACTCGGGGTCGAGCGCCTCGAGGATCCGTTCGGATGACCACGACGGCATCGACCAGTGGGGGGTCTCCGGCGCGAACATCCAGATGACGAAGCGGCGCATTCAGGCTCCGGCGGACTCCGCGGCGGCGCCCGCGGCACCCGTCAGGCGAGCCAGGTCTCCATCCAGGGTGGCGGCGCCGACGCCCATGCGGTCGCGGACGACCTCCATCGTGCGGGCGGCTTCGGCGCGGGCGCGCTCCGCTCCCGCCGCGAGAATCTCGAGGACGCGTGCCGGGTTCGCGCGCAGTTCGGCGGCGCGGGCGCGCACCGGGGCGAGGTCCTCGGCCACGTTGTCGGTCAGCATGCGCTTGCAGGCGACGCAGCCGATGCCGGCCGTCTGACAGCGGATCTCGATCTCCTCGCGCGCCGCCGGGTCCGTGAAGAACTCGTGCAGCGCGAACACGTTGCACACGTGCGGGTTGCCGGGATCGTCCTTCCGCACGCGCGCCGGGTCCGTCACCGCCGTGCGCAGCCGCGCCCACAGTTCGTCCGGCTCGGCGATCATGCGCACGGTGTTGTCCTTCGACTTCGACATCTTCGCCACGCCGTCGAGGCCGCGGACGCGGCTCCCCGTGCCGACCAGCGTCTCCGGTTCCGGGAAGAAGTCGCCGAAGCGCGCGTTCCAGCGGCGCGCGATCTCCCGCGACAACTCGAGGTGCTGGCGCTGGTCCTCTCCCACCGGGACGTAATCGGCGCGGTAGAGGAGGATGTCCGCGGCCTGCAGCACCGGATAGTTGAAGAGTCCCGCGTTCACCGACTGCCGCCCGGCGGACTTCTCCTTGAACTGCGTCATCCGTCCCAGGTCGCCCACCGGGGTGACCGTGTTGAAGAGCCAGGAGAGTTCGCTGTGATAGTGAACGTGAGACTGCGCGAACAGCGTGCAGCGTTCCGGATCGATCCCCGAGGCCACGAGCGACACGGTGAGATCGAACACGCGGCGCAGGAGATCCTCGCGCTCGTACTCGCGCGTGATCGCGTGCAGATCGACGATGCAATAGAAGCAATCGTACTCGTCGACCATGCGCGCCCAGCGCCGGAACACGCCGAGGTAGTTTCCGAGGTGCGCCTCGCCGGTGGGCTGGATTCCGCTGAAGACTCGCTTGCGCTGATTCATGGTGCGCGTAGTATCGCCTGGCGTCCCGCGACGCGCGACCCTGGCCGCGATCCCTGAAAGGAAGTCCCGACTTGCCGTCACATTCCAGAGATTCCGATCGCAAGACGGCACGCGACCCCGAGCACGACCCCGAACTGGACCACGCGCTCATCGAGACGAGTCTCGAGGCGGCGCGGGGGGTGGCGCTCTTTCAGCGGGCCATGCAGGGGACGCTCGTTCCCGGCGACGCTCTCGACAAGGGGACGTGCGACTTCGTCACGACCGTCGACTTTGAGTCGGCGGGGATCATCGTCGATCTCGTACGCAAGCGGTTCCCGCACCACATCATCATGGCGGAGGACGACCCGCGTGATCTGAGGGCCGGCGAGTGGATCGGTCCGGACGGGCCGGTCATGTGGGTCATCGATCCGCTGGACGGGACGACGAACTGGCTGCACGGCTACCCCTGCTACGGCGTGTCGATCGCGACCCTGGACCGCCGCGGCCTGCGCACGGGCGTCGTCGTGAACTCGGGCAACGGGGAGGAGTTCGTGGCCCGGCGCGGCGGCGGAGCGACGCTCGACGGCGAGCCGATCGAGGTGTCGCCGGTCGAGGACATCGGACTCGCACTCCTCGGAACAGGCTTCCCGCTCAGGAAGCTGGATCTGCTGCCGGGCTATCTGGCCTCGCTCGGCATGATGCTGCGGAACACGAGCGGCGTGCGGCGCGCCGGGGCCGCGGCGCTCGACCTGTGCGATCTGGCCTGCGGCCGCCTCGACGGCTTCTGGGAGCACTGGCTCATGCCGTGGGACGTGGCTGCGGGCGCGCTCATCGTGCGGGAGGCCGGCGGCACCTTCGGGCCCGTCCCCTCCTCCATCGACCTGGCGCTCTTCGAGGCGGTGCTGGGAGGCGAGGAGATCTGCCACGCGTTCGCCGGCAAGGCCGACCTGACCCGCGAGATGGGGGGCGGCTTCCTGGCCGGGAACGGTCGCCTCGAGCCCATCCTGCGCGAACTCTGGTCCGAGGCGCTGATCGAGGGAGACGCCGCGGCTAGGGCTGCGGAGAGCTGACTTTAGTTTTCCCGCAGTCTGTTCCAGTTGATGATTAGCGCGAGCCCCCCTCCGCCACCGATCACACCCGTAGCGAGAGGGACTATCTGCTCGAAGAGGTACCGAATGAGATCCGTGTTGCCCGTGAAGATCAGCACGAGAATCACGGCGACGCCAGATACGAGCGTCAGGGCTCCGAACCTTGTCCAGACGCGGCGCCGGTCGCGGCGATCATTGAAGAATCGCTCGTTCGCCTTGTCCGTCAGTTCAATCGATTGTTCGATGTGCTCCGCTCCAGGACTCTGGAGATGTCGGGCACCTGCGGATATTGGGGCGGTGACGTGCGCTGAACAAACTTGAACAGTTCGTCGAGACGATCCCCGTTCGAGGACAAGCTCCTTGCGCCGGTCGCTTCGACTTCATGACCACCGGACGGGTTTGCGACCTCCTCGTTCCTTCCGGATTCGTCGCTCACGGCGTTACCAGATGCTCGGAGAGCAATTCGTGCTGCTTGAATGACTCACCGAGGACGCCCCGGATCTGATCACCGATGATCATGCTCGTGTGCCGTCGCAATGCCATCTCGAGGATCTCGAGGATCTCCTCCCGGGAGAGCTCGACGCCGAGCTCGTCAGCTGCATCCAGCAACGTCCGCATGAAATGCTGAACGGGGAAGCCGGGCGGCGGCGTTCTAAGGGGTGGATTGAACGTTTCTGCTAGGGCCTGATGGACGGCTCCAGCGATTCGGGAAGCGTCCTCCGGCTTGAATTCCGATACCCGCGACCCATCGTCACTACCCACGATGCTGCGCTGTCGCATCGGCTCTACTCCTGTCAGTGGCAAGTCCCTTCGTTCTTCCCCCGAAGTGGACTCGTGATACCGCAAGTCTAGGGAGAAGATCCGACGAGAAGCAACGGGTCTCAAGTTCCCAAGATGCCGTCATGTCTTGTGCGCACCCCAAGCGTAATTCGTTGTACGGCATGGCGTCCGTCCTCTTGCGGCGGCTGGAGTTCAATATGGGGCGGCTGGCTCATCGCGGGGTCCCGATCTCACGATGCCGCGACCACGCCAAGGATGAGGGATCACGTCAACGGTGCCTCATGGGTCGCTGAGGGGGCGAGGCCCTGCGGCGCACGGGAGGGTGCGGCGCTTTGCCGGAAGCCTTCAAGAGGCGGCAATAGCGGCGTCCCGGGCCTGGATGATCGCGTCGGCCAGGGGGGCGGCGCCGAAGCGGATGGGGTCGGTGGCGGGGAGGCCGGTGACCTCGCGCGCGTGGCGGACGGCGGCGCGTGCCTCTTCCTCGGAGATGTCGTAGGTCGCGAGGGAGACGCCGATCACGCGGCCGGGGATGTCCGGACAGGCCCAGGCGAGGGCGCCCTCGTAGCGGCGGATGACCTCGTCGAGATCCGGAATCTCGACCCAGCCGTGGTTGCCGCCGTAGATGCGGGGGCGGCTCGGCATCCAGGTGAGGATCATCGCCTGCGGCAGCGTGCCGTGCAGCAGGCTCAGCGTGACGCCGGAGTAGCCGGGGTGCATGAGCGACCCCTGGCCTTCGACGAGCACGATCTCCGCCTCGCCGGCGTCCGAGGCGCCGCCGGAGTCCGAGGCGCCGCCGGAGTCCGAGGCGCTCCCGGCGGCCGAGGCGGCTTCCAGCGTGAGGCGCTCGGCGGCGCCGGAGATGAAGTCGGAGACCACCGCGTCCACGGCGATGCCGGTGCCGGCGAGGCGACGAGCGGCGTGCGGCGCGCCGGGGCCGCGGCGCTCGACCTGTGCGATCTGGCCTGCGGCCGCCTCGACGGCTTCTGGGAGCACTGGCTCATGCCGTGGGACGTGGCTGCGGGCGCGCTCATCGTGCGGGAGGCCGGCGGCACCTTCGGCCCCCTCCCCTCGTGCGACGATCCTGCGCTCGACGAGGCGATCCGGGGCGGAGAGGCGATCGCCCGCGCGTTCGCCGGCACGGGCGAACCGGCGCGCGGCGCGGGAGGCGGTTTCCTGGCCGGCAACAGACATCTCGATCTGACCCTGCACGACTTCTGGTCCGAGGCGATGCTGGATCTTTAGCCGCTCTGTTCGGGCCGTAACACGCCCTTGCACTCCGAAGCGAGGTTTTCTGCGACTTCCTTATGCAGCGGGGTGCCTCGTTCCGGCCAGCCTGTAATCTCACCGTGTCGCGGCGGGGTCTCATCGAGCGTGAACGTCAGGTCTGTGCCCTCGATATCCGACTCCGCAAAGTCGCCGCGTCCACGCATGGTTTGGTTCACACGGTCGAAGTATTCGTCGGCGTGGCCCCATATTCCTTGCTCATCCAACCCGTCGATTCGGAACACGGAAACCGCGCCAGACCTGTCCGGTCGAAAAAGCCGCCAAGTGGCGACGGTCTCACCGGCGACCGTCTTGAGCTCTCCCTTGTTGAAGGAGAGCCGGGTTATGGAGAGGCTCACGGTTGAGCGGAAAGCTCCTGCAAGATCCGCATGACCGTGGCCGGAAGCTCGCCCGCGAAGGGCTCCGTTCCAGAGTAGGAGTTGTCACCTACGAGCGCCGCGTAGCCGAGCTTTCTCTGTGAGTTGATCGTGAGGATAAGGACCCTTCGACGAGCGAACCGCCACTCCAGAAGCGCGTCGCCGGTATCGGGATCGAACGAGCAGTAAGGGTCGCCGAGATCATCGAGAGGGCACTGCTCCGCGACATCAAGGGCCAGAGGGATCGTCTCCGGATCAGTGGGTACCGCGTCATCGATCCAGCCTGGCTCCCCGCACTCGTCAAGCTCCTTCTGAAACCGCAGCCGAAGCATGAAACGTTGCAACCTGCCGGCCTGCTCAGTCGCATTGGATTGCACCGCGTCACGGCTGGCCTGCCAGGTTCGGATGGCCTGCCGTTCGCGCTGGCCGCGGTTCGCGGGGCGAGGGCTCCAGATCGCCACCGGGAAAGGTGGCGCACCAAACGGCGGCGCACCGGTCAAGGTGGACCTGCCGTCGTACTGAGCCAGGGCTGGCGTCATGACCACTCTCCTCGCGCACCGATCTTGTCGAACATCGTCCACGCCGTCACGACGGCGGACTGGATCGCCGTGTACCGCTCGTAGAAGCTCGCCCGCGAAATCTGATCATCCACCAACCGAGTCTCGAACATGATCTGGATCCTCTCGAATCCTCCGCCTTCCGCAGGCTTGACCGCGAACCGGGACGTCACTGCCCGTACAAGGAGCAACCGCAGCCGCAGGTCCAGAAGAAACACGGTGCGTGCTTTGCCTCCGATTGCTCCGCTGCCTTTTTCCTCCAGTGCCTCGCGTGACACCTCGACACCGGCCTGGAGAGAGAGTTGGGCAAAAGGCTCGCCCCGGAACGCGACAAGAGCAGCGTGCTCCGTCTCCGTGTCCGATAGCAGGAATCCCCACTCGTCAGGAGATTCCACATCCACCGGCTTCGCCGCGAACCCGAAGCCCTCAATCCACTCCCTCATCACATCGGGCGTCGGCACGGTTCCCCTTTCATGAGCCCCCTTCTCTATTGGGTGACACCCTGCACCTGTGGAGAGGTTCGCTGGGTTCCAAGCATCCAGTAAGGCGCGCAGCCGTTGAGGTTATGGAGCCCAAAACCCGGAGTGGACCCTCTGACACCACGAGTCTACGGGCGAGATCCGACGAGAAGCAACGGTTTCGCGTTTCAAAGGAGGCAGACAGCCTTCGAGTCACGCACATGATAAGGGAGCCCATCAACGGCGCCTCATCAGGTCGCTGGCAGGGCGAGGTGCCGCGGTGCGCGGGGGGGTGCGGCGCTCTGAGGGTGGCCAGTCAGGAGGGGCCGGCGGCGGCGTCCCGGGCCTCGATGATCGCGTCGGCCAGGGGGGCGGCGCCGAAGCGGATGGGGTCGGTGGCGGGGAGGCCGGTGACCTCGCGCGCGTGGCGGACGGCCGCGCGGGCCTCCTCCTCGGAGATGTCGTAGGTCGCGAGGGAGACGCCGATCACGCGGCCGGGGACGTCCGGACAGGCCCAGGCGAGGGCGCCCTCGTAGCGGCGGATGATCTCGTCGAGATCCGGAAGCTCGACCCAGCCGTGGTTGCCGCCGTAGATGCGCGGGCGGCTCGGCATCCAGGTGAGGATCATCGCCTGCGGCAGCGTGCCGTGCAGCAGGCCCAGCGTGACGCCGGAGTAGCCGGGGTGCATGAGCGACCCCTGGCCTTCGACGAGCACGATCTCCGCCCCGCCGCCGTCCGGGGCGCTCCCGCCGTCAGCGGCGGCTTCCAGCGTGAGACACTCGGCGGCGCCCGAGATGAAGTCCGAGACCACCGCGTCCACGGCGATGCCCCTGCCGGCGATGAGGATCCCCGTCTGGCCGGTGGCCGCGAAGGCCGCACGCACGCCGCGCGCGGCGAGCGCGCGCTGCAGTTCCAGCGAGACCGTCATCTTGCCGGTGTTGCAGTCGGTGCCGACGGTCAGCACCCGGAACGCCTCCGTCCGCATGGCGCGGCCCGTGCCCACCGGAAGGTCGTCCGGCGGCTTGCGGAGATCGAACAGGGTGCAGCCGCGCTGCTCGGCGAGCGCGGCCAGTTCCGGGTCGTCGCAGAAGAACAAGTGCAGGCCGCTGATGATGTCGAGCCCCGCCTCCAGCGCCGCCACGAGCACGGCCCGCCACGCGTCGGGCAGGCGTCCGCCCTGGGGCGCGATCCCGACGAGGAGCGCCTCCGGGCGCGGCTCGTGCGCGAGCGCCTCCTCGAACGTGGCCACGATGGGGATGTCGCCGCCGAAGCCGAGCGTCTCGCCCACGGTGCGCCCGGCGAAGCGGGATTCGATCACCGAGGTGACGCGCTCGGGCTGGTAGCGGACGGCGGAGGCGGCGGTCTTCGCCGTCTCGATGCCGAACGCGCCCTCGCTGAGGATGGTGATCCGCGAGGAGGAGAGGCGCTCCCGGGACGACAAGCGGCCGCGGGACGACGGGCGGCCCCGGGACGACGGGCGGCCCCGGGACGAGGAGGCGCGCTCCCCCTCGGAACCCGCTGCGCTCATGAGCCGCCGGCGCGCTCCATGTCACTCGCCCCGGCGTCGGCGTCGTTCCCGGCGTCGGCGTCGTTCCCGGCGTCGGCGTCGGCGTCCAGCAGATCGAGGAGTTCGGCCTCCGGGATCTCCTTGTCGGACTCGGAGCCGGCGCCGAGGGCCTTCACCTCTTCAGCCGGCTCGCCGGCGGCGAGGAGGCCCATGGAGGCCTTCATGGCGAGCAGCTTGTCCTCGACCGCCGCGTCGCCGCCGGCCTCGAGCGCCGCGAACTCGCCCAGCAGCGTGTCGCCGGTGAGTTCCTCGGTGACCTCGGCGCTCGCCAGGGCGCGGCGCTCCGCCTCCTCGATCTTCTCGGTCATCTGGTCGAAGGCGCGGAAGGCGCTCTTGTCCTGCAGCCCCTGCATCGTGTCGTGGATGCGCTTCTGGGCCTCGGCGCGCTTCTGCTTCGCGATGAGGAGGTTCTTCTTGCGCTTCGCCTCCTCGATCTTGGCGTTCAGCTGCCGCAGCGAGTCCTTGAGTTTGTCCGTCTCGGCGCGGTGCTTCCGCCACTGCTCCTCGAGTTCGCGCGCGTGCTGCGCGTGGTCCTGTCCGCGCACGAGCGCCTGCCGGGCCAGGTCGTCGCGGCCCTCGCGGATGGCGAGCCGAGCCCGGCGCTCCCACTCCGTCGCCTGGCCGCGCGTCTCCTCGAACTGGGCGCGCAGCTTGCGCTCGTCGGCGATCGCGACCGCCACCTCCTGCTTCGCCTGGGCGAGCTGGCGGCGCATGTCCTCGATGATCTGGATCAGCATCTTCTCGGGGTTTTCGGCCCGAGCGATGAGGTCGTTGATGTTCGATCGAACCAGGCGGGTGAGACGTTCCAGGACACCCATTTAGCTTGTCCTCAGTTGCTCGGAATGTCGGCGGTGAGGCTGTCCCAGTGGGAGGTCAGCGCGAGGGTGAGGCTCTCGAGCGTGGCGCGGAACTCGGAGAAATCGAGGTTCTCCAGCTCCAGCGTGTCGCTCAGGATGACCTCGTCGTTCTCGAGGCCGTAGGCCCCGTGGATGAGGTCCACCGCGTTCAGCTCCAGGAGCTTCCGGTAGAGCGCGAGCTGGTCCTCGTCGTCGATCGGAAGGGCCCGCACGTCGGCGCGGCATACGAGTACGGGCGGCTGGTAGTTGACCACGATTCCCGGCCGCTGCTCCGCGGACTCGCCCGTGGCGTGGACCAACCAAAGTCCTTCGTCGAGTTCCTCGAAGTCCGCTTCGGTGCGGATGAGGTAGCTCTCAATGTCTTCTCTGTTCAGCATCGATTCGGTTCCCGCAGTCGTGAATCGGGTCGCGCCCCCGGGCGCGTCTCAGCCTGTCTCATCCGCTGGCGGCGCGTCGCCTCGCGCGCCGGTCTCGAGGAGGCGGGTCATGAAGCGCTGCTCCTCCGTCAACCGGTCCACCTCGTGGGCAAGGAGCGCCACCTGCTCGCGCAGACGCTCGACCTCCCCGTCCGCGGCGGGTTCCACCTCGGGACGCGACGGGCGCGCCTCGAACCATTTCGAGGCCACCTCGCCGAACGTGATGAGCCCGACGATAATGATGATGAAGATGAAGACGCTCATCTGCCCTGTGTCCCCCCGGGACCGCCCGGGACCGGCCGCCATCGGCTGTCACGGACCTACGGGGCGGCCCGAACCGCAGTTTCCCGCGGACGGCCGCGAGAACCGCCGACGGCGGGCCATGATAACGCCCGGACACCCGCCACGGAACCCGCGCGGGGACGGAGCGGAGAGGGGCTACTCGGCGCCGGCGCCCGGGGTCTCTCTGGCGCGGATCAGGTCGGCGAGTTCCTGCATGCCGGCACGCATTTCCTCGCGGAGATCGTTGATGTCGCTGCGGACTTCCTCGCGCAGAACGTTAATGTCGCTGCGGACTTCCTCGCGCAGGTCCCGCATTTCCAGGCGCAACTCGCGCACCTCCGATTCGAGGCCGGAGACCCGCGCTTCGAGGCCGGAGAGCCGGCTAACGAGTTGAATCTGCGTGTCGTGGAGGGCGTTCGTCCGCTCCCAAAGAAGGGAGAAGGCTCCCGCCATGACCGTGAGCGCGATGGTGAGCGAGAGACCGAGGTTCCAGCGGGTGATGGTGATGCCGCCCGTCGTCCGGTCTCGGTCCGCGCGCGTAGTCGAGCCCGTGCCGGCGCCGGGTTTTCCGACAGCGGTTCGAGACTTCGCGGCATCTGTCTTCGACTTCGACATGGGCGATCCCTGGTGACGAGGTGAACCTAACCGATCGTCGTGGCGCGCGGAAACTTCGCCGCGCACCTCGCATCACAGGATCACAGCGCCTATCAAGACAGGTTCAACCGGCAGCCATGCTTCCGTCTCCGGACCCTCGAGCTGGCGGCAGGGGGGTCAGGTGGGGTCAGCGGGGCGGGATCACGCGCAGGACGCGGCCCTCGTCGTCCACGACCTGGATCGGCATCCGCAGGATGTCGTCGCCGAGGTAGATGATCTGGCCGGCCTCCGCCTGGACGGGGCGACCGGGGGGGATGTCGGGGAGCGAGATGCTGTACGGGTCGGCGAGGGCGGCGGCGACCGTGTAACCCAGGTCGGCCAGAGACTCAATGGTGATCGCGCTCAGGGGCTCCCTGCGGCTGAGGAATTGCGCGGGGCTCATCGCCTCGCCGCGGAAGATCGAGGCGCGCCAGTGGCCGTCCGGCCCGGGCTCCTCGTTATCGACGGGTACCTTGGCGCCCGTGTAGCTCGCGCCGCCGGCCGCATTGAAGGCCGCGATGGCAGCCGCGCCGGTGAAGTGCGTGTCGGCCCCGGGCGTGACGGACGAAGGGTCCGCGAGCAGACCGAAGTCGTCCCACAGGAGGCCGAAACCGAGGACGTGCGCCATCTCATGGATGGCCAGGTCGAGCAGCCCCGTTGTCGCGGGAATCCGGTCCATGTCCTTCGAGTCCAGGACCACGCTGCCGACGACCGGGAGGCCGTCGTTCGTACGGAGGGTGCACGGGCCCGCGTAGCCAAGGGATCCTCTGGGGCCATCGATGCTCTCGGCGGTGACCAGGATCAGCAGGTCGTCCACGGTGCCGATGGCCCCGGTCGTGGTCACACCGCCGCAGCTCACCCGGCGGTTGAAGTTCACGTCGCTCAGTTCGGTGTTCGCGAGGATCGACTCCCAGGTGGAGGCCGCCTCGCGGATCACGTCGCGCGCGGACGCCGACACCGAACTGGTGAAACCGAGCTGGATGTCGAACCCGGTCGGGGCGACGAAGGGCCTCACCGTGACGTCAAAGGCCTGCGCCGTGGAGAGGCCCGGGACGTCGGTGGCCGTCGCGGTCACCCGTGCCGTGCCCTCCGACGCGCCCTTGATCCAGATCGTGTCCGCGGTTGAATCGAGTTGTACCCGCGTCTCATCGGAGGAGGAGGCGGAGAAGGTGAGCGCGTCGCCGTCCGGATCCGAGAAGAAGCGGGACAGGAGCAGCATGTGATCTTCCCCCTCCTCCAGGTCCAAGTCGGGCAGCGTGGCGCTGATGCCGGGCGGGCGGTTCGGCGCCATCAGCACCGTCACCTCGAAGCTCTGCAACGTCTCGAGACCGGACGGGTCAGTAGCCCTCACCGTGATCGTGGCCGTACCCCGGGCCAGCGCCAGCACCGCGACGCTGTGCCCCGAGACGGTCGCCGTGGAAACGTCCGGATTCGAAGAGCGGGCAGCGAATGTCAGCGGGTCACCGTCGGGATCGCTGAAATACGGTGACGCGTCCACCGACCGACTCACCCCGGAGGCCAGCTCCAGGTCGGGGATCCGGCCCACGGTCACCGGCCCGCCGCCGGGCACCGTCACCTCGAACTCGAGCGTGGCCTCCAGCCCGTCCGGGTCCGAGGCCGTCACCGTGATCGTGGCCGTGCCCCGGGCCAGCGCCAGCACCGCCACGCTGTGCCCCGAGACGGTCGCCGTGGAAACGTCCGGATTCGAAGAGCGGGCAGCGAATGTCAGCGGGTCACCGTCGGGATCGCTGAAATACGGTGACGCGTCCACCGACCGACTCACCCCGGAGGCCAGCTCCAGGTCGGGGATCCGGCCCACGGTCACCGGCCCGCCGCCGGGCACCGTAACCTCGAAGCTCTGCAACGTCTCGAGACCGGACGGATCAGTAGCCCTCACCGTGATCGTGGCCGTGCCCCGGGCCAGCGCCAGCACCGCGACGCTGGCCCCCGAGACGGTCGCCGTGGCGACGTCCGGATTCGAAGAGCCCGCGGCGTATGTCAGCGGGTCACCGTCGGGATCGCTGAAATACGGTGACACGTCCACCGACCGACTCACCCCGGGGGCCAGCTCCAGATCGGGGATCCGGCCCACGGTCACCGGCCCGCCGCCGGGCACCGTAACCTCGAAGCTCTGCAACGTCTCGAGACCGGACGGATCAGTAGCCCTCACCGTGATCGTGGCCGTACCCCGGGCCAGCGCCAGCACCGCGACGCTGGCCCCCGAGACGGTCGCCGTGGCGACGTCCGGATTCGAAGAGCCCGCGGCGTATGTCAGCGGGTCACCGTCGGGATCGCTGAAATACGGTGACACGTCCACCGACCGACTCACCCCGGGGGCCAGCTCCAGATCGGGGATCCGGCCCACGGTCACCGGCCCGCCGCCGGGCACCGTAACCTCGAAGCTCTGCAACGTCTCGAGACCGGACGGATCAGTAGCCCTCACCGTGATCGTGGCCGCACCCCGGGCCAGCGCCAGCACCGCGACGCTGGCCCCCGAGACGGTCGCCGTGGCGACGTCCGGATTCGAAGAGCCCGCGGCGAATGTCAGCGGGTCACCGTCGGGATCGCTGAAGTACGGTGACACGTCCACCGACCGTCTCACGCCGGGGGCCAGCTCCAGGTCGGGGATCCGGCCCACGGTCACCGGCCCGCCGCCGGGCACCGTAACCTCGAACTCGAGCGTGGCCTCCAGTCCGTCCGGGTCCGAGGCCGTGACCGTGATCGTGGCCGTGCCCCGGGCCAGCGCCAGCACCGTCACATGGCTCCCTGATGCATCCGCCGCCGCCACGGCGGGATTCGACGACGCGGCACGGTACGTGAGCATATCCCCATCAGGATCGGAGAAGTGGGAGGACACGTCGAGCGTCCGCTCCTCGCCCCGCGCGAGTTCCATGTCCGGAATCGGATCGGTCGCTCGGGGCCGGCTGTTGGGCACGGCCGCCTCGAACTCGAGCGTGGCCCCCAGTCCGTCCGGATCCGACGCCGTCACCGTGATCGTGGCCGTGCCCCGGGACAACGCTCGTACCGTGACCTCGCTCCCGGAGGCAGCCACCGCGGCCACCGCGGCGTCGGACGACGCGGCACGGTACGTGGGCGCGTCCCCATCCGGATCCGTGAAACGGGAGGACACGTCCACCGTCGCCTCGTCCCCGGGGGACAGTTCCAGGTCGGGAAGCGTTCCGGAGGGCTCCGGCCCGCTGTTGGGCACCGTGACCTCGAACTCCAGCGTGGCCTCCAGGCCGTCCGGATCGACGGCCGTCACGGTAATCGTCGCCCTGCCTCGGGACAGCGCCCGTACCGTGACCTCGCTCCCGGAGGCATCCACCGCAGCCACGGCGGGGTCCGACGACGCGGCACGGTACGTGAGCGCGTCCCCATCCGGATCCGTGAAATGGGACGACACGTCTACCGTCGCCTCGTCCCCGGGGGACAGTTCCAGGTCCGGAAGCGTTCCGGAGGACTCCGGCCCGCTGTTGGGCACCGTGACCTCGAACCCGAGGCTCGCCTCCAGGCCGTCCGGATCCGACGCCGTCACCATGATCGTGGGGCCGCACCCCGGGCCAGCGCCCGTACCGTCACGTCGCTCCCGGAGGCATCCACCGCGGCCACGGCGGGGTCCGACGACTCGGCGCCGTAGGTGAGCGCGTCCCCGTCGGGATCCGCGAAGCGGGAAGCCACGTACACGGTGGCCGTGTCTCCCAGCCCCAGTTCCAGATCGGGAAGCGTTCCGGAGGCCTCCGGCCCGCTGTTGGGCACCGTGACCTCGAACCCAAGGCTTGCCTCGACGCCGCCCGGATCCGAGGCCGTGACCGTGATCGTGGCCGTGCCCCGCGACAGCGCCCGCACCCGTACGGCGCTCCCGGCGGTATCCGCCGCCGCGGACACAGCGGGGTCGGACGACGCGGCACTGTAGGTGAGCGCATCCCCATCCGGATCCGTGAAATGGGACGACACGTCTACCGTCGCCTCCCGCCCGAGCGCCAGTTCCAGGTCGGGAAGCGTTCCGGAGGGCTCCGGCCCGCTGTTGGGCACCGTGACCTCGAACTCCAGCGTGGCCTCCAGGCCGTCCGGATCGACGGCCGTCACGGTAATCGTCGCCCTGCCTCGGGACAGCGCCCGCACCGTCACCGCGCTACCGACCGGTGCCACCGCGGCCACGGCGGGGTCGGACGACGCGGCACCGTAGGTGAGCGCGTCCCCATCCGGATCCGTGAAGTGGGAGGACACGTCCACCGTCGCCTCGTCCCCAAGCGCCAGTTCCAGCTCCGGAAGCGGCGCGATCGTCCGCAGGCCCCGGTTCGGGACCGTTACCTCGAAGCGCTGGGACGCCTCGAGGCCGTCAGGGTCGGTGGCCGTCACCGTGATCGTCGCCGCACCCCGGGCGACCGCCGCCAGCGTCACCAGATCTATCGCGGCCGCGGCCGTCGCCACGCCCGGATTCGAGGAACCGGCGTCGTACGTCAGCGCATCCCCATCGGGATCGGTGAAGTAGGATGAAACCGTGAAGTGGAGTGAGTCCCCGACCGCGACCTCCTGGCCGGGAATCGCGCCGGCCGCCGCCGGCGGCCGGTTCGGGGGCGGGGGCGGGGGTGGAGGCCCTGGTTCCGGCCCGGTACCCGCCTCCGAGCAGGCCATCGCCCATGCGGCGGCGAGAGCCAGGAGCCCGCCGGCAACAATCCGGGCGGTCGAAGAGGATCCGCGTTCCGGCACGGTTGGCCCTCTCGGCTACCGAATGTAGCGGATTCCGTCAGAAGAGACTGCAAGGCACAAAAGAAAGGGCCCCGCGAACTCGCGGGGCCCTTTCCGTGCTACTCGGGAAACGGTGGCCTTCATGGCCAACCGATCATCAGCCTCCTCCGTTCCCGTCGCCCTTGTCGTTGTCCGTAACCGTGACCTCGAGCTGGCCGACGGAGACGTTGACGCCGCTGACGCCGCTCAGCGCAACGACCTGAGCAGTCGCCCCTCCGGCATCTGAAACGGCGACCTTGAACATCCCGTCCTCCTTGTCGGCGTCCTCGGGCACGGACACCGTCACGGTCACCGTTCCCGACGTCTGGTTACGGTCGATCGTCAGCGACCCGGACGCCACAACGGCATAGCCGAGGCTCTCGAGGGTTGGTGTCTCCTGGTCCTCGTCCTCTACCAGCGCCCAGCGGGCGGCCGGGATAACGAAGATGCCCGGCATCCCGCCGGCGGCCGTGGCCGTGATCGTCATCGTGACCTCGTCCGCGCCCTCGTCGACCGCGTCGATCGAGAGGGTGACATCCGGATCGGCGTCCACGATCGTGATCATGACGGGCTCGATCCGCGCCTCTTCAGTTTCCGGCGTCGCGCCGATCTGGATCAACTGGGGATCTTCGTCGGCGGTGTCGTCGTCAGCGGAGAGCCACGCGTAGGCCCGCGACCGGCCCGGCGTCGCAACCACCGAGTCCGGGGTGACCTCCGTGATGGCCCCCTCTGTCCCGGTGTACGGCGTCGCCACACCAGTCGCCGACACGGTCGCGGTCCTGAACGTATAGCCCGCATCCGACACACCGAGCATGACCGGGTCGGTGTTGGTATCCCCACCCTTGGGCGCTTGCACACGGATCGTGACCAGCCGTGCGGTCCCGGTGGCGAAGGGCGTGTTCTCCGTCACGGACGACGGTGTCGCCGTCAACCCGAAGTCGTCGTCGGCGGTCGTGACATTGACCGCGCCCGTCGCGCCGCTGTATCTCGGCTCGATCGACGTGGCGGAGGCCGTGATCACGGCCTCCTCCGAGACCACATTCCGGTCGTGGCCCGCCGTTACGGTGATGAACGTCGACGTCGTGGTGCCGCTCGCGATCGTGACCGAGGCGGGACTGACCTCCACGGTCGCCGGAGCGCTGAAGCTGACCGTCACGTCGCGTCTCGGCACCGAAGTCAGCTGGATCGCGAACTTGGCGTCGCCGCCCTCCGTCGGCGTCAACGGGTTGTCTTCGTCGATGACGCTCGTCGACAGGCTGTCGTCCATGTTGTTGTCTTCAACGACATGGACGGCACCGAGGCGGTGGACCGGGCCAGGCTTGCTCCAATTCACGGTGAACGACCCGACATCATACTCCGCCCGGTTCCCGGGACCGTCGCCCTCCTCATCCGTCGCGACATCCTCCGTGTAGAGGTAGAAGCAGAGAGCTTCCTCCAGGAACGGACCGGCACCGGAAATGTCGCCGGCGGACGGAGCCTTGACGGTGAAGGTCTCGTCGAACGTGACCGCCTTCGAACCGTCGTCCGACAGATCCCGCTTGTTCCCCGTCACGCGGCGCGCGGGAAGATTGAGCTCGTCGTCGGCACTCGTCGGGCAGACGCCAGCCGCCGGAGACCGGATGCTGAGTTCCGCCGCCTCGATGCCGTTCGCGTCGGAGATCGTTCCGCCCACGCTTACGATGACCGTCGTGGCGTGCGTATTGCCGATGTTCGACTGGCTCTTGCTGACCGCGAAGGTGGGTGCCTTGGTGTCCAGCGTGAAGCTGTAGTTGACCCGAGTCCTGTTCCCGGGACTGGAGTTGTCCTCCGAGAACGCGGTCACGCGGTAGGCACCGTCCTTCGTCAACCCCAAAACGCGGCCGACAAGGCTGGCTGCCGAGCCGCCGAACGCGCCCTTGTACGTAGCGCCGAGGTACCAGCGGGTGGCCCAGATGCCCGAACCGGATTCGCCCGTCGCCAGATCGGGATCTTCGGTCTCGAACGACAGTATTGAGGTACGCTTGAGGACCGCTGGCGCGTCGGGCTCCACGTCGGTCACGACCGGCGCGCCCTTGTCGACGCCGAAGTAGGCCGCCGTGCCGATGGGTGTGCCCGGAAGCGTGGCTTCGTTCCCGAGTCCGTCGGCGATCCCGGTCACCTCGGCCGTATAGCAGTTCAGGCCCTTGTCATCGGCGAAGTCCTTGGTGCGGTCCTCCTCGGGCAGCTCGGCCATGTTGCTGACCGCCTCCAGCCCCGCCGCCGGCATGAAGGCCGTGCTCTTGAGGCTGTCGCTGTTGGCCTCGAGGCCGCAGTCGCCCACCGCGATGGTCGCCCCTGCCTTGCCGACGCCGCCGTCCGTCAGGCCGCGTACGCTCAAGGCGCCGCTGTTGTAGTAGGTGGCCCCTACGGACGCCGCAGGCCTCGTGGCACTCGTCTTGACCAGGATCTCCCGCGGCGTGTCCTCGTCCGGATCATGTGTCCACGTGGGCGTCTTGAAGTCGAAGTAGAGCGGGCCGACCCTCGCCTCTTCCTCGCCCCTGAACTTCGACGTCACCAGCAGATCGCCATCGTCCTTGATGTCGCCGCTGTTGATGACCCAGTGCTCGTCCTTGCCGGCCCTGTCCTCCACGCCCGTGTTCTTGGCCGGGGCGACGTTCCAGGTGAACGCGCCCTTCTCCTTGGTGATGACCAGGGTCGCCCCCCGCGTCGAGTCCGCGACCGTCGAGTCGATGGCGGCCGCGTCCGGGCCGGTGAGCATCGTCGTCAGCGAGAGCTCGCCGACCGTCGTGCCGTCGTACGACACCGGGCAGGCGTGGAACGTGTTCTGGTTGCTGTCGTCGTCCTCGTCGACCGGACCGCCGTGGTAGGTGACGCCGGACACGACCGCGGACTTGCTGCCGGCGCTGTGTTCGACCATCACGAACCCGGAGTTCTTGAGCGTGATCGGCTGCGTGACGATCGCCTCGCGCGTCTCGCCATCAGCGGTCGTGACACGCGCGCCCAGAGTGTGATCGCCGTTGGCGTACAACGGCGCCAGCTGCGCACCGGCGCACTCGCCCATCACGGAGGCCGTCTTGAACAGGCACTCGACCTCGAGCTGGCCGCTGGCTGCCGCGATAAACCCGCCCTGGTCGCTGGAGGTGCCGCGGCAGTGGATCACCTCTTCGCCCAGCGTCAGCGCGATGCCGGCGATCGTGTCGTCGTTCGGCTGCACGTCGAGCAGCACGGTGACGTCGCCGGACACGTTCGTCGGATCCACCGCCGTGCTCCGGTCGGTGACGCTCCGCAGACCGAAGATCGCGACCGTCGCCGCCTTCCCGGAGGGATCGGAGACGGAGACGTTGAAGCCCTGCGAAGCCGACGCGGACCCATCGCTCGCCGTGACCGTCACGACGGCGCCGCCGACGGCAACGGCGGTGATCGTCGCGGTCGAACCTTCCATCGAGATGGTCGCGACCTCGGGGCTGGAACTCGAGCCGCTGTAGCTGAGTTCATCCCCATCGGCGTCGCTGAAGTAGCCCGCCACGTCGACCGTGGCCGTGCCGCCGAGGTTGATGCTGTGGGCGGGAATCGTGCCCACGGCCGTGGGCGCGCTGTTCGTGGGCGCCGCTTCGACGGCCACGCCGAAGCCCTGCACCGCCGAGGCCTCGCCGTCGCTCGCCGTCACGGTGATCACGGCACTGCCGGCGGCCACGCCGCTGATCGTCACCGTGGACCCATCGGCGGAGGCCGTGGCCACGTCGGCGTTCGAACTCGCGACCGTGTAGCTGAGTTCGTCGCCGTCGGCATCGCTGAAGTAGCCCGCCGCGTCAACGGTGACCGTTCCGCCCACACCAACGGAGTGGCTCGGAATGGTCCCGACGGCGCTGGGCGCGGAGTTCACCGGCGCCGCTTCGACGGTCACGCTGAAGCCCTGTGCAACCGTGGCCTCGCCGTCGCTCGCCGTCACGGTGATCACGGCCCGGCCACCGCCGACGCCGCTGATCGTGACCGTGGCCCCGTCGTTGGTGGCCGTGGCCACGTCGGCGTTCGAACTCGAAGCCATGTAGGTGAGTTCGTCGCCGTCCGCGTCGCTGAAGTACCCCGTCACGTCGACGTTGAGCGTCCCGCCGGCGGCCACGGTGTGGTCGGGAATCGTGCCCTGGGCGACCGGCGGGGTGTTCGAGCTGTCGCCGTCGCCGACCGTGACGCTGATGGTCTGCGAGGCGCTCGCACCGTCCGGATCGCTGGCCGTGACCGTCACGACGGCCATCCCATCGGCAACGCCGCTGATCGTCGTGACGGCGCCGTCCACCGAAGTGGTCGCCGCATCTTCGTTCGACGAGGCGGCGGCGTAGGTGAGATCGTCGCCGTCGGCATCGCTGAAGTAGGGTGCCAGGTTGACCTGGACCGCCCCGCCGACATCGACGCTGTACGCGGGAATCGTATTCACCGCGGTGGGCGGCCGGTTCCCGGCCACGCCGTCACCGACCGTCACGCTGACGTTCTGCGCGGCGGCCGCGCCGTCCGGGTCGCGTGCCGTGAAAGTCACGGCCGCGGTCCCGTCGGCCACGCCGGTGATCGTCGCCGACGAACCGTCCATGCTGACGGTCGCCGCGGCGTCGTTCGAGGACCCGGCGGAGAAGGTGAGCGCGTCGCCATCCGCGTCGCTGAAGTAGCCGGCCACGTCGAGCGAAGCGCTTGCACCCGCATCGACGGCGATGGCCGGAATCGAGCCGACGGCCACTGGCGCCCTGTTGGGCGGCGGCGGTGGCGGCGGCGGTGGTGGCGGCGGCGGTGGAAATACGATGGGTGGGGGGGGGGGCGGCGGCGGCGGCGGCTCCGGAGTGATCACCTCGACGGTGTCTCCGCAGGCACCGATGATCAGGGCGATAACCCCTGTCGTCAACAGGCCTTTCGTAACCTTCTTCATTCAGCTCCTCCTCGGGATGAATGTCCTCCGGGTCGTGACGCAATTTTCCCGGTCGCGCCAGAACGTACTACCGAGACACCACCCCAAACAAGGGGTACTGATCCCCTGATGCAAGGTGGACAGAATCCCCCGTAAACCGGGGGCTGGGCGAGGTTCCGTGAGTGCGCTCGGGCGGGGCGTCGGCGCGGTCTTTGGGGGGGTCCCCTACCGGGGTCAGCGGGGCGGGATCACTCGGATGACGCGGCCCTCGTCGTCCACGACGCGGATCGGCACCCGCAGGATGTCGTCGCCGAAGTGGAGGATCCGGCCGGCCTCCGCCTGGACCGGACGCCCCGGGGGGAGGTCGGGGAGCGAGACGCCGTACGGGTCGGCGAGGACAGTGTCGACCGTATAGCCGAGGTCGGCCAGCGACCGGATTGTGATCGCGCTCAGGGACTCGCCGCGGTCGGTGTATTCCACCGGGCTCATCGTCTCCCCCCGGAAGATCGATTCGCGCCAGTGGCTCTCCGGCCCGGGCTCCTCGTTCTGGACGGGTACCTTGGCGCCCGTGTAGCTCGCGCCGCCGGCAGCATTGAAGGCCGCGATGGCACCCGCGCCGGTGAAGTGCGTGTCGGCCCCGGGCGTGACGGACGCAGGGTCCGCGAGCAGGCCGAAATCGTCCCACGGGATGCCGAAGCCGAGGATGTGCGCCATCTCGTGGATGACCACGTCGAGCAGTCCCGTCGTCGCGGGAATCCGGTCCATGTCCTCCGAGTCCGGGACCACGCGGCCGACGATCGGCAGGCTGTTACTCGAGCGGACGATGCACGGGCCCGCGTAGCCCAGGGTTCCGTGGGGGCCATCCATGCTCGCGGCGGTGAACAGGATCAGCAGTTCGTCCACGGTCGCAACGGCCTCCGTCGTGGTCAGGCCGCCGCAGCTCAGCGGGCGGTTGAAGGTCACGTCGCTCAGTTCGGTGTTCGCGAGGACCGACTCCCAGGTGGACACCCGCCGCGGAGAGGCCCGGGGCGTCGGTGGCGCTCACGGTGATCCGTGCCGTGCCCTCCGACTCGCCTCTGATCCAGACCGTGTCCGTCGACGACGTGACGCTCACCCGAGTCTCATCGGAGGAGGTTGCGGAGAAGTTGATGGCGTCGCCGTCCGGATCCGCGAAGAAGCGGGACAGGACCGGCATGTGTTCCTCCCCCGACTCCAGGTGCAGGTCCGGCAGCGTGGCGGTGATGCCGGGCGGGTGGTTCAGCACCCTCGCCTCGAAGCTCTGGAACGTCTCGAGACCGGCCGGATCGGTAGCCGTCAGCGTGATCGTCGCCGCACCCGGGGCGAGCGCCGCCAGCGTCACCAGGTCTTCCGCGGCCGCGGCCGTCGCCACGCCCGGATTCGAGAAACGGGCGTCGAACGTCAGCGGGTCCCCATCGGGGTCGGTGAAGTACGACGAGACCGCGACCTGGAGCGCATCCCCGACCGCGACCTCCTGGCCGGGAATCGCGCCCACCGGCGCCGGCGGCCGGTTCGGCGTCGGGGGCGGCGTCGGCGGCCCGGGTTCCGGCCCGGTACGCGCCTCCGAGCAGGCGATCGCCCATGCGCCGGCGAAGGCCGGGAGCCCGCCGGCAACAATCCGGGCGGCCGAGGAGGATCGGCGTGCGCCAATGTCCATCCCTCCCGCCATCCGTGTCTGGCAGGCACCTTCGCGCCCCCGTAGCCCGCGCCGCTCGCGGCATCGAAGGCGGCGCTGGCCCTCTCACCTGCCGAATGTAGCGGATTCCGTCAGAAGAAACTGCGAGGCACAAAAAGAAAGGGCCCCGCGAGTTCGCGGGGCCCTTTCTGTGCTGCTCGGGAAACGGTGGCCTTCATGGCCAACCGACCATCAGCTTCCTCCGTTACCCGTCGTCCTTGTCGTCGTCCTCGGGCACGGTCACCGTCACGGTCACCGTTCCCTCGGTCTGATTACGGTCGATCGTCAACGTCCCGGACGCCGTGAAAACGTAGCCATCCGGAACGGGATTGGCCGCGGTGCCGTCTTCGGCCAGAATCGCCCAACGATCCGCGCCAATCTCGAAGATGCCCGGCATCGCGCCGGCGGCCGTGGCCGTGATCGTCATCGTGACCTCGTCCGCGCCCTCGTCGACCGCGTCGATCGAGAGGGTGACATCCGGATCGGCGTCCATGATCGTGATCATGACAGGCTCGATCCGCGCCTCTTCAGTTTCCGGCGTCTCGCCGATCTGGATCAACTGGGGATCTTCGTCGGCGGTGTCGTCGGCGGCGGCGAGCCACACCTTGACGGAAGACACCAGCGTGGGCGGATCGGTCTCCACTGGCGTAGCCGTAGGTAGCGTCTGCTCTTGCCCGGTGTACGCCTCATCCTCCGTGTATTCCTGGAACGTGTAGCCCGCACCCGAGGCGCCCAGCTGGACCGGGCTCGTGCTGGCCGTTCCACCCGCGGGCGCCGTCACCGTGATCGTCACGAGCCGTGCCGACGCATCGGCGAAGGGCGTATTCTCGGTCACCGACGAGGGTGTCGCCGTCAACGAGAAGTCATCGTCAGCGGTCATGACCGCGACCGAGCCCGTCGCACCCCTGTAGTTCTCGTCGCCCGAGGCGGTGGCCGTGATCACGGCCTTCTCCGAGGTCACATTCCGGTCGTGACCCGCCGTTACGGTGATCGGCGCCGACACCAGGGCGTTGGCATCGATCGTCACCGAGGTGGGACTGACCGACACGGTCGCCGGAGCGCTGAGGCTGACGACCACGGCCGCCTTCGGAGCCGAACTCAGCGTGACTTGTCGGGAACCACGAGTTCCGGCACCCCGCCCCAGAACTCGAACATCCGCACGTGCGAAGCCGTCCAGTCCGGCAACGACCGGCTCGGCGTCAGGTCGGCGAACGTGTAGTTCGACGCCGCCAGCACCCCGACGAACACCTTGGCCTGGTGGATCTCGCCGGTCTCGCGGTCCGTTACCTTCACCGTCGGGCCCGCGTAGTCCACGAACGCCTTCTCGCCCGCCCGGTACACCTGGCGCAGCACCACGTCCAGCCGCCCGCGCCACTGCCGGTACCGGTCGCGGAACCGGCTGTACTGGTAGCCGTCGGGATGGGCCTCGCGGTACTCCAGCCACGGAAGCTGAAGCGTCACGCCCTTGTGCCGCGCCAGCTCCCGGTGCACCCGCTCCCAGTCCGGCTCCGGGCGCGGCACGCGCGAGGGGGGACGGGCCGGATACAGCGCCGCATCGAGGCTTCCGTCGTCCAGCCCCTCCGGCAACGGGCAGGAGACCCCCGCCTCCCGCGCCCGCCGCACGTAGCCGTCGACCGTGCTGTGGGAGATCCCGAGTATCCCGGCGATCTCCCGGTGGCTCCGGCCCAGCCCGTACTTCAGCCGGAGAACATCTCGAATCTTGCGCATGGACAACCTCTGCTGGGACACCGTCTCCCTCCTCGCTCAAGGATCTCTCGCGAGGATGGAAGAACGGCACCTCACATCAGGTCATCCAGCGCCGCTTACCCACTCTGCTCCCCCTGCCATGCTCCGCACTCGCCGGACGCCCGGCGCAAGTAACGGTGGACGGCATGCGTCGGAATCGGCAGATCACTCGCAGGACGCGGCCCGCGTCGTCCACGACCTGGATCGGCACCCGCAGGATATCGTCGCCGAAGTGGAGTATCCGGCCAGCCTCCGCCTGGACGGGACGGACGCCCCGGGGGGAGGTCGGGGACCGAGACGGTGAGCGCCTCCTGTACTCTTTCCGAGTCGTTTTCTGCAAAGTTCACACTCGGTTATGGTTGGTCTGCGTACAAGATGGGCGGAACCGGGCGCGGAGTAACCAGGCGCCCCCCGTGCCGCCGAGCACCTGGGGGGGACTCGTACCCGCGTCCGGAGCCGTGATGGATGCCCAGTGGGGAGTTGCGCCATCGAGCGCCAGTACAGGGACCGGCAGGCATCGGGGCGATGAGGCGCGAACGGACGTTCCGCCATGGCGGGGCGGGGCTGGCGGAGATGGCCGAGTGGATCGTGGCGGGGACGGGCGCCGCCGCCGGGGAGGTGCCGGTGGCGATCGAGGTTCCGCACGGCCCGGTGGTGGAGAGCCTCATGGACCGCGGCTATCCGGTGTACGCGGTCAACCCGAAGCAGCTCGACCGCTTCCGCGACCGCTTCTCCCCGGCCGGGGCGAAGGACGACAGCCGCGACGCCCGGGTGCTCGCCGACGCCTTGAGGACCGACCGAGGCCGCCGTGGCCCACATCCGCGGCGCTTCGGAACGTCTCCGCCTCGCGCAACGGCAACTCCGCGACGCCCGGCGCGAAATCGCACGCCTGCCGCCGACCGCCTCCTGGCCGTCGCCCGCGCCATGCTCAGGACGCAAACCGTCTACGATGCCAATCACGCGCGGGTTCGGCATGCGGCCTGATCGATCCTCAGTGTTCGCCCCCGTTCGCAGACCGGGGAAGGCGTCGCCATCGCACTCGAGCCTCTTGATAAACGGTGGGGAGTCCCCCCCCGTGTGGCCCCGGACGCCACCGCCATGCGCGCCAGCCGGCTGCCCGCGCTCAAGACGCTGGCCGACTTCGACTTCAGCTTCCAGCCCTCGATCAAGCGCGAGCAGATCGACGCCCTGCACGAACTCGGCTTCGTCGAGCGCAGGGAGAACGTCGTCTTCCTCGGCCTTCGACCTGCTACCGGTATCTTACAACTTTCCACTCCATCTCCGCGTCTCCGGCCGTAACTCTCAGTTGCAGGCTCCCCGCGGGCTGGTTCGCGTGCTCGATCCTGAAATAGAACTGGCCGCCCAGCGCGGCGGCGCCTCCTCCCGTTTGTCCCCGCCCGAGCGTGAACGTCCTCCGGGGTGGGAAGGCCGCCCACGCATTCCTCACGAAGGGGATGTCGTAGTTGGCCAACTGCACGCGGTCGTCAATGGCGTACGAGACCATCCAGTCGAGTCGGGAATCCACCGGATCCCAGCCTGGAATCTCCGCACGCATTCGATCCACGAGACCGCGGCCTGTCCGGGTGCGCCGCCAACTGCCGAAGTGCGTGTAGTAGTGGCCCCAGTAGCCTTCGGCGAAACCCGCCACGACGTCATGAACGGCGGATTCATAGGCCATGCCCTGGCCGAAGATCAGCTGGTTCACCAGGAACCTCAGATAGTCGGCGCTCTCCTGGTATCCCCAGAGGAAATCCCCGGTGTCGGGAACGTTGAGGTCCACCCCCAGCCAGTATCTGTTCGGGGCCAGGTTCGCGTCCAGCGGCGTACCCGAGGCCGCCCGCTTCACCTCGTCGGCGACGAAATGGGCGATTCCTTCCGAGCTCCATACGCCGACGAAGCCGGGAAGGTTGGCGAATTGCCAGGCATGAGCCAGCTCGTGGGCCACCAACTCGTGGAAGAAGGCCTGGAGGCTCCAGCTGTAGTCCGCAATATGAATGAGCGTGGTGCGCCGGTCGTCATTCATGACGTTGTGTGACGTGCGGCCCCCCGGGGTGTTGTTGTTTCCGCGGCTGTACATGATGACGAGCTGGTTGTTGATGGTGTTGCTGGCCGGGGGACGACTCGACGGACCGTAAATCGTGTGATAGACATTCTGAATCCGGTCCGACGCGAGCCGTTCCATTACCTCATTCATCTCTCGGGCCTTCCTCGGGGTCCATATGATTCCCCTGTCCGGTTCAAAGACCGCGAGTACGAGGTTTGGCGGATACACTCCGACGACCTCGAAAGTGCCTGAACGACCGTCGATGGCACTCCGTTCGATCCGATCACCAACCTTCCACGGCGTGGTGGCGTCATCGATTCCATGGTCGGTGGCCGCGGCGAAATCGGCTGATTGCATCCTGGGCAGCGCAAAGAACGGCTCGTCCGGTTCAACGTCCGGCTCGGCCACGCGGTCGCGCGCGGGTTCGGACGTGCGATCGATGACTTCGATCTCGTAGGGTCCCCCGCCGCCGTAGCGCCACTCAAGTGGACGCAGGCGGGTGTCGTCGATCGTGCTCCGCTCCATCCCGGCCAGGACGTACTGGGCGGTCGGGGGCGCCACGAGACGCAGGCACGCCTCCCGGCCGCTGAGACGGTAGGACTCGCCCACTTCCAGAGCCGCGACCGGCCCGGCCAGGCGGTTCACGGCCGGGTTGGCTCGCACGTCGATTCCCTGGACGACCACGGTGCCCGCCGACAGGGGGTTGCCGGCGCACCGCCCTTCGTGCAGCGGCGGGAGCCGGAAGACCATCTCGACGCTGTCTCCTTCGGCCTGAAGCGCGCCTGCGCCCGATACGTGGAAGGCCGGAAAGGGGATGCGGTCCACCGCGTATCCCCTGGCCGTCACGGCGTCGTCCCGCGGCCAGTCGTCCTGTCTGAGTTCCAGCACGAACGGATCGGGAGGCTCCACCGCAACTGTGGTCGTGATGGAGCCCCCGCCAGCCAAATCGACCCGCGCTCGCACCCAGCCGGGTCCGAGAACCCGCATCAGGAGACCCGGCGGGCTGTCGCGGCGCTCGACCGTGGCCACGGGCAGTTCGGGCAGCCAGCGCGTCTCTTCCGTCTCGAGAGTCCACTGCAGACCGCCCGCAGCGACGGGCAGCACAAGGGTCGTGTCCAGCACGGTTACCGATATGCCGGTCTCGATCTCAACGGTCGCCGTCACGCTGAAGCTGGCTGCACCGGAAGTGGCGGTGATGAGCGCGCTACCTGGCGCCACGGCCGTGACGACGCCGGCCGAATCCACCGCGACGATATGAGGCGCGCTGCTCTCCCAGATCACCGCGGGGTCCGGCACCGGGTGGCCGTTCGCGTCCGTCGCGGACACCACCACCACCACAGCCGTGTCGCCAAGGCTCGAGAATGTGATCGAGGAAGGCTCTATCGTGAGCTCGGCCGCCTCCTGGCGCACCGTCGCCTCGGCCGTGCCGCTCACCTCCCCGACCGAGGCGCGGACCGTGCCGGAACCGTTCCCCGTCGACATCGCTACGCCTCCCGCATCGACGGTGACCACGGTGGGGGCCTCGCTCTCCCACGTGACCGTAGCAGTGAAGCGCTGCCCGTATTGGTCCGTCACGCTGGCCGTCAGGTGGACCGTGTCTCCGAGCGAGGTGAAGGAAGCGCTGGCCGGCATAACCGCGACCGCGGCCGCCATTGGCGGAGGCGGCGGAGGCGGCGGAGGCGGTGGAGGCGGGACCGGAACGGGTCCGGTTCCGTTATCCCCCCCACAGGCGGACGCCAGGGCGAGGAGAGAGGCAAGGACGACGCCTCCGGCGAGCGTCCGACCGGTTTGGTCCGTGTCTTGCATCGTCACGATCCGCCGTCCCGGGAACTCGCGTTGATCCGACGTGACAGGTCGGTCACGCGAGGCGAGATCGCGGGCAGCGAATCCAGGAGGATGACGCCGCGCGGCCCGGCCAGTGGACCCAGCCACTCCGCATATCGGGAGGCGGGCGCCATCATCACGGACCGGACCGCATCGGGTGCGGCCTGTTCCGGCGGCGGACCCGACGCGCCGTGGCTGTCCTCGAGGATGGCGCCCGGGAACAGCGTAATGTCGCCAACGGAAGCGGGGGTTTGACTGCGGCCGATGTTGCTGCTGAATTCGTAGCCGAGAATCCCGCCGTTGTATCCCCAACATCGCAGCCCGCCGCCTCGGACGACCGCACAGGTGCCGTCCGCGAAGGCGAAGATCCGTTCCACCGGGCCGCCCACATCGACCGGGCCCGCCGCCATTGCGGGCTCATTGTCTCCGATCCTCTCCCACCCGGGGAGGCCGAGTTGCCCGCTTGCATTGCGACCCCAACACCACACCGACCCCGCCTCCGTCAGGGCGCAGTTGTGCCAATACCCCGCCGCGATGTCTACGACGGGCGAAGGAAAGAAGAGCGGGATCGTCTGGGCAACCGACTCATCGTCACCGATGCTGAGTCCCGGCCCCCACCCGTGGCCCAGAGCGCCATGAGAGTTACGCCCCCAGCACCTGACTTCCCCGCCCTCCATGATGGCGCAGACGTGGTAACCGCCTGCCGCGAGCTTGGTGGCTCTGCCTGGAAGGGGCAGGTCGCCCATCGACTCCGGCGTCTCGTCGTCGCCGATGGGTTCACGCATGTCCCGCCCGCCGTATCCGAGACCCAGGTTCAGCCCTCTGGATCTTCCGGTGACGTGATTCCATGCCTCGCCGTTGTAACCCCAGCACCGCACTTTGCCCGTGTCGAGCAAGGCGCACGCGCTGTACCGTCCCCCCACGACCTGGACGGCATGGCCCCCCAGAACCACGTCACCCGTCGCGTCGGAGGTTTCGTTGTCGCCCACCACGAGTTCCCGCTGGTGTCCCAGGCCCAGTTGACCCGCATGGTTGTTTCCCCAGCAGCGAACCCGTCCGGAGTCGAAGACCGCGCACGTGAAATCATCGCCACCGCCGAGATCCGCGGCGGTTCCGCCGCCGACGGGCACCGGACCCGCGGCCGCGGGCGTCTCGTCGTCGCCGATCGCGCGACGGTTGCCGTACCCGAGTACTCCTCCGCCGGATGCCCCCCAGCACCGCACGTCACCCGCCGCCATGCGCGCGCATTCCCACTGGAATGCACCGCGGAGCTGGACGGCCGGTCCGCCAAGCGGCAGGTCGCCGACCATCGTCGGCCCCACGAGATCCGAGCGGGCTTGGCCGTAGCCCCACAGGGCCCTGCCCCGATCGCCCCAGCACCGCAGCGAGCCCTGCTGCAACAGGACGCAGGCGATATCCGCGTTGAAGCGCCAATCCACGACGGTGAACACATCCACCGCCCTGCTGACCTCCTGCCCGAGATAGTCGACGCGTAGCGTGGTCGAGCCCGCGGAGATCCCCTTGAGCCGCCCGTCCTCCATCGCGGCCACGGATGCGTCGTCGATTCCGAACGAATCCAGCCATTCCGGCCGCAGGGGCACCGTTGCGCCGCGATTGTCTCGCAGCGTTACCGATGCGCGGGCCGACTGCCCGATACCCAACTCCCAGCGATCGGCGCCGAACGCCACCGTCACCGGTGCCTCGATCACGTGGTAGTCGGTGTATTGCCCCACGTAGCTGAACGAGGTCGTGTCCCAGGCAACGACCCCTATCACGGTGGTGCCGGCCGAACGACCGGTCGTGCAGAGCCGCGCCGAGGCGCCGTCGCCGGAGAAGTTCAGGGAATCGACGACCGCCACTCCGTCGTTCAGCGAAACCACGAACAGGCCGTCGAACTCGTCGAGCCGCACGGCCGCTCCCTGAGCGTCCGTAGCGGCAAGATCGACATCGAGACAGTGGACCTGGCCCGGCAGGCCCCAGTTCGGCCCGCGCAGGGCGCCGTCGAGCCAGTGCCAGTGCCTGAGCGTCGCGCGGCCCGACACGGGACCCGCGCTGGCGAGTACGGAACCCCGCCCCGGGCTGCCGGAACTCACGTTGGCCACGGACGTGTGCGTGTCCGCCGACAGGGCGGTGCCGGTGACCCGAAGTCCCGCTCCCTCGCCCCCGGCGGCTACGGTCCAGCTCACGGCTGTCGCGTCCACCGGTTCCCCGGCGGCATCCAACAACCGGGCCTCGAATTCAAGCTCCCGATCCGGATCTCCGGTCCGGGAGAAGAACGCGACCGTCTTCGGACTCACGCGGATCGCCGTGCCGGTGGCAGGTATCGTCGCCGGCGCAGGCGCGCGAGTGGCGGACGGACCGACCGGATCGATTTCGCGCCGGCACGCCCCGATCAGCACCAACAGCAGGACACCGAGTGCGGCCGCGAAGGCTTGCGCAACACCGGGCGGGGGCGGGGGCGGCTTCACACCATCGCCACTGGAGACAAGCCCCGGCCTCAACCTTGAATCATCGCCGCCAGGCCTCCGCGCCGGGGAGCCCGCTGCTCACCAGCACCTCCAGCCCCGACTCGGGAGCGCGCGACTCCGCCTCGCTGCGCGCAAGCGGACCCGACGGAAGGTTGCGGAGGATGGCGCGCACCTGGCCCGTCGCGGGGTCGCGCATGATCGCCATCGGCGGTGTGCTTCCCTCCCGGATCTCGACCGTACCGCCCGGTCCGGAGAGTGCGAGGCTCACCAGTTCCGATTCCCACTCGGACTGCACCGGAAGCGCGAAGGTGAACCCGGACCCCCCGTCCCCGTCCAGGATCTCCGCCATCTCGAAGCTCGCCGAGAACAACTCGCTTCCATCGGCCCGCCTCCCGCTCAAGGTGTACGGACCGGAGACGTACGGGACGAACGGCGGCGCTTGGGCGACAAAGGCGGGATCGAGATGGAGCGACCCATCCGGGGCGGCCCTGCCGGAGACGAGGAGCACCCTGCGCGCCTGAGGCCCCCGAACCTCCAGCGGATCCATGAACCGCCAACGCACCGCGTTCAGGAAGAAATAGTCGCTGATCCAGACGGGGTCGCAGTAGCTCATCAGGTCCGCCCGGTCGGGAGGGACGAGTGACCCGCCATCCCGCGGGTCGTATCCCCAGACTCCGGTCCGCCCGCTCTCATAGGGGAACATCGGGTCCACGGCGGCGGGATCTCCGCAGCCCGCATGGAGCAGGCTCATGTTGTGTCCGAGTTCGTGCGCGATCACTTCCGCGTCCAACACCGAGACGCTGGTCTTTCCCCGGAACGCACGTCTGCCGGTGGAGAACGGAAGGTACGCAATGCCTCTGCCACCCGAGGGGTTCGGGATCAGACCCATCCAGTATCCGATCCCTTCCTCCATCTGCCGGATTCGTCCCACGTCGGACAGGATTTGGTCGATGGCGTCCGTGTCGACCGTGACGGGCTCGTGTGTGGTGATTTCGAAGTCGGCGACCGGGAGCAGGTTGCGCGCATGCCAGAAGATCTCGTCGTCCGGGTCGGCGGTACTGACGAACTCCGCGGCCGCGCGGTCGTTGTCCGTCGTCGAGACAAACGGAATCAGGGTGAGATAGAGGGGGGGTACTTCCCTGACATCCACTGCCACCCGCCCGCTCTCGGGGATGCGCTTCGACACACCGAGATCGGGATCGAGCGTGCCATCGGGGTCAACCTCGACGACCATCTCCAGTCCGGGCTGAATCACCTCGGCCGGGATCAGGGCGTTGGCCGACAGGTCGAGTTCGCCCTCCCGCACCTCCACCGGAACTGCGGACGAACCGGCGGGGATGTTCTCCACGTGCACCTCCCCGCCGTCCCGGAAGAACGTCGCCCGGACGGGAGGGATCGTTGCCGCGGTCTCGTGCTCGGTCATCACGAAGACGCGCAGGAACGCGCTCTCTCCGGCGACGAGGGGGACAGGGTATTCGCGCGACTGCGCAGCCTGCGTCAGATAGGCCTCCGCGTGCGCTTCCGCTCCACACAGACGCATCCGGTACTTCACGAGAGCCGATTCCAGCCAGGTTCGGAAGGTGGGCGTCCGGGGCATGCACAGTCCGGTGCCGTCCGCGCGCAGTTCGAAGATTCGCTCGAGCTGCGTCATGCTCTCGGGCAGAGGGCCGGACAGCTCGGGATTGTCATGCAGCCACACTTTGAAGAGCGCGCTGGCGTCACCGAAATCCGCGGGGAGGGGTCCATCGATCTCGTTGGCGGAGAGCACGAGCAGCGCCAGGCGTCTCATCTTGCCAAGCGCCGCGGGAAGGGGGCCCGTCAGACCGGTCCTGTAGATGTAGAGCTCCATGAGGTTTCTGAGCCGTCCCAGACTCTCCGGAAGGGGACCGTCGATGCCGGTATCCGAGATCTCCAGTACTCGCAGCTGGGTCAGGTTCCCCAACTCCTCCGGAATCGAACCTTCGAATCGGGCCTTATACAAACGGAGTTCCTGGAGTCTTCGGAGGTTGCCCAGCTCGGGCGGGATGGGGCCGGTGAGTCCGCCAGCGCCCAGCCAGAGCACTACCAGCTTCCCGAGGTCCCCGATTTCCGGCGGGATCTGGCCGGTGAAGTTGTTCCCGTCGAGATCCAACCGCACCAATTCGGTGAGTTCGCCGATCTCCGGCGGGATTTCGCCTTCGAGCCGGTTGTAGTCCAGGCGCAGGAATTCCAGGTGCTCGAAGTACTGGATCTCCGGAGGGATCTCTCCGGTGAGGTTGTTGCGGCTGAGGTTCATCCCCGCCACCCGCCCGGTGGTCGGGTCGAGCGCGATGCCGGCCCAGTCCTCGAGTGACGCGTCGGTCCCCCAGTTTCTCGAGTTCGACCAGCCCTCGCCGCCCATCGCCTCGTAGAGCCTCATGAGGTCTTCACGGTCCTCGTTACATGCGATGAACTCGCCGTCGCGCGTCGGGATGGCGTTCAGCCACGCCCGGAACCCTTCGTCCCGCACCGTGCACAGCTTCGTGCCGCCATGGTGGAGCGTCTGGATGCCCAACTCCGAGAGCGAAAACGGGATCGGACCGGAGAGTCCCGCGTTGCCGTCCAACCGCAGTTCGGTGAGGAAGGCCAGGTCCCCGAGGTTCTCCGGGAGCTGCCCCTTGAGCCCGTTGTCGCTCAGCTGCAGCGCCGTCACGCGGGACTCCGCATTCGCCACGACGCCGTGCCAGCTTCCGATCGGCTCGTCCGAGGCCCAGTTCCGATGGTTGGTCCAGTCTGCGCCGGAGGCGCCGTTGTACAGGTCGATGAGCGTCGCCCGATCCAGGCTTCGCACGGTGACGGGGGCGGTCGCCGCGGCCGGCCCCGACGTGGCGGCGAGGCTCGCGTTGCCCGCCTTCAGGCCGGTCACGAGCCCCGTCGCGTCGACGGTGGCGATCGTGGGCTCGCCGCTCGTCCACGTCACCGCGGCATCGGAGATCGGCTGCGCGCGATCGTTGTAGACGGTCGCCTTTACGCGGACCGTATCGCCCGCCACGACGTTGACCTCCGCCGGCTCAAGCGTGACCCTCGCGGGCACGAACGCCGTCGGCTGGGTAGGTGTCGTGGGCCCTGGCGTGCCCGTATCGTCGCCACAGGAGAGGACCGCCAGGAGAGCACCGAGCGTCGCCGCCACACGCCCGCGCCAGGAGCCGAAGGATCGCCGGGGCACACCCGAGGTGCATGCCATCATGGCCCGCCTATCGACCCTTCCCGGGACGGAGAGTGTCGGTCAGGTTCCCCGGCCGCGCCTGTTTCGCGCCTTCCGGAAGACGCGGAGAGGCGCCCATGGGTGGCGGCCCCGCCGGGTTCGCCGCGCTCGCGCTGATCTCCGTGCCACTCGCATACGCCCAATCGAAGGATGCCGTCCCCTCGCTAACGGCCCCGAGCCAGATTGTCTCCACGCTTTCGAGCATGTGGTCCAGGTCAGCACCCCTGAACGTCTGGTTCGCGCTGTTCAGTCTGAACAGTTCCACGCCTCCCGCGAGGAGGGCGAACTGTCCGTTCCGGTGCAGGAGAGTCATCTCCGTGAATTCGTTCACCTCATCGGTGATCGCATCCGAGTGGCCGGAGAGATTCGTTATCAGCACGTACTTCTCTTCGTTTGCGCTCTCTCGATCCCACACATGCAGGAAGTAGTTGTTTTCTCCGAACGGCCCGATTGACAACCTCCAGAAGCGGAACCGGGGGTGGCCCATCACAAACCACGCGACCACGCCCTCGCCGGCTGTGCCTCGGGCCATGCTCACGCCGACCTTCCAGTCCGTCACCGGGGCGTCAAACACGCGATCCGCCGTTCCGATATCCCCAGTGCCGTCCGGCGTCACGTACAGAACCCCGTCGAACACCTCAGCCGTGGATCTGTAGAGGTCCCAGTCGTCCAGACTGGCGGCGGTGTCGAAGTGGTCCCTGAATCCGCCGCCCTCCTCGGCGATGACCTCCACGTTCTGAGTCGTCGTCAAGCCGTCCGGATCCGACGCGGTCACCGTCACCGTCGCCGTCCCCGCCGCCACCACCGTCAACGTCAGGACGCTGCCCTCCATGCTGACCGTCACCGCCGCCGTGTTGCTCGACTCCGCCGCGTATGTCAGCTCGTCATCGTCCGGATCCCTGAAGAACCAGAACATGTTCACGGTCACGGCGTCGAACTGCTTCACCGTCTGGGCGGGAATCGTCCCCAACGCCTCGGGCGCCCGGTTGCCCGCCTCGACCGTCACCTCGGCGCTCTGCGTCGCGGTCAGGCCATCCGGGTCGGACGCCGTCACCGTCACCGTCGCCGTACCCGCCGCCACGGCCATCACCGTCAGGCTGCTCCCCGAGAGGCTGACCGTCACCGCGTCCGTGTTGCTCGACTCCGCCGCGTACGTCAGGTCCTCTCCTTCCGGGTCGCTGAAGAAGGAGGACACGTCCAGCGTCACGGCGTCGCCCTCGGTCATCGTCTGCGAGGGAATCGTCCCCACCGCCTCGGGCGCCTGGTTGGCCGCCTCGACCGTCACCTCGGCACTCTGCGTCGCCGTCAGGCCATCCGGGTCGGACGCCGTCACCGTCACCGTCGCCGCACCCGCAGCCACGGCCGTCACCGTCAGGCCGCTCCCCGAGAGGCTGACCGTCACCGCGGCCGTGTGGCTCGACTCCGCCGCGTACGTCAGGTCGTCACCGTCCGGATCGCTGAAGAACGGCGACACATCCACGGTCGCCGTCCGGCCGGCCGTGATCGTCTGCGCGGGGATCGTCCCCACCGCCTCGGGTGCCTGGTTCGCCGCCTCGACCGTCACCTCGGCGCTCTGCGTCGCCGTCAGACCGTCCGAGTCCGCCGCCGTCACCGTCACCGTCGCCGTACCCGCCGCCACGGCCGTCACCGTCAGGCCGCTCCCCGATATGCTGACCGTCACCGCGTCCGTGTTGCTCGACTCCGCCGCGTACGTCAGGTCGTCCCCGTCCGGATCGCTGAAGAACGAAGACACCTCCACGGTCGCCGTCCGGCCGGCCGTGATCGTCTGCGCGGGGATCGTCCCCACCGCCTCGGGCGCCTGGTTCGCCGCCTCGACCGTCACCTCGGCGCTCTGCGTCGCGGTCAGACCGTCCGGGTCGGACGCCGTCACCGTCACCGTCGCCGTTCCCTCCGACACGGCCGTCACCGTCAGGCTGCTCCCCGATATGCTGACCGTCACCGCGTCCGTGTTGCTCGACTCCGCCGCGTACGTCAGATCGTCACCGTCCGGATCGCTGAAGAACGAAGACACGTCCACGGTCGCCGTCCGGCCGGCCGTCATCGTCTGAGCGGGGATCGTCCCCACCGCCTCGGGCGCCTGGTTCGCCGCCGCGACCGTCACCTCGGCGCTCTGCGTCGCCGTCAGACCGTCCGGGTCGGACGCCGTCACCGTCACCGTCGCCGTTCCCTCCGACACGGCCGTCACCGTCAGGCTGCTCCCCGATATGCTGACCGTCACCGCGTCCGTGTCGCTCGACTCCGCCGTGTACGTCAGCTCGTCCCCGTCGGGATCGCTGAAGAACGAAGACACGTCCACGGTCGCCGTCTGGCCGGCCGTCATCGTCTGAGCGGGGATCGTCCCCACCGCCTCGGGCGCCTGGTTGGCCGCCTCTACGGTCACCTCCGCGCTCTGCGTCGCGGTCAGGCCGTCCGGATCGGACGCCGTCACCGTCACCGTCGCCGTACCCGGCGCCACCGCCGCCACCGTCAGGCTGCTCCCCGATATGCTGACCGTCACCGCGTCCGTGTCGCTCGACTCCGCCGTGTACGTCAGATCGTCCCCGTCAGGGTCGCTGAAGAAGGGCGACACGTCCACGGTCGCCGTCTGGCCGGCCGTCGTCGTCTGCGCGGGGATCGTCCCCACCGCCTCCGGCGCCTGGTTGGCCGCCTCTACCGTCACCTCGACACTCTGCGTCGCCGTCAGACCGTCCGGGTCCGTGGCCGTCACCGTCACCGTCGCCGTGCCCGGCGCCACCGCCTCCACCGTCAGGTTGCTGCCGGAGATCGAGACGGACAGCGCAGCCGGGGCTGACGATGAAGCGGTGTAGGTCAGGGTGCCCCCATCCGGGTCGCTGAAGAATGGCGTCACATCCACGGTCACCGTCTGTCCCGCGGTGAGGACCTGCGCCGGGATCGAGCCGACGGCCACCGGTGCCACCGGTGCGGGTGGCGGGGGCGGGGGCGGCGGATCCGTTGTCCCGTCTCCTCCGCAGGAGGTAATCCCGACGAGAAAGACGAGAAGGAGCGACGCAGACAATAGATGTCGGTAATGACGTCGCTCGGCGCTGCGAAGCCTCGGCGTCCCGGACGTTGTTGTACTCATCACAGTTGTTCTCGTCGTCGAGGTTGGCGAGATGTCTCCGCGCGCGAACTCGAACTGGAGATTGGGATGCAAGAGACTAAATTCATGATAGAGTGGGGAAGGAAGGGACTGCGCCCCCCAATAAGGGGGTACTGTCCCGGAAGGCGTTTCTCTCCAGATACGCACTCGGGCCTACCTGGCCAGGGTGACCGGGCTCTCGAGGGCGCACCCGCCGCAAGCCCCCAGCCAAAAGAAAGGGCCCCGCGAACTCGCGGGGCCCTCTCCTCCTGCTGTGGTAACGGTGGCCGGAATGGCCGACCTGCGATCAGCCGCCTCCGTTCTCTTCGTCGTTGTCCGTAACCGTGAGATCGAGCATGCCGACCGAGACGCTGACATCTGTGGCATCGGTCAGTTCCACGGCCTGAGTCGTCGTGAGACCGATCTTGAGCATCTCGTTGTCCGTGTCCGCATCCTCGGGCGCGGTCACCGTCACGGTCACCGTTCCCGACATCTGGTTGCGGTCGATGGTCAGCGGTCCGGAGGCTGTGAAAACATAGCCGGCGGTGGCGAGAGCTCCGCCTTCGTCTACCAGCGCCCAGCGAGCCGCCGGGAGATCGAAGATTCCGGGCATCGGGCCCCCAGCCGTGGCCGTCACCGTCATGGTCACCCCGTCGGCGCCCTCACTCACGTTGCCGATGGAGAGCGTGACATCCGGATCGGCGTCATCGATCCTGACCATCACGGGCTCGATCCGATTGACCTCACCCTGCGGATCTGCACCGATCTGGATGAACTCGGCCTCTTCGTCCTCCAGGTCGTCGTTGGCGATGAGCCACACGTCGGCCTCCGTCGCTCCCGCGGGAAGGAAGGGGTACTCCGCCGCGTCGACTGTGAGGACTACGGCCGCGGTGCTCAGGTACGGATCCGGAGAGGTTCCATAGATAGCCCAGGTCGGAGCACTGAAGGCGAAGTCGCCCGTCGCCGACGACCCGGTCAGCACGATCGGGTCGGTTTGGGGCATTCCACCCTCCGGCGCCGTGATCCTGATCGTCACCCACCTCGCAACCGCGGCCCCGTCGTCGAAGGGCGACTTCTCGGTCACCCCGTTGAATCTATTGTCACCGCCGCGGTCTTTGATCACCACACTCATCGTGTAGTCGTCATCGACCGCCAGCACCGGGACCGTGTGCGTCTTGCCGGCCCAGTTGTCGTCGACCGACGCGGCGGTCGCCGTAATCACGGCCTTGTCGGAAGTCACATTCCGGTCGTGGTGCGCCGTCACGGTCACCGGCTCCGACACCTCCTGACCGGCAGTGACGGTGGCCGTAGCGGGAGTGAACGTCACGGACGGCGGCCCGCTGAGGCTGAACGTCACGGCTGAATTCGAAGTAGAACTCAGCGTGAACAGGAACCGGGAACCGGCGGCGCCCTCGGTCACCCGCAACGGCGCCTCAGCCGTGATGGTTGCACCCTGCGCCAGAGGACTGCCCCCGAGGTTGTCCGCGCCGACCTTGAAGGTCGGGCCCGGATCCGGCCAGCCGACGGTGAACGAGCCGACCTCCAACGTCGCGCGGTTCCCGGGGCCGTCGCCTTCCTCGTCCGTGGCGACATCTTCCGTGATGAGGAAGAAGCAGAGAACCTCAGGCACGGCGACACCGGCGGCCGGAGCGCTCAGGGTGAACGTCTCGTCGAACGTGATCGCCTTCGAACCGTCGTCCGACAGATCCCGCTTGTTCCCCGTCACGCGGGTCGCGGCGAGATTGAGATCGTCGTCATCCGCCTGCGGGCAGCTGCCGCTTGCCTTGGAGCGGATGCTGAGTTCCGCCCTGTCGATCCCGTTCGCATCGGAGATCGTGCCGCCGACGCTGACGGTGACCCTCGTGGCCTGCGTGTTGCCGATGTTCGACTGCGACTTGCTGACCGTAAAGGTCGGCGCCTTGGTGTCCCGCGTGAAGCTGTAGTTGACCCGAGTCCTGTTCCCGGGACTGGAGTTGTCCTCCGAGAACGCGGTCACGCGGTAGGCACCGTCCTTCGTCAACCCCAAAGTGCTGCCGGCAAGGCTGGCTGCCGAGCCGCCGAACGCGCCCTTGTACGTAGCGCCGAGGTACCAGCGGGTGGCCCAGATGCCCGAACCGGATTCGCCCGTCGCCAGATCGGGATCTTCGGTCTCGAACGACAGTATTGAGTTACGCTTGAGGACCGCTGGCGCGTCGGGCTCCACGTCGGTCACGACCGGCGCGCCCTTGTCGACGCCGAAGTAGGCCGCCGTGCCGATGGGTGTGCCCGGAAGCGTGGCTTCGTTCCCGAGTCCGTCGGCGATCCCGGTCACCTCGGCCGTATAGCAGTTCAGGCCCTTGTCATCGGCGAAGTCCTTGGTGCGGTCCTCCTCGGGCAGCTCGGCCATGTTGCTGACCGCCTCCAGCCCCGCCGCCGGCATGAAGGCCGTGCTCTTGAGGCTGTCGCTGTTGGCCTCGAGGCCGCAGTCGCCCACCGCGATGGTCGCCCCTGCCTTGCCGACGCCGCCGTCCGTCAGGCCGCGTACGCTCAAGGCGCCGCTGTTGTAGTAGGTGGCCCCTACGGACGCCGCGGCCGCGGCACTCGTCTTGACCAGGATCTCCCGCGGCGCGTCTTCGTCCGGATCATGCGTCCACGTGGGCGCCTTGAAGTCGAAGTAGAGCGGGCCGACCCTCGCCTCTTCCTCGCCCCTGAACTTCGACGTCACCAGCAGATCGCCATCGTCCTTGATGTCGCCGCTGTTGATGACCCAGTGCTCGTCCTTGCCGGCCCTGTTCTCCACGCCCTTGTTCTTGGCCGGGTCGACGTTCCAGGTGAACGCGTCCATCTCCTTGGTGATGACCAGGGTCGCCCCCCGCGTCGAGTCCGCGACCGTCGAGTCGATGGCGGCCGCGTCCGGGCCGGTGAGCATCGTCGTCAGCGAGAGCTCGCCGACCGTCGTGCCGTCGTACGACACCGGGCAGGCGTGGAACGTGTTCTGGTTGCTGTCGTCGTCCTCGTCGACCGGACCGCCGTGGTAGGTGACGCCGGACACGACCGCGGACGTGCTGCCGGCGCTGTGTTCGACCATCACGAACCCGGTGTTCTTGAGCGTGATCGGCTGCGTGACGATCGCCTCGCGCGTCTCGCCATCAGCGGTCGTGACACGCGCGCCCAGAGTGTGATCGCCGTTGGCGTACAACGGCGCCAGCTGCGCACCGGCGCACTCGCCCATCACCGAGGCCGTCTTGAACAGGCACTCGACCTCGAGCTGGCCGCTGGCTGCCGCGATAAACCCGCCCTGGTCGCTGGAGGTCCCGCGGCAGTGGATCACCTCTTCGCCCAGCGTCAGCGCGATGCCGGCGATCGTGTCGTCGTTCGGCTGCACGTCGAGCAGCACGGTGACGTCGCCGGACACGTTCGTCGGATCCACCGCCGTGCTCCGGTCGGTGACGCTCCGCAGACCGAAGATCGCGACCGTAGCCGCCTTCCCGGAGGGATCGGAGACGGAGACGTTGAAGCCCTGCGAAGCCGACGCGGACCCGTCGCTCGCCGTGACCGTGACCACGGCGCCGCCGACGGCAACGGCCGTGATCGTCGCGGTCGAACCTTCCATCGAGACGGTCGCGACCTCGGGGCTGGAACTCGAGCCGCTGTAGGTGAGTTCATCCCCATCGGCGTCGCTGAAGTAGCCCGCCACGTCGACCGTGGCCGTGCCGCCGAGGTTGATGCTGTGGGCGGGAATCGTGCCCACGGCCGTGGGCGCGCTGTTCGTGGGCGCCGCTTCGACGGCCACGCCGAAGCCCTGCACCGCCGAGGCCTCGCCGTCGCTCGCCGTCACGGTGATCACGGCACTGCCGGCGGCCACGCCGCTGATCGTCACCGTGGACCCATCGGCGGTGGCCGTGGCCACGTCGGCGTTCGAACTCGCGACCGTGTAGCTGAGTTCGTCGCCGTCGGCATCGCTGAAGTAGCCCGCCGCGTCAACGGTGACCGTTCCGCCCACACCAACGGAGTGGCTCGGAATGGTCCCGACGGCGCTGGGCGCGGAGTTCACCGGCGCCGCTTCGACGGTCACGCTGAAGCCCTGTGCAACCGTGGCCTCGCCGTCGCTCGCCGTCACGGTGATCACGGCCCGGCCGCCGCCGACGCCGCTGATCGTGACCGTGGCCCCGTCGTTGGTGGCCGTGGCCACGTCGGCGTTCGAACTCGAAGCCATGTAGGTGAGTTCGTCGCCGTCCGCGTCGCTGAAGTACCCCGTCACGTCGACGTTGAGCGTCCCGCCGGCGGCCACGGAGTGGTCGGGAATCGTGCCCTGGGCGACCGGCGGGGTGTTCGAGCTGTCGCCGTCGCCGACCGTCACGCTGATGGTCTGCGAGGCGCTCGCACCGTCCGGATCGCTGGCCGTGACCGTCACGACCGCCATCCCATCGGCAACGCCGCTGATCGTCGTGACGGCGCCGTCCACCGAAGTGGTCGCCGCATCTTCGTTCGACGAGGCGGCGGCGTAGGTGAGATCGTCGCCGTCCGCATCGCTGAAGTAGGGTGCCAGGTTGACCTGGACCGCCCCGCCGACATCGACGCTGTACGCGGGAATCGTATTCACCGCGGTGGGCGGCCGGTTCCCGGCCACGCCGTCACCGACCGTCACGCTGACGTTCTGCGCGGCGGCCGCGCCGTCCGGGTCGCGTGCCGTGAAAGTCACGGCCGCGGTCCCGTCGGCCACGCCGGTGATCGTCGCCGACGAACCGTCCATGCTCACGGTCGCGGCGGCGTCGTTCGAGGACCCGGCGGAGAAGGTGAGCGCGTCGCCATCCGCGTCGCTGAAGTAGCCGGCCACGTCGAGCGAAGCGGTTGCACCCGCATCGACGGCGATGGCCGGAATCGAGCCGACGGCCACTGGCGCCCTGTTGGGCGGCGGCGGTGGCGGCGGCGGTGGTGGCGGCGGCGGTGGAAATACGATGGGGGGGGGGGGCGGCGCCGGCGGCGGCGGCTCCGGAGTGATCACCTCGACGGTGTCTCCGCAGGCGCCGATGATCAAGGCGATAACCCCTGTCGTCAACAGGCCTTTCGTAACCTTCTTCATTCAGCTCCTCCTTGGAAGGAAGTCCCGGAGTGGTGACTCTTGACGCTCGGTGCCGACGACCGTCGTCGGTTTCGGCGTACGATTCCACGACACACCCCACCCCAGCCCGTACAGGGCCGAGGAAGAATACCGGCGGCCATAGACAGGCGCGCCTCCCAAATGGGGTGGAATATGGGCTCGTACAGCCCGAGCAAAGGGTACTCAAGAGCTTCGTCCCCTCCACTTTGTCGAGCGAAAATATCCGACGCTCCCCGAGCTGGAGCCTCCCATATTGGGGGATATGTCCGGACTGTTCCGTGAAGAGGTCGGGCGTCCCCGGAGGGCCTACAGAGAAGAGAGGTGCGCGCCCGTGTGGCTGCCGGGGGTGGCGGCGACGAGTTCGGGGGGGCCGGCGACCACGACGAGGCCGCCTCCCGCGCCCCCCTCCGGGCCCATGTCGATGACCCAGTCGGCCGTCTTCACGACATCCATGTGGTGCTCGATGACGATGATCGTGTTCCCGCGGTCCGCCAGGCGGTGGAGGACGCCGAGCAGGAGCCGCACATCCTCGAAGTGGAGGCCGGTCGTGGGCTCGTCGAGGATGTAGACGGTGCGCCCGGTGCTCGTCTTCGCGAGTTCGGTCGCGAGCTTCACGCGCTGCGCCTCGCCGCCGGACAGCGTGGTGGCGGGCTGGCCCAGCGTGACGTAGCCGAGGCCCACGTCGGAGAGGGTGACGAGGCGGCGCTTCACCGAGGGCACGGCGTCGAAGAACTCGAGCGCCTCGTCCACGCTCATGGCGAGCACGTCGGCGATGCTGCGGCCGCGGTACAGGACCTCGAGCGTCTCGCGGTTGTAGCGCCGGCCGCGGCAGATGTCGCAGGGGACGTACACATCGGGCAGGAAGTGCATCTCGATCTTCACGAGGCCGTCGCCGCGGCAGGGTTCGCAGCGCCCCCCCTTTATATTAAAGGAGAACCGCCCCGGCGCGTAGCCGCGGATGTTCGATTCGGGCAGCCGCGCGAACAGGTCGCGGATGGGGGTGAAGAGGCCGGTGTAGGTGGCGGGGTTGGAGCGCGGGGTGCGGCCGATGGGGCTCTGGTCGACGTCGATCACCTTGTCGAGAAGTTCGATTCCCTCGACCGCGTCGTGCGCGCCCGGGACGAGCTTCGAGCGGTAGATCTCGCGCGCCAGGCGGCGGTACAGGATCTCCTCGACGAGGGTGGACTTGCCGGAGCCGGACACGCCGGTGACGCAGATGAAGAGCCCGAGCGGGAAGCCGACGTCGATCCCGCACAGGTTGTGCTCGCGGGCCCCGCGCACGGTGAGCCACCCCTGGCGCGGCTCGCGGCGGGTCTCGGGGACCGGGATCTCGCGCTCGCCGTTCAGGTAGGCGGCGGTGAGGGAGCGCTCGCTGGCCAGGAGGTCGTCGAGGCTGCCGGAGACGAGGACTTCCCCGCCCTCGCGCCCGGCCCTGGGCCCCATGTCGACGATGTGGTCGGCGCGGCGGATGGTGAGTTCGTCGTGCTCCACCACGAGGACGGTGTTCCCGAGGTCGCGCAGAGCGGCGAGCGTCCCGAGCAGCTTCTCGTTGTCGCGCGGGTGGAGGCCGATGCTGGGCTCGTCGAGGACGTAGAGGACGCCGACGAGGCGGCTCCCGATCTGGGTCGCGAGACGGATGCGCTGGGCCTCGCCGCCCGACAGGGTGCCGGCCGAACGCGACAGGGCGAGGTAGCCGAGGCCGACGTGGTCGAGGAACTCGAGGCGGTCGACGACCTCCTTGAGGATGGGGACGCGGATCTCGGCCGTCTGGCCGGCGGCCTGTCGCGCGCTCTCGAGCCAGTCGCGCAGGAAGGGGCGGAGTTCGGCCACGGACTTCGCGGTGAGCGCCGGGAGGGAGACGCCGTCGATCGTCACGGCCCGGCTCTCGGGCCTGAGCCGGCCGCCGTCGCAGGCGCGGCAGGTCGAGAGCGTCATGTACTCCTCGAGCGCGAGGCGCACGCGTTCGCTCGTCGTGTCGTGGTAGCGGCGCAGGGTGGCGGCGATCGCGCCCTCCCAGCCGACGTCCGTGTCGCCGTACAGGATCGCCTGCTTCTGGTCGTCGTCGAGTGCCCCCCACGGGGTGTTGAGGTCGAACCCCATCTTGCGCGCGAGCCGGGGCAGGCGGTGGCGGCGGACGCTGCCGCTCGGCGCCCCCATGGGAAGCAGGACCCCCTCGAGGACGGAGATCTGGTCCCCCCCGATGATGAGGTCCGCGTTGGGCACGCGCTGCGAGCCGAGCCCGTCGCACTCGGGACACGCCCCGAAGGGAGAGTTGAAGGAGAACTGCCGCGGCTCCAGTTCGGGAATCCCCAGCCCGCAGCCCGGGCAGGCGTACCGCTCCGAGAACAGGTGGGCGTCCGCGGCGCCGTCCGCGTCGGCGTCTGCGTCGGCTTTGGTGGCCGGGCCGGCGCCGGCGCCGTAGAGGGCCACCTCCACGACGCCGTCGGCCATGCGGAGGGCGGTGGCCACGGAGTCGGCCAGCCGCTCGCGGTCGGAGGCGCGCACCGTGAGCCGGTCCACGACCACGGAGATGTGGTGGTTGCGGCGCCGGTCCAGCAGCGGCGGGTCGGAGAGGTCGATCAACTCATTATTAACACGGGCCCGCACGAACCCTTCGCTGAGGGTGCGCTCGAACAGTTCGCGGAACTCTCCCTTCCGTCCCCTGACGAGAGGGGCGCGAACCTCGATGCGGGCGCCGGCGGGCCAGCCGAGGATCTGCCCGGCGATCTGCGACGGCGACTGGGGGCGCACGGGGCGGCCGCACGAGGGACAGTGGGGGGTGCCGGCGCGCGCCCACAGGAGGCGCAGATAGTCGTAGATCTCGGTGACGGTGCCGACGGTGGAGCGCGGGTTGCCGCCGGCGGTGCGCTGCTCGATGGCGATCGCGGGCGACAGTCCCTCGATCACATCCACATCGGGCTTCTCCATGACGCCGAGGAACTGCCGGGCGTAGGCGGAGAGGGACTCGACGTAGCGGCGCTGCCCCTCCGCGTAGATGGTGTCGAAGGCGAGCGACGACTTCCCGGACCCGGACAGCCCGGTGACGACGATGAGCCGGTCGCGCGGCAGTTCGACGTTGACGTCGCGGAGGTTGTGCTGCCGAGCCCCCCGCACGATGAGCGACTTGGCGTCCCGGGCAGGACGGGCGTTGGTGTCTTTCATAGCCGGGGATCGTAGGCGAGGTCGGCTCGCGCGCGCCAGTTCTGCCTCCCGGCGGGCGCCGCTGAGACGCCGTTGAGGGGCCAGAGGAGTTATATTGTGCCGCCGGGATCTCGCCCGTGCGTGCGAGAGGAACCCGCTACCCGGCGCCGGGAGGAACGGTTGCTGATTCGCAGATTCACGCGCCACGCACGAAACGAGACGGTGGCCGCCGCGGTTGCTCGGGTACTCGAACCCCGATTCGAGGCCGTTGACGCCCGATTTGCAGCGTTGGACACGAAGTGGGAACACCGATTCAAGGAGATGGAGGACGAGTCCAGGAGCAGGGATGCGGCTTGGAAGGAACGCTTCGCGGACCTTCGCAACGAGATGGTCACGCTCCGGGAGAGCTTCGCGAATCTGCGCACCTACATGGAAGGAAAGCTGACCATCGTTGACCATCGGATCGACATGATAGACGTGCGGCTGGCCTCGTTTTCGCCCCCCGTCGTTCGCGGCTTCGCCCGGAACCCCGACCCCGGGCAGGCTTCCGGTGGGGGCAGAGGCTGGTATTCGGAACAGGAGAAGAACATTGTTGACCACCAGTGATGTACAGAGTGACGTGCGGGAAGAGGCGCTGGCCGCAGCGGTCGGGCAGGCACTCGAATCCAGGTTCGACGCGATCCATCGCAAGCTCGACGCGATGGACCTGCACTGGGGCGAACGGTCCACGGACCTGCGCGAAGACCTGACGACGGTACGGCTGCGCCTCGTCAAGCTGCACGAAATGATTTGCGGGCGGCTGGAGAGATTCGAGACGCGGTTGAACCTCGTGGCCGAAGAGATGGCTGCGCTGCGGCAGCGCGAGTCCGCGGCAGGACTTGGCGCCGGCGGCGGTGGGGAGCGGGAAGCGGCCTCGGAGTCGGGAGCGGCCGGGTACCACTCCCCCGTCGGCTGAAGCCTCGGTCCGCGGCAGAGCCTCCGGCGGAAGTCCGCCCGCGCGGGTCTATTCCCTACCGGGTGTCCCTTGCGCTGCCCGCCGGCACAGCGAGGAGGCCGACCGCCACCGTGACCGCCGCCCCGATGAGGACGAACCACGGCCAGGCGACGGCCGCGCGCGCGAACACCCACACACAGGTGACCGACGCGATCCCGACCGCGATGCCGAGCCGGGCCGAGCCGCTCGTGGCCCGCCGCGAGAAGCGGGCGAGCGCGAAGCCCCCCAGCAGCCCCCCGTAGACGAGCGACGCGATCCCCAGCGCCACCTCGACCGCGGCGCTCTCCTCGCTCAGCGGGATGAACCCGATGGCCGCCGCCACGAGGAGGACGGTCCACACCGCCGCCGCGATCTTTCCCACGCGGAGGATGCGGCGCTCGTCCGCCCCCGCGTCCGCACCGTCCCTCGCACGGTCCCCCGCCCCGGCCCGGGCCCGCGCCCAGAAGTCGTAGGCGGTGGTCGATGACAGCGCGTTGATCGAACTGGAGAGCGTGGACATGGCGGCCGCGAACACGCACGCGATGAGGAGGCCGCGGACGCCGGCCGGGAGCGCCTCGACGATGAAGCGGGCGAAGATCTCGTCGGAGCGCGCGAACGCGGCCCCGTCGTACCACGCCCACAGCCCGAGGCCGACGAAGAGGAAGAGCGCGAACTGGAGGAAGACGGCGACGCCGCTGCCGACGAGGGCGCGGCGGCTCGCGGCGAGATCGCGGCAGGCGAGGAGGCGCTGGACGATGAGTTGGTCCACGCCGTGGGAGCCCATGGAGAGAAAGGCGCCGCCCAGCAGCCCGGCCCACAGGGTGTAGGGCCGCCCGAAGTCGAGCGCCGGGTCGATCACGGTGAGCTTCCCGGCCTCCGCCGCGCGGGCGAGGATGTCGGGCCACCCGCCGGGCACGGCCTGGCCGAGCACGACGAGCGCGATGAGCCCGCCGGCCAGATAGAGGACCATCTGCGACGCGTCCACCCAGACGACGGCGCGGATGCCGCCGATGAAGGTATAGATGAATGTGAGCGCCCCGATCACGAGCACGGAGGTGACGAGGGGCCAGCCCGTGACCAGCGTGAGCGGAATCGCCGTAGCGAACAGCCGCACGGAATCCGCGAGGAGGCGCGTGATCATGAAAAGCGCGGAGGTGAAGCGCCGGGTCTCCGGACCGAAGCGCGCCTCCAGCAGTTCATAGGCCGTCCGCAGCCGCCCCTCGTGGTACGCGGGCAGGAGCCACGCGGCGACCGCGATGCGCCCGAGCACGTAGCCGGCCGCGATCTGCAGGAACGCGAGCGACCCGCCGTACGCGATGCCGGGGATGGACAGGAAGGTGAGCGTACTCGTCTCCGTCGCCACCACGGAAAGGAGGACGACGAGCCACGGGAGGTCGCGCCGGCCGAGGAAGTACTCCTCACCGCCGCGCGCGCCCCGCCCCAGCCACGCGCCCCACGCCGTCACCCCGCCGAGATACACGACGAGGATGACGAAATCGACCGAAGTCAGCGTTCCGGCCCCGGCCGCGGCTCCCGGTCGCGGGGGCGCACCTCCTGGTCCCGGATCGACGTCGCGACGGCATCGTGCACCGCCCGCCGGAGCGCGATGTGCTTCTGGTTCGCCCGCGTCGGGTTCACGCGGTTCGTCAGCAGGACGACGTAGAGGTCGAGTTCGGGGTCCACCCAGATGCTCGTCCCCGTGAACCCGGTGTGCCCGAACGACCCCTCACCGAAGTAGTCTCCGGCCGAGGAGCGCCCGGACGGCGTGTCCCACCCCAGCGCGCGGCTTGATCCGGCGTCCGCCCGCGAGTCCGCCCGCGAGTCCGCCCGGGCGACGAACTGCGCGACGATCTCCGGCGAGGGCGAGCCGAGCCTCGGCGACCGCGTCATCGCAAGGCGCGCGGGGGCGGGGCGCGCCACGGGGGCGAGACCTCGCCCTTCCCGGGCCGCCGCCAGGATCCAGGCACCGAACCGGGACAGGTCCCGCGCGGTGGAGAAGAGTCCCGCGTGTCCCGCCACGCCGCCCAGCGCGTGCGCGTTCTCGTCGTGTACCTCCCCGATCACGTGCCGGTGCCGGTATGCGGTGTCCATCTCGGTGGGGGCGATCCGCCCGCGGAGTGAGTTGGGGGGATTGAACCAGGTATCCCTCATCCCCAGGGAACGGAACACGGACTCGTACAGGTAGGAGTCGAACGCCTGTCCGGTGATCTCCTGCACGAGGAAGGCGAGCGTCATCAGTCCGATGTCGGAATAGACGGTCTCTTCCCCCGGTTCGTGGTCGGGCTCGAGCGCGGCGATCGCCTCGCGGTATTGCGTCTCCCCCTCGAGCGTGCGCCAGAAGGGACGGAAGGGCGGCAGACCGCCGCGGTGCGTGAGCAGATGGCGGACGGCGACATCGCGCTTCCAGCCGGTCGACCACTCGGGGAGGTGCTCGCCGATCCGCGTCTCGAGCGACAGATCCCCCCGGTCGACGAGTTGCATGACGGCCGTCGTGGTCGCGATCACCTTCGTGAGCGAGGCCAGATCGTAGAGGCTCGAGTCCCGCACATGGCGAGCGGCCGACGACCAGTCGAGGCGCCCGTATCCCCGCAGCCGCACGATCCGGTCGCCGCGGCCCACGACGAGCGCCGCGCCGGGCGTCGCCCCGTCCCGGATCGCCGCCTCGATGAGCCGGTCCACGCGCCCGAGGGAGTCCGCCTCCATCCCCGCGTTCTCGGGCCAGTCCTCCCATGGCCGCCGCACGCGCCCCACGACCACGGGCCGGGTCTCCCCCGTCTCCCCCGTGAAGGGCTCGAACGCGGCGTGGGCGTCCCGCGGCATCTCGGCGTTTGGATCAGCTTCCGGATCGGCGTCGGCGAGCGGCCGGGGCCCGCTCCCGAGTCCGTCGCCGAGGGCGTGCCACGGAGGAAGCGAGATCGGGAGCCGGCCCGGGATCGGTCCGCCGAGGAGCGCCTCGGCCGCCGCTTCCTGCGACGCCTCCGCCCCGCCCCACGCGAGGAGGTACGCCTTCGCGTCGGGCACCGACGTCAGCAGGTAGGGACTCCCGAACGAGACGAGCACGGTCGTCTTCCCGCTCGCGTCGACGGCCTCCAGGAAACCCCGGATCTCTTCGGGGAGATCGGTGGTGTCGCTGGCGGCGCCGGGCCGGACGTAGGCGGAGAGGGTCACGGCATCGACCGCCCGCGCGCGGCGGACCAGCGAATCGTAGACGGCCGGGTGCGTGTCGAAGCCGACGCGGGCGCCGCGGACGCGCACGGTCTCGCCCAGCTTGCGGTCGAAGGCGCGGCCCGCGGCGAGGTCGTTCGCGCCGGCGAAGGTCACAGAGAGGACGGAGCGCGTCTCGAGGGCGTCGAACGGGATCGCCTCGTCCTCGTCCCGGACGAGCGTCATGGAGCGCATCGCGATCACCCGGGCGACGCTCTGGTTGAACTCCGTCCCGACGAGCGTCCGCATGCGGTCCGCGTCGACCGGCGGCGCCCCCCGGTGGAGGCCGGCGCGGGCCTTGAGGGTCAGCACGCGGCGAGCGGAGGCCTCGATGCGCTCGGGGGCGAGCCGCCCGGAGCGCACCGCTCCCTCGACGGCCGCGATGGTGCGCAGCGGCTCGCGCGGCATGAGGAGCACGTCGGCCCCCGCTTCGAGCGCGCGGATGGCGGCCTCGCCGTCCCCGTAGCCATCGGCGACCGCGGCCATGTCCAGCGCGTCGGTGAACAGGACGCCGTCGAAGCCGAGGTCGCCGCGCAGCATCTCCGTCATGAAATAGGGAGACAGCGTCGCGGGCGGCGCCCCCGGGCCCAGGATCGCGGGCGCCGCGACGTGGGCCGTCATCACGGCATCAACGCCTTCGTCGATCGCCCGGCGGAAGGGGACGAGTTCGAGGCTGTCGAGCCGCGCGCGGTCGCCGGGGATCACCGCGAGCGCGACGTGGGTGTCGGTGCCGGTGTCCCCGTGACCCGGGAAGTGCTTGGCCGTCGTGAGGAGCCCCGCGCTGCGCGCGCCGCGGATGAACGCCGCGCCCAGCGCCGCCACCCGCTCGGGATCCTCCCCGAATGACCGCGTGTTGATGATGGGGTTGGCGGGGTTGTTGTTGACGTCGAGCACGGGTGCGAAGGCGAGATGCACGCCGAGGGCCCGCGCCTCCCTGCCGGTGACGCTGCCGGTGATGCGGGCGAGGTCCTCGTCGTCCGCCGCGCCCAGCGCCATCGCGGGCGGCAGCACTGTCGCGCCGCTCATCTCGAGCATGTTGGGAAGCGCGTAGATCCCGCTCACGCGGAAGCCGGCGCCGGACTCGAAGTCGGCCGCCACGAGGAGCGGGATCCGGGCGTCCGCCTGCAGCCGGTTGAGGCGCCACGCGTATCCCAGCGGGGTCCCGAGCGACATCACGACCCCGCCGATCCCGTCGTCGCGCGCGAAGGCTTCGACGCGGCTGAACTCCTCGTCGCCGGCCGGCGCGTAGCCGCCGCTCAGCCACACCATGACGAGTTGCGCCACTCGGTCGCGCAGGCCGAGGCCGGCGAGCGTCTCCTCGACCCAGTCCCGCGCGACGCGGTCCTGCGCGACGCGGTTCGAGCCGGCCGGGCCGGGAGCGGTGGCGCAGCTGAAGGCGGCGACCGCGACCGAGGCGCAGGCCGCCAGCCTCAGCGCGAGCGCCGGAAGAGAGGTCGCCGGCTTTCGGGGGCCGCTTTTCGTCCCTAGTCTCCGCAGCATGTCGGCCTCCGCCCTCTCCCCATGTCCCCCATGTCCCCCATGTCCCGTTCGCCATCCTGAACCTACACGGCGCGTTGTGAGGCGGCACCCGGCCGCGCGCGCGATTCTCGCCGCGTGGGTCTTCGTCGGGTGCGGGGGAACGCCGGAGGTTCGGCCGGGGGTCGAGGTCCTGCTCGCAGACTCCTCTCATCTCATCGACGGGCGGCGGGTGGCGCTGATCACGAACCGGAGCGGGGTGGGCCGCGACGGCACGAGTTCGATCGATCTCCTTCATCAGTACGAGGGGGCGGAACTCGTCGCGCTCTTCGCGCCGGAACACGGGATCCGCGGGACGGAGGTCGGCGGCGCCGCGATCGACGACGAGACGGACGCGGCGACGGGGCTTCCCATCTACTCTCTCTACGGCGAGACGCTGGCGCCGACGCAGGGGATGCTGGCGGGGATCGACGTGCTCGCGTTCGATCTCCAGGACATCGGCGCGCGCTACTACACGTACGTCTCCACCATGGCGCGCGCGATGATGGCGGCGGGCGGCGCGGGGGTCCCGGTGATCGTGCTCGATCGTCCGAATCCGATCGGGGGGCTCGTGCAGGGGCCGGTGCTCGACCCGGCGTTCGCGAGCTTCGTCGGCATGTATCCGGTGCCTGTGCGGCACGGGCTCACGGCGGGGGAACTGGCGCGCCTCTATCGCGGGGAGTTCGGTGTCGAGGTGGAACTGCACGTGGTCCCGGCCGCCGGCTGGGCCGCGGGGCGCTGGTTCGACGACACGGAGCTGCCCTGGATCGCGCCCTCGCCGAACATGCCCTCGGTCGAGAGCGCCGCGCACTATCCGGGCACCTGCCTGTTCGAGGGCACCAACATCTCCGTGGGCCGCGGGACCGAGGCCGCGTTCCAGCTCCTCGGCGCCCCGTGGCTGGACGGCGAGGCCTGGGCCGCGGGCATCCGGGAGCACGCGCGTTTGCCGGGAGTCCAGATCGCGGCGGCCACCTTCACGCCGGAGTCGCCGGGTGACCGCAAGTTCTCGGGAGAGACGGTCTCCGGCATCCGCCTCACGGTGACGGACCGCTCCGTCTACGATCCCGTGCGGACCGCCGTCGCCGCCCTGCTCGTCGCCCGTCGCCTGTCGGATTCGGCGTGGGCGTGGAGGGAGCCGCACTTCGACCGCCTCGCCGGCACGGACCGCCTCCGCCTCGCGATCGAACGCGGGGCCACGCTCGACGAGATCACCGCGGAATGGGCCGCCGACGTCGCCGCCTTCGAGGCCCTCGCGCGCCCCTACCTCATCTATCCCCGCTAGCCAGCGAGCCGACGCCTCGCCGGGCGACGCGGACGTTCCCGCGGGAACGTGTGACCGCTGTCGAAAACCGCGGGAGGTGTCTGGCCGGAGAGGCGCGAGGGGAGATCCCGGCGTTGAGATCTGGTTGAGATGCGAACCGAAACTGGACCGAAAGCGACAGGTTCGCGTGCCCTCAACTCTGAGATCCGGACGGAAGACCATGCTTCACGATATTGACCCCCGCGGCGACCCCCGCGGCGACCCCCTTGGCGACGAGATCGCCGAACTCTGCGCTCACCTCGACGCGGGCCAGTACCGGCTCCTGTCCCTCCTCCACCTCTTCGACCGGGAGGAACGCTGGAGCGGCTGGCGCTCCTGCGCCCACTGGCTCTCCTGGCGCACCGGGATCAGCACCGGCCCCGCCCGTGAGCGGGTGCGCGTGGCCCGCCGGCTCGCCGAGCTCCCCCTGACTGCGGCCGAGATGGAGAGTGGGCGCCTCTCCTGGTCCAAGGTCCGGGCCCTGACCCGGGTGGCCACGCCGCAGAACGAGGAGCGGCTGGTCGACTTCGCCCTCCGCCACACGGCGAGCCAGGTGGAGCGCTTCGTGCGCGCGCAGCGGTCGGCGGAGGCCGCGGCCGCCGTCGGATGGGACGGCGAGTCCGAGCTCGCGCACCGCCGCCATCTCTCGGTCCAGGTGGACCACGACGGCATGTACCGGATCCGGGGCCGACTGCTGCCGGAAGTGGGCGCCCTCCTCATGCAGGCGCTGGACGCCGCCGGCGACGAACTCTACCGCCAGGAGCGGGAGGCCGATCGGGAGGCCGAGGCCGCCCCCGAGCCCGAGCCCGAGCCCGAGGCGGAGGCCGCGTGGGAGCCGGCCCCTCTCAGGCTGCCGCGGACCCCGGTGGAGCGGAACCACGACGCCCTCGGGGCGTGGCTCGAGGAACGCACGGAGGCGAGGGTTCAGCTGGTCGTCCACACCGTGGCGGGCAATGCCGACGTCGTCGCCACCGAGGACGGTTCATGCGTTCCCGCGGGAACGTCCCGGCGCCTGTCGTGCGACGCGGAGGCGGTGCGGGTGGAGCGCGGACTGGACGGCTCCGTGCTCGATGTCGGCCGCCGCCGGAGGACAGTGAACTGGCGGCTGCGCAAGGCGCTGGACGTCCGCGACGGGGGCTGCCGCTTTCCCGGCTGCGGGTCGCGCTACACGCAGGCCCACCACGCGATCCCGTGGGCGGAGGGAGGCGAGACGTCGCTCGACAATCTGATCCTGTTATGCCGGTTCCATCATCGGACGGTGCACGAGGGCGGCTGGCGAGTGGAGATGGGGTCTGCGGGCGCGGCCCACTTCCGGGACCCCGAGGGAAGGATCGTCCCGGCGGTCCCCCCGGCGCGGGACGACGTGAAGGCGCCGTGGACGACCGACGCGGGGCTGGGGCGCTGGCACCGGCAGCAGGGGATCAACCCCTGGACGGCGACCGCCGCATGGGACGGGGACCGGCTGGACCTGGACTGGGCGCTCTGGGTCCTGTGGGGACAGTTCGAGATCGCCGCCTGAGGGAGAGAGCCGCCGCCGCTACCGGGGGACGAGGATTCGGGCGGCGAGCGGGGCGACTTCGGCTTCGATGGGGGTCTCGCCACGGGGTTCGCCGTCGATTTCGATCGCCACGGGGGGGTCGGCCTCGATCCGGACGCGGCGGGTCTGGAAGAAGATCATCTGGTCGTCGCCGCCGAACTGGTTTCTCGACACGCGCCACAGGAGGCGGGCGACCTCGGGGAGGTTCCGCGGGGCGTAGATGCACACGTCGATCAGTCCGTCCTGGAATGAGGCCCCGGGCGCCATCCTGAACTCCACCGGCAGGGGGCCGGCACCGAGCTGGCTCGCGTTCGCGAGCAGCACCATCGACGCCTTCACCTGTACCTCGTGGTCGTCGGCGATGATCCGGAAGTTGGCGGCGGGGTGGCCGATGACGTTCTTGAGACCGCTGTACAGGTAGGCCGCGAAGCCGATCCGGCTCTTCAGTTCGGATGTGGCGCCGGCCATGATCTCGGCGTCGAGTCCGGCGCCGGCCATGAGCGCGAACAGTTCTCCGTTCGCGCGCGCGAGATCGATATCGGTCGCCTTCCCTTCCACGGCGACGCGGACGCTGTCCTCCAGCGAAGCGGGGATATCGAAGTTGAGGGCGAGTTGATTGCCCGTGCCGAAGGGGATGATCGCGACCGGCACCCGGGTTCCCGCGACGCCGCGCAGCGCCAGGCTGACGGTGCCGTCGCCTCCCACGGCGGCGATCGCCCGGTAGCCGCGCTCGGCGGCGGCGCGCGCAACCTCGAGTCCTTCCTCCGGACCCGCGGCCTCGAAAAGGTCGAAGGGGACGCCGCGCGCCGCGAAGGCGCCACCCACCCGCCGGCGGAGCGACTCCAGCTGAGTCGCTCCGCCGCCGGCGCCGGGGTTGAGGAGCACGAGGAAGCGCTCCGAGTCAGGATACGGGTAGGGGCCTGACATCCGCTACGGGGAACCGCCGCCCAGTGCCCACTCCCGGAACAGGAAGAGCCGGAACGTGCGGTCGTTGGCGATGTTCGTTCCCCACGCGAGACCGAACAGTCGCTCGTCGAAGCGGCTCGCGGTGCGGGCCTCCACGGACCAGCTGGGGAGGAACGACCACTCCAGGGTCGCGCGCGGCGGTCCGCCACCGAGCGGTTGCCAGAATGAGAGGAAGAGGTCGTTGCTCGCGTACCACCCGAACTCCACGGCGGTGCGCTCGAACACGTTCCGGTTCGCCGCCACGCCCCCCGGGCCTCCGGCGCCGATCGACGTGAGGTTGAAGTAGGAGAGGCCGGTCGTTCCCACGAACGCCGCGTTGATCCCGGAACTCACCGTGTTGAGGATGCCCTCCTGCACCAGCCGTCCGGCCAGTTGCCGGTCGGCGGAGCGGTAGCACGGGGTCCCTACCGCGAGCAGGCACCACTGGTCCGTCTCGCCCATGGGCGGGTTGCTGGTCAGGAGCACTCCGCGATCCCGCATGCGGCCCGCGATGTGGGCCTCCACGATCACCGGTCCGTCGACGGTGCGGTTCCGATACTCGGCCGTGATGTCGAGGTCCGGATTGAAGTCGGGATCTCCGACGAACCGGATGGTCCCGTTCGTGATCCGCAAAGGTCGCTCGTAGGGCGGGATTTGGACCCGGTAGGTGCCGCGCGGAATCCGGACCTCGCCCATCACGTAGACGGAGTCCGTCCCGCGGTCGAGATAGACATCGAGTCCCTCGGACACGAGTTCCACGTCCATCTGCGGCGACCGCAACCAGAGTTCGGGACCGAGGGCGACGCGCGCGTCCACGATGAGGTTTTCGAGGAACGGGTTCCGGAACCGCTGGACGATCCGGCGTTCGCTCGCGGCCTGCGCGTCGAGGAGGTCGCGGAACGGGGCGTCGCGGAGGTCGAAGACCCCCCGCGCCCGCAGGAACTCCTCCTGCAGCAGGTCCCCGTCGGTGAGGACGAAGTCGCCCGTGACCGTGGGGGCGGTGTAAGGGCCGGAGAGTCGGCCGGTGCCCTCCGCCGCCATCGTCATGTCGGCCCGCGCCACACCGTGGAAGGCGGTCGTCTCGAAGTCCAGGTCGAAGACCGCGTCCCGGATCCGGGCGATGTCCACCGTACCTCGCGCGCGCGCCCAGCCGCCCAGGTCCGAGGCGATGTGGATCGAATCGACGAAGGCCACGGAGGAGTTGCGGAATTCGGCCCCGGCGCGGACGTCGGTGAGCCAGACGCCGAGGTCCGGTACCCACGCGCGCCCGTCCATCAGGCGTACGTCGCCGGTGTAGCGGAGTCGGCGGGGCGAGCCGCGCAGGGCGAGGTCGGTGGCCGCGACGCCGGTGACCGCCTCGAGCCCACCCACGAAGAGTTGGATGAGGGCGAGCGGAAGTCGGTCGCCCGTGAGGTCGAGGTCGAACGGGTCGTCGAGGAGACGGCGCTCGACATCCACGAGGGAGAGGTCGGTCGCTACGGAGCCGTCCAGCCGGCCGAGCCGCTGGCCGGCGTCGACCAGATCGATCGCCCCCTCGAGCCGCTGGCCGGCGTAACTGAAGCGGGAGTTGAGCGCCTCGAAGGTCTGGTTCCGGACCGACGGCCGGAGGATGTCGAGCGTCCCGTCGAACGTGGGGGAGGTGAGGGTTCCGCGCATGGTGGCGGAACCGCCGAGCGTCCCGCCGATGGCCGACGTCTCCGCGAGGAGGTAGCCGAGCTGGTCGATGCGGAAGCCGAACAGCTCAAGCGCGAGTTCCCCGTCCCCTGCGGCGGGGAACGCTCCGTTGGCGCGCAGGCGTCCGAGCTGGCCCTCGATCCACAGGTCGTCGACGACGAGCCCGGAATCGGAGTACACGAGGCGGGCGGGCCGGGCCAACCGCGACTCGAGCTTGCCGAGGCGGAGGCGGAACTCGGAGAGACCGGCGCTCCACGCGTCCCCTCCGGTCACATCGGCGTGGCCGGAGGCTTCGATGCTCGAATCCCGCCGCGCGTAGAAGGCGGCGCCCGTGGCTCGGGCGCCCGCCCCGGCTTCGGCGCCCGCCCCGGCTTCGGGGGCCGTGCGGTCGAGGCGGACGAAGAGGGAGTCGAGCGGGCGGCCGTTCAGTTCGACGCCGGTGGCCGTGAGCCGTGCGTCGAAGGCGTCCATGCCGATCGGGTCGAACTGCTCGACGCGGGCCTGAATGTGGTCGGCCTGGTAGCGGCGGAACCGCGCCCCGGTGGCCTCGATGTCGGCCGCGACCTTGAGATCTCCCCAGCGGCCGGTCACCCGGCCGCGCGCCGTGAGCCGGCCATCGAGCCCTTCGGCGGGAGCCCCGCTCCCGGGGCCGCCCAGCACCGCCTCGGTGCTGTCGAAGAGGGGCTCGCCGGCCTCCGACGCGGCGGCGCCCGGAATCTCTTCCACGAACCAGCGGTCCCAGCCGGAGAGGTCGGCGGCGTCCGCCTCGAAGTCGAGCCGTCCCTCGCGCCCCTCCGTGAGCCCGAGGCTGCCGCGCGCCAGCAGCGTCCCCACGTCGGAGGCGAGGTAGAGACTGTCGATCGTGGCCACGCCATCCGCGATGTCGAACCGGACGCGGCTGTCGAAGATCTCGGCCTGATCCACCGCGGAGGAGAGGATGTCGAAGTCGAAGGCGCCCTCGAGCGTCGCGGGGTCGACGCCGGCTCCCGCCACGCGTCCGCGAATGGCGAGCCGCGACTCGGGGGCGCCCTCGATCCACTCGTTGAGGGAAAGATCGGTCCCCTCGATCCGGGCGTCGTAGCGCAACTCCTCGGAGGCGAGGTCGAATTCCCCGTCGAGCGTGAGGCCGCCGAGATCGGAGTCCAGGCTCGCGTCGATGACGAGGGCCTCGCGGACCCCGCTGACCCGGACCGGACCGGTCACGCTGCCGGCGAGTTCGACGCCGGGCGCCCACGGCCGCAGCAGGGAGAGGGAGAGGGGGTTCACGTCGAGCGCCGCGTCGACGCCCGAGCCGTCGAGGTCCAGCCTCCCGGCGCCCGCGAAACGGGAGAAGTCGCCCGCCGACGACAGGTGACCCACCGCGCCGACGAAGTCCACGGCCCCGCCCGCATCGCGATCCAGCGTGAGGGTGCCATCGAAGCGTCCGCCGACCTCCAGATCCATACCGAGGAGCCGGGTCCAGCGCGGCTCGAACCGCTCGAGCGTCACCTCGAGCCCGCGCAGCCCCAGGTTGATCGCGTCGGCTCCGGCGTCGGCTCCGGCTGCGGGGTCGGTGTCGGCTGCGGGGCTGAAGGCGACGCTCCCGCGCGCCCGCAGGCGGGAGGGGATCTCCGCCCCGGGGGCCGCCCCGGGGGCCTCGAGAGTGAGATCGGCGTCGACGCTCAGGTCGTCCATGTAGCCGGAGCCCCGGATGGTGCCGCGCGCCCACCCCTCGCTGCCGGCGGCTGCGGTGCTGCCGGCGGCTGCGGTACTGTCGGCGGGCGCGGACTCGCGTCCCAGCAGGCGGTCCAGGCTCTCGAGGTCGAAGGGGGCCAGCCGCACATCGAGGCTCTCGAACCTGGGGCGCAGACCGAAGGCGAGGGCCATACCGCCCGTGAGGCGGGTCTCGCCGGTCCGGAAATCGCCGTTCGAGATGTCGACGACGGTGGTCGCGCCGCGGCTGTAGAGGTCGACCCGCATCGGTCCGCCGCCGGCTTCGGGGAGGTCGATCGGGATCCAGCGCAGATCCCGGACATCGATCGGCTCGGCTTCGAGTTCGAAGCGGTGCTGCATGGGGTCGGCCCCGGCCATCCAGCCGGTCCCGCGCACCACGGAGCGATCCGTCTCGAACCGTTCGATGGAGATGTGGGCGGTGTCCCCCAGCCTGAGGCTCCCGCTGAGGCGTTCCAGCTGGAGCGGCTGGCGCACGGCGAGTAGCGTGCCGCTCAGGTTCTCGAGTTCGATCCGGAGCGGGTCGGCCGAGTCCGAGAGACGCACGAGGGGGAAGCGCCCGCGGACGTTCGAGAGTTCGTACAGGTTGTCGAACTCGCCCTCGGGGGTCTCGAACAGGGCCCACGGGGAGGTGCCGCTCCGGGCCTCCCGCAGCGCGCGCGCGCGCTGGCTTCCGCTCATCCTCGCGGTAAACGGGGTGCGGATGCGGATGCGGCCGGAGGCCACGGTCAGGTTGCGGAAGAGGAGGCTCAGGGCGCCGCCGCTCGCGGCCTGCGCCAGCGAGGCCGCGCCCGGGACCAGCGACGCCGTGGCCGGCGCCGCGGCCGGGTCGGCGGCCGGGGGCGCAGGGCCGAAGATACGGTCGAAGTTCCAGCGGCCATCGGGGTACTGCGTGAGCTGCAGGTCGAGACCGCTCGCGTGGAGACGCCGAATCTCCAACTGCCGGCGGAGCAGCGCCAGGGGGTCGTACGCGATCGTGACGGTGTCGAGCGCCAGAAACACCGCGCTATCGGCGTCGAGGATCTCGATGCGGGAGAGGGTGAGGCCGGTGACGACGTTGCCGGAGAGCGCGGGGCCGATCCGGACCTCGCCGTTCACGCTTCCCGCGATGGCTTCCTCGATCAGGGAGAGCGCCGCGTTGCGGCCGGTCGCGGTCCGGGTCACGAAGTACGCGGTCACGAGCGCGAGCAGACCCAGGACCACGATCACGGGAAGCGCGAACCGCCGGCGCCGGCGCGCGGGCTCGGGCTCGGGCGTCGGCTCGGTGGGCGTCGGCTCGGTCGGCGTCAACTCGGTGGGCGGGGGCAGTTCGTCGGAGCTCAAAACGCCTCACCGATCGATATGTGGATCTGGAAGCGGCGCCAGATCTCGCGCAGCGGCCCCGGGTCGTCGAACCGGAACGGGTCGAATCGCACGAGCTCCTCCATCTGTATCAAGGTCCCGTCCTGCAGGGATACGATCGCCGGCACCTCGGCCGCATACGTCGTATTGTAGCCCACATCGAGCCGGATGGAACCGATCGGGCTCGTGAACCGCAGTCCCATCCCCGGTGTCCACGCGACGTTCTTCAGCTCCGTCAGGTTCTGGGAGACGCTGCCCGCGTCGGCGAAGAAAACGAGACCCCACTGGGGGCTCAGGTATCTCCGCAGCTCGAGGCTGATGTCGAGGCCGGCGTCGCCACCCCTCGGCCGCTGGTCGAAGGCGCCGGGGTCTTCGGTCGCGAGCCGCTGGACGCAGGCCTCGAAATCTCCTCCCGGACAGTCCTCGGTCGCGTCGGCGACGAGCACGCGCGGGCCGAGGAGGTTCTGCCCGAAGCCGCGGACGCTCTGCGAGCCGCCGACGAAGAAGCGCCGCGACGGGTGGACGAGGCGGTCGGCCCGGGACGCGCCGGCGGTGAAGATCCGCGTGCCGGGGAAGCGGACAATGCCGCTGCGGGCGCGGGCGGCCACCACGAGGCCGGGTTCGAGTTCGAAGAAGCCGGCGGCCTGGCCCACGATCCGCAGGTACTTGTACTGCGAGCCGGTGCTGCGGGCCGCCACCTCGCCCTCGGCCGTGACGTAGAAGCCGCGGGTCGGGCGCAGCGGGTCGTCGGTCCGGTTCCAGACCCACCCGAGGGTCAGGGGCGCGAGCCACCGGGAACGGCTCACGGTGACGATGTCCTCGACCTCGCAGAAGCCGAAGTTGACGCAGAAGAAGATGTCGGCGGACTGCTCGCCGAAGCCGGTGTAGGTGGGCGAGTACGAGAGGGTCGCCGTCATGGTGCGGCTCAGGCGGCGCGTGATCCCGATCTCGGCCCCCAGCGCCTCCTGAATGAAGACGTCGGGGATCGTCTCGCGCTCGATGAACAGCCGCGCCCGGAAGCTGTTCTCGCCCGAGAACACGACGGGGAGGATGAGTTCGGTCTGCAGCAGGAAGTTGAGCTTCCGGAACTCCGCGCCGGTGCCGACATCGGAGCAGGGGAAGGCGCCGCCCAGCTCCCCGGCGAAGAGGTTCGAGAGCTGGGCCGTGAGCTGCAGGCGGCGGGCGCCGCCCAGGAGGTTGCGGTGCGTGAACTGCGACTCGGCCTGCACGCAGGCGTCGGTACTCCATCCCACGCCCCCGCGTGCGGCCCGCGGCGCGGCCGGCGTGATCTGGACGACGAGGTCGATCGTCGAGTCGGCCGCCGCGCGCCCCGGCGCGGCGCCGTCCGGCCCGGTGCCGTCCGGCGGGGACGGGTCCTCCTGGCGGATCGAGGCGAAGCGGACGGCCTCGAGGCCGAAGAGATTCCGCTGGCCCTCCTGTTCCACCTCCTGGTTGTAGTACTGCCCCGGAGCGAGGGGGAAGAGGTCGCGGACCACCTTCTCGCCGAAGGCCTCGGCGCCTTCGATCCGAACCTCTCCCACGCGGAAGCGGGGGCCGGGGTGCACGTCGACCTCCACCCGCGCGGGGCCGCCGTAGACGCGGCTGCCGCCCTCCAGCACGAGCGCTTCGATGTACCCCTGGCGGCGGAGAATCCGCACGAGGCTGTCCTTGCCGACCTGGAGCCGGATCCGGTCGAGGGGATCTCCCTCCGCCAGGCCGAGGAAGGCGGAGGCCTGCTCCGGGGGGAGGGTCTCGGGCAGTCCCCGGATGATGAGGCTGTCGATGAGGGTCGGCGGGCCTTCGTCGATCGTGAACCAGACGCGGGCCTCGCGGCCGTCGCTGCGGATCTCGCGATCGACCTGCGCCTCGTAGTAGCCGCGCAGGTTGTAGTACCCGCGCAGCCGGATCGCGTCCTCCGCCACGGCGAGCGTGTCGAGGTAGGCCCGGTTCTGCGCGAACTCCACGTCCACCCCCACATGCCTGAGCAGGCAGAACGGCAGCTGCAGGAGGAGGCTCTTGCACTCGGTGTCGCGGGTGCGGATGACCGCGCGCAACTGGCCGGCGGAGAGCGCCTGGTTGCCGATGATGTAGAGGGCGCGCACCTCGGCGCGGCGGGTCACCTCCTCGCTGGTCGGCGTCTGGCCGGCGAGCGGGGGCGGCCCGGCGAGCGCGACGGCGAGCGCCAGCCCGCCGGCGAGCGCCTGCCCGACCAGAGCCGGGCGGTTCACACGGCCGCCTCTCGCGCCCGGCGGCGCAGCCTCACGACCACCGCCACGCCCGCGGCGAACATGATGATCGAGATCGCCTGCGCGAGCGTGAAGCTCCCGAGGAAGCGGTCGTCCTTCACGCGGAAGAACTCGACGACGAAGCGCTCGATCGCGGCGAGCGCCAGCCAGAGGCCGAACAGCCACCCCTGGACGTGCGGGTGCCGGCGCAGCCGCCACAGGATGAAGAAGATGATGAGCGACAGCCCCGTCTCGTAGAGCTGCGTCGGATGGACGGCGAGGACCTCGATGTCGGGGAGCGCGGGGTCCACCTCGGAGCCGAAGCGGCGGAGGTTGCCCGCGGTCGAGGGCGGCAGCCCGTTGGGAAAGGCCATGCCCGCGAAGGAGTCGGTCGGTCGCCCGTAGTCGTCGCCGACGAGGAAGCAGCCCATGCGGCCGATCCCGTAGGCGAGGGAGAGGGCGGGGGCGACGGCGTCCACCGCGAGGCCGCGCGCGACGGGACGGCGGCCGAGGACCCACATGACGCCGAGGAAACCGCCGATGAAGCCGCCGTACCAGACGAGTCCGCTGCGCGAGAAGATCATCCCCAGCGGGTCGACGGCCGTGCGGTCCCAGTTCAGGAGCACGTAGTAGATCCTGGCCCCGACGATGCCGCCGATCAGCGCTCCCATCAGCATGTCGGCCGCCAGGTCGCGGCCCGCGCCCAGACGGTCGGTCTCCGCGCGCAGGACCATGTATCCCGACAGAAACGCGAGCGCCATCAGGAGTCCGAAGGACGTGAGCGTGAACTCGCCGATCAGCGGCAGGTTCAGGGTGAAGAGTTCGGGATACACGTTGGCACACTCCCTCGGGTCACGGGCTGCCGACCGGGCCGGGCCGGACGGCGGATCGGGTCGGGCGGCGGATCAGGCCGGGTCCCGGACCATGCCGGGAAACGCGAGGCCCGCTTCGGCGTTGAGCGACCACGGGCTTCGCTCGCCGTTCGCCAGGCGGTGACGCGCGACGGCGGCGATCATGGCCGCGTTGTCCGTCGCGAGGCGGGGCGAGGGGGCGTACAGCTCCCCGGACGAGCCCAGGCGCTCCGATAAACTTTTGCGCAGTCGGGAGTTTCGCGCCACTCCACCCCCCAGAACGACCCGGCGGCAGCCGGTCTGCTCCACGGCTCGCAGCGTCTTCGCGATGAGCACATCGACGACCGCCTCCTGGAACCCGGCGGCCAGATCGGGCACGGCCTCCTCCAGCGTCCCGTCGGCTTCCCGCTCCGCCGCGATGCGGGCCACCGCCGTCTTGAGGCCCGAGAACGACATGTCGTAGTACGACCGATCGCCCGGATCATTGCGCCCGCTCAGCATGGGACGCGGCAACCGGAACCGGGCGGCATCTCCGCCCGACGCGGCGCGCTGGATCTCGGGACCGCCGGGATACGCGAGGCCCAGGCGGCGCGCCACCTTGTCGAACGCCTCGCCCGCCGCGTCGTCCCGCGTCTGCCCGAGGAGCCGGTAGCGGCCCCACGCCCGCGCCTCGAGGAGGAGCGTGTGCCCGCCCGACACGAGGAGGCCGATGAACGGCGGCCGGGCCGCCGGGTGCTCGAGCGCGGTTCCGTACAGGTGTCCCTCCATGTGATGGACGCCGAGCAGCGGGAGGTCGCGGGCGAAGGCGTAGGCCTTGGCCCAGTTCACCCCCACGAGGAGGGCGCCGACGAGACCGGGGCCCGCCGTCACCCCGACGCCCGCGATCTCGTCGCGGCCGACTCCCGCCTCGCGCATCGCGTGCCGCACCATCGCGTCGAGCGACCGGATGTGCTCGCGCGCCGCGATCTCCGGCACGACGCCGCCGAACGCGGCGTGCGCGTCCTGCGAGGCGATGGCCAGCGCCCGGATGCCGGTCTCATCGACGACCGCGGCCGAGGTCTCGTCGCAGGAGGTCTCGATGCCGAGCACCGGACCGTCCCGGAACCCGAGGGCGGGCGCGTCGGCGCCTGTGGGTCTCACGTTTACGGGTCGCTCGGGGCAGAGCCGGGGCCGGAGCCGGCGGACACGCGCTCCGGCGAGAGGTCGATCGTCACCGTGGCGGCCACATCCTCGGGCAGCCGGACGCGCACGGGGAAGGAAGCCGCGCCCTCGAAGAAGGCGGGGATCTCGACCGTCAGGGTGAGGTCGGCGGGGTCGAGTCCGTCCACGACGGCGGCCGGGCCGGAGACGGCGGCCGTGACGGTGGCCGGTTCGAGCGACACTGTCCCCGCTCCGGAGCCCACCCCCAGGCCCGTGGCGGAGACCGGGGCCTCGAACCGGCGGGTGACGAGGGAGTCGACCTCGACGGTGCCGATCACGGTGGCCGGCTCGACGGAGAGTCCCGAGAGATCGGGCGGCAGCGCGATGCCCAGTTGCTGGGTCACCGGTCTCGACACCGCGCCGACTCGGAGAAGCTCGGTCGTGACCTCGGAGACGCGGTTCACGAACGAGGCGGGCCCCTGCAGCCACACGCTGTCGGGCGCGAGCCGCATGCCGACGACGAAGGCGCCCGGCGCCGCCCGCGCGTCCGTCCTCCCGGCGACGGCGACCCACTTCCCCACCCGCTCTTCGAGCCGGACGGAGACGACGGCGGGGCTCACGGCCACGGGTTCGACGCCGAGTTCGCGGTTGTAGATGACCTCGGACGGCGAAAGCTCGACGCTCACCACGCTGTCTTCCACCTGGTCGATGACCTTGCGGATCCTGTTTTCCTCGAAGCGCGTGGCGAAGACTTCGTTCCTCCCGCCGCGGAACGTGGTCATGACCTCCGAGGGGAGGACCTCACGCAGACTCCAGGCGGAATCGCTCACCTGGATCTCGAGGAGGGTGGGCACGGCCTGTTCGGCGAGTTGGGCGTCGGCCGACACGCGCAGCCAGAGGAGGATCGAGAGCACGAGCGCGGCCGCCTTGTAGGGCCAGTTCCGGGTCAGCAGTCCCTGAAGGTCCATCCTATCTCTCCATCCTGTCTCTCCATCCTGGAGACGGTATCGGGCGGCGTGTCGGGCGGCGTGTCGGGCGGCGTCCCGGCCACGATCACCGAGACGAGGCCGTCTCCGCGCAGGGGGGAGCCGGACTCCGGACTCTGAAACACGACGCGGCCCTGCACGTCGCGCGCGTCGGCCTGGTAGCGGACCGCGCCGAGGCGCAGTTCCACCTCCTCCAGGAGGGCCTCGAGGTCGTCGACGTGGCGGCCGCGCAGGTCGGGGACGGTGACGATCGCCCTTCCCCGGCTCACGAAGAGCCGAACCGAGGCGGGCAGCGTGAGGCGGGCGCCGGCTTCGGGTTCGGTGCGGATCGCGCCGGCCGCCGGGGCACCCTCCACAGCCTCGATGTCGATCTCGAACCCGAGTCGGGTGAGCAGCGTCGCCGCGTCGGCGGTCGGGAGTCCGCCGAGATCGGGGACGACGCGGGTCTCGACGCCGGCGCTCGTCGCGAGGAAGACCGTGTCGCCGGTCTGGGTGGTCTGGCCCGGGAGCGGGTTCTGGGCGACAACGGCCCCGGCCGCGATGCCGGCGTGACTGAGGCGGCCGCGCTCGAGGGCGGCGAAGCCGAGGGCTGCGAGTTGCTGCTCCGCCTCCGCGAGCGGGGTGCCGGTGAGATCGGGCACCTCGGTGAAGTCGACGTCGGTGGGGTCCGCCGCCGCGGGGAAGAGCCAGCGCGCGGCCGCGGTGTAGCCGAGGCCGAACATGACGGCGGTGAGGAGGAGGGCGCGGAGGAACTTCACGCGACCCTCCGCAGCCGCGCCGCGTAGGCGCCGTCGGTGTCGGTGACCCAGGGGCGGACGAAGAGGTCGCCGCGCGGGGTCACGCAGCCATCGGGGACCGCGTCCGGCGGTTCGCGCCGGTAGTCGGGCCTGCGCTCGAGGAAGGCATCCACCTGTCCTTCGTTCTCCTCGCGTTCGAGCGAACATGTGCTGTAGACCAGAAGGCCGCCCGGCCGTACGGCATCGGCGCAAGCGTCCATGATCTCGCGCTGCAGCGCCACGAGGGCGCCGAGGCCGCGCTCGTTGAGCCGCCAGCGGGCGTCGGCCCGCCGCCGCAGGACCCCGGTGCCCGTGCAGGGCACGTCGGCCAGCACGGTCCCGGCCTCGGCGACCGGAAGCCGGCGCGCGTCGGCGACGGCCGCGCTCACCGGCAGCTTCAGCCGCCGGGCCGGCGCGGCGAGGCGGGCGAGCCGCCCCCGCGAGACGTCGAGCGCCACGACCGGCACGCCGTATGCCGCCGCGAGCCCCACGGCCTTCGTGCCCGGCGCCGCGCACACGTCCAGCACGGGTCCGGCGGGCCGACGACCGACATAATCTACCACCGAGGAGGCCGCAGGGTCCTGCACCACGGCGCGGAGCCCTGCGAGCGCCGCCGCGGGGGCGCCCTCCGCGAGCGTGAAGGAGCGCGGCCAGCCGGGCACGGGCGCGAGCCGGACGCCCTCCGGCGGCGCGGGGTCGTCGCCGTCCAGCATCCGCAGCACGACGTCCGGGGGACGGTTCTGCCGTTCGACGAGCCGCCGCACGTCGGCCAGCGGCCAGCGCGCGAGCCAGCGCCGCAGGAGCCACTCGGGGTGCGAACCCCACGAACACAGGTGCGCGACCGGATCCGCGTCGGGCGCGGGGAACGGATCGGCGCCGTCCCGCCCCCTGGCCACGGCCCGCAGCACGGCGTTCACGTACCCGACCCGCTTCCGCCCCACCCCGGCCCGCGCCGCTCGCACCGTCTCGCCGACCGCGGCGTGATCCGGCGTCCGCAACTCCGTCAGCTGGTAGACCCCGATCCGCAGCCAGTCCCGCACGGTCGGGTCGATCCGGCGGAGCGGCCGGTCCGCGAAGGCCTCGATCCAGACATCCAGGCGCGCGCGCAGCCGCAGGCAGCCGAACGCGATGTCCAGGGCCAGGCCGCGGTCCACGAGGTCCACGCCGGGGAGGATGCGCGAGGCCGCGAGATCGGACAGGGTGCCGACCCTCACATCGGCCAGGATCCGGTGGGCCGCCGCGCGCGGGTTCAGCGGGTTCAGCGGAGTCTGCGGGCTCAATCCGGGGGCGGCAGACCCTCGAGCGGGCTCGACGGCGCCGCCCATTCGCGGCGCGGCATGCGTCCGGCGAGGTACGCGCGACGCCCCGCCTCGACCGCCAGCCGCATCGCCCGCGCCATCTCCACCGGATCCTCCGCCGCGGCGATCGCCGTGTTCATGAGCACGCCGTCGACCCCCTGCTCCATCGTCGCGCACGCGTCGGAGGCCGTCCCCACCCCGGCGTCGACGACGACCGGGACGGAGAGCCTGGACTTGATGATCCGGATGTTGAGCGGGTTCAGCAGCCCGAGGCCGCTCCCGATCGGAGAGGCGAGCGGCATCACCGCCGCGGCCCCGGCGTCCTCGAGCCTGAGCGCCGTCACGAGGTCGTCGTTCGTGTAGGGAAGGACGGTGAACCCCTCGGCCACGAGCACACGCGTGGCTTCGATCAACGCCTCGGTGTGGGGGAAGAGCGTGTCTGCGTCGCCGATGACCTCGAGCTTCACCCAGTCGCTCATCCCCGCCGCGCGCCCCAGCCGCGCGAAGCGGATCGCGTCCTCGGCGGTGTAGCACCCCGCCGTGTTGGGGAGGAGTTCGAACTCGTCCGGAGTGATCGTCCGCAGGATGTCGTCGCGGTCCGGGTTCTCGATGTCGACCCGGCGCACCGCGACCGTGACCATGCCCGCGCCGGAGGCCCGGATCGCCTCGAGCATCACCTCGGGACTCGGGTATTTCCCCGTCCCCACGATGAGACGGGAATCGAACGTGCGGCCGCCGATCTCGAGCGCGTCCATCGTTCAGCCGCCTCCCACGAAGTGGACGAGCTCGACGCGATCGCCGGCCTCGAACCGGACGCTCTCGATCTCCGGCAGCCGGACGATCTGACGGTTCAGTTCGACGACGATCGCCCGCCCGTCCAGTCCGAGGTCGCGGAGCAACACCGCCACGGACGTTCCCGCGGGAACGTCACGCTCCCGTCCGTTCACCTGTATCCGTATCTCGTCCATCCCATCTCCGGTCCAGTCTTCTCCTCAGATCGAGCGCGGCCCGCGCCGGGTCGGGAGCCGACCACACCGCGCGGCCCGTCACGATCCCGTACGCGCCGGCCTCCACGACCTCGTCGATCCGCTCCGCCCGCAGTCCGCCGATGGCGAGGACCGGCGCGGCGGTCGGCGCGGCGCGGACGGCGGTGGCCACGGCCTCGGTCACCGCCGCGGGGCCGCTTCCCGCGCGCCCGGGGTGCGAGGGCGTGGCATGGATCGTGCCCAGCACAAGGTAGTCGGCGCCGTCCCGGACGGCTCGAAACGCGCCCTCCGCATCGTGTACGGATGCCCCGATCGCCAGCCTCCCCGCGCACGCCTCGACTATGCGGCGCGTCTCCTTCGCCCCGAGGGCGGTTCGTCCAAGCTGCACCGCCCGCGCGCCGGCCGCCAGCGCGACATCGGGCCGTCCGTTCACCACCAGCCAACCCCCCGTCCGCTCCGCGCTCGAGGCCAGTTCAGCGGCGATCTCGAACAGGCGACGGGTGGGGAGACGCGCCCTCAGATGTACCGCGATGGGGGCCCCGTGCTCCATCACGCGTTCGACCGCCGCGAGGCCGGAGGGGCCGTCCACCTCCCGCTCCGAGACGAGCACGTGCAGCCGCGGGAAGCCGTCGAGCCGGTGGCGGAAACCGTCAAGCCGCGCGTCAGTCGAAGCGGACCCCCTTCAGGTCGGCGACCCCCCGGGCGACCCCGCGGGCCCAGGCGGCGGCGGACATGCGCCGGCGGCCGGCCGGTTTGACGGCGCCGACGCGGAGGACCCCGTCTCCGGTGGCGACCCGCAGCCCCCGCACGGCGTGCGCTTCGATGACGGTGCCCGGCGCCGGGGCCCCGGCCGTCGTGGCGGCGGCGCCCGCTCCGGGGGCGTCGGGCTCGACGGTCGGTTCGAAGCACTGCAGCGACCGCCCGCGGAGGGTGGTCCAGGCCGCGGGCCGGGGGTCGCAGCCGCGCAGCCAGCGGGCCAGTTCGGGGGCGGCACGCGACCAGTCGATGCGCACCGCCTCCCGGTCGAGTTTCGGGGCCCACGTCGCGCGCGCTTCGTCCTGCGGCGTCTCGACGGCGCCCCCGGCCGCGACCTCGGCCAGCACCTCGACGAGCCGCGTCGCTCCCGCCCGGGCCACCGCCTCGTACAACTCCCCGGCGGTCATGGTGGCGTGGATCGGGATGCGGGTCTGCCCGAGCACCGGTCCGGCGTCGAGCGCGGCGACCATGCGCTGGATGCTGACCCCCGACTCGTCATGCCCGCGGATGATCGCCCAGTTGATCGGGGCGGCGCCGCGCAGGGCGGGCAGGAGCGACGCGTGGACGTTGAACGAACCGAGCGGCGGCAGATCGAGCGCCTCGCGCGGGAGGATGCGGCCGTACGCCGCCACGACGGAGACATCGGGGGTGAGCCGGCGAGCCGCGTCGAGGAACGCCGCGGCGCCCGGGCGGACGGGCTGCAGAACGGGCACTTCGGCCGCCAGCGCCCACTCCTTCACCGGACTGGCCCGCAACGCGCGTCCCCGTCCCGCCGGCCGGTCGGGATTCGTCACCACGCCCGCGATCTCGTGGCCCGCCGCCCGCATCGCCTCCAGCGAGGGGAGCCCGAACTCCGGCGTCCCCCAGAACAGGACCCTCAAGCCTGCTTGCGCCACTTCCCGAGCAGCATCTTCCGCTTGAGCGGACTCACGCGGTCGAGGAAGAGGATCCCGTCGAGGTGGTCCGTCTCGTGCTGAAGGCAGCGGCTGAGGAGGCCGTCGGCCCGGATCTCCACCTGTTCCCCGTCCAGCCCCAGCCCGCGCACGACGATCGACGCGCTGCGCTCGACGATCTCCGACAGCCCGGGGACGCTGAGGCAGCCCTCCTCCTCCTTCGACATCCCCCGTCCCTCGACGACCTCGGGGTTCACGAGGACGCCGGGGGCGATGTCGGAATCGCGCACGTCGTAGACGAAGATCCGGACCGGAACGCCCACCTGCGGCGCGGCGAGCCCGATGCCGTCGGCGTCGTACATCGTCTCCTGCATGTCCTCGGCGAGGCGGCGCATCCCCTCGTCGATGTCCGCCACGGGGGCGCACTTCTCCCGCAGTACGGGGTCGCCGAAGGTGCGGATTTCCAGGATCACAGCGGGGTCTTCCCGGTGCGGACCTTCATGTCGACTTCACGGGCCGGCTCGGTCAGCTCCCGGAGTCGACCCTGCCGATCTTCGCGCGCTCGACCTCGATCCGCGTGTCGCCGGTCTTGACCGTGACGCGCTCGTTCGTGAGGTGGACGATGGTCCCGACGATGCCGCCGATGGTCGTGACCACGTCTCCCCGCTTCAGGTTCCTGATCAGCTCCTGATGCTCGCGCTGCTGCTTCTTCTGCGGGCGGAAGAAGATGAAGTAGAAGATGGCGATGAACCCGAACATCATCATCATCGTCGCGGCCGGGTTCGCCGTCCCGCCTTCCCCGCCGCCCATGAAGCTGACAATCAGCATGCTCCGTCCTCGCCTTCTGTGTCCTCGGCTTCCCCTGACGTCACGGCGCCGCGGGTCCGCGCCGGTACGTGGCCAGCCAGGCATCGGCCCAGCGGCCGTAGTCGCCCCGCAGGATCGCCGCGCGGGCGAGTGAAGTCAATCGAATCAGGAACCGCACGTTGTGCAGCGACAGGAGCCGCAGGCCGAGGAGTTCGTTGCTGACGAAGAGGTGGCGCAGGTAGGCGCGGCTGTAGCCCGCGCAGCAGGCGCAGTCGCATGTCGCGTCGAGCGGAGCGGGATCGGCCGCGAAGCGCGCCCCTCTGATGTTGAGGCGACCTTCGGCCGTGAAAGCGGTGCCGTTGCGCCCGTTCCGGGTCGGCGCCACGCAGTCGAACATGTCCGCGCCGCGCCGCACCGCCTCGACGACATCGTCGGGATAGCCGACCCCCATGAGATACCGGGGGCGGTCGGAGGGCAGCGCGGGTTCGATGATGTCGAGCACGCGGTGCGTGGCGTCCTTCGCCTCGCCCACGGAGAGGCCGCCGATCCCGATCCCCGGCCACTCGCCCGCCGCCAGCGTGCGCTCGATCGACTCGAGGCGCAGATCCTCGAACGACGCGCCCTGTACGATCGGGAAGAGGAGTCCGCCGCCATCGGGATGCGCATCGAGATTGGCCTCGTGGCTGTCCCGGCAGCGCTCGAGCCAGGCGAGGGAGCGTTCGACCGCGGTCCGCACCGCCTCGCGCGACGCCTCGCCGGGGGGACATTCGTCGAACGCCATGCGGATGTCGGAGCCGATCACGGCCTGGATGTCCATCGACAGTTCCGGCGTCAGCCGGTGCAGGCTCCCGTCGAGGTGGCTGCGGAAGGTCACCCCTTCGTCGTCGATCTCGTTGATGCGCGCGAGCGAGAACACCTGGAAACCGCCCGAGTCCGTGAGGATGGGCCCGTCCCATCCCATGAAACGGTGGAGTCCGCCGAGTTCCTTGAGGACGCGGGTCCCGGGCCTCAGGTAGAGGTGATACGCGTTCCCGAGCAGGATCTCGACCCCTGCCGCGCGGAGTTCGCCGGGGGTGAGCGACTTCACGGTACCGAGCGTCCCCACGGGCATGAAGCACGGCGTATGGATCGTGCCGCGCGGGAGGTCGAGGACCCCCGCCCGGGCGCGCCCGCTCGTCCCGTCGAGGCGGAAGTGTCCGGCGTCCGTGACGCGACCGTCCGCCATGTGACCGTCCGTCATGTGATCAGCATCGCGTCGCCGTAGGAATAGAAGCGGTAGCGCTCCCGGATCGCGTGCGCGTAGGCCGCGAGTGCGAGTTCGCGCCCCGCGAACGCCGCCACGAGCATGAGGAGGCTGGAGCGCGGGAGGTGGAAGTTCGTCACGAGCGCGTCGACGGCGTGGAAATCGTATGGGGGGCGGATGAAGAGGTCGGTCCAGCCCCGGCCCGGTTCGAAGCGGCCGGCGGCGCCCACGGTCTCGAGCACGCGGCAGGAGGTCGTGCCGATCGCGAACACGCGGCCGCCCGCCGCGCGCGTCGCGTTGAGTTGGTCGGCCGCCTCGAGCGAGAAACTGTAGGCCTCGGGCGCGACGCGGTGTTCCTCGACGCGGGTCGCCGTCACGGGGCGGAAGGTCCCGAACCCGACGTGCAGGGTGAGGCGGACGAGGCGCGCGCCGCGGGCCTCGAGGGCGGCCAGGAGTTCGGGGGTGAAGTGGAGCCCGGCCGTGGGGGCCGCGACGCTCCCGGCCGGCGCCGCGTAGACGGTCTGGTACCGCTCGCGGTCCTCCGCGTCGTCGCGCGGCGCCCTGTCCCGAGCCGCCCCGTCCCGCACGATGTACGGTGGGAGGGGGACGCGGCCGTGGCGCTGGATGAGCGTCCAGGGGTCCTCGTCGCCGGCGAGCCGCACGAGGCGCGTGCCATCGGGGGCGGAGTCGAGGATCTCGACCGTGAACCCGCCCGCGATATCGACCGTGCGGCCGGGCTTGAGCTTGCGGCCGGGGCGGACCATGGCGCGCCACAGGCGGGTGCCGGCCCGGTCGAAGGGGTCCGTCGGTTCGAGCGAGGGGGCCTCGGGGCGGACGAGGAGGATCTCGGCGCGGGCGCCGGTCGGCTTGCGGCCGAGGAGCCGGGCCGGGAAGACGCGGCTGTCGTTGACGACGACCGCATCGCCGGGCGACAGCCGCTCGAGCAGCGCGGGGAAGGCGGCGTCCGTGAAGCGGCCCCGCGCGCGATCGACCACGAGGAGCCGGCTGGCATCCCGGCGCTCGGCCGGGCGGGCCGCGATCAGCTCGGCCGGCAGTTCGTAGTCGTACGCCTCGGTGCGGCCCGCCCGCTCAGCCTTCATCGCCGACGTCACCGCCGACGTCACCGCCGAACAGCGCGCCCTGCGCCCCGCCGGCTTCTCCGCGCGGGAGCGCGTAGCCGAAGCGCGCGTACGCCTTCCGGGTGGCCGTGCGGCCTCTCGACGTCCGCTGCATGTACCCGTTCTGGATCAGGTACGGCTCGTACACCTCCTCCAGCGTGCCCGCGTCCTCACCCACCGCGACGGCGAGCGAGGCGAGCCCCACCGGTCCCCCTTCGAACGTCTCGATGATCGCCTTGAGCACGCGCGCGTCCATCTCGTCGAGGCCGTATTCGTCCACGTTGAGCAGCTTGAGGCCGTCCACGGCCGTCGCGACGTCGATCGTCCCGTCGCCCCGCACCTCCGCGAAGTCGCGCACGCGGCGCAGGAGGCGGTTCGCGATGCGGGGCGTGCCGCGGGCGCGGCGCGCGATCTCGTCGGCCCCGTCGGCGGTGGTGGGGATGTCGAGGAGGCGCGCGGAGCGGACGACGATCCGCGCCAGTTCCTCCTTCGGGTAGAAGCCCAGCCGCTCGACGACGCCGAAGCGCGCCCGCATGGGGGCCGTGAGGAGTCCGAAGCGGGTCGTCGCCCCCACCAGCGTGAAGCGTTCGAGCTTCATCGTGAAGGTCTCGACGCGGGGCCCGTCCCCAAGCCGGATCTCGATCCGGTAATCCTCCATCGCGGGATAGAGGAACTCCTCGATCACCGGCCGCAGGCGGTGGATCTCGTCGATGAAGAGGAGGCCCCGCGGCTGGAGGTTCGTGAGCAGGCCGGCGAGGTCGCCCGGCTTCTCGAGCACGGGGCCGGAGGTGAGCTTGATGTCGACCCCGAGTTCGCGGGCGAGGAGGAGGGCGAGCGTCGTCTTCCCGAGGCCCGGCGGGCCGTAGAAGAGGGTGTGGTCGAGCGCCTCGCCGCGGCCCAGCGCCGCCTCCACGAACACGGAGAGGCTCTCCTTGACGCGCGCCTGGCCGATGAATTCGTCGAGGCGCCGCGGGCGCAGCGCGGCGTCGGGGCGCAGGTCGTCCTCGAGCACCTCCGGCGTGGTGATCTCGGTGCGCGGCCGGTCGTCCGGCGCGCCGGTGCCGGTCCCGCCGGGAGGCGCGGGCGCCGTCATACGTGCTGCAGCGCGCGGCGCACGAGTTCCTCGGCGCCGACCTTGCGGCCCTCGAGCGCCTCGAGCGCGTGGCGCACGGCGTTCTCGCTCTGCCCTCGCTGGTAGCCGAGGGCGCGCAGCGCCTGCGCGGCCGCCGCGGCCGGGCCGCCGGCCGGCGGCAGGTCGCCTCCGGGGTCGCCCAGGTCATCGAGCTTGTCCGCGAGGTCGATCGCGATCCGCTCCGCCGTCTTCCGGCCCACGCCGCTCACGGTCTGGAGGGTGCGGTGGTCCTTGGCGCGGATCGCCCGCACGATCCGGCCCGGCGGCAGCGCCCCGAGGATCGCGAGCGCGAGGCGCGGCCCCACGCCGCTCGGGGTGCGCAGCCGCTGGAAGAGTTCGCGGTCCCGGGCGGTCTCGAAGCCGTACAGTTCGAACGCGTCGTCGCGCACGACGAGCACGGTGTGCAGTTCGACCGCGGCCCCCTCGGGCGGCAGCCGGTCGACCAGCCCGAGCGGCACGTTGACCTCGTAGCCGACACCGTCGCCCGTCACAACCTCGACGGCGCCCGCGGCGCGCCCGACCAGCTCTCCGCGCAGGCGCCGGATCACGGGAGCCCCCCGCCGATCAGGTGACAGAGGGCGACCGCGCAGCCGTCCGCCGCGTCCGCCGGGCGCGGCGCCTCGCCGAGCCGCAGGTGGTGCTTGACCATGAAGCCGACCTGCTCCTTGCTGGCGGCGCCGGTCCCCACGACCCGCTTCTTCACCTGCCGCGGCGCGTACTCGTGGATCGGGAGGCCCCGCAACTGCGCCGCGAGGACGAGGACGCCGCGCGCGTGCCCCAGCACCATGGCCGTGCGGGCGTTGCGCCCGTGGAAGGCGCTCTCGATCGCCACGCACGTCGGCGCCAGCCGGTCGATGATCTCGAGCGTCCCGCAATGGATGTCCTCGAGCCGCGAGCCCAGATCCGTCCCGCGCGGCCGCACGACGCCGCACTCGATGAGGCGGTACGAGAGGCCCGGGACCGACCGGCCCCCCTCGATGCAGCCGTAGCCGGTCGCCCGCGTGCCGGGGTCGATCCCCAGCACCTTCAGGGGGCCGCTCAGTCCCCCGCCTCCAGATCGACGTTCGTGTTGACCCGCAGCACGTCGTCGTGATCGTCGAGCGCCGTCAGGATGTCGAGCACCCTCTCCGCCTCGCGTCCCTCGACTCTCACCGTGTTCTTCGCGACCATGGCGAGATCCGCCTCCGCGACCGGGATCCCGGCCGCGCGCATCGAGGCGAGCACCTGGTGGAAGTCGGCCGCCCCCGTCGTCACCACGTACATCCCGTCGTCCGCCTCGAAGTCCTCGGCCCCGGCCTCGAGCGCCGCCTCGAGCGCCGCCTCCTCTTCGCTGCGGTCGGCGGAGACGAGGATCTGACCCTTGCGCTCGAACATCCAGGCGACGGAGCCGCTCTGTCCCAGGTTCCCGCCCCGCTTGTCGAGCAGGTGCCGGAGTTCGGCCACCGTCCGCCGCGGGTTGTCGGTGAGACACTCCACATAGAGGGCCGCGCCGCCGGGCGCGTAGCCCTCGTGCGTGACCTCTTCGTACGAGGCCCCGGGGAGGTCGCCCGTCCCGCGCCTGATCGCGCGTTCGATGTTCTCGGTCGGCATGCGCTGGCCCTTGGCGTTGTCGATCGCGGTCCGGAGACGGGGGTTGAAGTCCGGGTCCCCTCCCCCCTCGCGCGCCGCCACGGCGATCTCGCGCCCGAGCTTGGAGAAGAGCTTCCCCTTCGCCTGGTCGGTCACCGCCTTCCGGCGCTTGATCTTCGACCACTTCGAATGGCCCGCCACGGGCTACCGCCTGCTCGTCTTCCTACTCGTCCTCGTCGTGCCGGGACTCCGCGATCACTCTCCCCTGAACATGCGGCGGAACCTGCTCGTACGCAGCCAGCTTGCGGGTGTGCGTCGCCTTCCCGTGCGTCAGCGAGCGCAGCGCGGCGGAGTACTTGTAGAGTTCGGCCTGCGGGACGTGGGCCTTCACGACCTGCCGCCGCCCCTTCGAGTCCATGCCGAGCACCCGGCCGCGCCGCTGGTTGAGGTCTCCCATCACCTCACCCATGTACTCCTCGGGCGTCTCGACCTCCACCTCCATGATCGGCTCGAGGATCACCGGGTTCGCCTCCCGCGCCACCTTCTGGAACGCGAGCGAGCCCGCGATCTGGAAGGCGATGTCGGAGCTGTCGACGGAGTGGTGCGAGCCGTCGTAACACTGGGCCTGGAAGTCCACCACGGGGTAGCCCGCGAGGACGCCCTTGCGGGACGCCTGCTCGACCCCCTTGCCCACGGCCGAAATGAACTTGGTCGGGATCACGCCGCCCTTGATCGAGTCCACGAACGCATATCCCCCTCCGCGCGGCAGCGGGCTGAGGCGGACATGGCAGTCGCCGAACTGGCCCCGCCCGCCGGACTGCTTCTTGTGGCGGCCCTGGCCCTCGGCGGTCCTCGTGATCGTCTCGCGGTAGGCGATCCGCGGCTCGTGGGTGTCCACGTTGACCCCGTACTTCCGGGTCATCTTCTCGAGCGAGATGTTGAGGTGGATCTCCCCGAGGCCGCGGATGATCGTCTGCCCGCGCTCGGGGTCGTAGCCCGCGGCGAAGGTCGGGTCCTCCTCGTGCAGCTTCGACAGCCCACTCCCGATCTTGTCCTCGTCGGCGCGCGTGCAGGCGGTCACCGCGAGGGAGAGGTCGGGGGCCGGCCAGCGGATCCCCTCGAGGGTCACGGGCGAGGCGCCATCGCACAGGGTGTCGCCGGTGTGCGTGTCCTTGAGCTTCGTCACGACGCCGATGTCGCCGGTGTTCAGGACCTCGACGTCGACGCGCCGGACGCCGTGCGGGATCGCGAGGTGCGCGAGGCGCTCGGTCGAGCCGCGGCCGGGGTTGAGGAGCATGATGCCGTTCGTGATGCGGCCGCTGAACACGCGGAAGTAGCTCAGGTCGCCGACGTGCGGCTCGGAGGTCGTCTTGAAGACGAGGACCGCCGCGGGCGCGCCGACTCCCGGCTCCAGCACGACCTCGCCGCTTCCGTTGGACGCGGTCTGGGGGACCGCGCGGTCGGGCGAGGGCAGGAGTTCCACGATGCGGTCGAGCAGGGCCGGCACCCCGGCGCTCGTCTGGCACGAACCGCAGAACACGGGGACGACATCACCGTCGCGGATCGCCTCCGCGAGGACCTCCACGACGCGGCCGGGGTCCAGTTCCTCCCCCTCGAAGTAGGCCTCGAGCAGATCATCGTCCGCCGACACGATCGCCTCGATGAGCGTCTCGCGGAGTTCCTCCACCTCAGACGCGACCGCGGCGGGGGGATCGACCTCGTCCGCGGCCCCCTTGTCGCCCCCCTTGAACATGTGCGCCTTCATCGTGAGGAGGTCGACGATGCCGGCGAAGTCGGCGCCCGCCCCGATCGGGACCTGAACCGGCATCGCGTTCGGCGTGAGTTCGGCCCGGATCTGGTCGACGGTGCTCCGGAAGTTCGCGTTGTCCCGATCCATCATCGAGACGAAGACGGCCCGCGGCAGCTTCGCGCGTTCGGCGGCGGCCCACGTCTTCTCCGTCCCCACCTCGACGCCCGAGATCGCGTCGACGACGCAGAGGCCGGCGTCCCCCACCCGGATCCCCGCCAGGACTTCGCCGAGGAAGTCGAGGTAGCCGGGCGTGTCGATGAGGTTGATCCGGGTCTCGTCCCAGACGGCGTGGGCCACGGCGAGGTTGATCGAGATCCCGTGGCCGGTCTCCTCGGGGGTGAAGTCGGTGAGCGCACTCCCCTTCTGCACGTCGCCCTTCCGGTTCGTATTTCCGGCGACGTAGCACATCGAATCCACGAGTGTCGTCTTGCCGGCGCCTCCGTGACCGAAGAGGACGACGTTGCGGATGTTGGGCGTTTCATATGCCGAGGCGGCAGACGCCATGTACACCTCCCGGGACGGAGACTGGATCGCGGGGCGCGGGCCGACGTCGAACGCGGCTCACGCGGGGCGGATATTGTAGAAACCGGCGGCGGAAAACTCCAGCCGCGCGGGGACGCGCCGGGCGTCGCCGGGGCGTTCAGTGTGTGCGGGACTTGGTCGGGGTGTCCTGCGTCTCCCTGTACTGCCGGCTCACCTCGTCGAGAAACGCCCGTTCACGGGGGGTCAGCGAGTCCATTCCGGTCGCGCGGATCTTGTCGAGGATGCGGTCGACCTCGTCCAGGGCGTCGCCGTTCCGCCGGCGGCGGCGGCGGGGGGTGGGGGGCGGCGCCTCGCCGGTGGAGGCCGCACGGCGCCTGCGCCGCAGCCGGGGCGCGGGCTTTTCCTTCTCCCTGTAGAGCGCCTTCCCCGCGAACCGGCGGAGACGCTCGCCGTAGCGCAGGTACACGAACCCGCTCACGAGGCCGCCGAGGTGCGCCCAGTGAGCCACGCCGTCGGCGGAGCCCTGCGCGGTCGAGAGGAGGGTGAACGCGCCCAGCCCCATCACGAACCACTTGGCCCGCACCGGGAAGACGAACCAGAGGAGGATCCTCGCGTCGGGCCAGTTGACGGCGAAGGCCAGCAGCAGACCGAAGACGGCGCCGGAGGCCCCGATCATCATCGTCGGCCCGAGGACGGAGTACAGGAGGACGGACGAGGCGGCGCCCCCGAGCCCCGTGATGAGGTAGTACTTGAGGAAGAAGCGGCTGCCCCATTTCTGCTCGAGGGGCGGCCCGAAGAAGAAGAGCGCGAGCATGTTCATGAACACGTGCATGAAGCTGCCGTGCAGGAACATGTAGGTGACGGCGGTCCACGGTCGCGTGAGGAAGCCGGGGACGCCGAAGCCGAGCCACTCGATCGCCGGGGGCCCGATGACGCGCAGGCTCATCAGGAGGTAGATCGCGAAGTTCGCGATCATGAGCCGCGGCACCCAGCGGCTCATCGGGAAGCCGTGGCCGAAGCGGACCCCGCCGCTACCGTACGCCTGCCGCCGCATCATGCGCTTGCGTCACTCCGTTCCGTCATTCCGTGTCGTCATTCCGTGTCGTCCGTCGCGAGGCGATCGCCCACGCGAGGCGGCGCTCCCGCTCCCCCCGCTCGATCGCGAGCCGGATGAGGCGGTCGATGAGTTCCGGGTACGAGACGCCGCTCGCCGCCCACAGCTTCGGATACATGCTGATCCGGGTGAAGCCGGGGATGGTGTTGATCTCGTTCACGATGAGTTCGCCCGCCGGCACCTCGCCGCAATCTTCGGTCGTGAGGAAGAGGTCGACGCGGGACATCCCCTCGCAGCACAGCGCGCGGAAGGCGCGGATCGCGAGATCCCGCGCGCGCGAGGTGGTGTCCGGATCGAGGTCCGCGGGGATCAGCAGGTCGGCGCCGGCCTCGTCCAAGTACTTCGCCTCGTAGGAGTAGAAATCGTGCCGCGGGACGATCTCCCCGGGGATCGAGGCCTCGGGAGTCCGGTTGCCCAGCACCGAGATTTCGATCTCTCGTCCGCGGATCGTGCGCTCGAGGAGGACCTTCGTGTCGAAGGAGAAGGCCTCGTCCAGAGCCCGTTCATAATTGCGCTCCGTGTCCACCCGGGAAACGCCCACGGAGGATCCCATGTTCGCCGGCTTCACGAAGACGGGGGTGCCGAGCGCTTCCACGACCTCGGTCCAGGCCGGGGCTTCCTCGCGATCGGAGACCGTGAGGAAGGGGGCGACCGGGATCCCGGCGTCGCGGAGGAGCCGCTTCGCGACATCCTTGTCCATGCAGACCGCCGAGCCGAGGACGCCGGGGCCCACGAAGGGGAGGTGGGCGAGGCGGAGCAGGCCCTGGACGGCGCCGTCCTCGCCCATGGGGCCGTGGAGGACGGGAAATACGACATCGAGCGGCGGGAGCGGATCGCCGGGCGCCAGCGGCACGATCTCCGGGTCCCGGCCGCAGGCGACGGCGAGGGGCGTCGCGCCGGCGGGGAGGCGGATGCGGCGGGGGTCCGACGCGTTCCGCAGGAAGCCGGACTCATCGGCCAGGCGCCAGCGTCCGCGGTGGTCGATGCCGATGAGCACGACATCGTAGCGATCGCGGTCGATCGCCTCGATGACGTTCTTCGCCGACTGCAGCGACACCTCGTGCTCCGGTGACTCGCCGCCGAAGAGGACGCCGACGCGCAGGCGCCGCGTGGTGGTCTCGGGGATTTCGGCCATCCTGGCCCTTTCAGCCGTCCGGGAGCGGCAGCGGGTAGAGGACGGGGAGCACGCCCCGGATGGCGATGGCGGTGTCGCCGTGCCGAGCGGGACGAAAGCGGAGCCGCCGGGCGCTCGCCAGCGCCGCGGAGTCGAGCACGGCGTCGCCGGCGGAGTTCATCACCTCCACGGAATCGACCCGCCCAGCCTGGAGATGTGGATGCGGAGGAGCGCTTCGCCCCCACACACCCCGCTCCCAGGCGTCGGGCGCCGGGCCGGGTCTACGCATCGCCGAACGCCTTCCATTCCGCGAGCGTATTCAGCGCCTCGAGCGGGGTCAGCCGGTCGAGGTCGAGCCGGGCCAGCCGCTCCAGCAGCTCGCGGGCGGCCTCGAGGTCGGTCGCACCCTCATCGCCGGGCGAGCCGGGCGCCGGCGGCGCCTGCCCCGCGGGGAACCCGACCGCCTCGAACAGGGAGAGCTGGCCCATCCCGCCTTCGGCGAGCGCGGCCCCTCGCCCGCCGGCGCCCCACGGCCCGCTCTCCAGCACGCGCAGGATGCGCGCGGCGCGCCCCACGACGTCGGCGGGGAGCCCGGCGAGGCGCGCCACGTGTACGCCGTAGGAGCGGTCCGAACCCCCGGGCTCGAGACGGTACAGGAAGACGATGTCGCGGCCCCTCTCCAGCACCGAGACGTTGAAGGCCGCCGCGCGCGGGAGCGATTCGGCGAGGCCCACGAGTTCGTGGTAGTGCGTCGCGAACACGGTGCGGGCGCCGATTTCGTGCAGCCGTTCCGTCACGGCCCACGCGATCGACACGCCGTCGTACGTCGACGTGCCGCGCCCGATCTCGTCCAGGAGGACCAGCGATCGCTCGCTGGCCCCGTGCAGGATGGTCGCGGTCTCGGTCATCTCCACCATGAACGTGCTCAGACCCGCCGCGAGGTTGTCGCTCGCGCCCACGCGCGTGAATACGCGATCACATACCCCGATGCGGGCCCGGCGAGCCGGCACGAAGGAGCCGATGTGCGCCATGAGCGCGATGAGTCCTGCCTGGCGAAGCACGGTCGACTTCCCGGCCATGTTGGGGCCGGTGACGATCATCGTCCGGCGCTCGTCGTCGAGGCGCATGTCGTTCGGGATGAAGGTGTCCCGCGCCACCGTCGTCTCGACGACCGGGTGCCGCCCATCCTCGACATCGAACACGACTTCGTCCGTGAGCGCGGGGCGCACGTAGTCCTCGGCCTCGGCCACATCGGCCAGGCACGCGAGCACGTCGATCTCGGCGACCCGGGCCGCGGCGGTCTGCACCCGTCCCACCTCGGCGCCGACCTCGTCCCGCACCGACTGGAAGAGGCGCGCCTCCAGCCGCTGGATCTCGTCGTCCGCGCCGAGGACCCTCCCCTCCCATTCCTTGAGTTCGGGCGTCAGGTAGCGCTCGGCGTTGGTGAGTGTCTGGCGGCGGGTCCATTCCTCGGGAACGCGGTCGAGTTTCGACTTCGTGACCTCGAGGTAGTACCCGAAGACCTTGTTGAACCCGATCCTGAGCGTGTCGATGCCGGTGCGGTCGCGCTCGCGAAGCTGCATGCCGGCGATGAAGTCGACCGCGTTTCCACGCACGCCGCGCAGTTCGTCGAGTTCGGGCGAGAAGCCGCGGCGGATGACGCCCCCGTCCTTGAGCGCGTGGGGCGTGTCGGGGTCGATGGCCTCGCGGACCCGCCCCGCCACGTCGGCGAGCGGGTCGAACGCCGAGCGCGGATCGGCGAGCCGCCCGGCATCGAGGCCGTCGAGGGCCGCCGCCAGCCCGGGCAGCGCGTCGAGCGAGAGGCCGAGGCCGAGGAGCTCGCGGGGCCCCGCGCGGCCGGTCGCGATGCGCGCCGCCAGGCGCTCCAGGTCGCGGATGGGGCGGAGTGCGCCCCGGACCCGCCGGCGGACCTCCGGCCGTTCGACGAACTCCTGCACCGCATCGAGGCGGACCCGAATCTCGTCGGCGACGACGAGGGGACGCAGGAGCCGGCGGCGCAGAAGCCGCGCGCCCATCGGCGTGCGCGTGCGGTCGAGCCGCTCGAGGAGCGACGCCCCCTCGCCGGGGCGGAGCGGCTCGACGAGTTCGAGGTTCCGGCGCGTCATCTCGTCCAGAAACATGACCCGCCCGGCCCGGTCGACGCGCGGGGGGCGCAGGTGGTCCAGTCCGGACGGCCGCACTTCCTCGAGGTAGCCGAGCAGCGCCCCGCTCGCCGCGAGTAGGAGCGCGTCGCGCGCCGCGTCGAGGCCGAACCCGACGGAGGACGCCACGCCGAACCACGCGGTGAGACGTTCCTCGCCCTGCTCGGCGTCGAAGCGCCACTCCGGCCGCGTCGTCAGGTGCCAGGCGCCGGGCGGGTGCGCGCTCTCCTCGGGGACGACGATCTCGGCCGGCTCGAGGCGGCCCAGTTCGTCCCGGAGGTCGGCCTCGCCGGCGACCGCGCGCAGCTCGAACTCCCCGGTCGAGAGGTCGACGATCGCGAGTCCGAACGGGGCCCGGCCGGCGATCGCGACGACGTAGTTGTTACGCTTCGCCGTGAGCAGCCGGTCCTCGAGGACGGTGCCGGGAGTGATGATCTCGACGACATCGCGCCGGACGAGGCCCCGCGCCTCGGCGGGGTCCTCGAGCTGCTCGCAGATGGCCACGCGGCGGCCCGCCTCGAGGAGACGCGAGACGTACTCGTCCACGGCCTTGACCGGCACGCCGGCGAGGGGGATGTCCCGCTTGCCGCCGTTGTTGCGCGAGGTGAGGGTCAGCCCGAGGAGACCGCTCCCCTCCTCCGCGTCCTCGAAGAACATCTCGTAGAAGTCCCCGACCCGGAAGAAGAGGAGGGAGTCCGGGTGGCGGGACTTGATCTCGAGATACTGCCGGATCAGCGGCGTGGACCCGGCGGTGTCGGCCGGGGTGCGAGCCGGCGTGCGGGCCGGGGTCATGGTTCCGCGGCGCTGACGGCGACCGAGAAGCCGGCCAGGCGCAGGCTCCGCTCCAGACCGCGGGCCGCCTCGGGCGTCGCGAAACGGCCCACCCGGACGCGGTGGAGCCCGCCCTCCTCGACGACGTGCGCCGGGAAGCCGTCCGCCTCCAGCTGCGACCGCATCTCGGCCGCCGCTTCCGGGGTCGAGAAGGCCGCCACCTGGACCGTGAAGCGGGCCGCGCCGGGGGCGCATCCGGCCGCCGCCGCGGCCGCGAGGCGGGCGGAGGCCGCGTCCCCGCCGTCCTGCGCCGCCCGGATCGCCCTGGTCCAGCCCTCACAGGCGCGATCGAGCAGGCCGCGGTCCTCGAACGTCCGCCCCGTCCAGTACCACGACGCCGTCGCCGCGGCGCTCCGCGGGTAGTCGGCGCGCAGCCGCTCAAAGGCCGCGGCGGCGCGGGCCGGATCGCCCGCCGCCAGCTCCAGCTGCCCCAGCCGGAGCCAGACCCGGGCGCCATGGGACGAGCCCCCGTCCAGGGCGAGGGCGAGCAGTTCGGCGCGGGCGGAGTCCGCGTCGCTCATGAGCCGCACCCTCGAATATCTGGCGCGTCCGACGGCTTCGCGGGACGGGTCCGGCGTCGTGGACAGCCAGCGTTCGATCGCCCCCGCGACGCCCTCCGTCGCGCCCGACTCGATCCGTGCCTCGAGACGGGCCAGCGCCTCGATCTCGGCGGACTGGGCGGCGGACTGGGCGGCGGACTGGGCGGCCAGCCCCCAGCCGGGGCACGCGGCGAGGAGCGCGAGCGGCCACACCCGCCGCACGCGGCTCACGCGGACACGCTTCGCATCTGCCCGAGCGAGAGCAGGAGGTCGGCGAGGACCGGCGGGTCGCCGCGGCCCGACTTCAGCTGCCGGTCGGCGCGGTGCAGCGCCCGGAGCGCTCGATCGAGTTCGTCTACGGTCCATCCCCTCGCCTGTCTCGCGTAGGTGCCCGCCTTCCAGGAAAGGTAGCCGCGCCCGGTCTCCGAGAGGACGGCCCGCAGGCCCGCGGTCCCCGTGTCGAGGGCCAGACCGAGGAGCAGGTGGTGTTCGACCAGTCCGGCGACGAGTCCGACACCCCGCTCGGATGTGAGCACGTCCTCCAGCTCGCGCAAGGCGCGGCCGTAGTTGCGCGAAGCCACGAGGTCGAGCCAGCTCCAGCGATCGATCCGATGAGTTCGGGGGATGAGCGCGGAGATCTCGGCCTCCGTGCGCCGGTCGGCGGGCAGCTGCGAGAGCTTCTCGAGTTCGGCGTCGAGCGTCGAGAGGTCCGACCCCACCGCCCCGGCGATGAGCTGGGCCGCGGCCGGAGACAGATCGAACCGCCAGCGGGCGCGCGCGCGGTCGCGGATCCAGCCCGGGATCTCGGCGGCCCGGGGCGTGCTCCACTCCAGCGTGCGGCAGCTCTTCTTCAGATCGCGGTAGAACGCCGCGCGCGAGCCCTTCGGGATCGTCGCCGTGACGATGAGCGCGATATCGGGGGGGAGCTTCGCCGCGGCCCGCTTCAGGACGTCCCGCGCCCTGGTCGGCAGACGCTCCACGTCGCGCAACCAGACGACCCGGCGTTCCGCCATCATCGGTGGCATGGCGAGGGTCGACGCGAGCTGTTCGCCGGTCACGTCCTCGCCGTGGAACTGGTCGTAGTTGAAGTCGCGCGTGGCGGGGTCGAGGGCGGCGTCAACGAGCTGCCGGGCGGCTTCGTCACGCAGGCGAATCGCGTCGCCGTGCAGGAACCAGCCACCGGCCGGGCCCTCGCGGTCGAGGACGCGAGCGAGTCGCGGATCCTGTCGCGCACTCACGGGGCGTGAGCGTCGGCGGAGGAGAAAGGAGTCGGCGTCAGCGAGACTCGTCGAGTTGGCCGGAACGCCGTTCGACCGGCAGGGGCGTCGAATCGCCCGCCACGATCGTCATGTCGTACGAGGAACTGAACAGGCCGCCCGCATCATCGAGGGCGGGAGCGAAGGGGACCAGGAAGCGGTCCGGAATGTAGGGGCCATCGCCGAACAGACTCCGCTGGCTCTCGGCGACCGCGGGAGCGGGAGGCTCCACGGTTACGGGAGGCAGTCCCAAATCGATCCGCACGGGCTGCGTCCGGTTCGACACCGCCAGCGAGAAGAGGGCGGCCGACGCCACGACGATCGCCGCCGCCCGGCCGACGTGCGCCCGGAAGGGGAGCTTCCTGGCATCGTCGACATGGAAGAGGCGATGCTGCAGCCGCGGCCGGAAGTCCGGCGAAGTCTCCACGGGCGGCAACGCACGCCACATGGCGAGTCCGCGCTCGAGCACGCTGTCGTAGCCTCGACACGAAGCGCAATCGTCCATGTGCGCGTCGAACCGCGCGATCTCCCCGGTCGGCAACACCCCGTCCCGGTACTCGGTGTGCCCCTCGATAAACTCTTTGCAAACCATCGCAAAACCACCGTTCAAAACGTCCACAGCCGGAGTACTGCTCCGGTCCACGCTCGAAGGTTCCCGTCCGCCCGGCCTACCGGGCGAGCCGGTCCTCTTCGATTCCGTCGCGTATTCGATTCCGTCGATGTATTCGGTCAGTCGAGCATCGGGGCGACGATCGCGGCGAACTTGTTGCGCGCCCGGTTGAGGCGCGACTTGACCGTTCCCAGCGTAACCCCGGTGATCTCTGAAATCTCCTCGTAGGTCTTCCCCTCGAGTTCCCGCAGCACGAACACGACCCGGTGATGCTCGGGCAGTTCCGTGACCGCGCTCTCAACCTGCTCGCGGACGCGCCGCTTCCGGAACAGATCGTCCGGCCGATAGGCGTTGTCCTCGAATTCGAGCGGCCGGTGGTCGGCTTCCCAGTTCCTCTTTATCGAATGGAAGAGGACGAGCGGGTTGCGCGCCCGGTTTCGCAGTTCGTTCTTCGCCAGATTGCTGGCGATCGTATAGATCCAGGTCGAGAATTTTCTCGTCGGGTCGAACCGGTGCAGGTGCCGGTAGACGCGCACGAAGGTCTCCTGGACGAGATCCTCCGCGCGGTCGCGGTCACCGATCGTCCGGCAGATGAAGTTCAGCAGGCGGTCCTGATAGCGGTCAGCGATCTCGGTGAACGCGAAGCGCTCGCCGTTGAGGTAATGCGTCACGAGTTCCGTATCCTCGAGGGCTCGGAGTTCGTTGCGCGCGAGGGGCTCCGTGGCGGAGCCCACCCCGTAACGCCGTCTCGACTCAAGCATCCGCTCCGTGTCCATGCCGCTTCCTTTTCAGGCGGGTTTCGTGGGTTAAACCCCGAAGCCGCCATTTCGATCCGCCCAGCGGTGCACGAGGGTCAGCGTGCAGATCGTCTTCGCGTCGGTGATCTCCCCCGCGTCCACCATTTCGATGGTACGGCGGAGGGGTAGCCGATGCACGTCCATGAATTCGCTCGCCTCGTGGGAGGTGCGGCCGGCCTCCAACTCCCACGCCACGAAGAGGTGGATCACCTCGTCGGTGAAGCCGGGCGTCGTGCGCACCGAGGCCAGCCGTTCGATGCGTCGGGCGCGCAGTCCCGCCTCCTCCTCCAGTTCGCGGAGCGCGCACGCTTCGGGCGGTTCTCCGGGCTCCAGCTTCCCCGCCGGCACCTCCCAGATGAACCCTTCCGCCGCGTACCGATACTGACGCACGAGGGTGACCATGGGCTCGCCGCTTCCGCCGGGCGCGCTCCCTTCCCCGACGCCGTCGAGGGCCGCGACGGCGGCGGCCCCGGGGTGTCGGACCACCTCGAGCTTCCCGACGGACCCGTCCGGGAAGCGTACCCGATCCACGTCGACGTGGATGGTGCGGCCGGTATAGACCCGTTCTCCGTCTACGCGAGCGTCGGACATCCCTCCTCCGATCGGGTGGGCATCAGCGGCATCAGCGGGATCCGCGCGGGTCAGGCGATGGAACGCGCGTCGACGGCGCCGAAGCCGTCGAGCGAGGATCCCACCGTCTCCGCGTCGCCGACGGCGAGCAGCGTGAGGTGCTCGCGCGCGAGGTACTTCCGGCACACCGCCTGTACCTGATCCGGCGTGACGGCCTCGATGCGGCCGCGGTACGTCTCCCAGTAGTCGTCCGGGAGGCCGAAGATGCGCTGGCGGCTCACCTTCCCGCAGATCTGCGCCGCCGTCTCGAACTGGAGCGGCAGCGAGAGGGTGAGGGCGTTGCGGGCCAGGCTCAACTCGTCCGCGGTCACGAGTCCCGTACGCATCCCTTCGATCTCTCGCATCATCTCCTCGAAGGCGGGGCCGGTCTTCGCGGTCTCGACGGCGGTGCGGGCCACGAACGGGCCGGGACCCCTGCGGAAGCGGAAGCCGGAGCGCGCGCCGTAGGTCCACCCCTTTTCCTCACGGAGGTTGAGGTTGATGCGGGAGTTGAACAGGCCGCCCAGGATCGCGTTGGCCACGATGATCGCATGATGGTCCTCGGTACCGTAGGGCACGCCTACGGTCGCCACCCGGAGTTCGCTCTGAGGGCTTCCGGGACGGTCGATGAGGACCACGCCGCCCTCCCGGGCCGGGGGCGCGGACGGCGGCGACACGCGGCCGGAGCGTCCGCTCCAGGCGCCGAAGCGCGCCTCGACCGCGGGGGCGAGCCGCTCGGGATCGACATCGCCACACACGATGAGCAGGGCCCCGTCGGGACGATACCGGGCCTCGTGGAACGTCCGGACGGCGTCGCGACCGATCTCCGATACGGTATCCGCGGTGCCCCCGACCGGCCGGCCGTACAGCCCGTCGCCGTACAGTTCGGCGATCGTGGCGAGGTTGGCGACGGTCGCCGGGTCGTCGCGCTGGCGGTCGATCTGGTCCAGGCGCTCGCTCCGGAGGCGCTCGACCTCGCGTCCCGGGAAGTCGGACTCGAGGACCGTGGCGGCGAGGAAGTCGAGCGCCTCCTCGAGCACGTCGCCGAGGAAATGCATGGAGACCGTGCTGACGGAATAGCCGGCCGCGGCGCGGAAGCGGGCCCCGAGGCGGTCGAGCCAACGGGCGACATCCATCGCGTCACGGCCCGGCATGCCCCCCGTGAGGAGCCGAGCCGTGAGCTCCGCCAGACCGGCGTGCGAGGCCGGCTCGACGCCCGCGCCGCACTCGAGGACGAGGCGCAGCGACACCTCCTGGACGCCGCGGCGCGCGGCGTACTCGAACCGGAGGCCGTTGGGGAGGGTGCGGCGCTCGAAGCCGGGGAGCGCGAGGGGGCGCGGCGCGGCCGCGGGCGGCCGTACGGTCCGGTCCGGGGTCACGCTTCCGCCGCCTCGGGCACGACGTGAAGGACCGTGAGGCGGTCCGGGTCGAGCACGGTGCGCGCGACCCGCTCCACGTCCGGACGCGCGATCGTTCCGTACCGGGTGAACGCGTCGTTCACGTAGTTCGGGTCGCCGCGCAGCACGGCCGCGTGCGCGATCGCGTCCGCCCGCTCCCCGAACCCGGCCAGCCCGCCGACGAGCGCGTGCCGGGCGCGGTTCAGCGTCCCCTCCAGCTCCCCGGCCCCCACACCACCGTCCCGCATCTCCTCGAGGACGTCCCGCACCGCGGTCTCCAGCTCGGCGGCCGATACGCCGGGCCGCGCGGTCGCCACCACGAAGCACATCCCCACGTCCTCGGTGGGCCAGGTGGAGGCGGACACCTCAGCCGCGACCTGCTTCTCGTACACGAGGGTCTGCTCGAGCCGCGAACTGTTCCCGTCGGACAGCAGGCAGGTGAGGGCATCCACCGTCTCGAAGTCGGGGTCGGCGAAACGCGGCGAGTGGAACATGAGATAGACGCGGGGCATCTGGACCCGGTCGCCGAGCACCGCGCGTCTCTCCCCTCCCCCGGGTGGGGGCGGGACGACGGGCCGCGGAGCGACGGGCCTGGCGGGAATCTCTCCGAACCAGGCCTCGACGCGATCCAGCGCCTCAGCGGGTTCGAAGTCGCCGACGAGCACGAGCGTCGCGTTGTTCGGCCCGTAGTGAAGGTCGAAGAACTCGTGTACGTCCTCCAGCTTCGCGGCGTCGAGGTCGGGCATGTGACCGATCGTCGGGTGGCGGTAGGGGTGTCCCTCGTCGTAGGCGTGGGCGAGTACCGTTTCCAGCGCGAGGCCGTAGGGCCGGTTCTCGTACGACTGCCGCCGCTCGTTCTTCACCACGTCGCGCTGATTGTCGAGCTTCTCCTGCGTGATGCCCGCCTTGAAGAACCCCATCCGGTCCGACTCCAGCCACAACCCCAGATCGAGTTCGTTCGCGGGCAGCGTCTCGAAGTAGTTCGTGCGGTCGAACCACGTCGTCCCGTTGAGGGTCCCGCCGGCGTCCTGGACGAGCTTGAAGTGCGCCTCGCGCGGCACGTTCTCCGACCCCTGGAAGAGGAGGTGCTCGAAGAGGTGCGCGAAGCCGGTCCGGCCGGCCCGCTCGTTCTTGGAACCGACGTGATACATGAGGTGGACGGCGACGAGTGGCGCCGAGGAGTCCGGCTGCATGACCACCCTCAGCCCGTTGTCCAGCGTGTGTTCGCGAAGCTCGAAGCTCACCGTGGCTGGAGCCACCGGGTGCCGCCTTCCTGTCTGCCGTGTTCTCGAGAGAGAGAGAGAGGCGGAGGGAGATAAGCCGGGTTCTGTCACCGGCGGACCGAGGCCCGCGGCGAGGTCATCTATCTGGGACCTGCGGTTTCCCGAGGCCTCGTGCGGCCTACCCGGAACTCGAGCGCGACGGGCCGCCGCTCGTTCCTGCTTGGCCTTGCTCCCGGCGGGGTTTGCCGTGCCGTCCCTGTCACCAGGAGACGCGGTGGGCTCTTACCCCACCCTTTCACCCTTGCCTGTGCGGCCGAAGCCGCCATCGGCGGTCTGCTCTCTGCGGCACTTTCCATCGCCTCGCGACGCCCGGGCGTTACCCGGCGCCGTGCCCTGTGGAGCCCGGACTTTCCTCGAACGGCGTGACGTGCATCCGTCCGCGACCTCTTCTCCCTCCGCCGGGCGGCAATCTAGCGCCTGCTCCGGGCCGGCGCTCGCCCCGGCGGACGAGCGCGAGCCGCTGCCGAGTTGGCCTCGATCCAACCAATTGTCTATTCTTGGGGTCAATAGGATGTGTGGCTGGCTCCGGCCGAAGCCTCGGTCAGGGCGTCCGATTTCACCGGAGGAAGAGCGAACGCACGTAACTCGTATGCACAAGTCGAAGGTCACAACATTCCGCGGGGCGACCGCCGTGTGGGTGCTGTCTTGCGCGGTCGCGCCGGTTCCGGGCGCGGCTGGCCAGGACGGTAGTCCCGACGGCCTGTCGTATTACGTCTACGTGGCGGCCGAATCGGAGGATCGGGTCGATCTCATCCGGTTCGATGGAACCGTTGCGTCGCTGGTGGATTCCGTCTTCGTGGGACGGTTTCCGACGGAGATCGACGGGCCGCACGGGCTCGCGGTCGACCCCGATGGCGAGCGTTGGTACGTCACGCTCGCGCACGGCAACCCCTTCGGCGTGGTCGTCGCCTATTCCACGGCCACGAACCGCCCCGCGGGGAGCGCCGAACTCGGCTTCTTCCCGGCCACCATGCAGGTGACGCCGGCGGGCCTGCTCTTCGCGGCGAACTTCAACCTGCACGGCGAGCACGAGCCGAGCTCGGTGTCGGTGGTCGACGTGGGCGCGATGATCGAGGTCGCGCAGATCCCGACCTGCACGATGCCGCACGGGTCCCGGCTCACCTCCGACGGATCGCGACATTACTCGGTGTGCATGATGGATGAGCTGCTGGTCGAAGTGGACGCGCACCGGCTCGAGGTGGCCCGGCGCCTCCATCTCGCCCCCGGCGCCGAGCAGCCGTGGCCGCACGACTGGATGCCTACCCGCCCGGCGGGGGCGCCGGTCTGCAGCCCGACGTGGGCGCAGCCGAGCGTGGATGGGCGACGTGTCTACGTCGCGTGCAACCGGAACGCACAGGTGCTGGAGATCGATGTCGAGTCGTGGCGGCTCCTGCGGCGGTTCGAGACCGGCGAAGGCCCGTACAACCTCGATGTGACACCGGACGGCGCGCGCCTCGTGGTGACCTACAAGGGAGGGCAGGCGACGGGCGTCTGGGATCTGGCCAGCGGGGAGGAGGTGGCCCGGGTGCCCAACACGCGCACGCTGCCCCACGGGATCGCGATCTCGCCCGATTCGCGATACGCCTTCGTGAGCGTGGAGGGGGTCGGCGGCCAGCCGGGCACGGTGGATGTGATCGATCTGGAAGAGGGCGTGCGAGCGGCCAGCGTCGACGTGGGCAAGCAGGCCGGCGGCATCGCCTTCTGGAAGGTCGAGCCGCGATGAGGGCGGCGAGGCGCATCGGGCTGCTGACGGCGCTGGCGGTACTCGCGGGCGCGTGCGGGGACGGGAGCACGGAAGTCGGGTCTCCCCCGGCGGCGCTGGTGTCCGTCTCCATGCCCGTCGACACGATCGCGACCGGCGAGAGCATCGATCCCCCGATCGCGGTCCGGGTCGAGGATGCGCTCGGAAACCCCGTCGAAGGGGCCCCGGTCCGATTCAACATCGTTCGCGGTGACGGCGAGCTTTCCCCGAGCGTCGCGGTCGCGGGCGAGGACGGTCTCGCGGAATCGGTCTACCGCGCAGGGCCGACGCCGGGGGAAGCGGAGATCCGGGTGGACATCCCGAGCGCGGCGAACGTCGCGCCGCTCCACTTCCTCGTGCTGGCGGTGACGGCGGACACGGTCAGGCTCAGCCTCGTGGAGGGCGACGGGCAGCGGGCCGAGGCCGGCAGCCAGCTGCCGCTTGCGTTCTCCATCCGGGCGGAGACGACGAACGGGGTCGCGGCCGGGGGTGTGCAGGTCGCCTTCCGGGCGGCGGCGCTGAACGAAGACCCGGTGGAGCCGCGCGAGCCGCCGGAAGCGCCGGCGGAGGTGGCCGGCGTGCCGGTGGAGCCGCCGGGCGGATCGGCGGAGGTCGCGGGCTCGTCGGGGGCCTCGTCGGGGGCGCTGACCCACGACATCGTCGTGACGGACGCGGACGGTCTGGGGCAGGCGGTGTTCACCCTGGGGCTGGAACCCGGCGAGTACCGCGTCGACGTGTTCGCCACGGGCGGCGTGTACTCGGATACGGTCTCGTTCACCGCCACCGCTCTGGAGGCGGTCGACGGACTCGTGCAGCTGGATTCGGTCGGGAACGGGCGGCTGGCGGCCGGGGCGCGGGCGGTGCTGTTCGGCCGCGGGTTCAGCGCGGTGGCGGACGACAACCAGGTCCGTATCGAGGGCGAGCGGGCGCCGGTGGTCAGCTCGACAGGAACCGAGCTGACGATCGAGGTGCCGGCGTTCTCGGAGACGTGTCTCCCGCAGCGCGAGGTCGGCGTGCGCGTGCTCGTGGGGCCGGAGTACAGCAACGGCCTCCGCCTTTCGATCGATCCGGCCGAGCGGCTCGTGGACCTCGATGTCGGCGAGGCGCTCACGCTGCGCGGACCGGTCGAGGTCGAATGCGTGCACTTCCCGCCCGGCGAGATGGGGCGGGAGTTCCGCCTCATCATCGGCAACACGGGCCGGGTCGCGGCGCGGCGGCTTCCGATGCGGGTGACGACGCGGACGCCCGCCAACATGTCCGGAGAGGGGCCCCCGACCGAGATCACGCCAGCCCCGATCGGCGCGGACCTGGAGCAGGCGGCGCTCGAGGCGCTGGGCGTCGACGCGGGGATCCGCTCGCGGACGCTGGGCCGGCTCGCCGAATCGGGGATCGCCCCCTTCCGGGCGGCCGACCCGCTGCCGGGGATCGAGGTTGCGGGTGTCGGGGACACGCTCGACTATTTCTTCCCCGTGGGTCCGGAACGGGTGGCCGACTGCGCGGACCTCACCCGTCCCCTGCGGGGCGCGGTGCGCGCGGTGGGCGAACGGGTGCTCCTCGTGGAGGACCTGTCCGCCCCGCCGGGCGGCCCGGGCACGGAGGAGTGGCTCGCGCTCGCGGCCGAACTGGACCGAACCGTCCTGCCGGTGACGACCTCCTATTTCGGGCCCCTCGAGGACATCGACCGCAACGGACGGGTCGTCGTCCTCTTCACGCCGGCCGTGAACGGGCTCGACGGGGAAACGGGGGTCGGCGGGTTCTCTCTCCCCGCGGACCTCGCGGCTTCCGGACGCGGGGGCGAGGGGACGCCGGAACCGGCTGGCGAGATCTGCCCGGCGAGCAACGAGGCCGAGATCATCTACAGCGTGAGCGCCGACCCCGAGGGGAGCGTCGGCCGCGCGATCCCGACGGAAAGCCTGCTCCGGAACGCCCCGGTCCTCGTGGCGCACGAACTGCAGCATCTGATCAGCGTGGGGCGCCGGGCGCTCCATTCGTCGATGGGGTTCGCGGCGGCCGAGGAGGTATGGCTGGACGAGGCCCTGTCGGGCCTGGCCGAGGAGGTGGCGGGGCTCACCGCGCTCGAACTCGGGGTGGGCGGCGGTCTCACCTTCGACCAGGTGTCGGACACGCCCGAGAGGCTCGAAATCTTCGACACCTATCTGCGCCGCAATTTCCTCAATCTCGGCCTCTACATGCTCGGGACGGCGGGAGCGCCCACGATCCCGCAGGCAGACCCGGAGGGCGTGGGCAGTCTGCAGATGCGGGGCTTCGGCTGGTTCCTCCTGCGCTGGCTGGCGGACCGGGCGGGCGGGGATGAACGGGCGTTCTTCCGTTCAGCGGCGAGCGGCGGCCAGAATCACGCCCGGGGGATCGCGAACCTCGAACGCGTCACGGGGAGCGAGTGGGCGGACATCCTGGCGGGCGTTTCGGTGGCGCTGGCGCTCGACGCGGCCGGGGACGCGGAGGCCGGGGGAGAGGCGGACCCCGATCCCGCGGCGGAGGTCGCCGAAGAGACGGGAGTCGCGCCGCCGCCCGATCCGGCAACGTGGAACCTGCGTGGCGTGTTCGCGTCCCTGGACCGGGATGTCGACGCCCCGGCCTTTCCATCGACCGGTTTCTCGCTTCGGGCCGAGCGGCTCGAGTTTGAAACCAGGGTCATGGAGATCGACCTGGGAGCGTCGAACGTGCAGTACTTCTCGCTCGCCTCCGAGGCGGACGCCCCGGCCCTGTCGATCTCGATCCGGACGGGCTCCGGCGCCGCGCCCGGCGAGACCGCGGAACCGCAGATCACGATCGTGAGAACCAGATGACGCGCCTCACCAGCAGACTTTTTCTCTTGGGAGGGCTCCTGTTGTGCGGGTCCGGAATCTCGGACCTGTCGGCCCAGATAACCCCCGCTCCCCCGCCCGGCGAGGACACGGGTCCCGAATTCCTCGGCTTTGTCGGCGTCCTCCAGCCGCTCAGCAACCTCACGGAAGATCAGTCCACCTACGGCACCGCGATTCCTCCGGACCTCCTGATGGGGGGTGAGGTGACGTGGTGGGCCTCCCGCGTGGTCGGGATCGGGCTCATGGGTCTCTACTCGCCCGCGATACTGAACCCCGTGGGGGGTGGAGGACCGGGCAGGAACTTCCGGAGCCTCGGCGAGATCGAGTACATGACGGGGATGGCCAGCCTGACCTTCCGCTTTCGCTCGTCGGGCTCGACGGGGCTGCTCGAACCCTATGCTTCGGTAGGCGCCGGGCTGCGGCGGCTTCGCTTCGCCGCCCGCGCGGTGCCGGAGATCAGCGCCACGGATCCCGCGGCGACAATCGCGGCGGGGCTGCGCGTTTCCCTGTCGGAGTCCGTCTGGCTCCGCGGTGAAGTGCGGGACATGGCCTCGTTCTACATCGCCGGCGCGACGGGCGAGTCGAAGCTCCAGAACGACGTCGTCATCACGTTGGGACTCGGGATCCGCTAGCTGCCAGGCACCGGGGCGGTTCCGGGGGCCGAGGCGCGAAGTTCGCGGGCCCCCGGGGGGACGGCGATGGCGGTCTGTTCGCCGCCCGGCCAAACGATGTGCAGAGTTCGGGGCGGAGTCCGCGGGTCCGGCGCGACGCCCAGCGTCTGCGCGGACTCGTGGCGGGCCAGATAGCCCTCGCCCGACCGGACCTCGCGCACCGGACCGAAGGACCCGTCCCCGTACTCGAGGCGCAGCCGCGCGCCGATGGCCCGGCGGTTTCCGGGGGTTCCCTCGAGCGTCACGCGCAGGCCGGGGGCCGCGCCCGCGTTGCGGTACAGCCGGGTCTCCTCCCCGTTGACGCCGAAGGCCACGTCCACCCGCCCGTCGCGGTCGTAGTCCGCCAGCGCGACGGCCCGCGCGTCCCCGTACACCGCGATCCCGGAGAGGTGGCCCGGGACCGGCTCGAAGCCCCCTTCCCCGTCGCCTCTCAGCCACAGCCCGCGCCCGGCGTCGTAGCGGGGCACACCGGAGCGTCCGGCGTAGAAGTTCTGCGCGAGGACGAGGTCTTCGTGCCCGTCGCCGTCGAGATCTCCCGCCGCGACCCCGAACGCGGGCGCGCGCTGGGCCGGCGCGGGGAGCGGCGCGCTCTCGAAGCCCGAGGCCCGATTCAGCCACACGGTGTGCCGGAGTTCGTTGACGTCGAGTCGGGTGCCCGGATCGAGCCCGCCGATCAGTTCCGTGAGCGGCGCGCTCCCGTAGCGCTCGTACGTGACGCGGAGCAGCGAGGAGATCCCGCCGGGGACGGCGAGGGCGTCGCGGCCGCGGATCGGGCGCCACACGCCGGACTCCGAGCGCGCCTCGACGACGTCGACCACGCCGTCGCGATTCATGTCGCCGTAGAGGAGCGAGTAGGCCGCGGGCACCTCGAGGTTCGAACCCCAGCCGGTCGCGACGAGGTCCGGCCGGCCGTCCTCGTCGAAGTCGCCGGCGGTGATCCCGTTCCAGCGGCCGGTGAGACGGCTGAGCCCGAGGGCATCGCTCGCGTCGGTGAAGCGGCCCCCATCGTTTCGGAATACGCGGACGCTCCCCCACTCGAGGGCGAGGGCGAGATCGGGGTCGCCGTCGAGATCGATGTCGGTGAAGACGGCGCCCGAGACGAGGCCGAGGCGCGCGAAGGCTCGTGAGCGCTCCGCATCCGCCCGGAGCACGCCGCCGTCGTTGACCAGGAGCCGCGAATCGACGGGGGCCGGCCAGGCGGCGGGGGCGACGCGCCCCCCGGCGAAGAGGTCGAGGTCCCCGTCGCCGTCGATGTCGGCCTGCGCGAGGGGGCCGGTCGCGACGGGGGGCTGCCCGGTCGCGAAGCTGGCGGGGTCGATGAGCGGGGGTGCCGGCGCGGACGCGCCGAGCGGCGCCGCGATGACCGCCGGGACGGCCGCGGCGGCCGCGGGCGTCGCGGCTTCGTAGGCGCTCAGGCCGATCAGCAGCGCGGCGCCTCCGCCGCCCGTCTCGTGCGGCAGCACGGCCGTGGCGTCGTATTCCAGCGCGGGCGTCAGCGCCCGCGGGGCGGCGAAACCGTCCCCGACGTTGCGCATCAGGACCGGGCTGCCCCCCCGCCCACTGCCGACCACGAGGTCGGCATCCCCGTCGGCTTCAACGTCGATCCACGACACGCCCGGACCGGGCCGGTCGAGCGAGTACGGGAGGAGCGGCTGCCGCGCGCGGTCGTCGAAGGGCGACTCGACGTGCCGGTGCCCGAGGAGGTCCGAGACATCCTCGAAGTGCGGCGCGGCCGGGCCCGGCGCCGGGGACGGATCGCCGGCGGCGGCGGCGCGCGGGGTCCCGGCCCCGGGCGCGGCCGGCGCGGTGGAGATGTCGATCACGTACTCACGGTTCGCGACGATGCCCTCGAGCCGGGTGCGGCGGCCGTCCGGCCAGTCGACGGTCAGCGTCATCTCCGCGTCCGGCACCGCCGCGAAGGCGGCCGCGGGCTCGGAGGACGAGAGGTATGCCCCTCCGGCGGTGATCTCCCGCAACTGGACGCCCGCGTCGTGTCCCTCGAGACCGACCCGGGCGCCGATCCCGCGCGTGTTCCCCTCGGGGCCCCGCAGCCGCACGAGGACGCGGGGAGCGCCGGACTCGTTCCGGTACGCGAGCGGCGGCGCGCCGAGGCGCGTCACGACGACATCGAGATCGCCGTCGCCATCGAGGTCCCCGGCGGCGAGCCCGTGCGACATGTCGGGCTCCTCCCCCCAGCGCCAGCGGTCGCTCACGTCCGTGAAGCGGCCCGCCCCGCCGCGGAAGGCGAGGTTCCGCTGCGGCAGCGGTGGGAACATGCGCAACGCCTGCTCGGCCGGGAGCCCCGGAATGGCCGCGATGCGCGCGTTCGCGTCGCCGTCGAGCTGGTCCCAGGCGTGACCCGTGGTCACGAGGAGATCGTCCCAACCGTCCAGGTCCGCGTCGATGACGAGGGCTCCCCACGTCCAGTCCGAGGCCGCGAGGCCGAGCTCCCACGCGGCCTCCGCGAAGGTGCCGTCGCCCCGGTTGAGCTGGACCGTGTTGCGGTTCACCTGGACCCGCGACCCGGTCAGCCCGGGAGGCTCGGGCGCCGCCTCGAAACTCGCCGTCCGCGTGAGGCGCGCGGCGGGGTCGCGGGCCAGCATGTCGGTCGTGAGGAGGTCGAGATCGCCGTCCCGGTCGAGGTCCCCGACGGCGACCGCCATCGAGGAGAGGCTCGTCGTGCGGATCGCCTCGGCGGGGGCCGCCTCGAACGACCCGTCGCCGCGGTTGATCCAGATCCCGTCGGGGCTGTTGAAGTCGTTCGCCACGTAGAGGTCGGGATCGCCGTCCGCGTCCCAGTCGCTGAAGCGCGCCGCGAGGCCCCAGTCGCGGACCTCTCCGGCCGCGGTGGGGGCGGAACCCGGAGGGGCGCCCGCCAGCGCGGCCGGCGCGAAGCGGCCGTCCCCCAGCCCCATGTAGAACTCGTCCGGCTCGCCGAGTTCGAAGCGGCGCACGAAGCGGCCGTCGAACTCTACGCGGTAGTGCTCCTCGTACAGTTCGCGGAGTTCGGGTGGGATGAAGAGCCCGCCGTCCTCGCCCCGTCGGAGGTGGTTGATGTCGAGCACGCCGGGCGGATGGAGGTCGTCGACCTGCCGCGTCTTGTAGTTCGCGATGTAGAGGTCCAGATCCCCGTCGCGGTCGACGTCGGCGAGGGTGGCGGTCGTGCTCGCCCGGTCGCCCGCGAGCCCCGCGTCCTCGAGTTCGTCGAAGCGGCCCATCCCGTCGCCGAGGAAGATCCGGTTGCGCCCGCCGTGCACGGTGACGACGAGGTCGAGATCACTGTCCCCGTCGAGATCGGCGAAGACGGCCCCGCGCGCCATCGCGTCCTCGAGGGCGAGGCCGGCCACCGCCGTCACGTCGGCGAAGCGCCACCCGCCCAGGTTTCGGTACAGCGCGCTGGGACCGCCGAAGCCGGCGAAGAAGAGATCGGGCCGCTCGTCCCCGTCGACGTCCCCGATCGCCACCCCCTGCCCTTCCGCGAGCACGCGGTTCCGAAGGCGCGCCTCCTCCTCGACCTCGTAGCGGAACGTGACCCCCAGCGAGGAGGCGTCGAGCGGCCGAAAGCCGGTGGAGCCGCGCGGCCGCAGCTCCCGCCAGCGGACGCCGTCCGCTTCGACCCAGGGGCCGGGGTCGGGGGCCCCGCACGCGGCCAGCGCGAGGCCCGCGAGCGCGAACCCCGCGACCGCGAGCCCCGCCGCGAGGGGTCGGCTCAGCCGCCCGCCCCGTCCGCCGACGCGGCGCGCCGGCCGCCGATCACGCGCTCGAACAGGTCGTAGATCCGGCGGTATTCGTCCGCCCACGAAGACGGCTCGGCGAAACCGTGGTTCTCGACCGGGTACACCGCCATCTCCCAGTTCTCCTTCCCGAGTTCGATGAGGCGCTGCGCCAGCCGCACCACGTCCGAGAAGTGCACGTTCGTGTCGTACATCCCGTGCGCCATCAGGAGGTGCCCCTCGAGACCCTCGGCGAAGTAGATGGGGGAGGACTGCCGGTACGCCTCCTCGTCCTCGTGGGGGAGGTTGAGGATCCGGCTCGTGTACCAGTGGTTGTAGTGCGCCCAGTCCGTCACGGAGCGCAGCGCGCCGCCCGCCGCGAACGCCGCGGGCTCGGTGAAGAGGGCCATGAGCGTGATGAACCCGCCGTAGGAGCCGCCGTAGATCCCCAGCCGGCCCGCCTCGACGCCTTCCTCGCGCACGAGGTACTCGGCGCCGTCCACCTGGTCGGAGAGGTCCCAGCCGCCCATGTGCCGGTAGATCGCGGTGCGCCAGTCCCGGCCGTAGCCGGCGGAGCCCCGGTAGTCGATGTCCAGCACGGTGTAGCCCTGCGCCGCGAGGAAGTGGTGGAACATGTACTCGCGGTAATAGTTCGACCACCAGTTGTGGACGTTGTGCAGGTATCCCGCCCCGTGCACGAAGACGACGCCGGCGCCGTTCGCCTCGACCCCGAAGTCGGAGGGGCGGTAGATGCGGGCGGGCACGTCGACGCCGTCCCGGGCCTCGAAGTGGATGATCCCGGGCCGGAGCCACGGGAAGCCGAGCCACGCCTCCGTGGGCGTGGTCGTGACCTGCGTCATGTCGGCGCCCGGCCCGACGTCGGCCACGTACAGCTCGGCCGGTCGGTTCGAGCGGGAATGCACGACGGCGAAGCGCCGGCCATCGGGCGAGGGCGTGACGGCGAACGAGCCCTCTCCGTCGAGGAGCTGCACGCGGTCCGAGCCGTCGAAGTCCATCCGCCACGGGTGCTGGTCGAAGGGGGAGAGTTCGCTCGTCTGGAGTAGGAACGCGTCCCACCCGTCCGGGATCGTTGCGCCGAGGAGCTCCCAGTCGCCGGCCGTGAGCGCCTCCCGGTTCCCGCCGTCCGCGTCGATCGCGTACAGGTGCGCGTAGCCGGTCGCCTCGCTCACGTACCAGGCGCGCGGCATCGCGCCCGCCTCCTCCGCCGGGAGCCAGCCCATGCAGCCCGCGCCCTGGAAGCCGAAGCAGGGACCGCCCACCCACGCCTCGTCGTACAGCGTGTCGAGGAGCGTGAGTTCGCCGGTGGCCGCCTCGTAGGCGTAGAGGCGCCACGTCTTGTAGTCGTAGTCGACCGCGAAGACGAGCCCGTACGCGCCCGTCTCGTCCCAGCCGGCGAAGCTCGCCACGGCAAGCCGGTCGTCGTCGGCGTCTTCCGACGCGTCGTCCTCGGAGTCCGCCTCCGACCCGGCTCCCGCGTCCGGGCCGTCGGCCGTGAGGTCGAGCCAGTCGACTTCGCCCGTGGCCGTGCTCACGACCGCGAGGCGGGAGACGCTCTGCTCGTCGCCGACCTTGGCCCGCATCTCGGTGTTCTCGGTGTAGCCCGACTCCGTGACCCAGAGCGGGATGTCCGTTCGCCGGCCGTCGCCGTCGAAGCCGCCGCGCGAGACGGTGACCGCGACCCGGCTCCCGGTGGGATCGGCGACGAACCCCTGCGCGTTCTCGCCCTGCGCGAGGTGGAGCGTCTCGCGGCGCCCGGATTCCCGGAGTTCCCGCCGCGCCTCGGCCCGCTCCTCGCGGATCTCCCGGACGCGGATGTGCTCGAAGAGTTCGCGCTGCTGTTCCTCGAGGAAGGCCCCGTGCCCTTCGGTCTCGGGCTCCTCGGCGGGTTCGGGGCCGCCGATGGAGGTGAGCTGCCGGATCTCGCCGTCGTCGATGTCGAACGCGAACAGGTTGTTCCCGCGGTGGAAGAAGATGGAGACCCCGTCTCCGGAGAAGACCGGGCCGGTTTCGCCCGCCTCCGTGTGGGTCAGCCGGCGCGCGGCGGCGGTGGCCCGCTCGATCAGGTAGATGTCGCCGTCAAAGGACGTCGCCCGCCAGCGTCCGTCGGGAGAGACGTCCCCGAACGCGAGGACCGGCCCCAGCTCGAGTTCGGTCTCGTCGTCGATGCGTTCGGGGGTGCCGCCGGTGGCGCGTACGCGGTGCAGCGAGGGCGTGTCGTGCCACTCCCCGCCGCCCGGGAGCCAGCGGAAGTAGATCCACTCGCCGTCATCGGACCATTTCACCCCGGCGGGCGCCTGCCCGATGTGCTCGGGGCCGCGCATGATCGACTCGAGGGTGAGCGGAAAGTCGTTCGCCCGCGCGGGGACGGGCTCGAAGCGGGCGAGGTTCTGCGCCTGGAGCGGCGCCGCGCCGACGCCGGCGATCGCGGCGGCGGCGATCCACGCGGCACTCGAGGCGGTGACGATCCACGCGGCGGCGCGCGGAGAATGCGGGGAAGACCTCATGGGGCACCTCCTCCGTTTGGCGAGGGCAGATATCGTTCCGGGATCGGCAGGTCGGGTCGCTCCCCGGCCCAGTAGATGGTGACGACGTACCAGCGGCGGCCGTCGTGCATGAGCTGGATCGAGTTGATGCCGCGCGCGAACGGCTCGGGGTCCTCCGCGTTGCGCTTCGACTCGTAGCTGGAGAAGGCGTGCACCACGGGCCCGAAGCGCTCCATGGTGCGGGCGATCTCGAGCTCGAAGAAGCCGTTCTGCTCGAGCGAACTTCCCGCCTGTGCGGCGTACTCGCCGGGGCTCCAGACACGGTATCCGTGCTCGCCGGCCTCGGATCGTCTCGTGGGGATGAGCCGGGCCTCCGGTATGAACAGGGACGTGAACCGGTCCCAGTCCCGCGCCTCGCCGGCCGGACCCGAGATCACGTCGTAGAGGGCGGTGAGGATGCTGTCGATCGACTCCACATCGTCGGAATCGGCCTCGGGCCAGCTCTCCGTCATGGCCACGTTCGCGCGGCCCTGGGCGAGGGAGGGGGCGGGCATCGCGAGCGCCAGCGGGCCGGCGGCCAGCGCGCCGAGGAGGAAGAGGGTTCGCAGTCTTCGCATCGTTCCGCTCCGGGTCTGTTGGAATGCGTCCCCGAATCTAGCCCGGACCGGACGCCGGGTGCGACCCGGAGACGGCGACGGGGGTACGACACGGATGCGGCGTTCGGTTGCATCGGACGCGGGCTGCGCCTACCGTTTTCGCCTCGCGCCGCCCGCGCCCGTAGCTCAACCGGATAGAGCGTCTGACTTCGGATCAGAAGGCTGGGGGTTCGAGTCCTCCCGGGCGCATGATCCCTCGTCCGACGACTTTGACGACACCGATGACACCAGCGACGCCAACGACATGAAACCGAGTCCAGGCGTGCCCCACGGCCGACCCGGCACCCCGCGGCCGTCCGCCCGCTGCCCTGTCGACCACAGGGCGGTCGAGCGCGCCGCGCGTGCGCTGCCCGGCCCGGTGCGGCGCGGCGTCTACCTGGGGATCGGGGCGCTCAGCGTGGGCGCGGGCATCATCGGGATCGTCGTGCCGATCTGGCCCACGACGTGCTTCCTGCTCCTCGCCGCGTGGTGCTTCGCGCGCAGCTCTCCGCGCGCCGAGCGCTGGCTGTACGCGAACCGGGTGTTCGGACGCTATATCGCCGCCTACCGGGAGCGCGGCGTGATCTCCACCCGCGTGCGGCGCGGCGCGGCGATCTTCCTGTGGAGCACGATCCTCGCGTCGGCGGTGTTCGCCGCCGGACACCTCTGGCTGGTGGCCCTCCTGCTGCTGGTCGCCGCCGCAGTGACCGCCCACCTCTACTCCCTCCCGGGCGAAGGTTGAGGCGCGGGGCGGGGCTCTATCGCAAGGCCCAGAGCTTTGTGCCCGCGTCGTATGTCACAGCGCCTCTCCGCTTCAGGTATTGCTGCGCGTTCCGCAACCGGTGCTTCCAGGCCTTCCCGTAGCGCTCGCCGTTGATGACGAGTTCCTCGGAATCGTCGCAGAGATCCGGTAACAGCCGACTCACCTCCTGAGTGATCGCAGTTGTAGGTTGCGGTCCCCGCGCCAGCACAAAGCGAATCGCCTCACCGAAGACGGAGTTCGCACTTCTGCTTCCGACATGTGCCCGGACGAACCACGGTCTGGCAGTCCGCATGATTTCCCTGAACCTCGCTCTTGCCTCGGAATCCGTATCGGCCTCGGCCTTTTTCTTGGCATGGCGGAGATCGACCTCAAGGGACACGAGTTCGGCAAGCTCACGTCGGCTGACCTGATTCCCTAAGCTGGCGAAAGAGCTCAAGTCGGCACGAATCGCGCGAACCAGCTGCGGTTCGCGTAGCAGGACGCCGTATTCGATGTTCCTGTCGAGGCCAGAGCGCGTGAGGTTGCCCGACGTCACGATCGCCGCCTTCTCGTCGGCTACGAAGACCTTCGCATGTAGGTTGGGAAGCGCGATCACGTGCGCCTTATCCGGACGCTCGGCCAAATGAAGTAGGGCGGTCATGTCGAGCCCGGCCGACGCGATTGCATCGGCCCTAATGCTTGCGAGCGTGACGAGATCAACGTCGCCCGCTATCTGGCGGCGGAACCACACAGCTGTTTCGTACGTGATGAAAGGGACTGCCACCACCATGGATCGACGGGCGCTCGTGACCACTCTTGCCAACTCGGCGCGCCAGCCCGGGCCCAGGAGTCGCGTTCCATGGCCTTCCCCACCCTTGCCCTCGGCCCTTGAGATCCTCCGGAGATCAGGCCTCACGGAGCCTCCAACAGTTTGCGACCCAACCCCTGCCAGACGCCCCAACCGTTCGAGGCATCCGCTGCGGCTTCCATTACCGCCGCCACCTCGGAGGCCGTCCGTCCCTCCGTATCGTTCCACTTCCCCGCGTCGCCGACGTGGGCCTCCAACAGCATTTCCATAAGAACGTTGTCGGCATACGGCCGTGTATCGTTGGCCGCCTCGATCGCGCCTACGGCGCACCACGTGACAGCCGCCGGGTCTGCCGGATCGCATGTGCACCAATCGGCATCCGCTGCCGCGTCGCCCTGAATCCAGCCGCTTCGGACAAATCCCGCCGCTCGCCGAAGGATGCGACAAGCCTTCAGGTATTCGTGTCTAGTCGTGAGCTCCATGGGGACCTTCTCGGTGACGTGACCAGTCGTCCTGATGATCATCATTACCGCGATGGGGGCGTGACGGCGCGCTCGCGTACGACCTGCAGGGGGGCGGGGTGATGATCAGGCAGGTGGGGCCGGCAGCCCGGGCGAGTCGGCGGTCGAGCGTCAGCAGCGGGCAGGAGAGCGCCTCCGCGAGCGCCACATACCATCCGTCGTAGATCGTGAGGTTGTGACGCAACTCCCAGGCGCGATCCGCAAGAGGTTCGAACGGGACGAGTTCGATCTCGAGCGTCAGCAGATCATCCCGCGCGAGGCGGGCTTCAAGGCTCTCGATCCGTTCGGCAAGCTCCAACCGGCGCATAACGTTGCAGGCCTCTGCGAGGACCATCTGGGGACCGGCCAGTGAACGGTCTTCGCGAGCTTCCGCCATGGCGGCCTCGGACCAGATCCCATCCGGCCCCAGGTGGCTTACCGCCGCCGCGAGGACCGGGGCATCAACGACGACCGTCACTTCCGGTCGGCGTCCCGCGCCTGCAGGATGTTCTCGGTCGTCACGAGATTGGTCGACGCCTGCTTGCGAAGGCGAACTTTCCGGAGCCATTCGTCCAGGGTGGGCTTCGCCACCATTCGCTCCAGTTCGCCGCGCAGATACTCCTGCATGGATTGGCCGCGAGAGGCAGCGCGGACCTTCAACTGGTCACGCACTTCCTCGGGTACGCCTCGGATGGTGATTTGAATGCTCATGACAGCATTATGACAGCAATACCATCGTTATACAAGCATGGCGGCGCAGGCTTCCGCTGGAGATTCGCTCAAGGAGAGCCGACTCGATGGGGCCGAAGGCGTTCCCGCGGGAACGTCTGGGCGGGCGAGCTCCGCGCGCTCGACAAGGGCTCGCCGGTCGCTCACCGATCATTCCCCGCGCCCAGAGCCGAGATGAGGTCGGAGCGGGCGAGGATGCCGAGCGTGCCGTCTTCTTCCCGCACCAGCACGGCGGGCTGCTCTCCGCGCAGCCGGTTGGCGAACTCCTGCACGGGGCGCGAAGCCTCCACCACCGGGAATGGCGGGCCCATGAGGTCGCGCACGAGATGCGCCCGCGCGTCCGGGTCTCCCATGAGGAAGCGGAGGATGTCCCGCTCGGTGAGGCTGCCCACGACCTCCTCCCCCTCCATCACCGGCACCTGGGAGATCGCGTGTTCCCGCATCACGCCGATCGCGGCGTCCAGCGTCATGTCGGCGGGCGCCGAGACGAGCGCCTTCTCCGTCGAGCGGCGCGCGGCGAGCGCCCCCGCGGTGAGGATCTCGTCCTCCTCGAGGAAGCCGTGCTCCTGCATCCAGACGTCGTTGTAGACTTTCCCCAGTGCACGGTAGCCGCCGTCCGGCATGATGACGACGAGCACATCCTCCTCGCCGATCCCGCTCCGGTTCACCTCCATCCACTGGAGCGCGCCGGCCATCGCCATGCCGCACGAGCCGCCGAGGAACATCCCCTCCTCGCGTGAGAGACGGCGGGTCATGAGCATCGACTCCCGGTCCGTGACGCGCACGTAGTCGTCCACGATGTCGAAGTTCATGTTGCCCGCGAGGATGTCCTCCCCCACCCCCTCGGTGACGTAGGGATAGATCTCGTCCTCGTCGAACTCTCCCGTGTGGAAATACTTCCAGTAGACGGATCCGTACGGGTCGACGCCGATGACCCGGATGTCCGGGTTCCGTTCCTTGAGATAGGCCGCCGAGCCCGAGATCGTGCCTCCCGTCCCGGAGCCCACGAAGAGGTGCGTGATCCTCCCCTCCGTCCCCTCCCACAGTTCCGGGCCCGTTGTGCGGATGTGGGCCAGCGTGTTGTTGGGGTTGTCGTACTGGTTCATGTAGAAGGAGTTGGGGGTCTCTCTCGCGAGTCGGCGCGAGACCTGATAGTAGGAGCGGGGGTCGTCGGCGGCGACCGCGGTCGGGCAGACGATGACCTCCGCCCCCAGGGCCCGCAGGATGGCGATCTTCTCGGGGCTCTGCTTGTCCGTGGTCGCGAAGATGCACTTGTAGCCGCGCGCGATGGCGGCGAGCGCGAGGCCGACGCCGGTGTTGCCGCTCGTGCCCTCGATGATCGTGCCGCCGGGGGCGATCGCGCCCCGCTCCTCGGCGTCCTCGAGCATCGAGATCCCGATCCTGTCCTTGACGGAACCGCCGGGGTTGAAGTACTCGAGCTTCGCGAGAACCGTGCCCGGCAGGTGCGCCGCCAGCCGGTTCACCCGGACCAGGGGCGTCCCGCCGATCGTGCCCAGGATGTTTTCATGCCACATGGGGATTCGCTTCTCTTGCGCCAGGGAATCGTCGCCTCGGGGCTCGCGAGACGTGATACGGGCCAAGATGCATTCTGTGCCGATTCTCCGGCAAACCCCCGTATCCAGGACCCGTCTGCCGGGCTACCCGGTCAGGTTGAACAGCCTGCTGTACTTGACCACGAGTTGGCGCTGCTTCGGCCCCGCCATGATTCCCGTGCGATCGAGCGAGCCGGTGTGACTCGTGTCGTTCCACACGATATACAACCCGGTGCCGGCCGTCGAGCCACCCAAACCGGACGTTGCTCCCGATGTCCTTCGTATCGCCGTTGTACTGGACGTTGGTCTGCAGATACAGGCGCGGCGTGAACGAGTATGACGCGTTGAACTGCACGACGGCGGTCGTGAAGCTGCCCTGGTCGAGGCGTACGTCAAAGTAGTTCGCGCGGACGTTCGCGGTGAGCTTGTCGCGATAGCGGTACGTGAGTGTCGCGTTGGGGCCGAAGCGGGTCGCGTTGTAGAACCCGCCGAGTTCCCATCCGACCGACATCGAGAGTGGGGCGCCTCGATTCGTGTTCGCCCTGAATTCCCAGTCGATGTTGTTGTAGGTACCGGCCGGGATGACGATGTCCTCCCGGATCTCGAACGGCTCCTCGAGTCCCTCGCCCGTGAGGTTGAAGCCGGGGAGCTGGAGGAACGCGCCGTTCTCGAAGGCGAAGTGGTTGTCGAAGTGAACGAGATACGACTCGTTGAAGCCGCCCAGCGTCCAGAACGCGTTCCCGGAGATGTGGGGTCGGAATTCGCGGAACCAGGGCACGCTCTCCGTGCGGAGATGGCGCAGAAAGCGAAAGTTCAGGTGGCGGTAGTCGCGCCGGTTGACGAAGCCGACCTCCGGGTTGAAGGCGTCGCCGACCTGCCGGTATCCGGTCGTGACCTGCCAATCGCGCGTGACGTACCGCATGCCACCGGCGAAGCCGTACTCGCCGTCGTTGAACCCCGACCCCGGTGCTTCCTCCCCGGCGGGGGCCGGCGTGGTGGTGATGCTCGCCCAGCCGTCGAACGTCAGCGCGTCCCCGATGCCGAGCCGGCCGTCGATGCCGTAGGTGAGATTGTGGTCATCCGCATCGGTGGTGTTGAGGCGCGACACGAAGATGGCTCCGAGCTGTGACCTGTTCCCCAACTCCCGGTAGGCTCGCAGCACGCCGAAGTTGTTGGCCGGTGCGATCTGCGCGCGGAGGCCGGTCTCGTCGTCGATGTCGTAGGCCTCGCCGGTCTGGATGTTGAGCAGACCGATCTGGAAATCACCGACTTTGCCCGTCAGCCGGGCACCCGCCGGGATCGGCACCTCCCGCCCGCCCGAGAGGCCGATGCGACGGCTGAAGAAGAGCTCGGCCGAACGGCCCGCGCCGACGGTGAAGGTACCCGCATTCTCCAGGAAGAAGGCGCGCTTCTCGGGGAAAAAGAGGCTGAACCGCGTGAGGTTCACCTGCTGGTCATCCACCTCCGCCTGCGCGAAATCGGTGTTCACGGTGAGATCGAGCGTCAGGCTCTGATTGATGCCGATCTTGGCGTCACCCCCGATCTGACGGCTGAAGTCCACCTCCGGCGACCCGACTCGGTAGTCCTTGAAGCCGCCCACGAGCGCGTACGGGCTGACCGTAACCGTCCGCCTGGAGGGGGCCTCCAGCGCGAGGGTTCCGGCCAGAGAGATCCGGTACACATCGAACTGCCTGGGCAGGCGGGCCCACGTCGACTGCTCGCTGTTGCGCCGGATCTTCCGCTCGAAATTCAGGCCCCAGTCCTGCGCTCCCCCGGCGCCATAGCGGAGCGTCGAGAAGGGGATCCGCATCTCGGCGTACCAGCCACGATCGTCCCTGGTCGTGGCGACGTCCCACGAGCCGTCCCAGTTGAGGTTGAAACCGCCCGCCGAACCGCGCTGCTGGCGGCCACCGTACGCACCGCCGCCCACACCCTCGCCGATGACCTGGCCGTCGTACTCGATGCCTGCCGGCGTCGTGCCGAAGACGAAGCTGTTTTGCCGGTCGAGGTAGGTGTCGAGCACGACGACAAAGGCGTCCGAATCGTTGAGCGAGGCATCGCGCAACGTCTGGCCCGTGACGATGCCCGACGGGTCTTCATCGAAGAGCCAGGCGCCGATGTACAGGGCTGCGTCGTCATAGCCGACTCGGACTTCCGTCGGCTGCGACACCGGCTGGCCCTCCGAGGGCTCGCGCTGAGTGAAGCCCGCGAGGGGCTCGATGCCCGACCAGGCATCGTCGTCGAGTCGACCGTCGATGACGGGAGGCGCCGTGATCTCCGACGCATGCGCCCTGGGTGACTGCTGGGCGTGGAGCAGGGCAGGCAGAGGCAGGGCAGGCACGGCAAGCATGGTACTGACGGCGATGCCACGAAGTGTGGGCATGCAGCCCCTCATCTCTTTAGCTCCCTGGAGTGACGGCCCGGCGGGCGGGAAAGGGTCAAGATAGAGCCCCGCTACGGATGGCGGCGATCGCGGCCGGTCCGACGCGGCAGCAGCCGCCGACGCCGTCGGCTCCCTCGCTGCGCCACTCCATGGCGCTCCGGGCCCAGTCCAGGGGGGTCGCCGGGCCGGTCCACCGCTTCGCCTCGGCGTCCCACGCTTCCCCGGAGTTGGGGTAGACGAGGATCGGCTTCGAGGTCGACCGGCGCGCCGCCGCTATGAGGGAGGAAGCGAAGCCCGGATCGACGCAGTTCACGCCCACGGCGACGACGTGCGGTTCCTCGTCGCACAGGGAGACGGCGGTCTCGAGCGGGGTCCCGTCCGCGAGGTGCGCGCCGTCGCGACACTGGAAGCTGATCCAGGTCGGCCGGTGGGCGACGGCCGCGAGCCGGCAGTAGGCCTGCGTCTCCTCCAGCGAGGGGGTGGTCTCGCAGGCCATGAGATCGGCCTCCGTCTCGGCGAGGACCTCCCAGCGCGGGGCGTGGAAGTCGTAGAGTTCGGCCGCGGAGAGCCCGTAGTCGCCCCGGTACTCCGACCCGTCGGAGAGGAAGGCGCCGTAGGGACCGATGCTGGCGGCGACGAGCGGCCGGAGACGACCGGCCGGCATCGACAGGTCGGCCCAGAAATCGTCGCGAGCCGAGACGGCCACCTCGACCGCACTACGCAGCAGCCGGGCCGTCTCCCGCGCGTCGAGGCCGCGGGCCGCGAAGCCCTCGAAAGTCGCCTGGTAGGTGGCGGTGGCGATGCAGTCGGCCCCGGCCTCCAGGAAGCGGCGGTGGGCGGTACGGACCGCCTCGCGATCGTTGAGGAGCGCCCGCGCGGACCACAGGGGGTCGTTCAGGTCACAGCCCAGCGCCTCGAGTTCCGTCGCCAGACCCCCATCGAGGACGAGGAATCCCTGGCGCTCGAGGGAGGCCCGGATGGGGTCGGTCACCCGAATCGACCTCCCGCGGCCCGCGGTCTGCCGTGAACGGTGCTATTCCGTGGTGATGACGCGCCCCACCTTCTGCTGGAGCATCTGGTTGAACTCGGCCAACTCGTCCGTGAGCACCTCCTGCAGCCGGAGTTCCACCTCGTCGACCTGATCGCTCAGGATCTCCGCCACCTCGGCGTGCTGGTCGGTGGGCGGGAAGTCCGCGCTCCCCACCGCGCCCTGGAGGTAGGACAGACGACCGCTGACCATCGCCGGCCAGCGCACCCCGTCGGGTCCCGTGTTCTTCACCTGCACGAGTTCGCTCTCCACCTCGATGAGGAGCGCGTCGAGCGCGTCGCCCGCCTCCAGCACGTCCTCGGCGTCTCCCGCCTCCTCGAGCACCGGGCGCAGGTCCTGGATCTGGCGCCGCAACAGTTCGATCTGGTTGACGACATCGGCGAGCCGGTTCCGGTCCGCGACGATCTCGTCGAGCAGCGCCTTCTGGGCCAGGATGTCCGCCATGGACCCCTCGGCGTTGGGATCCCTGAGGACGGCGAGCTCCTGCGTCCCCACATCCTCCCCGTCCACCACGAGGGTGACGGCATACGTGCCCGGCGGCTGCCTGGGCCCGCCGCCGCCGCCGAAGAAGCCGCCGCCGCTCTGCCGCGAGACCTCGGGCATGGGCATCCACTCCGCGAACTGCGGCTTCGTCCGGTAGAGGATCGGATTCGCGTCCGGCCCCCGGAAGTTCCACCACACGCGGTTGAAGCCGTCGTGATTCGTGCCGTCGAGGGTGGCGAGCGTCTCGCCGCCGGCGTTCTCGACCCGGACCTGGACTTCGCTGTCCCCGCCGCCCGCGAGCCAGTAGTTGATCGACGCCCCGTTGGGCGGGTTCTCGCCCACGGACCAGTCCTCGAACATCACCATCGGCTCCGAGATGTCGTTGAAGCGGTACGCGTCGCGGGGTTCGAACAGGTGCGCGTCGGAGGCCGCGATCTCCGGCGTGAGCTGCTGGACCGGGCCCAGGTCGTCGAGGATCCAGTAGCCGCGGCCGTAGGTCCCGGCCACGAAGTCGTTGAAGTGTTCCTGGATGATGAGCCCGTAGTACGGCGTCGGCGGGAGGTTGGGCATGAACAGCTGCCAGCTCTCCCCGTCGTCGTAGCTGATGTAGACGTTGGTCTCCGTCCCGAGGTAGAGGAGTCCCGGCCGCACCGGGTCCTCGAGCAGATAGCGCGTGTAGTCAACCGGATAGTTGTCGGCCCCGTCCGTGATCCGGGTCCACGTCTCCCCGAAATCGTCCGTCTTGTAGGCGCGCGCCTCGAAGTCGCCGACCTGGTGGTGCTCGATCGTGATGTACGCCTTCGCCACGTCGTAGCGGGAGGCGTCGATGCTCCGCACCACCCCATCCGGCGGGAGGTTCGGAATATTCGCGGTGACGTCGGTCCAGCTCGCCCCGTCGTCGCGCGTCACCTGGACGAGGCCGTCGTTCGTGCCGGCCCACAGTACGCCCTGCTGCAGGGGTGACTCGTCGAAGGCGTAGATCACGCAGCAGAATTCGACGCCGATGTTGTCGGGTGTGAGGCCGCCGGAGATCGTCATCCGCGACCGGTCGTTCGTCGACAGGTCGGGGCTGATCACCTCCCAGCTCTGGCCCCGGTTCCGCGTGCGGTGCACATGCTGGCTCGTGACGTAGATCGTCTCGTTGTCGTGCGGCGAGATGAGGAGCGGGAAGGTCCACTGGAAGCGGTAGCGCACGTCGCCCGCCGGATACCCGCCCGTGGACTCGGGCCACACCTCGACGTCGCGGAACTGGCCGCGCGCCCTGTCGTGCCGCACGACGATGCCGCCGCGCGCGCCCGCTCCGGAGGCGCTCGACCAGACGATGTTGGGGTCTGTCGGATCGGGGGTGGCGAACCCGCTCTCGCCCCCGCCCACGGTCGTCCAGTCGCCGCGCGGGATGAGGCCGCGCGCCCAGAATCCCGTGTAGCGCGTGTTCGACGGCCCGTGGAAGGAGGGCCCGTCCTGCCGGTTCCCCATCACGTTGTAGGGAATCTCGTTGTCCACCGTGACGTGGTACATCTGCGCGACCGGCAGCTGCATGCGGGACCACGACTTCATCCGGTTCTCCGTAATGCCTACGCCGCTGTCGCCGCCGATGAAGACGCGGTCCGCGTTGGTGGGGTCGACCCAGATGTCGTGCAGGTCCCAGCCCGGGGCGGCCGGGTCGCCGCCCGGAGGACCGCCGCCCAGGAAGTTGTAGCTGGTGTACGTCTCGCCGCCGTTCCGGCTCACGCTGAAGCTCGAGGAGAGGAAGTAGATCTCGTCCCGGTCGTCGGAGGAGACGCCACAGCGGGTGTAGTAGGCCTGCCGGGAGGCGAGGTTGTGGCTGTAGTTCACGAGCCGCCATGTGCGGCCGCCGTCATCGGTGCTCCACAGCTCGCCGGTGTCGGCCTCGTAGCCCTCCATGGGCACGCCGTCGCTCGTCTCGATGAGGGCGTAGACGCGGTCGGAATCGGAGGCCGACATGCACACGGCGATCTTCCCGAGAGTGCCGGTGGGCAGCCCGTTCCCCTCGAGTTCCGTCCACGTGTCACCGCCGTCCATCGTCAGATGGAGCCCGCTCCCCGGCCCTCCGCTGTCGCGCTTCCACGTCTTGAGATCGATGTCCCACATGGTCGCGAAGATCTTCCGGGGGTTCGCCGGATCCATGACCATTTCGTAGGCGCCCGTCCCGCGGTCCACGAACAGGACCTTCTCCCACGAGGCGCCGCCGTCCATCGTCCGATACACCCCGCGCTCGTCGGACTCCGCGTAGGCGTGGCCGAGCGCCGCGACGTACACGATGTCGGCGTCCCGGGGGTGGATGAGGATCCGCCCCACGCGGCCGGTGCCCTCGAGCCCCATGTGGCTCCAGCTCTCGCCGCCGTCGGTCGACTTCCACACCCCGTTCCCGATCGAGACGTTCGAGCGGATCGAGGTCTCCCCGGTCCCGGCCCAGACGATCGCGTGGTCGCTCGGGGCCACGGCGAGGGCGCCGATCGCGTGCACCGGCTGGTCGTCGAACACGGGCCGCCAGTGGAGGCCGGCGTCGTCGGTCTTCCAGATCCCCCCGGTCGCCGCGCCGGCGAAGTACGTGTTGCGGTCTCCGGGGACGCCGGCCACGGAGGAGACGCGGTTGCCCACGGGCCCGATGTGGCGGGCGCGCAGCCCCTCGTACTGCTCGGGCGTGAGTTGCTGGGCCGCCAGCGGCGTGGCGGCCGCGAGGGCGAGGGCGAGACTGGCGGAGAAACGGCGAACGTGGGTCATGGTCTTGGCCTCATGGAGCGAATCGTTGTCTGCCGGGAGCACCGGGAGAAACGTGCTGCGAAGAAGCGAGACAGGCCAGAGCCCGGGAGTGGACGGCCTCTGCACGACCAGGGTTACGAGGAGCCCTCGGCGATGGGCAGTTCGACGCTCGACGGATGGGCGGCGGAGCGGTAGACCCGCACCGTGGGCGGGTCCTCCGAGACCTCCTCGGCGTTGTCCCGGTCCGCCCCCATCACCGTCAGCCGGAGGCGGTGTCCGGCGGCCTCGGCCCCGGGCTCGGGGGTGCACGCCACGAGGAGGGCGGGCACGAAGATGGCTGTGATGCATTTCATGGCTCTCGTCCTGCGTTCGTCAGTTGTAGGCGGGGAGCCCGGTCGCGTCGTGTCCCAGGATGAGGGAGTGGATGTCGTGCGTGCCCTCGTAGGTGTAGACGGACTCGAGGTTCGCCATGTGCCGCATCGAAGCGTACTCGGCGAGGATCCCGTTCGCGCCCAGCAGGCGCCGCGCCTCGCGGGCGCACTCGCACGCCATGTCGACGTTGTTGCGCTTCGCGAGCGAGACGTGCTGCGGCCGCATCGTGCCCTCGTCCTTCATGCGGCCGAGACGGAGGACGAGAAGCTGGGCCTTGGTGATCTCGGTCAGCATGTCGGCGATCCGCACCTGCTGGATCTGGGTCTGGGCGATCGGGGTCCCGTCGAACTGCACGCGGTTCTTCGCGTACTCGACCGACTCCCGGTAGCACGCCATCGCCGCGCCCACGGCCCCCCACGAGATCCCGTAGCGCGCCTGCGTGAGGCACTTGAGCGGGCTCTTGAGCCCCCCGCTCCCGGAGAGAAGGTTCGCCCGCGGCACCCTCACGTCCTGGAGCACGAGTTCGGAGGTGTCCGAGGCGAGGAGGGAGAGCTTCCCCTTCTGGTCACGGGCGGAGAACCCGTCCCGCTCGGTCTCGACGAGGAAGCCGCGGATGGAGCCCACATCGTCGAGGTCTCCGGTCTTGGCCCAGATCACGGCCACATCGGCCATCGACCCGTTCGTGATCCACATCTTGGCGCCGTTGAGCACCCACTCGTCGCCGTCCTCGACCGCCCGGGTGATCATGCCCGCGGGGTTCGAGCCGAAGTCGGGTTCCGTGAGGCCGAAGCAGCCGACGGCGTCACCGCTGGCCAGCCGCGGGAGCCACTCGCGTTTCTGATCCTCCGACCCGAACGCGAAGATGGGATACATCACGAGCGCACCCTGGACGGAGCAGAACGAGCGGATGCCCGAGTCCCCCCGCTCGAGTTCCTGCATGATGAGGCCGTAGGCCACGTTGTTGAGGCCGGCGCACCCGTATTCCTCGGGCAGGTTCGCCCCCAGGAAGCCGAGTTCCCCCATCTGGGGGATGAGTTCGCGCGGGAAGGTGCGCTCGATGTAGTGGTGGCCGATGATCGGCATGACCTCCCGGTCCACCCACTCCCGGACGAGGTCCCGGATGGCGATCTCCTCCTCGTCGAGGAGCGCGTCGAGATTGAAGTAGTCCACTCCCTCGAAGGTCATTCTCGAAGTTCTCCCGGGTCGGAGCAGCCCGCGGCCGCCGCGCGGTTGGCGTCGGATGGTCGGGGGCGGAAGCAGTGAACGCCGAGCGCAATGCCGCCGACGCTGAGCGCGACCCCGCCGGCCACCCCCGGCCAGCCGAACAGGTGCGCGTTGACGACGAGGACGACGCCGACCATGACGGCGAGCGCCGCGGCCGGCAGCCCCGCGAGCGCGCGCATCCCCGGCGGCCGCGGACCGTCTAGCGGCCGCGACGCCATCGTCCGTAACCCTTGACGACCTCGCGGCCGATGCGGAAGCCGAGATAGTACGCGGCCGACAGCGGCAGCAGCCAGGCGAAGCGGGGCAGGTAGTCGAACTGCGGGAAGCGCCCCATCCAGATCACCACCCAGACGGCGAACGGGAACGTGATGAGGGCGGCGATGAAGTGCCGCCAGCGGCGCATGCGGCGCTCCATGAGCGGGCGACACGCCTCGCACCACTGATCCTCATCGAGCTGGTCCTTCGGGCACACCTGGCCGCAGGCGTCGCAGGCCCCCCCCTTGAAGTGCAACTCCTCGACCGATTGGCGTCGCGACCCGATCATGCGGTGTCCCCCTCCAGCCGTTCGATGACCGCATCCCCGAACTCGGCGGTGCCGGCCGTTCCGCCGAAGTCCGGCGTGCGCGCGACCCCTTCGTCGAGCGTGCGGCGGAGCGCGGCCCGGATGCGGGCGGCCGTCGACGCCTCGTCCAGATGGTCGAGCATGAGGCAGCTCGCGAGCAGAAGCGATGTCGGGTTGGCGATCCCCCGCCCCGCGATGTCGGGCGCCGAGCCGTGCACCGCCTCGAAGATCGCCGCCCGCTCGCCGAGGTTCGCGCCCGGCGCGAACCCGAGTCCTCCGATGAGCCCGGCCGCCAGATCCGAGAGGATGTCCCCGAACATGTTCCCGGTCACGATCACGTCGAACCGGTAGGGGTCCAGCACGAGCTGCATGGCGGTGGCGTCCACGATCCGGTCATCGAACTCCACCCTCCCCTCGTACTCCGCGGCCACTTTGCGGCCGACTTCGAGAAAGAGACCCTGTGTGTACTTGAGGATATTCGCCTTGTGGACGAGGGTCACGAGACGACGCCCATGCGCGAGGGCGTACTCGAACGCGAAGCGGACGATGCGACGCGATCCGTAGCGCGTGATGAGCATGACCGACTCGGCGACCGCGCGGGGGTCGTTCTCCATGCCGATGAAGTGCTCGATCCCGGCGTACAGGCCCTCCGTGTTCTCGCGCACGATGACGAGGTCCACGCCCGGATAGCGGGCCGACGGGAGGAGCGTGACCGCCGGGCGGACGTTCGCGAACAGGTCGAAGTGCTTGCGGAGGGCGACGTTCACCGAGCGGAAGCCCGAGCCGATGGGGGTCGTGAGCGGCCCCTTGAGCGCGACGGCGGTGGTCTCGATCGAGTCGAGGGTCGCCTGCGGGAGCGGCTCGCCGACGGTCTCCATGGCCGTCACGCCGCCGACGCATTCGTGCCAGCGGATGGGCGCGCCCGCGGCCTCGAGGATGTCGAGGACCGTGCGCGAGATCTCCGGACCGATCCCGTCGCCCGGTAGCAGCGTCACGTCGTGGGTCACGTCATGCATCTCGTCATGCATCTCGTTGCGTGTCTCGCTGCGTGTCTCGGTGTGCAGCGGAGGCACGGTCAGGAAGGCGCCAGCTGATCGGCCACGCGCAGCGCCAGCGTCGTGAGCGCGGCCGGGGAGGCGGCGTCCGCGGCTCTTCCCTCGATCGTGCCGTGCCACAGCACCGCGCTGCGCCGCACGTCGATCACCGCGAGGAGCAGCACCGCCCGACCTGCGTCCGGCGCGCGGTCCGCCCGCCGGTACCAGACGGAGAGGGGCAGGACCACGAGACGGGCGTCGAACAGGGACGCCACCTGACGGAGTTGCGTGTGTAGCGGCTCGTAGAGTTGTCGCCGCCGCCCGGGGTCGCGCAGCAGCCCGTGATACGCGAGCCGACGCGGATCGACGCCGATCGTGGGATTGCGCGCCAGCCGGGCCTCGACCGCCGGCCCCAGCGCCCAGCCGCGCGCGCCCGCTTCCTCGCCGAAGGCGAAGGCGAGTTCGGCGTTCAGGAGGTCGATCGCTCGGCGTCCGCTCCCGGTGTCCCCGACCCAGCCCCCTTCGGCGGGGGGCACGGCCGACTGCACGGGGAACACTACGACGGGGACCCCGTTGGGAAGCGTGGGTACGCGCTCGAAGCTCGCATCCTGCGCCGCCAGGCCGGTGTTCAGAGGCACGGGCAGCAGCAGGAGGACGCCCGCGGCGGCTCTCCGCGCCGCCGCCGCCGTCGGGGCCCGCGCCCGCATCTCGCCCGGCATCTCGCGCATCGCTCCGTCGGACACTTCAGGTCCGCTCGGCCTGAACGCGCGCGATCTCCGACTCGATCTCGCCGCGGGACAGCGTGTGATTGCACTTCTTGGCGAGCCGGAAGACAGCCGTACACAGGGCCTCGTCGTCCGCGTCGTATCCGTGATGGCTCAGCCAGTGACGCACGTTGCTGAGTCCCGAGACCGGCGAGACCTCGATGATCTGGCTCCTCCCCACGAGCGAGGCCGGGACGCCGCTGTAGACGCAGTCCTCCAGCCAGCGGTCGCCCTTCTGCATGGCCTTGATGATCGCGGCCGCGTGAACCCCGGTCCCCGTGCGAAACGCGTCGTCCCCGATCACGGGATAGTTGTACGGGATGTCGATCCCGCACATCTCCGCCGTGACGCGGCAGTAGTCCGCCAGTCGGTCGATGGGGTGGTCGTGCGTCCCGAGAAGGTGGAGGTTCACGAGCAGCAGGTCCATCTCGACGTTGCCGATCCGCTCGCCGATGCCGAGCGCCGTGGCGTGCACCCGGTCCACGCCCTCCTCGATGGCCGCCAGGGCGTTCGCGAGCCCCAGACCGCGGTCTCGGTGACCGTGCCAGTCGATCTTCACGGGCTCCCCGGTGCCGGCCGCAAAGTCCTTCGCGAAGCGGACGAGCCGGCGTACGCCGTGCGGCGTTGCGTGGCCGACGGTGTCCGCGAGGCAGATCCGCCGCGCCCCCGCCTCGACCGCGGCGGAGAAGAGCCGGGTGAGTGTGCGCGGCCGCGATCTCGTGGTGTCCTCGGTCACGTACATCACATCGAGACCCTCGCTGACGGCGAACTCGATCGCGCCGCGGGTGGCGTCGAGGATGCGCTCGACATCCCAGTCCTCGGCGTACTGCCGGATCGGAGAACTCCCGATGAAGGTGGCGACCTCGAGCTTGAGGCCGCTCTCCTCCTGGATCCGCGCCACGGGTTCGATGTCGGCGCGGACGGTGCGGGCCGCCAGGGTGACGTCGATCGGGAGTCCGGTGTCGGCGATCTCGCGCGCCAGCGCGAGGCACGCCTCGTACGCCCTCGGCCCGGCACCGGGAAGTCCAATGTCCGCGGAGTGGATCCCCAACTCCACCATGAGGTGGAGGAGTTCGATCTTCTTCTCTATCGGCGGGTCCGTGACGGACGGGTTCTGCAGGCCGTCGCGGAGCGTCTCGTCGTTGAGTTCGACCGTCGTCGCGGCGTAGTCGTGGCTCGGGGGAAGCCGGTTCCAGTCGTAGATCAGATCGTCGTGGTTCAATCCCGAAGCCTCCCGCCCCGGACGGCCACGGCGCCGCAACCTCGCATCAGCGGCCCCCCTCGATGACGGCGTCGTCTCCCACGTTGACCCTCCCGCGCACGCCCCGCAGGACCACGCGATCCCCGACGAGGGAATCCCGGAGATCGCAGTCCTCGATGACGCTGCCCTCCCCGATGATCGCGTCGCGGAGGCGCGAACCCCGCACGCGGCTCCCGGCCGCGATGCTCACGTTGGGTCCGAGGCTGGACGCCTCGACCGTGGCGTCGGGTGCGATCGCCGTGGCGCCCTCGATCGAGACCGAGTCCGGAAGCTCCGGCCGGTCTCCGTGGCCGCGCTCGAGCATGACCCGATTCGTCTCCAGCAGCGTCTCCGGCTTCCCGCAATCGAACCATCCGTCCACTTCCGCCGTAAAGAGACGGGCGCCGCGGTCGATCATGTATTGGAACGCGTCCGTGAGAAAATATTCACCCAGATTCGGATCCTGATTCAGCACATGTCGAACGCCTTCGAACATCAGTTCATGGTCCCGGACGTAGTACAGGCCGATGTTGGCCAGCTTCGAGACGGGCTCCTCCGGCTTCTCAATGATCTGCTTCATATACCCGGCCTCATCGGTGAGGATGACGCCGTACCGCTGATAGTCCTCGACCTCCCGGGCCCAGATGATGCCGGAGGCGTCGGCCTGTCGGTGCAGCACGCTGAAGTCCGCGTCGAAGAGCGTATCGACGAACACGATGAGAACCGGACCCGTCACATGCGGTTCGGCGAGGGCGATCGCGTCGGCCGTCCCCCGCTGCGCGACCTGCTCCACGTAGGTGACCGGGAGCCCGGGGAATTCCTCGGTCATCCAAGCCTGAATCCGAGGCGCGAGGTGTCCGGTAATGAAGATGAAATCGTCGGCGCCTTCGGCGCGAAGCTGCTCGATAACGTAGGAGAGCACGGGCCGATTCGCCACGCGCAACAAGGGTTTGGGACGGGAATGAGTGTGGGGACGGACCCTTGTACCCTTCCCCGCCAGAGGTATTATGGCCTGCATGACGAACCGTCGGTTTCTCCTTGGGGTCGCTCCGCGGACGGGGGTCGAGTGGACTCGTCGACCGGGCCGCACCGAGCGGCAAGCTATCCGGCCGCCGAAGACGCGGGCAACCGGGCAAGACGGAGATTCCGCATGACGGAGGGATGGGCCGAGTCGCCCGGAGCCGGCGAGGTCAGCGGCACCTCGGCGGACACGCGGCGTCCGGACGGACCCGAGCCGCGGCTCTACCAGGCGCCGTTCGCGTGCGTCTGGGATGAACTGCTGAGGTACGTGCGGCGACGTCCGTCGTGGAAGCTCGCGCTCAGCGATGAAGACCTCGGCCTGATCAGCGTGATGTGCGTGAACCCGGTCCTCCGGTTCGTCGACGACCTCACGGTCTGGGTCGCGCTGGATGCAAACGGCCTCACCCGCGTGGATGCGTTGTCGCGGGCCCGGCGGAGGGACTTCGACCTCGGGGCCAACCGGCGTCGGATCCGGCGCATGCTGCTGTGGCTCGACCGGGCCCTCGGGCCGGCGGCCCGATTGTCGGAGTCCGCCGGAACCTCCGAACCCGGCCCCCCATCGGAGGCACTCCCGGGGGCATCGTGATCCGGCGGCTTCCGTTCCCCGCGGCGTGCGCGGTCGCGATCCTGTGCGCGTGCGCGCGCCCCTCCCCCGATGGGACGGCGGAGAGCAGCGACGAAACAGGCGGTGAACTGCTCGCGGCGCCGGTGGACGCACGTTATCTGACGCACCTGCTCTTCGCCGACGGCGACGGGAACGCGTTCTTCGGCTCGTTCGACCAGACGGCGCGGGGGCCGCATCTGTCGCGCGACTACGAGGTCCAGGTCAGCGATGGCGGCCCCTGGCGGTCGCTCCTGCTGGCCCGGGACACGCTGGCGGTGGCCCGCGCGGGCTGGCGTCTGCTCCCCGCGCCCGGGATGTCCGTGCGCGTCGGGGACGCCGGCCAGGTCGTGAGCCTCCACTTCACCGGACCGCCCGACCGGGCCGACGAAGGCGCGGAGGCCATGCGGCTCGTGGCGGGCGAACAGGTGTCGGTCTGGACGGGGCCGACCGGGCAGCGGGAGTCCCTCGGAATCGGCGTCCTCCAGACGGGGCCGGAGGCGTTGCCCGGCATGCTCTTCTTTCGGCGGGCCGCCCGGGCGCTGCGGATTCCCGCGCCGGCCGAGGGGGGAGAGACCCTTCTCTTCGCCGACTCGCTCGGGAACGGATTCCTCATCCACGCCGGGGCGCTCGGGCAGCCCGCCGTGGCCTACACCTGGCTGCACGGAATCGAGGCCACCTGGGGCGAGGTGATGCTCGCGCCGCCCGACCCCGCATCCGCCTCGGCGCGGCGCTTCGAGATCGCCGGTTCGGAGCTGTGGGGAACCTTTCGACCCCTCGCGACCGAGGTGCCGGGCGTCGCGTCCGCGGTCCGCCTGGAGGCGGTCCTCCGTATCGGGGGCGAGGAGTTCCACTTCACCGGGCTCTCGGCCACGCTGCCCACGCCCTGATGGACATCGACTGGCTGCGCGCCGTCGTCACCGTCGCCTTCGGAGCCCTTGCGGGCGGGATCACGAACCGGATCGCCGTCTGGATGCTGTTCCACCCCTACCGCCCACCGCGATTTTTCGGCCGGAAGGTCCGGTGGCTGCAGGGCGCCGTACCGAAGAACCAGAATCGGCTGGCCGAATCCGTGGGGAACGTCGTCGGCGGCACCCTCCTGACCCCGGACGACATCGCCTCCGAACTGCAGCAACTGGAGACCGCGTTTCAGGGGCGACTGCGAGAACTGGCCATCGAGCTGACCGAACGGGAGCAGCCGGCGCTGGCGGACCTGCTGCCCGAAGCGGCGCTCGTCGAGGTTCGGCGACTCCTGATGGGGCTCCTGTCGGAGGGGCGGGAGTTCCTCGCGGGCGCTCTCGACTCGCCCGAGTTGCGGGAAGAAGCGTCCCGACTCCTCGACACGGTCCGCGAATCGCTGAGCGAGGCGCCACTGTCGCGGACGCTCGACCCGGAGCGGCGCGCGGCCGTCCAGGAGGCGATCGAGGGCGGGCTCGTGCGGCTGGTCGAGTCCGCGGCCTTCGAGGCCACGGTGCGGCGTCACCTCGACGAGGCGGCGCGGCACATGCTGAGATCGGACCGGACGTTCGAGCAGCTCGTCCCCCCGGGGCTGGTGGCTGCGCTCGAACACGCCATCCGGGACTACCTCCCGGTCGCCATCGAGCGGCTGAGCCGGCTTCTCGACGATCCCGGGGCGCGCGAGCGGATCGAACGGCTGATCGGCGAGCTGCTCGCCCGCTTCATGCAGGATCTCCGGTTCCATCAGCGCGTCGTCGCCCGCCTCGTCGTCACCGAAGACACCGTGACGCGCGCGCTGAACACGCTCGAGGCGGAGGGGGCCGACCGCCTCGGAAAGGTGCTGCGCGAAGAGGAGGTGCAGACGGCCATCGCCCGCAACGTCAACGAAGGCGTGGTCGAGTTCCTGCGACACCCCCCGTCGGAGGTGTTCGGCGTCGCGGGCGACCCCCAGGTCGAGAGCGCGCTCGACTCGATCGCCGGGTGGCTCGTGGGGGCGGCCCGCGATCCCGGATCGCGAGCCTTCCTGATGGACCAGCTCGAGGAACTGCTCGAGCGCTTCGCCGAACGCAGCTGGGCGGACGTGCTGGGGGCCGTGCCGGCGGACCGGGTGGCGAGTGCGCTCGCGGCGGGGTTCCGTTCCGAGGCCGGGCGCGCGCTCTTCGACTCGATCGCCGAACCGGTCGCGGACCGCCTCCTCCGCACGCCGATCGGCCGTCTGGACCGCATCCTGCGCGAGGACGCGGCCGTGCGGCTCGCGGACACCATGGCCGCGCCCACGTGGGACTGGGTCGCCGGGCGCGTGCCCGAGGTGGCGGAGCGCATCCGGATCGCGGATCGGATCTCCAGCAAGATCGAGAACTTCCCGATCCAGCGGATCGAGCGGCTCGTACGCGATATCAGCCAGCGCGAGTTCGATCTGATCGTTCGGCTCGGCTATGGCCTCGGCGCGGTGATCGGGACCGGCCTCGTCGTCCTGGACACCTTCCCCGTCCTGGACTACATACGGGGGTTGCTGGACGGCATCGCCTCCTCCCTCGCCGCTCTCTTCGCGTAGGACGCGCTCGAACGATGACACGCTCCCGGACAGGTGCGACCCTCGTCTTCGCGGCGTTTGCCGGCGCCACCTTCGGCTGCGGGGCTCCCGACGCGGGCATCGACCGCGCGGAGGGCGCGGGCGGGCTGCGCGGCCTCGCCCTCGATCGCCCCTTCGAGGCGCCGGAGTTCGCGCTCCTCGATACCGAGGGACGCCGGTACGACTTCCGGAGCGAGGCCGCGGGGTCTCTCACGCTCCTCTTCTTCGGCTACACCTGGTGTCCGGATATTTGCCCGGTGCAGATGGCGGTGCTGAGCGCGGCGCTCGACGATCTGGCGTACGGAGACCGGCGCGCGATCGAGGTCGTCTTCGTCACCACCGACCCTGCGCGGGATACGCCTGGACGGCTGCGGGCGTGGCTCGACCGCTTCGACCGGTCCTTCGTCGGACTCCGCGGCGACATGGAAGCGGTGAACGAGGTCCAGGCCGCCTTCCACCTCCCGGCGGCGAGGATCGAGGGAGATCCGCCCGCGCCGGGGAGCGGCGAACCGTACGACGTGGGTCACGCCACGCCGGTCGTGGCCATCACGGGGGACGCCGTCGTACGGGCGCTGTATCCCGGCGGCGTGCGCCAGACGGACTGGAGGCACGATTTGCCCATCCTGCTGCGTCTCCACCGGACCGCCCCGCGTCCGGCGGACGAAGCGGGCGGCTGACCCCTCGCCATGCAATGGTGGTGCGCCGCCCAGGGGGGGATCCCCTGGAACTGGTCGTGGCGTCCCTACCCCGGCGTGTGGCTGTTCATCGCGCTCCTGCTGCTGGCCTACCGACGGTTCACCCGCGGCTCGCGGCCCACGCGGGCGGAACTCACGCGGTTCGGCGTCGGCGCTCTCTCGCTCTGGGTCGCGCTCGACTGGCCGGTGGGCGCGCTGGGCTCGGGCTATCTGGCGTCGGTGCACATGGTGCAGTTCCTCCTCATCGCCCTCCTCGCCCCGCCGCTCCTGATCGCGGGTCTTCCCCGGAGAGCGCTCCAACGCGCGGCCGGCAGCCGGCTGGCGGGCGTCGCCGGCGCTCTCTCGCGGCCGCTGATCGCGCTCCTCCTGTTCCACACGGTCGTCATCGCGACCCACTGGCCGGGCGTGGTGGACGGACTCATGGGTTCGCAGGCGGGATCACTCGTTCTCGACATGGCCTGGCTGGGCGGCGGCCTCGTCTTCTGGTGGCCCGTGGTGAGCCCGGTCCCGCATCGGCCGCGCTTCCCGCTCGGGGTCCGCATCTGCTATCTGATCGCGAGCACGGTGCTGATGACCCTCCCCTACGTCTTCCTCACGTTCGCGGAGCTTCCGTTCTACGCGACGTACGAACTGGCCCCCCCGGTCGGTATCCTCTCGGCGGGCGAGGACCAGCGGCTGGCGGGGCTGATCATGAGGATCGGGGGCGGCGCCATCCTGTGGACGGCGGCGGGCGTCCTCTTCTGGCTCTGGTACAGATCGGAGAACGAGGCGGCGCGCTGAGGGCGCGGCGCCGTCCCCCGCGGGCGGCGGGGAGCTAGCCTAGCGGTCCACCTCCCCGCGGACCCAGTCGAGGTAGGCTTCGGAGCCGGCGGCGACGGGGAGGAAGAGGATCTCGGGGACGTCGTAGGGGTGGAGGTCGCGAACCCGACTTCCGACGGCGTCGACGCGGGCGGCCGTCGTCTTGAGGATCCCGAGGGCCTCCGCGTCCTCCCGCAGTTCGTCGTCCCAGCGATAGACGGACGTCACGCCTTCGACGACGTTCAGGCAGGCGATGAGCCGTTCGGCGACGAGCGCCCGTCCGATCCGCACGAGTTGTTCGCGGTCGGGCCCGGTCATGAACCCGACCACGACCTCGCTCACGGGCCGTCCCGCTCTTTCTCCCGCCGGCTCATGGCGTCCTCGGCCCGCTCGTAGAGCGCGTCGATCGCGTCGGCGAAGCGGGTCTGGATGACGCGGCGCTTCACCTTGAGGGTCGGGGTCAACTCCCCGCCCTCGATCGTGAACGGACCGGGGACGACGAGCACCTCGCGCGGCTGTTCGTAGTGCGCGAACTCGCGGCAGCACTCCCGCACCGCCCGTCGGAGGAGGCTGCGGGTCTGCGGGTCCGTAGCCAGATCGGCGTCCGCCGCCTCCTCGACGCCGTGAAACCGCGGGCGGAGGACCGCGTACTCCGGCACGATGACGACGATCGGGAACTTGCGCTGGTCCCCCAGCATCACGGCCTCGGCGACCAGCGGGTGGCGCTTGATCTCGGATTCGATCGGCTGCGGCGCGATGTTCTTGCCGTAGGCCGTGATCAGCAGGTCCTTCTTGCGATCCGTGATCCTGACGTACCCGTGATCGTCGATCTCCCCGACATCTCCGGTGTGGAACCAGCCGTCTTCGTCGATCGCTTCGGCCGTCGCCTCGGGCCTGTTGAAGTAGCCCGCCATGATCTGCGGTCCGCGGGCGAGGATCTCCCCGTCCTCGGCGATGCGGATTTCCGTGCCCGGGATCGGTTTTCCGACGGTGCCGAGGCGGATGGCGTCGACCGGATTGAAGGTGAGGACGGGCGAGGTCTCGGTCAGCCCGTACCCCTCCACGACCCGGAGGCCGGCACCGAAGAAGAAGAGGCCCACCGCCGGCGGGAGCGGGGCGCCGCCGCTCGCGAAGTACCGAATCCTGCCGCCGGTCCGGGCGCGCAGCTTCGAGAATACGAGACGGTCCGCGACGGCGGCCTGGAGACCGAGGAGGGGTCCGGTCCGCCGCCCCTCCAGATCCGCGATGGCGCGCCGCTCCCCGACCCGCCGGGCCCAGCCGAAGATCTTCTCCTTCGCGCCCCCCGCCGTCCTCGCAGCCTCTTCGGCCCTCTCGAGCACCTTCTCGAACACCCGCGGCACGGCGGCCATGAAGGTGGGAGAGACCTCTCCGAGGTCGCGGGCCACGGTATTCGTCGACTCCGCGTACGCCACCGTCACGCCGGCATGCCACATGATGTAGTGCCCCACCGTGCGCTCGAACACGTGCGCGAGCGGCAACAGCCCGAGGGCCACGTCGCTCGAGTCGACGGGGAAGACGCGCAGGGCGAGATCGGCGTTGGAGTGGAAGTTGCCGTGCGTGAGCATCACCCCCTTCGGGTCGCCGGTCGTGCCCGAGGTGTAGATGAGCGTCGCGAGGTCCTCCGGGCGCGTCTCTCGCGCGTGGGATTCGTACGTCTCCGCGAGCGCCTCGGGCGCGGCCTCTCCCAGTCTCGACAACTCGTCGAGCTGCATCGTCTCGAGGGCGGACCCGGCGGGCGCCGTCACCGGTTCGAACGCGATCGCCAGCTCCAGCGCGGGCAGATCAGCTTCGATTTCCGCGATCTTGTCCAGCTGTTCCTGATCTTCGACGAAAACGGCGCGGGCGCCGGCGTCGGAGAGGATGTACTGGACCTGCTCGGCGGGGAGCACCGGATAGACGGGCACGGAGGGGAGACCCGCCATGGCGATGCCCCAGTCCGAAAGCGCCCACTCGAGCCGAGTCTGCGCGAGGATCGCGATGCGGTCGCCGCGCGCGAAGCCCTTCGCCCTCAGTCCCAGGGCGAGCGCCCGCGCGCGTCGCCCGATCTCGTCCGTGGAGATCGATGTCCAGGCGCCATCGGACCCTCGCGTGCGGGCCGCATCGGCCCGCGGGCGGGAAAGTCCGTTCAGAAAGAGTTCGGGGAGGGTGCCGGGGCGGTAGTCTTCGGGAAGGGGGGTCGAGACGTGCACGCGGCGGCGGCTCTCAGTTCGTCGCCGCCTCGGCCACCGGAGCGCCGAGTCGTTGCAGGGTCCGGCGGGCGTGATCGAGGTGTCTCGGCTCCTCCCGGTCCGCGCGGGCCAGGACGAGGAATTCCTCCAGGTGCCGCCTGGCCTCCCCTTCGGCTCCCTTCCTCAGAAGAAGGAATGCCAGCCCGTAATGGGCGGCGGGGCTGCGGGGACGCTCCTCCAGAGCGGCCGCGTAGGCCCGGACGGCTTCGTCCGCCAGTCCGATATGCGTGTAGACCACGGCCATCTGCTCCAGCGTGGCGGCGTGCTGCGGTTGGTGTTTCAGGAACAGGCGGAAAGAGATCAGCGCCTCGTGATAAAGCCCATGCCGGACGAGGTCGACGCCCTCCTCATAGTAATCCGGCTCCCCCACCCGACGCCCACCATTTCTGCTCCAGATCTTCCACCGCGTCATACCCACCCCCCCGAAGCGAGCCGGGGACATCCCCGTCCCCGAACCTGATTCGCTCGTACATCTGGACACTGGGGATTATACAGTCTTGTCAAGCTGGGGCAACGTCTATCGGCGTGAGCGACCGTCCGGCGTTCAACCCGGCGATGTCCAGCGGCGTTCGCCGACCCAGGCCGTCGGGTCCGCGGCCAGTTCCCTGAAGCCCGATTCCGACAGCGACTCGAGGTCCTCCGAAGTCGGCTCAGCCACGAAGAGACGCGCGCCCGGGCGAACGCAGCGCTCGATCTCGGTCAGGTGGAGCGCCAGCGGTCCGGTGAGCGCGACCCCGTGCAGCGCGCCCGACCTGACGGGCCAGCCGCCCGGCGCGGCGCCGAGCAACGGGTCCACGCCCGCTTCGAGGTCGGCGACGCCCGGTGCGGCCGGGTCGGCCGGGTCGGCCCGGGCATCCAGCCAGGCGACGACCTCGAGGCGGTCCCCCATGCGGGCGAGCCGGCCCGCGTGCCCGGCCAGACCCGGGCCCAGCAGGACGACCTGGCCGGCCCGGTCGGTCACGCCGAGCAGCGCGGCGATCCGCAGCGCGGTCTCCGAAGCGGGGCCGGGCGGGGGTGTGTCGGGGCGGGCCGGGTCGGCCGGCGCGGCCCCGGAAGCCCGTCGCGCGGCTCCTGAGAGATCGAACCGCATCGTTCCGCGACGGATCGGCACTTCGATCTCGCACAGGGGACACCCGAGCCGCCCTTCGATCACCCGTCGACGCTCGGCCCGGTCGACGAAGGCCACCAGGCCGGCCGAGGCCCGGCAGTCGGGACAGTCGAGGACTTCGGAGAGTTCGAGGAACACGGGATCGCCGCTCCGGCCGCCTGGGGTCAGCCCGTCCGCGGCCGGCGGCCGTCAGGCGTCGGGGGAATAGGCGAGGCGCAGGAACTCCGCGCGCGTCCGGTAGTCTCGCCGGAACAGCCCGCGGACGGCACTCGTGATCGTCTTCGAGTTCTGCTTCTCCACGCCCCGCATCATCATGCACAGGTGCTTGGCCTCGACGACGACCCCCACGCCTTGCGGCTGCAGCACGTCCTCGATCGCCTGGGCGATCTGCTCCGTGAGGCGCTCCTGCAGTTGAAGCCGGCGGGCGAACACATCCACGATGCGGGGCAACTTCGAGATCCCGACGATGCGGCCATCGGGGATGTAGGCGATGTGCGCCTTGCCGAAAAAGGGCAGCATGTGATGCTCGCAGAGCGAGTACACCTCGATGTCCCTGACCATGACCATCGAGTCGTGGGGTTCCTCGAAGATCGCGGCTCCGATCACCTCGTCGACCGTCTGCGCGTAACCGCGCGTGAGGAACTGCATGGCCCCGGCCACGCGCGCGGGCGTGCGAACCAGACCCTCGCGCCGGGGATCCTCGCCCAGCAGCTCGAGTTGTTCGCGGACGAGACGAGCGAGGAGATCCTCGTTGTCGGTCTCGACCTTCGCCGGATCGACGGCGAGCCTGGTCCTCGGGTCCACCTGACGATGAGCCAGGCTTTCTTCGCTCACGACGCCCTCCAATGGTCCAGCGGGCCGAGGCGGAGTCCCGCTCCACTCACGGGGCACCCCCGATGCAAAAGGGGCGACCCGTGGGCCACCCCCTCTGGTAGGCAGCCCGTGGCGAAAGCCCCGCTGCATCGAGCGGCGCGGGGCTTCGCCGCGGACTACCGGGCGGATGCAAGGTGATTTCTTGAAGCCCTCGGATACACGGTTCGCCCCCTACCTTCGGTCTTCGCCTTCCCCCGCGGGGCATGGCGTCCGCCTCCGGATGGGAGACTCTTTGGGCAATTGTTGGCTCAAGAAATACGGCCCCGCATCGCGCGGCCCGCGGCACAAGCGCTGCCGCCACGGGCTCCCGTGAACGTTAGCGTGGGCGCCGTTCGACGGCAAACCCCTCCGGCGCCCGCGCTCGCACGTCACGATGGATCGCTGGCAGCCCGCTAGAAGCTCAGCTGGTACGTGAGGCGAATCTCCCGCCCGGGAAACGGCGCCAGTTCCTTGAGGAACGAGGTGTGACTCCGCGCCTCCCGGTCAGTCAGATTCGTCCCCGAGAGCACGATGTCGTGCGCCACCCGACCCTGGAAGATCCGATATCCGACACTCGCGTCGATCAGGGTATACCCGTCCGTCGGCTCCTCGAACGCCGCCACCCGCTCCTGGCCGGCCGTGCGCCTGGCCCGAACGTGGCCGTGCCATGCGGGAGACTCATGTCCCAGGCCCGCGCCGAAGCGAAACGCAGGAATGCGCGGGAGCGGCTGGTCGTTCGCGGTGAGTTCGGCGCGTACGTAGTCGCCGAAGGCGTCCATCACGAAGTGTCCGTCCCCGTAGTGGAACAACTCCACTTCGGCATGCGCCTCGAATCCGGTGAAGACCGCGTCCGCCTGGGACCACAGGGCCACCACGAGGCCGTCTTCCTCCTCGCCGGTGAACGCCTGGTAGGTGAAGCCGTCGAACGAGTTCGAGAAGACGCTCAGCTCGGTCCGGACGGATTCCGTGCCGATCCGGATGGCGGCATCGAGGCTGAGCCCGAACTCCGGATCCAGCTCCGGATCGCCGAGTTCGAACACCTGCGTGGCCAGGTGCGGCCCGTTCGAGAACAACTCCTCGGCCGACGGCAGCTTCGCCGAACGGGCCGCGCTGACGACGAACGAGACCGCCTCGGAGGCCTCGAACACGCCGCCGAGGGATGCGGAGAAACCGCGGTCGTTTCTTCTCCTGACGACACCCTCGGCTTCGGTCGCCCGGGTCTCGAACCGCGCGCCGGTCTGGAGTCCGAATCGTCCGACGCTGAACTCCTCGAACAGGAAGGCGGCGAACTCGAGCGTCGAGGAAGGCGGCACGAAGGCTTCCTCGCCGATCGCCTCGAAGTCGCGGTTGCGGGCGTGGATTCCGAAGGCGCCGCGACTGCCTTCCGCGAGCGCGTGTTCGACTTGCAGCCGTCCTTCCCACTCGTTGTTGAAGAACCGGGTCTCGATGTCGCGGTCACCCGAGACATCGTCCACGAGGATCTCGAAGTGCTGATAGTCCGTCAGCCCGAAGCGGGCTTCGACACGCTTCAGGAAATCGCCGCCCAGGCGCCAGCCGGCCATGAAGTCCGCACGCCGTTGCCGAAGGTCGACGCGCACGTCTCCCTCCTCCCCGGCGTGTCCCTCCTCTTCATCTTCTTCGTCTTCGTCCTCGTGGCGCTCCCCTTCTTCCTCCCCGTGCCCATGACCGCCCGGAACGCCGTAGTCGCTGTCGTATCCGAGGAAGGAGACGCCGATGAATCCGTTGTCCCCGACGTAGGAGAGTCCGCCCGCGAACCTCGCCGTCTCGACGGAACTGTTGGGGAGGATCCCGGGGAGCGCCTCCTCGGGCCCCTCCTCAGCCTCTTCCTCCTCGCCTGGCGGGTGAAGCTCGTCGATGGAGGCGAGGCCCGGGATGGCGTAGTCCTGCGTCTTCCGGTAGAGCCCGCTGAGGTGTAGCGCAATTCGTCCGGCCGCGCCGTCGACGCGGCCCGCGGCGTTGCGTTCGTCGGCAACGGTGCCGCCCCTCAACGTCAGGGTGGCGATGACCGGGTGAGCCGGGATCTCTCGCGGCACTCGTCCATCCTCGATATTGACGACCCCACCGACCGCCGAACCGCCGTAGAGGAGTGTCGCGGGCCCGCGGATGACCTCGATCCGGTCGGCGGCCATCGCTTCCACGCTCGGGGCGTGATCCGGACTCGTCGTGGAGGCGTCTCCCGATCCCAGACCCGATTCGAGCACGCGCACCCGCGACCCGCCGAGTCCGCGAATGATCGGGCGTGAGCTTCCGGGTCCGTGATAGGAGGAGTTCACGCCGGGCTGGTCGGCGAGCGTTTCTCCGAGGCTGGTCTGCGCCGAGGCCCTGAGGTCGATGCCGCGCTCGACGTGGCTCGGTGTGTACAGGTCGGCCTGGGTACCCCCCCCGACCGAGACGACGAGTTCCTGTCCGTGGAAGAAGAGCGACACGGTGACGGTCACCTCGACCGTCTCTCCGGCGGTGACGCGAACCGCCCGGATGCCGCGCCCCGCACGGGGGCTCTCGACCTCGATCAGGTATTCTCCGGCGGGGACGCGCTCGAAGCGCGCCTCTTCGTCGCCCTCGACGTGCAGCACCCGACCCAGGTCGACCACTCTGACGTCGGCCTCCTCGACCGGGTCTCCACCGACGTCGACGACGCGGACGCGGATCTCGCCGGAGACCTGAGCCTCGGCCGCGCCGCTCCCGACGAGGATGAATGCTACGGCAAGACATGCGGCCCTCAGGCCGCTCGCCAGCAGTCTCTTCATGGTCCTCTCCCGACCCGTGCGCCCGTGGGTCCTGCCGGGGCGGACGGATCTCCGTTCTTGCGGATATGACGCCGGCACGTCGGGGCGACCCTCGTGCCTGGCTGTCGGATTCAGTCGGTCAGAGGGAGAGAGCGGCGGGGGGAGCGCGGGCGCGGTCGGGGCTCGCGGCCGCGGGTCGACCGGCGAGTCGGGAACCGCCGTCCAGCGGCGTCGACCGATAGTCGAGCCTGAGGTCAGGGAGCTGCGTGGGGGCTGCGAGGACAGGAGCCTGATGCGTTGACGCGCAGACGGCACACGCGGCCGGCGATTCGGCCGTATCCGCGTGGCTGTGCTGGCCCGCCATCGCCCCGGAGACGATGAACAGCAAGGCGAAGGCGACACCGGCCAACGCACGCGGGCGTCCCATCCGCCCCGTTGCGTCGCTTCGGTAAGCCATAGGTCTCTCCTTTCGCCCCACGCGCCGCGCACTCTCGGGCCGCGGCTGCGGTCAATCTAGGCGTCCGGACCGCAGCCGGGAATGCACCGGGGCGGGTTGGACCGTGGCGCGGGGCGGTCGCCGAAGTCATGATCCTTCCGAACACCCTTCCCACGGAGGCGCCATGGCCCGCCGACAGGCTCCGCCGCGATCCGCCGCGGCCGTGCAGGAGCTGACGGACGAACAGCTCGACGCGTACATCCGCACGCGTCTGGCGCTGCTCGGCGTCGATCTTTCGGTCCTCCCTGACGACGACGAGGATGCGCCGGCCGATCAACGGCGTATCATGGCGTCCGCGCGCCGCTTCCTGCGGTCGACGCCGGGGGCCATCGCCGATTTCGAACTCGACGCCATGGGGCCCGCGCCCGCCCTCTATCCCTCCGAAATGGGCGCGTGGAACCGTGGGTGAGCTGAACCGGCGCCGCTTCCTGGAGCGGATGACGGCGTTGACCGCGACGGCGATCGCGACCCCGCGGGCCCTGGGTGGGACCGTGCCGCTCGCCCCCGCCGGGCGCGCGGTCGCACCGCGAGACGGGTTACGATCGCCGGAGTTCGATCCGCCGGCCGCGGACCGCCCCCAGCCAACGGATCTCACCGAACTCACGCTCGTCGAGGCGGCGCGCCTCATGCGGGACCGCGACGTGAGCGCGGTCGAACTGGTGGAGGCATATCTCCGGCGGATCGGGCGCTGGGACCCCCGCTACCAGGCGTTCAACACCGTGGTCTCGGAGGCCGCTCTCGAGGCGGCGCGGATGGCGGACCGGACGCGCGGCAGCGGTCCCCTGACGGGCGTACCGCTCGCGATCAAGGACAACTTCTTCACCGCGGGGGTCCGGACGACGGCGAACTCGTTCATCTTCGAGGGCTTCGTGCCGGACTTCGACGCGACTGCCTGGGCCCGGCTCCGGGACGCGGGCGCGATCCTGCTCGGCAAGACGCAGATGGGACCGCTCGCGACGACGGCCGCGAGTACGCCCACCGGGGAGCGCACGACGGCCAACGCGTGGGCCCCGCACCACGAGGACGTGAGCCCGAGCGGCTCGTCGAGCGGGTCGGCGACGGCGGTCGCGGCCCGCATGGCCGCCTCGAGCACGGGCACACAGACGGGCGGGTCGATCACGAACCCCTCGAACGCCCAGGGGCTGACCGGGATCAAGCCGACGATGGGCCGAGTGTCGCTGTACGGCGTCCTCCCGCTCACCTACACGCGCGACCACCCCGGGCCGCTGGCGCGCGACGCGGTGGACGCGGCCGCGATGCTGCAGGTGATGGCGGGGCCGGATCCGCTGGACCCGCGCTCGCTGGGGCTGCCGCCCGTCCCGGACTACATGGGGGCCGTGCGCGACGCCGGCGGCGACGGACGGCCGCTCGTCCATCCGGAGCGCGGGGGGCCGGTCCGGATCGGCGTGCTGCCCGGATACCTCGACGAGCCGGACCCGCCCGCCGGCCCCGGGCCCGAGCCGGACCCCGACATCGACCGCATCGGGAGTTCCTTCCCCCGGCGCGAACGCACGCAGGCCGCCTACCGGCGGGAGGTGGCGACGGCCGAGGCGCGGCGGCGGATGCTCGCGACGCTGGAGGAACTGGGGGCCGAAGTCGTCGAACTCGCCTTCCCGACCCACTGGGAGACGCTGACCAGCTCCAACTTCAACAACGTGCGCCTCCCGGAGCGCTCGGAGATCTTCCTCGAGCACCTGCGCGACGACGTGCGGAAGTTCGGCGTCTCGCTCGCCCCGTGGATCAACGGGCTGCTCCTCCCCGCCGCGGAGTACGTGCGCGGGTCACGGGCCCGGCTGATCCTCCTCGAGGAGATCCTCGAGGGCGTGTTCGGCCGCTGCGATCTGGTGACGCAGACGCAGCCCTTCCCCTTCGACATGGTGGGGCTGCCGCTCATCGGCTTCCCGGTCGGGTTCGAGACGGAGTCGACCGGCTATCCGCGGCCGATCGGGGCGATGTTCGGTGCCGAACCCTACACGGAGCACCACCTCCTGTCGGCCATCGCGGCGTACCAGCGGGCAACGGACTGGCATCTGCGTCGCCCCGCGAACCCGGACGAACTGCGGCCCGCCGAAGGGGACGGCGGCGCCCGCGCTCCGGGCCCCGGAGCGCGATACGACCTGTTCGACGTGATGGATCGGGGCGAATAGCGACCGGCGCTCACCCAGCGCTCACCAGGCGATGCCGTAGTCGTCGCCGTGGTGGCTGGAGCCGCCCCAGAAGGCGCCGTTCTCCCAGTCGAAGAAGATCGCGTTGATCGGTCCCGAGGTGCGCTCGGAGAAGGTCAGGTCGTAGCCCATCGATGCGAGGGCGGAGCGGACCCACGGCGGCGTGGCGTCCTGCAGGAGCATCCGTCCCGGCCGCGTTTCGTGCTCGCCGAACGAACCGCGCATCTGGTAGCTGTTCATGTTCGGCGCCTCGACCGCCTGCTGCACGTTCATCTCCCACTCGACCACGTTGAGGAAGAACTGGAGCAGGTTCTGGTCCTGCCCGTCGCCGCCCTGGACCGCGAACGAGAGGAACGGCCGGCCATCCCTGAGCGCCATGCCGGGCGTGAGCGTGGCGCGCGGCCGCTTCCCCGGCTCGATCACGTTGTACGGGTTGTCCGCTTCATCGAGCACGAAGCTCTGGGCCCGCTGCGAGAGTCCGATCCCGGTCTCGCCCGCGATCACGGCGGGGATCCACCCGCCCGATGGCGTGATCGAGACGACCCAGCCTTCGGCATCGGCCGTCTGCACCGAGGTCGTCCCGAGGTAGAAGTCCTCGTCCAGCGCCGCGTGGGCCGTTGCGTCCATTTCCGCCGCGCCGTCTTCCGTCGTCACCTCGCTCCGCTCTCCCCAGCGCTCGAGGAGGTGGAGGAAGGGGTTCTCGCCGCCCTGGAAGGGATACGGATCTCCGGGGCCGGCGGTCGGATCGTTCCGCTCCCAGTCGATCATGCCGAGGCGCGCCTTCGCGTAGTCCTTCGAGAGGAGGCCCTCGACCGGCTCCTCGGGCGGGAAGTACGGGTCGCCGTAGTAGAAGTCGCGGTCGGCGAAGGAGAGGTTCATCACCTGATAGAGGGCGTGCAGGTAGTTCGCGCTGTTGTAGCCCATGGACCGGACGTCGAGCTGCTCGACCATGTTGAGCGCCTGGAGCATCACGGGCCCCTGGACCCAGGTCGTGAGCTTGTATACGTCGATCCCCTTGTAGTTCGTGCTGACGGGCTCCTCGATATGGACCTGCCAGTTCGCCATGTCCTCCATCGTGATCAGCGCCCCCGCCGCGCGGGCGCCCGCCACGAAATCGGCGGCGATGTCGCCGCGATAGAAGGCGTCGTAGGCCGCATGGATCGCCTCCCGGCGGTCGGCGCCGGCGGCGAGCGCCTCGGCTTCGGAGGCGACGAGGCGCTCGAGCGTGCGCTTGAGGCCGGGCTGCCGGAAGATCTCGCCCTCGCGCGGGCCCGGGTCGTCGGGGTCCCCGGGGTGGGTGAAGTAGACCGCCACCGAGGAGGGCCACTGGCGGATCTCGTCCCGCGAGTCCCGGATGCGCCGGACCGGATCCGCCTCGATCGGATACCCCTCCGCCATCTCGATCGAGGGCTGGAGGACGTCCACGAGGCTCAGCGTGCCCCACTCGGCGAGCATCGTCATGAGCCCGCCCGGCGTGCCCGGGGTCACCGCCGCGAGCGGGCCGAACTCGGGCGGGAAGTTCTCGTGCCCCTCCGACCGGTAGTGTTCGGGGGTGGCGTCCGTGGGGGCCACGCCGAGCGCGTTGAGCCCGATCACGCGCTGCTCCCCCGGGTGGTAGATGAGGGCCTGCGTCTCTCCGCCCCACGACAGCACGTCCCACATGGTGGAGGTCGCGGCGAGCATGGCCGCCGCGGCGTCGACCGCGTTCCCGCCCTGGTGGAACATGCGCGCTCCGGCGGTGGCACCGAGGGGCTTGCCGGTGATCGCCATCCAGTGGCGGCCGTGCAGCACCGGCTTCGCGGTGCGCTGGGCTTCGGCGACCGAGGGGAGCGCCGCGAGGAGGGCGGCGGCGACCACCACTCGGAGGCCGCCCACGCGGCGGTGGGAACGGCGGCGGACGCGACGGTGGCGGACGCTGAGATCGAGAGACATCTGGACACCTCCGGCAGAGGACCCGCGAACGGACGGCGGACGACGCTGCGTAACGACGAATTATGGGCCCCGGCCGGGGAGCGGCGAAAGCCGGGAGGCGCGGCCCGAAAGAGGGTGCGCTAGCGCCGCCGCCGGATGCCGCGGCGGAGGGCCGAGGGCTCCGGTCGCTCGTCGGGCTCCTCCTCGGGGGGCGGCGGGGCGACATCGGGTTCGAAGCCCGGCACGGCGCGGCGCTCGATGCTCTCGCCGAGGAGACGCTCGATGGCCCGGATCTCGACCCAGTCGCTCGAGGCCATGAGCGTGACCGCATCGCCGGTGTCGTCGCCGCGCGCGGTCCGGCCCACGCGGTGCACGTAGTCCCGCGGGTCTTCAGGCACGTCGAAGTTGACCACGTGCCGGATGCCCCGGACGTCGAGACCCCGCGCGGCCACGTTCGTCGCCACCAGCACGCGCACCGTCCCCTCGCGGAACCTGCGCAGCGCCTTGTCCCGTTGATCCTGGTGCTTGCCGCCGTGCAGGCCCGCCACCGAGACGTCGCGCGCGCGCAGGTAGTCGGTCAGGTAGGTCGCGGTCACCCGCGTGCGCGTGAACACGAGCACCTGTCCCTCCGGCCACGTCTCGAGGAGGTGATGCAGGAGGGCGTGCTTCTGCGACCAGTCGACGGGATGGAGCACCTGGCGGATCCCTTCCGCGGCGGTCTCGCGGCCGACCTTGACCTCCTCGGGGTCCGTCATCAGCTCGTGGGCCAGCCAGCGCACGCCGTCGGGCATCGTGGCGGAGAAGAGGAGCGTCTGCCGGTCGGCCGGGGTTCGCCGGACGATCTCCTTCACATCGTCGATGAACCCCATGTCGAGCATCCGGTCCGCCTCGTCGAGGACCAGGACTTCGATGCGTGACAGATCCGCGTTGCCGCGTTTCAGGTGGTCGAGCAGGCGGCCGGGCGTCGCGATGAGGATGTCGCATCCGAACGCGAGTTCTTCCTTTTCCGGCCCGAGCGGCGTGCCCCCGTGGATGACCACCGCTTCGATGGAGGACGCCGCGCCGTAGGCCGTCACGGCGGCCCCCACCTGCTGGGCGAGTTCGCGCGTCGGCGTGACGACGAGGCCGCGCGGCGCGCTGGAAGCCTCGGTCGCCGCGAGGCGCTGCACGGCCGGGAGGGTGAACGCCGCCGTCTTCCCGGTCCCGGTGTGGGCGGTCCCGAGGACATCGTGCCCGGCGAGGATGGCCGGAATCGCCTGGCGCTGGATCTCGGTCGGTTCCACGTAGCCGGCGCGCGCGACCGCCTCGACGAGCGCCGGGGCGAGACCGAGTCCGGCGAAGGGGTGGCGCTCCTCACTCACGGGCGTAGAGTCTCATGCATCGTGGTGCGAGGGCGGGGCGAACGGCCCGCGCGAGACACGCGTCTTCCAGGAGCGGATGCGATGAGCAGATTTCGTTTCGCGAATGAATTCGACGGACGCCGGGCTTTCATCCGGCGACGGCTTCGGCGTCACGGTGGGGAGCGGGAGGCCGCTCCGCAAGCGGGGAGCCGGTCCGAAGCGCGCGTTCGGCCGGCCGGTGTCTTCGCCGCGCTCCTGATTTTCGGGCTGTCGTCGGCCTGCCAGCCGGCCCCGGACGGACCGCGCCCGACCCCGATTCCCGCCTCCCGGGAGGCGCTCGACGCGGCGTCCGTCGCCCCCGAGCCCGGGCTCGAGGTGCGGCGGCCGGCGGACCGCGCGGGCTACGACATCGCGCATTACCTGCTCGAACTCGACCTCTCCCGTCCGGCCTCGGGGCGATTCGACGCCGTCGCGACGCTGCGTGGCGACGTGGCCGCGGGGGCGGACCGCGTGGACCTCGACTTCATCGGGCTGGAGGTGGGATCGGTTCTCCTCGACGGCGCCCCCGCGGAGTTCGGTCGGGGGGGGTCGGTCCTCACTGTCGGACCGTTCGAACCCTCAGCCGACGTGACCGAACGCGAGATCCGCATCGAATACGGCGGCGCCCCGGAGAACGGGCTCTTCTTCGGAGAGGACCGCGACGGCGAACCGGCGGTTTTCGCCGACAACTGGCCGAATCGGGCGCGCTGGTGGTTCCCCTCCAACGACCATCCGCTGGACAAGGCCACGGCCCGCTTCGAGGTGTTGGCGCCGGAGGGCTTCGAGGTCATCGCCAACGGACGGCTCGTCGAAGCGCGGCCGGGAGCGGAGGGAGGGACGACGTGGGTCTGGGAGACTGACCCCGGGGCGCCGATCCCCTCCTATACGATGGTCGTCGGGATGGCGCGCTTCGAGCGGCGGGCCCTCGGCGAGGCGGGGTGCGGGCTCTCCCCCGCGGCGCCTCCCGACCCGGGCGGGGGCGAAGCGTGCGCCGACGTGAGCGTGTGGGCTCTGGCCGGCGACGGCGACTACGGGGCCGAGCGCTTCGGCCGCGCGCCCGACATGCTCGACTACTACGGCGAGCTGATCGGGCCCTATCCGTACGAGAAACTCGCGCACGTGGAATCCTCGACCCGCTTCGGCGGGATGGAGAACTCGAGCGCGATCTTCTACGGACGGGGCGGGTGGGAGGAGCGTCGCATGGGCGAAGGGGTGATCGCCCACGAGACGGCGCACCAGTGGTTCGGCGACGCGGTGAGCCCTGCCTCCTGGAGCCATCTGTGGGTCAGCGAGGGCTTCGCGAGCTACTTCAGCCCGCTCTACTTCGAGGCCCGGGACGGCGTCGAGGCGTTCCGATCGCTCATGAGCAACAGCCGCGAAGTCGCGGTCGGGTCGGACGTCGTCGGGCAGGCGATCGTCGACTCCAGCTCCAGCCAGCTCTTCGACCTGCTGAACCGGAACAACTACCAGAAGGGCGCCTGGGTGCTCCACATGCTGCGCGGACAGCTGGGAGACGAGGCCTTCTTCCGCGGCATACGCGACTACTACGCCCGTCACCTGCATGGCGTGGCGCTGACCGCGGACGTGCGCGCGGCCTTCGAGGCGGCTTCCGGACAGGAACTGGGGTGGTTCTTCGATCAGTGGGTCCACGGGCCGGGACACCCGCAACTCGAGATCGAATGGGGACCCGAGGGGTCGGAGCTGATGGTCTCGATCCGCCAGGTCCAGCCGGCGGAGTGGCCCACCTTCACGCTCGACCTCGAGTTCGAGGTCGAGGGCGGTGGGGCGGACGGACGGCGGGCGACCGTCCGGATGGAGGCGCGGGAGACGACGCTGCGGATCCCCGGGGCCGCTGCGGCCGAGGGTCTGGTGTTCGACCCCGACGTCAGCGTGCTCGCGACCGCCGAGATGCGCCGCCGCTGACCGTACGCGCGGTCCGCACCGTTTCCGGACCGCCGAGCGCGAGGTCGCATGCCAGCAGGTCGTCGTCGGTTTCGCGGCGGACGACGATCCGGGCCTCGCCGTCCCGGACGAACACCACGGCGGGATGTCCGACGCCGTTGTAGCGGCTCGACATCGCGAACACGTAGGCGCCCGTGGCCGGGACGACGAGCACGTCGCCGACGTCCGAACCGGCCGGGAGCACGGCCGAGGACGCGACCACATCGCCCGACTCGCAGTGGCGTCCCACGACGCGGAAGGCCCGCTCCGCCCCGCCCCGGGGCCGCGAGGCGTTGAGCACCTCGTAGCTCGCCCCGTACAGCGAGGGGCGCGGGTTGTCCGATAGTCCGCCGTCGACGGCGAGGATCTCGTCGGCGCCGTCAAGGCGTTTGCGGGCGTGCACGCGGTAGAGGGTGAGCCCGGCGTTGGCGATCACCGAGCGGCCGGGCTCGACGATGAGCCGGTACGAACCGAGCCGCTCGCGCGCCCCCGCCTCCCGGAGCCCCGTCCGCAGGGCCTCGGCGTACCGGCGCGGCGAGGGCACCCGCTCATCGGCCCGGTAGGGCGCGGCCAGCCCCCCGCCGAGGTCGAGTTCGACCGTCTCGGGAAAGCGATCGCGAAGCGGCGCCACGAAATCCGCCGCCGCCGCCGCGACCCGGGCGAACAGGCCGGGATCGCGAATCTGGCTCCCCGCGTGGATGTGCACGCCGGTCAGGCGGAGGTCTCCCGCGGTCGCGATCCGTCGCCCGACCGCAGCCGCGGTCGAGGGCTCCATACCGAAGTGCGCCCCCGGCCCGACGGTCCTCACCTTCTCGTGCGTGTCGGGGGCGAGGTCCACGTTGAGCGGACTTGGGGTTTCCGTGCAGGAGGACGCGGTCCATGGGGAAGCCGGCCCGGCGCACGAGTTCGAGCTCGCCCCCGGAGACGACGTCGATGAGCCAGCTCTCCCGGTCGAGGAGCCGCACGAGCGCCCCGCACAGGAACGCCTTCCCCGCGTAGGTGAGCTCGGCGCGCCCGGACCGAAGGCGGAGCGAAACGCGGCGAGGCGCGCCTCGAGGTGGCGTTCGTCGACGACCACGAGCGGCGTACCGAAGCGGGCGGCGAGGTCGGCCGCGGGGATGCCGCCGATGCTTCCCCGCCCTCCGGCTTCCGTCCATGAGATGGGCAGGACGTGTTTCACCGCACCCGCTCTCACATCGCGGCGCCGACGATGGCGAAGCCCAGCGTGGCGACCCCGCCGGCGATGACGGCGTACGGGATCTGGGTGCGCACATGCTCGATGTGGTCCGTGGCCGAGGCGAGCGACGCGATGATCGTCGTATCGCTGATCGGGCTGCAGTGGTCGCCGAAGACGCCGCCCGAGAGCACGGCCGCCACGAAGGGCGCGGGCGGCAGACCCAGCGCGTTCGAGAGCGGAATCGCCACCGCGAGCATGATCGCGAACGTCCCCCAGCTGCTCCCGGTGGCGAAGGCGATGGCACTGGTCACGAGGAAGACGAGCGGGATGAGCAGCGCGAGCGGGATCGTGTCGCCCACCACGCCCGCGACGTAGAGCCCGGTCCCCAGCGAGCGCGTCACCTGGCCCAGCGTGAGCGCGAGCCAGAGCACCACGGCCATCCCGGTGAGGGCGCCCGCGCCCTTGAGACCGACGCGGCTCAACCCGTCCAGATCCAGGGAACGCTGCGCCAGCGCGAGCACCCACGCGAGCCCCAGTCCGAACAGGACGGCCCACAGCACGCTCGTCGTTCCGGAGCCCTTCGCGATGGAACCGTCCCCCGTGATCCACATGAAGACGGGCATCGAGACGACCATGGCCACGATCGGGATCAGCATGTTGCGCGGCTTCAGCGCGACGCCCTCCGCCGGCGGCGGGGCGATCTCCTCCGGGTCGGCGAGCGCGACGGCGTGCTCCCACTGGAGCCGCCCCTCCCGCGTCCGCGCCTCGGCTTTCTTCATGGGCCCCAGATCCCAGCCCCTGAAGGCCGTCAGGCCCGCGAGCGTGAGCGCAGCCACCGCGTAGAGGTTGAGCGGAATCGCGACGAGGAAGACGCCGAGCGGGTTCGCGACCTGCTGTTCCTCCAGGATCCCGAGGACCAGCGCACCCCACGCGTTGAAGGGGATGAGGATGCAGACGGGCGCCGAGGTCGAGTCGATGATGTAGGCGAGCTTCTCCCGTGAGATCCTGAAGCGGTCGAACAGGGGCCGGGACACCGACCCCGCGACCAGGATGGTGAGATTCGATTCGATGAAGATGACGATCCCGATCAGCCAGGCCATGATCTGCGCCCGGCGGCTGCCGGTCACCCAGCGGGCTTCCTCCACCCACCGCACGAACCCGCGCATCCCGCCGTTCGCTTCCACCGTGGCGATGAGGGCGCCGATGAGGAAGGTGAAGACGATGACCCGTGCGTTGCCGCCGTCTCCAAGCGTGACGATGGCCCCCTCGATGGCGCCCGCGGCGCCCGCGGCGGGATTCCACCCGGCGAGGATCGTGTACCCGAGCCAGATGCCGGCGGCGAGGGATAGGAAGACCTGGCGCGTGTAGATCGCGAGCCCGATCGCGAGCAGGGGCGGCAGGATCGACGCGAAGCCGCGAGTTGCGACTTCCTGCAGGGCGATGTCCACCATTCACATCCTCCCGGGGTTCAGCGCCGCGAAATCCAGCGGCTCCGTCGATCGTAGAACCTGAGGGGTCGGTCGGCCGCGCGCGAGATCCCGATCCGCGTCGTCACCTCCGTTTCCTCGTCGGGGACGGGCTCGCCCCGGTGCAGTGAAAGGGGGTGGCGATCGAGCCGGTGTCCCTGGAGCCGCGGCCCGACGGCGAGCGCCTGCGCGAGGCGGGCGGGCCCGTTGGTCAGCTCTTCGCGGCCGCGCCGGAGGCGCATCACGTCGGTGCCCTCAAGGGGTTCGGCGGCACGCAGCAGGACGCCGGCCGGGAATCCCTCGGGACCCGTCACGACGTTGAGGAGCCAGTGGATCCCGTAGTTCCGATGGACGTATGCGGTGCCGGGCGGGCCGAAGAGGGGCGCGTTGCGTTTGGTGCGCCCGATCCGTTCGGCCGCGTGGCAGGCCTCGTCCTCGGGTCCGGTGTAGGCCTCCGTCTCCACGATGCGGCCGGCCGTTCGCTCGCCCTCACACTCCGAGCGCAGCACACAGCCGAGCAGGTCTCTCGCGACCTCCGCGGCGGGACGGGCGAAGAAATCCGGGCTCAGCGGCTCGGTGCGCGCCGCTCCGGACGGGGTTCTTCCCCCGGTCAGCTTTCCAGCTCGGCGCGACGGGCCTCCCGGACGATCTTCGCGCGGGCCTCGGAGAGCACCTCGGTCAGACGCTGCGGGTCGGAGTCGATGACGTCGAGCAACTGGTCGCCGAAATGATCGAACAGCGCCTCCGCGGTGCGCTTCCCGACGCCGGCGTAGTTCCGGACCATGTGACCGACAGGCCCGGCGACGGGCTTCCGCGGTCCTTCGGGCTTCCGCCGCGTCCGGCCCCGTTCGCGCGTCGCCGCCGCCGCCCTCTTCGTCTCCTGCTCCGCCTCCTTCTTCGCGCCATCGGAAGGCACTTCGTCATCGGAGATCGGCCCGATGCGGGGGCCGCTCGCCGTTCCGGCCGTCCGCGGCGCGGGGGCGCGGCCGCGCGACCCCGACCGGTAGCGCCGCCCGAGAGTGCGCCGGGGAGCCGGCTTCTCCGAGCCCCCGGGCTCACTCTGTTGCCCAACGGGCTCGGCGGGACGGCCTGCGGGTTCTTGCGGGCGGGCCGCGGGTTCGCGCCGGGGCGCCGCAGGCTGGCTCTTCCGCTCCGGGGGCTGGCTCCTCTGCTCCGGAGGCTGACTCTTCCGCTCCGGAGGCTGACTCTTCCGCTCCGGAGGCTGGCTCTTCCGCTCCGGAGGCTGGCTCTTCCGCTCCGGAGGCGAAGTCCCGGGCTTCGGCGCCCGTGCGGCTCCTGCCGGCGCGGGCACCTCTTTGGCTCGCGAGCCCTGCGGTCGCGGGTGGTCGCGCCGGGACGATCCGCGGTCCTGTCGAGGACGCTGTCGCGGGCCGCCGCTCGCGGCGGACGCGGTCCCGCGGTCCCGCGGGGCCTCCGCTGCCCGAGCCGCATCCGGGCGATCCGCCGGCTCCGCGGGTCCCTCTTCGGCGTCCGGCCCTCGCCGGAGGCGACCCAGCGTCTTCCGAGCCGCCGCCGCGGCCGCCGAGAACGGAGACCGCCCTCGCCCGCCGTACGGCTTCTGCGGCGCCGGCTCCTGCTGTGCCCGCTTCTGCGGTGCCGGCTTCTGCTGCCCCGGCTTCTCCGCGGCCCCGGCCGGCATCAGGTAGTGGTTGCCGTCGTCGTGCCGCGCCATCCGGATGACCCCCGCCTCGTGGGCGGCGCGGAGGAGGAGGCTGAACTTGCTGAAGCCGAAGCTCCCCTCGTCAAAGGAGCCGTCGTACTCGAGCAGCTTCCGCTTGGCCATGGAGTCGCGGACCGGAGCCCCGCCCGGAGACAGGTCGCCGACCGCGCGCGCCAGCGCGTCGTAGGCGCCCTGCAGGCCGTCGTCCGACGCCTTCGCGTCGGGCGCCGGCGCCGGTTCCGACGCGGGCTTCGAGGCCGGGGACCGGGAGCGGCCCCGGCCGGAACCTCCCCGACTTCCCCACCGGTTCCGGCTGCGCTGCGCACTCTCTCCGTCCGAAGCCGTCTTGCTCGGGCGTCCGGCGCTCCCGTCGGCGCCCGCCGCGCCGCCAGCCGGAGGGGCGACCTCGTATTGTCCGTTCTCCCGCTTGCGGAGCACGATCCCTTCGCGTTGCGCGGCTTCGCCCAGGAAGCGGTTGAACCTGGAGAAACCGACGGCCCGCTCGTCGAAACCCGGATCCATCTCCAGCATGACCTGCTTGAGCCGGTCCGATCGCATCACGTCGCCGCGCTCGGCCATCCGCGTGACCGCCCGCGTCGTGAGCTCCCACGGATCGTGCTTGTCCGTCTGAATGTCGTCGGCGGACGTGAGTCCCGACAAGCGGTTGTAGCTGTAGTACTCGTCGCAGTTCTGGACGAGGATATCCGACGTGGACTCCTGCAGTCCCACGCCGATCACATACTTGCCGTACTCCTTGAGCTTCAGCACCAGGCTCGAGAAATCGGAATCCCCGGAAAGCAGGATGAAGGTCTCGATCTCAGGGCGCGTGAACACGAGTTCCAGCGCGTCGATCGCGAGTCGGATATCCGTCGCATTCTTCTTCGACGACCCGTAGGCGGGCGCGAAGATCAGATCGATCGAGGCCTCGGACAGCGGCACGATGTACTGGGGATACCTCCGCCAGTCCGCGTACGCACGCTGCACCGCGACCTTGCCGCGGATGATGTCGGAGTCGAGGAAATTGCGGAGTTCCTGCCCCATGTTGGACCGGATCCCCATGGTGACGTTGTCGAAGTCGATGAGGAGAGCCGCGGTGTGCCGTACCGTATCGGCGGATGGAGGCCTGTGCGGCGCCCGCGTGTAGGATTCGTTCATGCCTCTTGTTCCGTTCGTTGCTGCGAACGGTTCCTTGAGGCCCCCCTTCCTCGCCCCCGTTCGACGGGGGGGATGGCCAGAGGGGTCGTCGGACCGCCGTTCGCGTTTCTGTCGCGGCGCCGTCCGGAGCCGTCCTCGCTGGACGGTCATCCCGGCGGCGCCGGCTACCGTGCGCTCTGCCCGGTTCTCGATTCGGCTTCGGCGCGTATGATGCGGGCCAAGCTCACGCGGCGCGCTCCCGCGGTCGAGGCCTCCGGAAGCTCATCCAGGAAGTGGATGACATCCGGCACTCTGTTGTCGGCCAGCGACTCGTGGCAGAAGTCGCGGATCTCTTCCGCCGTGATCAAGGCCCCTTCGGCCGTGAGCACGCATGCGCAGATGAGTTCACCCAGAACGTCGTTGGGAACCCCCAGAACCACCGCCTCATCCACCGCAGGGTGGGACCGGAGCTGCGCCTCGATCTCGGCGGGATGGATGCTGTAACCCCCGCGGATGATCGCATCGCTCAAACGGCCAACGATATGCAGATAACCCTCCGGGTCGACCATCGCAAGGTCACCCGTCTTCAGGAAACCGTCGTCGGTCATCGTCTTGCGGGTCTGTCCGGGCTGCCGGAAATAGCCGCGCATCACGTTGAAGCCCCGGACGGCGAGCTGTCCGACGGACTCATCGGGGAGTTCGCTGCCGTCCTCCTCGAGCACCTTGATCTCGACCCCGTCGAGCGGACGGCCGACCGTGTGGGCGCGCTTGGCCTCGGGATCGGAGCGGGTCGTGATCGAGACGGTGGGCGAGGTCTCGGTGAGGCCGTAGGCGATCTCGAGGTCGGGGACCAGGCGCCGGCGCACGTCCCGCACGAAGTCCTCTCTCACGGGGGCCCCGGCGAGGACGCCCGTCCGCAGCGAATCCGGCCGCGACCCCGCGCGCTCGATCTCGCGGAGCAACATGACGAACATCGTGGGGACACCATGCACCACCGTCGCCTCGTGTTCGGCCGCGAGCGCGAGCGCGCCCGCCGGATCGAACATCTCCTGCAGGAGCAGCGAGCCTCCGGTACCGAGCGTCGTCAGCATGGCGGTCAACCCGAAGATGTTCGCCAGCGGTACGCTGCACAGGGTCCGATCTTCGCGGCCCAGCATCATCCGGTGGGCGGTCCCGAGCGCCGTGCGCACGAGGTTGTCGTGCGTGAGGACAACCCCCTTTGGAGCCCCCGTCGTGCCGGACGTGTAGAGGATCGCGCACGAATCCCGGCCCGGGTCCACCTCCGCGGGCGGCGCTTCCCGGCCGCGCCCGGCCGCGATCAGATCCTCGTACTGGAAGATCCGGTCGTCGTACCAGAGGTCCTCCTCCCCGACCGTGACCACGTACTGCAGATCCGGCAATTCGATGAGGAGACTCTCGAAACGCTGGAGATAGTCGATGCCGTTCCACTCCTCGGCGCTGATCGCGACGGCCGCTTCGGAGTTGCGCAGGATGAACCGAAGCTCTCGCGCCGAACAGGTCGGGTTGATCGGAACGAGGACGGCCCCCGCCTCGGCGGTCGCCAGCGCGGAGATCACGAACTCGGGCCAGTTCGGAAGGTCGATCGCGACCCGATCGCCCGGCTCTACGCCCAGATTGTGCAGCCCGACGGCCAGCGCCCGGGCCTGCGAAGCGACCCGGGAGTAGCTCCAGGATCCGCCGCCCGCCCACAGGCAGGGCGCGTGCGGGTGCGACTCGACGTGTCCGGCGAACAGGTCGGCGACGCTCAGCGGCGGGATCTTCGAGTATTCGGCTGGGGTCACTTGGTATCCAGTGGGCGGCCCGCGGCCAACCGCGCGGCACGAAGTGCCGTCACGGGCCGCCAGGGTCGGGACAATCTCCACTCTCCGAGGCCGGGCGTAAAGCCGCCGCGAGCGGCTCGCCCAGAGCCTCGTCGTCCAGCGTGAAGCTATGGCGTCCGTCCGGGTCGGTCGCCACTTCGCCCACCCGGGCCAGGAACACGCAGCGCACGCGGGCCTGGCGGGCCTTCTTGTCCCTCGACATCGCCTCCCGGATCTCCGTGGGGCGGCGTTCGGTCTCCCAGTCGCCATCGAGCCCGCACGCTTCGAGGGCCGCCGTGACCCGCCGGGCGGTGCCCCTCTCGGTGATCCCGAGCGACTCCCCGAGGCGGGCCTCGACCCGCATGCCCGCGGCGACGGCCTCGCCGTGGAGGAGCTTGTACCCCTCGAGCGCTTCGAGCGCGTGCCCCACGGTGTGCCCGAAGTTCAGGATCTCCCGCACGCCGCGCTCGAGCGGATCGTCCGCCACGACCGCCGCCTTGTGCCGGACGACCCGCTCTATGAGTTCGGCCGAGGCCGCGGGCTCACCTCCGGCGAGGTCCGCGGCCCGGGACTCGATCCAGCGCCACAGCTCCAGATCGAGGATGGCCGCCGTCTTCACGGCTTCCGCCAGACCGGCGCAGCGCTGGTGGCGCGGGAGGGTCCGGAGTACGGCCGGATCGATGAGGACGGCCGAAGGGTGATGGAAGGCGCCGATCAGGTTCTTGCCCGCCTCGGTGTCGACCCCCGTCTTCCCCCCCACGGAGCTGTCGAGCATCGCCAGCAGCGTCGTGGGAACCTGTACGACGGGGAGACCGCGCATGTACGTCGCGGCGACGAACCCCGCGAGGTCCCCCGCAACGCCGCCGCCGAGCGCGACCACGGCGGAGTCCCGACCGAATCCCGCCCGGACCATGCGATCGCTCAGCGCGGCCCACTGCTCGCGGCTCTTGTTCCGCTCGCCGGCCGGAAACGGGACCAGCTCGGCCCCGAGGCCGGCCCCGGCGAAGCTGGCCACGACGGTGGAGCCGTAGAGCCGCGCTACCTGCGAATCCGTGATGACGGCGTACCGGTGCGCCGGAGCGTGTCGGCGGCAAACCGCGGCCACGTCGCCGAGCAGGCCCGGCTCGATGTGGATCGGATAGCGCCCGCCCGCGGGGGTCCGGACTTCGAGGGTCCTACGGCTCATGGGCCTCTCTGGCCTCCCTCAGACGGAGATGCGTGACCTGTATCCCCACGGGATCGACCGTCGCCGCGAGTTCGGAGATCGTCCGCCGAAGCGCGGGATGCCGCCACGCTCCGGCGATCTCGGCCAGGGGCACGAGCACGAAGGCGCGCTCCGGCAACGCGGGGTGCGGGATCGTGAGGCGCGGAGTCGACACAACCTCGTCCGCGTAGAGGAGGATGTCGAGATCGAGCGGGCGCGGGGCGAACCTCGGGGCCCGCGGGTCCCGGCCCGCCTCGGACTCCAGATCCTTGAGGGTCGCGAGCAGCCCGCCCGGATCCCGGCGCGTCCACCCCACGCAGCAGGCGTTCAGGTACGGTGGCTGACGCAGACCGTAGGCGGGGACGGTCTCGTAGACCCGCGAGAAGCGTGCGTCGACCAACGCGTCCTGCGCGAGACGGCGGGCGGCCTCGCGCAGTTGAGCGAAGCGCGGGCCGAGATTCGAGCCCAGGCCGATGGCCACGGCGCGCAGGTCGGGATCGGGCGGCCGCGCGGCCGTATCCACGCTCAGGTCCATGAGGTATTATGGTCGGCAGAATCCCGGCAGCCCGGGGCAGGCCGCTGTGCATGCATCAGAACCCTTCGATCCTCGAATGGGCGAGGCCATCGTCCGGCGATCCGTCTGCGCGATCGTGACGCTGATCGTCCTGTCCGGTGCCGCTCCACCCCTCGCCGGCCAGCTCGATCCCGCCCTCGTCCGCGCCCGCTGCGAGGTCGTCCACCAGATCGAGAATCAATCGATCATCTACGGGGCGATCATCGACGGGCGGAGCGGCATGCCGCTCCCGGGGAGCCGCGTGCACCTCGAGTGGAACACGAGCGGCGAGGGCGGCGCGATGTTCCAGAACCGGGTCGCGGCCGACTCGGAGGACGGCGGCTACATCTTCTGCGACGTACCGCAGGGTACCCGTCTCACCGCCTGGGCGGACGCGCTCGGTCTCACCAGCCCGCGCGTCGCCTTCGTCCTCGAGGGAGGCGAAACGGTCCGCGAAGACCTGAATGTCATCTTGCAGCAGGCCCTCGGGGCCGTGTCCGGGTTCCTGATCGACGATTCCACGGAACAGCCGATCGGCGGCGCCACGATCCGGATCGCAAGGGCCGAGGCCGAGGACGTCACGGACTCGAGCGGGAGGTTCCGTCTCGCAGATGTCCCGGTGGGATCGCACGAAGTCGTCATCCGACACATCGCCTACGGTGAGCCGACGACGGATCTCGTGGTCGACCAGGCGATGAGCACGCACGCCGTCATCCGCCTGGAGCCCCGGGCGATTGCCGTCGAACCCATCGCGGTCACGATCACCGCGCGCAGGAAGTGGCTCGAGGACAAAGAGTTCTACCATCGTCTCGAGACCCGCCTGGGCTCGTTCGTCACGCCCGAGGAGATCGACCGCCAGCCGTACCGCACGCTGGCCGAGGTCCTGCGGACGGTCCCCGCCATAAACCTCAGGCAGAGGTGTTTCCCGCACTGCCAGGTCCAGATCGAGATGGCGGGTTCTACGATGCGCGGGTGCATACCGACATTCTACGTTGACGGCCGGCGCGTCCATCAGCTCACCGATCCGGACGACGCGATGATCGATCTCGATACGCTGGCCGTGGGGCCGGAGATCGCCGCGGTGGAGGTCTATCGCGGCGTCTCGGAGTCTCCTCCGCAGTTCTACGGACGCTGCGGGTCCATCGTCATCTGGACCCGCCGCGGGCTGCGCTGAGCGGGGCGAACTTCCTCGCGGACTGCTAGTGCCCTGAAGGTCCGAGCGGGACGATGCTGTTCCCCGGATTCCCGGGGTTCGGCTCATCCAGCCCCGGGTCCGGCATCGAGTCGGTGTCCGACCGGAGTCGCGCCCCGACGTCGAGATCCACGCAGCCGGTGGCGAAACTCCCCGCGAGGCCGATCAGGACGGCCATCAGCGCCAGGACCGGCGCACTCTTGTTCCTCATCTACAACTCCTCGTCAAGCCTCAGGCATCGCGTGCGGAGACTAGCGCGGACGACATCCGCCACCACAACGAACATAACGTCTCGGGCGCGCGGTTTCTTACAGACAGAAGAGGCCACCGGGCGAACCCGGTGGCCTCTCTTCGGTCCGAACTCGCCCGAAGGCGCTCCGGACGCGGCGTCCCGCCGAGGGCGGCTAGCGGACGATCAGAGTCGCTTGCCCGCCCCGGCGCGCAGCTGCCTGACTCGCCCGCAACCGTTCGAGCGAGAAGGACGCCCGCTCGAGCGCGGAGGTCAGGCTGCCCGGCACGATCGCCGGGGGCGTCGGGTTGCCGGCCGAACTCGGCTCCCCGCCACCGAAGGTATAGACGTCCCGCTGCAGGACTTCGAGGTCCGCGGCCGGGATCGGCAGCTGCAGCGCGGTCCCCGCCGGGAGGATGTCGTTGCGGCGTCCGTGGAAGAACTCCAGCCCGCCGAACAGGTTGAACACGTTCTCGAAGTGCTCGAACCACATCGCGTCGCGCAGGTTGCCGCAGCGGCCCCGCACGTCGTATCGCTTGCGCGGCGTGCACTCGCCCGCCGAGTTCGACGGCACCGCGTCCGTCGGGTTCGAAGGCGCGGGCGGAAGCCCCGCCTGCATCCGCGTCACGTTGATGATGTCCGCGGCGCCCGCGAAGTTGCCCATGCGGTAGTGCCCCTCGGCGATGTAGTGATCGAACTCGTTCGAGGTCATGTGCTCCATGGTGCCGAACTCGCACCTGCTACAGCTGAGCGTATAGTGGTCGTAGCGAGAATCGCCGTAGTGCGACTGACGATACGTGCCGCGTTCGGGCCGGAAGATCACCGTCGCGTTGTAGCGGGCCACCGGGCCCGTGGACGCGGCCGTGGGACTCACGCTCTCTCCCAGCGTGCCGTGCTCGTTCACCGCCGGGAAGCGCTTGTCGTCGCCGAACGTCAACTGCCGGGCCGTGCGCTGCTCCGTGGGGAAGGTGAGCCAGTCCTGATACTGGCCGCTCTGGTCCGCCATGCCGACCCAATCCATGTGCATGCGGTGCCAGGTCCGGTTCTCCTGCGCGAAGATCTTCAGACCGTCCCACCACGCCGTATCCGAGGACCGGTCTTCACCGTCTACGACGACGTTCTGCATCCCGTTCTGCGCGTTCGAGATGATCTGACTCCAGTTCGCGCCCGCTGCCTCGGCATCGGTTCGCGGCAGGTTCGCCGCGCAGCGCGCCTTCCAGCTCACCAGATAGTCGGCGAACTCCTGGTTGCTCCACGGGTTCCCGTTGATCCAGCTCCCTTCGAGGGTGAATGACGCGGCCCGGACCGCCGATTCGGCTTCGTCCAGCTTGCCCATCGCGTAGGCGAAGACCGCGTTGTAGTCGACCGTGTCGAGTTCACCGTTGAGATCGACCGTCTCGTCGACGATGAACGCTTGATCGTACCACAGGGAGAGCAGACAGCTCAGCATGGCCTGGCTCGCGACGGCGAAGGCGCGTGCCCGCGCGTTCCGCTCGCCGCCGGGACCGATCTCCAGACCCTCGTCGAGGGCCCGGATCCCGTCCGAGGCGGCCGAGATGCCGCCGTACGCATCGCCCCAGTTCGCCTCGAAGACGTAGGCGGGGCTGTACGACGCCGCGTTCGGCAGGGGCTCCCGCGGCTCACGGCCGAGGTCGTTCATCCCCATGTTGCCCCATGTCGCCGTGTGACGGCTCGACATGTGGTTGAAGGCGAAGTTCGGGTTGGTCCAGTAGTGCCCGATCTCCCAGACCTTCTGGAAGGAGCTCGCAATGAGCGTCTCCACATCGTCCGGCCCGGCCAGCGCGCGGGCCCTGTCCGGCTCGTTCGGATTGTTGACCTGCAGGTCGCAACCCGTAAAGCCGAGCGCCAGCGCGAGGGCCGGTAGTGTCAGCTTCCTTTTCATCGTGCCTCCGTTTTGCTTCCGTTGCCCACTCGAGATCTCCCTGATCAGAAGACCAGTTCCGCCGAGACAGTGAAGGTGCGGAAGTTCGGATACCCGAAGCTGTCCACGCGGTTGAGGGTTTCGCTCCCCAACGATCCACCGCTGCGGCCGACCTCGGGGTCGTAGCCGCGGTATCCGGTGAGGGTGATCAGGTTGCGACCGATCAGGTTCAGCGTGACCCGGTCGAACACGCCCCCGAACAGACCCTCGATCATGGTCTGAGGCAGCGTGTAGCCGAGCGACAGCTCACGCACCTTGAGCCAGTCGCCATCCTCGGCGAACCACGAGTTGTCCGAGCCCACGTTGTAGATGACCGAGGCGTATCCGGTCGGCTTGTTGAACTCGAGCGGCTTGCCCGTCTGGTCCACGTCCTCGCCGCGCAGTTCGCGAAGCGCCCACTGCGCCGTGTTGTTGTAGACCTTGTGACCCACGGACGCCTCGAGGAGGGCGTTCAGGCTCAGGCCCTTGTACCGGAAGTTCGTCGCGAAGGACGTGTTGAAATCCGGCGTCGTGTTCCCGTAGGGCAGGAACTCGGTGAGGCGGCACTTGTCCATGTAGTCCGTCGGGTTCGACGCCACGCAGGCCGGCGAACGGTCCTGGACGTAGATCGGGTGCCCCCACGCGTACATTCGCTCCCCGTCCTCGGCGTCCACCGTGACGCGCGTGCCCCAGAGTCCGCTGCTGAACCCCTCGGTGAAATCGGAACTACCCGTCGGAACGAGCAACCCGTCGTCGTTCACCTGGAAGTTCGAGGCGCAGGTGGAGGCCGAGATCCCGACCGGCGCGAGCTGCTCGCAACTCGTCGCCAGCACCTCGCCCCACAGCTCGCCCAGCGGACGACCCTCGGAGACGAAGAACGTCCCCTGGGTGAAGTCCGGCACGTCCAGCCGCGTGACCTCCTGCTTCGTCTTGTCCCAGTTCACGCGGAACTGCAGGCCCATGTCCTGCGTGTCGATCGGAGCGTAGCGCATCGACACCTCGTACGTCTGCGCCGCGATCGCGCCCGCGTTCTGCCATTGGTTCGAGAAGCCCACGAAGGCCGGCTGCGGGACGAGCAGGAGCTGGTCATCCGTCGTCTGCCACGCGTACGTGAGGTCGAGCCCGAGGTTCTCGAAGAACACGAAGTTCATCCCGGCCTCGCGTTCCGTCGTGAACTCGGGCTTCAGCGCCGTGTTCCCGAGGTTGACCGGGAAGATCGCGCCCGCCGAGACGCCGAACGTCTCGTACTGGGCGAAGAAGTTCGGCCGTCCGCCCGCCGTCCCCAGCGAGAAGCGCAGCTTGAACTCGTCGATCGCGTCGATGTTCCAGAAGTCTTCCTGCGCGATCCGCCACGCGACCGAGCCCCGGTAGTACGTCTGCCAGCGCTCGTCCGGGCCGAACAGCGAGGAGCCGTCGCGACGGATCAGACCGTCGAGGATGTAGCGGCCGCGGTAGTCCACGCTCGCGATCCCGAACAGCCCCTCCGCCTTGATCGAACGGACCTGGTTTCTGCCGGTCGTCTCACCGACGATCGCGCCGAAGTTCGGCACGTCCTGCACCGAGAAGCGGCTCCCGAACACACCGTTGTTCCCGTAGTCCTGATCCTCGATCAGGTAGCGGACCTTCCCGCGGGCCGTGAGATCGCCGTCCATGAACGTCTGGCTGGCGCCGAGCGTCACGGAGGCGTTGATCGCCTCGTCCGTGAAGTTGAACTCGCGCAGGCTGCCGCCGGTGACCTCGCCCGTACCGCTGGCGGCGGAGGTGCGCTCGTTCTTGGGGCGGATCGTGTACTCGCGGAAGTCCGTGCGGTCGAACGAGGCGTTCGCCTCGAACGTCAGCCAGTCGAGCCCCGACGGCGAGTAGTTGAGGTCCACCGAGCCCATCGTCCGCGTCCGCTTGTCCCGGCTGTCGTTGACCGCCAGCAGGTAGAGCGGGTTCGCCTCGATCGACTGCGGGTCCGCGTCGATGTCGGGGTATCCGTCGAACGGATCGATGCCCGAGATATCGATCGCCGGCGAGACGAAGGTCAGCCGCGAGAAGGCGCTTGTGGCGACGGCCTTGTCGTCCTGGTCCGCACGCGAGTAGAAGCCGCTCGCCGCGATGTCGAGGTCGCCGAAGCGTGTGTCGACGTTCAGCCGCACGTTCTGCCGCTGGTAGCCCTCGTCGTTGGGCGTCCCGACGTCAAAGGCCGTCAAGCCCTGGGCGACGCGGTCCGCGTTCAGATCGGCGAGGTTGTCGATGCACGCCGTGCAGCGCACCACGCCGGCCTCGCTGAACTGGTCCACGCTCACCCGGAAGCTCGACTCGCCGAAACGGCCCGTCACCGCCCCGTACAAGTCCATCGTCTCGCCCGGATCGAAGAACGTGTCCATGTGGTCCAGCAGCTCGCCCGGGAAGGCCTGGTTCGCGAACGCGGTCGACGTCGTGCCGTTCTCGCCGATGTCGATCTGGTTGTAGAGCACCGCCGACCCGAAGCCCTGGCGGTTGAGGTCGCGGAAGTCGACCTCGTTCCCGTCGGTATCGATGAACTTCGTCCCGGCCGCGTTCATCGTGTACGGGTGAGACTGCACGAGGCCGATGTCACCGACGAGCTGGCCCATGCCATACTCGCCGCGCGCCAGGATGTTCAGCGAGTTCGTCCGCAGGCCCGTGCCGCGCTTCGTCGTGATCTGGATCACGCCGTTCTGCGCCCGCGAGCCGTACAGCGACGCCGCCGCCGCGCCCTTCACGATCTCCACATGGTCGACATCCAGCGCGCCCACGTCGGCGAGCGTCGCGCTCTCGGACTGGATCACGCCGTCGATCACGATCAGCGGCTGCATGCTGCGGCCGGACGAATTAATCGACGTCGGGCCGCGCAGCAGGATCCCCGCCGCCTGGCCGGGCTGGCCGGAGCCGGAAATCACGGATACGCCCGCCGCCTTGCCCGCCAGCAGCGACGAGACGTCCGCCGCCGGGACAGGGATGTCCTGCGCCGAGAGACGCTCCACCGTGAACGGGAGCTTCACCTGCGGCGTCTCGCCGACCACCCCCGTGACCACGATGTCCTGGAGCCGAAGCGCCGTCTGCTGCACGGAGAAGTCCGCCGTGGCCACCTGCCCCGACTGGACCGTCACCGTCTGCGAGAGCTCGCGGTAGCCGATCAGACGCACCGTCACCGTCTGCTCTCCCGCCGGCACCCCCTCGAGGCGGTACGTGCCCTCAGTGCCCGACAGCGTCCCGACCACCGTACCCGCTACGAACACCTGGGCGCCCGCTACCGGGGCCATCGACTCCGCGTCGGTCACCGTCCCCGACACCGCCCCCTGGGCGAGCAGCGGAGCCGCGCCGATAAAGAGCCAGGCGCTCACTGCGGTGGCGGCCAGCGCGCTCACGCGCTTCCGCCCTCCTGACAAGTCAAACAGCATGTATCACCTCCTGTGCCAGCGGGAAAAAAACACACCCCCGGCCTGCGCCCCCATGGGCGTGACGAGGAGGTGCGTACAACTTCCTCCGAGATCCGTATGTAAGGAGACAACCTTCATGGCCCCCAACCCCTCCAGGGAACCCGGCACCACACTCCATATTAAACGATCTGTGACCCCGTAATCGTGACACCCGGCACAGCGAAAGTGTCGTCCGCCGCGTCCTGCCGATCAAACATGGCCACGATATCTGCCCCGCGACAGGGGCGGGGGGCTCACGCCCCCCCCCTCCTGCCGAAGTCCCGCATTTCCAACTAGCGGACCACGAGGTCCTGGTTCGCGCGCGCGGTTTTCTGCTGTGCCCGGAGGCGATGCAGCGCGAAGGCCGCCCGCTCCAGCGCGGTGTCGAGGCTGCCCGGAACGATCGACGGAGGCGTCGGATTCCCGGCACCGCCGCCGGCGCTCCCGCCGAAGGTGTAGATGTCCCGCTGCAGCACTTCGAGGTCGCCGGCCGGCATGGGAAGTTGCAGCGCCGTGCCCGATGGCAGGATGTCGTTGCGGCGTCCGTGGAAGAACTCCAGCCCGCCGAACACGTTGAACACGTTCTCGAAGTGCTCGAACCACATCGCGTCGCGCAGGTTTCCGCAGCGGCCCTGCACGTCGTACCGCTTGTGCGGCGTACACTCCCCCGCCCCGTTCGACGGCACGGGATCCGTCGGGTTCGACGGCGCCGGCGGCAGCCCGGCCTCCATCCGTGTCGCGTTGATGATGTCCGCGGCGCCGGCAAAGTTGCCCATGCGGTAGTGCCCCTCGGCGATGTAGTGGCTCAACTCCTGCCCGGTCATCTCCTCCATGTCCCCGGACTCGCAGAAGTTGCAACTCAGGGTGTACACGTCGTACCGCGCGTCGCCGTAGTGCGACTGCCTGTATGTCCCGCGCGAGGCGATGAAGATGATGTTCGCGTTGTAGCGGTGAAGCGGGCCCGTGGATGCGGCCGTGGGACTCACGCTCTCCCCCAGGGCCCCGTCCTCGTTGACGGGCGGGAAGCGCTTGTCATCGCCGAAGGTCATTTTGCGCGCCGTCCGGCTCTGAGTCGGGAGCGAGAGCCAGTCCTGGTATTCTCCGCTCTGGTCCGCCATGCCGACCCAGTCCATGTGCATGCGGTGCCAGGTACCGTTCTGCTGCGCCTTCGCCTTCAGGTCGTCGAACCAGGAGGTGTCCGACGAACGGTCTTCGCCGATCACGACGACGTTCTGCATGCCGCTGCGGGCGTTCGCGATGATCTGGCTCCAGTTCGCTCCCGCCGCCTCCGCGTCGGTCCGCGGCAGGTTCGCGGCGCAGCGCGCCTTCCAGCTCACCAGATAGTCGGCGAACTCCTGGTTGCTCCACGAGTTTCCGTTGATCCACGCATCCTCGAGCGTGAACGAAGCCGCCCGCGCGGCGGACTCCGCTTCGTCCAGCTTGCCCATCGCGTAGGCGAACATGGCGTTGTAGTCGACCGTCTCGAGTTCGCCGGTGATGTCCGTCGTCTCGTCGACGATGAAGGCCTGGTCGTACCACATCGAGAGCAGGCAGCTCAGCACGGCCTGGCTCGCGACGGCGAACGCCCGCGCCCGCGCGTTCCGCTCTCCACCCGGGCCGATCTCCAGCCCCTCGTCGATGGCCCGGACCCCGTCCGAAGCCGCCGAGATGCCCCCGTAGGCGTCCTGCCAGTGCTCCGAGAACACGTACGACCAGCGGTACGAGGTCGAGTTCGGCATCGGCTCGCGGGGCTCGCGACCGAAGTCGTTCTGCCCGTTGTTGCCCCAGGTGGCCGTGTGGCGGCTCGACATGTGATTGAACGCGAAGTTCGCGTTATCCCAGTAGTGTCCGATCGCCCAGACCTGCTGATAGGTGCTCGCGATGAGCGTCTCCACGTCGTCCGGGCTGGCCAGCGCCCGCCCCCGGTCCGGCTCGTTCGGGTTGTTGACCTGAAGGTCACAGCCCGACAAGCCGACCAGGAGCGCCAGTACAAAGGCGGGAAGTGTCAGCTTCTTCTTCATGGTCCCTCCATTAGTTCGATCACGATCTTCCGCTCCATTCCCCCGGGTCAGAAGACCAGTTCGGCCGAGAAGGTGAACGTCCGGAAGTTCGGATAGCCGAAGTTGTCGTATCGCTGCAGCGTCGCACTCGCGATTTCCCCGCCGGACCGGCCAACCTCGGGATCGTACCCCCGGTAGTCGGTGATCGTGAGGAGATTGCGGCCGATGAGGTTCAGCGTGATCCGGTCGAACACGCCGCCGAACAGGCCTTCCATCATCGGCTCGGGCAGCGTGTAGCCGAGCGACAACTCGCGAATCTTGATCCAGTCCCCGTCCTCGCGGAACCAGTCGTTGTCGTTGTTCGACGTGTAGAGCCCCGCGACGTATCCGATGGACTTGTTGAACTCGAGCGGCTTGCCCGTCTGGTCCACATCCTCGCCGCGGTCATCCCGAAGGGACCACTGCGCCGTGTTGTTGTAGATCGAGTGGCCCATCGACGACTCGACCAGGGCGTTCACACTCAGGCTCTTCCAGCGGAAGTTCGATCCGAAGGAGAGGTTGAAGTCCGGCGTCGTGTTCCCGAACGGCAGGATGTCCGTGAGCTGGCACTTGTCCGTGAAGTTGGACGGGTTCTTCGCCACGCACGCCGGCGAGTAGTCCAGAACCCTGACCGGGAGGCCCCAGCCGAACAGCTGGTCCCCGGTGTCCGTGGTCACGTCGCCCGAGGTGCCCCACAGACCACTGCTGAATCCCTCGGTGAAGTCGGCGCCGCCCGTCCACACGAGCAGCCCGTCGTCGTTCACCTGGAAGTTCGCGGTGCAGTCCGACGCCGAGACCCCGATCGGCGAGAGGTCCGAGCACGTCTTCGCCAGCACGTGGCCCCACATCTCGCCCAGGGGGCGACCCTCGGCGACGAAGAACGTCCCCTGCTGGTAAGGGGGTACGTCCAGCCGCGTGATCTCCTGTTTCGTCTTGTCCCAGTTCAACCGGAACTGGAGGCCCATGTCCTGCGTGTCGATCGGCGCGTAGCGGAGCGAAGCCTCGTACGTCTGCGCCGCGATCGCGCCCGCGTTCTGCCACTGGCTGGAGAAGCCCACGAACGCCGGCTGTGGAACCCGGAGCAACTGGTCGTCCGTCGTCTGCCACGCGTACGTCAGGTCGAGGCCCAGATTGTCGAAGAACACGAAGTTCATCCCCGCCTCGCGCTCGGTCGTGAATTCCGGCTTCAGCGCCGTGTTCCCGAGGTTGATCGGGAAGATCGCGCCGCCCGAGATACCGAACGTCTCGTACTGGGCGAAGAAGTTCGGCCGCCCGCCCGCCGTTCCGAGCGAGAAGCGCAGCTTGAACTCGTCGATCGCGTCGATGTTCCAGAAGTCCTCCTGCGCGATCCGCCACGCGACCGAGCCGCGGTAGTACGTCTGCCAGCGCTCGTCCGGCCCGAACAGCGAGGAGCCGTCCCGGCGGATCAGGCCGTCGAGGATATAGCGGCCGCGGTAGTCCACGCTCGCGATCCCGAACAGCCCCTCCGCCTTGATCTGGCGGACCTGGTTGTTCCCGCTCGTCGCGCCGATGATGGCGCCGAAGTTCGGCACGTCCTGCACGGAGAACTGGCTCCCGAACACGCCGTTCGAGCCGAAAGCCTGGTCCTCGATCAGGTAGCGGACCTTCCCGCGGGCCGTGAGATCGCCGTCCATGAAGGTCTCACTGGCGCCGAGCGTCACCGAGGCGTTGATCGCCTCATCGGTGTAGTTGTACTCGCGCAGGCTGCCGCCGGTCGGTCCCTCTCGCGTCTTCTCGTTCTTCGGAAAGAGCGTGTAGTCGTAGAAGTCCGTGCGGTCGAACGAGGCGTTCGCTTCGAGCGTCAGCCAGTCGATTCCCGCCGGCGAGTAGTTGAGGTCCACCGAGCCCATCGTCCGCGTCCGCTTGTCCCGACTGTCGACGACCGCGAGCAGGTACAGCGGGTTGGACGAGATCGACTGCGTGTCGGCATCGATGAGCGGGTAGCCGTCCGTCGGATCGATCTGCGTGAGGTCGACCGCGGGAGACGCGAAGGTCAGCTGGCTGAAGGCGCTGTTCGCCACGGCCTTGTCATCCTGGTTCGCACGCGAGTAGAAGCCGCTCGCCGCGATGTCCAGGTCGCCGAAGCGCGTGTCCACGTTCAGGCGCACGTTCTGCCGCTCGTAGCCGTCATCGTCCGGAAGCCCCACGTCGAAGGCTGTCAGCCCCTGGGCCACCCGGTCGGCGTTGAGCGAGGCGAGGTTGTCGATACACGGCGTGCAGCGCACCACGCCGCCCTCCCTGAACTGGTCCACGCTCACCCGGAAGCTGGACTCGCCGAAGCGGCCCGTCACCGCCCCGTAGGCGTCCGTCGTCTCGCCCGGCTCGAAGAACGTGTCCATGTGGTCGAACAGCTCGTGCGGGAACGCCTGGTTCGCGAACGCCGTGAAGGAATCGCCCGGCTGGTCCGGGTTGATCTGGTTCGCGAGGACCGGGGCTCCGAAACCGGGGCGGCTAAGGTCGGTGAAGTCGACCTCGTTCCCGTCGGAATCGATGAACTTCGTCCCCGCCGAGTTCATCAGGTACGGATGGGAGCGCGTCAGGCCGACGTCGCCGACGAGCTGGCCCATGCCATACTCGCCTCGCACGAGGATGTTAAGCGAGTTCGTCTGCAGACCCGTGCCGCGCTTCGTCGTGATCTGGATCACGCCGTTCTGCGCCCGCGAGCCGTACAGCGACGCCGCCGCCGCGCCCTTCACGATCTCCACATGGTCGACATCCAGCGCGCCCACGTCGGAGAGCGTCGCGCTCTCGGACTGGATCACGCCGTCGATCACGATCAGCGGCCCCAGAGAGCGGCCGGACGAGTTGATCGACGTCGGGCCGCGCAGCAGGACCGAAGCCTCCGCGCCGGGCTGGCCCGAACCGGAAATCACGGATACGCCGGCCGCCTTCGCGGTCAGCAGCGAAGAGACGTCGGCCGCCGGGACCGGGAAGTCCTGCGCGGAGAGACGCACCACCGTGAACGGGAGCTTCACCTGCGGCGTCTCCCCGACCACCCCCGTGACCACGATGTCCTGGAGCCGAAGCGCCGTCTGCTGCACGGAGAAGTCCGCCGTGGCCACCTGCCCCGACTGGACCGTCACCGTCTGCGAGAGCTCGCGGTAGCCGATCAGACGCACCGTCACCGTCTGCTCGCCCGTCGGCACCCCCTCGAGGCGGTACGTGCCCTCAGTGCCCGACAGCGTCCCGACCACCGTACCCGCTACGAACACCTGCGCGCCCGCTACCGGGGCGAGCGACTCCGCGTCGGTCACCGTCCCCGACACCGCCCCCTGGGCGAGCAGCGGAGCCGCACCGATAAAGAGCCAGGCGCTCACTGCGGTGGCGGCCAGCGCGCTCACGCGCTTCCGCCCTCCTGACAAGTCAAACAGCATGGATCACCTCCTGTGCCAGCGGGATCCTCCCCTGCGACCCGCAATTGCGGGGGCGCTCGCCCCCGCTCGACACGGCCGGGCCGACACGCCGGGTCGAGAAATCACTGCAAAAAAACGCACGCCGCATCAGCGCCCGCGGGCGGGACGCGAAGGTGCATGGTTGCTGTCTGCGAAGAGTCTCTGCACGAGCCGTCCTCCGTGGACCCCGGGACTCCAGGGCGCGCGCCGCCGGACGCCGGGGGAAGCCTGTCCAGGCTCCTTGCTCGCCAAGGATATCCTCACCCTAAACGTCTCACGGCCCCCGCGACTGTGACAAGACCACGGGGCTTCCCCGACGACGGCCCCCGCTGAAGCCAAAAAGACGCACCTCCGGGCCAAGCCCCATGCAGGGCCAGGCTCGGAGGTGCGTGAACTCCGGCGAAAACGCTCTTGTGAAGAGCAGCCACGGGGGGCTGAGCCCCCCGCAACCCTCCACGGGTTCCGGATCCTAGCGAACGACGAGCCCCGTCGTCCTGTTTCGCGACTCCTGCTGCTGCCGGAGCCGGGCCAGCGAGTAGGCCGCCCGCTCCAGCGCGGAGTTCAGGTTGCCCGGAACCACGGACGGCGGAATCGGGTTGGGAGCCGAGCTCGCTCCGCCTCCACCGAACGTGTAGATGTCCCGCTGCAGGACCTCGAGGTCCGCCGCCGGCATCGGCAACTGCAGTCCCGTCCCTGCCGGCAGGAGGTCGTTGCGACGCCCGTGCCAGTGTTCCAGTCCGCCGAACACGTTGAACACGGTCTCGAAGTGCTCGAACCACATCGCGTCGCGCAGGTTGCCGCAGCGGCCCTGAACGTCGTACCGCTTATGCGGCGTGCACTCGCCCGCCCCGTTGGACGGCACCAGATCCGTCGGGTTCGACGGCGCCGGCGGCAGCCCGGCTTCCATCCGCGTCCGGTTCACGATGTCCGCCGCACCCCCGAAGTTGCCCATGCGGTAATGGCCCTCGGCGACGTAGCCGTCCATCTCCTGCGCCGTCATGTGCTCCATGTCGCCGAAGAAGCAGAAGCTGCAGCTCTGCGTGTACACGTCGTAGCGCATGTCACCGTAGTGCGACTGGCGATACGTACCGCGCTCGGGACGGAAGATGATCGTCGCGTTGAAGCGCGACCGGGGCCCGTAGGACGCGACGGACGGACTCACCACGTCGGATGTCGTCCCCTCCACGTTCTCCGGGGGGAAGCGATTGTCGTCGCCGAACGTCAGGAGGCGCGCCGTACGCTGCTCCGTCGGCGTCGACAGCCAATCCTGGTACTCGCCGCTCTGGTCCGCCATGCCGATCCAGTCCATGTGCATCCGGTGCCAGGTCTCGTTCTCCTGCATGAGCGACTTGAGGCCATCGAACCACGCGGTGTCGGACGAGGAGTCCTCGCCGAGCACGACGACGTCGCGGATCCCGTTCTGCGCGTTCGCGATGATCTGGCTCCAGTTCGCACCGGCCGCCTCGGCATCCGTCCGCGGCAGGTTCGCCGCGCAGCGCGCTTTCCAGCTCACGAGGTAGTCCGCAAGCTCGCTGTTGCTCCAGCTGTTGCCGTTGATCCACGTCTCCTCAAGGGAGAACGAGGCGGCCCGGGCGATCGACTCGGCCTCGTCCAGCTTGCCCATGGCGTAGCTGAACATTGCGTTGTAGTCGACCGTCTCAAGCTCGCCGGCGATGTCGACCGTCTCGTCGATGATGAACGCCTGGTCGTACCAGAGCGCGAGCAGACAGCCCAGGATCGCCTGGTTCGCCACGGCGAAGGACCGCGCGCGGGCGTTCCGCAAGCCGCCCGCTCCGATCTCCAGGCCCGCATCAATAGCCCGGATCCCGTCCGAGGAGGCCGAAATGCCGCCGTACGCGTCGCCCCAGTTCGCCTCGAAGACGTAGGCCCAGCGATACGAGGGCGAGTTGGGGAGCGCCTCCCGCGGCTCACGACCGAGGTCGTTCATCCCCATGTTGCCCCACGTTGCCGTGTGGCGGCTCGCCATGTGACCGAAGGCGAAGTTCGCGTTGTTCCAGTAGTGCCCGATCTCCCAGACCTTCTGGAAGGAGCTCGCAATGAGCGTCTCCACATCATCCGGCCCGGCCAGCGCGCGCGCGCGATCCGGCTCGTTCGGGTTCTCGACCTGGAGGTCGCAACCCGTAGAGCCGACCAGCATCGCCAGCGCGAAGGCTGTGGATACCAGCTTGTTCTTCATTCTTCTCCTCCAATGCAATCGGGATCTCCCGTCGGTTCGTCGAACCTGGGAGCGCCCCGCCCTCCGGAGAGGGCGGGGCCCGCCGCTGTCAACAGGTTGAGGTCTAGAAGACCAGTTCCGCCGAGAAGGTGAACGTCCGGAAGTTCGGATATGCGAAGTTGTCCTGCGCGTTGATCGCCGTGCTTCCCAACTGGCCGCCGCCGCTGCCGACCTCTGGGTCGTAGCCGCGGTAGCCGGTGAGGGTGAACAGGTTGCGGCCGATCGCGTTGACCGTAACGCGGTCGAAGACGCCGCCGAACAGGCTCTCCACGATCGACGCCGGCAGCGTGAAGCCAAGAGACAGTTCGCGGACCTTCATCCAGGAGCCGTCTTCAATGAACCACGAGTTGTCGGCATTGACCGAGTAGATCGCCGACGAGTATCCGACGGGCTTGTTGTGCTCCAGCGGCTTGCCCGTCTGGTCCGTGTCTTCACCACGCAGCTCACGAAGTGACCACTGCCTCGTCCCGTTGTAGATGTGGTGCCCCACGGAGGCCTCGAGCAGGGCGTTCAGGCTCAGGCCCTTGTACCGGAAGTTGGTCGCGAACGACGTGTTGAATTCGGGCGTCGTGTTCCCGATCGGGAGGCGATCCTCGACCAGCGGGCACTTCTCCATGTAGTTGCCAGGATTCTTCTCCACGCACACCGGAGAGTAGTCCCGGATCTTGATCGGGAAACCCCAGTGGTACGAGTTCTCGCCGTCCTCCGTGGCGACCATGACCTGGGTTCCCCACAGCCCGCTGCTGAACCCATCGGTGAAGTTGGCGGCGCCCGTCGGGACGAGCAGTCCGTCGTCGTTCACCTGGAAGTTCGAGGCGCAGTCGGAGGCCGAGATACCGACCGGCGCGAGGTCCGCGCAACTCTCGGCCCAGATTTCGCCCCACATCTCGCCCAGCGGACGACCTTCGGCGACGTAGAAGGCGCTGAACTGATAGGCGGGAACATCGAGACGCGTGATCTTCTGCTTCGTCTTGTCCCAGTTCACGCGGAACTGGAGGCCCATGTCCTGTTCGTCGATCGCCGCGTAGCGGAGCGACGCCTCGTACGTCTGCGCCGCGATCTCGCCCGCGTTCTGCCACTGGCTCGAGAAGCCCACGAACGCCGGCTGCGGGACCTGCAGCAACTGATCATCCGTCGTCTGCCAGGCATACGTCAGGTCGAGCCCGATGTTGTCGAAGAACACGAAGTTCATCCCCGCCTCGCGCTCGGTAGTGAACTCCGGCTTCAGCGCCGTGTTCCCGAGGTTGACCGGGAAGATCGCGCCCGCCGAGACGCCGAACGTCTCGTACTGGGCGTAGAAGTTCGGCCGCCCGCCCGCCGTTCCGAGCGAGAAGCGCAGCTTGAACTCGTCGATCGCGTCGATGTTCCAGAAGTCCTCCTGCGCGATCCGCCACGCGACCGAGCCCCGGTAGTACGTCTGCCAGCGCTCGTCCGGGCCGAACAGCGAGGAGCCGTCGCGACGGATCAGACCGTCGAGGATGTAGCGGCCGCGGTAGTCCGCGCTCGCGATCCCGAACAGCCCCTCCGCCTTGATCTGGCGGACCTGGTTTCTGCCGGTCGTCTCACCGACGATCGCGCCGAAGTTCGGCACGTCCTGCACCGAGAAGCGGCTCCCGAACACGCCGTTGTTCCCGTAGTCCTGATCCTCGATCAGGTAACGGGCCTTCCCGCGCACCGTGAGGTCGCCGTCCATGAACGTCTGGCTCGCGCCGAGCGTCAGCGAGGCGTTGATCGCCTCGTCCGTGAAGTTGTACTCGCGCAGGCTGCCGCCGGTGAAGTCACCGGTGCCGCCGCCGCCGGCCGTCCGCTCGTTCTTGGGCCGGATCGTGTAGTCGCGGAAGTCCGTCCGGTCGAACGAGGCATTCGCCTCGAACGTCAGCCAGTCGATTCCCGCCGGCGAGTAGTTGAGGTCCACCGAGCCCATCGTCCGCGTCCGCTTGTCCCTGCCGTCATTGACGGAGAGCAGGTACAGGGGGTTCGGCTCGATCGACTGCGGGTCCGCGTTGATGTCGGGATAGCCGTCGCTCGGATCGATGTCGGTGATGTCGATCGCGGGCGACATGAAGGTCAGCCGCGAGAAGGCGCCCGTGGAGACGGCCCTGTCGTCCTGGTCGGAGCGCGAGTAGAAGCCGCTCGCCGCGATGTCCAGGTCGCCGAAGCGCGTGTCCACGTTGAGCCGCACGTTCTGCCGCTCGTAGCCCTCGTCGTCGGGCACGCCGACGTCAAAGGCCGACATCCCCTGCGCGACGCGGTCCGCATTGAGATCGGAGAGGTTGTCGATGCAGACCGCGCAGCTGACCACGCCGGCCTCGCGGAACTGGTCCACGCTCACCCGGAAGCTCGACTCGCCGAAGCGGCCCGTCACCGCCCCGTAGATGTCCATGGTCGCGCCCGGATCGAAGAACGTGTCCATGTGGTCGAACAGATCGCCCGGGAAAGCCTGGTTCGCGAACGCCGTCTGCGGCGTCGCGGGCTCCCCCGGCATGATCTGGTTGTAGAGGATCGCCGACCCGAAGCCCGGACGGTTGAGGTCGCGGAAGTCGACCTCGCTGCCCGTCGAGTCGATGAACTTCGTCGAGGACGCGTTCATCGTGTACGGGTGCGAGCGCACGAGGCCGATGTCGCCGACGAGCTGGCCGAAGCCATACTCGCCGCGCGCCAGGATGTTCAGCGAGTTCGTCCGCAGGCCCGTGCCGCGCTTCGTCGTGATCTGGATCACGCCGTTCTGCGCCCGCGAGCCGTACAGCGACGCCGCCGCCGCGCCCTTCACGATCTCCACATGGTCGACGTCCAGCGCGCCCACGTCGGAGAGAGAGGCGCCCTCGGACTGGATCACGCCGTCGATCACGATCAGCGGCGCCTGCGAACGGCCGGACGCGTTGATGGACGTCGGGCCGCGCAGCAGGATGTCGGCCGCCTGGCCGGGCTGGCCGGAGCCGGAAACCACCGATACGCCCGCCGCCTTGCCCGCCAGCAGCGACGAGACGTCCGCCGATGGCACCGGGAGATCCTGCGCCGAGAGACGCACCACCGTGAACGGGAGCTTCACCTGCGGCGTCTCGCCGACCACCCCCGTGACCACGATATCCTGAATCCGGAGCGCCGTCTGCTGCACGGAGAAGTCCGCCGTGGCGACCTGCCCCGACTGGACCGTCACCGTCTGCGAGAGCTCGCGGTAGCCGATCAGACGCACCGTCACCGTCTGCTCGCCCGCCGGCACCCCTTCCATGCGGTACGTGCCCTCCTGGCCCGACAGCGTTCCGATCACCGTTCCCGCTACGAACACCTGCGCGCCCGCTACCGGGGCGAGCGACTCCGCGTCGGTCACCGTCCCCGACACCGCCCCCTGGGCGAGCAGCGGAGCCGCACCGATAAAGAGCCAGGCGCTCACTGCGGTGGCGGCCAGCGCGCTCACGCGCTTCCGCCTTCCTGACAAGTCAAACAACATGGATCACCCTCCTGTGGCAGTGGGATCCTCCAGGACCCGGAACTATGCGAGAGGTGCTCCTCTCGTCGGGCGCGGCCGGGTCGATACACCGCGTCCGAAAACAAGCCGTCAGAGTCTGCTGCGCGTCACCCTTCCCGTGTACAACGTTCAAGCGCACCGTTTCGGGACACCCTCTCCGTTTCCCGGGTGCAGGAACGCCAATCCCCCCGGTGGAGGGGACCGGGAAACATGAACGGGCGCTTGAAGGCGTGCAAGTGTCCGGCTACGGCCCCACCGAGATTCGCGCGAACTTCCGCTTGCCCCGCTGCACGACGTACTCACCCGCGCCGAGGCGCAGGTCCCGATCGGCGATGACCTCTCCGTCCACGCGCACGGCGCCCTGGCGGATGAGGCGACCCGCCTCCGAGGAGGAGGACGCGAGATGGGAGTCTCGCAATACGTGGGCGATCCACAGCCCATCGCGGCCTTCGAGCGAGAGCGCGACCGTCGGAATATCCTCCGGCATCTTCCGGTGGCGGTGGAGACGGTCGAACGCCTCCCGCGCCCGCCGGGCGGCGGCCGTGCCCTGATATCGCGCGACGATGTCCCCGGCCAGCCAGCGCTTGGTCGCCAGCGGATCGGTCCCGGCCTCGCGCCGGCGCCGGGCCAGCTCTTCGCCCCGGGCGCTGGACGCGAGCGAGAGCCACTCTTCGAGGAGCGTGTCCGGAATCGACATCACACGCCCGAACGCGTCCTCCGCTTCCATCGAGATGCCGATGTAGTTGTCGTAGCTCTTCGACATCTTCCGCCTGCCGTCCGTCCCGCGCAGCAGCGGCATGATCAGACAGACCTGCGGCTCCTGTCCGGCACGCTCCTGCAGCGTTCGGCCGAGCAGGAGGTTGAAGAGCTGGTCGGTCCCGCCGAGTTCGACATCGGCCCGCAGGGCGACGGAGTCGTAGCCCTGCATCATGGGGTAGAGGAACTCGACGAGGCTGATCGGGCGACCCTCGCGGTGGCGCTCCGCGAAGTCGTCGCGCTCGAGCATGCGGGCCACGGTGTACTGGGAGGTGAGGCGCAGAATGTCCGCGAGCGTGAGCCGCGCGAGCCACTCGCTGTTCCGCCGGATCTCCGTCGTCTCCGGATCGAGGATGCGGAACAACTGTTTCTCGTACGTGGCGAGGTTGGACTCGATCTCCTCCCCGGAGAGCATCGGACGCGTTTCGTCGCGTCCGCTCGGGTCCCCGACGCGGGCCGTGAAGTCCCCCATCACGAAGACGACCCGGTGACCGAGTTCCTGGAACGTGCGCAGCTTGTGGATCGAGACGCCGTGGCCGATGTGAAGGTCGGGGCGCGTGGGATCGAACCCCTGCTTAATAATGAGTGGACGCTCCTCCCTCGCCGAGCGTTCGAGCTTGGCGAGGAGTTCGGCTTCCGGGACGATCCGTTCGGCGCCCTGCCGGATCCGATCGAGCTGTTCTGCTACGGGGAGAAACATTCGCACGCGCGTTCGGTATATTCCCTGTCATCTCGTCGTGGCTCCCGTCGGGAGCGGCGTGACGATACAATCGGCCTCGTGGCGATTCGACGCGAGGGGCGGAGTCCGGAGGAGATCGTGAGCGGCAGCGGGAGCGCAGGGCGGGGAGCGGCATGAGGCGGCGGCGGAACTCCCGGAAGGCGCGACGCGCCCGGGGCGGGCGGCGCGGGACGCCACCGCGGAAGAAGACCGCTCCGCGGAGGAAGACCGCCCTCCGCGGTACGATCGCGCGCTGGAGGGCGCTCCCGGCGCGGGTGCGGGGGACCATCCTGGTCGTCCTCCTCGGCGCGGCGAGTTTCCTCGCCGGCATTGCCTGGCGGGGCTGGACGCACCTCTGCGACGCATGCCCATCGATCGCCCAGATCTACGCCTTCGAACCCAAGCAGGCGACGAAGCTGTTCGCCGCCGACGGCTCGCTCCTCGCCGAAATCGCCATCGAGCGCCGCACGCCAATCCGGATGGACGACCTCCCGCGGCACGTCTACAACGCCTTCATCGCGGTCGAGGACAAGCGTTTCTGGGGGCATCACGGGATCGACCTGCGCCGCACGACCAAGGCGTTCCTCGATTTCCTCCTGCAGGGCTACGGGGCGTCCGGCGGGAGCTCGATCACGCAGCAGCTCGCGGGCAACATGTTCCAGGGGTCGGTGGACCGGCGCGACATCACGGTGCGCCGGAAGCTGCGCGAGATGCGGGTCGCGATCGATCTCGAGCGCGCCTACAGCAAGAGGGAGATCCTCGAGGCCTATCTCAACCAGATCAATTTCGACGGCGTGTACGGGGTCCAGGCCGCGGCCGAACGATATTTCGGGAAGACGGCGGCGCAGCTCAACCTACCCGAAGCGGCGCTCCTCGCGGCGATCCCCAGGAACCCCGCCAGCTACAACCCGACCCGCCGCCCCGAACGGGCGATCGGGCGGCGGAATCTCATCCTCGGGCTGATGGCGGAGCAGGGACTCGTGAGCCCCGAGGACGCGGCGGCGTCGAAGGCGTATCCGCTGGAGCTGACGCGCGGGGCCCGAATCCGGCAGGAAGCCCCGTACTTCGTGGAATGGGTGCGGCAGCGACTCCAGGCTCTGTACGGCATGGACATCTACGAGAAGGGATACAGGGTCTACACGACGCTGGATCCCGATCTCCAGGCCGTGGCGGACTCGGCGTTGCTCGCGCAGCTGGAGTGGGTGGACCGACACCCGGCGTTTTCGGGCGTCACCTTCGAGGAGGTGCGCGCCTGGCCCCCGGACAGCCTGTATCAGTATCAGGCGAGCCGCGATGGCGAGATGCCGTACGTCCAGGGCATGTTCATCGCGCTGGATGCGGCGACGGGCGACGTACGCGCGATGGTGGGGGGACGCGATTTTCGCGACTCGGAGTTCAACCGGGCGACGCAGGCCATCCGGCAGCCGGGCTCGGTGTTCAAGCCGTTCGTCTACACGACGGCGATCGCCTCCGGGATCCCGGCCTCCGAGGTCATCTACGACCAGCCGTACTACCTCGAGAACGTGGGCGGCGACCCCTACGCGCCCAGCAACTTCGACGAGGACTTCAAGGGACCGCTGACGCTGCGCCGCGCGCTCGCCCGCTCCATCAACGTGGTGGCCGTCAAGCTGGGGCAGCGCGTCGGAGAGGAGTCGTTCGCGCAGATGGCCGAACGGATGGGGATCTCGTCGGAAGTCCCACGCGTTCCGTCCGCCGCCATCGGTTCCGTCGACCTGCGGCCGATCGAGGTGGCCACCGCGTACACGACCTTCGCGAATCTCGGCGTCCGCGTCACGCCGCGGTCGATCCTTCGCATCGAGAGCAAGGAAGGCCGCGTCATGTGGGAGAGCCATGTGCAGCGGGAGCGCGTACTCGACCCGGGCATCGCCTGGATCGCCCAGTCGATGCTGCGCGACGCGGTGGACATGGGAACGGGAACGCTGGCGGTGCGGTCGCGCTACGAGATTCCCTACACCGTGCCGGTCGGGGGGAAGACCGGAACCACGAACGACGCCACGAACACCTGGTTCGTCGGCTTCACGCCGGATCTCGTGACGACGACCTGGATCGGCTTCGACCGGCCGCAGCGGATCTATCGGGGGGCGACCGGGGGCGGAACGGCGGCGCCCGTCGGGGCGGCGGTGCTCGCGCACTACTACGAGACGCACGAATACCCCGACGCCTGGGAACGTCCCGAGGGCCTGATCGAGCGTACGGTGGACGAGACGACGGGCCTCCTGTCGACGCGGTGGTGCCCGGTCGAACTCAGCTACGTCGAGATCTACCTGGAAGGGACCGAGCCGACGGAGACGTGCGACGCACACGGCCCGTGGACGGCCGGGTCGTCCTCAAGGCGGCCGGTGGCCCCACCTTACTGACAGTGGCGGCGGCGGATCTCAGCCGTCCGCACGGCTATCCTCGTCGACCCGGTCCAGGATCAGCCGCCGCCGGGGGAGCGGTTCCTCCGAGAGTTCAATGGCTTCGATCAGACGCTGCTCGGCGGTGGCGGCGCTCGACGCGTCGGCCGCGTGGATCGTGACCAGGATCTCGCCTTCGGACACGTGATCGCCCGCCAGACGGTGCAGCTCGAAGCCGACCGTCGGATCGACCCTGTCCGCAACGCGCCGGCGGCCCGCGCCGAGTTCGACCGAGGCGAGCCCCACGCGGCGCGCGTCGATGTCGAGCCAGCCGGGAGCTGGCGACCGGAAAGGCACCCGCACCGGCGCCGACGGGAGCCGGCTCGGGTCGTCCGCCACGCGCGGGTCGCCGCCCTGCGCCTCGATGAGCCGCGCGAACCGCCCCAACGCCGCGCCACCTTCCAGTATGGTGGCGAGCCCCGCCGCGGCAGCCTCGACATCGGCGGCACGGCCGGCTGAGACGAGCAATTCGGCGCCGAGGGCGAGTGTGACCTCGCGCAGATCGGCGGGCCCGCCGCCCCTCAGCGTCTCGATCGCTTCCGCCACCTCGAGCGCGTTGCCGATCGTGTAGCCGAGGGGCGCATCCATCGCCGTCAGCAGCGCCGTGGCCCGAACCCCTTCGGTGGCCGCGAGGTCGACCATCGTCCGGGCCAGCCCCCGGGCCCGTCTCTCGTCGGTCATGAACGCACCGCGCCCGCACTTCACGTCGAGCACGAGCGCTCCGATCCCCTCGGCGACCTTCTTCGAGACGATGGAGGCCGCGATGAGGGTCGGCGAGGGCACCGTCCCGGTGACATCCCGCAGCGCGTAGAGCCGCCCGTCGAGCGGCGCGATCTCCTTCGTCTGCCCGATCATCGCGCAGCCGACCTCGTCGAGGATGGCCCGGAAGCGGTCGAGTTCGATGGAGACCTGGAACCCCGGGATCGCCTCGAGCTTGTCCAGCGTCCCGCCCGTGTGCCCCAGCCCGCGACCCGACATCATCGGAACCCGAAGCCCCGCTTCCGCCAGGAGGGGCGCGAGTACGAGCGAGACCTTGTCGCCGACGCCACCCGTCGAGTGCTTGTCGACGGGCGGCGGGCCCTCGTCCGTGAAGTCGAGCCTTGTGCCCGATTCGATGATCGCCCGCGTGAGCACGGACAGTTCTCCGGGATCGAGGCCGCGGATGAACGCCGCCATGAGGAAGGCGGACATCTGGTAGTCCGCGAGCGTGCCCTCCATGTACGCCCGAAGGAGTGTCTCCAGTTCGTCGGGCGTGAGGCGGCCGCCGTCGCGTTTCTTCTCGATGAGTGGCGTCAGAAGCAAGGCATCATCCGGGTTCGGGAGCTTCGCGCAGACCAATCTCGCAGACCAATCTCGCAGACCAATCGCGCAGACCAATCGCGCGGGCCAACCTTGTCCCCCTTCGATCGCCTGTCTAGCTTTCCGGCCGATGAATTCCCCCGCGCAGGATCCCGTCGTAAGCCTCCCCAGGTCCGCTCTCTCGACCCTGTTCCGCCGTTGCGTCGAGCGCGGCGATTCGGGGATCGAGGTGCTGCGTGAAGCCGGCGACCGCGCGGGCGGAGGTCTTCTCGCGACGTTGGCCGAGGCGCCCGCGGCGCTGCCGGCGTCCGAGTTCTGGTCCCGGTTCGATGTGGCCGTCCGCCGGGCCGGACTCGGCTCGGTATCGTACCGGCCCGTAAGCCAACGGTCGGGCGCCATTGCGTGGCGCGACTCCGTTGAGGCGCCGGAGGAACCTCCCGGCGGGGCGTGCTGTCACTTCGCGGCCGCATTGCTCGGCGGAGTGTTGAGCCGCGCGGCGAACCGCGCGGTGGCAGTCAAGGAAGTCCGATGCGGCGGCGGCCAGCCCTGCTGGTTCATGTTCGGCTCCGCGGAAACGATCCGGGAGGTCCCGGCCGGGGTCGACATCGGAGGCGGGGGGCGCTGATGACCCCCGCGGGGCGCCTCATGGCCCTCGACTACGGCCGGCGGCGCATCGGGGTCGCCGTCACGGACCCGACCCGGACGATCGCGACGCCTCGCGGCGTGATCGAGCGACCGCGGCGGGGAGCACCAGCCTCCGCCCTCCCACATGCGTTGGTCGCGCTCGTGACCGAAGTGGAGCCCGCGGCCATCCTCGTGGGTATTCCCTTTGCGATGGACGGTACCGCGGGAGCGATGGCCGAGGAGGCACGCACCTTCGCGCGAGCCCTCCGGGAGGCCACCGGGGTAGGCACCATCGAGTGGGACGAGAGGCTGTCCACGGCGCACGCGGAACGGGAGATTCTCGCCATGCAGTTGCCCAGGGCGAAGCGAGAACAGAAGGGTCGGGCCGACGAGGTCGCGGCCTCCCTCATGCTCTCCGCCTACCTGCGGAGCACTGCGATCCCGACCGTGGGCGCGGACACGGAAGGGCCATGAGCGGCGGGCCGGGGAGGCGGCAGGCGGGTCGGTGCGTGGCCGCCGTGTTGGCAGCCGCGGCACCCGTGGCGTACGGGTTCTTCTCCACCGAGTTCCGGGGGGTGGGGCCCGCGGACGGATCGACCGTCGAGATTCGTGTGCCCGAGGGGGTCGCCTCCGGAGACGTCGCCCAACTGCTGGAGACGGCCGGACTGATCGGCCACTCCGGAATCTTCGACGCCTACGTGCGCCTCAGGGGAGAGGCGAGGTCGCTCAAGGCCGGCCGTTACGAGATTCCCAGAGGGGCGCCGTACGCGTACCTGTCGTGGGCGCTTCACAGCGGCGCGGTCGGCACCACACCGTTGACGATTCCGGAGGGTTTCGGGATCCCGCAAGTCGCGGACCGTCTCGCCGCGTACAGCGGAGATCCGGTGGAGGCGGTCCAGGCCTACCTGACCGATCCGGCGCGGGTTTCCGAACTCGGTGTCCCGGGGCCGACACTCGAGGGATACCTCTTTCCGGAGACGTACCGGTTCGCCGAGGGCGTCGGCTTGCCTGCGATCGTCGCCGCGATGGTCGGCCGTTATGACGCGTTCTGGGGCGAGGAGGAGCGAACCCGGGCCGCGACGCTCGGGCTGGACGAGCGCGAGATCGTGACCCTGGCCAGCATCGTCGAGAAGGAGGTCCGGAAGGGGGATGAGCGTACGGTCGTCGCGGGCGTGTACTGGAACCGCCTGCAACGCGGGATGCTGCTCCAGGCGGACCCGACGGTGCACTTCGCGCTTGGGGAACCGAGGTCGCGCCTCCTCTATCGCGACATCGATGCCGTCGCGGACCACCCCTACAACACCTACACGCAGCCGGGGCTGCCGCCCGGCCCCATCGCTTCCCCGGGCGCGGCGTCGCTGCGCGCCGCCCTCCAACCCGCGGAGCACGAATACATCTTCTTCGTGGCGCGGAACGATGGCTCGCACGAATTCACGCGCACTCTGCGGGAACACAACGCCGCAATAAGCCGCATCCGGCTCGCCCGCAACGCGGCGCGCTGAGCCCGCGCCCGGCGCCCGCCGTGCCCGATCCGGGGCGTCTCATGGTGCTCACGCACCCACGGCCCGCCTGCGGCCGACCGCTCGAACAGGTCGTCGCAGAGTGCGTCGGCGCCGGCGCCACCGCCATCCAGCTCCGCGACAAGACGGCCGACAGCCGAACCCTGCTCGAGACGACCATCCGGCTCCTCGCGATCACCGCGCCCGCCGGCGCCCTGCTCGTCGTCAACGATCGCCTCGACATCGCTCTCGCCGCGGGCGCCGATGGCGTCCACCTCGGCTCCGAGGACCTGCCCCTCCCCTCCGCGCGCAGACTCTCTCCCCCCGACTTCCTCATCGGCTACTCGACCGATGATCCGGACGAAGCCCGCCGCGCGGCCGCGGCCGGAGCCGATTACCTCGGTGTCGGAGCCGTCTTCGGCACCCGCTCCAAGCCCGGCCTGGCCGACGAAGCCATCGGCCCCGACCGCGTCCGCGCAGTCCGGAAGGCGAGCGGCCTGCCCTGCCTGGGAATCGGAGGCATCACCCCGGACAACGCGGCCCGCGTCTACGCCACCGGCGCCGGCATCGCCGTCCTCTCCGCCGTCATGTCCGCCCCCCACCCCGCCGCCGCCGTCCGCCAATTCCACCAGGCAGCCAGCCCCCGGGCAAGAACACCCAAAGGTCGTCGCCAGACGCCGTAGCCCGATCGGGAACACCAGCACGGTCGCCCGGTCCGGGGGAAGGCGGCGGGGTGTGGGCGCCTCCGCCAGCCTTGACCGCCTGCCGTCAGGTCGGGCGGTCCGCCCAAGCGGCCACGCGAGCGACGACGCATCCCGGCCGGTCGGCACCCTGATGCAGGAAACGCCCCGCATCCGCAAACGGACACGAGGCGTTTCCGATAAGGCGCCGGCAGCGACCTACTCTCCCAAGGCGTCTCCGCCCAAGTACCATCGGCGCTGAGGGGCTTAACTGCTGGGTTCGGGATGGGACCAGGTGTTTCCCCCTCGCTAAAGCCGCCGGCAATTCCTGAAAACAAGCAGCGAGTGAGTGCCAAACTGTTGAGTGCGCTGAAGCGCTTATAGACCTTATATAAAGATCAGGATCAAGCCTCACGGACGATTAGTACGGCTCGGCTGAAGCGCTCACACGCCTTACACCTGCCGCCTATCAACGCAGTCGTCTCCTGCGGTCCTTCAGGCACCTTTACGGTGCGGGAGATCTAATCTTGAAGTAGGCTTCCCACTTAGATGCTTTCAGCGGTTATCCCTTCGCGACATAGCTACCCTGCGATGCCCCTGGCGGGACAGCAGGTACACCAGCGGTCACTCCACTCCGGTCCTCTCGTACTAGGAGCGGCTCTCCTCAAATCTCCAACGCCCACGGCGGATACAGACCGAACTGTCTCACGACGTTCTAAACCCAGCTCGCGTACCGCTTTAACGGGCGAACAGCCCGACCCTTGGGACCTTCTTCGGCCCCAGGATGCGATGAGCCGACATCGAGGTGCCAAACCGCCCCGTCTATGTGAACTATCGGGGGCGATAAGCCTGTTATCCCCGGCGTACCTTTTATCCGTTGAGCGACGGCCTTTCCACACAGAACCGCCGGATCACTAAGGCCTGCTTTCGCATCTGCTCGACCTGTCGGTCTCGCAGTTAAGCTCCCTTATGCCTTTGCACTCTTCGCGCGATTGCCGACCGCGCTGAGGGAACCTTTGCGCGCCTCCGTTACCTTTTGGGAGGCGACCGCCCCAGTCAAACTACCCGCCTGACACTGTTCCCGAACCGGATGAACGGTCCTGGGTTAGAATCCAGACATCGCAAGGGTGGTATTTCACCAATGGCTCCACAGGACCTGGCGGCCCTGCTTCAATGCCTCCCACCTATCCTACACAGACTATGCCCGAACCCAATATCAGGTTGTAGTAAAGGTGCACGGGGTCTTTTTGTCCTGCCGCGGGTACTCGGTATCCTCACCGAGACTCCAATTTCGCCGAGCTCTTGGTTGAGACAGTGCCCAAGTCGTTACGCCATTCGTGCAGGTCGGAACTTACCCGACAAGGAATTTCGCTACCTTAGGACCGTTATAGTTACGGCCGCCGTTTACCGGGGCTTCGTTTGGGAGCTTCGCCGAAGCTGACCCCTCCACTTAACCTTCCGGCACCGGGCAGGCGTCAGTGCCTATACGTCGTCTTAACGACTTTGCAGACACCTATGTTTTTACTAAACAGTCGCTTGGGCCGATTCTCTGCGGCCGGTTTCAGCTCGTCCGCGCGAAGCGGGTTCACCTACTTCCGGCTCCCCTTCTCCCTAAGTTACGGGGACATTTTGCCGAGTTCCTTAACCAAGACTCACTCGAGCGCCTGAGGCTACTCGCCTCGCCCACCTGTGTCGGTTTACGGTACGGTCACACGTACTCCTCGTTCGCGAAGCTTTTCTCGGCAGTACGATTACGATCCCTTAGCGAAGTCCGAAGACTTCTTCGGCGTCGGATCTCGGCTTAACCAGGCGGATTTGCCTACCCGGAAACGCCTACCTCCTTGCATCGTTCATGTCCATGGAAACGACGGACCTTTCACCTCTGCGTCCCTCCGCGAACTCAAGCGCAGTATCGTGTGGTACGGGAATGTTGACCCGTTTCCCATCGGCTACGCCTTTCGGCCTCACCTTAGGGGCCGACTAACCCTGAGCTGATTGACATGGCTCAGGAAACCTCGGGCTTACGGCGACAAGGGTTCTCACCTTGTTTCTCGCTACTCATTCCGGCATTCTCACTTGTCTGCGCTCCACGGGTAGCCTTCCGGCCCCGCTTCACAGCTCAGACAACGCTCCCCTACCCCGCGCGCCATGCGGCACGCAGCCTTAGCTTCGGTGGCTAGCTTGAGTCCCGACCATTATCGGCGCAGACCCGCTTGACTGGTGAGCTGTTACGCACTCTTTCAAGGATGGCTGCTTCTAAGCCAACCTCCCAGTTGTCTCCGCAAATCCACCACCTTTGTCACTTAGCTAGCACTTGGGGACCTTAGCTGAAGGTCTGGGTTCTTTCCCTCTCGCGCACGAACATTATCGCCCGTGCACTTCCTCCCTGAGACCAACTGACGGGCATTCGGAGTTTAGTAGGGGTTGGTACCCGGTTTAGGGCCCTAGCCCTTCCAGTGCTCTACCTCCCGCAGTCTACACTCAGAGGCGATACCTAAATATCTTTCGGGGAGAACCAGCTATCTCCAGGTTTGATTGGCCTTTCACCCCTATCCACAGCTCATCCGAGCAGTTTTCAACCCACAACGGTTCGGTCCTCCACGAGGCATTACCCTCGCTTCAACCTGGCCATGGATAGATCACTCTGGTTTCGGGTCTATCCCCAGCAACTTTGTCGCCCAGTTAAGACTCGCTTTCGCTTCGGCTTCGCCGCTGAACGGCTTAACCTTGCTACTGAGGAATAACTCGCCGGATCATAATGCAAAAGGCACGCGGTCACCCGACATCTCTCACGAAGAGAGCGTCGAGCTCCCACCGCTTGTAGGCACACGGTTTCAGGATCTGTTTCACCCGCCTCCCGGCGTACTTTTCATCTTTCCCTCACGGTACTAGTTCACTATCGGTCACGGACGTGTATTTAGCCTTGGCAGGTGGTCCTGCCGGTTTCAATCGGGATTTCACGTGTCCCGACTTACTCAGGAATGGTTCAGAGATCACGACGTCGGCTTCGCCTACGGGGCTGTCACCCTCTATGGCTTGGCTTTCCAGACGGATTCGACTCACCGTCGCGCGACGCTCCGAGAGTCGGCAGACTCTCACGAACCACCCTGCAACCCCACGGAAGCAACGGCTGCCGCCTTGGCACCTCCGCAGTTTGGGCTCTTCCCCGTTCGCTCGCCGCTACTAAGGGAATCACGGTTGTTTTCTCTTCCTCGAGGTACTTAGATGTTTCAGTTCCCTCGGTTCGCTTCCCAACGCCTATGTATTCAGCGAAGAGATGACCGGGCATCACCCCGGCCGGGTTTCCCCATTCGGAAATCCGGGGATCAACGCCTGCTTGCAGCTACCCCCGGCTTATCGCAGCTTGCCACGTCCTTCATCGCCAGTCCGTGCCTAGACATCCACCCTGTGCCCTTACTTGCTTGATCCATCTTCATTGACGGCATCAAGCACCTCAGACGCACTCGGCGCCCAGCACTCACTCGCTACCAGATTGTCAAAAAGCACCCCGCGAACACGTAGAAAAGGGCGCGCGGGGAAGGCGGGAAGAGTAAGGGTCGGGGAGGCGCGCGTCAAGGCTCGCGGCGCGCCCCGCCCCGAGGTCATTCGGCCTCGGCCGGCTCCACGTGTTCGGCCAGGACGGAGACGGTGTTGTCGAGCACATGCAGGAAGCCGCGGGCGACGCGGAATCGACGCGGTCCGTCCTCCGTGCGCACGCGCAGGAGGCCCTCGCCGAGCAGGACCACCATGGGGGCGTGCCCGTACAGGATGCCGAGCTCACCATCGTGCGCCGGCGCAACGACGGATGTCGCGGCCCCGGAAAAGGCCGCCGCGGACGGAGATATGACCGTCACCCGCAGGCGTCGTTCCGCCGACAGGTTCGCGGCTGACGGGATGTCATTCCACGGCCCGTCGTGGTCCCCGATGCGCGCCGCCGCCATCAGCCGTCTCCGTCGCGCCCCGGCGCGGCGCGGCCGTCCCGGTCGCGCCCGCTCATGCGGCCTCCGCCTCCAGCTTCCGGGCCTGCTCGATCACTTCCTCGATCCCGCCGACCATGTAGAAGGCCTGCTCCGGAAGGTGATCGAACTCGCCCTCGACCACGCGTTCGAACGATTCGATCGTCGTCTCGAGCGACACGTAGCGGCCGGGGATCCCGGTGAACTGCTCGGCCACGTGGAACGGCTGCGAGAGGAACTTCTGGATTCGCCGCGCGCGGTTCACGATAACCTTGTCCTCCTCGGAGAGTTCGTCCATCCCGAGGATCGCGATGATGTCCTGCAGGTCCTTGTAGCGCTGCAGGATCCGCTGAACCGCCGTCGCGACCCGGTAGTGGCGCTCACCCAGGAACTGCTCGCTCAGGATCCGGCTGCTCGAGTCGAGCGGGTCGACGGCCGGGTAGATGCCGAGTTCGGCGATCTGGCGCGAGAGCACCGTTTGCGAATCGAGGTGCGTGAACGCGGCGGCCGGGGCCGGGTCCGTGAGGTCGTCCGCCGGCACGTAGATCGCCTGCACCGAGGTGATCGAGCCCCTCGTCGTCGACGTGATGCGCTCCTGGAGGTTGCCCATCTCCGTGGCGAGCGTCGGCTGGTAGCCGACCGCACTCGGCATGCGGCCCAGGAGCGCGGACACCTCGGACCCCGCCTGGCTGAAGCGGAAGATGTTGTCGATGAAGAGAAGGACATCGAGACCCTCCACTTCGCGGAAATACTCCGCCACCGTGAGACCGGTGAGCCCCACGCGCAGGCGCGCGCCCGGGGGTTCGTTCATCTGTCCGTAGATGAGCGCCGTCGAATCGATGACGCCCGACTCCTTCATCTCGAGCCAGAGGTCGTTCCCCTCGCGCGTCCGCTCGCCCACGCCGCAGAAGACGGACCGGCCGCCGTGCTCCTGGGCGATGTTGTTGATGAGTTCCATGATGATGACGGTCTTGCCGACCCCGGCACCCCCGAACAGGCCCGTCTTGCCGCCCTTCACGTAGGGAGCGATGAGGTCCACGACCTTGATCCCCGTGATGAAGATCTCGGTCTTCGACTCCAGGTTCTGCAGGCTGGGGGCCTTGCGGTGGATGGGCCAGCGCTCGCTCGCCTCCACCGGCCCCATCTCATCCACCGGCTCGCCGAGGACGTTGAGGATCCGGCCCAGCACGGCCTCGCCGACGGGGGTCGTGATCGCGTGACCCGTGTCCATGACGTCCATGCCGCGCCTCACCCCGTCGGTCGCGTCCATCGCGACCGCGCGTACCTGGTTGCGGCCGATGTGCTGCGCCACCTCGCAGACGAGATCGTGCGCGGTCCCGTCATCGTCTTGCCACGACAGGGAGAGCGCGTTGTAGATCTCCGGCAGATGGTCGGGCTCGAACACGGCGTCGATCGTGGGCCCGATGACCTGCACGACCCGGCCGACGCCTCGTTTCGTCGATCCCTCAGGCGATACTTCAGACATGTGTCAGCCTCATGGTTTTCGGTTCGTGAGGGGCGTCGCCGCCCCCGTGTACGCTATCCATCGAGCGCGTCCGCACCGCCGATGATCTCCGCGATCTGATTGGTGATCTCGGCCTGGCGGGCGCGGTTGTACGTCCGCCGCAGGTTGTCGAGGAACTCGTTGGCGTTGTCCGTCGCCGACTTCATCGCCGTACGGCGGGCGGCCTGCTCCGCCGCTGCCGTCTCGAGGAGCGCGCTGTACGTCGAATTCGTGACGTAGAGCGGCAGGAGATGGTCGAGAATCCCCTCCTCCGACGGATCCAGGATGTAGGAGGGCTGCGGCCCGCTGCGCGCCCCTCCGACGCCGACCGGCAGAATCTGTCGGACCGAGGCCGGCGTGCTGACCATGTTCCGGAACTCCGCGAACACGAGCCGGACGGCATCCAGTTCGCCCGACACGAAGCGGGCGGCCAGATCCTCGATCAGGCTCTGCGCATCCTCCGTGGCCGGAGGATCCCCCAGGTCGTTGCGGGTGTGCGCCATTTCGACGCCCCGGAACCGGAAGTAGGAGATCCCCTTGTTCCCGTAGACGTGGAACTCCACGGCGGCCCCGGCTTCCCCCAGCTCCCGAAGCTGCGCCTGCGCGGTTCGGATGAGGTTCGCGTTGAAGGCACCGCACAGTCCCCGATTGCTCGTCACGAGCACGACCGCGGCCCGCGCGATGCGGTCGGGCTGCCGCAGCAGGGGCTGGGACTCCGCCAGATCCGGCGTGGCGAGCCGGGCGATCATGTCCATCAGCCGGGCCGAGTACGGGCGCGCACGGATCACCCGCCCCTGCGCCTGCGCGAGCTTGGCGGTCGCGACCATCTCCATGGTTCGCGTGATCTTCTTCGTGCTGTCGACGGACTTCATCCGCCGATAGATGTCTCTCGACTTGCTCATGCCCCCGCCCCGCCTGCCCTACGCCGTCACGGCCGCGGCCGGACTCGCCGCGGCTTCCGAACCGTCGGTGCGCGAGGTGCCGTCGTGGGCGAAGGTATCCGAGTAGAACTCGATCGCCTCGCGGAGCGCGGCTTCGGTCTCGCTCGAAATCTCCCTCTCCTCCCGGATGGCCTCTCCGACCCCTGGATGGCGTGTCCGCATGTACTCGAGGAATCCGACCTCCCAGCCGCGGAGGCTCGACACCTCGAGGTGGTCGAGGAATCCCTGCGTGGCGGCGAAGATCACCATCACCTGCTCCTCGACCGGCATCGGGTCGTACTGCCCCTGCTTGAGGACCTCGACGGTCCGCCGGCCGCGGTCCAGCTGCCGCTGCGTCGCGGCGTCAAGTTCGGTGCCGAACTGCGCGAAGGCCTCGATCTCGCGGAACTGCGCGAGGTCCAGCCGGAGACGTCCGGCGACCTTCTTCATGGCCTTGATCTGCGCGTTCCCTCCTACGCGTGAGACCGAGATCCCCACGTTCACGGCCGGACGGATGCCCGAGTAGAAGAGGTCGGTCTCGAGGAAGATCTGGCCGTCGGTAATCGAGATCACGTTCGTCGGGATGTAGGCGGACACGTCGCCGGCCGCCGTCTGGATGATCGGGAGCGCGGTCAGCGAGCCGCCGGGCCTCCTGATGTCCGGATGGCCGGCGATCGCCTCTGGATCGTCGCTGATCTTGGCGGCCCGCTCGAGCAGACGGCTGTGGAGATAGAACACGTCCCCGGGGTACGCTTCGCGCCCCGGCGGACGACGCAGGATGAGGGACGCCTCGCGGTACGCGTCGGCCTGCTTGCTGAGGTCGTCGTAGATGACGAGCACCGCGCGCCCCTCCTCGTACATGAAATACTCGCCGATCGCGCACGCTGCGTAGGGGGCCATGAACTGCATGGGCGCCGGGTCGGACGCGTTCGCGGCCACGATCACGGTGTTGTCGAGCGCCCCCTCCTCGCGGAGCCGCTCGACGATGCCGGCGACCGTCGAACCCTTCTGCCCGATCGCGCAGTAGACGCAGACGACATCCTGCCCCCGCTGGTTGATGATGGCGTCGATCGCCACGGCCGTCTTGCCCGTGCCGCGGTCCCCGATGATCAGCTCGCGCTGCCCGCGCCCGATCGGGATCATCGAGTCGATCGCCTTCAGCCCGGTCTGCAGCGGCTCGTTCACGGGCTGGCGGTAGACGATGCCGGGCGCCTTCCGGTCGACCTTCATGTAGGCCACGGTCTCGATCGGTCCGCGGCCATCGCTGGGCTGGCCCAGCGTGTCCACGACGCGGCCGAGAATGTCCGGGCCGACGGGTACCGAGAGCACGCGGCCGGTGCGCCGCACCGGGTCACCCTCCTTGAGCACGAGATAGTCCCCGAGGATCACGGCGCCGATGTTGTCTTCCTCGAGGTTCAAGGCGAGACCGATCACCGAGACCCCGGTGTGGCGGGACGTGATCTCGAGCATCTCGTTGGCGACGCACGACGAAAGACCCCAGATACGGGCCACGCCGTCCTTCACCTCGAGGACCTCGCCCACCTCCTCGACCCGAAGTTCCTCCTCGTAGCGGTCGATCTGCTCGAGCAGGGCCTTCTTGATCTCGCTCGCTCGAAGGGAGCTGTCGAAACCTGTCATCTTCTCTTCTCTATTCTCCGGTTACGAACGTCCCGGTACAGAGGTCTCAGTACAGTTCGCGGCGCATCCGCTCGAGCTGCCTCCGCAGCGAGGCGTCCAGCAACTCGTCGCCGACCCGGATGATCACGCCGCCCAGGATGTTCGGATCCACATGGAATTCGGGAACGACCTCCCGCTCGTAGCGCCGCTGGAGCGCTGCAACCACCTCGCTCCGGACGCGGTCATCCGCCTCGAACGGCAGCGTCACACTGGCCCTGACGCGCCCCGCCCGCGCGTCCAGGATATCGCGGTAGGCGCGAGCGACTCCGGGGAGAGCCCGCTGCCGGTGGCGGTCCAGCACGACCATCAGAAAGCGGACGAAGAGATCCGGCGCCCTTCCGGAAAGAGCCGCCTTGATCGCCTCCTTCTTCTCGAAGAGCGACACCGCGGGCACTTCCAGGAAGCGCTGAAACGCCGGGACGTTCGTGTACAGGTCTCCGATCTCCTCGATCAGTCGCCCGTACTCCGCCTCGCTCCCGTCCCGTGCCGCGAGCTCGAAGAGAGTCGCCGCATAGTTGCGGGCCACCGCCGACGCGCTCATCGCTCCGTCACCGGACCGCTATATGTCCGACACGAACTCGCGGACGAGCCGCCGGTTCTCCTCGGCGTCCAGCCGGGCCCGGATCAGCCGTTCGCACGCCGCCAGCGCGAGATCCACCGCATCCCGCCGGATCTCCTCGCGCAGCCGGTCCCGCTCGTGTCCGATTTCCCGTCGCGCGTCGTCGAGCATCTGGCCCTGCTGTGCTCGAGCCTCCTCGAGAATCTCCTTCCGGAGGCCGTCGGCGTGCTGCCGGGCATGTTCCAGCATCTCCCGCGCCACGCCGCGCGCCGCTTCCAGCGCGGCCTCCTGCCTGGCCAGCAACTCCTGCGCCTCATCGCGTGCGGAGAGAGCCTCGTCGATGGCGCCCTGGATCTTCTCGTGCCTCTGCTCGAGCCCTCCGGAGATGAGCGGGAAGACCCACTTCACCAGAACGAGGAGCGTGAGCCCGAACAGGATCCACGTCCACACCACGAGCCCCACATTGAGCGAGAAGATCCCCGTCCCCGTCTCCGTCTGGGCGGCCAGCTTCAGTGGCGCAGTGAACCCCGCGATCGCGCCGAGTCCGACCGAACGCATCAGATGCCCCGAATGAAGCCGGCGATCACGAGCCCGAACAGCGCTACACCTTCGATGAACACGGCGAGCACGATCGCGGCCGTCTGGATGGTCTGCGCCTCTTCGGGCTGACGGGCCATCGCTTCCGTCATGCGCCCGCCGATGAGACCGATCCCGACACCGGCCCCGAGTACCGAGAGCCCGCCTCCGACGATGGCCAGACCGATCGCGAGGCCCTGGCCGGTCGACATGGCCTCCTGTAGCAGCGTCAACATGTTCAGCATCGTTTACTCCGGTTTCCTTTCCCTGTCGGGGGTCCGGACGACACCCCCCGTTCAGTCCGCGCATCTCCGGCGCGGGAGTTTCGCGAGTCGCCTCGCGGATCAGTGTGCGTGGCGGATCAACCCAATGAACACCGACGTCAGCATCGCGAAGATGTACGCCTGCAGAAGCGCGATGAAGATCTCGAGCATCATTACGAACAGCGCGAGGCCCATCGACCCCAGGATCGTCGCGCCGCCGACCGCGGGCCCGAAGACCCCACCTTCGAGCACCATCGGACCGTAGGTAAGGATGAGCCCCATGAAGGCGAGGATGACGAAGTGGCCCGCCGTCATGTTGGCGAACAGCCGGATCGCGAGGGCCATGATCTTCGAGAACTTCGCGATCAACTCGACCGGGGCCATGATGAGCAGCGTGATCGGCTTCAGAGCCGTCGGCAGGCCCGGCGGCAGGAAGAACACCGTCTTCGCGTAGCCCACCGGTCCCAGGGCCACGAAACCCGCCGTCTCGATCACGACGAGCGCGATGATGGCCAGCGCCGCCGTGACCATGATGTTCCCCGTTGCCGTCGCGCCGAAGGGGATGAGACCGAGCAGGTTCGCATAGAGGATGAAGAAGAAGAGGGTGATGACGAGCGGGACGAACTTCTCGCCGCCACGGCCGATGTTGGCCATGACGATGTCATCCCTCAGGTACAGATAGAAGGCCTCGATCCCGTTCAGAAGACCCCGGGGCGCCTTCTCGCCCTCCTCCAGTCGCCGCGTCGAGCGGGCGGCGAGGAACATCGTGATGATGGTGAGGACGGTCGCGAACATGAGGAACAGAACATGCTTCGTGATCGAGAGGTCGATCTCGAGGCCGCCGATATGGAACGGGGCGAACTCCGGGAGAGGGATCTCGCCGAAGGGCCCGAACTCCCACACGTTCGAGTCCACGACGTGGTGCATCATGATGTCGGTGCCCCACTCCTCGGGGGCATGCGCGCCCGCCGCAGCGGCCGCAGCGGGGGCGTGCTCCTGCACCCAACCCGCCAGCTTCCCGAGGGGGGTCATCGATCTATCGAGTACCGGGTTCATCCGGTCTTTCGTTCCGTGTCGAGTTCGTCCGGCCGGCCGCCCGCCTCACCGGCTCGCCTGAGTCCGCGCGTGAGTCGAATGGCCTCGCCCCACAACAACACCAACACCGCGATCGCGTAGGCGATCGGCAGGTCGGGCGTCGCCGCCCCGGACCATGCCAGCCCCGCCGCCACGATCAGCCCTCCCGCGCGGAGGGCGATCCCGCCCAGCCAGGGCTTCGTCGCCTTCCGTCCGGCGACCAGCGCCCGGTCCAGCGGGCCCATCGCCGCGACCTGGATCACCCAGGCCGTGGCGATGCCCCACGCGCGCTCGCCGCCGCCCGCCAGGGCCGCGGCCACCGTGGCCAGCCCCAGCGTGACCAGCGCGTACATCAGCCGCCCGCGCGACGGGCCGCCTCGGCGACCGCTCAAGCGCCGGAGTCCGTTTCATCGGCCTCATCGGCCGCGGACGCCGCGCGTCGGGCCGCCAGCCGGCCGAACAGGCTGTAGCAACTCCCCGCGAACCCCGCGAACACGCCGAGAAGCACGAAGAGGGGTGCGGTCCCGAGACGGCCATCCAGCCAGTTGCCGCCGACGGCAAGGAGCGCGATCGCCAGGCCCATGGCGATGCCGAGGCTCGCGAACTCGCTGCCCGCCGCCTTCGCGTACAGGCGTACGGCGCGCTCCTCGGGTTCTTCAGGTTCCGGCCGGTTCGCCGACCCGCGATACGGCTGTCGCATGGGGTGACATCTCCATCGCCCGCGCCGCGCCGCCACCGCTTGTGAAAAAATTCGCAATCCCGGTTTCGCTTGACGCTGGGCAGAGAAAGCCTACGTTGCTGCGACCATATTGAGGGTTCCTCGCCCACCCCGAAACGGCCTCGCTTGCAGGGGCTGCCGGCGACCCTTCCCGTCCACTCGCGCCCTGGAGCCGAAACGAGTTGGAAGCCGGTCGCAGAGTCGAGACAGATGACGTTCGGCTTCTCCGGGAACTGGGTGACGCACGCCTGAAGCTCGAGGGGGAAGTCGGAAAGCGGATCATCGGCCAGCGGGAGGTCGTCGAGAAGCTTCTCATCACGCTGCTGGCCGACGGGCACGCGCTTCTCGTGGGTGTCCCCGGACTCGCCAAGACTCTCCTCGTCTCCACCCTCGCGGAGGCCCTCCACCTGGAGTTCAGCCGCATCCAGTTCACGCCCGACCTGATGCCCTCCGACATCACCGGGACGGAGGTCCTTCAGGATGACAAGCGCACCGGCCAGCGCCATTTCGCCTTCGTCCGGGGGCCGATCTTCGCCGACGTGATTCTGGCGGACGAGATCAACCGCACGCCGCCCAAGACCCAGGCCGCGCTTCTGCAGGCGATGCAGGAGGGCGAGGTCACGGTCGGGAGCGAGACCTTTCCCCTCGGCCGGCCGTTCTTCGTGCTCGCGACGCAGAATCCGATCGAGCAGGAGGGCACGTACCCGCTGCCGGAAGCGCAACTCGACCGCTTCATGTTCGAACTGCGGATCGGCTACCCGACGGCCGAGGAGGAGTCGGTCATCGCGGACATGGGGTCGAGCGGAGCGCCGGCGAGCGTGAACCCGGTCGTGACCGCGGGCCAGCTCCTCGACTATCAGGCGCTGGTGCAGCGGGTACCGGCCTCGCCATCCGTCGTCGACTACGCGGTACGTCTGGCGCGGGCCACCCGACCGCGGGAGGAATCGTCCCCCGATTTCGTGCGCAGAATGGTCAGCTGGGGCGCGGGGCCGCGCGCCTCCCAGCACACCGTGCTCGCCGCGAAGGCCCGCGCGGTGCTCGATGGCCGGCCCGTGCCGAATCTCGACGACGTGAGAGCCGTGGCGCCCGCCGTCCTCAGGCATCGGGTCGTTCCCGGCTTCGAGGCCGAGGCCGAGGGGCGGACCGCGGACGACATCGTCGCGGAGCTGATCGAGCACAGTCGCAACTGGTAGAACTTGGACGAAACCGACAGTACGGGCGCCTCACCGCCGGGTCGTGAACAGGCGGCGCGACGCGGGATCCTCCCGCGAGCCGCCGGGGTGCGACGCCGGTGATCGGCACCCTCGCGCTCCTCGCGCTCCTCCTCGTCCTGTCGGGCTTCTTTTCCGGCACCGAGATCGCGCTCTTCTCGCTCGGTGAGACGAGGGTCCGGGCGCTCGCGCGGGAGCAGCGCCCCGGAGCGCGCACGCTGGAGAAGCTGAAGCAGCACCCCGAGCGACTGCTCATCACGATCCTGATCGGGAACAACGTCGCCAACATCGGGGCCGCCGCGGTCGCCACCTACACCGCGACCGAGATGTTCGGCACCGCCGGGGTGGGTCTCGCGACGGGCGTGATGACGCTTCTCGTCCTCTTCTTCGGAGAGGTCACGCCGAAGAGCTTCGCGGCGCGCAACGCCGAACGCCTGTCGCTCCTCGCGGCTCCCGTCATCGGGGGGCTCGGACGTTTGCTCCTGCCGCTGGTCCTGCCTCTGGAATGGCTCGTCGGGCGGGTGCTGCCCGAGGCGGAGTCGGCCACGCACGTGAGCGAGTGGGAGATCCGCACCATGGCGCGCCTCGGCCAGCAGGCGGGCGACATCGAGGCGCACGAGCGCCAGTTCATCGACCGGGTGTTCACCCTGGACCGGCTCCGTGCGAGGGAGATCATGACCCCGCGGGTCGACATCCTCGCGTGGGAGGACTCGCGCCGCCTCGGCGACATCGAGGACGAACTGTCCGACCTCCGCTTCAGCCGGATCCCCGTGTACGGCGACTCGCTGGATGACGTCACGGGCGTGCTGTACCGGACCGAGGCGTACCGGGCGCTCCTCGACGGGCAGCGGGATGTTCCGCTCTCGAAACTCGCCCGGGAACCCTACTTCGTGCCCGAGACGATCACCCTGATCGGACTTCTGGAGCAGTTCCGGGCGCGCCGGGTGCACATGGCGCTGATCGTCGACGAACACGGCGGGGTCGACGGGCTCGTGACGATGGAGGACATCCTCGAGGAACTCGTCGGCGACATCGAGGACGAGACGGACGAACCGGGGGAGTCGATCGTGGCGCTCGGCCGGAACGAAATCCTCTTGAAGGGGGCGACGGAACTTCGGGAGATCAACCACTTCTTCGGGACTTCGTTCCCCGTGCTCGAGCACCGCTCCCTCAACGGGTTTCTGCTCGGCGAACTCGGACGGGTTCCGGAAGCGGGCGAGGTCCTGGACCACGGCGACGTGCGGATCCATGTGGTCGAGACCACGGACACGCAGGTGACCCGCGCACGCATCCGCCGGCGCTAGCCGCTCGTATCGGCGGGCGCGGCCAGCCGCTCCCGGTCAGCCGCTCGCGGACGTGACGAGACGCAGATACGCGTCGATCAGCGCATCACCGAACAGGAACGAGACGGCGGCGCCCAGAGCGAGGAACGTCCCGAACGGAACCGGCTTCCCGGTCCGGAGGGAGATCGGTCCGAAGACGACGGAGCCGGCCAGCGCACCCAGGAAGATGGTGAGGAGGACACCGTCCGGGCCCAGGAAGGCCCCCACCATCGCGATCAGCTTCACATCGCCTCCGCCGAGGGCGGGTTTGCCGAAGGCCTTCTCGCCGAGGCGCCCCACGACGAACAGGATCCCGAAGCCGAGTGCCGCGCCGCCGGCCGCGGCGAGCGGCGTCGTGAGGCCCGGCAGGAGCGACGCGGCGAGCCCCGCCGCGAGTCCGCCGAGGGAGAGCGGATCGGGGATCACGTAGTGCAGCGCGTCGGTGACCGCGATCCCGAGCAGCAGCGTAAACAGGACCGCGCCGCTGAGGGCGGCGGCCGACGCCCCGTACTGCCACGCCATGCCGACCCAGATGCCCAGCGTCGCGAGTTCGACCGCCGGGTAGCGCCAGGAGATCCGGTCCGCACAGTCGCGGCACCTCGCGCGCAGGAGCACCCAGGAGACGACGGGGATGTTGTCGAACCAGCGGACTGTCGCGCCGCAGGCCGGGCAGCGGCTGCGCGGGCGGACCACGCTCTCGCCGGCGGGCATGCGGGAGATGCACACGTTGAGAAAGGAACCGGCCGCGGCGCCGGCCAGCGCGGCGCACGCGAGGAGGGCGGCGTCGGCCACGTCAGGTGGGGTCGCGCAGCCGGTCGAGGAGGATCGCCCCGGCCGCGGCCACGTTCAACGACTCGACGCCCCGGGCCAGCGGCACGGAAACCAGGCGCTCGGCCGCCGCGAGGAGGGCGGCGGAGACGCCGTGCGCCTCGCTCCCGAGCGCGAGGGCGACCGGACCGCGGGGGGCGTGCCCCAGCGGCGGCGCGTCGGCCGCCGCGGCCCAGATCGGGAGGCCTCTGCCGGCGAGACGGGCCACGGCGTCCGCGACGTCGGTCCTGAACACCGGGCCGCGGAGCGCCGCCCCGGCGGAGGCTCGCAGCGCCTTGGGCCCCCACGGATCGGCGGTGTCCCCGACGCCGACGAGGCCGGCCGCCCCGAGCGAGACGGCGGTACGCACGAGCGTGCCGACGTTCCCGGGATCCTGCACGCCGTCGAGGAGCACGATCGTCCCCGGGCCGATGTCGTCCCACCCGTACGACGGGATCTCGCCGATCGCGACCACGGGCTGCGGAGTGGCCGCGTCCGCGAGGGCCGCGATGAGCGCCGCGGGGACGGCTTCCGTGCGCACACCCTGCCGCGCCGCGCGGTCAAGCAGATCCCGCACCGGCGGCGTGGCCGGTGCCGCGTCCGCGTACAGCACCGCGACCGTGCGGCCCCGCCAGTCGAGCATCTCACCCACGAGGCGGCGCCCCTCCGCCAGGAAGCACCCGGTCTCCCGGCGCCCCTTGCCGCGGTGCAGCGACCGCCACGCCTTCACCTCCGCTCGAGTCGGCATACCGTGTAGTTTACGCCGCGGCGAAACCGATTGTCATCGAGGTCATGGCGGGCGGAGGGTCCGGCCCCGTGGAGTCCAGCATCATGCCGAACGTGAAAACGCCATCGACGGCCCTTGCCACGGCCCTCACCATCGCGGGCAGCGATTCGGGGGGCGGGGCCGGCATCCAGGCCGACCTCAAGACGTTCCACACGTTCGGCGTCTTCGGCGCGAGCGCGGTCACCGCCGTGACCGCGCAGAACACGATCGGGGTTCAGGCCGTCCAGGCGCTCGACCCCGCGATCGTGCGCCGGCAGATCGAGTCGGTGCGGTCGGACCTCCGACCCGCAGCCGCGAAGACCGGGATGCTTGCCCACGCAGGCATCGTGAGGGCGGTCGTCGAGGGGCTCCGCGGCTTCGCCGAACCGCTCGTCGTCGACCCCGTGATGGTGGCCACGAGCGGCGACCGGCTCCTCGACCCGGCGGCGGTCGATGCGATCCTGGACGAACTCGTACCCCTCGCCGCCCTGGTGACGCCGAACCTGCCCGAGGCGGAGATCCTCGCGGGCCGGCCCGTGCGGACGCTCGAGGAGATGTCGGCGGCGGCCCGGGCGATCGTCGCACGGGGCGCCGGAGCCGCACTCATCAAGGGCGGGCACGGGAGCGGCGAGGAGGTCGTCGACCTGCTGTGGGACGGCGAGCGCGAGCGGGTGTGGCGCAGCCCCCGGATCCGGACGACGGAGACGCACGGCACGGGGTGCACGCTATCGGCGGCGATCACCGCCGGACTGGCCGACGGCTTCGCGCTCGAACCCGCCATCGAACGGGGACTCGCGTTCACGCACGCGGCCATCGCCTCGGCTCCGGGTCTGGGGGCGGGCCGCGGCCCGCTCGATCATTGGGCGACCCCGGGCCGCTATTCCCCGTAGGGCACCCAGATGTTCTTCACCTGCGAGGCATGACGGAGAAACTCGCGTCCCTCGGCCTCCGGCCCGAACCAGTCGCGGCCCCGTCCGCTCACCCAGGTGCGCTTGAGGTTGGAGGCGGAACGGCGCTCCACGTCCGCGGCCCCCTCGTCCGAGCCGAAGTACCACATCCCGTCGACCGCGTCGTGGCTGGCGAGGACGGGCCTCAACTCCTCCTCGAGCCCCGTGAGGATGTTGATGACCCCGGGCGGGACATCCGACGTCTCCAGCACCTGGTAGAGATCCGTGGCGAGGAGCGGCCACCGTTCCGAGGCGACGGCCACGACCGAGTTTCCGAGGGCGACGGGCGGGATCACGGTGGAGATGAAGCCGAGCAGTGCGGGCTCCGGCGGGCACACGACCGCCATGGCGCCGAGCGGTTCGGGCATGGCGAGCGTAACGTTGCGGAACGGGGTCCGGTGGACCGCGCCGTCCCATTTGTCCGCCCACGCGGCGTAGGTGAACAGGCGCCGCACCGACGCCTCGACTTCCCGATCCGCGGTCTCGGCGTCGCAGGCCGTGAGCGCGTGGAGCCGCTCCGCGAACGCCGCCCGCCGGGCCGCGAGATTCTCCCCCACGTAGTAGAGGATCTGCGCCCTCAGGTGCGCCGTCGTGCGCGCCCACCCGGTGGCGAGCGCCGCCTCGACGGCGTTGCGCGCGTCCTTGCGGTTTCCGCGCGCCACCTCACCGGCCGTCCGCCCCCGGTGGTCGCGCACCTTGAGGCTGTATCCCCCGTCCGGCCGGACCTGGCGACCCCCGATGAAGAGCTTCGCCGTCCGGTCGATCCCGGGCGGCGCGGCGCGACTCCGCTCCTCTGCGGCGGCTTCCCGCTCCGTCCGGAGCGCCGTCCCGGCCCCGGTGCTCGCCCCCGTCCCCTCCCCGGAGCCGTCGTCCGCGGGCTCCTCCCCGCCCTCCACGCGCAAACGGACGTACTCCCACAGCCCCTCCCGGCCGCCCTCGCGGCCGAACCCGCTCTCGCGGTAGCCTCCGAACCCCGACGCGGCGTCGAAGGCGTTCGTGCAGTTGATCCAGACCGTTCCGGCCCTGATCCGCGCGGCGATGTCGAGGGCCAGGTTCACGTTCTCGGTCCAGACGCTCGCCGCGAGGCCGTAGCGCGTGTTGTTGGCGAGGGTGACCGCCTCGGCGGGAGTGCGGAAGGTCATCTGGACGACGACCGGCCCGAAGATCTCCACCTGGGCGATGGCCGCGGCCGGGGAGACATCGGTGCACAGCGTGGGCGGATAGAACCACCCCGTGCGCGGGGCGCTCCACGAGGGCTGCCAGATCGTGGCGCCCTCCTGCCGCCCCTCCTCGACCAGCGACTCGATCTTGCGGAGTTGGACGGGGGCGATGATCGCCCCGATGTCGACGCCCTTGTCGAGCGGGTCGCCCATGCGGAGCGTCTCCATGCGGGCGCGCAGCCGCTCGGCGAGCGCGTCGGCGATCCCCTCCTGCGCGAGGATCCTCGAGCCGGCGCAACACACCTCCCCCTGGTTGAACCAGATCGCGTCGACCACGCCCTCGACGACGCTGTCGAGGTCCGCGTCGTCGAACACGACGAACGGCGACTTCCCACCCAGTTCGAGCGAGATCTTCTTCCCCGTCCCCGCCGTCGCCGCGCGGATGATCCGCCCGACCTCCGTCGAGCCGGTGAAGGCGATCTTGTCGACGTCCGGGTGCTCGACGATCGCCGCCGCCGTCCGGCCGTCGCCGGTGACGATGTTCACGACGCCAGGCGGGAGTTCGATCTCCCGGCAGAGTTCGGCGAAGCGGAGCGCGGTCAGCGAGGTGAACTCGGCCGGCTTGAGGACGACCGTGTTCCCGGTGGCGAGGGCGGGCGCGATCTTCCACGCGAGCATGAGGAGCGGGAAGTTCCAGGGGATGATCTGGCCCGCGACCCCCAGCGGTTCGCAGTCGGCGAGTTCCGAGTCCATGAGCTGGGCCCAGCCCGCATGATGATAGAAGTGTCGCGCGACGAGGGGGATGTCGATGTCCCGCGACTCCCGGATCGGCTTCCCGTTGTCGAGCGTCTCGAGCGTGGCGAAGTGCCGGGCGTGCTTCTGCACTTGGCGCGCGATCGCGTACAGGTAGCGCGCGCGTCCGTGTCCCCCGAGGTCCCGCCACGCCGGCTGCGCCGCCCGGGCCGCCGCCACCGCGCGGTCCACATCCTCGGCCGAGCCCTGGGCGATCTCCGCCAGCCGCTCCTCGTTGCTCGGGTCGAGGCTCGGGAAGAACCCGGACTCCGACGGTTCGCTCCACCCTCCGTCGATGAAGTGCCCGAACCGCGGCCCGCGCGCCTCGATCCAGGCTCGGGCCTCGTCCGCCGCTTCGGGGGCGGGACCGTACTCCATCGTCTCGAACAGTTCCGCGATCTTCGGCGCGATCTTCGTCATCGTCCTCAACCCCGTCTCAACCCGTCCTCAGCCCAGCGGGTGCCGGTGGTATGCGGAGTACCGGCCCGTCGCCCGGTGTTCCAGCTGCCGTTCGATGTCCGCGAGCAGCGAACTCGCCCCGATCCGGAACAGCGACCGGTCGAGCCACGGCGCGCCCAGTTCTTCCTTCACGAGGATGAGCCACTCGAGCGCCTGCTTCGCCTTCCCGACCCCGCCCGCCGGCTTCAGCCCCACGTGGAAGCCGGAGAGGCGCCGGTAGGCTCGGATCGCGCGCGCCATCACGAGACCGACCGGCAGCGTCGCGTTGACCTTCTCCTTCCCTGTCGACGTCTTGATGAAGTCGGCCCCGGCCATCATGCAGGTCCAACTCGCCCGTGCGACGTTACGCAGGCTGCCGAGTTCCCCCGTGGCGAGGATCGTCTTCAGGTGCGCCTCGCCGCACGCCTCGCGGAAGGCCCGCACCTCGTCGTACAGCGCCGGCCAGTCTCCGGTGATCGCGTGACGTCGGGTGATGACGATGTCGATCTCGCGGGCCCCCGCCTCGACCGCCCGATGGATCTCCTGCACGCGCTGCTCGAACGGGGTCAGGCCTGCGGGAAATCCGGCGGCGACCGCGCACACGGGTATGTCGGCCCCCGCGAGCGCCTCGACGGCGGCCGGCACCATCGTCGGGTAGACGCAGAGCGAGGCCACGCGCAGGCCGAGATCTTCCGCTCCCAGCGCCTCCAGCAGGTCGGGACGCACCGGACGGCGGGCCTTGGCGGCGAGGCGGGCCACCCGCCCCGGGGTGTCGTCGCCGGAGAGGGTCGTGAGGTCGATCATCGTCACGGCGCGGAGCAGCCAGGCGGCCTGCCACTCCTTCTTGATGCTGCGGCGCTTCCCCAGGGTGGCGGCCCGGCGTTCGATCGCGCTCCGGTTGGCGGCCCGCTCCCGGATCAGATCGAGGTCGAGCGGCACCCCCGCGTTGCGCGCCCGCATGGGGACCACGTCGGCTCCCCCGGCCTCGGTGGAGTGTTCACCGGATCGCCCGACCGTGTGCAGCGCAAGGCTCCGATCTCTTGTATCGGGCATGAGGCTCCGGCTTCGGGCTGCGGGTAGCGTGGGGTGATGGTTCGATGCCGTCGAATATCGCTCGCTCCCGCACCGTGGGCGAGCCGGCGCTGGCGGTCGCGGCCGTTCCGCCGTACGTCGATGGGCCCGAAGCGGCTGCCGGAGCACCCTGGGCGCCCTTCCGGGGTGGTTTGTCGCCGCGGGAGTTTGGAGCTACAAGTTGGAGGAGAACCTTCCGCGGCCCGCCGCTCGCTTCCGTGACGGGCTGCGACCTGGCCGTTGACCATCTGGAGAGATCCCATGACTACGAACCAAACCTGGTGGCCGAACCAGCTGAGCCTGAAGGCTCTTCGTCAAAACTCTCCCGCATCGGACCCGATGGGCGGGGACTTCAACTATGCCGAGGCGTTCAGGAACGTCGACGTTGCCGAGTTGAAGAAGGACGTCGAGCGGGTGATGACGACCTCCCGGGACTGGTGGCCGGCCGACTACGGCCACTACGGGCCGCTCTTCATCCGCATGACGTGGCACGCCGCAGGCACGTACCGCATCACTGACGGCCGCGGCGGCGGCGGCTCGGGCCACCAGCGCTTCGCGCCCCTGAACAGCTGGCCCGACAACGGAAACCTGGACAAGGCGCGTCGCCTGCTGTGGCCGGTCAAGCAGAAGTACGGCCGCGACCTCTCGTGGGCCGACCTCATCATCTTCGCCGGCAACTGCGCCCTGGAGTCGATGGGGTTCAGGACGTTCGGGTTCGGCTTCGGCCGCCCCGACGTGTGGGAGGCCGACGAGACGGACTGGGGTTCCGAGACCGAGTGGCTCGGGGACGAACGTCACGATGACGACGGGGAGCTCCAGGAAGGGCTCGGCGCCGACCACATGGGTCTGATCTACGTGAACCCGGAGGGGCCGGGCGGAGAGCCGGACCCCGCGGCGGCCGCGAATTTCATTCGCACCACCTTCGCCCGCATGGCGATGAACGACGAGGAGACGGTCGCGCTCATCGCCGGCGGCCACACCTTCGGCAAGGCGCATGGCGCCGGGCCCGAGTCCCACGTCGGTCCCGAACCGGAGGGCGCCGGTGTGGACGCACAGGGCTTCGGCTGGCGAAGCGGTCACGGCAGCGGCAAGGCCGGCGACACGATCACCAGCGGCCTGGAGGGCGCCTGGACCACCCACCCCACGCGGTGGGACAACAACTTCATGGAGAACCTGCACGATCACGAGTGGGAGCTGACGAAGAGCCCCGCCGGCAAGTCGCAGTACACGCCGGTCAACGCAGCCCATGCGGCCACCGTGCCGGATGCACACGAGCCGTCCAGGAAGCACGCCCCCATGATGCTCACGACGGACCTCTCGCTGCGCATGGACCCCGCCTACGCCCCGATCGCGAAGCACTTCCTCGAGAATCCGGCGGACCTCGAAGACGCCTTCGCGAAGGCGTGGTTCAAGCTGCTCCACCGCGACATGGGGCCGCGCAGCCGGTATCTCGGACCGCTGGTCCCCGCGGAGCCGCAGTTGTGGCAGGACCCTGTGCCCGACGTCGACCACGAGTTGATCGACGAGCAGGAGATCGCGGACCTCAAGGCCAGGGTCCTCGCTTCGGGCGTGTCCGTTTCCCGGCTGGTTTCGACCGCCTGGGCGTCGGCGTCGTCGTTCCGCGGCACCGACAAGCGCGGTGGCGCGAACGGAGCACGCCTCCGCCTCGCGCCGCAGAAGGACTGGAAAGCGAACGATCCGGCCGAGTTGGCGAGTGCGCTGGGGACGCTGGAAGAGATTCAGGCGGAGTTCAACGACGCGCAGACCGGCGGCATGCGGGTCTCCCTCGCCGACCTCATCGTCCTCGCCGGGTGCGCGGGCGTCGAAGAGGCCGCGCGCGAGGCCGGGCACGAGGCGCAGGTCCCCTTCTCCCCGGGGCGCACGGACGCGTCGCAGGAATGGACCGACGCGGAATCGTTCGCCGTACTCGAACCCGCCGCGGACGGGTTCCGCAACTACGCCAAGGACGGCAACGGAGCGTCGGCGGCCGAGCAGCTCGTGGAGCGGGCGTGCATGCTGACGCTGAGCGCGCCCGAGATGACGGCGCTGATCGGTGGCATGCGCGTCCTGAACGCCAATACGGGGCAGTCCGCGCACGGCGTCTTGACGCACCGGCCGGGAGCCCTGACGAATGATTTCTTCGTGAACCTGCTCGACATGAGCACCGAGTGGCAGGCCTCCGCATCCGACGGCGTGTTCGAGGGCCGCGACGCGTCCGCCGGTGACCTAAAGTGGACCGCCACCGAGGTGGACCTCGTGTTCGGTTCGAACTCAGAGCTCCGAGCCATCGCGGAAGTCTACGCCTGCGACGACGGACGGGAGGCGTGCGTGCGCGACTTCGTGGCCGCCTGGAACAAGGTGATGAACCTCGACCGCTACGACCTCGCCTGATCGCGGAGCAGCCGACGTTGGTGCGCTACGGCACGATCTCGTAGCGCACCACGTACGGGATGTCGAGCGCGTCCCTCTCCACGACCCAGGCCTCGGTCCGGTTGGCCGCCGACACGCGCGATGTCGTGGGAAGCCGCACCCGGCCGATGCTCGCTCCCGAGGCATCCAGCACGAGCCACTCGCGCACCCCATCTTCGTCCGGCCCGGCCAACCACGTCGTGCCATCGCTCCCCACGCGAACAGTGGTAACCGGCGGAAAATACCGGCGTTGCTCATAGAACTCGCGGAGGGCCCTTGCATGAGCTGCGCGATCAACAACGTTTGGCCGATCCAGGATCGCGCTAATCTCGTCAGCGAAAAAACCCTCCGGAACTCGACGAGGCTCATAGCCGATGCGACGTCGAAACAGTGTGTCACCCAGAACGCCGATTCTCGCCACCTCGACCTCCGCGGACCCCGAACCCTCCCAGCTCCTGCGCTTGACCTGGACCGCGCCCGATCCGTCGGGCGTGAAGGTTATCAGGTCGTCGTCCGACAGCGAATGCGCCAGATACATTCGCGCGCCGGGTGCGAGTCCAGCCCTGATCTCGACGGGCCCGCCTCCGAGCGAGAGCAGGGCCAGCGTGTCGCGCAGGGAGCCCGTGGTGTCCGAAACGAGCTGCGGCAAGCGTGAAATACCCCCCCGCGCGGTGCCCCTGATTGCCGAGAAGGTCGGGGATCCGACCAGCTCGCCGTTGGCAAGGATAGCTCTGGGCACCACGCTCAAGAAGTGGTCCGCCAGCGGAGCGTCCACGTTATACGGGATTGTTTCGGCCTCGCCGTTCGCGACATCGAACAGCGTGAAGCGCCTCAAGGTGGGATCAGCAACCCACAGCCGTGACCGATGCCAGCCCATCGATGACGGAGTCATCAACTCTCCCGGGCCCTCACCTCGACCGCCGAGATCACGAACGAACTCCCCCGCTCGCGTGAATACCCGGACTCTCCCCTCCCGGGCCAGCAGCACGTACACGTAGTCGTCGTCCGTCAGCACGTCCCTCACCGCAGACAGGCCATAGACCGGGTCGTCCACGCTTCCAATCGCGGCAACCCGCCGAAGGGACCATTCCGGCGTCTGGCCTTGAACCGCGCCGGACGCCAGATGGATGCCGCACGCGAACACCAACCCAAGTATCACACGACTGATGACCCGTCTGTGCGTCTCAAGCATGTCGCCGCCCCCCTACCTTACAGCCGGAGTTGCGCTGTCTCTTTTCGTATCGCATTCACTTCGGCCACCGTATACGATTTTGATATGATTCCTCCAGCGCATGATCTCCTAATCTCGCCTGCCCGTCGGCGCGGCGCGTTAGGATCGGTCGATCCGTACGCCGCGCTGAGTGCTTGTAGCTCGATCGGGGCCATGTGGACTGGCGATTCGAACTGTTCGATGGGTGCCGCGCGCCCGTCGAGCATCGAGAAAACCATGCAGTCGTCCCCTGACAGGTCGCAGAGGTTACAGACGGGAGTGGCGCAGCCCTTCGCACCGATCCCGGATTGTCCAGCAACGCAGTTGGCGCAGTCGCTGTCGGGGAAATGACCCCACTGACAGTCCCAGCACTGTGCGATCACAGGTTCTGGGGACGCTACTCCGGCGAAGACGGCAAGGCCGAGACCCAGCATGAGGATTCGCGCGAGCTTCATCGTCTTTCTCCTTTGCCTCGGGTGGAATCCTGGACACTTTCCCAGGAGTACGTCACGAGTTCACTGGCATTCAAAGTTCGCACGGCGATCACGGTGGACGCCTCGGCGGCACTCGCAACGAACCCGAAGGGTGCCTCAAGCGTGGTATGCGTCCGAAATCGACCGCGCGAGTCGAACCAGAGTAGAAGCCGCTGGTCCGTACCACGGTGCGCTACCGTCTGCACGTATCCCGCCGACCCAATCACGACGACGGAAGTGGTGCTCCAGATACCGGGGTCCAGGCGCAACGAACTAGCGATTCCGTCATCGAACCAGTTGGCCGTGATCTGTTGAAACTCGACAGGTACCCAATCGGTGCCGCTCCCGATACGCCAAGCGCGGAAGGAACCGAAACTCTGCCATACGATTGCATCGTGCCCGGCGGCCGACACTGCAAGCGTCGCCGTGTACGTCGAGTCCGGGCTCCAGGCACCCCGCCCGCCCGGCAGCTGCACACGGGCTGACGCAGAGTCCGAAACCGTCAGAAACCACCCCGACGCAGCTCGCGCGGCTGAGCCAGCTTCGCCGGCACCCGACAGACTGCGACGGGAAAGGATATTCCCCGCCGTGTCGGCTATCACCACATCACCACCGACCGCATCGACCACTTCTAGTCTCGTCTCGTCCAGAAACGCGACGCCGATTGCTTGGCCAAGGGCGCGCGTGAGGAGATCCCTGGCGATGGCTCCGTCGTAAATCCGAATGCCACGAACGGCATCGAACCAAGCGGCGATCACTTCGCCTGATGGTGACAACGCCGCGCCCCGCAAGAGCCTCCCCTCAGGTATCTGCACGCTCATCTGCTCCGTCAACTCGATCATATCCGCCGCGTTCGATTCCTCACTCTCAGTCGACTGGGCGGGCAGGCCTGCCAGTGGCGGCACTTTGTTCCAACTGTCGTCGGCGGAGGAATCAACCGGATGACCCAGAAATACCATGAAACAGACAAGGGCAGCGCAGACGTCGCGACGGTGGCTCACAGGACCAGACGTTGCAAAGGGCAACAAGGATCGACTGCTCTCTCCTATCCGGGAAAGAATGGGACAAAGCTCGTGTCTTCCGTCTCTCGCGATCAGTTGATCGTACCCCCCCCCCCATCGGGATGGCAACCCCCTCATGTCGGAGGGTCGGTCCGCGAGCGGGAGCGGCGTGTCTCCCCTCGCAGACGGCTACGGGAAACGTGCGATCGACTGGGCGACGAGGCGCTGGAAGCCGGTCTGGGCGAGCTTCGTCGTTTCGAGGACTTCCTCGTGGTTGAGGGGTTCGTCCAGGACTCCCGCCGCGTAGTTCGTGAGGCAGGAGACGGCGACGCAGCGGAGGCCGAGCGCCCGCGCCGTGATCACCTCCGGAACGGTCGACATGCCCACGGCGTCCGCGCCCAGCGCCCGCAGCATGCGGATCTCGGCGGGGGTCTCGAAGGCGGGACCGTGCATCGCCGCGTAGACGCCCTCGTGAAGCGTCTGGCCGAGTTCGTCCGCGGCCCCGCGGACGAACTCCCGCAACTCACGGTCGTAGGCGAAGGTCAGGTCCGGGAAGCGGTTCTCCGCCCCGACCACGGGCCCGATGAGCGGGCTCGTGCCGGTCAGGTTCAGGTGATCGGAGATCAGCATCAGCTCGCCGGGGTGCCAGCCCGCCCGGATCGCCCCGGCCGCGTTGGACAGGAAGAGGGCCGGGATGCCGAGCGCCGCCGCGAGCCGCACGTAGAAGGCGACCCGCGCCGGCGGCCCGCCCTCGTAGAGGTGCACCCGCCCGCTCAGGCCGAGCACGGGCCGTCCGCCGAGCGTCCCGATGAGCGCATGGCCGGCGTGCCCGATCACCGTGGGACGGGGCCAGCCGGGCAGCTCCTCGTACGGCACCCGCACCGGATCCTCGATCTCCGCCCCGAGGCCGCCGAGGCCGGAACCCATCGTGATCGCGACCCTCGGCGTCTCGCCGCCGAGCCGGGCTTCGATCCGCGCCCGGAGCGCGGTTGCCGCCGACTCGACCTCCGCCCGGATCTCTTCGGGTCCGGTCACGCGAGGACTCCGGCCAGCGTCGCGGTCATCCACGTGGCGGCCGTGCCGCCGAGCATGGCCCGCAGGCCGAGCTTCGAGAGATCGGCGCGGCGCGCGGGAGCGATGCCGCCGATGCCGCCGATCTGGATCGCGATCGAACTGAAGTTCGCGAAGCCGGTGAGCGCGTACGTGCAGATGATGAGCGACTTGTTGGAGAGCTGAAGGTCGCCGGCGAGCCCCGCCCCGAGGTCCGTGAACGCGAGGAACTCGTTCGCGACCATCTTCACGCCGAACAGCGTCCCGACCTCGACCGCATCGGCCCAGGGCACGCCGATCATCCACGCCACCGGGGCGAAGACCGAGCCGAAGATCCGTTCGAGCGTGATCCCCTCAACCCCGAACAGGCCCGTCACCCAGCCGAGAAGGCCGTTGCCCAGCGCGATGAGGGCGAGGAAGGCGAGCAGCATCGCCCCCACGTTGAGAGCGAGCTTGAGCCCGTCCCCCGCCCCGCCGGCCGCCGCGTCGATCACGTTCGCGTGCGTCCGCGGCAGGTCGATGTCCAGCGTGCCGTGAGTCACGGGTTCGTCCGTCTCGGGCATGAGTATCTTGCTGACCACGATCCCGGCCGGCGCGGCCATGATGCTCGCGGCGAGCAGGTGCCCCGCGATGTCCGGGAACACCCCCACGAGCATCGCCACGTAGGCGGCCAGCGCCCCGCCCGCCACGGTCGCGAAGCCCCCCGTCATCACCGTGTTCAGTTCCGATTTCGTCATCCGGTCCACGAAGGGGCGGATGAGCAGCGGCGCCTCCGTCTGGCCGACGAAGATGTTGCCGGCGGCCGAAGTGGTCTCCGCGCCGCTCGTCCCGAGGGTGCGCTGCATCGCCCACGCCGCCCCCCGCACGACGCGCTGCATGAGCCCGAGGTGGTAGGCGAGGGCCATGAGGGACGAGAAGAAGATGATCGTGGGGAGGACGCTGAAGGCGAAGGTCGCCCCGATGTTCACGAGGCCGCCGGCGCCCCCCTCGACCGGAGTCGCAAAGTCCACGAGCGATCCGAAGAGGAAGCGCGAGCCCGCGTTCGTGTATCCGATGAGCGCCACGAACACATCGTTGACCGCGCTGAAGAAGCCGCGGCCGATCCCCGTCTTGAGGAGGAGGAGGGCGAATACGATCTGGAGCCCGAGCCCCTTCGCGACCAGCGGCCAGCGGATCGACCTGCGATGCGCCGAACAGGCCCACACGGTCGCGAGCAGGAAGGCGAGGCCGAGCAGGCCCCTGAGCAGGCGCGAGAGGAACGGTTCGTCGATCGTCCCCCCGACCCCCTCGAGGCCCTGGGCGGCCAGAAACTCCGGGAGCCCCGCCAGACAGAGGCAGAGCGCGACGCCGGCCGGGAGGCCCCGAAGCAGCCCGCGCCCCCCCGCGGCGGGGACGGCTTGGGGTTCGTGGCGATGCACGGTCATCGGCGCCCTCCGGCGGCTGACGGTTGGGGATGACGGGACCCGGGGAACATATCCCGCGACGTTCGGCGCGCCACGGCCCTCGGAGGGCTGCCAATTTGGCGGATTGCACCGCCCCGGAGCGCGTGACGGTGCCATTTTGTCGTGACGGTCGGCCGTTTGGGAGCCCGCCGCCGATCCACGGCGGGCACGGGGCTTGCGATCCCATCTCCCGTTCGGCGGGCGCGGCCGGAAGTCGGCACGCGGCCCGCTCGATTCCGACCAGGTGCGAAATCAGGGACAACTCAAGGAACAACCCAAAGGACAAACAATGGGCAAGATCATCGGCATCGATCTCGGGACGACGAACTCGGTCGTCGCCGTAATGGAAGGTGGAGACCCCGTCGTCATTCCGAGCGCGGAGGGCGCGCGCACGACGCCCTCGGTGGTCGCCTTCACGAAGGAGGGAGAGCGTCTCGTGGGGCAGGTCGCCAAGCGGCAGGCCGTCACGAACCCTCGCAACACCGTCGCCTCGATCAAGCGCTTCATGGGCCGCAAGCGGTCCGAAGTCGGCGAGGAGATGAAACTCATCACGTACGACATCCAGGGCGACAGCCAGGACCGCGTGCAGGTCCGCATCCCGCACGCGAGCCGGACCTTCACCCCGCCCGAACTGTCGGCCATGGTCCTCCAGAAGATGAAGCAGACGGCGGAAGACTACCTCGGCCAGGAGGTCACGGAGGCCGTGATCACGGTCCCCGCCTACTTCAACGACGCGCAGCGGCAGGCGACGAAGGACGCGGGCCGGGTCTCCGGTCTCACGGTGCGGCGCATCATCAACGAGCCGACCGCCGCGGCGCTCGCGTACGGGCTGGACAAGAAGGCGGACGAGAAGATCGCCGTGTTCGACCTCGGGGGCGGCACCTACGACATCTCGATCCTCGAACTCGGCGACGGCGTGTTCGAGGTGAAAGCCACGAACGGCGACACGCACCTGGGTGGGGACGACTTCGACCAGCGCCTCATCAACTGGCTCGTGGATGAGTTCCGGAAGGACCAGGGGATCGATCTCTCGGCGGACCCGATGGCGCTTCAGCGCCTGAAGGAAGCGGCCGAGAAGGCGAAGATCGAGCTCAGCTCGACGATGCAGACCGACATCAACCTGCCCTTCATCACGGCGGACCAGACGGGACCCAAGCACCTCAACCTCGCGCTCACGCGGGCGAAGTTCGAACAGCTGGTGGACGACCTCATCCAGCGCACGATCCCGCCCATGGAGAAGGCGCTCGCCGACGCGGGACTCTCGGTGGACGAGATCGACGAGGTCATCCTGGTCGGCGGTTCGACGCGGATCCCGAAGATCCAGGAGGTCGTCAAGGACTTCTTCAAGCAGGACCCGCACAAGGGCGTGAACCCGGACGAGGTCGTGGGCATCGGCGCCGCGATCCAGGGCGGCGTCCTCGGCGGCGACGTGAAGGACGTTCTGCTCCTCGACGTCACGCCGCTTTCGCTCGGGATCGAGACGCTGGGCGGAGTCATGACTTCGCTCATCGAACGCAACACGACGATTCCGACCAAGAAGTCGGAGATCTTCTCGACCGCGGAGGACAACCAGAACACCGTGGACATCCACGTCCTCCAGGGCGAGCGGAAGATGGCGCTGGACAACAAGACGATCGGCCGCTTCCAGCTCACGGGCATCCCGCCCGCGCCGCGGGGCGTGCCGCAGGTCGAGGTCACCTTCGACATCGATGCGAACGGCATCCTCCACGTGAGCGCCAGGGACAAGGCGACCGCGAAGGAGCAGAAGATCCGCATCGAGGCCTCGTCGGGGCTCTCCGACGCCGAGATCGAGCGCATGGTGCGAGAAGCCGAGTCGCACGCCTCGGAGGACCAGGAGCGGCGCGAGGCCGTCGAGGCGCGGAACCGGCTCGATTCGCTCGTTTACCAGACCGAGAAGAACCTCGAGGACTGGAAGGAGTCGATCAACGACGAGGACAGGACCACGATCGAGACGACGCTGGAGCGGGGCCGCGCCGCACTCAAGCAGGACGATCACGACGAAGTGGTGGCGGCCGCGACGGCGATCCAGGAGGCGGTAGGGGGGGCCGCCCAGAAGATGTACGCCGCGGCCGGAATGGGAGAGGGCGCCGGACCGGGCGACATGCCGGGCGCGGACGCCGACGGCGCGGATCCCGGAGTCGAGGTCGAGGACGCCGGCGAGGAGGAGGTCGTGGAGGCGGACTACGAAATCGTCGAGGAGTCCGAGGACGCGAAGTAGGCGCCCTCCGCCCCCGTTGCGACCCGGGGACCCCGGGGGCGGCCCTTCGCGGGCAACCCCGGGTCGCGGCCGTCCATCCTATGCTCCGCGTCTCCCCGGTGACCTTCGCCGAGCTGGCGTTGTCATCAGAGGCGGATTGGAGGGAGACGGACTGGAACGCTACAATGCTTGGTTGTTCGACATGGGGCCCGGGCGCGCGGACATGGCCGGGCCGGGAGGGGGAAAAGATGAAGCGGATGAGCGATTCTCTGCGCACTCGACTGAACCTGCTGATCGCGACGGCGATCGCCTTCGCCTTCGGGCTGGGGCTGGCCTCGGCGCTGAGTCTGACTCCGATCACGATCGCGGCGGAGGACACGGACGCCGGCTGGGTGATCGGGGCCCCGGCTGGCGCGGACCCGACGATGGGGAACGGCTTCGCCGCGGTGGCGGAACGGGTCTCGCCGGCGGTCGTCACGCTGTACGTGTCGGGAGTACGGGAGGTGCCATCGTTCAACCCCTTCCCGTTCCCGCCGGGTTTCGAGCCGGAACCGGAGGACGAGGAGGGGGAGGAAAGGCCGCGCACGCGAACGGAGCTCTGGAGCGGGTCCGGTTTCATCGTCTCCGACGACGGGTACGTGGTCACGAACAATCACGTCGTCGCGGACGCCGACCAGGTCGACGTGCAACTCCAGGATGGCCGGCGCTTCGACGCGGTCGAAGTCGTGGGGCGCGATCCCCAGACCGACGTCGCGCTCCTGAAGGTGGAGGCCGATGACCTGACGGTACTGCCCATCGGTTCCAGTGACGCGACGGCGGTCGGCGAATGGGTGCTGGCGATCGGCAGTCCCGGATTCCGGCAGGCGCGGACCCCGCTGCTGACGACCGTCACCGCGGGGATCGTCTCGGCCAAGGGCCGCAACATCGACATCCTCCGCGTGCAGAATCCACTCGCGATCGAGGACTTCATCCAGACGGACGCGGTCATCAACCGCGGCAACTCCGGCGGGCCCCTGGTGAACGTGGCGGGCGAGGTGATCGGGATCAACACGGCGATCGTCTCGTCGACGGGAAGCTATGAGGGGTACGGCTTCGCGGTGCCGATCGAACTGGCGCGAGAGGTCGTCGACGATCTGATCGAGTTCGGCGAGGTCCGGCGGGCCCTGATCGGCGTGGCGATCACGGACGTCGACGCGGCCGATGCCGAGTACTACGGGCTCGAGCGGGTCGAGGGCGCGTTGATCCAGAATTTCTCGTTCGACGACAGTCCGGCGCGGCTCGGCGGGTTGGAGAAGGGTGATGTGATCGTGGGGGTCGCCGGTGAAGCGGTCGGCGGCGTGTCGGAGTTGCAGCGCCGCATCCGCGGCTTCGAGCCGGGAGAGACGGTGAGGCTGGACATCGTCCGCCGCTCCACCCTCCAGCGCGAGTCGGCGGAGGTGCGGCTGATCTCCGCGGACGAAGACTCGCCTCCGCCGCTCGCGGTGCGACCGGAGACCGCGCCGGAGACCGGTGACCAGCTTGGACTCGAGGTGAAGGAATACGGGGAACTCTCCGGCGCGGAGCGTCGGGATTTCGCGGTGACGCCCGGCACGGGGAGCATCGTGATCGTGGGCGGGAACCCGCGCGGCGCCGTGGGCCGGGAGCTCGGCACGATCCCGGCGGGCGCCGTCATCCTCGACATCAACGGCGAGGAGATGCAGGGACGGGCCGACTACGACCGGATCGTGTCCGGACTGCGCCCGGGCGATGCGCTGAGCGTGCGGTTCAGCTTCCGGACGCAATCCGGCCGCCAGGAGGGGATCCGGAGCATCGTGATCCCCGAACGCTGAGCCGCGACGCGGTGTAGGGGCGGGCAGCGGCGGCGCGCCGTTGCTTGCCCCCGTTCTGATCCGTCCCGAGATTCCCGCCGCACCGGGCGCCGGGTCCGAATGCCCGGCGCCGCGCGCGAAAGTGGCGGAACTGGCAGACGCGCCAGCCTTAGGAGCTGGTGGCCCATGGCCGTGGGGGTTCGAATCCCCCCTTTCGCACCTCAAAACGAACCGTTCGCCCGTCCGGGGACGCGGAGCCGGAGCCATACCGCCCTTGAACGCAGCCGACACACGCGCCGCCGCGACGGATCCGTTCGACGTCGCGATCAAGCGGGAGAACGATTACCTGCGCCGTCTCGAGGTCACGGTCGCACCCTCGCAGGTGGCCGCGGCCCGGCGCCGCGAGGCGGCGAAGGTCCGGAAGACCACTCGCATCAAGGGATTCCGGAAGGGCAAGGTCCCCGTCCGCATCGTCGAAGAGCGCTACGGCCCCCGGATCGACGAGCGCACGATCGACGCGCTCGTGAATCGCGGGTTCCGGGAGGCGGTCCGACAGCACGAACTGTCGACCGTGGGCGAGCCCGTCGTGAGCGAGGTCGACTACCGCCCGGGAGAGCGGCTCTCCTTCCGGATCGATGTGGAGGTGCTGCCGAAGATCGAACTCGCCCGGACCGGGGGCTTCCGCGTGGAGCGTCCCGCAGTCGAGGTCGCGGACGCCGACATCGACACCGTCATCGAGCGGTTCCGCAAGGAACATGCGATGCTGCGGCCGGCGGATCGGGCGCCCGGAAACGGGGATGTGGTATCCGTGACGATCCGCGATGAAGGCGGCGGCGACGCGCCGGACAAGCCCTACCGGTTCGAACTCGGAGCGGGATACGCGATCCCCGATGTCGAAGCGGCGATCTTCACGCTCGCGCCGGGGGAGGAAGGAACGTTCACGGTCACCTACCCGGAGGACTTCGGCTCGAGCGACCTGGCCGGAACCACCCGCTCGCTGTGCATCCGACTCGACGATGTCCAGGCCAGTCTGTTGCCGGAACTCGACGATGCATTGGCGAGCGAGGTGGGGGACTTCACCACGCTGGAGGAACTGCGCGAGGCGATCGGGAAGGAGCTGCGGGCGCGGGGAGAACGCGAGGCCGACGAGGAGGTGGGCGAGAAGCTCCTCGATGCGGTCATCGAGGCCAACGCGTTCGAGGTGCCCCCGAGTCTCGTGTCGCATTATCTTGACCGCGTGATCGAAGTGCCGGAGGGAGCAGACCCCGACCGGATCGAGGGCGCCCGCAGATCCGTGGCGCCCGCCGTGGAGCGTCAGGTCAAGCGGGATCTGGTTCTGGAGCGGCTGATCGAGGATCAGGGGCTCGATCTGTCGAGCGAGGAGTTCGACGAGCGCCTGTCGGAGTTGGGGGAGGCGAGGGGCAGGAGCCTGCTGGAGATCCGGCGGGAGCTCGCGAGGGAGAAGCAACTCGACCCCCTGCGCCGGCGGTTCGCCATCGAGAGGGCGTTCCGGTTTCTCATCGACCGTTCGGATGTGAGCTGATCGGGCGGGAACAACCAAGGGACTGACTGGGCATATGCCGATATTCGCACCGTACGTCATCGAACGGTCGAGCCGCGGGGAGCGCACCTACGACATCTTCTCGCGACTGCTCATGGACCGGATCGTCTTCCTGGGCTCGCCGATCAACGACGAGGTCGCGAACGTCGTGATCGCCCAGCTCCTCTTCCTCGAGGCCGACAACCCCGAGCGGGAGATCAACGTCTACATCAATTCGCCGGGTGGTAACGTTCAGGCCGGTCTGGCCATCTACGATACGATGCAGTTCCTGAACTCCCCGGTGTCCACGATCTGCATGGGCATGGCCGCTTCGATGGGCGCGTTCCTGCTCGCCGCCGGTACGCCGGGGCGGCGGCGGTCGCTCCCGAACGCGCGCATCATGATCCACCAGCCGTCGGGCGGCTCGTACGGGACGGCGTCCGACATCGAGATTCAGGCGAAGGAGATCCTCGACGCCCGCGAGCGGCTGAACCGGATTCTCGCGAAGCACACGGGGCAGGAGTTCGAGCAGATCGCGGATGATGTCGATCGCGACCGGTTCATGTCCCCCGAGGAGGCCAGGGAGTACGGGATCATCGACGAGGTCGTCGAGCGCCGCGAGGAGGTCGCCGGGAGCAACGGTCGCCCCGGGCCCGCTGTCGCCAAGTAGGGGATACAAGCAGGGGATAGAGGAGACCGCCGCCGCGGTCGCGGCGCGCACGGACCACACAGAGGAGAAGGAGGGCGACGATGCCGAGCGATAAGCACTTGCGCTGTTCCTTCTGCGGGAAATCCAAGGACGCGGTCAAGAAGTTCATCTCCGGGCCCAACGTCTACATCTGCAACGAGTGCATCTCTCTCTGTAACGAGATCCTCACCGAGGAAGAGGAACGGGAGCAGTGCGGGCGGTTCACCGAGATCCCGACCCCTTCGGAGATCAAGGCCACGCTCGACGAGTACGTGATCGGGCAGGAGGTGGCCAAGAAGACGCTCTCGGTCGCCGTCTACAACCACTACAAGCGGATCAACCACCGCAGTCTCGTCGACGACGTCGAGATCGAGAAGTCCAACATCCTCCTGCTCGGCCCCACGGGGGTGGGGAAGACGCTCCTCGCCCAGACGCTGGCGCGCATCCTGCAGGTCCCGTTCACGATCGCGGACGCGACGACGCTCACCGAGGCGGGGTACGTGGGCGAGGATGTCGAGAACATCCTCGTGCGGCTGCTCCAGACGGGCGAGTACAACGTGGGCGAATGCGAACGCGGCATCGTCTACATCGACGAGATCGACAAGATCGCGCGCAAGTCCGACAACCCCTCGATCACGCGGGACGTGTCCGGGGAGGGCGTGCAGCAGGCGCTGCTCAAGATCCTCGAGGGGACCGTGGCGTCCGTGCCGCCCCAGGGCGGCCGCAAGCACCCGCAGCAGGAGTACATCCAGATCGACACGAGGAACATCCTGTTCATCTGCGGCGGCGCCTTCGACGGCCTCGAGGAGATCATCCAGGAGCGGCAGGGCCGGCGGCAGATCGGCTTCCTGGATGACCGAGTGCGGTCGGAGGGGGTGAGCGACGAGGACAACATCCTCGTCCACGTCGAGCCTGAAGACATGCTCCGCTACGGGCTTATCCCGGAACTCGTGGGAAGGCTGCCGGTGCTCGTGGCGCTGCACGACCTCGACGAGGATGCCCTGGTCGAGATTCTCCAGCGGCCCAAGAACGCGCTCCTCAAGCAGTACACGAAGATGTTCGAACTCGAGGGCGTGGGACTCACGCTGGATCCGGAAGCGCTGCGCGCGATCGCGCGCAAGACGATCACGCGGGGAACGGGGGCGCGCGGCCTGAGGGCCGTGATGGAGTCCCTCCTGCTCGATGTGATGTTCGATCTTCCGGGGCGCATGGACATCCGCGAGATCGTGGTCACGCGCGAGACCGTCGAAGAGGGCAACCAGCCGCTCCTCATCCTCGTACCCGAGGCCAAGCGAAGAGAGGCGTAGCAGCCTGTGCCACGGGCTGCCAGGGTCGTCACCCGCGTCAGGACGGCCGAATTCGTCGGCGCCGTCGGCGCGGCGGGACAGAAGCCGCCGCTCGACCTTCCCCAGATCGCGATCGCCGGCCGCTCCAACGTGGGCAAGTCGTCGCTCCTCAACCGGCTCGTGGGTCGGAAGAGCCTCGCGCGGACGTCGAAGCGGCCCGGGCGCACGCAGGAGATCAACTTCTTCCTCATCGACGACCGGTATCTGCTCGTCGACCTGCCGGGGTACGGCTTCGCGCGGGCGCCGAAGACGGTGCGCGAGGGCTGGGGGCGCCTGATCGACGCCTACCTGCGCGGGACGCCTCGCCTTCCGGGGCTCGTGCTGCTGGTGGACGCGCGACGCGGGCTCACGGAGGACGACCACCGCATGATCGAGTCCCTCGAGGTGATGGGGACGCCGACGCTGTTCGCGCTCACCAAGACCGACAAGCTCAACCGGTCCGGGCGTCAGCGGGCGGCTAAAAGTCTGCGGGACGCCCTGGGCCTCGATGCGGATCAGCTCGTCGAGACCTCCGCGTACACCGGCGCCGGCGTCGACACGCTCCTCGAGAGCATCACCGCCCTGGTCGCTCAGACGGAGACGCGCTGATGCCACGCCGGCGGGTCGACTCCCTGACGACCCGCTACGGGAAATGGGCCCTGGTGGCGGGCGCCTCGAAAGGGCTCGGGGCCGCCTTTGCCGCGCAGCTGGCCGAACGGGGCATGCACCTCGTGCTGGTCGCGCGCCGCGGCCACCTCCTGGCGGAACTCGGGGAGCGACTCGCCGCGAAATACGGTGTCCGGATACGCTGTCTGGCCCTGGATCCGGCCGACCCGGGGTTCGCCGGGGAGCTGACGGACGCGGTCGCCGGGCTGGACCTCGGGCTCCTCATCTACAATGCGGCGTACGTGCCCGCGGGCCCGTTCCTCGACGCCGAAGACGACGCGCTCGAACGGGCGGTGGACGTCAACGTGCGGGGGCCGCTCCTGCTGCTGCGGGCGCTGCTGTCGGGCATGCGCGATCGTGGCAGGGGCGCCGTGGTGCTGATGTCATCGCTCTCGGGGCTGCAGGGGGGCGCCCCACGTCTCCGTCTACGCCGCCACCAAGGCATTCAACATCATCCTCGCCGAGGGTCTGTGGTACGAACTGCGCGCGCACGGCGTCGAGGTCGCGGTCTGCTGCGCCGGCGCGATGCGCACCCCCGGCTACGTGAGGTCGTTCGACCGCGACGTGCCCGGCATGCTGTCCCCGGATGAAGCGGCGCGCCGAACGCTCGATGGGCTCGGCAGGGGACCGCGCCTGGTACCGGGACTGATCAACCGGATCTCGGCCCAGTTCATGGGACGCCTCCTGCCCCGCCGGGCGGCGATCCGATTCATCGCCAGAAGCACGAAGCACGTGTCTTGAGCGATCTGCTGATGGGCTTCTTCGCGCCCCGGGTCGTGTTCGCCGGCGTCTTCGGGCTGCACCTCCTGCTGCCGGCGCGGCGCGTGACGGGGGTTGGTGAGATATGCGGACGGCGAAATACAACGGGATCGGCAGCGCGGTATCCCGCGCGATCGCGGATCGGTTCTCGCGGCGGGCGCTGAGCCCCGTGCCGGAGCGCGCCCGCATCGACGGAAAGGTGTGCCTGATCACCGGAGCCAACCGGGGGCTCGGGAAGGCGGTGGCGGTCGACCTCGCGAAGCGGGGCGGGCGCGTCGTCATGGCCTGCCGCAGCGGGCATCCGGAGGCCGGCGACGACGTCAGGCGCCTGTCCGGATCCGACGCGGTGGAGATGCTGAAGGTGGATCTCGCCGATCTGGAGTCCGTGCACGCGCTCTGCGACAGGCTCGAGCGCGACCGGGCCCGGGTGGACATCCTGGTCCTGAACGCCGGCCTGATGCCGTTGGGGGCGCGAAGGTCGGCGCAGGGGTACGAACTGATGTTCGCCGTGCACTTCCTGGCCAATCGGGTCCTGATCGACCGGCTCCTGGCCGACGGCACGGTCCGGCCCTCCGCCCGTCCCGGGGAAACGCCCCGGATCGTGTTCATCGCGTCCGAAACGCATCGGTCCGCCGGCCCCATCGACTTCAACGATTTCGGGGCCTTCACGGATTACGGTCCGAGAGACGGCCTGAAGCACTACGCGTCGAGCAAGCTCCACCTGTGCACCTATGCGCAGGAACTGTCGCGCAGGCTGAACGCGGACGGCGAGATCCGGGCCGCGGTGCATTCGCTCTGCCCGGGTGCGGTCAACTCCGACCTGGCGCGGGAAGCGCCGTGGTTTCTGAAGCCGCTGCTCACCCCGGTCATACGGCTGTTCTTCGCGACGCCCGCGAGAGCCGCGGCGCCGGTCACCCATGCGTGCTGCGCGGAGGAGATGGGCCGGCGCAGCGGCGTCTACCTGCACCTGATGCGGGAGAAGACGCCGTCCCCGCTGGCCATGGACGAGGCGGCCGGCGCGAGACTGTGGCGGGCGAGTCAGGCGCTGCTGGCGAGACATGCGCCGCGCGGCGCGGCTGACGCGTCCGGCTAACGAGGCATCACCGAGGCATAGCGAGGGATCCCCGTGTTCGAGCACCTGCTGAGTTCGGATACCGTGGAAATCGACGCGCCGGTCCAAAGGGCGTGGGACATCCTCATGGATGTCGAACGCTACGGTGAGTGGAATCCCTTCACGCCCCGGGTCGCCACGGACTTCGGGATCGGTTCCCGCGTCGATCTGTACGCCATGATCGGGCCGGTACCGCTGAGACAGGTCGAGCGGATCGAAGTCGTCGATCCGCCGCACCGGCTGGTCTGGACGACGACGATGGGCCACCGCCTCCTGCTCTTCGCCCGACGGGAACAACTTCTGGAAGCCGCGGGCGAGACGCGCTGCCGCTACCGGACGACCGACGCGTTCAGCGGCCTCCTCACACCGCTGGTCGTGCTGTTCTTCGGGGGGATGGCGCGCCGTGGCTTCAATTCAGTCGCGGGGGGGCTGAAGGCGCGCGCGGAAGCGGGTTGGCAGCCCGTGGCAAGAGCCCCGCTGCTCTAGAAGTCGATGCCGTACTTCTTGAGTCTGCGGTAGATCGTCCGCTCGCCGATCCGGAGCGCCTCGGCGGCCTCGCGGCGGTTGCCGGCGGTCTTCTCCAGCATCGCGAGGATCGCTTCCCGCTCGATGTCGGCCATCGTCATCCCGGGCTCGACGGTGATCGTGACGGACGGGTCGGGGTCGGGCGAAGGGAGCTTGTCGGCGGCCGCTCTCTCTACCGCCCTCTCAACCGCGTCGGTGATGTCGATCTCGACGGCCTCCCCCGCCCTGGGCCGGTCGGCGCCGGACGGGAGCTGGCGAACGCCCGTCTTGTAGGCCTCGAATTCCCGCTTCAGGTCTTCGATATCGACCTTGAGGTCGACGAGGGTGCGGAAGACGAACTCGAGTTGCGGAGAACTCGGGATGTGGCCGCCACCGACCTCGACGGCCGCCGGGTCGAGCCGGGGCGCGGGCAGGAGACTGACGCCGCCGGAGCGGATCTCCGGGGGGATGTCCTCGGGGCGGATGACCGCGCCGGGGGCGAGGACGACCATCGACTCGATCAGGTTGCGGAGTTCGCGGACGTTGCCGGGCCAGTCGTAGTCGAGGAGGATCCGGAGCGCCTCGGGGGCGAGTCCGCGGAACTCGCGGTCGTGCTGGCGGCTGAACTCCTCGATGAAGCGGCGTATGAGGACCGGGATGTCCTTGCGGCGCTCGCGGAGCGGCGGGACGTGGACGCTGAGGACGTTGAGGCGGTAGTAGAGGTCACGCCGGAACTCTCCGGCCTCGACCGCCTGCCGGATGTCCCGGTTCGTGGCGGCGACGACGCGTACGTCCACCCGGATCTCGTGGTCGCCGCCGACCCGCATGAAACGGCGGCTCTCGAGGATCCTCAGGAGTCGCGTCTGGGTGGGGAGCGGCATCTCGGCGATCTCGTCGAGCAACAGCGTCCCGCCGTCGGCGAGTTCGAACATCCCCCGCCGCAGCGAGGTGGCCCCGGTGAACGCCCCCTTCTCGTGCCCGAACAGCTCCGACTCCAGGAGCGAGTCGGGCAGGGCGGCGCAGTTCACCGCGATGAACGCCCGCCCGCGCTGCGGGGAGAGCCGGTGGAAGGCGCGCGCCACGAGTTCCTTCCCCGCCCCGCTCTCGCCGGTGATGAGGACAGTGCTCATGACGGGAGCGATCATGTGGACCCGCTCGAGCATCTCCCGCACCGCGTCCGTCCGGCCCATGATGCCGGTCCGCCGCTGGAGGTCGTAGCGGTGGAGTTGCGAGTGGAGGACCACGCGGATCTCGTCCGGATCGACGGGGAGCGCGAGCGCCTCGTCGAGGTCGAAGGACTGCGCGTGGCGGTGCCGGGCATCGGGGTTCGTCTCCTCCGTCAGCCCGAGGACGGGGGGACGCGGGATCTCGGCTTCGAACAGGCCGCGCATGGCGGCCGCTCGGGGCTCGTCGGGGACGCAGGTGAGCACGAGCGCCACGTCGGCCGCGCCGCCGATCCGTCCTTCGATCTCGCGGACGGACTCGACAAGCTCGACTTCGTGTCCGTCCGCTTCGATCGCCGCCCGGACGGCGAGGGCTTCCTCGAGCGCGCGGCCGTCGACGAAGACGCGCGCCATCAGCCGCCAGGCCGGGGGGCGGGCCTCGGAGGTGGCGGCGGGGCGTGCGCGGTATCGCCGCGCAGCAGATCGACCGCATGGTCGATCAGGGGTTCGAGCGCGGCGAGTCCATCGGCGACGCCGCCCGGGCTGCCGGGCAGGTTGACGACGAGCGTCTCGCCGCGGATCCCCGCCAGCCCGCGGCCGAGCGCGGCGTACGGGGTGGACTCCGCGCCCTTGCGGCGCAGCAGTTCGGCGATACCCGGCGCCTCGCGCTCGAGGATGGTCCGCGTGGCCTCGGGGGTCACGTCGCGTGCCGCCAGCCCGGTCCCGCCCGTCGTCAGGACGCAGTCGACCCCCAGCTCGTCGCACCAGTGCAGGAGCCGCGACGCGATCGCCGCGCTCTCGTCGGGCACGACATCCACGCCCGCGAGCGTGTACGCGCGGCCCCGGACCCATTTCCGGATCCGCTCGCCCGACCCGTCCTCGCGCTCCCCGGCGTACACCCCGTCCGACACGGTCACGACGGCGATACGCGGCGCGATGCGGTGCAGCGATCCCCGCCTGTAGAAGGGCGGCCGCACCACTTCGGCCGCGATCGCCTTCCCGCGGACCAGGATCTCGACCGGGTCCCCGAACTTCGCGGCGGCCGGGAGATACGCCGTCGCGATCCCGTGACCGAGCGTCGGGCTCACGGTACCGCTCCGGACCTTGCCGGCCGGCTCGCCGCCGAAGCGCACGTCGTACCCCGGGCGGGGGAAGCCGCGCTCGAGGAGCCGCAGGAAGCGCAGCCTCCGCGTGAGCCCGGCGGCGCGCTGGGCGGCGAGCGCCTCCCCACCCATGAAGTCGCCCTTGGCGTGCTTCACGAGCCATCCGAGCCCGGCCTCCAGGGCCGTGGTCTCATCGTCGATATCGTTTCCGTACAGCGCGTAGCCCATCTCGAGGCGGAGCGAATCCCGGGCGCCGAGGCCCGCCGGGACCGCTCCGGCCTTGAGGAGCGTACGCCAGATCCGAACGGCGTGCTCGCCGGGCAGGTACAGCTCGAAACCGACCTCGCCGGTATATCCGGTGCGGCTGATGAGGCACGGGGCGCCGGCGACATCTCCCTCGGCGAACCGGTAGTACCCGATCTCCGCGAGCGGCGCGTCCGTCAGGCTCGCGAGCAGCACCTCGGCTCGGGGACCCTGGAGGGCGAGGAGCGCGATCTCATCGCTCTCGTCCGTCAGCTCGACGGCGAACGCCTCCGCGAGTCCGGAGAGATGCGCCCAGTCCTTGGCCAGGTTCGCCGCGTTCACGACCAGCCGGTAGTCCCCTTCGCCCATGCAGTAGACGATGAGATCGTCGATCACGCCGCCGGTCTCGTGACACATGGCACTGTACTGGGCGTCTCCCGGCCCCAGCAGCGAGGGATTGTTCGTCGTCGCATGGGAGACGAAGGCGAGCGCATCCTCGCCGCGGACCCGGAACTCCCCCATGTGGGAGACGTCGAACAGGCCCGCCGTCTCGCGCACCGCCTGGTGCTCGGCCCGGATGCCGGTGGGATACTGGACCGGCATCGCGTAGCCGGCGAAGGGGACGATCTTGCCGCCGAGGCGGACGTGCTCCTCCAGGAGCGGAGTTTCCTTCAGATCCTTCACGAGGTCGATCCCATGAGCAGGGTGAGGATGGCCTTCTGTGCGTGAAGCCGGTTCTCCGCCTCATCCCAGACGCGCGACGCCGGACCGTCGATGACCTGGGCCGCGACCTCTTCGCCCCGGTGCGCGGGGAGGCAGTGCAGGAAGATCGCACCATCGGCGGCTCGCGCCATGATCCCCGCGTCGACGCAATAGCCCTCGAAGGCACGGGCGCGCTCCGCGGCCTCCTCCTCCTGCCCCATAGAGGCCCACACATCCGTCGTGACCACATGGGCGCCTTCGGTGGCCTCCGCCGGTGCGCGGAACAACTCCACCGCGCCTGCAGCCTCTGCCGCGGCGAATACCGCCGGGTCGGGATCGTAGCCTTCGGGACAGGCCAGCCGTACCCGGAACCCGAGCTTCGCCGCGGCGTTGAGCCACGAGTTCGCGACGTTGTTCCCGTCCCCGATCCAGGCGACGACGAGGCGCGACAGCCCGGATCCGAACTCGGCCCGCACCGTCTGGAGATCGGCCATGATCTGGCAGGGGTGCAGCAGGTCCGTGAGGCCGTTGATCACGGGAATCGACCCGTGCCGCGCGAGCCCTTCGACATCCACCTGCGCGAAGGTCCGGATCATGATCCCGTGCACGTAGCGGGAGAGGACGCGGGCCGTGTCCGCGATCGGTTCGCCGCGCCCGATCTGGATGTCGCGCGACGAGAGGAAGAGCGCCTGCCCTCCCAGCTGGTGCGTCCCGACCTGGAACGACACCCGGGTGCGCGTCGAACTCTTGGTGAAGATCATCGCGAGCGTCTTCCCGTCGAGCGGGCGGCCGCAGGCGTTCGGGTCCGCCTTCAGGCGGTCGGCGAGGTCGAGCGCCTCGCGCAGCCGCTCCGGAGACCAGTCCGCGATCGAGAGGAAGTGTCCGTTGGGATCCATGGGGAGTCCGTGTCGGCGGGCCGGGCCCGTGCTAGAGGATGTAGCGTCTCAGGTCTTCGTCGTCCGCGATCCGCGACAGACGGTCCCGGACGAAAGCGGCATCGACGGTGATCGTCTCGTTCACTCCCGATTCCGGGAGATCGAACAGGATCTTCTCGAGCAGCGTGCTGAGCACGGTATGAAGGCGACGGGCGCCGATGTCCTCGGTGCGCTCGTTCACGTGGCTCGCGATGCGGGCGATCTCCCGGATCGCCTCGTCATCGAACTCGAGGCGGGCGGACTCGGTCTCGACGAGCGCCTGGTACTGGCTCAGCAGCGCGTAGCGGGGCTCCTGCAGGATGCGCGCGAACGCGTCGGCGTCCAGGCTCTCGAGTTCCACCCGGATCGGAAACCGCCCCTGGAGTTCCGGGATGAGGTCCGACGGCTTCGAGACGTGGAACGCGCCCGCCGCGATGAACAGGATGTGGTCCGTGCGCACCATCCCGTGACGGGTCTGGACGGTCGATCCCTCGACGATCGGGAGCAGATCGCGCTGCACACCCTCACGCGAGACATCGGGTCCGGCGCCGCCGCGCTTCCCGGCCACCTTGTCGATCTCGTCGAGGAAGACGATCCCCATGCTCTCGGTCCGCCGCAGGGCCTTCTCCGTGACTTCCTCCATGTCGACCAGGTTCGCGAGTTCCTCGGAACGGAGGATCCGGCGGGCCTCCGCGACGGTCACCCGGCGGCGCCGGATCCGCTTCGGGAGCATCCCCTTGAGCGCCTCTCCGACGTTGAAGTCGAGACCGTCCATGCCTCCGCCGACGTCGAGCATCGGGATCGGGTTCTCACTGACCTCGACCTCGACCTCTCGCTCGTCGAGCGCTCCGTCGCGCAGGAGCGCCCGGAGCTTCTCGCGGGTGCGACGCTTGCGTTCGTCGGAGGGTCCGGCGGGGGACGTCTCGGAGGCCTGGCCCGAGAGCGACACGACGAACCGCCGTCCCTCTTCCCCCTCGGGCTCCTTCTCGGCCACGGGGGGCAGGAGCAGGTCGAGCAGGCGATTCTCGACCCGCTGTTCGGCCGTCTCCGCGTGCCGGGCCTCCTCTTCTTCGCGCACCACGTTGATCGCGATTTCGACGAGATCCCGGATGATCGACTCGACATCGCGGCCCACGTAGCCCACCTCGGTGAACTTCGACGCCTCGACCTTGATGAAGGGCGCGCCCGCGAGCCTCGAGAGCCGCCGCGCGATCTCCGTCTTCCCGACGCCCGTCGGTCCGATGAGGATGATGTTGTTCGGGAGGATCTCCTCGCGCATGCCCTCGTCGACGTTCTGTCGCCGCCAGCGGTTGCGGAGGGCGATCGCCACGGCCTTCTTGGCCTCGTCCTGCGCGATGATGTACTGGTCGAGTTCCTCGACGATCTGGCGCGGGGTGAGGGCCTCGGCGATCCCGGCCTCGCGGGATGCCCGGGCGGGGCTGATGTCGGGGCGCTTCGCCACCGGATGGCCGTCGCTCGTCGTCATCTCTCTGTTCTCTCTATCTCTGTTCGCTCTATCTGTTCTCGTGTCCCTCGTGCGCCGGCAGCTCGAGGACCGTGATTTCGTCGTTCGTGTAGACGCAGATCCCGGCCGCGACCTCGAGCGCCTGCCGCGCCACCTCCGCGGCCGGGAGGTCGGTACGGAGGGCCAGGGCGCGTGCGGCGGCGAGCGCGTACGGACCGCCGGAGCCGAGGGCGAGGATCCCGTCGTCGGGTTCGATGACCTCTCCCGTTCCGGCGATGAGCAGGCTGGTCTCCCGGTCCGCGACCGCGAGCAGCGCCTCGAGGCGCCGAAGATAGCGATCGCTCCGCCATTCCTTGGCCAGCTCGACCGCCGCGCGGGTGAGGTTGCGCGGGTGGCGCTCGAGCTGCGCCTCGAACTTCTCGAACAGCGTGAGGGCGTCGGCGACGCCGCCCGCGAAACCCGCGAGGATTCGGCCCTCACGCATCGTGCGGAGCTTGGTCGCCTTCGCCTTGATCACGGTGTCGCCCATCGTCACCTGGCCGTCGCCCGCCATGGCGACGTCCTCTCCGACGCGGACGCACAAGATCGTCGTCGCTCGCATACGCCCCGACGGCACGTGGATCCCTTCCATCATTATCCTTCGCCTCCTCCGCGAGGATGGGCCCGGGAGTGTACGCGTTTGAGGCGGTCCACGGATGTGTGCGTGTAGATGCGGGTCGTACTCAGGCTGGCGTGCCCCAGCATCTCCTTCACCGAGACCAGATCCGCGCCGCGGTCGAGGAGGTGCGTCGCGAACGAGTGGCGGAGCGAGTGCGTCGTGAGCCGGTCGCCGTCGGCGACGCCGGCGAGCTGGGCGGTGATGTCGCGCTGAATCTGCCGCCGCGAGAGCCGGGTGCCGCGGAGCGAGTGGAAGACGGCGTCGGACTCCCCGGTCGGGCGAGCCGCGAGGTAGAGCTCGATGGCCTCTGCGGCAGGGCGCCCGAGCGGGACCACGCGCTGCTTGCCCCCCTTGCCCCGTGCCCTGAGCTGTCCGATCCCGCGGTCCACATCGATCACGTTCAGCGCGTGCGCCTCCGCGAGCCGCAACCCGCACGAGTAGAGGAGTTCGAGGAGCGCCCAGCGGCGCAGGGCCAGGACCGATCCGTCCCGGCGGGCCGCCTCGCCGGTGGAGTCGAGCAGGTCTCGTGCCTGTTCCTCGCTCAGGAAGGAGGGCAGCGTCCGCTCGCGCCGCGGGGTCCGGACCAGGCGGGCCGGGCTCGCCGTCATCCGGTCCGTGCGCTGGAGGAAGGCGTAGAAGGCGCGCACCGCCGCGAGCTTGCGGCCGATCGAGGACCGCTTGAGGCCCCGCAGCTGGAGGTCTCCCAGGAAGGAGCGAATGGACACGCGGTGCACGTCCGCCCAGCCCCAGTCGTTCGTGCCCTCGTACGCGCACAGGAAGGCGTCGAACTGCGCCAGATCGCGGCGGTAGGCGGCGACGGTGTGGACGGACAGGCGGCGCTCGGCGCTCGCATATCGCAGGAAGTCCTCGAGCCATTCGTCGCGGGCTCGCGCCCGCGGGTCGGCGGGCGCGGCGGTCGGAGTCATTTTCCGGACGCTTTCCTTCGGGCGCCGCCGCTCCCCGCCCCCGCCTTCTTCGCCGCGTCCCGATCCCGGCGCTTGCGGAGCAGATCCAGCGCCAGGGGCACCGTCACGTCGTCGGGCTCGACGCCCTTGGGAAGCGAGGCGTTCATCTGGCCGTGCTTCACGTAGGGGCCGTACCGGCCCTTGTAGATCGCGATCGGCTGCTTGTCCTCGGGGTGATCGCCGACCGTCCGCATCGGTTTGGCCGAGGCGCGGCGTCCCCGCGTCTTCGGGGCGGAGAGCAGCTCCATGGCCCGGTCGAAGGTGATGTCGAGCGGGTCGTCGCCGTCCTCGAGCGAGCGGAAGTCGGACTGATGCACGACGTACGGGCCGTAGCGGCCGATGCCGACCTTCACCGGTTCGCCGCTCTCGGGATGCGTCCCGAGCGGGGCCGGCATGGCGAGCAGCTTGAGCGCCGTCGCCAGCGTGACCTCCTCCGGGCGGACGTGTCCGGGAAGAGAGGCCCGCTTCGGCTTTGCGGCTCCCCGGGCCGGCTCGCCGCGCTGCACGTAGGGGCCGTAGCGGCCCTCCATGAGATAGATCGTCTCGCCCGACTCGGGGTCTTCTCCGAGCCGGTCGGGTCCTTCGGCGCTTTTCTCGAGGAGTTCGAGCGCCTCTTCGTCGCCCAGATCGGCGGGGGCGATGCCGTCGGGGATCGACGCGGTCAGCCGTCCGCCGTCGCGCTCCAGCTCCAGGAACGGCCCGTAGCGGCCGATCCGCACGCGGGGAGTCAGATCCCCGAGGCGGACCGTCGAGGCCTCGCGGGGATCAATCGCCTCTTCGCGCTCGAGCAGTCGCGCCTCGAGACCGTCCCGCCCGCTGTAGAAATCCTCCAGATACGCTCGCCAGTCCACATTCCCGCGGGCGATCTCGTCTAGCGCGTCCTCCATCTCGGAAGTGAAGCCCGCGTCGACGAGGTTGGGGAAGTGATCCTCCAGCAGGGCCGTCACGGCAAAGGCGATGAAGGTGGGGATGAGTTGCTTGTTATGGCGGACCGCGTACCCCCGATCGAGGACCGTCGAGATGATCGACGCGTAGGTCGAGGGACGGCCGATCCCGTCCGCCTCCAGTTCCTTCACGAGCGCCGCGTCCGTGTAGCGGGTTGGCGGCTTCGTCTCGTGACTGCGGCTCTCCAGCTTGCGGCACGCGAGTTCCTCGCCCTCGCGCATGTCCGGGAGCACGACTTCCTGGTTCTCGAGCGCCGCTTCCGGGTCATCGGAGCCCTCGACGTAGGCCCGGAAGAAGCCGGGGAACTCGATCACCTTGCCCGAAGCGCGAAAACGGGCGTCCCCCGCCTCGATGTGCACGGACAGGTGCCTCAGACGGGCATCCGACATCTGGGCCGCGGTCGCGCGCCTCCAGATCAGATCGTAGAGGGCCTTCTGTCCGCCGCGGAGCCCGAGTTCGGCCGCCGTCGGCATCTCCACCCCGGCGGGACGAATCGCCTCGTGCGCCTCCTGGGCGGAGCGGGACTTCGTCCTGTAGCGCCGGGGCCGTGGGCTCAGGTATTCCGCTCCGTACTTCGCTTCCACGCGCGTCCGAATCGCCGAGATCGCGGCTTCGGACAGCGTCACGGAGTCGGTCCTCATGTAGGTGATCCGTCCGGCCTCGTAGAGGGCCTGCGCGATCCGCATCGTCTCCCGGGCCCCAAGGTTCAGCTTGCGGTTGGCCTCCTGCTGCAGGGTGGCCGTCGTGAAGGGAGGGTACGGGCTGCGCGTGGACCGCTTCTCCTGGAGCTTCGCGACGGTGAAGACCGCGTCGGCCAGCGAGGCGCGCAGCGCCTCCGCCCGCTCCCGATCGAGGAGGACGACCTTGCGGCCGGGCTTGAGCCGACCTGTCCGTTCGTCGAAGTCGCGTCCGGCCGCGATCGCCACGCCCTCCAGCGTCGCCAGATCCGCGGTGAAGGCGCGTCCGTCGACCCCGAGGTGGGCACGGAGGCTCCACCAGCTTCCGCTACGGAAAGCGCGACGCTCACGTTCGCGCTCGACGAGCAGCCGGACCGCGACGGACTGCACGCGACCGGCGGAGAGGCCTCTCCTGATCTTCTTCCAGAGGAGGGGGGAGAGCTTGTACCCGACGAGGCGATCCAGAATCCGCCGGGCCTGCTGGGCCTCGACCCGCGGCAGATCGATCTCTCCCGGCTTGTCGATCGCCGCGTGCACGGCGGACTTCGTGATCTCGTTGAACGTGATGCGCCGGAAGCGCTCGCGGAGCTTGCGATTGCCGCCGCTCAGCGCTTCGACGATGTGATGGGCGATCGCCTCGCCCTCTCGGTCGGGGTCGGTGGCGAGGAGGATCGAGTCCGCCTTCCGCGCGGCGGCCCCGAGCTTCTTCAGCACGGAGCCCTTTCCCTCGATCGTCACGTATTCGGGCTCGAATCCCCGTTCGACATCGACGCCGAGTCCGCTCTTGGGGAGATCCCGAACGTGCCCGACCGATGCCTCCACGCTGAACCCGTCGCCGAGATAGGACCTCAGGGTGCGCGCCTTCGCGGGCGACTCCACGATCACGAGGTTCACGCGAGGTGCCTCGAATCCGACATGGTCTTGGTCATCGTCTCCGACACTGTCTTTCTTCTACCGTCCTTCTTCCGTGTCCCCGGCGTCCGAGCGGGCGGCGAGCCCGCGCAAACGCTCGAGGACGAACTCCACGACTTCCTCCGGTTCCCGCCCATCGGTATCCAGCGTCAACTCCGCCTCCGCATAGGCGGTTTCGCGCTTCGCCAGCAGGGTGGCGAGGGCACCCCCCGGGTCCGGGCCCGCCAGCAGAGGACGAGCTTCCGTGCCGTCTCCCGCAAGGCGATGGATCGCGGTCTCGGGTCGGACGCGCAACCAGACGCGGACCCGTCCACCGGACGACCGGTCGATGTCGCATCGCGCCATCCAGCCGGCGCCGGTCGCCACGACCACCTCCATCTCGCGCGCCGCACGCGCCGCGGCTCGCGTCTCCAGGCGCCGGAACTCGGCTTCCCCGCCCGTACGGAACACGCAGGGGATCGTTTCCCCCGCCAAGTCCTCGATGAGTCGGTCGAGGTCGACGAAAGTGTACCCCAGACATCGCGCGAGGATCGGCCCTACCGTGCTCTTGCCCGCCCCCGAGAGCCCCACGAGCCAGATCCGTCGGGGTACGCCCTCCACGCCTATCCGGTTCCCCTTCCGGTATCCCGACCGGCGTCGGTGAGGCCGCTGTCGCCAAGGCGGGCAAGGTAGCTCTCTACGTTGCGCCGCATGTCGGAGAGGCTGTCGCCGGCGAACTTCTCGATCCACGCGTCCGCCAGCACGAGCGCCATCATCGCCTCGCCGACCACGCCGGCCGCGGGCACGGCGCACACATCGCTCCGCTCGCGGATGGCCTTCGCGGGTTCCCCCGTGCGCGTGTCCACGCTGTCGAGCGGGCGCCGCAGCGAGCTGAGGGGCTTCATGGCGACGCGCGCCACGATCGTCCCCCCGGTCGTCATCCCGCCTTCGAGCCCACCCGCGTTGTTCCGACGCCGACGGTAACCGCCGCTCCCGCGGCGTTCCGCGTCCCGCTCGATCTCGTCGTGGACGTCGGAGCCCCGGGTCCGCGCGGCCTCGAACCCCATGCCGATCTCGACGCCCTTCATGGCGTGGATCGACATGAGGGCTCCGCCGATCCGGCCGCCCAGCCGGGTTTCCCAGGTGACGTGGCTCCCGAGGCCGACGGGCACCCCGCGCGCGACCACCTCGAACACGCCGCCCAGCGAGTCGCCGTCACGCCGCGCGGCGTCGATCGCCTCGACCATCGCGGCGGCCGCACTGCGGTCGATGCACCGCACGGGCGAGTCGTCGGCCGCCGCGGTCAGATCGTCCGGCAGCATCTCCCCGGCCGGCGCCGCCACGGGGCCGATCCGCACGACGTGGCTCTCGACGCGGACGCCGAATTCGCCGAGCAGCCGTTTCGCCACCGCCCCCGCGGCGACCCGGGCCGCGGTCTCGCGCGCGCTGGCCCGCTCCAGGATGTCGCGCGCGTCCTCCCGGTCGTACTTGAGCATGCCCGCGAGGTCCGCGTGTCCCGGGCGCGGCAGGTACACGCGCCGGAGGACCTCGACATCCTCGACCTCCGGCGCGGCGATCGCCATCGCCTCGCGCCAGTTCCTGAAGTCGCGGTTGGGGATGCGGATCGCGATCGGAGACCCCAGCGTCTCCCCGAGCCGCACGCCTGCGAAGATCTCGCCCGCGTCCTTTTCGATCCGCATGCGGCCGCCGCGACCGTGTCCGCCCTGGCGGCGAGCCAGCTCGCCCGCCACGTCGGCCGCATCGAGCGGCAGGCCGGCGGGGATCCCCTCCAGCACGGCGACGACCGCCGGCCCGTGGGACTCGCCGGCCGTGGTCAACCTCAGGCACCTCAGCATCGCGCGGATTCACTCCTCATGTCGGTTGGGCCTCCGATGGCCAGTCGATGGCCCGTCGATGGCCAGCGGATGGCGAAGAAAAGGATTCGCCGGGGGCCGGGGCCGCAACCGGCGGCACGGCCTGTGACGGCGCGGACACGTCGCGCTAGCCCCCTCGGGGACCGCCGATGATGTGCGGCGTGACGAGGATGATGAGGTCCTGCTTCACTTCATTCTCCTTCGTGCTGCGGAACAGGGCCCCGATCCACGGAAGGTGCATCAGGCCGGGAATGCCGCTCTCGCTGCGGCTCACTTCACTGAGCGTCAGGCCGCCGATGACCGCCGTCTCTCCATCCTCGAGGAGAAGCGTCGTCTCGCCGATCTGTTTCTCGAACACGAATCCGACGTCCGACAGGCCGAGCTTGAGGCCCGAGCGCTCGGCCATCAGCTCCAGACGGATCTGGTTGTTGTTCGTCACGTGCGGGATCACGTCGAGGATGATCCCGGTGTCCTCGAACTGCACGTTGACGCGGGCCGCCTCCGTCTGCGCCCCCGCTTCGAGGACCCGGATCGGGGTGCGTTCGCCAACCTGGATTCGCGCGTGCGCGTTGTCCACCACCTGGATCGACGGCGCGGCCTGGACATCGGAGAGCTGGTGCGACTCGAGGGCCTCGAGGAACGCGAACAGCGAGAACTCGCCGAACGCGACGGAGGTCAGTATCTGGAGCGCGGGCAGGAGGGGCCGATCGTTGGCGTTCGCGAGCGCCGCGATCGCGTCACCGCTCAGATTCACGAGCGTCTCGTTCGTCTGCCTGAAGAACGACTCATCGGAGACGCCGTCGCCGTCATGGTCGACGAGTTGCGGCGGCTCGTTCGGATCGGGGGCGGCGATCAGCTCGTTGAGACCCTGCTCCACGAAGGCGCCGTCGCGTTCCTTGAGGTCGTATACGATCCCCAACTGCTGCACATCGGTCCGATTGACGAAGACGATCTTCGCCTCGATCGCCACCTGGGGGAGACGGCGGTCGAGCGACGCGATGATCGTGTCCATGCGCGCCACAACCGACGGCGCGTCCGTGACGATGACCGTGTTGCTGCCCGAGAAAGCGACGACCTGGCCCCGGTTCGGCGTCGCGAGGTGACGGAGGGCTTCGGCGACGGAGTCCGCGCGCGCGTAGTTGATCCGAATGACACGCGTCTCGCTCAGCAGTTGGTCGCGGGCCTGCAGGTTCTCGAGCCAGTCGACGACGATGATCCCGCTCTCTGTCGTGTGCCAGCCGAGGTTGTGGGCCGAGAGGATCGCGTTCAACGCGATGTCCCACGGCTGGGCCCGGATGTCGATGCCGCGGACCGTGACGGAGGCGATCTCGCCGTTCGGTACCACCGAGATGTCCGCGAACTCCGAGAAGCCGGCGAGCACGTCGAGCATGCTCGCGCTGTCGTACACGACCGAGATCCGGGGTTCCTCCTGGCGGACGGCGGCGAGCGTGCGGGAAGGCTCCCCCGGCCCGGCCCTCGCCTCCGTCGTCTCAGCCGCCGTCGTCTCGGCCTCCGTCGTCTCGGCCTCCGTCGTCTCGGCCGCCGTCGACCAGGGCGGGAACGGAGGTCCCCGGTTCGGGAACGTCACGCGCACCGCGCCGGGGTCGGTCACGACTTCATGGTCGAGGTCCAGGGCGAGATCGAAGACGATGCGAACGATGTCGGGCTGGAACTGGCTCGAACGCATCCGGATGACGCCGCCGCGGCCGATCCCCTCGTAGCGGTCCCGACCGAGGCCGAGGACGGCGCCTTCGAGGTCGAGGATGAGCCTCGGGGGGTCCTGAATCATGAGGTGCCGCGCGGTGACCTCGCCTCCGACCACGACCGTGATCTCGGTATCGGTCCCGGCCGTCGCGATCCGCACTTCCCGGACCTCGGTCTCCTGCCCGAGCCCTGCCGCCAGGGCCATCCCGAGTGTGGAGACGATGCGTCCGCAGATCATCCCCCTTCCCTCCCTTCTCTCCGCTCTCTCCGGACCCATAGCGTCTCCCTGCGCCGCACGCCGAAGTTCGCGATCACGAAGTCCACTCCATCCTGAAGGATCCGTTCCACTTGGGCCTCGCCGAGGAGATCGCCCTCCCGGGCGCGATACCGGCGGCCCGTCCGCCGGTCCGTGAGCGTCGCCACGCTCCCGATTTCAGGGTTGTACAGCACGCCCGACAGCGTGAGGTCGGCGAAGCGGGGGCCCTCCTGCTCCCCGACGTCCAGCGGCTGGAACGGATCGCGCCGGCCCAGGGCGGAATACGTGAACACCTCGCGCTCGTAGACGGGGAGGGAGGCCTGGACGGCCATGAGCTTCGTCCCCACCGCGAACGCGAGGACGATGGTCAGCCGGAGCCCGCGGGCAAACGCTCCCCTCGCGATCATCCGTCGTCCGGCGAGACGTTCTCGCCCGATGGGAGCACGAAGGTCTCGAGGCGGAAGCGGGCGTGGACGAGCTGACGCCCCGAGTTCGTCATCCGCGCGGGCAGGATCTCTTCGACCTCCGGCCGCACGATTCGGGTGAAGCCGGCCACGCGAGCGAGGAAGCGCCCGATATCGTGGTATCCGCCCTCCACCTGCATCGCCCAGTGCTGTCGCATGAAATAGCCGGCGGAGTCGGGCGTCGGATCGCCCGGAATCACATGGACGAGTTCGAGCCCGAGCGACTGAGTCTCGAGGGCGATCGCCTCGTAGATCGCCGCCACGTCCCCCTCCGAGGGAACGAGTCGCTGCAGGAAGGCGAACTCTCGCTCGCCGAGTTCGAGTTCCTCCCGGACGCGATCCAGGTCGCCGGTGCGCGTCTCCGCGAGCCGGTTCGCCTCCTCGGCCTGCCGAACGCGCTGCTCCATTTCAACGAGTTGGACGCGCCGCGGAGTCCACAGGTACAAGTGGAAGACGGCCCCGAGCCCGAGGAGCATGACGAGGGCGAGGAGCCGGTACTGGTCGCGAGGGGCTCGCGGCAGCCGCGCCATCACTCCCGAACCTCGGGCGGTTCGGCGAAGCGGAGAACCAGGGTGAAGGCGTGTCGCGAGGCGGTTTCGGACGGGAGCCCCTGTTTCTGGCTCCCGAGAATCGTGACCTCCGCGACACGGTCCGAGGCGCCCAGCTTCCGCACGAATTCCGTGATCGCCAACGGGTTTGCCGCGATCCCCTGAAGTTCGACCGTGACGTCGGGCACCGGCGAGAGCTGGCGAAGCGAGATCAGCCAGGCGAAGCCGGGCAGGGCGCGGCTGATCTCGTCCAGGATGCGGGGCCACACGAAGCGGTTCCGGTCGAGTTGCTCCACCAGCGCCACGCGCTCCCGGATCTGCCCGAATCTCGCCGTCAGGCTGTCGCTGACCGCGCGGAGTTCGGCGAGACGCGCCGAATCCGCCGATGCGGCCTCGAGCCTCGCGTGGAGCGTCTCGGCTTCGGAGCGTTGCGTCCACCAGAGGAACGCCGCCCCCGGCAGGATGGTCAGCGCGGCGACGAGCAGGGCGGTGCCCCACGGATCGATGCCCGCCATGCCGCGACCGCCGGCGCCCCGCGGGGAACCGGCCACCGCGCGCGGACGGAGGGACTCCGGGAGCAGGTCTACTTCGATCATGGGCGTGGCGTCCTCCCGTCCCCCGGCCGTCGCGCCGCGGAAGGTCTTCGCAGCGCCAGCCCGACCGCCAGCATCAGCATGGGCGACACTTCTTCCAGTGCGGGATAGTCCGCCACCTCCGGGCCGGCCCGCAGACGCTCGACCGCGTTCGCGACGTGGATCTCGACGCCCAGCCGTTCCGCGATGCTCTCCGGGAGTCCGGGGATGCCGGCACCCCCTCCGCACAGGTAGACCCGGGCGATCCCGAGCCCGATGTCCTGCGTTTCGACGAGCCTCGCGGCGCGTTCGATCCCCTCCGCGATGTGTCGGGCGTGGCCGGCGAGGGAGTCGCCCAGGCCGGGGTTCGCGACCTCGGCGCGCAGCACCGCGGCGGCTTCCCCGGCCGTGAGGTCGAGGTCTCGCTGGAGGTCCCGAACCAGCGTGCCCGTGCCGAAACGCAGGTCGCGGGTGAGGACGGGGAGGCCGTCGTCCAGCACATTCACCGTCGTCGACCCGGTGCCGATATCGACCAGCGCCGTGACCCCGGCCATCGCGTCCGGATGGTTGACCTCGAAGGCGTTGTGGAGAGCGAACGCGTTCACGTCGACCGCCGCCGGGTGGAGCCCCGCCTGCCGGAGCAGCGAGACACGGGACTCGATCACCTCGAGCCTCGCGGCCGCGAGCAGTACGGTCATGCGGGGAGCGTCGTCCTCGGGATCCGTAATGTGGAAGTCCAGCTGAACGCCTTCCATGTCGAACGGCACGTGCTGCTCGGCCTCCCAGGGGAGCACCGCGCGCGCCTCGGTCTCGGCCATCCGGTCCACCTCGATCGGCTTGCTCACGACATCCCGTCCTCCCACGCCGATGACGACGTCGCGCGCTTCGATCCGCTCGCGCGCGAACATCGAGGCGACCGCCTCCGCCGCGCGTTCGGGATGGGGGGTGTCGTCCGCTTCCCCGTTCGCGTCATTCGGGGTCACGGCGATCCGGACCAATCGCGGGGCGTCGCCCGAGTGATCGATGACCGCGGCCTTGCTGAAAGCGCTTCCGATGTCCAGCCCGATCGTGACCTCGCGGGGCCGGAACCTCAGCCCCGCCGTCACGCGCCCCCGTCCGGCGACCGCCGGGTTCTCATCGCGCCGGCGCATCTCAGTTCCGAAACGGCATCTCGTAGACGATCCGCCGGACGTCGCCGAGGCGGTTTCGTCCGATGGCCTCCGCGACCAGGCGGACTTCACGAACCTGCGCGAGATCGGCCGGGACGACCCGAGCCCGCGTCGACCCGTCGTCCATCCCGTATTCGAAGGCAGCACCCGGCGCCAACGGCGTGGCGAATTCCTGGCCGTTGCGTCGGACCGCGACGGCGCCGGGTTCCGTGCTCGCGGAGCGGATCGAGTAGGTCAGCCTTCCGTAGATGCGGGTGAGCGCGCCCCGCCGCGGCGTCGCGCCGAAACGACCGGCCCAGCCACTCGTGCGGCGGAACCACCTCGGGAGCGCGAGGCCGGCGCGATCCGCCCCCGCCGCGCGGCACGACGACTCCGACACCGCCGACACCGCGGACGCGGTCGTGAATCCGTCCTCGTAGCGGAAGGCGGCCCCGTACGGTTCGGAGAGCGCCGTGCCGCGCCACGGGGACCGCAGGTTGGTCGCCGGGACGGAGTCGTACACGAAGATGTCCGCGGTCCCGGGGCCGACGCTGTCGCAGACGACGGCTCTCAGCACGGGGAGCCGAATCGACACCGTGTCCGGCGTCGCGCTCAGGAGGTCGTCAGCCGCCGCCCCCCGGATTTCGGCCCCCATCCCGTCGAACAGGGCGCGCGTCGTCTGCGCGGCCTGGACGGCGTCCTCGTTCCGCAGGTGGAAGCGGCTCTGGCTCACGATGAGCGCCATGAGCACGCTGCCTAGGAGGCCGGCGCCCACCAGGGCGACGAGCACTTCCGTGAGCGTGAACCCGACGGTCCGCCGCCGCGCGACGACGCGGCGCCTTCGGGGGCGGCTCACGGCGCCACCGGCATGGGTCGTTCGCGCGCGAGCAGGATCTCGAACGCGGCGTCCGGGCCGAGGGGCGGTGTGATGGTCACCTGGACGTGCCGGAGCCGCGGTGAGCGCGTCGTGACCGCGCGGGAGACATCGTGCCGCCGCCCGCCGACCTCCGCGATTCCCGCCCCTGACGTCGCGGCGGCATGCCCTTCGCGGACGAGGCCCTGCATGACGCCGCGGCCCGCCAGCGTGCGATCGGTATCCAGCGCCGCGAGGCGGGCCTGCGAGCCGATGCCGAGGACCACGCCCGCCGCGCCGAGGATCCCGATCGAGGCCACCGTGACCGCGAGCGCGACCTCGATGAGGCCGAATCCAGCCGACCCACCCGGCAACTTCGCGGCGGCGCTCAATAGTCGAACGGGACGGCGCGTACCCGTCCGACGAAGTTCGACACGAGGCGAACCCCACGGCCGCCGCGATACAGGTAGACGCTCCCGGGCGAACCCTGGCCCCGGGCATTGAACCGGATCGTCGCGGGTCGCAAGCGGACCGAATCGAGCCGTCCGAGTCCGTGGGTCGCGAGATCGACGTGCGAGATGAGCGGACCGCCGCGCCGCGCCACCTCGAGCCTCGTGCCCGCGAGCGTCACCTCCGTCCGGGCGTGGGTGGCGACGGCGTGGAGACGGGCACGCACCAGCTGCGATTCCGCCAAGCGGGCCGACCGCGTCAGGCTGACGCGGTCGAAGGCCCCGCGCGACATGACGGCCGTGGCCGCGATGCCGGCGAGGGCGATCGCAACCACCACTTCGACCAGGCTGAATCCGTTTCCCGGCACTCGCGTCATGGGCTCCTCCCTTCGTCGAGTAAGCATTTCCAGCTTCCTCACGAAGGGTCCCTGCCCTTCTCAACGGCGTCTCATCGGCTCCAGACGGCCTTGGCAGCCCGTGGCAAAAGCCCCGCTGCATTCGAGCGGCGATCCATCGCGCGTGAACGCTTCGCTCATCGTTGCTCCTCGGTCAAATAGCTCTGCTATTCTCCCCTCGTCGCGCCTCGTCACCCGCGCGCCTCGCCGCTCTCGGTGCCACGCAGGGTTTTGCCACGGGCTGCTGTCTAGCAGCCGGTTCCCTGTACGATCTGGCCGATCGCCCCGGCGGCGTTCGACGGCGACGAATTCACGCACCACGTCTGGTTCGAGGAAGCGTGCTTCGCCGTGATCCGGTAACCGTCCGTGTAGGCGGTCGCCGTGAGCGAGACGTTCATGCTGGCCTGGAAGTCCGAGTTCCCGTCGCCGTCCAGATCCGCCGTGCCGCCCGCCGTCACCGTGCTCGCCCCGTAGGCCTGGCGGCCGAAGAAGTATGCCTCCTCGGCCGTCATCAGGTTGCGGATGTCGCTCTGTGCGGCCGCGTCGAACGCCTTCTGCTTCGTGTTCGTGAACTGCGGGATCGCGATCGCGGCGAGAACGCCGATGATGACGACCACGATCAGCAGTTCGATCAGGGTGAACCCTTCTTCTCTCCTCATCCTCTCCTCCTCCACCTCCGGTGCCTCGTCATCGCGGGTCCGGCTCGCCCGCAGCTTCCACACCCAGAAAGCCCTCCGCTCTCAACGGGGCTTCAACCACGGTCCGGCGGCCACCGCTCATCCCGCGGTCGGATCTCCCAGTCCGGGGGCTCATCGAAGGCCGAGACCGAGTGGATGCGCGCGCCGCGCCGCGAGGCCGTGAGCGAGTGCAGGCGTCCGGCTCCATCGCGCAGCGGGAGGCGGAGTTCTCCGGTCTCCGGCCCCGGCGCGGCGTCTCCGAGGCCGAGAGCGCGCAACGCATCCCCCAGGGTGTCGAACCCCTTCGGAAACGCGACCGTCCACGACCTGATCCGCGCGGCCCTGCCGCTCCCCCGCGGCCTCGCCCGGGCGCGGAGCGACCAGCCGGGCCCCTCGAACCCCAGCCAACGGTCCCCGCCGGCCCACCGGTCCACGGCCGGCCGGCCGAACCGCTCGCAGACGGCTTCGGCGGACTCCCCGAGGAGATCCCGCACGTCGAGGCGCACCTCCGGCCCCGGATCGGTTTCGTGCGCTGCCATGCCGGCAAGTGGAGCGCCGCGCACCCGCACCGCAAGCCGCGGGCGGAGCGACGGCGCATTCACTGGATCGTGTCGACAAGATCGAATATCGGGAGGTACATGGCGATGATCATCCCGCCGACGACTCCCCCCAGGATCACGATGAGGGCGGGCTCGATGACCTTGAGGAGGCTCTCGACCGCCACATCCACTTCGTCGTCGTAGAAATCGGCGATCCGCGACAGCATCCCGTCCAGGTCTCCGGTCTCCTCGCCGACGTGGATCATCTGGGACACCATGGGAGGAAAGACGCCGGCCATCTCCAGCGGCCCCGCGATCGAATCCCCGCCCGCGATCGCGTCGCGGATCTCGAGGACGGCGTCGTGAATCACGCGGTTCCCCGCCGTCCGCGCCGTGATCTCGAGCCCCTCGAGGATTGGAACGCCGGAGGCGAGCATCGTGCCGAGGGTCCGCGTGAAGCGCGACACGGCGGCCCTCCGCAGCAGCGATCCGAAGATCGGGAGCCGGAGCAGGAATCGGTCCGCGCGCGACCTCCCCGCATCGGTCGCGACCCAGCGGCGCAGGAGGAAGAAGGCCCCGCCCGTCGCGATGAGAATGGCCCACCACCAGCTCTGGACGACCCGGGAGAGCCCGATGACCGCGCGGGTCGGGACGGGCAGCAGGGCCCCGTAGCTGGCGAACACGGACTCGAACGTCGGGATCACGAACAGGAGGAGGGTCGCGATCACGGCCACGGCCACCCCCAGCACGACGGCGGGATAGAGGAGGGCGCCCTTCACCTTTCTCCGAACCCGATCGTTCTTCTCGAGGAAGGTGGCCAGACGTTCGAGGATCGCGTCGAGGAGACTCCCGGCCTCACCGGCGGCGACCATGTTCACGTACAGGCTGGTGAACACCGCGGGATGCCGTCCCAGCGCGCCAGCGAGCGTGTTTCCGGTTTCGACCTCGTACAGCGTCTCCCGGATGACGCCTCGAAACGCCGGGCTCCCGGCCTGGCGGGAGAGGATCTCCAGCGCCCGCGTCAGCGGCAGCCCCGCGTTGATCATGGCGGCGAACTGCCGCGTGAAGAGGACGAGTTCGCGGGGATGGACCCTCGAGAAGAGGGTCGACCGACCGCCAGCCCCCGCATCGTCCACTCCCCACCTGTGCCGGCGGCCGGTCTTCCGTGCCCGGTTCATTGGGTCGCCCCGGCGGGCAGCGAGCTCCCGGTCATACGCCGGAAACCGGCCGGATCCGACGTGACGCGGATGCAGTCCTCGAACGCCACCTGGCGTCGCACATAGAGTCGGAAGAGGGCGTCGTTGAGCGTCTGCATCCCGATCTTCCGGGCCGCCTGCATCGCGGAGCAAAGCTGGTGAACCTTCGCCTCCCGGATCAGTGCCCGGGTCGCCGGGGTCGCGAGGAGAATTTCGCAGGCGGCGACGCGGCCCCTGCCGCCCGCCCGCGGGAGCAGCGCCTGCGTCACCACCCCCTCGAACACGAGGGCGAACTGAGCCCGGACCTGCTCCTGCCGGTGGGCGGGGAAGGCGTCGATGATGCGGTTGATCGTCTCCGGCGCCGAGTTGGTGTGGAGCGTGGCGAGCGCGAGGTGGCCGGTCTCCGCGATCGTGAGCGCCGCCTGAATCGTTTCCGCGTCCCGCATTTCGCCGATCAGGATGACGTCGGGATCCTGTCGGAGCGCGTACTTGAGCGCCGTGTCGAAGCTGCGCGTGTCGTGTCCGACCTCGCGCTGGTTCACGATGCAGCCCTTGTGGGGGTGCACGAACTCGATCGGGTCTTCGATGGTGATGATGTGGCCCGCCCGCCGCGTATTGATGCGGTCGACCATCGCCGCCAGGGTCGTCGACTTGCCGGAACCGGTGGGCCCCGTCACGAGCACGAGCCCGCGCGGCTTCTCGGTGAGGCGCGCGACGACGGACGGGACGCCGAGTTCCCGCAGGTTTCGGATCTGGACCGGGACGCGGCGAATCGCGCAGGCCACGTGGCCCCGCTGCCGGAACAGATTCACGCGGAAGCGGGACAGCTTCCCCACCGAGAAGCTGAAGTCGATGTCGTGGTCCCGCGCGAAGCGCGCCCTCTGCGGCTCCGTGAGCAGGGAACGGCCGAGCGCGGCCGTGTCCCCGGACCCCAGCACGGACCCCGGCACACCCTCGGTTCGACAGTCCGTCATCCGTCCGTCGATGCGGAGCTTCGGCGTACCGCCGACCGTGAAGTGCAGGTCGGACGCGTCACGCTCGACCATCTCGTCGAGGAGCGCCCGCAGGCGCGCATCCGTGACGGGAGTCCCGGCCATCATCCCCCCTCCCGAGGGTTCCGGGCCGGAGTCTCGCCCAACACCTCTTCCAGCGTGACGATCCCCTTCCCGACCTTGATCAGCCCGTCCTGCCGCAACGTGACCATCCCCTCTTCGACCGCCCGTCTCTCGATCTCTTCGGCGGACGCGCCCGTGAGGACCATGCGACGGATCGCCGACGACATCGGAAGGACCTCGTAGAGGCCCTGCCGCCCGGCATATCCCGACCCGCCGCACGCGTCGCAGCCGGCGCCGCGATGGAACGTGTTGTCGGGACCCCCGGGGTCTTCGATACCCGCGGAACGGAGGACTTCGCGCGGATAGCTCGTCTCGACCCTGCAGGCGGCGCAGATCCGGCGCACGAGACGCTGGGCCGTGATGATCGTGACGGCCGCGGCGACGTTGAACGCCTCGATCCCCATGTCCACCAGCCGGGCCGCGGTCGACGCCGCATCGTTCGTGTGGAGCGTCGAGAGGACAAGATGCCCGGTGAGCGCGGCCTTGACCGCGATGCCGCCGGTCTCCGCGTCCCGGATCTCGCCGACCATGACGATGTCGGGGTCCTGGCGGAGGAAGGCGCGCAGGACCAACGCGAAGGTGAGACCGATCTTCGACCGGACCTGGACCTGGTTGATCCCGCGCACGCTGTACTCGACCGGATCTTCCGCGGTCAGGATGTTGACCTCCGGCCGGTTGAGCCGGGCGAGCGCGCTGTAGAGGGTGGTCGTCTTTCCCGACCCGGTGGGCCCGGTCACGAGGACCATGCCCGTCGGGTTCGCGATCGCTTCCAGGAAGCGCCGCTCCGCGCGCTCCTCCATGCCGAAGGACTCGAGGTCGAAGGACAGCTTCCCCTTGTCGAGGATCCGGAGCGCGATCCTCTCTCCGAACAGCGTGGGGAGGGTGGAGACGCGGAAGTCGATGACCTTCCCGCCGACCCTCATCTTCATGCGCCCGTCCTGGGGAACCCTGCGCTCGGCGATGTTCAGGTCGGCGAGGATCTTGAGGCGCGACGTGAGCGCGGCCGTCATCCGGAAGGGCGGCTGCATGATCTCGCGCAGGTGCCCGTCGAGACGGTAGCGCACGCGCAGTTCCCTCTCGTAGGGCTCCAGATGAATGTCGGAGGCGCCGCGACGAACCGCGTCCCGGAGAACCGAGTTGATCAGCCTCACGACGGGCTCATCCTCGATGTCGGCCCGGAGGGTGTCGTCGTCCCGGGGGGCCGCTCCGGCGCCTTCGACGACCTCGACCTCCCGGTCCGGCTCCCGGGGGCGTCCTCTCGGCTTTCTCCCGGGTTCGGCGGCGGATCCGTAGCTCTGGTCGATGAGCCGGCGGAGGGTGTACTCCCCCGCCGGTACCGGCTCGATGTCGAACCGGGTGAGGAACTTCAGGTCCTCGATGACGTTCGGGTCGGCTGGGTCCGCCATGGCGACGGTGAGGGTGCGACCCGCACGGCGCAGCGGGAGCACGAGATGCCGGCTCGCGAAGTCGGCCGGGACGAGCCTCAGGACCCTGCCGTCCGGCGGCCGCGCCAACTCGGGAGCCGGTTCCGTGGCCGTTGCGCGCGCATCCGCCGAACTCAAGGCGTCCCCACGCACAGGCGATCGGCGAGACGGTCGAGCGAACGTTCCCCGATGCCGCGGACGCGCCTGAGCGCCTCGGGGTTCGGGAACGGCCCGTTCGCGGTCCGATCCTCGATGATGCGGCCCGCGATGACGGACCCGATACCGGGCAGGCTCTCGAGTTCCTTCCGTCCGGCCCGGTTCACATCGATCCGCTTCCCGCCCGGCGGACATCCCGGCCCCGCGGGGCGGACGAGCCGGTCCGCTGCCGGAAGCGCGGGGGGCCGCGAGTCGGAGCGCCCCGAGGGCGCGACGAGACCGGGACGCGGGATCGCGGGATCGAATTGGAGCCAGGGAGCGAGGCGGCCCGCGGTGACTTCTCCCACCCCGGCCACGCGCTCGAGGTCGGCCGCCTCGTGGAACGGTTCGCGGTCGCGCTCCTCGACGATGGCCCGCGCGAGGCTTGGGCCGACTCCGGGAAGTCGGCGCAGTTCGTCCGCCGACGCCCGGTTCACCTCGATCCGCTCACCCTCGGCGAGCGGTGTCTGCGCGCGCTGCTCCCGCATCAGCGCGGAGAGGACGTCCCCCTCCACACCCTGCAGGTCGCGCGCGGGATCGATCGTCTCGATCCCGTCCACTTCTCCCGGATCGGGGGCGAGCGCCGTGCGGAAGATGAGACTCACCCCGATCAGCACGAGCGCCGTGCCGAGCGCCTTGCGTTCGGCGCGATTCAGATCCCACACCCCGCACCTCCCCGTTCGAGCCCTCTGCAACGAGGGTGGGGGGCGGCGTCAACCGGCCGTCAAACGCACGGGGCTAGAAGATGAACGTGATCTCGGCCCATCCCTCGACCGCGGCCCCGTCGCGCCGGGCGGGCCGGTACTCCCAGGCCCGCACCTGCCGCACGATGTCGCGGTTGAAGTCCTCATCGGGGGTCGGGGGGTCGAGTTCCACGAGGCTGGGACGGCCGCTGGCGTTGACGAAGACGCGGACGGTCACCTCCATGCCGCGTACGGAGCCGGGGGGATCCCAGTGGGGCACGACGGACCGCGGCACCGGCGAGACGTAGCCGTCCGCGCCTCCCCCTCCCTCGCCTTCGCCCGGGCCCACGGCGGCGCCCCGTCCGGCGGGTGCGGCCGGGACTCCGACCGGGAGCAGGTCGACCGAGATCTCGGGGGCCGTCTCGCGAATCTCGATTTCCGGCGCATCCACGGCCAGCACCGGTCTGGGAGGCGGGGGGATCTCGACGCGCCGGGGCGGCGAGAACCGCACGGACTGCAGGCCTCCGCCCCCCACGCGGAGTTCCGGATTCGTCCCTCGAGGCGCCAGGCGCTCGAACTCGGGCACCCGGCCCGCGGGGCCGAACAGGACGAGGGCGTGCAGGAGCGCGGACACGAGCATGCCGCCCCACCACGCGGCCCGGTCCCGGCGCCGCCGGGGCGCGGACACGCCGTCCGGCGGCCGATTCGTCCGACCGTCCCCTGTCACCTTCTCACGCACGATCCGTCTCGGCTCCCGGCTCCGGGTCGCGGACTCGCCCACGGGGAATCTTACGGCCGGCGGTCGCGCCGTGTTCCCGCGCTTGCCGGCCCGTCCGGCGTTCCGGCACATTGTGCGCCACCCGATGCGCCGCCGGAGCGCGGTCCGACGCACCTCCCCGGTCAGGAGCCTTCGCCGCTCTCCATGAAAGCGATCCTCAAACCCGGGCCGGATCCCGGCCTCATCCTCGGCGAAGCGCCCACGCCCGGGATCCGTTCCCGCGACGTATTGATCAGGGTGCGACGCGCGGGGATCTGCGGCACCGACCTGCACATCCATCAATGGGACCGCTGGTCGCAGAACCGCGTCAACCCGCCGCTCATCCTCGGACACGAGTTCATGGGAGAGGTCGTCGAGACCGGACGCCTCGTCGAGAACATCGAGGTGGGAGACCGCGTGTCGGCGGAGGGGCACCTGGTGTGCGGCCACTGCGAGTTCTGCGGGACGGGACAGGCGCATGTGTGCCGGGACACCCGGATCATCGGGATCGACCGGGACGGCGCTTTCGCCGAGTACGTCTCCATCCCGGCGGCGAACATCATCCACATCCCGGAATCGATCAGCGACGATCATGCGGCCGTGTTCGACCCTCTGGGGAACGCGTTTCACACGGTCCTGCACACCGACGTGGCGGGGCGGGTCGTGGCCGTGGTCGGGTGCGGACCGATCGGGCTGTTCGCGATCGGGATCGCCCGGGTGGCGGGTGCGGCCAGGGTCATCGCGGTCGAACCGCACGAGGGCCGCCGTGAACTCGCGGCCCGGATGGGCGCGCACGACTGCCTTGACCCGACGGAGGGCGGCGTCGAGACGCAGGTCGCGGAACTCACCCGCGGCTACGGGGCGCACGTCGTGTGCGAGATGAGCGGGCACCCCGAAGGCGTGCGCTCCGCGTTCCGCATGTGTCGCAACGGGGGCCATGTCCGGCTGCTGGGGCTGCCGAAGCACACCGTCGAGGTCAACCTGGCGCGGGACATCATCTTCAAGGGACTCCACGTCTACGGCGTCGCGGGACGCCTCATGTACCGGACGTGGATCGAGATGCGGGACTTCCTCGCCGCCGGACGCCTCGACATCGACCCGGTGATCACCCACCGGCTGCCGTTCGACCGCTTCGAGGAGGGGATCGCGGCCATGAACTCCGGCGAGGCGGCGAAGGTCGTCCTCGCTCTCGACTAGCCGCCGTCCCGTGGAAAGAGCGCCGTACCTCGCCGCTCTAGCGCTCACGGTACTCCTGGCGGCCGGGTGCTGGCGGCTCGGCGAAGCCTACGAGAGCGAGGCGCTCGTCACCTGGGTCGCCTATCCCGAGACCGTGCGCGTCGACGCACCCTTCTCCTTCGAGTTCGGCGGGCCCGTGTCCCCCGACCAGTGCGGACGGCTGGACACGGCCACCCTGGCGGTCACCGACGCCTCGATCGAACTCGCGGCCCTGCGCAGCACCTTCCGCGCCATGTGCGCGCCGCAGCACGTCAGCTTCTACGAGGCACGTCCGCTCAGGATCGCGACGCCGGGGGAATACCGCGTGCGGAGTTCGACCGGCATCGACCTGGGCACGCTCGTGGCGATCGACAGCGGCAGTTTCTCCGCCGTCCGCACCTGGGGCGAGGGCACGATCCGCGAGGCCGCGGGCTGCTGGCTGTTCGGGCCGGGCTGGATCGGGAGCCAGCGCGTGTTCGCGCTCGACCGCCTCGCTCCCGAGCTTCAGGAAGTCGGCACCGAGCGTGTCATCTACGTGAGGGGACAGTTGCGCGGCTTCATATCGTGCGGGAACTGGGGCTCGCGGCCCCGCATCCGGGTCGACACCGCGTGGGTCACGGACAAGCGGGTCGGCGACCTGTACCCGTGAAGGACGCTACATTCTCCATGATGACACTCTATGAGGAACGGGACGTGACGATGTCGAACGTGAACCCCGGTCTCGAGCGCCGGCTGGCGACCGAACTCGGGGAGATGAAGGAGAACGGGGTTCACAAGAAACTCCTCCACATCATGGGTCGCCAGGCGCCCGTGGTGGACATCGATGGTCTGGGCGAGACCATCAACATGTGCTCGAACAACTACCTCGGGCTGTGCGACGAGCCCTCCGTGATCGAGGCGGTGAAGGAGGGGGCCGACAAGTACGGCGCGGGGACGTCCTCGGTCCGGTTCATCTGCGGCACGTTCGACATCCACCGCGAACTCGAGGCGAGGATCGCGGACTTCCTCGAGACGCCGGCCTCGCTCACCTACACCTCGGCCTGGAACGCGAACGAAGGCCTCTTCGCCCCCCTCCTCGGACCGGAGGACGCGCTCATCTCGGACCGTCTCAACCACGCCTGCATCATCGACGGCATACGCCTCTGCAAGGCCCGCAGGTTCATCTACGACCACATGGACATGGACTCGCTGCGCGGGGCGCTGGAGTCCTCACGGGAGGCGCGGCACCGGCTCGTCATCACCGACGGCATCTTCTCGATGGAGGGGGAGATCGCGCCACTCCCGGAGATCCGCGAACTGTGCGACCGCTACGACGCGATCATGGCGGTCGACGACTCGCACGCCACGGGGGTTCTGGGAGACACGGGCCGGGGGACGCCGGAGCACTGGGGCATGCACGGCGAGGTCGACATCGTCACCTCGACGCTCGGGAAGGCGCTCGGCGGCATGGCGGGCGGCTTCACGGCCAGTTCGGACGCCGTGATCGACTACCTGCTCCAGGCCTCGCGAACCCAGCTGTTCACGAACGCCCTGCCCTGCCACTCGGCGGCCGGGGCGCTTGCGGCGATCGACCACCTGGAAGAACACCCCGAACTCGTGGCGAAGCTACGCGACAACACCGAGTACTACCGAGAGGGCCTCATCGAGCTGGGCTACAAGCCGATCCCCGGCGGCACGCCGATCGTCCCCGTGATCATCGGCAGGACGGCGGACGCCATCCGGCTGAGCCGCGAGTTGCTCCGCGAAGGCGTCTTCGTCATCGGGTTCGGCTATCCGGTCGTGCCGCGGGGCGAGGCCCGCATCCGGTGTCAGCTGTCCGCCGCGCACGAGCGCGAACACATCGACGACGCCCTCGCCGCGCTGAAGAAGGTCGGCCGGCGTCTCCAACTCATCTGAACCCGGCTGAACCAGCCGAACCACCGGGAGCACGGGATCGTGGCGGAACGCGGACTGAAGCGGGACATGCCGGGGGGGCGGGTCATCGCGCCCTCGATCCTCGCCGCCGACTACGCGCGGCTGGGCGCGGAGGTGGCCGAGGCGGAGGCCGCGGGCGCGGAGTGGTTCCAGCTCGACGTCATGGACGGGCATTTCGTCCCGAGTCTCACGATCGGGCTGCCGGTGCTCGAATCGCTGCGCGCGGTGACGGACGCGTTCCTGGACGTTCACCTGATGATCGACAACCCGGGCGAGTTCCTGGCACCGTTCGCGGCGGCCGGCGCCGACATGATCACGGTCCACCAGGAGGTCTCGGCGCACCTGCACGGAGACCTGCACCGGATCCGGGAGCTGGGGTGCTACGCCGGCGTGGCGCTCAACCCGGCCACCCCCGCCGAGACGCTGTCGGAGGTACTGGGCTACGTCGACCTCGTCCTCGTGATGACGGTGAACCCCGGGTTCGGGGGACAGAAGTTCATCCGCGAGGCGGTGCCGAAGATCTCGACCGTCCTGCGGATGGCCGCGGACCGCGGCATCGCGCCGCCGGTCATTCAGGTCGACGGAGGGATCGATCCGACCTCGGCCCCCGTCTGCGCTGCCGCCGGGGCGTCGTCGTTCGTGGCGGGCTCCTCCGTGTTCCGGTGGGCGCCGGGGATCGCCGCGAACATGGCGGCGCTGCGCGCGTCGCTCGCCGTCCACGTCTGAGAATGCCGTGAGCGGCGGGCTTTCGCGTGACGAACTCGTCCGCTACGGGCGCCACGTCAGCATCCCGGAAGTAGGTCTGCGAGGGCAGGAGCGGCTGCGCGAATCCAGCGTCCTCATCGTGGGGGCGGGCGGCCTCGGTTCGCCGGCCGCCCTCTACCTCGCCGCGGCGGGCGTGGGCCGGCTCGGACTCGTCGACCACGACCTCGTGGAACTCTCCAACCTCCAGCGCCAGGTGCTGCACGACACGAACGCGGTGGGCACCTCGAAGCTCGACTCCGCGCGCGCCCGTCTGGAAGGGCTGAACCCCCACGTCGCGATCGAGACGTTCGAGACCCGCCTCGATTCGGGGAACGCGCTGGAGATCCTCGGGGGGTGGGACTTCGTGGTCGACGGGAGCGACAACTTCCCGACCCGGTACCTCGTGAACGACGCCTGCGTGATGCTGGGGACGCCCTTCGCGTACGGGGCCATCCTCCGCTTCGAGGGCCAGGCGTCGGTGTTCGCGGCCCCCGGCGGCCCTTGCTACCGGTGCCTGTTCCGGGATCCGCCGCCGCCGGATCTCGTGCCCAACTGCGCGGAGGCGGGGGTGCTCGGGGTATTGCCCGGCATCGTGGGGTCGATCCAGGCGAACGAGGCGATCAAGTGGCTGGCCGGGATCGGCGACACGCTCGCCGGCCGGCTGCTCCTGATCGACGCGCTGCGGATGGAGTTCCGGTCGCTGGACATCGCCCCCGACCCCGAGTGCGCGGTGTGCGGCCCCGAGCCGAGCGTGACGGAACTCATCGACTACGAGCGTTTCTGCGGCGGATCGCCTCGCGACGAGGCGGCGGGCGGAGGCGCGCACACGGAGGGTGCCATGCACGACCTCGACATCGACGTGCACGAGCTGAAGCGGCGGGTCGACGCGGGAGAGAGCTTCCAGCTCATCGATGTGCGCGAAGACTACGAGTGGGCGATCTGCAATCTCGAGGACGTGGGCGCGCGTCTCGTGCCGCTCGCGACCCTCCCGCAGGCCGCGGAGAGCTTCGACGCGTCGGAACCGCTCATCATCCATTGCCGCTCGGGCCCCCGCGGCGACCGCGCCGTCGAGTACCTGCGCGCCGTCGGGTTCGACAACGCCGTCAACCTCGCGGGCGGGATCCTGGCGTGGGCCGAGGAGATCGATCCCGCGATGCCGCAGTACTGATGCGCATCGTCTCGCTCCTCGCGTCGGGGACCGAGATCGTCGACGCCCTCGGCCTCGGCGAGTGCCTCGTCGGCATCTCGCACGAGTGCGACCACCCGCCGCACCTGCTGGACCGTCCGCGCGCGAGCCGGCCCCGCTTCGATCCCGAGGGTCTTTCGAGCGGAGAGATCGACGACGCCGTGCGGAAGGCCATGATCGAACACGGAAGCGTCTACGAGATCGACGCGGCCGTGCTCGAGAGGCTCGCTCCGGACATCATCATCACCCAGGCCGTATGCGAGGTGTGCGCCGTGCCGACGAGCGGGGTGAGGGAGGTGCTCGGGGCGCGCGGGATCGAGGCCGAGGTCGTGTCGCTCGACGCCCACACCATCGACGACATCCTCGCCTCGCTCGGGCAGGTGGCGCGGGCCGCCGGAAATCCGGAGGTCGCACGAGGCCCGGGGAGCTCGCTCCGGAGGCGACTTGATGGGGTGCGAGCAGCGGTGCGGGACGTCCGTCCGCCGCGCGTGCTGGGGATCGAGTGGTTCGATCCGCCCTTCGCGCCCGGCCACTGGGTGCCGGAGATGATCGAACTTGCCGGAGGCCTGAACCTGGCGGGCGAGGCGGGACGGCCCTCCCGCGAGGTGTCGTGGGAAGAGATCGGAGACCTGGATCCGGACGCCCTCCTCCTCATGCCCTGCGGGTACGGTCTGGAAGCGGCCCGGGAAGACGCCGACACGCACGCCGAGCGGCTGGAGCGAGTGGCCCCGCGCGCGGTCGCCGAGGGCCGCGCCTGGGTCGTCGACGCCTCCTCCTACTTCAACCGCTCGGGCCCTCGCTTCGTCACCGGCGTCGAGATCCTGGGCGGGCTCCTCCATCCGGATCGCCTCCCCGCGCCGGACTCGGAGGTCGCCGCCGTGTGGACACCTTCGGTCTAGGAATGGGGATTACAAAGAAGGTGTACAGGGCATGGCGCGACGACATGGAGGCGAGTACGCCGATGGTGAGCTTGACGACGTTATCGAGTACGACCAACGTGACGGTGCGCGTTACCAACGCTTCCAGCGAGGAAGTGTTCTTTGACACACAGCAGATCACGGTCAACGCGCGGTTGGATTACCGGCCACCATTGCTTAGTGCGTCATGGACATTTGAGAGCAGGTCGTTCTTGGCGAACTTGAACAACAACCTGCCTACACTTGGGTTCTATGACATTCCCACCACCGCACCAGCCCCTCCCACCGCACAGCCGGGCTCCGGTCCCTGGACGGGTGAGTTCGTATCAGAAGATCCCCCGTATATTCCGACATCCATTTACGTTGTTTCGGACTACTCTGTCGGTTACGGCGCCGCACATGCGGGCGCCAACAGCACGTGTGCAAGCTCCAGTAGCAATGTGCTGCCCAGCTCCACGTACCATCAGGTAAACGGCTATTGTAAACATGGGCACACGCGGTCGTATTTCGAGATCAGATCAGAGACCACGAGGAAGAGCACCAGGATGGCCTCAACGATTGCATAAACAGCACGAATGCGACGGCGATATTTAATGTCATGGAACCTTTGAACGGGGTTGACGAAGCCGCCATCAATCTGACCTTGGCTACTAAGTGGGACAAGTTCTATTATCAGTATTACATCAACGCCAGCTACCAAGCGAGCGCCTATACGAGCCCAGACCAGTTCTGGCAGTATGGTACATCTTGGTTTTTGAACAATGGGCAAATTGCGGGTCATGGTAGTAACGTGCCACATAGCTGCTAGAAGGAGAAGGCGAATGAGACAGTCTATCTTGTTGTTGGGCATGTTGGTCATTTCCGCAGGACTGGAAGCGCAGACCGATACACCAAAAGGCATGATTATGGAAGAAGGCGAATGGAGGGTACCGACACCAGTCACCGCCCTTAGAGCGTTGCGTGAAAGCCCGGGATCGGCCGATGCCGTAAGTGCCGCCATCGCCGTTCTGAGACAGAAGTTCGAGTCCCGGCCGATCGCGGAACTGGATGCGTTTGCAGAGGAACTTGCACAGTTGATGCGCGAAGATTCAGGGGCGACCGCGATCGGCGCCGGCTCGATTCCGCACCGGGCGGGGATGGTGATGAAGGACGCATCGGAAGGCGTTCCCTATACGGGGGCCAAGGACGCTTTTGTCCGCCTGTACGAGTCCTATGATGACCGCACATCTCGCGGCGCGGACATGGCTCTGTTTGAAGTCTTTCGTACGGGGGGCGAGGATTACGTACGAGAATTGTTCGACGCGAGCGAGGAACGGCCTCCGTGTTCCTCCCCGGTACCCGTGACGGATGCAGTGGGTAGACCTGTTCTTGATTCAGACGGCCGGATGATTTTGACCGAACCGGAGAATCCGTGTCCCAACGCCACCACCTGGTGCCAAGCCGGCCTACTTCTCTTGTCGATAGGTGAAGGGCCGGACCCTATGCTTTGGCGACACCGATGCCAACTTCAACGGGGGGGTTCGCCTGCTAAGACCACCCCTCTTTCCCTATATTTCGCATACCCACGGTAAGAGGCGAGCATCATAGCCATATGTCTCCCCAACGCCGGGGGAGCCATGATCCAGCCGCGGTTGTAGCGCTCGATGAATGCCCCGCTCACCTCCCGGGTTTCCTCGAGTGTCTCGAATGGGTACAATGCTTGCTTACAGAGTAATGGTACAATCTTTAGGGGACTACATATTTGCTGTACAGGTACGGTAATCACCTGACACCCGACCTCGCCGAGATCGGCGCTTCAAGCTGCAGTCTTCACCTCCTTTCCGGCTGACTTCTTGCGGCTCCTGGGCTTGCGGATCCCTTTCGTGAAGACCTCGTTGGCGGCATCCTGGCCTGGGCCGAGGAGATCGACGCCGCGGTGCGCCGGGCGATGATGGACCACGGAAGCGTCTACAAGGTCGACGGCGCCATGATCGAGGGACTCGACCCGGACATCATCATCACGCAGGCCGTGTGCGAGGTGTGTGCCGTGCCGACGGGCGGGGTACGGGAGGTCCTTCGTCAGACGCCTCCGGGGACCATCAGGAAACCGGCGGTGTTGAAGTGCCGGTCCAGCGTCAGCGCTTCTTCGATGCCCAGTTCGGTCATCACCTCGAAGCTTGCGGCATCGGCAAGGGAGAAGCTCTGGTCGGCAAAACGCCGGATCCAACGATCGATGGCCACGGTCTCCCGCTCGCTGCCTACGTACTCGATCCGGTTGGGCGGTTGCCGGATCGCTTCGAGGAATGCGAACGCGGCCCGTCGACCTTTGCGACTGAGCAGCAGCGCGTGCGTCTCCACCACCACCAGATTCGTCGTGACGACCGCAGCACCTTCTCGCACGCGAACCCTGAGAGCTGCGGCGACCGCTCCGTGTTCCGGGTGCCCGGGATCGGCCAGCGGATACCACGCGCTGGTGTCGACGAACAGCGCCTTCACTCGGAGGCGTTGCCGTCCGGTTCCCGCCGTGGACCCGAGGACCAGGATGCGATCTCGGCGTCCGCGAGAACGTCATCGTGAGCGCGTGCCGGATCGGGGGAGAGATCCCCGCGGGACCTCGTCGCGCCGGCGATGCCGATGATCGAGAGCGCGGGGTGCCGGTCGGGATCCGAGAGCTGCAACTCGAGCGCTTCCAGACCTCGGCGAAGGACGTTCGACTTGGTAGTGTCGAGTTCTTTCCTCAGACGCTCCAGCCGGTCCCGCTCGTTCGGCGCCAGGTAGACCTGGACCGGTTCCGAAACTCGTCCTGGCTTCCCGCCACCATCATGAACGGTACTCATGATTCATGATAATGAAAGGAGCGCCGCGACGCCAAGCACGGCGGGGCGGGTCAGTCGAATTGGATCTGCTGCACCTCGTCGACGCCGTCGAGATCGTTCAGCGCGCGCAGCACCTCGGGCGGCAGTTCACCGTCGATGCGCACGACACCGAAGGAGCGGCGTCCGCCCCGGCGCCGCGCGAGGTGGTACTCGGCGATGTTCGCGTTCGCTTCGCCCAACAGGGTGCCGACGGCGCCGATCACGCCAGGCTGGTCGCGATTCCGAATGAAGAGGCAGATGCCGACCGGTACCGTGTCCACGCGGAACGTCCCGACGCGCACGATCCGCGGGTCCATCGCGGTCCCCATGAGGGCGCCCCCCACGACCTCTCTCTTGTTCCGGCCGAAGGCCGCCGAGAGTTCGACGTAGTTCGTGTAATCGCCCTCGGCCTGGGTGCGGAGCCGCGTGATCTCCAGACCGCGCTCGGAGGCGATCGAGAGCGCGTTCACGACGTTGAGCGGCGGGTCGACCCGGCGCTCGAGGAAGCCCACCGCGACGCTCGCCGCGAGCGGGCCGAGCACCCCATCCCGGGGCCCTCCGTAGCGGACTTCGATCCGGCGCGGCGGCGCGTCGTCGAGCCCGGCCAGCAGCCGGCCCAGACAGCGGCCCAGATACATGATCGGGCCGGCGCCGTCACGATCTTCCGCCTCGAACGGGGCGTTGAGCGCGGCGCTGAAATCTCCCTTGAGCAGGGCATCCCGCACCGAGACGGCGATCTGCCGGGAGACCTGGCGCTGCGCCTCGAACGTCGACGCGCCGAGATGGGGACTGAACACGAGTTGGGGCGCCTGCCGGAGCGGGCTATCGGCCGGGAGCGGCTCCGTCTCGAACACGTCGAGGCCGGCCGCGCCCAGATGTCCGCTGACCAGCGCCTCGGCCAGCGCGGCTTCGTCCACCAACCCGCCCCGCGCCGCATTGATCAGGATCGCGCCCCGGCGCATGGCCGCGATCTCCTTGCGCCCGATGAACCCGCGATTCTCCGCCGAGAGCGGGACGTGCAGCGTCAGCGCGTGGCACGCGGGGAGAAGTGTGCCGAGATCTGCGAGTTCGACCCCCAGATCGCTCGCTCGCTCGGCGATCACGAACGGATCGTGGGCGATCACGCGCATCCCGAACGCGCGCGCGCGCCAAGCGACCTCCGCCCCGATGCGGCCGAGCCCGATCACGCCCAGCGTCTTCCCGCTCAGTTGGATGCCCCGCAGCTCCTTCCGCCTCCATTCCCCATCGCGGATACTCGCGTCCGCCTCGGGAAGCCGGCGGGCGGCGGCGAGGAGGAGGGCAAACGCCAGTTCGGCGGTCGACTGGGTGTTCGCGGCCGGGGCGTTGAGGACCGCGATTCCGCGCCGCGTGGCCTCTGGAATGTCGATGTTGTCGACCCCGACTCCCGCCCGACCGACGACCCGGAGCGCGTCGCCGGCCCGGATGAGGTCCGCGTCCACCTTCGTACGGCTGCGGACGATCAGCGCGGACGCGCCCGGCAGCGCGCGCAGGAGCCCCTCCCGGTCCCCCTCGCTCAGGTCTTCGACGACGATCCCGGGGGTGGCGCGCAACGTCTCGAGGCCCTCCGGGAGGAGAGGGTCCGCGACGATGAGGCGCTGGATAACGCCGGCGGTTTCGCTCACAGCACGTCGTCGAGGACCGCCAGAAGCGCCTCCAACTCCTCCAGCGTATGCTCGCCCATGTGTCCGATCCTGAACGAATCCGCTTTCAACGGCCCGTACCCCGCGGCCACCGTGTACCCGTGGGCCCCGGCCCGGGCGACGACCTCCGGCCCCGTGAGGCCCTCGGGGAGCATGATGACGGTGACGCACGGCGACCGATAGCCTTCCGGCGCCAGCACGCGCCACGGCTGCCCCGTGCGGGCCGCGATCCGGTCCACCCACTCGTACGTGCGGCGCGCCATCCCGTCGTGCCGCCGCCAGCGCGCCTCCATCCCCTCCTCCATCATCCGGGCCAGTTGCCGCTCGAGCGCGAAGAAGAGCGACACGGCCGGCGTGTTCGGCGTCTGCCAGCGCTCGAGGTTCTTTTCGAACTTGAGGATATCGAAGTAGAAGCCGCGGTGCTCGACCTCCCGGGCGCGGGCGAGCGCCCGCTCCGAGGCGACCGCGAGCGCGAGGCCCGGGGGCAGCGCGATCGCCTTCTGGGAGCCGGTGAGGACGAAGTCCAGACCCCACGCATCGGTCCGGACCGGCGCTCCGGCGAGCGACGAGACGGTGTCGACGGCGATGAGCACATCGTCGAACTCGTGAACGACGGCGGCCAGTTCCTCCAGCGGGTTGAGGACGCCGGTCGAACTCTCCGAATGCACGACCGTGACAAGGTCGTAGCGGCCCGGCGCTTCCGAGAGCGCGGCCCGCAGCAGGTCCGGGAGGTTCGGCTTCCCCCACTCGGCCTCGAGCCTGTCCGCGGGACGCCCCGTCGCCTCGGCGATGGCATGAAACCGCTGACTGAACGAGCCGTTGACGAGGCAGAGCACGCGGCGGCGCGTGAGGTTCGTGATCGCCGCCTCCATCATGCCGGTGGCGGAGGAGGTCGACAGGTACACCGGCCGCGTCGTCTGAAAGAGTCGCGAAGCGGAGGGCTGCAACCCCTCGACGAGCCCCGACACCTCGGCGCTCCGATGCCCCACCACGGGCCGTCGCATGGCGTCGAACAGGTCGGGCGGCACTTCCGTGGGACCGGGCAGGAAAAAGCGCCCGAAAGTGATTGGCGAGTTCATGGCGGGAGATGGTATCGCCCTCGGACGCGCGAGGCCAACGTTCCGGTTGACGGGTCGATCGGGCCGCAAGATCTTGCGGCCCGATCGATGCTGTCCCGCTCCTCCGGAGCCGATCACGGGCCCCGATCGCCGAACCCGGATTCACATGCGCTACGTCACCATCACCGACCATTCTCCGGAAGACGTCCTCGAACGCGCGAAGCGTTTCTTCGGCGAGCATTCGAATCTCCGGGTGCGCGAGGAGACCGCGTCTTCGCTCACCTTCGCCGGAGAGATCGGGCTGGCCCGCTTCGCGGTCGACCGCGACGGCGGCCACACCAACGTACGCGTGGAGACGGACCGCGTGGCGGGGCTCGATGTGACCGACCTCGCGAAGCGGTTCCTCTACACGCTCCGCAACCGCCACTGAACCCGCCCGAGAGGACGACGACCGAATGAACGCCACGGAACGCATCACTGTTCGTCTCATGATGCCCGACCGCTGGCTCGAGCACGTGGCCGAACTTCCGGCCGACACGACCGTGGAGGCGGCCAAGGCGTTCGGGATCCGCGAGATGCTGCAACGCTCCTCCGACGACCCCGCCGACTTCTACACCGAGTACGCCGAGCGGCGCGTCCGGGACGAGATGCGTACCCTGGCCGACATGGGGGTGCCGCCGCGCGGGGTCCTCACGATCCGCGCCTACGACCTGGGCCACTACCCCCCGTTCAAAGGCTAGCGGCGGCGACCACGCAGTCCCGTCAGACGCGCCCGAAGTAGCTCCGCGTCTCCCGCCGCACGACGCCCGACAGCAGGAGAAGGCCCACCAGGTTCGGGGCCGCCATGAGGCCGTTGAGGATGTCCGAGACGAGCCACACGACGTCCAGTTCCACGACCGCGGCGAGGCCGACGACGGCAACGAACGCGAGGCGGTAGGGCGGGATCGCGCGCGCGCCGAAGAGGTAGGCCAAGCTGCGTTCACCGTAGTAGGACCACCCCAGCATCGTGCTGAAGGCGAAGGTCGCGAGGCCGAGGGCGACGATGATGTCGCCGGCGCCCGCGAGGAGGCTCGTGTCGAAGGCCAACTGCGTCATGTTCGCGCCCTCGGCCCCGGAGCTCCACGCCCCCGTGGTGAGGATCGCGAGGCCCGTCAACGTGCAGACGACGATCGTGTCGATGAACGTCTGGGTCATCGAGACGAGCGCCTGGCGCACGGGTTCGCGGGTCTGCGCGGCGGCGGCGGCGATCGCCCCGGTGCCGAGCCCCGATTCGTTCGAGAAGATCCCGCGCGCGACCCCGAAGCGCATCGCCTGCAGGACGGTGTAACCGAGGGCCCCACCGGCTACCGCCCGCCCCCCGAACGCGTACTCGAACACGAGTCCGAACGCCGCCGGGATCTCCGCCGCGTTGGAGATCAGGACCAGACCCGCGACGCCGATATAGAGGACGATCATCGTCGGCACGATGACGCTCGCGACCCGGCCGATGGAACGGATGCCTCCGATGATGACGAACCCGACCGCGGCCGCCGTGACGAGACCCACGATCCAGTGCGGTATCCCGAACGACTCGTTCATCGCGTCCGCCACCGCCTGTGACTGGACGCCGTTGCCGATCCCGAACGCGGCGAGCGTCGCGAAGGCGGCGAAGGCGATCGCGAGAACCCGCCCGAACCCGCCCCGCCCGAGGCCGTGCTCCAGGTAGTACATCGGGCCCCCGGCCTTCTCGCCGCGCGCGTCCGTCTCCCGGTAGCGGACGCCAAGCACCGCCTCGGCGTACTTCGTCGCCATCCCGAGGAGTCCCGTGATCCACATCCAGAAGAGCGCGCCGGGGCCGCCCGCCCCGATGGCGGTCGCCACGCCCACGATGTTCCCCGTGCCGACGGTCGCTGCGAGCGCCGTCATGAGCGCCTGGAAGTGGGAGATGTCGCCCTCGCCGTCCGGCTCGCGGCGCTTCACGAGCGCGAGCCAGAGCGCGTGCCACAGGCGGCGGAACTGCAGTCCCCGCAGGAGGAAGGTATACACGAGGCCTGTCATGAGGAGCAGGATGATGAGGGGTACGCCCCACACCCACGCCTGAATCGTCTCCAGGGCCTGGACCACGGGAATCCGCTTCGCCTTGTGAAAGGGATGAGAGAGAGCCCCCGGGTCTGCCGCTGGCCGGGGGGGTGGGACGTTAGGCCGGTGCCCGCGGCGGCGTCAACGTCGCGGCGGCGCTCTTTGGGCCGGCCATCGGCTTGCGTATCTTGCCAGCGATCCCGGAGGACGCCCGCTCGCGCACCTGTATCCACGCTTTGGAAAGATCCCGCTCTTGAATCAGCACCAGCCGGAGGAAGTGGTCGCGGCGGAGGCACCGTTGCCGGAAGCGCTCGAGGCGCTCTCGGCGGCGGTCGCGCGGGGGCGTCACCTCGCGCTCATCGCCGCCGAGGGGGCGGGCCTCGCGCAGCTCTACGCGGCGGCGGCGATACGCGATCTGGCGGCGGCCGGCGACGGAGAGGGGCGCGTCTTCGTGCTGACCGCGTCCGTGGACCGGGCGCGGCGTTGCGCGGCCCGCATGTACGAGGCGGCGCGGGGGGCGGGGCACGACGTGGTCGTCGTCGCGCCGGGGGCGACGCCGGAGGCGGCGGAGAGGGCGTCGATCCTCGTCGGGCCACCGGCTCCGCTGCTCGAGGCCGTGCGGAAGGGTGACGTCTCCGCCACGGCGCTGAGGACGCTGGTGCTGGACGATGTCCCGGGGCTGGAGCCGGCGTGGTCGGCCGTCGAGGCCGTGCTGCAAGCCTGCGACGAGGGGGCGCGCCGGATCGCGACGACTCACGCCCGCGACGCGGGGTTCGACGAGCTGCTCCTGGGCTGGCTGCCGCGCGCGCGCCGCTGGCCGAACGAACTGTTCGATGATGCGGGGGACGACGCGCCGGACGCCGGCCGCGGGTCGGGGGCGGCGGTCGCCGTCGCGAGCCGGGCCACCCGGGCCGGGCGGCTGGCCCGCCTGGCCGAGCTGCTGCACGACATCATGCCGGCCGGCGCGGCGACCGCCGTCAGCGTCGAAACGGCTCCCGCCGCCGTCGCCGATGTCCGCGCGGCGCTCTCGACGGCCGGGTTCGACGTCGCCGGACCCGGCGGCGACGCTCCCGTGCACGTCGGGGCGTGGGGACAGGTCGATCCCGCTCCGCACGCGGTCGCCTTCGAGCTGCCGCCGGCGCCGGCCCCGCTCGCGCGGGCGGCCGGGACCGCCGACCGCTGTTACGCCATCGTCGACGCGCTGCACGAGCGGCAGTTCAAGCTCACGGCGGCTCGGGCCGGGCTGTCGGTCGCGCCCCTCGGGGAGCCGCTCGACGCCGCGCTGCTGGACGACATCGCGGCCTTCCGGGCCCGCGTCTCCGATGCCCTCCAGCAGCAGGACGCGGCGAGCGGCGCCCTCCTGCTCGCGCCGCTCATCGAGGAACACGGTGCCGCGCACGTCGCCGGCGCCCTCGCCGGCATGCTCCGGGCGGCCGACCACGCCCGCCCGGCTCCGAAGGCCGGGGAACCCCCCACATCCCGGGAGGCCGCGGCGGCGACCCGACCCGCGGTGCGCACCGACGCCCACGCTCGGCGCGCGACCCGACCGACGTGGACCCGCGTCTTCGTCGGCGTCGGGAAGCGCGACGGCGCGGGCCCCGGCGACATCGTCGGAGCCATCACGGGCGAGACACCGGCGGCCGGCGGGCAGATCGGCCGCATTGATATTCGGCACAACTTCAGCCTCGTCGACGTCGATTCCCTCGTGGCGGACGAGGTCGTCCGCGGTCTCGACGGGCGGCGGATCAAGGGTCGGGACGTGGTGGCGCGCCTAGAACGCGGGGCGGTGGGCGGGTAAGTGCGCTTCCACTTCGACCCCAGCCGCTTCGGGACCCGGTTCGGCGGGGCGGTCCTCATCACCGCGACCCTCCTGCTGGTGGGGACGATCGGCTTCTCCCTCATGCCCGGCTGGAGCCTTTCGGACGCCTTCTACATGACCGTCATCACGATCTCGGCGGTCGGGTACGGCGAGATCCAGCCCCTCACCACGCCGGCCGGCCGCGGGTTCGCGGGCTTCCTCATCGCGGGAGGCATCGTCATGCTGGCGGTCTGGTTCGCCCTCATCACGGCGACCCTCGTCGAGATGAACATGGGCCAGGCATTCAGGAAACGCGGAACCATGAAGAGGATCGACCGCATCAGAGACCACATCATCGTGTGCGGCACGGGCCGTACCGGAATCCACGCGATCAAGAGGTTCATCGCCCGTGGCGACCCTTACGTGGCGATCGAGCGAGACGCCGCGCACGTCGCGAACGCGCGGCACCTGGATCCGGACGCACTCATCATCGAGAACGACGCGGCGAGTGACGAGGCGCTGCTGGCGGCCGGCATCACCCGCGCCCGGGGGCTCATCGCGGCACTCAGCGCGGACACCGACAACGCCTTCGTCTGTCTGGCGGCGCGGGAGCTGAACCCGAACCTGACCATCGTGGGCCGGGCTCGCTCGGAGGACTCGGTCGGGAAGCTGAAGAAAGCCGGCGCCGACCGCGTCGTCACGCCGAACGCGACCGGCGGCATTAGGATGGCCTCCCTCGTCCTGCGTCCGGACGTGACGCTCTTCGTCGACGTATCCGGCGAAGACGGCCTGGGGCTGCTCATCGAGCAGGTGCCCGTGTCCCCAATGGCGGAGCTCGCGGGGCTCTCTCTGGCCGAAGCCGCGATCCCGGCCAGAACAGGCCTGCTCGTGGTCGCGATCGAGCGAGGCGACACGGAGGAGGGGGGCGAGCCCTTCCTCTACAACCCGGGTCCGGGGGAAACGATACGACCCGGCGACCACCTCGTCGTGCTCGGCCCTCCGGGCAAGTTCGACGAAATCCGAGGCCTCCTCGCCTGAGGAGGCCTCGGCTTCAGACTCGCCTCCGGACCGGCAGCCCGTGACTGCTAGAGCCGTTCAGGGTTCTTCCGGAAGAAGGGCTCCCACTTCTCCTCGGGAGAGGGCGGCGTGAGCAGACTCACCACGATCAGCAGTCCCAGCGAGATGAGGACGCCGGGGATCACGATGTAGTCGGTGGACGCGAAGTTGAACGGATCGCCTCCGATCGTCATCGTGAAGTTCACGCCCAGCCGGGACAGAAACGCGATCCCGACGATGCTCACGAGCCCGCCCGCGATGCAGGCCACGCCCCCCTGCGCCGTGACGCGGCGCCACAGGAAGGCGGCGAGCAGCGCGGGGGTGAGGCTGGCCCCGATGAGCGAGTAGGCGAACAGCGCCATTTCGAGGACCGTGTCCCACTGCGTGAGCAACACGAGCCCGAGCCCCCCGAACAGGACGACGAAGAGCCGCTGCAGGCCCAGCTTCCGCGCATCGCTCGCCTCCGGGTTCACGAAGCGCTCGTAGAGGTCGCGAGTCACGTTCGTGGACGGCACGAGCAAGAAGGTGTTGCCGGTCGAGAGCACGATGGCGACCGCCGCCGCGAGCAGGATGGCGCCGCCGATGACGGGGAGTCCGTTGGCGGCGATGTAGAGGATCACCGTCTCGGACGCGGCCCGGCCCACGATCGACACCTGCTCCGGATCCGCCAGTTCGGGGAATACGCTTCGGCCGACGATCGCGATCAGCGCGAGCGTGGTCTCGATGAAGACGACCCCGACGAACATCCCGACCACCGCCTTCTTGGCGGACCTCGCGTCCTTGGCGGAGAAGAACTTCTGGTACATCCCGCTCTCACCCAGGATGAGGAGGAACGTCGGCAGCGCGACGCCGAGGACCCAGAGGACGTTGTGGCCTCCCATCATCGTGAGGTGCCCCTCGGGCAGCCCGGCCGCGATCGCCCCGATGCCGCCGTTGGAGAAGACGAGATACGGGAGGCCGATGATGATGCCGAGGGTGATGATGATCCCGTTCAGGAGGTCCACGGAGACGATCGACACCATGCCGGCGAGCGCCGTGAACGTCACGATGGTGATGGCCGTGATGATCATCCCGGCCGTGGGCGAGATGGCGCCGTCGGTGACGATGCTCAGGATCCAGCCGCCGCCCCGGAACTGGTAGGCGGCGATCGTCACGTACGCGAGGATGATCGCGACGGTGCCGAGGACGCGCGCCGCCGCGTTGTAGCGCTGCTCGAGGAGGTCCGGGACCGTGTACTTGGCGATCGCACGCACGCGCGGCGCAAGATAGAACGCGACGAGAAGCCCGGCCCAGGCGCCGAAGGAAAACCACAGCTCCGCGATGCCGGTGCGGTACGCGAGCCCCGCCCCGCCGAACAGCGACCCGGACCCGATCCACGTGCAGACGAGCGTCCCTACGAGGAGGGCGACGGGCACGTTGCGCCCGGCGACCATGAAGTCCGCGTGGCTCTTGATCTGCCGGGAGCGCCACAGCCCGACGCCGATCAGGATGAGGGGATAGCCGAAGACGGCGATCGTGAGCAGGTCCATCGGTCCTCCGCCTTCCGGGGGAATCCGCTACTTCCAGTTCCTCTACTTCCAGTTCCTCTACTTTCCTTTCGACATCCGGCGCTTCAACTCCTCGAGCATGGCGTCGGCCTGCGCCTCCCGGAGTTCGCGTTCGGCCGCGAAGTCCCGCCGTGGCGCACGAGACGCCGGATCGAGCGTCTCCTCCACCTCGCGGGTCGCGTCGTCGAGGTCGGTGCGGCTCTCCATCTTGTCGGCCATGCGGTCGAACGCGTCGACCGAGTCGAGCCGGCTGGCCGAATGCTTGATCGCCTTCGCCCGCCGCTGCTGCACGCTCAGCGAATCCCGGCGCGCCATCGCGCTCTTGAGCTGCTCGGCGCCCTGCGCGGCCTCGTCCCTGTGCTGCCGGATCTCGGCCTGGGTCGCCTCGGCCTTGATGACGAGCACCTCGAGACGCTGCCGGTGCCGCGCCGCGAACCGGTTCGCCACCTCGACCGTCTCGGAGTCGCCGATCTGGGCCGCCTTCGCCGCCCGCCGCTCGGCGGTCCGGGCCGCGTTCTTTTCCTGGTCGGCCTGACGCACCAGCGACTGGAGCCGCGTCTCGAGTTCGGTGATCCGCGCCCGGGTCTCGACGAGTTCCTCGCGCATGGCTTGGATGACGCGGTCGATGTCGTCTTCCGAGACGCCGTCCTGCTTCGCCTCCATGCGGTCGAGCACGTCGTCGACCATCCGCCTCAGTTTCTTGAACATGGCCCTGAGGTTAACAGCCCGCGCCGAAACGCCGCCACCGATCTCCCGGCGTCTTGCCACATATACCATACCCCAGTATAGTATATTCTACGGGAGATCGTCGATGGTTCCTGGTTGAGCGGGAAGAGCGTACGGAGTGAATGGCGGTGGGCGAGGCGGGGGCGCATGCGATGGGGATCGCGGGGGGGACGAAGCGCGACCTCGACCGTCGGCTGGCCCGGATTCGGGGACAGGTCGGGGGCATCGCCCGCATGGTGGAGGACGAGCGGTACTGTCCTGACATACTGCAGCAGTTCGCCGCCGTTCACTCCGCGCTCCGTTCGGCCGAGAAGGAACTTCTGATGAACCACCTCGAACGCTGCGCCACGCACGCGATCGCCGAAGGAGGCGACGCAGCGGTCCGCGTGCGCGAAGAGATCGCGGACCTCTTCATGCGCTTCACCGGCAAGTAGACGGCAGGCGACCCGATGTCGAACGCGCCCCACCTGAAGAAGACGTACCGGATCACGGGCATGCACTGCGCGGGTTGCGTGGGCTCGGTCGAGAAGACCCTGAACGCGATCGACGGCGTGGAGGCGGCGGTGAGCCTGCCGGCGGAGTCCGCCACGCTCACGCTGACCCGCGAGGTCGGCTTCGATGAACTCGCCGCGGCGGTCGGGCAGGCGGGTTACGAGATCGAGCCCATAGCGGAGGCGGACCGCGGGGAGGCCGAGCGCAGGCGCCTCGCGGACACGGAGGCGCACTCACGCCGGGCGTGGCGGACCATGTGGACGGCGTGGGCGCTCACGGCCCCGGCCATGGTGTGGATGTTGCCCGAGATGTTCGCCGGGCTGCGCTGGCCGTCGCCGCTCGTCTTCGATCTGGGGGTGACGGCGCTCGGGGCCGCCGTCCTCGCCGGGCCGGGCGCGGACACCCTGCGCGGCGCCTGGCGCTCGGCACGGGGCGGGATGCCCAACATGGATGTCCTCATCGCCCTCGGCGCCGGTGTCTCCGTGCTCACGGGCGTCTGGGCCGTCCTCCACGTCCTCGGCCTCGCGCCGATGATCATGAACTTCGCGCCCGTGGGCGCGATGATCGCCTCCATCCACCTCACGGGACGTTTCGTCGAAGCCAAGGCGCGCGGCCGCTCTTCCTCCGCGATCCAGGCCCTGCTCTCGCTCGAGGCTCCGACGGCCCGCATCGAACGGGAGGGCGCCGAACTCGAGGTGCCGACGCGGGATGTGCGGGTGAGCGACGTGATGATCATCCGTCCGGGCGAGAAGATCCCCACCGACGGCGTCGTCCTCGAGGGAAGGAGCGCGGTGGACGAGTCCCTCGCGACGGGTGAGTCGATCCCGGTAGAGAAGGAGCCGGGGGACAGCGTCCTGGGGTCGACCGTGAACCACTCCGGCGCGCTACGCGTGAGGGCCACGGGCGTGGGCGAGGACACCTTCCTGTCGAACGTCATCCGCCTGGTGGAGGAAGCGCAGGCGAGCAAGGTCCCGATCCAGGAGTTCGCGGACCGGGTGACGGCCGTCTTCGTGCCCGCGATTCTGGTCGTCGCGCTGGCCGCCTTCGCGGGCTGGTTCGCCCTGCCCGGCGTATTCTCCGAGGCCGCACGCTGGGCATCGGGCTTCCTGCCGTGGGTGAACCCGGAGCTGGGCCGGCTCTCGCTCGCGCTCTCCGCCGCAGTGGCGGTGCTCGTGATCGCGTGTCCGTGCGCACTCGGGCTCGCCACCCCCACCGCGCTCATGGTCGGCACCGGCCTCGGGGCGACCCGCGGCGTCCTCATCCGGGACGGAGCCGCCGTCCAGACGCTGGACCGGGCCGACACGCTCGTGTTCGACAAGACGGGAACCCTGACCCTCGGCGCCCCACGCGTGGTGGCGGTGTACGTGGCGGCCCCCCCGCCCGGCGATGTAGCGGAGAGCGGCGATCGCGCGGACGGCGAAGCCCGGGTGCTCGCGCTCGCGGCCTCGGTCGAGGACGTGTCGGAGCATCCCCTCGCCCGCGCCGTGGTCGGGGAGGCGCGCCGTCGCGGCGTCCCGATCGCACGCGCGACCCACGTGGAGGCTCGGGTCGGCATGGGGATCGTCGGTGTCGTCGACGGGGAGCGGGTCGTCGTCGGCAACACGCGGCTGCTGCGCGAGGCGGGCGTCGCGGGCGAGGACATCGCGGTGCTCGAAGAACGCTTCGGGTCGGACTCGCGCACGGTCGCCCATGTGGCCGCCGGCGGGCGGCTGCGGGGCACGCTCGCGATCGCCGACCCGGTGAAGGAAGACGCGCGGGAAACCCTCCTCGAGCTGAGTCGCCGCGGCTTCCGGACCGTCATGCTCACCGGCGACCGCGAGGCCGTGGCGGCCGCCGTCGCGCAGCAACTCGGAATCGACCACTTCCAGGCCGGGCTCCTCCCCGCCCAAAAGGTCGAGGCCGTGCGGCGGCTCCGCGCCGAAGGCCACACCGTGGCGTTCGTGGGCGATGGAATTAACGACGCGCCCGCGCTCAAGGCGGCCGACGTCGGACTCGCCGTGGGCACCGGCACCGACATCGCGATCGAAGCCGCGGACATCACCCTCGTCCAGGGCGATCTGCGCTCCGTGCTGCGCGCCACGAAGCTCGCCCGGGCCACTTTCCGCAAGATCCGGGAGAACCTCTTCTGGGCCTACGTCTACAACGTCGTCGCGATCCCGGTCGCGTTCCTGGGCCTCCTCCACCCCGTCATCGCGGAAGCCGCCATGGCGCTGAGTTCGATCTCCGTCGTCACCAACGCGAACCGCCTGCGCCGCGCCCGGTTGTAGCCGCCCGCCGAGGTTTGCCTTCGTCCGTGCGGGCGCGCATCATAGGCACCGGTTCTTCGGGTTCATCCGGTTTCATCCGAGAGAGGTTCGATGGCCTCACGCTGGATCGGTCTCGCATTGGGACTCTGGTACCTGGGCGCACCCTTCATCTGGGGATATCCGTTCGGTTTCCTCTGGTGGCACAGCGTGGTGCTGGGGGGCTCGATCCTCGTCGTCACGATCACGTTCAAACTCGGGATCAACCGGATCAGCGGCTGGGGCCTGATCGCACTCGGCGCCTACAGCATGCTGTCGCCCTTCATCCACGGGTATCTGCCCAACGCGCAGGCCTTCTTCAACGACCTCATGTTCGGCGTCGTCACCGTGGGTACCGGCGTCGCGATGGGCGGGGCGGGCATCGAACACTCCGACGAGGCGCACAGCGCGGCCTGACTCCCGGCGTTCCCGCGGGAACGCTTCCTACTTCGGAAGGTTGGGCGTCCGGCATGGGCGGCCGAAGCCCGATCAGTCCTCGGGAAGTTCGTACCAATCTACCTCATCGTCCGTGAGCCCGTCGGAGCGGCGGAGCGCGATGAGCCGATTGCCGAGGATATCGATCATGCTCACGGCGCCATGGAGTGCTGCAGTCCCCGTGAGCGAGGCTGACTCGAGATCGTAGACGTCCACGTAGGCGCCTTCATCTTCCCCGAGTCGCAGGATCCACAGCCGGCCTTCCGTATCGACGCCCGCGGAGCCGTACCACGGATTCGCGCGTGCGCGCAAATCCTCGGCGGTGTATCCCGGGTCGAAGCCGCCCGGGTTGTTCTCCCGGGCCCGCATCATGTTCGCGATCACCTCTTCGCTCGTGAACCTCTCCCTGTACGTCGGCGACCGGATCACGACGGCCTCGCCCGATCCGGACGGATACCAGAGCAGGAACTCGCCGAAGCAGGCCACATGGACGATGCCGGCGCCGGCCGGGTAGGCGGCGCCGATCTTTTTCTGGCGGGGGCCGGGGGCCGTCCGGCACGCCACGACCGAGGGATCGGGCAGCCACTTCCGCAGGACCTCGCCCGTCCCTAGGTGGATCTCCGCCTCGGCGTATACAGGGTCGTCAGGCGCCATGTGCGCGGTGAGGGCCGTGCTGTCCGTCTGCCTGATGAGACCTATGGTCATGCACCCGTTGGGGCACTCGATACGAACACGCCTTCGGGTGTGAACCGCGACATCCGGTTCAGGCGTGTATCACTCACCGTGATGTCTCCGTGCGGCCCCCGGGTGATCGCGGTCGGCATCACCAGTTCCCCCGGGCCCTCGCCCGGTTTCCCGAAGGTCAGCGAATCCCCGCGTACGTCCACGCAGTAGCCCTGGATCCTGTACCGGTCGACGACACAGGCCGTGTCGGGGCTGATCAGGGCGGCACCCAGGAGTGATGCCGGAAGGCTGGCCGAGGCGAACGGTTCGAGGTTGACCGTCACACCGGGGGCGGCCGCCTCCCCGCGGCAGGCGAGGAGGAGAACCGCAGCCAGGAGTCCTACTGATACCCGCACGCGTCCCCCATGCAACCCCAAAAAACTCTGCCGCCCTCCGTGTTGGCCCACCCGTACGCAATGGCCTCGCTCGCGCCCCGTTCGATCAGCGTGTCGTACCACCAGTTCCAGGTTTCCATGGCTCGGCTGTGGCAGGAGGCCGTACACGCGTCGGGCGCGACCTGCCCCGCGAGCGGCAGTGCCATCGCCAACACCAGCATGAAGCTGGCCAACGTACGCTGTGGTCGTCGCATGGGTCTTCTCCCGTGGTTCGTGTTACCGTCCGAGCCTCTTCCGGACGCAGCGGGGCATATCTTCCCCGCGTGCCAGATGCCGGGAGAGGGCGAGACCTTACACGAAGCCCTCGAGCGATGCGGCCGGTGCGGCAGTCAGCGTCGAGCGGTCAGGGCGGCAACGTCAAACCAGTCCACGCGGCGCTCCGAAATCACGCCGCCGGTGTCGCGTTCCACCAGGACCGCGAGCGTGTTCCCGAGCACATCCATCCCCACCACCTTGTCCGCCACCTGTAGCGTCAGCGCGTACTCGGGACCGGTATCGGTGAGGTGGTAGATGTCGATATGGCTGAGGGCGGGGATCACATCCCCAGCATTCCAGTGTGATACCGCCCAAAACCGCCGCTGGTCGTCCAGAACCCGCGCGCCGTACCAGACCTTGGGTCTCGCCCGGATTTGTTCCTCGTCGAGGTTGGGTCGGAAGCCGCCCGCTGGAATCGAATTCAGCAACCTTAGCGACGCCGCAACATCCTCCTCGGTCGGGTACCGCTCCACATATGTTGACCGCACGATGGCGGTCGGTTCCTCCGCATCTCGGTCGGCGTACCACACCAGGAACTCGCCGTAGCAGGTCACGAACAGAAGACCGCCGCTCCCCTCGTGGTATCCGAACCCAAGCTGGCGGCGGCGCGGTCCGGGCGTCGGGGTCGAACAATCCACGAGATCGGCTTCGTCGGGGAACGTCCGCTCCCATACGATACGACCCGTGGCCATATCGATCTCCGCGTTCACGAAGGAAGAGTTGCCAGCCGGGCCGCGCTTGTAGTAGCTGCCGACCAGCGTCCCACCCAGGGCCGAAGGACCGCTGGGTAGCAACAAACTCGGGATACCCGGAGTGGACGTCAGGAACGTGCCAGATCCCGAGAACATCGATACGCGGTCGAGCCGCCAGTCCACGACGCCGATCATTCCTGACGCGCCACGAAGGATTCCCGTCGGGTCGGTGAACTCGCCCGGCCCTTCACCTTCGGCACCGAACATGAACGACTCGTCGCCCGGATCGGTACAGACGACGCGGTACCAGTACGTATCGATGACGCATGCCGACCCAGCCTCCAGCAAGACGACCTCATCGGACATGCTTGGAGGCGACACGACGGAGGCGTATGGCTCCAGCCGGACGAACGGCGACGCGGAATCGCCCTGCTCGTCACACGCGGCGTGAGCAGGGCGACGGCCACGAACACGACCCTCCGACCATGACACAACATCGCTGGATAGCGCACTCGTCTTCCTTGGCGGACTGTACGGAATCCGGCGCCCGGGCTAGGCTCCGAACTTCGCGAGGCGGCCGGCGCTGGCGGCGGCAAGACGCATCAGATCGCAGCCGCGGACGCGGCCGTGGGTGCCACTGCGGCAGGCCGTCTCTCCGAAGGTGGTGGCCGCGTCGTGGCGTGCCGGGCCTCCGTGGATGAGGAAGGGCACCGGGTGCCAGCTGTGGCTGCGCATGGTCGAGGGCGTCGAGTGGTCGCCGGTCACGACGATGACGTCGGGTCCTGCGTCGACGAGTTCCGGCACGATGGCGTCGGCTTCCTCGATGGCGGCTACCTTGCGGTCGAAGTCGCCGTCTTCTCCGGCCTTGTCGGGAGGCTTGAAGTGGAGGAAGAAGAAATCGTGCTCGGCGAACCGCGCCCGCAGGGCGTCCACGAGCGGAGCCGCCCCGCCGGGCGCCGTCCGCGCGTCCATGCCGACCAGGCGGGCGACGCCGCGGTACATGGGGTACGCGGCGGCGGCGGCGGCCCGCATCCCGAACACGTCCTCGAACAGCGGCCAGTCGGGCTTGCTGGACACGCCCCTCAGGAGTGCCATGTTCGCGCGCGGGTGGTCCGCGAGCCGTTCGGCGGCCGCCTCGAGCCACGCCGCAAGGAGCCGGGCGGTCGGCTCGGACGCCGCGTTCCGCGCCGCCGGGGCGTGGGGCGGCTCGCCGGTCTGGCCCGGATCGGTGTCGTCCACGGCGTCGCCCGAGGCGGCGTCGGGGTGCAGGACGAGGACGAAGCGGTGCTCCTTCACATGACGCACGGAACAGCGGGCGCCGGGCAGCTCGATGCCGTCGAGCTGCCCGGCCAGAGGGGCGGCTTCGTCTGTCGAGATGCGGCCCGCCCGCCGGTCGGTCACCCGGCCTTGGGCGTCGAGGGTGCAGAAGTTGGCTCGCACGGCGATGTCGCCCGGTCCGAGCGGGAATTCGATCCCGAGGGCTTCGAGCACGCCGCGGCCGGTCTCGTACACGAGGGGGTCGTAGCCGAACAGGGCCAGGTGACCGGGGCCGCTTCCCGGCGTGATGCCCGGCGCAACGGGGTCGTGGAGGCCGCACGTTCCGCCGCGGGCCAGTTCGTCGAGGTTCGGGGTGCGCGCGGCCTCGAGTTCGGTGGGGCCGCCCGGCTCGCGGGGGAGCCCGCCCAGCCCGTCGAGCACGTAGAGCAGCACCTTGCCGCCCCCACCCTCGGCGAGACGGGCGATCCGGTCGAGTTCCATGCGGCAGAACGTATGAGCGCCCCCGACGGCGGGCCAGCGGCCCGAGAGGCCGGCGAGCGGGGCCGCGCGGCGGGCCGGAGGGGCGCGGCCGCGGGGCCCGGCCGGTGAGCTTCGCGGTCGCGGCAGAGGGCGTCACCCGTCGCTTCGGACGCCGCTGGGCGCTGCGCGGGATCGACTTCGCCGTCCCCCGCGGGGCCGTCGTCGCGCTCCTCGGCGCGAACGGAACAGGCAAGACGACGCTGCTGCGCGTGATCGCCACGCTGCTGCGGCCGACCGCGGGCCGGGTCGAGGTGCTGGGCCACGCCCTCCCCGCGGGCGGCGACGCGATCCGCGCCCGGACCGCGTTCATGACCGCCGGAGGGCACGCCTACGAGGAGCTGACCGGCGTCGAGAACCTCCGCTTCGCAACCCGCATGTCGGGCGTGGACGTCCCGGCCGACGCCCTGCGTGAGGCGCTGGCAGCCGTCGATCTCGCGGGGGCGTCCGACGTCCCGGTGCGCGGCTGGTCCACCGGGATGCGCAAGCGTCTCGAACTGGCGCGGCTCCGGCTCCGCCCCCTCGAACTGGTGCTGCTCGACGAGCCCTTCGTGAGCCTGGATGAGGACGGCGTGGCGCTCGTCCACGAGGCGGTCCGCGCGTGGCGCGACGCGGGCGCGGCCGTGCTCATCGCCTCGCACCGGATCGACGACGCGACGCGCCACGCCGACGAGGTCGTGCGGCTGGAGGGCGGACGGGTCGCCGCGGACGCCGGGTGAGCGCGCTCGCGCGGCGAGCCGCCGCCATCCTGTGGAAGGACATCCTCTCGGAGACCCGAACCCGGCAGGGGTTCACGGCCATGCTCTCCTTCGCCGCGCTCGTCCTCTTCCTGTTCAGCTTCGCGATCGGAGTGGACAACGCGCTGCTCGAACGGCTCGCCGGCGGCCTCGTGTGGGTGGCGATCGTCTTCACCGGCACGCTGTCGCTGGGCCGGACGTTCCAGAACGAGGAGTTGGCGGGCGGGACGCGGCTGCTGCGGCTTTATCCCGGGGATGTACGCGCGATCTACCTGGGCAAGCTGGCGGGCAACCTCGTCGTGCTGGCGGCGCTCGAGGTCCTCCTCTTCCCGGCCGCCGCCATCCTGTACGAGGTCGACTTCGCCGCGCACGCCGGCCCGCTCCTCCTCGTGGCCGCCCTCGGCACGTTCGGCTTCTCCGTCATCGGGACCTTTTTCTCGGCCCTCACGGTACACCTCCGGGCGCGCGAACTCCTGCTCCCGCTCCTCCTCTTCCCCGCCCTCGTCCCCGTCGTGCTCGGGAGCGTGGGGGCGACGGACGCATTCCTGGCCGGCGACCCGCTCGGACGCGCCGGGGGCTGGCTGAGGTTGTTGGCGTCGTACGACGTGATACTGTTCGTGGTCTGCGTCTGGATCTTCCCCGTCGTCCTCGAGGAGTGAGGCGAGATGAGGGTCCGATGAACCGGTTGGTGACCATCCGATGAACAAACTGACAACGCTGGGCTGGCTGGCGCTCGCCCTCATCGTGGCAGGCAGCCTGCTCGGGCTCTTTGCCCTGCCCGCCGACGCGCTCCAGGGCGAGGTCCAGCGCCTGCTCTACGTCCACGTCCCCATGGCGTGGGTGATGATGCTCGCGTTCTTCATCGTCTTCCTCATGAGCATCCTCTACCTCGTGCAGCGGAAGCTGAAGTGGGACCTCCTGGCGGTCTCCGCCGCGGAACTGGGGGTGCTCGGCGCCGTCCTCACCCTCATCCTGGGTTCGCTCTGGGGCCGGCTCACCTGGGGGATCTGGTGGGCGTGGGACCCCAGAATCACCACCACGGCGCTCCTCGTACCCATCTACACGGGCTACCTGGTCGTGCGTTCGATGACGGAGGATCCGGACCAGCGCGCGCGCTGGTCGGCGGTGATCGGCCTCATCGGGTTCGTCCAGGTACCGGTCGTGTACCTGTCGGTGTTCTGGTGGCGGAGCCTGCACCAGCCCCCGTCGTCGCCCCGTTCGATGGCGAGCGCGTTCGGGCTCGTGATGCTGCTCGGGTTCGTCGCCTACACGATCGCTTTCACGTATCTCTGGCTCCGGCGTTACAGGGTGGCTGCAACGGAACTCGGACTCGAACTGTCGGGTCCAGAGGACGAGGGGTTCAACGGGGTATGAACGAACACTGGCTCTTTGTCGGCGCCGGGTACGGGATCACCTGGGCCACCCTCGTCTGGTACGTCCTCCGCCTTCGCCGCCGGGAGCGCGCCGCGCGGGCGGATTCGGCCCGGAGCGGCGAGGGAGCCCGGGGCAGGGGTCCGGGGTAGAAGGAGTCGGAAAAAAGGTGCGGTTCGTTCTGATTTCTTCTATTATTTCAAGTTTGTATCAAAAGCGACCGGAGCGAACCGTGGCGGGGCGGAGTTCCGGTTGGCCCGTCCCGGGCCGCTGATTTCGACGACCGACCCGAGTCAGGATTCGGATTTATATGGCGAAGACGGCTGCAAGCCGACACATGTTCTTCGACACGTACGCGCTCGATTCGTTCGATCAGTACCTGCAGGACGTGGAGCGGTATCCGCTCATCGAGAACCCGCAGATCGAGCGCGAGATCGCCCGCAAGGCCCGTGCCGGCGACCGCCAGGCGGCGGAGCGCCTCGTCACGGCGAACCTGCGCTTCGTGATCTCGTACGTGAAGAAGTACCAGGGCCGGGGACTGAACCTCGCCGAACTCGTGTGCATCGGGAACGAGGGCCTGCTCAAGGCCGTCAAGAAGTTCGATCCCGACAAGGGGGTGAAGTTCATCTCCTATGCGGTGTGGTGGATTCGGCAGACGGTGCTCCAGGCGCTGGCCGAGCAGACGCGCTCGGTGCGGATCCCGCTCAACCAGAACTCGAACCTGGTCAAGCTGTCCCGGACGGAGACGGCGCTCACCCAGAAGCTCGGACGCTCGCCGACGGACCGTGAGATCGCCGAGGAGATGGAGGAGCCGGTCGAGACGGTGCGGGCGCTGCGCCGCGTCGCCTCCGCCGAACTGAGCCTCGACGCGCCGCTCGACAAGTCCGACCGCGACAGCGCCTCGTTCGGCGAGCGCTTCTCGGGGATGGACGACGCGGACATCGAGGAGGATGTCGAGGACCAGGCCCGGCGCGAGTTCCTCGAGAAGATGTTCGAGCGCTACCTGACCGAGCGCGAGCGGAAGATCCTCGTCCTCTACTACGGCCTCGACGACGGCGAGGAGATGACGCTGGAGCAGATCGGTTCGCTCCTCGGCGTGACGCGGGAGCGCATCCGGCAGATCCGGAACCGGGCCTTCGACAAGCTGCGCGCCTCGGCGGACGGAGAGGCGCTGGCAGGCTTCTGGCGCGCCACCGCCTGAATTCCGCGGGTTGCCGGGGGTTTTGGAATACCGGCATCATACCCGCATGAGAACCCAGCCAGAAATCAGACGCATCCGAACGTCCGGCCTGAAGATTGCCGGGCTTGTAGTCGTGGGACTCCTCGCGGCGCACCCGGCCGCCGCGCAGTCGGGGGCGGATGTCGCGCGGGCGTACCGGGAGGCGCACGAGGCGGAGATCGTGCGGGACTTCGCCGAACTCCTGACCTATCCGAACCGGGCCCGCGACCTGGAGGACGTCACGCGGGCGGCGGAGTACATCCGCGACGAGTTACGCGCGGGCGGCGTCACGTCGGAACTCCTCCGGATCGATGGCGTCCCGCCCCTCGTGTACGGCGAACTCCGGGTGCCGGACGCGGAGCGGACCCTCGGGATCTACGTCCATTACGACGGCCAGCCCGTCGACCCCTCGAACTGGACGCACCCCCCGTTCGAACCCACGCTCTACACCGCGTCGATGGAGTCCGGCGGGACGCCGCGCCCCATGCCCGAGCCGGGGGATCCGGTGGACCCGGAGTGGCGGCTGTACGCCCGCTCGGCCGGTGACGACAAGGCGCCGATCGCCGCGATCCTGCCCGTCCTGCGCGCGTTCCGGGAAGAAGGCGTCCAGCCCACGTCCAACCTCGTCTTCTTCTTCGACGGCGAGGAGGAAGCGGGCTCGCGTCATCTGGGCCAGTACATGGAGATGGCGGCGGACCGGATCGCGGATATCGACGTGTGGCTCTTCTTTGATGGGCCGGCGCATCAGAGCGGCCGTCCGCAGCTGACGTTCGGAGTCCGCGGGTCCATGGGGATGGAGGTCACGGTCTACGGGGCCACCCGCAATCTCCACTCCGGCCACTACGGGAACTGGACCCCCGACACCGGGAACATCATGGCCCGGCTCCTCGCCTCGATGAAGGACGAGACGGGGCGGGTGCTGGTCGAGGGCTGGTACGACACGGTCGAGCCGCTGGGGCCCGAGGAGCGCGCCGCGTTGGAGGCGATGCCGCCGGTCGACGAAGCCCTCAAGCGGGAACTGGGGCTCCTGTGGACCGAGGGAGAACCGGAGACGCTGTCGGAGCGGATCCTGCTCCCGGCGCTCAACATCCGCGGTATCACGAGCGGCAACACCGGCGCTCTGGCCCGGAACATCATACCCAACACGGCGGTCGCGGCGCTGGGAATCCGCCTCGTCAAGGGCAACGAGGCGGACCACCTGCGGCGGCTCATCGTCGAACACATCGATGGCCAGGGGTTCCATGTGGTGTCCGAGGATCCGGACATGGAGGCCCGGCTCCGGTATCCCCGCATCGCGAAGGTCACGGGCGGAGGCGGCTCCCCCGCGGCCCGCACGGGGATGGACAACCCGTTCGTGCAGGAGATCATCACCGCCGCCTCGGCGGCCGCCGACCGCGCGTTCGAGCCGGGCGCGCTCGTCCTCGCTCCGGGGCTCGGCGGCACCCTGCCCCTCTACCTGTTCACGGATGTGGCGGGGAAGCCCGCCGTGAACGTCCCCGTCGCGAACCACGACAACAACCAGCACGCGCCCGACGAGAACCTCCGGATCGCGAACCTGTGGTACGCCATCGATCTCTACGCGGCGCTCCTCACGATACCGATCACCGTTTTCTGACAGGACCCGTTCCCATGAGACGATCCCTGAACGCGTCTGCCCTCCGGCTCGGCGCCGTCCTTCTGCTTTCCCTCGCCCCGGCGGCGGCCGCGCAGACGAACCCGCTGTGGACGCAGGAGAAGGTGAAGAACTACCTGCCGCACATGACCGTGCCGGAGGTGCGCGACTTCCTCACGCGAAGCGACATGGTGCTGATTCCGGTCGCGTCGCTGGAGCAGCACGGCAACCACCTGCCGATCGGCACGGACTACCTGAACGGCGTCGAGCAGGCGAAGCTCGTGGCGCAGCGGGCCGACGTGCTCGTGGCCCCGATCCTCCTGCCGGGGCAGTCCCCCTATCACATGGGGTTCGAGGGCACGATCACCCTGCCCTCGTCGCTGGTCCAGGAGGTGTACGTCGAGGCCGTGAAGAGTCTGATCGCGCACGGCTTCAAGCGCTTCCTCATCATGAACGCGCACGGGGGGAACCGGGCCATCACGACGTTCATCGTCGACCGCATCAACCAGGAGACGGCGGGCATCGCGGTGGATCTGGGCGCGGTGGCGGGACCGTTCCGGGATCGGAGCCGGATGGCATCCGTCCCGACCCCGCCGCCGGACGTGCTCGACCGTCACGGGGGGACGCCCGAGACGTCGAGTTCACTCTATCTCATGCCGACGCTGGTGGATATGGACGCGGCCGTCCCGGCCGAGGTCACGATGCCCGCCCATCTGGAGGCGATGCTGCCGGACGTGCTGGCCGGCGACCCGACGGCGCTGGCCGTGTTCCTGGCCGAGGGCCTCAAGGACGAGTCGACGGGCAAGGGGACGTCGTCCGCCGAGATGTCGTCCACGGGCGTGTGGGGCACCCGCGACCCGGCCGAAGCCACGCTCGAGCGGGGACGGGTCGCGACGGAGGTGATGGTCGACGCCGCGGTGGCGTTCATCGAACGTTGGAACGAACTGCGCCCCCCCGGTTCCTGATCCGGTCGGCGCAACGTGGCTGCGAAGCCGGGGTAGCCTTATCCTCCGGCGTGGACGGACGGACGGCCGAACGGGAGAGTCGCGCTCCGATGTACCCAAGGTTCAAGCAGGCCAGGACGACGCAACTCGCCTGTGAGTTCCTGCGCCTGGCAGGGGGGCGGATGAGCTGCATGAAGCCATCAAGCTCCTCTATCTTGTCGACCGACGCAGCCTGCTGGAGCGAGGCGTCCCGGTCACATACGGCCGCTATGTGTCGATGAGCCATGGACCCGTCCTGTCCGAAACCCTCGATCTGATCAACTACGGATCGGGCCCATCCGAGGAGAGTTACTGGGAGGACCCATGTCGACGAGGATTCGCGTTACGAGGTTTCGCTGAAGGGCGATTGTCCCGTTGACGAGCTGTCCGACGCCGAGTTGGACCTGGCGCGAGCCGTGTACGCCGAGTTCGGAAAGATGGACCGTTGGGCGGTAGTCGAACGCCTGCATCAGCTACCCGAATGGAGGGACCCCGGGGAGGTCCGCGTGCTCCCGATTCGCTACGAGGACATCCTGGCGCACGAGAAGACGCCGGACGAGAGCGAACAGATCATCGACGATCTGCGTGCGATGGGGGCCGCCGAAGCGATTTTCGGCTGAGCCACGGACGTGCGCGCCGGAGATTGCTTTCTCATCGGTGGGCACGGGCTCACACCTCACCTCTGGATCGTGCTCACGGAGCCGTCCGGCGATCCGGCCCGCGTTCTGATCGCGAGCTGTACGTCCCGAAGGTCCTGGTCTGACGACACTGTCGTACTCAATCGCGGCGATCACCCCTTCATCCGTCACGAGACGGTCATCGCGTACACGGAAATCAGGATCGTGGAATCACGGGTGATCGAGTTCCAACTCGACCGCGGGAAGATCACGAGCAAAGAGCGGATGCGTCGCGTGGTGGAGGCAGTGCCGTCATCGGCTAACACCGCCGCAAGGTTCAAGCAGTTCATCCTCGACCACCGTGATATTGCGGATGCGGCTCCTAGACCCGTCGAGAAAAGGCGCGGAACTCGGGGAGGGTGAGGAGGAAGATCGCGACGGTGATGGCGGCGCTGCCCACGCACCAGTGGCAGATCGCGTGGATGACCCAGAGTTCCAGCGCCGTGAGGTAGATCGTGAACCCGAGTCCGCCGAGCGCGAGCACGGCCAGGACCCGGGAGATCCAGCGCGCTGCGCCCGCCCCATCGCGAGTCCCGAGGATCGAGACCGCGAACACGGCCACGTACCAGGCGACGCCCCAGCCCGCCACGGGGAAGCCGAGGAAGCGGGCCCAGCGCGATCCCTGCACGAGGTCGCACCCTCCACCGGCGCCGCAGGCGAGTTCGCCGTAGTAGCCGAGCGCGTACAGGAAGAGGTAGGTCGAGAGGAAGAAGCCGGCCAGCGACAGGAGCGCGATCCCCCGGCGCCGGTTCAGTCCGCTCACGGTTACGGCGTCCCCTCGCTGCTCTCAGCCATTGCGGCGAGACGGGCCTGGATGAGGCCCTCGAGGTGCGTGTAGGGGTCCACGCCCTGCAGGCTCACGCGTTGCCCGTCTACGAACAGTGTGGGTGTGGAGTTCACGCCCCGCGCCTCGCCCATCTTGTGGGCACTTGCGATGCCCTCGAGGTGGCCGCGGTCACGCATGCACGCTTCAAAGTCGCCGGCATCGACGCCTGCCTGATCAGCGATATCGGCGATCACCGAACCGGGATCCTGCTCCACGTACCAGCGCGTCTGGCGGGCGAGCAGGAGGTCGTGCATCGGCCAGTAGAGCCCCTGCTCGTGCGCGCAGCGCTCGGCAAGCGCGGCCGCGACCGAGTTGGGGAAGGTGCCGAGAATGAAGTTGTACGAAATCCATCGGACCGGGGCGCCCGCCGTCTCTACGTAGTTCTGCCGGATCAGCTTCCCGGCGAAGCCCGAGAAGGCCGCGCAGGCGGGACAGGAGGGATCGTAGTACTCCTCGATCGTGATGGGGGCCGACTCCGGGCCGAGGCCGACTCCGGCAGCGGGATCCGCTTCCGCCTCGGCAAGCACTTCCGCCAACTCGGCGGGCGTCGGCGGCGGGCCCGATCCGCCCTGTCCCCCACCCAGCAGGAGCCAGCCCGCGCCGACGACCACGATCGCGATCAGGCCGCCTCGGAACAGCCAGTTCGGCCGCGACGGAGGGCTCATCCTCTGTGCCGTCTTGGGTGCCGTCTTCCTTGCCATCTGTCAACCTCTCCCGGGCCTGGCAGCCCATGCGTCATCGTGTCCGTAGCGGGTCAGAGCAACCCTCGGGCCAACCAGGCCAGCGCGGCCACGACGAAGAACGTCACGATGGCGAGAATCGTCAATCGGGAGCCGTCGGACAAGCGGCGGCCGCGCAGGGCGGTCAGGCCGCGGAGGGCGGGAATCAGCCGGTCGGACCAGCGGGCGGCGATTTCCATGAGCACCGCGCCGCCCGCGGCCCCGTAGGCCGCATCGAGCCTCGTCACCTCTTCGTTCCAGCCGACGATCGCCTCTTCCACGCCCGCTTCTTCCGTTTCCGGAGGGGCGAGGTCGCGGGCGTGAAGCCGCTGCCACAGCAGTTGCTGTCTCGCCAGGACGGCGTCGAAGGCGGGGTCCAGCGTTTCGATCCGCCTCGACATCGCCTCCCACAGCGAAGGTCCATCCATCTGGGCGAACGCCCGCTCGCCGTGCTCGCGATCGAGACGTTTCGCGCGGACCAGGTGGCGGACCTCGTTCCCGTAGACCCGCGCCAGTTCCTCCGCGACTCCGCGGAAGGCGGCGATCGCGTCCTGTCTCATCTGCTCGGCGTCCATGGCCTCGACGGCGCTCATGAGGGAGCCCGCCTTCAGGGCCGCCGACCGCCGGAGCATCAGGGGGCCGAGCGCGATCTCGCCCAGCGTCTGGAAGTGTCGCTGGAAGTAGCCCCGATCGAAGCGCTCGCCGATCGAGGCGTCGATTCTCACCCGTTCGACCGCCGTATCGCAGGCGCTCTGCAGCGTGTCCACGGCCTCGGAGAACTCCGGGAGGCGCGCCGGCAGCGGCCGCGTGACCTCGCCCTTGGCGAACATCTCGAGCGCGCCGCCGGGGTCGAGCGGCGCGGGAGTCGTCCGCGCGACCCTCAGGACGGCCTGAATCTCCTCGGAGAACAGGTAGCGGATGGTCACGGACGTGTCGCCGGCCGCCAGGTGCAGCCCGGGCCGGCTCGCGCCTCCGGTCGAGACGGTGGCTTCTTCCGCGCGCTCGACGGGCCACCGCACGCGGTGCTTCCCTTCCCCCGCGAAGAGGTGCAGACCCTGCCGCGTGAACACCGCGAGATAGAGTCCGTTGACCGGCTCGCCGGCAATCTCGCCGGTGACCGCGGTCCCGGCGGCGCACACGACGACTTCAGAGGCCAGCGGCTGAAGGATCGACCGCCGGGTGTCCCCGCTCGTCCCGCGTTCGACGGCGCGGGCGAGTTCCTGCAGATCGCCGCCGTCGCCGAAAAACGCGAGCGTGCGGCGCCGGGCGAACAGCAGGATGAGGCCGGCACGCCTCGACACCCAGAAGATCGATTCCAGCTCCACCTGCTCCCCGTCGAACCAGAGGCCAGAGGGGGAACAGGCGACCGGAACCCGGCGCCGCGCCGGCTCCCCGGCGACGAGAACGTCGAACAGGAACTCGCGGGGCGCGTTCGCGCCGCGGCTCATGCGCATGCGAGCACCGACATCACCCGATCCGTATCCCCCAGGGACGGAAGAGCCTCGTTCGCGCCGGCGCGGCGGAGATGGTCCACCGAGAAACGCCCCGTGGCGACCGCGAGCACCGGGAGTTCCGACGCCCGCGCGCACGCGATGTCGTGCGGCGTGTCGCCGACCACCCAGGTCCGCCCCGGCGCGTAGCGGGTGCCGGTGTGGCGGAAGGCCCGCTCGAGCGCGATCGGCGGGAGGGCGTTCCGGTCCGCGTCGTCGCACCCGAAGGCACCGAACGGGAACCGGTTCCACAGGCCGACGGCCGAGAGCTTGCCCTCGGCGCCGGCCGCGATGTTGCCCGTCACGAGCCCGAGCGTCGCACCGGTCTCTTCGAGGGCGTCGAGGAGCGCGGGCACACCCGGCGCCGGCCGCATCCGCGCGCGGCGATCGGCGATCTCGTCTTCGAGCCCCGCGGCGTATGCCGTCCACAGCCGGTCGAGGCCCGCGTCGATCCTGTCGTCCGAGAACCCGGCCGCGCGCAGCAGGGTGCGTACGATCTGCGGATCCGTCATCCCGTCGAACGGAAGCTCATCGATCGGGCCGGGCGTTCCGTACACGTCGATCATGGCGCTCGTGATCGCCGCGCGGCCGACGCCGGCGGAGTGCACGAGCGTCCCGTCGATGTCGAACAGCACCAGCATCGGGGCCCGGCCGTCCGCGGGTAGCGTCAAGGGCGCGTCCACTCGGCGAGCAGCGCCGGCTCGATGTTGCCTCCCGACAGGATGGCCACCGTCTCGCCGGCCGCGGCGGGCTCGACGCGGCCGCTGAGCAGGGCGGCCACGGTGGCCGCCCCGGACGGCTCCACCACGAGCCGCAGGCCGAAGAGCCAACGGACCGCGTCGCGGATCGAATCATCGTCCACGGTGACGACGCGGTCGACCAGATCACGGCAGTGCGCGAAGGTGAGGTCGCCCGGCCGCACGGGCTTCAGGCCATCGGCCACGCTGGACACGCGGTCGAGCGTCACCGGCGTTCCGCGCTCGAGCGAGCGGAGCATCGAGGCAGCCCCCTCGGGCTCGACCCCGATGATCTCGGCTTCGGGAAAGCGGCGCCGGATGACCGCCGCGACCCCGGCCAGCTGCCCGCCTCCTCCAACGGGCGCCAGGACCACCCCCGGCTCGCGAGGGGCGAGCTGTTCGGCGATCTCGAGCGCGACCGTTCCCTGCCCGGCGATGATGCGGGGATCGTCGAACGGCGGCACCATGGTCCCGCCCTCCTCGCGCTGGATCTGCTCGGCCCGCGTCTGGCGCTCTCCCGAGGTCGTGCCCTCGAATTCGACCTCGGCGCCGAGCGCGACCGTCCCGGCACGTTTCACTTCGGGGGCATCGACGGGCATCACGATCCGGGCCCGCGCCCCGAAGGCGCGGGCGGCCCAGGCCACCGCCTGCGCGTGGTTGCCCGAGGAGTAGGTGAGCAACCCGGCCGCTCGCTCTTCCCGCGACAGCCGGCTCACGAAGTGATAGGCGCCGCGCGCCTTGAAGGCCGACACGCACTGGAGGTTCTCGCACTTGAGCCACAGCGCGTCCGGTCCGTCCGTGGCGGCGCGCCCTCCGGGTCGCGGCAGGGGAGCCGGGATCAGGGGGGTGCGCCGGACCGCCCCGCGGATCCGTGCCCGGGCCTCCTCGACCTCGGCGAGCGAGACGAGGGCGGCGGCCGCATGACTCACTCGGCGTCCCCGCCGGTCCCGGGCTCGTTTTCCGCCCCTTCGTCCGCGTCCTCGGCCTCTTCGACCGGATCGATCAGACGCGCGATGTCCACGAGTTCATCCCCCTCGTCGAGCGCGACGAGCCGGACCCCCGTGGTGTTTCTCCCGATCACCCGGATCCCCTCCGCGGGCTGCCGGTTGATGACGCCGTTCCGGGTCACGAACATCAGTTCGTCACCGTCCGTCACCTCCCGGACCGCAGCGACCAGGCCGGACCGGGCCGTCGTCTTGAGATTGATCAGGCCCTTCCCGCCGCGCTTCTGGATTCGGTAGTCGTCCACGTCGCTGCGCTTGCCCATCCCCAGTTCCGACGCGGTCAGCAACGACCCGCCGCGCCGCGCCACCACCATCCCGACGACGGCGTCCCCCTCCGAGAGCCGGATGCCTCGCACGCCCTGGGCCGGGCGCCCCATCTCCCGGGCGTCTCGCTCCGAGAACCGGATCGCCATCCCGCGCCGCGTCGCCAGGACGACATCGTTCGAACCATCGCTCAGCTTGACGTCGATGAGCCGGTCCCCCTCGCGGACGTTGCTCGCACGCAGTCCGCCCGAGTGGACGTTCCGGTACGCGGCGAGGCTCGTCCTCTTCACCAGTCCCTCGCGGGTGGCGAAGATGAGGAACCGGTCGTCGGAGAACTCGCGCACCCGCACGATGGAGGCGATTTCGTCGCCTTTTTCCATCCTCAGCAGGTTCACGATCGGTTTTCCGCGCGCCGTGCGGCGGGCAATGGGGATCTGGTACACCTTCAGCCGGTACAACCGGCCGTCCCGCGTGAAGATGAGGAGGTAGTCGTGGGTCGAAGCGAGGAAGAGATGTTCCACCCAGTCCTCTTGCTTCGTCCCCATGCCGGCGATCCCGCGGCCGCCGCGCTGCTGCGCGCGGTAGACGTGGGGCTCGATGCGCTTGATGTACCCGGAGTGGGAGACCGTGATCACCATGCGCTCCTCGGCGATCAGATCCTCGTCCGTGAGGTCCGAGGTATCGGGCACGATCTCCGTCCGCCGCCCGTCGCCGAACCTGTCGACGAGCGCGGACAGTTCCTGGCCGACGATCTCCATCCTCCGCCCCCGTGACGCGAGGATCCCCTCGAGTTCCATCCTTCGGCGGCGAACCACCTTCAGTTCCTCCTCGAGCTTCTCGATCTCGAGGCCGGTGAGGCGCGCGAGGCGCATGTTGAGGATCGCGTCGGCCTGGCGCTCGCTGAGTCCGAACGCGTCCCGGAGCCGGGCCCGCGCGACCTCGGTCTCGGCCGATCCGCGGATGATGCGGATGACTTCATCGATATGGTGTACGGCGACGGTCAGGCCCTCGAGGATGTGTTCCCGGTCCTTTGACACCGCGAGTTCGAACACGGCGCGCCGCCGCACGACTTCGTGCCGGTGCTCGAGGAAATGCCCGAGCATCGTCTTGAGGTCCAGCACCTGCGGTTCGCCGTTCACGAGGGCGAGCATGTTGACGCCGAAGGTGGATTGCAGCTGTGTCCCCTTGAACAACTGGTTGAGGACGATCTGTGGCACCGCATCCCGTTTTAGTACGATCACGATGCGGATGCCGTCGCGGTCGGATTCGTCGCGGAGGTCGGAGATGTCCGTGACCCTCTTGTCGCGCACGAGACCCGCGATCTGTTCGATCAGGCGGGTCTTGTTGACCATGAACGGGATCTCACGGACGATGATCCGGTCGCGGCCGTCCCTGCCCTCCTCGATGTCCGCCTTGGCCCGCATCACGATGCGTCCCCGGCCCTCCCGGTAGGCCTCGCGGATCCCCGCGCCGCCGAAGATGGCCCCCCCGGTGGGGAAATCGGGACCGCGGACAAGCTCCATCAGTTCGTCCAGCGTCGTGTCGGGCGCTTCGATCAACCGGTGACACGCTGCGACCACTTCGCGGAGATTGTGCGGCGGGATGTTCGTCGCCATGCCCACGGCGATGCCCGACGACCCGTTGACGAGCAGGTTCGGGAGCGCCGACGGGAGCACGGTGGGCTCGCGCAGCCGGTCATCGAAGTTCGGCGTGTGGTCGACCGTGTCCTTGTCGATGTCGTTGAGCATCTGGCTCGCCAAGCCCGTCAGCCGAGCCTCCGTGTAGCGGTACGCGGCCGCCGAGTCGCCGTCGATGGACCCGAAGTTGCCCTGGCCGTCGACGAGCGGATACCGGAGCGAGAACTCCTGCGCCATGCGGACGAGCGAGTCGTAGATCGCACTATCGCCGTGCGGGTGGTATTTGCCGATCACATCGCCGACGACCGTCGCGCTCTTTCGATGGGGCCGCGTCGGACCCAGCCCCGCCTCGTGCATCGCGAACAGGATCCGCCGGTGTACGGGTTTCAGGCCGTCTCGGACATCGGGCAGGGCGCGCTGCACGATCACGCTCATCGAATAGTCGATGAACGAGTCGCGCATCTCGTCTTCGAGGTGTCGCGGCTCGACGCGTTCCACGCTGTCGGTAGTCATGAATTCCCGTTGGAATCGTGGTTCTCGAGATCCCGGAGGGCGCGGCGGCCACGGGGCTTCGGAGGAGCCCGGCCACGCTCGGAAAGCCCGTATAACTTACGGGTTTCGGGGGCGTCTCGCGACTCTCCGCGCGGCGTTCCCGCGCGTGCCGGGGGCCGGTTCGCGGGCAGGCGAGCGTCTCACTCGAGGCGCCACTCGGTTCCCCGGGGGCCGACGTTCGCGATGGGTGTTTCGCCGACCCGGGACCGGACGCCCCGGGAGTCGTGGATGTGCCCGCGCACGACCAGCCGTGGGCGGGTTCGCTCGACCGCCTCGAGCACCGCGAGGCTGCCGATGTGACGCCCCGCGCGATCGATGTCCGCGTGGCCGAGCGGAGGGGAGTGCGTCACGAGCACGGCGCCGGGGGGGCAGTCCGCGAGGAGCCCGCGCGCCTCGTCCTCGGTGAAGTCGTAGCTCCAGGCGCCGAAGGGGGTGACGGGCACGCCCCCGCCGAGCCCGAAGAAGGGAATTCCGCCAAGCTCCACGCCGTCACCGTGCAGCACGTGCGCGGCGGGCCAGTCGGCGCACGCGCCGGCGAGTTCCTCGACGGATTCGCCGTTTCCGGGGACGAGGATGGTCGGGGTCTCGATCTCGGCCAGGACGTCCATGATCTTCCGCAGGCCGCGTCGTTTCACGGCGAAGTCGCCCGCCCCCACGATGGCGTCGAAGTCGGGCGCCCGCGCGACGATGGCGGCCGCCGCCTCGAGATCGGTGTGCAGATCGCTGACGAGCAGGAGTCGCATGACGGACATCCGGGTTGCGGGGCGGTTCGGGTTCGCATCGATTAGTATGTGCCGATCCGTGTGCAGGGAAGCTGCCATGCATCCATCGAAGCTGTTGATCTACGGCGCCACCGGATATACCGGCCGGCTCGTCACGGCCGAAGCGGTGCGCTCCGGATTGCGGCCCGTCCTGGCTGGACGGGATCCCTCCAGGCTGGCCGCCGTGGCGCGGACGTTCGGCCTGCGGACACGGGTCTTCGGGCTGGACGACCCGGCACCGCTCACCGCGGCCCTGGAGGACGTGGCGGTCGTCCTCCATTGCGCTGGCCCGTTCTCGCGCACGGCCCTCCCGATGTGTGACGCCTGCCTGAAGACGGGTGCCCACTATCTCGACATCACCGGGGAAATCGATGTGTTCGAGGCGCTCGCGGCCCGGGATGCGGCGGCGCGCGAGGCGGGAATCATGCTCCTGCCGGGGGTCGGGTTCGATGTCGTCCCCAGCGACTGCCTGATCGCGGACCTGGCCGCGCGGCATCCCGGGGGCCGCTATCTGAGGCTCGGTCTCGCGGCCCGGAGCGGCGTTTCACGTGGGACCGCCCGCACGATCCTCGAGAGCGCCGACAACCTTCGCATTCGGCGTGAGGGATCGCTCACGAGAGTCCGTCCCGGCCAACTCCAGCACGAGTTCGATTTCGGCTCACTCCCGGGGGCGGCGCTGGTGAGCGCGCTGGGCGACGTCTCGACGGCCTGGCGGTCGACCGGGATCCCCAACATCGAGAGCTACGGCCAGGCGAGCCGCCGCTTTCGGCGCATGACGCGGATCAGCCGGAGCTTCGGGCCGCTGCTCTCGCGGCGCATGTCACAGCGCCTGCTGAACCGCCTGGTCGACCTCGCCCCTGAGGGGCCGAGCGAATCGGAGCGCCGCGGGGACTATGCGATCCTCGTGGCCGAAATCGAGGACGCGGAGGGGAGACGCAGCGCGGCGCGCCTCCGCACCCCCGACCCCTACGGGTTCACCGCGACCACCGCGGTGGCGATCGCGGCACGCGTGGTCGCGGGTGACGTCAAGGTCGGCTATCAGACGCCGTCGTCCGCCTACGGGGCCGATCTGATGCGGGAATTCGACGGGGTGCGGTGGAAGCTGCTGGACGGTTACGCCACGGCGCGATAGTCCTCGATCTCCCGAAAACCCATGGCGTCGAGCGCCTCCCGGATGTCGCGGCGCGCTCCCGGCGTCCCGACCGCGAGCAGTACGTAAGGGCGGGCGGGCGCGACGATCCCCGGGAGATCTTCAGGTCTGATGACGACAGCTCCGTGGATAGTCTGTCCGATCTTGCGGGGATCCAGGTCCACGAACCCGGCGAACGTCCCGCCTTCTTCCCGCCAGGTGCGGGCGAACGCCTTGCCCACGCTGCCGGCGCCCCAGATCACGAGCGGGCGGTCCGGAGGCAGGCGACCGGCCAGGAAGGACACCTTCAGGTGACGAAAGGCGCCGGGGCTGTATCGGGCGGACCGCTCCGACAGCCGGTGGGCGCCAAGGCGCCACTCGTGCAGCACCTCCGGTACGTTCGCGAGTCCGTGACCCGCGGCGGCCAGTCGGAGGATGAGGTCGTAGTCCTCCGGTCCCCCGGTCTCGCGATAGCCGCCGGCCGCTTCGAAGGCGGCGCGCCGCACCATCAGGGTGGGATGCGCGATGGGACACTCCACGAACAGATGTCGCTCGACGGACGCGGCATCGGTCAGGCCGTTGAGCCAGGCTTCGTAGCGGCGGTACCCGGAGCCGGCCGGAGGGCGCGGGAAATACCGGACGCCCGTCCCGCACGCGGCGATGTCGGGGCGGTCGGCCAGGAGGCGGAGTTGCGCGGCCAGCCGCCCGGGCCGCACGATATCATCCGCGTCCATGCGCGCGATGAGCGGCGCCCGCGCCTCGCGCGCCAGCCGGCGCAGCGCGGCGACGATGCCCGAGCCATCGCGGTTGACGAGTCGCACGCGGGCATCGCGCCCGGCCCAGGCGTGCAGGAGCGCACCCGTGTCATCCCGCGACCCATCGTCGAGCGCGAGCACCTCGAAGCGCCGCTCGGACTGCGCCTGGAGACTCGCGATGCACTCGGGCAGGAACGGCTCCGCGTCCCGGCACGGCAGGAGGACCGAGACGCGCGGCTCGGCGGCGTCGCTCACGCCGACTCGGCCGGGCCGGCCACGACGGCATCTCGCTCGAGTCGGCGCGCGCGGGCGCTCAGGAAGGCCCCCGTGCGGGACGCCTCGACCGCGGCGATCGCCGGGGGCGGACCCGCCGCCACGACCCGCCCCCCGTCGTCCGCGGGCCCGGGCCCCATGTCGATGACCCAGTCCGCGTCGGCGATCAGGTCGAGGTTGTGCTCGACCACGACCACCGTGTGGCCCTCGCTCACGAGTTCCCGGAGGACCGAGGTCAGCGTGCCGACCTCGGCGACGCCGAGACCCACGGTGGGCTCGTCGAGGATGTAGAGTCGCCGGCCCGCGCTTCCCCGTCGCGCGAGTTCCCGTGCGATCTTCAACCGCTGCGCCTCGCCCCCGGAGAGCGTCGTCGCCGGCTGGCCCAGCCGCAGATAGCCGAGGCCCACCCGCTGCAGGTGCCACAGGCGGGCCCCGAGGCGGTCGTTGCGGATGAAGAAGCGGATCGCCTCGTCGACCGTCATGTCGAGGGCGTCGCGGATCGAGCGGCCGCGGATCTCGATCTCCAGTACCTCGGCCCGGTACCGCGAGCCCGCGCACGCGTCGCAGGGCACGGAGACGTCGGCGAGGAAGACCATCTCCACGGTTTCCTCGCCCGCCCCCCTGCACCGTTCGCACCGTCCGCCCGCCCGGTTGAAGGAGAAGTAGCCGGCTTCGTATCCGCGGGCGCGCGCCTCGGGGGTGGCCGCGTACGCATTGCGGAGGGGCGTAAAGGCCCCGATGTAGGTGGCCGGGTTGGAGCGCGGCGTGCGTCCGATCGGCCGCTGGTCGACGAGGACGACGTCGTCGAGCAGTTCGGCCCCCTCGAGCTTCTCCCAGGAACCCGCCGGCTCGCCGAGGTGTGGCTTGGCCGAGGACCGGTCGGCCACTTCCTTCTCGAGCGCGTGGAAGAGCACGCCATGGACCAGGGTCGACTTGCCGGACCCCGAGACGCCGGTCACCAGCGTGAGCGAACCGAGGGGGATCGTCACGTCGATGCCCCGCACGTTGTGCAGCCGGGCCCCGCGCAGCACGAGTTCCGCGCCCGGCTCCGGGCGTCGGCCGCGACGCCGGACCGGCCGCGACACCCGGCTCGGACCGCCGGTTCGGGGCGCCAGGGCTCGTCGCGCCAGCGCGCGCCCGGTGCCGGTCTCCGCGGCGAGGAGGCTCTCCCAGGCGCCGTCGAACACGATCTCGCCGCCCTGCTCGCCCGCCCTCGGGCCCAGTTCCACGATCCGGTCCGCCCGTTCGAGCACCGCGGGTTCGTGTTCCACGACGAGCACGGTGTTGTCGCGGCCCGCGAGCCGTTCGAGTACGCCCGTGAACACCTCGATGTCGTGCGGGTGGAGCCCGATCGTCGGCTCATCGAGGACGTAGAGCGTGTTCACGAGCCGGCTGCCGAGACAGCTCGCGAGCCGGATCCTCTGCATCTCGCCGCCCGACAGGGAGCGCGCCTGCCGATCCAGCGTCAGATACCCCAGCCCGACCTCGCCCAGGAACGAGATCCGGTGCTCGAGTTCCCGCAGGATCGTCTCCGCCGTCCGCCGCCCGAACGGGGGGAGGTCGAGGTCTCCCGACAGCCAGCGGCGGATCTCCGCCACCGTCCGTCCCGCGAGATCGGCGATATGGCGCCCGGCTACGCGGACGTTGAGCGCCTCCGCCTTCAGCCGCGCTCCCCCGCAGCCGGGACACCGCTCAGGAAGCTGATACTGGCGCAGAAAGACGCGGATGTACGCTTTGTAGCGTTTGTTCTCCTTCGAGCGAAGGAAGGGGATCACGCCCCGGAACCGTTCTCCGGCGTATCGTCCACCCTCCAGCAACACGCTTCGCGCCTCCGCGGGCAGCGTCTCCCACGGCGCCGAAACATCCAGCCCGACCGATCTCGCGAACTCGCGCAGTCTCGTCCGCTCTCGCGTGTAGCGAGGCTTCGCCCACGGATCCAGGGCCCCCGCATCGAGCGATCGCCGAGGGTCGGGGACGATCAACTCGGCGGCGTACTCGAGCACGGCGCCGAACCCCGTGCAGGTCTCGCACGCGCCGGCCGGGCTGTTGAAGCTGAACAGGGCGGGCGTCGGGCGCGGGAAGGTGTCACCGCACGCCGCGCACCGGTGGGACTCCTCGAACAGATGTCGTTCGGGGGAAGCGGAGCCGGGCGCGTAGGCGAGCGCCAGGGCGGCACCGCCGCCCTCGGCGAAGGCGGCGGCGAGCGAATCCGCCATGCGTTCCCGGTCCGCCTCCCGGGCCGACACGCGGTCCACCACGACCAGGAAGTCGCTCGCCCGGGCCAGGGTGCGAACCGCGGCGGCGCCCGCCTCCGACTCGAGGTCGATGTCCGGCAGGTAGAACTCGACGGCATCCGCCAGCACCCGTACATAGCCCCGCGCCCGCAGACTCTCCACGGCCCAGGCGCCCGTCCCGCGCTCGCGCCGGGCGAGCGGGAAGGCGATCGCGAGCCGGACCCCTGGGCCGAGGGCGAGGAGCGCGTCGGTGGCCGAGGTCACCGTATCGGGGACGACGGGACGGGCGCAGCCGGGACACACCGTGGTGCCGACGCGCGCCCACAGCAGCCTCAGGTAGTCGTACACCTCCGTGATCGTCCCCACCGTCGAGCGGCTCGACTGCACCCGGTTGCTCTGGTCGATGGCGACGGAAGGGCTCACGCCCTCGACGAGATCGACGGCCGGCTTGGGCATCCGCTCGAGGAACTGCTTCGCGTAGGTGGAGAGCGACTCGATGTACCGGCGCTGCCCCTCCGCGTAGATCGTGTCGAAGGCGAGGCTCGATTTTCCCGAGCCGGAGGGCCCCGTGAGGACCGTGAGGGCCCCGCGCTCGATGTCGATGTCGACGCCCTTGAGGTTGTGCTGCCGGGCGCCTCGGACCCGAATCCGGTCGGTCATACGAGGATGATGGCCGGCGGCGCGGACCCGCGCCAACCTGATTGGAAGCGAGCGGACGAGTCGGTACTATGCGGCATGCAGACGCCCGACGGCCCGCTCCAGGAAGAAGAAGCGCTCGGCAAGGCGTACGACGCCCGCCTCATGAGGCGATTGCTCGCCTACCTCAGGCCCTACCGGCTCAGGGTAGCGATCGCCGTCGTCATGCTCATCGCGGCCTCCGGCCTGGCGCTGATCGGGCCCTGGCTGACGATGGAGGTCATCGACGGGGCCATCCCGCGCCGTGACTTCGGCGCGCTCCGCAATCTCGCGATCATCTTCTTCATCTCGCTCCTCCTCTCCGGCGTACTCGAGTACGGGCGCACGATCCTCACCACATGGATCGGCCAGAATGTGATGCTCGACCTCCGGCAGGAGATCTTCCGTCATCTCCAGCGCCTCCGGCTCGCCTACTACGACCGGAACCCGGTCGGACGGCTGATGACCCGGCTCACGAGCGACGTCGAGGTCCTGAACGAGATGTTCACGTCGGGGGTCGTGACGATCTTCGGGGACGTGTTCACCGTCGGCTTCATCATGGTGGCCATGCTGGTCATGGACTGGCGGCTCGCCCTCGTGACGTTCTCCGTGCTCCCGCTCGTGTTCGTGGCCGCCTGGGTCTTCCGCAGGAGGGTCCGCGAGGCCTACCGCGACATCCGGGTCCGGCTGGCACGCATCAACGCCTATCTGCAGGAGCGCATCACGGGTGTGCGGGTCGTGCAACTCTTCCGGCAGGAGGCGATGACCGCGCGGTGGTTCCGCGAGATCAACGACGACCACCTCGAGGCGCACCTCCGGTCCATCACCTACTACGCGCTCTTCTTTCCGGTCATCGAGGTGCTCGCCTCGGTCGCGCTGGCGCTGATCATCTGGTACGGCGGCAACCAGGCCCTGGAGGGAACGCTGACGATCGGGGTCATCGTCGCCTTTCTGCAGTACGCGAGACGGTTCTTCCGTCCCATCCAGGATCTGTCGGAGAAGTACAACATCCTGCAGGGGGCGATGGCGAGTTCGGAGCGGATCTTCCGGCTGCTGGACGAGGCCCCGGGGATCGAGGACCCGCGGCGGCCGGTCGATCCGGCGGCGGTGAGGGGCCGCATCGAGTTCGAGGACGTGTGGTTCCGGTATCTCTCGCCGGAGGAGGACGCGGCGGGCATTACGACGCCCGCGCTGGCGAACGCGGCGGCATGGGAGGGGGCCGAGGGGCGGCTCGACGGGGACGCACCCGACGACGGATGGGTGCTGCGCGGGATCAACTTCGTGGCGGCACCGGGCCAGCGGCTGGCCGTGGTCGGCGCCACCGGGGCCGGCAAGACGACGCTGTTCAGCCTCCTCATGCGCTTCTACGAGCCGCAGCGGGGACGCATCACGCTGGATGGCGTGGACATTCGCAACCTCCGGCTCGCCGACCTGCGGCACCGGATGGGTCTCGTGCTGCAGGATGTCTATCTGTTCTCGGGAACCGCGGCGGACAACATCGCGCTCGACCGGGAGGGGATCGGCGCGGACGAGATCCGCGAGGCGGCGCGACAGGTGGGCGTCGACCGGCACCTCGCGCGACTCCCGAAGAAGTACGACGAACCTCTCAGCGAGCGGGGCGGCAACCTTTCGGTCGGCGAGCGGCAACTCGTCTCCTTCGCCCGCGCCCTGGCGGGGGATCCGCCCATCCTGCTGCTCGACGAAGCCACGAGTTCGGTGGACTCGGAGATCGAGGCGGAGATCCAGACGGCGCTCGAGCGCCTCATGCGAGGGCGGACGAGCCTCGTGATCGCGCACCGGTTGTCGACGATCCGGGGGGCCGACCGGATTCTCGTCCTCCATCAGGGGCGGATCACCGAGTCCGGCACGCACGACACGCTGCTCGACCGGGGCGGCCTCTACGCGCAGCTCCACCGGCTCCAGTTCCGGAAGCCGACGGCGGCCGCATGAACGCGGCCCTCGAGTGGGCTGCCGGGCTGGATACTCGCTGGATGCTCGCGCTCCTGCTCGTCGCCCTGAACCTCTGGGCCACGTGGTTGATCGCCTTCTCCGGGGCGCCGGGGCGGGAGAAGATCCTCTGGGTGACGGTGATCTTCCTGTGCCCGATCGTGGGCCCCGTGCTCTGGTTCGTGCTCGGACCGAAACGCTCGATGCTCGAGAGCTGACCGCCGGGGGCGGGGGGTCCGGCGCGCGGCGCTAACCGGGCCAGAGGGAGGAAAGCAGATCCGCCGTGCGGGTGCCGGCGCCGGCGCCGGCCTCGACGAAGGCGCGCGCGGCCCGGCCGTGGTGCTCGCGGAGCCGCGGGTCGACCAGCCTGGACAGGGTGTCGGCGAGCGCGCCGGCCGGAGAGCCGAGCCCGCCGCCGGCCGCTTCGAGGGCCAGCGCGTCGGCCCGGTCGTGCCGCGGGCCGAAGAGGACGGGCAGCCCGGCGGCGGCGGGCTCGAGCACGTTGTGGAGCCCGGTGCCCCCGAGGCCGCCGCCGACCCAGGCCGCATCGCCCGCCGCGTACAGTTCCGCGAGCCGCCCGACCTCGTCCAACACGATGACCGCGCCGGCCGGCGGCCCGGCGGATTCGCCGAGCCGGCTCCAGCGGACCGCGCGCTCCCCGCGGGCCGCGCACGAGGCGACCAGCTCGTCGATATGCGCGGCGGTCGGCTCGTGCGGCGCGATCACCAGCTGCCAGACCGGGCCACCCGCCCGCCGCGCGGCCGCGACGCCGTCGAGCAACGCCCGCTCGTCGGCCGGCCACGTCGAACCGGCGATGAGGCGCAGCGTCCCCTCGCCCGGTCCGCCGAGCGCGGCCCGGAAGGCCGCCTCGGAGCCATCCGCGCGGGCCCGGTCCGCGCGCTCGAGAGCCAGGTCGAACGCCGCGTCCCCGGTCACTCCCAACCGGTCGGCGCGGACGCCGAGGGCCACGAGCCGCCGGGCATCCTCCGGGCTCGCGGCGCCCACCGCTTCGAGCCGTGCGTACGATGGGCGGAACAGGCACCGCGCCACCGGACCGGCCCGCCGGCTCCCGGCCCGTACCGTGCCGTTGATGAGCGCCGTCGGCACCCCGGCCCTCGCGGCGGCGGCGGCGAGACCGGGCCACACGTCCAGCTTCGCGAACACGAGCAGCCCGGGCCGCAGCGCGGCCAGCGCCGCGTCGCAGTCCCGTCTCCGGTCGAGCGGCGGATACGCGGCGTGGTCCGCGTCCAGCCACGGGAGCGCCGCGCGGCCGGACGGCGAGGAATGCGTCGCGAGGAGCTGGGCGCGCCGGCCGGAGCGGTCGGCGCCACGCGACCGAAGGGTGCGGATGGCCGGCGCCGCGCCGAGCAGCTCGCCGGCCGAGGCGCCGTGGAGCCACACCAGCGGCCCGGGCGCCCTCCGGCGCCCCCAGGCCACCAGCTCCGCGGCGGCCCGGCGGCGGCCCGCCAGCGCCCGCCCGATGTCCGGCCGCACCCGCCCGAGCAGCGCCTCCGCCGCCGGCGCCACCCGCGCCGCCGCCCCCGAGAGCCGCGCCCCCGCGTTCACGCCGCCGCGTCCGAACTTTTCGCCCGCGGCAGGGCCTTATATTCTCCCGCGTGCGCTATCTCGGGAACAAGACGAAACTCATCCCCTTCCTCATGCACCACGTGCGCCGCATCCAGCGGGCGCCCGGGGTGGCGTGCGACCCGTTCGCCGGGACCGCCAGCGTCTCCATGGCACTCAAGGAGGCGGGCTGGCAGGTCCATTGCGGCGACCTGCTGGCGGCCTCCTACGCGCTGCAGGTGGCCCGCGTCGAACTCGACGACGCGCCTCGTTTCCCGGCTTCTCTGCTTCCCGCGGGGGCCCGGAACGGGACGGGGGCGGAGAACGTCGGCTACCGCACACTCCTGGCGTGGCTCGCGGATCTGGACGAGCCGGCGGGATCCGACGGCCACGGGTTCGTCTCCGAGCACTACACCCTCCAGGGCGCGGCCGGCCGCGAGCACGGCCGCATGTATTTCTCGCCCGAGAACGGCCGGAAGATCGACGGCATCCGGACGCGGATCGAGCGCTGGACCCGCGAGGCCCGTCTCGGGCGGGCCGAGGCGCAGCTGCTCATCGCGACCCTCATCGAGGCCGCCGACCGGGTCGCCAACACGACCGGCGTGTACGCCTCGTTCGTCAAGACGATGCAGCCCAACGCCCGGCGCCCGCTCGAACTGCGTCCGCTCAAACCGACACCACGCCAGAACGGCGCCGGAGCGTGCAGCGCGTTCCGGGGCCCCGCCGCCCGACGCCTCGCAACCATCGGTCCCGTCGATCTCGTCTACCTCGACCCTCCGTACAACAGCCGGCAATACCCGGGGTATTATCACATTCCGGAACTCCTCGCGCTCGGCTGGACCCCGCCGCCCGAGATCCGCGGGAAGACGGGTCTCATCCCCGACGAGGGGTCGCGGTCGGACTGGTGCCGGAAGCACCGGGCTGCGGGGGCGCTGCGCGAGGTGCTGGAGGCGGCCGATGCACGCCACATCCTGTTCAGCTACTACGACGAGGGGCTGCTCGACCGGGCCGGGATCGAGCGCGCCCTGCGCGAACGAGGGCTGCCCGACACGTACCGGTTCTTCCGCCGGCCGTACCGCCGCTACCGGAGCGACGCCGACGGTCCGCGGCGGAAGTACCGCCGCGACGACGTGAGCGCGCATCTCCACTACGTCCGGTGCGCATGACCACGGGCATCCGCGCGTTCGCGGCGCTCCTCCTGCTCTGCGCGGGCGGCTGCTCGCCGGCCTATGTGCTACGGGCCGGCTGGGAGGAGGCCCGTATCCTCTCGGCCCGGCGGCCGATCCGCGCCGTGATCCACGATACGACCGTGGCCCGGGAGACCCGCGACAAGCTGCGGCTCGTGCTCGACGCGCGGGACTTCGCCGAACGCGACCTCGGCCTGCGCGCGGGCGCGAGCTACGAGTCGTTCACCCAGCTGCACCGGGACACGCTGGTCCTGACCGTGCTCGCCGCGCCCGAATTCGAACTCCGCTGGAAGACGTGGTGGTTCCCGATCGTGGGCCACCTTCCCTACAAGGGCTACTTCGACTTCGAGGACGCCCGCGCGGAGGCCGCCGGCCTCGCCGCCGAGGGATACGACGTGTCCGTGCGCGCGGTCTCCGCCTTCTCGACGCTGGGCTGGTTCCCCGACCCCATCATGTCGACCACGCTGCGCCTCGACAGTCTCGGGCTCGTCGAGACGGTGATCCACGAGATCACGCACAGCACCTACTTCCCCACCGGTCAGGCGGACTTCAACGAGAGCTTCGCCAACTTCGTGGGGCACCGCGGCGCGATCGAGTTCTTCTGCGACGCGGTGCGGGACGCGAGCGCCTGCGAGCGGGCGCGGTTGCGCTGGGACGACACGAGGGTGTTCGGCCGCTTCTTCCACTCCATTCTCGAGCCGCTCGAGGACGTGTACGCCTCCGACATGCCGGACGACGCGAAGCGGGTCGCCAAACGGGAGGTGTTCGAGGAGGCCGCGCGCCGCTTCGAGACGGAGTACAGGCCGCAACTCCGGGCGGGGCAGTACGGCTTGATCGATCCCGCCGGTCTCGACAACGCGTGGATCATCTCGCGCCTGCTGTACTACACGAGGCTGGATGACTTCGAGCGCGTCTATACGGCCCGCGGCGAACTGGTCCCCTCCGTCGAGGCGCTGATGCGGGAGGCGTCGGCCGGCGACCCGTGGGAGGCCCTCACCCGCCTGACGGAAGGTCCGGGATGACGGAATCATTCGCTTGCACGCGCTGCGACCGCGACGATCAGGGGAGGATCGGCCGCAACCCCTTCCCGGGCGAGCTGGGGACACGGATCGTGGCCGAAATCTGTACGTCCTGCTGGGAGGAGTGGAAGGAGCGGCAGATGCTCCTCATCAACCACTACGGCCTGAAGCTCCACGAAACGTCGGCACGCGAGTTCCTCTACACGAACCTGCGGATCTTCCTCTTCGGCGAGGGGGGAACCCCGGCCCGCATCGACACGGACGAGGAGGGTTCCGTCGAGTGGTGACGGCCACCCGCCGTCCCCGCGGTCGCCGAACTACGCCGAACTACGAGATCACGAGGTTCAGCATGCGGTCCGGGATGTGGATCACCTTGCGGATCTCCGCCCCGTCGAGCCGCCGGATGACGTTCGCCTCGGCCAGCGCCGCCTCGCGCACGACAGCCTCCGGGGCGCCGCGGGCGACGCGGATCGTGGCCCGCAGCCTCCCGTTCACCTGTACCGGAAGCTCGACCTCGTCGACCGCCAGCTTGCGCTCGTCCCAGGCCGGCCACTCGGCGTGATCGAACACGCTCGACTCCTCTCCGAGACGGGCCCATAGCTCCTCGGCGATGTGCGGGGCCACCGGCGCGAGCAGGATGACGAGCGGCCGCACCTCGTCGATCGAGGCGGTGCGCCCTCCGAACCGCAGCGTGTTCAGGCAGTCCATCATCGCCGCGATCGCCGTGTTGTAGCTCAGCGCCTCGAGGTCCTCCGAGACCTGCTTCACGGTGGCGTGCAGCGCCCGCTCCACGCCCGGGTCGTCGAACCCCGTCCGCCCCGACTCGACCGCCGCCGTCACGCTGTCCCACACCTTGTTCAGGAACCGATCCGGACCCGCCAGACCGCTGTCGCGAAAATCGCCGCCACGCTGGAAGGGCCCGAGAAACATCAGGTACACGCGGAACGTGTCCGCGCCGAAGCGTTCGATGTATTCGTCGGGCAGGATCACGTTCCCGCGCGACTTCGAGATCTTGGCGCCCTCCCTGATGAGCAGCCCGTGCTTGCGGAAGCGGTCGTAGGGCTCCTCGAACGAGAGGTGCCCGAGGTCGCTCAGCACCATGGTGAGGAAGCGGGAGTAGAGGAGGTGGAGGACGGAGTGCTCCTCGCCCCCGATGTAACTGCTCACGGGCAGCCACTTCCGCGTGCGCGCCGCGTCGAACGGCCGGTCGTCGAACTCGGTCGAGGGGTAGCGCAGGAAGTACCAGCCCGAGTCGAGGAAGGTGTCGGAGACGTCCGTCTCCCGTCGCGCATCCGCCCCGCAGGCCGGGCACGTCGTGGCGTGAAACGCCTCGTCGCGGGCGAGCGGACTCACCCCCGTCGCCGTGGGACGGAAGTCCTCGACGAAGGGGAGGACGACGGGCAGGTCCTCCTCCGGCACCGCCTGCGCACCGCAGGCGTCGCAGTAGATGATGGGGATCGGCGGCCCCCAGTACCGCTGACGCGAGATGCACCAGTCGTGCAGCCGGTAGTTGACCTCGGGCGCCCCGAGGCCGCGCTCCGCCAGCCACTCGGTGATCGCGCGCCCGCCCGCGTCCGCCTCCATGCCGCTGAAACGGCCGGAGTTGATGAGGATCTCGTCGGGCGTATGCTCGACGAACGCGGACGTCCCGCCGTCTCCCGGAACCTCCCGCGGGTCCGCGCTCTCGGGGAGGGCCGCGCGGGAGCAGACGACCTGGACGATCGAGAGCCCGAACTGCCGCGCGAAGTCGAAGTCGCGCTGGTCGTGTCCGGGCACGGCCATGATCGCGCCGGTCCCGTAGTCCATGAGCACGTAGTCTGCGACCCACACGGGGATGTCCTCGCCGGTGGCCGGGTTCCGCGCGAAACCGCCCGTGAAGACGCCGGTCTTCTCCCGGTCGTCCGCTTTCTGCCGCTCCACGAGGTCGATGGCCGCGGCGGCCTGGACGTACGCCTCCACCTCGGCGCGCCGCTCGTCCGTCGTGAGCCGTTCGACGAAGGGGTGTTCGGGCGCCAGGACCATGAACGTCGCCCCGTAGAGCGTGTCGGGGCGGGTCGTGAACACCTCGATCCGGTCTCCCTCCGCTCCGTCGGTACCGGCGAGCGGGAAATGGAGCCGCGCCCCTTCCGAGCGCCCGATCCAGTTGCGTTGCGCCGTCTTCGTCGTCTCGGACCAGTCGATCCACTCGAGGTTGTCGAGCAGCCGCTGCGCGTAGTGGGTGATCCGGAAGAACCACTGGCTCAGCATGCGCTGCTCGACCGCCGCGTCGCAGCGTTCGCACAGCCCGCCGATCACCTGTTCGTTCGCGAGGACCGTCTGGTCCTTCGGGCACCAGTTGACTGCCGCTTCCTTCTTCTCCGCCAGGCCCGCCTTGAACAGCTGGACGAAGATCCACTGCGTCCACCTGTAGTAGCGGGGATCCGTCGTATCGACGGTGCGCGACCAGTCGGTCATGAGCCCCGCCGCCCTCAGCATCCGCTCGAAGTTGCGGATGTTCGAGGGGATCAGTTCCATCGGGTGCGTGTCCACCTTGAGCGCGTGGTTCTCGGAGTGGATCCCGAACGCGTCGTACCCGATGGGTTCGAAAACGTCGTCGCCCCGCAGTCGCCGGAAGCGGCCGTAGATGTCCGCGCCCGTGAAGGCATAGAGGTTGCCGACGTGAAGCCCCTCCGCCGACGGATAGGGGTACATCATGAGGTTGAAGAACGGCCTCTCGGCGGCATCGAGGTCGGGCGCGTTCGTCCCGTTTTCCTCCCACCACGCCTGCCAGCGGGCTTCGACGGCTCTGGGGTCGTACATGGGTCGCGGGTTCGCTCCGTCCGTTAGCAGCGCCTGGCGAGACGAAAGGTCACGCCGGGGGGATGCGCGAGACGGCGGCACCCTGCGGAAGCCGCCGTCCGGCCGCACAATGTGGGGCCGGAGCGGCGGCCGAACAACGTACGCCCGTGGTCGGCTAGTCTTCCCGGCCGGGGCCCGGGATGAGGTGGTCCAGGTTCCACTTCCCGCCGCCGGTCGTCCACAGGAAGAGGAAGATGGCGCAGTACAGGATGGCCAGTTCTCCGCCGTTCACGATCGGCCAGAACTCCATCTCGCGGCCGAAGAAGTGGCACCACCAGTAGACCACCGCGAGGTGTCCCGTGAGGAGGAAGGCGACGTAACGGGTGCGGATCCCGAGGATGATGAGGATCGGCGCGAAGAACTCTATGATCCCGGCGATACCGACGGGCCATGCGAACCAGGAATCGGCGGCGTTGCCGCCCAGCCAGCCGAAGAGCTTTCGGGCGCCGTGCTGCCATAGCATGACGCCGGCGACGATGCGCAGCAGCGCGTGCGTCGTTTCCTTCGTGACTGGTGCTCTCATGTTGCCTCCCGGGTTGCCCTGCGGTCTCTTGTGGCGGTCCGTGACGCCGGTTGCTCGCCCCGGTCGCCCGTCATAGCCTCCCTTTCTATATGCCAATCGAGTTCTCAACCCCACAAGAGCGGCGGTTCCCGGGCGAGATTCCCGCGGCCGTCCCCCTGGCGCTCCTGACGGCCCTCCGGGATCTGGATATGCCGGACGATCCGGACGAACTGGGCTTCACGGACCAGTCCCTCAACCTTCGGCGAAGGCTGGGGCTTTCCCGCGTGGTAACGAACCAGATCCGTCGCTACGAAGCCGAACGCGAGGATGTGACGGCGGACGAGGTGGCGAGCCTTTTCAGGCTGGTCGATCGCCGCGCCGATGCCGCGGCGATCTTCGAGGCGGCCGGGCATGGCCTGGCGCGCGTGAGCATGCGTAACCAGGGTTTCGGGCGCGGTATTGCGGCGCGGCTCCTGCCCCTGCGCTTGCGGCGCTGGCGCGCCTGGAAATGGTCGGGGAGCATCGCCCGCCGTCTGTGTCCCGGCTCACCCGTCCGGGTCGCGAAGGGGAGCAGGGCGCTCGAAATCGAAGGGGGGCTCCCCGCGCACGCGACGGACGGCAGCCACGGCTGCGCGCTCCTGGTCGGCCTGATCGACGAGATCCTCGAGCAGCACCGCGCGACGGGACCCCGCATCGTCCACTCCCGCTGCGAGGCGCGCGGGGAGGACCTCTGTGTCTGGGCGTACGACGAAGACGGGGACGATGGTTAGCTTGGCAGCTAGCGGCGGAAGCGTCGCCCGCGGCTGAAGTTCGGCCTCGGGCGGTCCGATTCCGGTTCCGGCTCCGGGCCCTCCTCCTCGTCCCGCAGCACCGCGTCGAAACGGCTGGAACGGGCGCGCCGGCGACCCGCCAGCAGCCAGCGCCAGGGAGATTGGCGCGGCGCCTTCCCCGTCTGTTCGTACCTGTCATGCAGCCCCGGAGACCCGAGCCCGATCCAGACGCCGAAGACCAGCGCGAGGAGCGCGACGAGTCCTCCGGCGCCGATGAGAATCAGTTGGAGAGTGCCGTCGTTCATGGGATTCCGTTCTTTGTCCTCACGGCACGCCGGGGTTTCTTGCGTGCTCCGGCGGACGTCGTCTAATGTCACGCCGACCGTCTCCGGACCGGACCGCTAAATGGCGGCCCGGGCGACGCCGTGACAAGCGCGTCCCGCGATCCCCTCGCCGATCCGAGCGTTTCCATGACAGAACAGCATCGGGAAATCGACGTCCTGCTCGACGAGAAGCGAACCTTCGAGCCGCCAGCCGCCTTCGCGGAGGCCGCGCACGTCGCCGATCGCGGACCATATGACGAGGCCGCGCGGGACCGCGAGGGCTACTGGGAGGCGTGGGCCCGGCAACTCGACTGGTTCCAACCCTGGCGGGAAGTGCTGGAGTGGAACCCGCCGTTCTCGAAGTGGTTCGTGGGCGGCGCCCTGAACGCGGCGCACAACTGTCTCGACCGGCACCTCGAGGCGCACGGCTCGGCGCTTGCGTTGCTGTGGGAAGGCGAGCCGGGAGACAGGCGGACGTACACCTACCGCGAACTGCACGAGGAGGTGTGCCGCTTCGCCAACGCGCTCAGGGGACTCGGCGTCGGCAAGGGCGACCGGGTCGCGATCTACCTTCCGATGATCCCGGAGGCTGCGATCGCCATGCTCGCCTGCGCGCGCATCGGGGCGCCGCACTCGGTCGTCTTCGGCGGCTTCTCCCCGCAGTCGCTCCGCGACCGGATCGAGGATGCCGGAGCACGCTGCGTGATCACGGCGGACGGGGGATATCGCCGCGGCGCGATCATCCCGCTCAAGGCGAGCACCGACGCGGCGATCGAGGGCCTCGACTACGTGAGCAGCGTCGTCGTCGTGTGCCGCTCCGCGGCCACGGACCCGGAGGCGGCGCCGTACGGGGACGCGGTCGAGACGCCGTCGTGCGACATGGTCGAGGGCCGGGACCACTGGTACCACGACCTGATCGCGGACGCCTCTCCCGAGTGTCCGGCCGAGCGCATGGATGCGGAGGACCTCCTCTTCATTCTCTACACGTCGGGGACGACGGGGAAACCGAAGGGCGTCATGCACTCGACCGGCGGTTACATGACGCAGGTCACCGCGACGACGAAGTGGGTGTTCGATCTCGGGGAAGACGACATCTACTGGTGCACGGCCGATGTGGGCTGGGTCACGGGCCACTCCTACATCGTCTACGGTCCGCTCTCGAACGGCGCGACCGTCCTCATGTACGAGGGGTCCCCGGACTGGCCCGACCGGGGCCGCTTCTGGGCCCTGTGCGAGAGCTACGGGGTGACCGTGTTCTACACGGCGCCCACGGCGATCCGCGCCTTCATGCGGTGGGGCGATCACTGGCCCGCGGGATACGACCTCTCGAAGCTCCGGCTGCTCGGGACGGTCGGCGAACCGATCAATCCGGAGGCCTGGGTCTGGTATCACGAGAACATCGGCGGCACCCGCTGTCCGATCGTCGACACATGGTGGCAGACCGAAACGGGCGGGATCATGATCACGCCGCTCCCGGGCGCGATCACGACGAAGCCGGGGTCGGCCACCGTCCCCTTCCCGGGGATCGAGGCGGCGATCCTCGACGAGGCGGGGAACCCGGCCGAGTCCGGCTATCTCGCGATCACCTCGCCCTGGCCGGGGATGCTGAGGGGGGTGTGGGGAGACGAGGAACGATACCGGGAGACCTACTGGTCGAAGTGGCCCGGCATCTACTTCCCGGGCGACGGGGCGCGCGTGGACGAGGACGGCTACTACTGGATCATGGGCCGCGTCGACGACGTGCTGAACGTGGCCGGCCACCGGATCGGCACGATGGAGGTCGAGTCGGCGCTGGTCGACCACGCGGCGGTCGCGGAGGCGGCCGTGGTGGGGCGTTCGGACGAGATCAAGGGGCAGGCGGTGGCCGCGTTCGTGAGCGTGGTCGAGGGCGTACAGACATCCGAGGAATTGCGGCAGGAGTTGCGGGCGCATGTGGTGACCCAGATCGGCGCCATCGCGCGGCCGGCGGACCTCATCTTCGCGGCCGAACTGCCCAAGACGCGGAGCGGGAAGATCATGCGGCGGCTCCTGCGCGACGTGGCCGAGGGACGGGCGCTGGGCGACACGACGACGCTCGCCGACCCCGCCGTCGTCCGGAGCCTGCAGCGACAGTTCGCGGACAGCGAGGGCTAGCCGCGACGTCACCCGCCGACGCCCCGTGACCCCGCGCTCCCGGGACACCGGCCCGCAGCGGTACCGTCAGCTCGCCCTCCTCGCGCTGGTCCAGCTGCTCGCGATGGGGCTCTGGTTCTCGGCCAGCGCGGTCGTGCCGGAGCTGCGCGACGCGTGGGGGCTCGGCGGCTCGGGAGCGGCCTGGCTCACCACATCGGTGCAGCTCGGCTTCGCCGCGGGAGCGGTCCTCTCGGCGCTGCTCACCCTCTCGGACATATGGGACCCGCGCCGGCTGATGGCGGGATCGGCGCTCCTCGGGGCCGCCGCCACGACCGCGATCGCCCTCTTCGCCGAGAGCCTCGCCCCCGCGCTCGTCCTGCGTTTCGTGACGGGGGTCGCGCTGGCGGGCGTCTACCCACCCGGGATGAAGATCGTCGCCGGCTGGTTTCGCGCCGGGCGCGGGATGGCGATCGGGGTCCTCATCGGCGCTCTCTCGGTGGGGAGCGCGATGCCCCACCTGCTGCGGCCGCTCGGAGGGATCGGCGCCTGGCAGCCCGTCCTCCTGCTGGCGTCAGCGCTCGCCGTGGCGGCCGCGGTCCTCGCCGCGACCGGGCTGCGCACCGGTCCCCACCAGGCGCCGGCCGCGCCCTTCGATCCCCGCGTCGTGCGGCGCATCTTCGCCGACCGGGCGACGATGCTCGCCAACGGCGGCTATTTCGGGCACATGTGGGAACTGTACGCCATGTGGACCTGGATTCCCGCCTTCCTCGCGGCGAGCTTCGCCACGGACGCGAGCCTCCGCACCACCCCCTCCTTCGCGTCGTTCCTGGCCTTCGGGACCATCGCCGCCGGGGGGCTGGGCGCCGCCGCGGCGGGCGTGCTCGCGGATCGCCTGGGGCGAACGGTCGTGACGAGCTGGAGCATGGTGATCAGCGGCGCCTGCTGCCTGGTCATCGGGCCCCTCTTCGGCGGCCCCGCCTGGGCCGTCGCGGCGGTCTGTCTCGTGTGGGGGTTCGCCATCGTCGCCGACTCCGCGCAGTTCTCCGCCTGCGTCAGTGAACTCACCGAGCCTGAGTACATCGGCACCGCGCTCACGCTGCAGACCGCGATCGGCTTCCTGCTCACCGTCGCCACGATCCGCCTCATCCCGGTGTGGGAAGCGGCGCTCGGCTGGGAGTGGGCGTTCGCCCCGCTCGCCATCGGCCCGGCCCTCGGGACGTGGAGCATGCTCGCCCTCCGCCGGCGCCCCGAAGCCACCCGCATCGCCGGCGGCCGCCGCTGACCGTCATCTCCGGATGGTGGCGCCATCCTCGGTCTTCCATCGAGACACGTTCGGTTTCTGCAGGTCACAAGGTGTATTAGAACGGTGAGTACCGATGTGGCGTCGCCTCACTGCACGGTTGGACTCCGATTGGCTCATCTGGTTCGGCCCCACATCTCCTGTGCATCTATCAGCTCTTCGTCACCGATCCGTATGCGTTCCAACACTTCTTCTGCAAGCGCTACGTCTTGGGCGTTAGTTGCCTCATCTATTGTGGCTTTCGCTGTGCTCTGGTCGCTAACCCGGCGACCCGTCGAGTCCAGATCCAGGAAAGCCTTGATGAGACCTCTCAGGCGATCGGAGTCACGCAGTTGGCACTCCCACAAGACAAGAACATCCCACCTGACGGACACAAGCTCCTGGATGTTCCTTTCGTCGCGCTCCCGGTTACGGGAGATCTTCGCCGTCCAGTATTCACGGTTTCTCTTCGGACGTCGCGCTCCGCGGGGGCACCCGTGGCCGTGCCAAAAGCACCCGTGAACGAACACTGCCTTCCGCCGACCTCGGAAGACAAGATCCGGCTTTCCCGGTAAGTCCTTCTGGTGCAGCCGGTATCCATAGCCCATTTCTCGAACCATTCGGCGCACGGCAAGTTCGGGGCCTGTGTCGTGGCTCCGAACGGCCCGCATAGTGCGACTGCGACGTTCGGGCGTTTCGCTCATGCCCTGAGATCGATCTTGATACTCGGGTCAGTTTCGACCCGGTCGATGATCTCGTTGTACCGCTGCACGATGCCGCGTATGGCGGCGCGACGCCCCTCGGCGGCATACATGCCAAGATTGTAGACGCTAATCGCCACGAATTGGCCAATTTCGAAGACATCGATGCGGTGCTCGATGGTGTAGCGGTGGGCAAGTTCGTGCGCGACGGCCGATCCGGGGCCACGGGTGATGATGACCGGGCGAAGACCAGCCTCGAGATTGTCTCGGCAGCGTTCGAGTAGGTGGGTGCCCGGCAACATCGTCACGTGGATTGCGATATCGCCGATCGCAAAATCGCCGACCCTGCCCTTCGGGGCATCCGCGGTAGAGAAGCTATTATGCTCTATCTGGTCGGGCCCCAGCGCGGAATCAAGTGTGGCCCCGACGAGATGCTGTAGCACGGCCCCGGCGTAGTGGACGCCGCCGACCTCTCGTTCGCGGTTCGTCGCCTGTTCGATCAGGTTGCGAACGACCGCCCGAACTGACGCTGCTGGATCGAGGCTGATCCTAAACGGCTTTCCAGCAAAAAACTCTCTAACCCTTTCGATCCAGAACGTTTCCACCCGCTCGAGATCGATGTCGGCACCCAGCTCGTTCAGGCAAGCTGAGTACTTCCGCATGTTCTCGAGGCTTCCGCGGCTTGTACGCCCCCCCTCCGCAGCGAGCACTCGGTGGATCCCGTGTCGTCCAAGTATCGATTGCACCGCGCTCCTACCAAGCCCTGCAACCTGGCCACCACGTGGTGTCACGAGCTGCGCGGGGTCAAGCGGCAGGCCTTTCTCCTTGGCATGCTGAGTGACGACCAAGGCGACGCAGAGGGGCCCTTTCTGGCCGCGAAAGCCTTGTTCTTCAGCGAACGCGGCAAGGTGTTCCTCTAGAGGACGGTTGGGCACAGGCCGGTTAGGCCGCCGCCGCTTTCAGCTCTTCGGAGTCGACCAAGGGGGCCAGAATCTGCTCCGTCAGGTGTCTGACGACGGGAACGACCAGTCCGTCACCCGACACATGGTAGGCTTGATTGTAGTTGTCAGGCAGCCAGTACTCATCGGGAAGGCCCATGAGGCGAGCGGCTTCGCGAGCACTCAGGAGTCTCGTACGGACGCTCTTGCCATCGACGATCATTATGGTCTGACGGCTCGATCCACCACGCGGCGTCCTCAAGCACCCGGCAACGCCGTCGAAGCGTACCTCTGCACGCTGCCTTCGTCCCCCGCACCCATCTGGCCGCGTACGCCGATAGACCGTGCCCACAACGGGCCGACCAAGAGACCGTGCAAGATCCATTTTCTGACGATTGGAAGGTGTCATCATTTCAAGAAGCCGGGCGGTCTCCTGCTCAGTGTGCCATCTCACTCCTGTGGCGTCCGTTTCGACGATGTCCGCCAGAATGCTCCGTCGTGGTGGTGGCGGGGCCATGTTCCACCAAATCCATTTCTTCCGGAGTGCGTCGGGCAGCTTGCCATGGGCCTTCACGAGCGCCGGCGGGTGCCAGAGGTCGGTGGGAGAGTTCTTCATTGTCTCGGCCGGGACCTTCACGGTTTGCTGCAAGCCGATGATGAACAGGCGCTTCCGGGACTGGGGGACAAAATGCTCCGCATCGATCACGAGAGCCCCGACCACGTATCCCCCGTCGCATATCGCCCTGACGATCTCGGTGAGATCCTTCCCCCCGTGCGAGGTGATGGCGCCACACACGTTCTCAAGCACTACAAGACGCGGGGGACGTCGCTCGGCTCGAAGCGCCTCCATGAGCCGCCAGAAAGGCCAAAAGGTTCCGGATCGTGCTCCCCCAAGGCCTTCGCCGCTCCCGGCGAGGGAAAGGTCCTGGCAGGGAAACGACGCCCATGCAAGGTCTGGGCGACCGGGAAGTTGGCTGGGTTCTACATCAGCGATATCACCGACCTGTAGGTGTGCATCGCCCCAGTTCTTGGCGTAGCACCGCGCTTTGTTCTCATCGATGTCGTTGGCGTAGAGGCACTCCCAGTGGTCGCCGAGCCCCGCCAGCGCCATGCCTCCTCCCGCGAAGAAATCGTAGAACTGGTGCATGTCCTCCGGTGAGATGACGACCGCCCCAAGCAAACCGCCCGCACATGCACTCCAGTGTCACTAATCGTCCGTGGATGGTCAAGCACGGAACCGCTTGCCAGTCCCTGAGCCTAGGGAGCTCGGGCACGAGAATGGCCGAATGCCGGAGCCTTTCGGCGCATCGGGTCCACCTGTGTCCAGCTTGTCGCTGACTCGTCGGCCGTCTACCGTGAGGCCGTTGTCGCGCCTGCGGCGTAGATCTCGGCCTCCATGCAGCAGCGGTAATACTCATGATGAATTCGGGGGACCTCTCGTGAACCGACACACAGGCTTGTTCCGATCGTTGTCCCGCTGCCCGTATGGAGCGCTGGCTTTCGCCATGTTCGCAACCTCGGCTTGCGCGCAGGCGGAAACCGGGGCACGGACAGAGGACGACGCTGCGTCGGACGCCGCGGCCGAAACCCAGGCAGCCGCCAACCAACTCTCCGCCGAGGAGGTGGCCGAGGGGTTCGAACTCCTCTTCGACGGCGCGTCGCTCGACGCGTGGCGCGGGTTCCAGATGGAGGATGTCCCGGGGGGCTGGAGCGCGATCGATGGTGCCCTCGCCTTCACGCCCGGCGTCGGGGGCGGGACGCTCATCACACGCGACACCTACACCGAGTTCGACCTGCGTCTCGAATGGAAGGTCGGCCCCGCCGGCAACAGCGGGGTCTTCTTCGGCATCTCGGAGGACACCGAGAGCGCCTTCCAGTCGGGTCCGGAGCTGCAGGTGCTGGACAACGCGGGGCACTACGACGGCGGCAATCCCCTGACCTCGGCGGGGTCGAACTACGGCCTCCACGCGCCGCCGGAGGACGTCACGCGCCCGGTCGGCGAGTGGAACGAGGTGCGGATCGTCCGTCATGGCAACCAGGTCGTCCACTGGCTCAACGGCGTCCAGATCGTCGAGTACGAGATCGGCTCCGCCGAATGGGAGGCCCAGGTGGCGGGGAGCAAGTTCGTTCAGTGGCCTGACTACGGCCGGCACCACGAGGGCCACCTCGGTCTCCAGGACCACGGCGACCCGGTCTGGTACCGCAACCTGCGAATCCGCCGGTTATAGCTCCAGAGAACGGTGCGTGAAGGCGCGCTTGCCCGGGCCGTAGTCCGCGGCACGCTGACCTTCCCCGCGTAGCAGCCAACGCGTCGTCAGGAGACCTTCAACGCCCACCGGCCCGCGCGCGTGGATGCGCGCCGTGCTGATCCCCACCTCGGCCCCGAGCCCGTAGCGGAACCCGTCCGCGAACCGCGTGCTCGCGTTGTGGAACACGCTCGCCGCGTCGACCGCTCTCAGGAACCGTTCCCCGACGCCCCGATCCTCGGCCACGATCGCGTCGGTATGGCTGCTCCCGTAAGTGTGGATGTGGTCGACAGCCTCCTCCAGGCTCCTCATGGTCCGCACCGCCAGCGTGAGGTCGCCGAACTCACGCCCCCAGTCCACTTCCGAGGCGGCTTCCGCCCACGGCAGGAGCCGGCGGGACGGTTCGTCACAACGGAGTTCGACGCCGCGCTCCCGCAGCGCCTCCCCGATCGAGCCCAGCTTCGGGAGGAAGGACTCATGCACGAGCAGCGTCTCGGTCGCGTTGCAGGCCGCCGGGTAGTCGCACTTCCCGTCCACCGCGAGCCTGACCGCCATGGCCGGGTCGGCCGAGGCGTCGACGTAGAGGTGGCACACGCCCTCGGCGTGCCCAAGCACCGGGATCCGGCTCCGCTCCTGGATCGAGCGCACGAGCGCCCCCGAACCCCTGGGGATGACGAGATCGATCAGGTCGTCGAGGGCGAGCAGTTCGTCGACGTCCCGCCGGTCCGGGACGCCCAGCACGGCCCGGGGATCGAGACCCGCCACCTCGAGCGCCCGCCGCAGGCAGTCCACGAGGACGACGTTGGAGCGCGCGGCCTCCCGCCCACCCTTCATGATCACCCCGTTCCCCGAGCGGATGGCGAGCGACCCGATCTGGATCACCGCGTCGGGACGACTCTCGAAGATGATGAGGAGCACGCCGAGCGGACTCCGGACGCACTCGAGGACGAGGCCCTCGTCGAGTTCCGTGCGCGTGAGGACGCGGTCGATGGGATCCTCGCCCTCGGCGAGCGCGTCAACGCCCTCGAGCAGGCTCTCGAACTTGGCGTCGGACAGCCCCAGACGGTGGAGGAGCGGTCCGGAGAGCCCTTCCTCCGCGGCGCACGCGAGGTCTTCCTCGTTTGCCCGCGAGATCTCGCCCCGCGAGCGCAGGAGGACGTCTCTCAGCGCACGCAGGGCGGCGGTGCGCTGTTCGGCGGGAGCGCTCCCGATGACGCGCTGCGCCCCGCGCACCGCGGCCGCCCGCGCGCGCAGATTCTCAGCCATCGGAACGATCCTTGAGGATGATGTGCTCCCCATGCACGAGTTCCAGGCCCCCGAACGGCGCGCTCCGGCGCGCGATGGACTCGCGCGCCATCGCCGCGACCGACGCCGCCTCCAGCTTGCTCGCCATCCCGCCGCGCCCGGCCTCCGATCGCCCGTCCAAGTCGATTGCGTGATCCTCGGGCCGGTCGATGCGGGAGATGAGCCTCGCGGCCGCGTCACGCCTCGGGTCGGCGGTCATGACCCCCCGCACGTCGGTCAGGAGCACGATGAGGTCGGCGGCCAGTTCGCTCGCGACGAGCGCGCCCAGCCGGTCGTTGTCGTCGAAGATCGGGCGCTTGCCCGTCCCCCGGTACACGCGGTCGTTGAGCGAGATCGCGTCGTTCTCGTTGACGACCGGGACCACGCCGAGCCGGAACAGGCTCTGCAGCGTCTCGTGCAGGTTCAGGTAGCGGACCCGGTCGTCGAAGTCCGTCCATGTGATGAGGATCTGCGCGCAGGTGATGCCGAGCCGGGCGAACCCCTGCTGGTAGAGTTCCATGAGGCGGCTCTGCCCCACCGCCGCGCACGTCTGCTTCAGTTCGGCCGTCTCGAGGGGGTCGGGGAGCTGCAGGGCGACGCGCCCCAGCCCCACGGCGCCGGAGGTCACGATGAGCACTTCCCGCCCCTCGCGGCGAAGGCGGCTCGCCGCTTCGACGACGCCGAAGAGCCGGGCGAGCGCGATGCTGCCGTCGGGATGGGTGAGGACACCGGTCCCCACCTTGAGCACGATCCGCCCCGCGCGCGCGATCGCCTCGCGCGTCACTTCCGGCGCGACGGCATCGCGCCGGGGGCTCGGGACATGCTGCGCCTGGGTCACGCCAGAGGCCTCGAAGCTCGAACAGAGGGTCCGCCAGGATTCGCGGTCCGGTCGCCGGACCGCTCGGAAGGCCGATGAAGTTACCCGCGGAGCGGAACCGTTGCACCCCGGCACCCGATCCCCGACGCTAACGGGAACGGATGACGCCCACCCTCCGCGGATCGCGTGCGTGTGCAGGTCCACCTGATCGACGGCACCTACGAGTTGTTCCGGCACTTCTACGGCGTGCCCCCGGCGAAAAACGCCGGCGGGCACGAAGTAGGGGCGGCGCGTGGCGTCGTGAGTTCGATGCTCGGCCTCCTGGAGGGCGGCGCCACGCACGTCGCGATCGCCACCGACCGCGTGATCGAGTCGTTCCGCAACGAGCTGTGGCCGGGCTACAAGGACGGCTCCGGGATCGATCCGGCGCTCTACTCGCAGTTCCCGCTCGTCGAGGAGGCGCTCGCCTCGGCGGGCTTCGTCGTGTGGCCGATGGTGGAGTACGAAGCCGACGACGCCCTGGCCTCCGGAGCGACGATGGCCGCGGCGGACTCCCGAGTGGAGAGAGTGCTGATCTGCACGCCCGACAAGGACCTCTCGCAGTGCGTGGCGGGAGACCGGGTCGTGCAACTCGACCGGCGGCAGCGCCTGCTGCGCGACGAGGCCGGCGTGATCGAGAAGTTCGGCGTGCCCCCGGCGGCGATCCCCGACTGGCTCGCCCTCGTGGGAGACTCCGCGGACGGTTTCCCCGGCATCCGGGGCTTCGGGGCGAAGACCGCCGCCGCGGTGCTCGCCCGCTACGGCCGCATCGAGGACATCCCTCCCAACGGGAATGACTGGGACGTGCCCGTCCGGGGCGCGGCGCGGTTAGCGGACACCCTGCGCAAAGGGCTGGACGACGCGCTCCTATTCCGCCGCCTCGCCACCCTCGTGCGCGAAGCCCCTGTGTCAGCGAGCGCGGATGAACTCGCCTGGCGGGGGCCGCGCGATGACTTCAACCTCGTCGCCGCGGTGCTCGACGCGCCGGACCTCGCCCCCCGCGCCGAGCGACTCGCGGAGGCCCGCCGCTCCGTGCCGTCCAACCCTGACGTACGGCACGACCGGTAGCTACTCATGCTGGCGGATGCTGGGCAACGGGACGGACGATTACCTTCGGCTGTCTGTGGCCCCAAATCGACGGGTGCTTCAAGACGTATGAATACGCCACGGCACAGGGTCCGAGAATCTCCTTGAATGCAGACTCGAACATCGTGCTCTGGAACACGACGACATCGGGCTTGAGGATGTGCACCTCATCCTGGAACAGCTTGATCTCGAGCTCGCGGTTGAAGTGGATCCGGTTATCGGCTCCGCTCATCGTCTTCTTACCCTTCGTGACCCATTTGTAGAAGTTCGTCAACGCGATGCGTGACAAGGGGTTCGTCGGGGGTAGCCCGGGCGCCCCCTGGGGGGCCTCCTCTTTGAGGATTCTCTGGCAAGTTCGAGGGTCGTCCTCGAATGTCTCCCATTCGTATTTCGGACCCGTGTACTTGAGCGCCGTGAAGTACGTGCCCGCGATGTGCGGGTTGTGTTGCTCCACGGGCTTGCGTTCGATCGCCCTGCGCCGCTGCTCAAACGACTCGAAGCTGCCGGGCAACAACCCATCGGCCCCGATGTCGAGCCCCACGACGAGCAGCTTCAGGTGCCCCTTCTGGCCGTACATCGAGCCGATGTAGGGGTAGCCGGCGAACTTCCGGTCAGCTGGGCGGCATGCGGGGTAATCTCCGGTCTTCAGATCCACCCCCATGTCGCGAAAGAACCGCAGGTATCGTTCCTTCAACCGCTCTCGGAACTCCAGAACGGCGGGCGCGACCGATGCTGGCGACATGTTCCGGCTCTAGTCGCTGATTGGGGGGACGGCCTCCATCAGCAGGGCGATCGCGGCGTTCAGGTTGCGGCCTCCCGGACCCTGGCCGGTGTACTTCCCGAGGCGCGTAATGACGAGGCCCCGCGCCGGGATGAAGACCGTGTACTGTCCGCCGGCTCCCCCGAACGCGCCGTAGTCGTCCTCGATCGGGAAACCGAGGTCCTTCCACACGAAGCCGCCGCCGTAGACCGGGCGGCCGTCGTCGATCCAGGCCGGGGCGACCTCCATCGCATAGTCCACGTACCCTTCGGGGAGGATGCGCTCGCCATCCCAGACGCCGTCCTGCAGGTAGAGGTTGCCCAGCCGCGCCCAGTCGCGGGCCGAGCCGAACTCGTAGCCCTGGGTGAGGAAGTTCCCGTTCGGGTCCGTCTCCATGACGAAGTTCCGGATCCCGAGCTTGTCGAACAGGTTCCGCTGCGGGAAGGCGTGATAGTCGTCGCCGCGTCCCTCGACGCCGAGACGGGTCAGGTAGTTGGTGAGCGCCGGGTCCGTGTTCCGGTACCGTCCGACCGTATTCGGCTCCCACTGTTGCGGGCGCGTGGCGGCCCACTCGAAGGCGTTCTCGCCCGTATAGAGATACAGATGGTCGGGATAGCCCATCTCTTCCGTGTATCCCGGGTCCTGCGGCGCCACGATCCGGATCCCGCTCGACATCCGCATGATGTCGCCGATGCGGATGTTCTTCCGCTCGTCGTCCTGCCATTCGGGGATCGGAGCGGGTTGCCACAGTTCGTAGACGCCCTGCTGGATGAGGACGGCCATGAGGGTGCCGGTGAGTGACTTCCCCTTGGACCAGCTCTCGAACGGGGTGTGCATGTCGACGCCGGGGCCGTAGTCCTCGCCGATGATCCGACCCTTGTAGGTGACGACGAAGCCGAGCGTCTTCCCCTCCTGGTCCATCGCGACCTCGACGGCCTGCCGCACCTTGTCCATGTCGATCTCGGGCGGATACGGCTCGTCGGGCAGCACGTCTCCCATGGGCCACGGTGTGGTGGCCGGGTCCGGCGTCATCGGCTCGACGACGGAGGGCGCGAAGTAGATCGAGTCCTCGCCCAGGGGGTGCGTGATGCACCCCTGGCTGCCGTAGAGCTTCGCGGTGCGCGTGATCCCCGAGCCGAGGGTGAGGCTCACCGTCTGCGCCTCCATGTCCACGACGGTGTCCACGACCGCCCCCCGGTGCTGGAAGGGCGCCGTGAAACCGCCCACGTTGGCGGCCGCGTCGCGCCAGTCCAGCCCCGTGATGAACGTCCCGGAGCAGAGCGTCTTCGCGAACCCCGCCGTGTGGTGCACGATCGGTTCGCCCGGGGGCGGGTCCCACTCGGTGGGAAGCTCGAGCGATTCTCCGCGCGCCATCAGGCGCTCGGTCAGCGATTCCGCGTCGTCGGTCTCCGCCGCGGCTTCCCCGGCTCCGTCATCGCCGGAGGCGCACCCCGCGAGGCCGAGAAGGGTGAGCGAGAGCGCACAACAGAGGTGCGGCAGGAACGTTCGATCGGGGGCACGGCGCATTGGGGTCCTCCGGGTCGTCCGGGTACGGTCGGGCTCAGGTGCCCGGCCTCGGGCTTCGAGTCCGGGCGTCGGTTGGAACGTGGTCCGAGCGATCGCGCGTGACAAGCGGTTGGCGGCGAGATCTTCATCCCCCCAGCAGCCACACGAGCAACGCCGTGGGAACCGCGGGCAGCTCGGGATCGTCCGGAGTGATCGCCGCCGCGAAATGTCGCGCGGTGTCTCACGTGTCCGAAAATGTATACGAAATCGGACACCTCGTGGCGGGAATGTATACATAATCCGCCACCAGGATCCCAGTCGGCCGCAGCCTCTGGGGTGGCAGCGCCGGCTGTCTGCAGGCCGCTGCGCTACGGCTGGACGATCCTGTAGTCGGCCGGCGGTTCGGCGCCCATGAGGTGCTGGACGAAGTAGTCCCAGGTGCGCCGGATCAGGTACGGCTCGCGCGCGTAGCCATGGTTCCGGTTGGGGAACACGAGCATGTCGAACGTCCGGTTCGCCTCGATGAGCGCGTCGGCCACGAGCAGCGTCATGTTCGGATGCACGTTGTCATCGAGCGACCCGTAATGGAGCAGGAGCTTCCCCTTCAGGTTCGCGGCGATGTTCTGGTTCGCCTGCGAATCGAAGCTGTCCGTCCCGTCCGGGTTCCGCTCGAGCAGCCCGTGGTATTTCTCCCCCCACGGGAAGTGGTAGCCCCGCTGGTCGTGGTTCCCCGCCCCCGACACCGCGACCTTGAAGAAGTCCGGGTGGGTCAGGATCGCGTCGGTCGAGGAGAAGCCGCCTCCCGAGTGGCCGAAGATCCCCACCCGGCCGATGTCGATGGGATAGCGGAGGGCGAGCGCCTTGAGCGCCGACACGTGATCGGGGATCCCGTTGTCCCGCATGTTCCGGTAGTAGCTCTCGTGGAACGCCTTCGAGCGGTACGGGGTGCCCATGGCGTCCACCGCGAAGGTGATGAACCCGAGTTGCGCGAACGCGTGGCCCTGCCCGCGCGGCCCCGTGGTGAAGCCCGGCGTCCGGATGGGCCCGATCTGTGGCCCGGGGTAGATGTAGTCGATGACGGGATAGACCGTCCCCTCCTCCATTCTCGGCGGCAGCCACAGGTAGCCGTACACGTCCGTCACCCCGTCGCGCGCCTTGGCGGAGAAGCGCACGGGCGGCTCCCAGCCGGCCTCGAGGAGCGGGGCGATGTCCGCCTCCTCGACCGTCATCACGGCGCGTCCCGTCCGGTCCCGGAGGACGGTGACGGGGGCCGAGGCGCGGGTGGAGTAGGTGTCCACGAAGTGGCGGCCGTCCGGTGACACCGAGACGTCGTGGTGCATGTCCTCGGGCGAGAGCAGGGTCACGCCCCCGCCGTCCAGGGAGGCCCGGTAGAGGTGATGATGGTAGGGGTCGCGTCCGGGTTCGCGGCCCACGCCGGTGAAGTAGACCTGCCGCGCTTCCTCGTCGACGGAGAGGAGCTGGACCACGAGCCAGGAGCCCTGCGTGATCCGGTTCTTCATTTCCCCGGTGGCGAGGTCGTGCAGATAGAGGTGACCCCAGCCCTCGCGCTCGGAGAACCAGATGAACTCGCTCCCGTTGTCGAGCACCTGCCAGTTGTAGGGGGTGCGGAGCTGGTTCAGCTCCACCCACGTGTCGCCGCTCTCGACGATCACCTTTCGCGCCGCGCCCGTCTCGGCGTCGACCTCGACGAGCGTCTGGTTCCCGAAGTCGCGCGAGTGGTGCGAGAAGTAGACGCGGTCGCCCTCCGCCGTCCACTGCGCGGCGTGCCACGTCGTGTCCGCCCCGCCGAAGTAGCCGACCACGGGCTCGTAATCGGCCTTCACCGAAGCGCCGGTCTCGGCGTCGAACATGTACAGTTCCCACGTGGGGACGATCGAGTCGCCGGGGAGCGCGTAGCGATAGCTGTGGAGGATCGGGCGCCCGGTGGCCGTCTCGAGCAGATGCAGCGACTCGACGTCCTGCTCGTTGTAGCGGTGGGTCGCGATGCGGCGGCCGTCGGGGGACCACTCCGCCACGGGCGGCGGTTTGACATCGCTGCGGCGGTTCGTGATCTCCTGGCAGCAGCCCTCCGGCGCGACGCCGTAGCCCCAGTGCGTTTCGCCATCCGTCGAGAGTTGGCGCTCCTCGTCGGAGCCCGTGTCGCGGACCCACAGGTTCTCGTCGCGGGAGAAGACGGCGAGTCCGCCGCCGGGGGCCTCGATCTCGTGCGTCGCCTCCGCGATCGAATCCGGGCCGGTACAGCGGTAGACGCCGAGGTCGCAGTCCCAGCGCTCGTAGGTGTCGGTCCAGAAGCGGATCCCGCCGGACGCGTTGAACTCGAACTCGTCGAAGGGGAGGTCCGTCGCCTCGTGGTTCTCGTCGGAGGCCTCGGAGAGCGCGGCGGCGAGCCGATCGTGGTCGAAGGCCGAGGCGCGGGTGCGGGCCGCGGCGTCGATCATGATGAACTCGTGGCCGCCGAACACCTGGTTCCGGTACCAGAAGCGGTTCGCGTCGACCCAGCGCGGGGCGACGGTCGCGCCGGAGGTGAGCTTCTCGGCGTTCCAGAAGACGAATTGCTCCGCGCGGGCGTATTCGCTCGCGCTGACGGATCCGGGCGCGTAGGGCCGCGACTGCGCGGCGGCGTCGGGGGCCGCGGCGGCGAGGGCGAGCGCGGCGACGAAGGCGGCGGTGGGCGGGCCGAAGCTGGAAAGGCGTCTCACGGGATCCTCCTGGGTGTGGTGCGGCCGCGATATCGCCTCAACATAGAGCGCGCCGTTCACCGCCCGGTAGGTCCGGGGGTTGGGCGAACCGCGGGCCCGCGCGGCGTTGCGGAGGCGAACGAAGCGGCGCTAGCGTTGCCCGCCGACCCGATCCGAGGAGTGCTCCGTGAACACCACATCGTCCGCCGTGCGCCCGAGGCGGCTCTTCCTGGGCAGTTGCGTGTCGCTGATCGCGACCTCCGCCGCCTTCGCGGTCATCGGCGCGATCATGCTCACGCTGAAGAGCGAGTTCACCCTCACGAACTACGAGGTGGGCCTCATCGGCGGGGCGGCGATCTGGGGCTTCGCCGTATCGCAGCTCCTGTTCGCGCCCTTCTGCGACACCCTCGGCATGCGGTACCTGCTGCGGCTCGCGTTCGCGTGCCACCTGCTGGGCGCGGTCCTCCTGATGTCCGCGGGCGGCTTCCTGCAGCTCTTCTTCGGCGCGCTGACGCTGGCGCTGGGGAACGGACTCGTCGAGGCGGCCTGCAATCCGCTCGTGGCCGCGCTCTATCCCGACGAGAAGACCGTCAAGCTGAACCGGTTCCACGTCTGGTTCCCGGGCGGCATCGTCATCGGCTCCGTGCTCGCCTACGGGCTGGACCAGGTGGGGCTCGACGCGTGGCAGCTCAAGGTCGCGATCATCCTCGTCCCCACCCTCATCTACGGCCACCTGATGCTGCGGGAGGAATTCCCGCCCACGGAGGGGGTGCGGGCGGGGGTGAGCATGGGGGGGATGTTCCGGGCGACGTTCACGACGCCGCTCATGCTCCTGCTGCTCCTCTGCATGGCCGTCACGGCCTCGACGGAACTCGGACCGAACCGCTGGGTGCCGCCGGTGCTCGAGGCGGGCGGCATCCCGGGCATCCTCGTGCTGGCGTGGATCAACGGTCTGATGGCCGTCCTGCGCTACCGGGCCGGGTTCGCAATCGAACGGCTGTCGCCGCCGGGCGTGCTCGCGGCGAGCGCGGCGGTCTCCGTGGTGGGGCTCCTGTGGCTGAGCTATGCGGAGACGACGGTGATGGCCTTCGCCTCCGCCACGGTGTTCGCGGTGGGGGTGTGCTACTTCTGGCCGACCATGCTGGGCTTCGTGTCGGAGCGGGTGCCGCGCTCCGGCGCGCTCGGGCTGGGGCTGATGGGCGCGACGGGGATGGCCGTGGTCGGGCTGTGGACCACGCCGTGGATGGGGAGTATCGCCGACCAAGTGGGTCACGAGCGGCTTCCGGTGGTCGAGACGCGGGCCCTGCTGACGGACGCGTCGGCCGCGTTCGCCGGGGCCGACGAGAGCATCGAGCCGGATCTGGCCGCGGCCGGCGCCGCGGCCGGAGGGGCGCTCGCCGGCGGGGCGGCGGACGGCGCGCTCCCGGAGTCGGTCACCGCGAACGCGCTGCGGGCGATCATCAACTCCGGCGGGGATGAGGCGCTCGTGGAGCGGGCCAACGCCCTGCTCGGACCGGCGGACAACTACGGCGGGCGGGTCTCGTTCCGGTACATCCTCCCGTATGCGGGCGCGCTCATCCTCATCTTCGGATTTCTCTACGCCCGCGACCGGCGGGCGGGCGGCTACCGGGCCGTGAAGATCGGGCGGGGGCCGGACGACGGATGACCCGCCGCCTGACGTACGGGATGATCGGGGGCGGACCGGGCGCCTTCATCGGGGACGTACACCGGATGGCGGCGGAACTCGACGGGCTGGCCCGGATCGCGGCCGGCGCCTTCTCGTCGGACCCCGAGCGGTCCGCGGCGAAGGGGGCCGAGGTGGGGCTGGATCCCGCGCGGGTGTACGGGAGCTACGCGGAAATGGCGGCCTCGGAGGCGGCGCGGGCGCCGGAGCGGCGGCTGGATTTCGTGATCGTCGTGACGCCGAACCACCTCCACTTCGATGTGGCGCGCGCCTTCCTCGAGGCGGGTTTCCACGTCGTGTGCGACAAGCCGCTGACGACGACGGTCGCGGACGCCGAGGCGCTGTGCCGGCTCGTGGGCGCGGGGGACCGCGTGTTCGCGCTCACGCACAACTACAGCGGCTACCCGATGATCAAGGACGCGCGGGCGCTGGTCCGCGAGGGGCGGCTGGGGGAGATCCGCCGCATCCAGCTGGAGTACTTCCAGGGCTGGCTGTCCACGGCCCTCGAGGAGAGTGGGCACCCGCAGGCGGCGTGGCGCACGGACCCGGCGCGGGCCGGGGTGGCCGGCGCGCTGGGCGACATCGGGACGCACGCGCACCACCTGGGCCGCTACGTGACCGGGCTGGAGGTCGAGGCGCTGTGCGGCGAGCTGACGACGTTCGTGCCGGGCCGGCGCCTCGAGGACGACGCGAGCCTGCTCGTGCGCTGGGGCGGTGGGGTGAGAGGGACGCTCACCGTGTCGCAGGTGGCGGCGGGAGAGGAGAACGGGCTCGCGCTGCGCGTGTTCGGAAGCGAGGGCTCCATCGCCTGGCGGCACGACGACGCGGAGACGCTCTGGCTGCGGACGCCGGACGGCCGGGCCCGCGCGCGGCGCCGCGGACACGGCTGGATCTCCCCCGCGGCCGTGGGGGCTTCCCGGGTCCCGCCCGGGCACCCGGAGGGGTTCATCGAGGGGTTCGCCAACCTGTACCGGAACGTGATCCGTACCATCGGGGCCCTGAACGAAGGGCGGAGGCCGGACGAGGCCGACCTCGACTTCCCCACCGTGCGGGACGGGGCGCGCGGGGTTCATTTCCTCGAGCGGGCCGTCGAGAGCGGGCGGCGCGGGGCGTGGGTGGACGCGCGCTACGAACCCCCGGGGCCCGGGGAGGCGACGTCATGAGCCGCCGGCCGATCACGCTGTTCACCGGCCAGTGGGCCGACCTGCCGCTCGCGACGCTCGCCGCGAAGGCGGCGGCGTGGGGCTACGACGGCCTCGAACTCGCCTGTTGGGGGGACCACTTCGACGTCGTGCGGGCGACGGAAGAGGACGGCTACGCGGCCGGGCAGCGCGACCTGCTCGCCGCGCACGGGCTCGAGGTGTACGCGATCGCGAACCACCTCGTGGGGCAGGCGGTGTGCGACCCGATCGACGCGCGGCACGAACTGATCCTGCCGGGCCGCGTGTGGGGCGACGGCGACCCGGAGGGCGTGCGGCGGCGGGCGGCGGCGGAGATGCGGCGGACGGCCGCGGCGGCTGCGGCGCTCGGCGTGCCGGTCGTGAACGGCTTCACGGGCAGCTCGATCTGGGCGGCGGCGTACGCCTTCCCGCCGCACCCGGCGGGTTTCGTGGAGGCCGGGTTCGCCGATTTCGCGGACCGCTGGAACCCGATCCTCGACGCCTTCGACGTGGCGGGCGTGAAGTTCGCGCTCGAGGTGCACCCCACCGAGATCGCGTTCGATGCGAGCAGCGCCGCGCGCGCGATCCGGGCGCTCGATGGCCGGGCCGCGTTCGGCTTCAACTACGACCCCAGCCACCTCGCCTACCAGGGCGTCGACTACGTCGGCTTCATCCTCGAGTTCGGCGACCGCATCCACCACGCCCACATGAAGGATGTCTGGTGGTCGGAGACGCCCGGGCGGTCGGGCGTGTTCGGTGGCCACCTGGACTTCGGACACGTGGACCGAGGGTGGGATTTCCGCTCGATCGGCCGCGGCCGGGTGGACTTCGAGGAGATCCTGCGGGCCCTCGACCGCGTCGGCTACGAGGGCCCGCTCTCGATCGAGTGGGAGGACAGCGGCATGGACCGCGAGCACGGCGCCCGGGAGGCCTGCGCGCGGCTCCGGGCCCTGGCCTTCCCGCCCTCCGCGACGGCCTTCGACGCCGCCTTCTCCGAGGACTGACCCGGAGCGGACCCGCGGGGGGCTACGGCGGGACGCCGCCCCAGAGGGCGTTGAGGCCCGTGTCGTAGGGGACGACCTGTCCGTCGCCGCGGCCATCCGGCAGCACGAAGAGGGGGGTCCGGGACGGATATTCGGCGATGAGCCGGGCATTCGCCTCCGGCCCGAGATCTCGCGCCCAGAGCACGCCCGAGCCGTCCAGACCGGGCGGGTCGCCGTGCCACAGGTAGTCGGTAAGGCCGACCCATCCCAGCCGGTCGGACTCGCTCTCCAGCCGGCACTGATCCGCGACCTCCTCCGGTCCCTGCGCGCCGACGAAGGCGGCCTCGAGCTGGCACGGGTGGTAGCGGGTGAGGAGGGCGCGGACGCTGTCGAGCCTCATCCCCCGCGCGGCAAGCCGGGCGCCGACCCGGTCGCCCCACAGTTCGTGCACGAACACGAGGGACGGGCCGGGGTCGGTCACCTCCGGAATCGGGGCGGCGCGAGCGGCCACCCGGTCGATGCGCGCGCGTCCCCCCGCCACCAGGCCGTAGCCGACCGCGACGAGGACGACGATGGCGATCGCGTCGCGGAGCCACGCCCAGCGGCCGAGACGCGTGAGGCCGATGGCCGCGAGCACGAGGAGCGCGCACCAGGCCGGGACGGCCTCGCCGAGCAGGCGGGGCCCGAACACGAGGTCGTGATGCCAGTAGAGCGCGCTCGCCAGGATGGGCAGAAGCGCCCACGCGGCGAGGATGCGCTCGCCGCGCCGCAGGCGGCGGGCGAAGAGCAGGAAGAGCCCGATGAGCGCGGCGACGGGCAGCACGGTGCCGAGGAGTTCGCGCCCCAGCGACATCAGTTCGGTCGACGTGTAGCCCAGCGCCTGCGTGAACCCGTACATGCGGCCCCAGGGGTCCATGTGGAAGCCGAGGCCGTGGCTCGGGCCCGCCGCGGCGGTATAGCCCAGGGTGAGCGGGCCACCGAAGAAACGGGCGTTGAACCAGGCGAGCCCGGCCGCGAACGGGAGGCCGCCCAGGACCCACCAGCCGAGCCGGCGCAGGAGCCACGGCCGGTGCAGGCCCGGTTCCCGACGCGGCGCGGTGAGCCACACTCCGGCCGTCACGGCGGCGCCGATGAGCAGTCCGGACACGGGGCGCGTCGTGACCATGAAGCCCATCGCGCCGCCCGCCACCAACGCCCACACGGCCCGGCCCGTCTCGGCGCGGAGGGCAAGCCAGAGGGCGAGCGCGGCGAAGGCCGCCACCGTCGCGTGGTTCATGTAGGCGCCGGAGAGCGCGAGCAGCATGGGGCTGGTGACGGCGAGCACGGCGCCGATCCGCGCGGCCGCGATGCGATCCGGCAGCAGGCGCTCGAAAGAGAGGACCGAGAACACGCCCAGCATCCCCATCGCGCCCGCCATCGCGATCCACGCCCCTCCCAGCCGGAAGCCGGCCGCCAGCCACAGCGCGTGCGCGGGCGGGTACTGCGACACCCACCCCGCCGGCGCGTGCACCATGAACTGGATCGACCAGAACTCGGGCATGGCGAGGGGAGGGCCGGCGAGCCGTCCGGCCGCGAAGTAACGCGCCTGGAGAAGCTGGACGCTCGCGTCGTTGAGGATCGTGCGCCCGTCAAAGACGATGAGCGCCACCCAGGCCGTGAGCCCGGCCCCCAGCAGCCCCATGAACCCCGCCACGGCCCACCGGGGCGGCCGCTCGATCACCGCACCGGCACGCGCGAGGAAGCCCGTCACCCGTCCTCTGGCCAGCGCCCCGACCAGTACCGCCCCGCCGACCCCGAGCAGCGTCCACACGCCGCTCGTCACACCCCAGGTGTACGACCAGTGCTCGAAGCCCGAGCGCCGCATCAGATCGTCGAGCGAACTCGGGGGGGCCGCCGGATCCAGAACGAGGAAGACCGGGATGGCGACGAGCACCACCAGCAGGAGCCCGACCACGCGTCGACCCGCATCGAGGAGGAGTTTCATGGGGGAAGTTACCGTCGGGCGCGTCGCCTGTCTCCGATCCCCCTTCCGGCGTGTTTCTTCGCTGAGCGTGATGGCGGCGGCGCTGACGGGCCGTTCTTGACTCGCACCGCGTCCGATCTACCTTTGCGGCGCGCCGCCCCGGGCCCCGGAGCGCCCCGGGCAACGTTCGAACGCAGGGAAACTGTCCCTCGGCGGGCGAGCCCCGCGATCCCGGGGCGGTTCGCGCACTCCAACCGCAGACCCGAAGCAGGTCCGATGTCACTCGTATCACTTACCGATGTAATGAAGAGGTTCGGAGAGACCGTCGCCGTCGACTCGGCGACCTTCTCGATCGACCGCGGAGAGGTCGTCGGCTTCCTCGGCCCGAACGGGGCGGGCAAGACGACGACCATGCGGCTGCTGACCCAGTACCTCGAACCCGATGGCGGGTCGATCACGATCGACGGGCTGTCGCTCGAGGATCACCCCATCGAGCTGCGGCGCCGGATCGGCTATCTCCCGGAGACCAACCCGCTGTACCGCGACATGCTGGCCGGCGAATACATCAGCTTCATGGGGCGCCTGCGCGGGATGAGTCGCGACGAGATCCGGGCCCGAACGGACGATGTCGTGGCCGAGACCGGGATCGAAGCGGTCTACTACCGGCCCATCAACCAGCTCTCGAAGGGATACCGTCAGCGGGTCGGCCTCGCGCAGGCGATCCTCTCCGAGCCCGAGATCCTCATCCTCGACGAGCCGACCGAAGGGCTCGATCCCAACCAGCGGGTCGAGATCCGGAGCCTCATCCGGGACGTCGGCGCCGACCGCACCGTCCTCCTGAGCACGCACGTCATGCAGGAGGTTCGGAAGACGTGCTCGCGGGTCGTCATCATCAACCGCGGGCGCATCGTGGCCGACGGTTCGGTGGACGAACTGGTCGCGGGACACGGCGGCGCGCGCATCATCGTCGAACTCGAGGCGCCGGCCGACGACGCGCGGGATGCGCTGGCCGACCTCCCCTCCGTCGCCCGCACCGAAGCGCTCGAGGACGGCGTCGGCCGCGCCCGCTTCGCCGTCGAGAGCGCACCCGCCCAGGACCCGCGCGCGGACATCTCGCGACTCGCCGCCGCCCGCGACTGGCCGCTCTGGGAACTCCACCTCGCGCAGGCGAGCCTCGAGGACCTGTTCCGGCAACTCACCGTCACCCGAACCCACGATGGCCAGGGCAACGCGACCGACGCCGGGGCTGAAGCCGGGGCGCAGCCTGACGAACCATCCTCGAGCGGCGAGGAGGTGGAAGGATGATCGGCCGCATCGCGACGGTCGCGAGACGGGAGTTCGCGAGCTACTTCGACCAGGCGACCGCGTACATCCTTCTCGTCATCTTCCTCGGGATCAACTTCTACTTCTACTTCCAGGAGGCGTACATCCTGCGGGAGGCCTCGCTCCGCCCCATGCTGTCGCTCCTCCCGTGGCTCCTGCTCTTTTTCATCCCGGCGGTCTGCATGAGGACGCTGGCCGAGGAACGGAACGCGGGCACCCTCGAACTCGTGCTCTCGCAACCGATCTCCGTGGTGGAGTTCCTGCTCGGCAAGTTCCTCGGCGTCCTCCTCTTCCTGCTCGTCGCCATGGCGGGGACGTTCGGCATCCCGCTCGGCCTCACCTTCGGCGCGGACCTGCAGTGGGGCGTCGTCTTCTCGCAGTACCTGGGCTCCGTGTTCCTCATCGCCGCGCTGATCTCGGTCGGACTCTGGTCGTCGGCGATGACGCGGAACCAGGTCACGGCCTTCATCATCGGGGTCACGATCAGCTTCGGCCTCTACCTGATCGGGCTTCCGACGGTCACCCTCTCGCTCCCCGCGCCGGTGGCGACGGTGGCCGCGCGCCTCGGTATCCTCGGGCACTTCTCCAGCGTGTCGCGCGGCGTGATCGACCTGCGCGACGTCCTCTACTTCGCGGCGCTCACGGCGGCGTTCCTGTCGCTGACCTACTTCGCGATCATGCGCGAACGCCTGAGCCGCCAGCGACCGGCCTACGGGCGGCTGCGCCTGGGCGCGCTCGGGCTGGTCGGGATCGCCATCGTCGCCGCCCTGGCGGGCTCGCAGTTGCGGGGTCGCCTCGACCTCACGCCCGGGAAGGTCTACACGCTGTCCCCCCCGACGGCCGAACTCCTGCGGGGGCTCGACGATCTCGTCACGCTCAAGCTGTTCCGCTCGACCGATCTCCCGCCGGAACTCACTCCGGTGAGCCGCGATGTCGATGACCTCCTCGGGGATCTCGACGCGACGGGCGGGGCGAATGTGAACCTCATTCGGGTCGATCCCGACGACGACCCGGACGCCGAGCAGGAGGCGGGCCTGCTCGGCGTGGACCCGGTGCAGTACCAGATCCGCGATGACAACGCGGTTTCCGTCCAGGAACGCTATTTCGGTTTGGCGGTCCAGTACGCCGGCGAGAGCGAGATCATTCCGATCATCCGCGGGACGACCGATCTCGAGTACCGACTCGCCTCCATGATCCGCTCCCTCACGACGCCGGAACGACCGAACGTCGCGATTCTCACGGGACATGGGGAGCTGGGGCTGCGTTCGGGACTTCAGTTCGCCAACGGGCGCCTGAGCCTGGAATACGACGTGTCGGAGTTCAGGATCGACTCTGCGACCACGGCCGTGCCGGACTCGCTCGACGTGCTCGTGATCGCCGGGGGGCGGATGCCGCTCGAACCCGCGGAAGGCGAGATCCTCAGCCGCTTCGTCGACGAGGGCGGGAGTCTGTTCCTCCTCAAGTCGGGTGTGATGGCCGACATGCAGTCGCGTTTCGCGGGCCCCATGTTCGACCCCGTGCTCGACTCGCTCCTCCAGGTACGGGGGCTCGGCATCGTCCCCTCGATCGCCTATGACCTGGGCCTGAACGAGCAGGTCCAGGTGCCCTCGAACCTCGGGATGGCGATGATCATGCCGTACCCGTTCTGGACGCTCGCCCAGCCGGGTTCCAGGCATGTGATCGTGGACGGCGTGGCGAACGTCCCGATCCGCTACGGGAGTCCGCTCCAGATCGAGGTCGAGGACAGCACGCGGGTCACGCCGCTGCTGGTCACGTCGGACTTCGGGGGGCGGCTCGCGACCCCGCTCTCGATCGACCCGAACCAGGACTGGGAGGCGCTGGTCTCGCCGGAGGATGTCACGGTCGAGACGCTGGCGGTCGCCTACACCCAGCCGGAGGGGGGGCGGATCGTCATCGCCAGTTCGCCGTCGCTCATCGACGATGAGACGCTGCAGAGGTCGTCGGGAGGCCTGGCCGGCATGGTCTTCTTCCAGAACTCGATCGACTGGCTGGCGCAGGACGAGGCGCTGATTTCGATTCGGTCCAAGGATCGCGCGCCGCCGCAGCTGCTCTTCCCGAGTGAATGGCTGCGTGACCTCACGCGGTACGGAAATCTGGCCGGAGTTCCGCTGCTGTTCGTGTTGATCGGGGGATGGCGCCTCGCGCGGCGGCGGGGCCTGCAGCGCCGGAGCTTCCCCGAGGGTGGAGCGCTCGTATGAACGCGAGGCAGCTCAGGATCATCGCGCTCGTGCTCGGGGTGGCCGTCCTCCTCTACCTGCCCCGGCTGTTCAGGGACAGCGGCGCGGGCGGATCGCTGGAGGTGGGCGACGGCTTCTCGTTCGCGGTCGCGGACTCCATCGGTGGCGTCGACATCGTGCTGGCGGACGGCGCGGGCGCGATTCGTCTCGAGCGGTCGGCCGACGGCTGGAGGGTGGACGGGTATGTGGCGGATGAACAGAAGGTCCGCGATCTGCTGGACGTCGTGCGCGAACTCTCCTCGGCCGAGATCGTGGCCCGGAACCCGTCGAACCACGAGGCGCTGGGTGTCGGTGAGAGCGGCCGCCGCATCGAGGTTCGTACCGAGGCGGGCGAAGCGCTGCGGTTCCACCTCGGCGACCGGGATCCGCGGTCCGGGGGCTACTTCGCGCGTCTGCCGGGCGACCCCGTCGTGTATCGGCTCGACGGGCCGACCGGCGGCTACCTGAGCCGGGAACGCGACGGCTGGCGGCCGCGGCGCATCGCCTCGGTCGACCCGGCCGGAGTGCGGGAGATCCTCATCCGCCGGGCGGGGCGCGAGGCGATCCTGCGCCGGGGTGACGCCGGCTGGCTCGCGGGCGACGTGCCGGCGGACTCCGCCGTGGTTCAGAGGCTGCTCGACGTCCTGCCCTCCGTGTCCGCCTCGGGTTTCCCCACGGAAGAAGAAGAAGCGACGGCGGACTTCTCCCTCTCGGACACCTCGCTCGAGGTATTCTCGGCCGGCTCCGAGGACGTGACCGACCGGCGCCTCGCGCTCTCGCTGCGCCTGCTGCCGGACGAAGAACGGGGGGACTGGCTCGCGCACCTGGCGGACGGGTCGGAGGTCTTCCGGCTCTCGGAACTCACCGTGAACCGTCTTCTGCCGGAAGATCTGCTCCCGGTTCCCTGACCCGAGTCCCGTTTCGGGGGCGTGGGGTCAGGCGAGGCCCGGCTCGGTCATCGCCCGGAAGTCGAGGATGCGGTCGAGTTCCGCCGGCTCGACCAGGCCCTCTTCCAGCACGAGTTCCTTCAGCGTCCGATCTTCCGCCAGGGTGCGCTTGGCCAGTTCCGCCGCCTTGTCGTAGCCGATGACCGGCGCGAGCGCGGTGGCGAGCGCCGCGGTCGATTCCGCGTTCCGGAGGCAGCGCGGCTCGTTCGCCGTGATCCCCCGCACGCAGCGTTCCGCGAACTCCACGCTGACGGTTGAGAGAATCCGGATGCTCTGGAGCAGATTGTGGGCCATGACGGGGATCATGACGTTGAGTTCGAGGGTCCCCGACTGTCCGCCCACGACGATCGCGGCGTCGTTCCCGATGACCTGCGCGCAGACCTGAAGGACGGATTCCGCCATGACGGGGTTGACCTTGCCCGGCATGATCGACGATCCGGGCTGCACGGCCGGCAGGTTGATCTCGCCGAGGCCCGTGCGAGGGCCGGACGACAGCCAGCGCAGGTCGTTCGCGATCTTCGTCAGGCTCACGGCGACCGTGCGCAGCGCTCCGCTCGCCTCCACGACCGCGTCGCGTGCGCCCTGCGCCTCGAAGTGGTTCCCGGCCTCGACGAACCCGGTGTCGAGGAGTCCGTTCAGCGCCGCCGTCATGCGGGCGCCGAAGTCGGACGGCGTATTGATGCCGGTGCCGACCGCCGTGCCCCCGATGGCGAGTTCCGCCAGCGCCGGACGCACGGCCTCGACCCGCCGGATCCCGTGCGCCACCTGGCTCGCGTACCCCCGGAACTCCTGTCCCAGCCGGACCGGCGTCGCGTCCTGCAGGTGGGTGCGCCCCGCCTTGGGGATGTGATCGAACTCGTCCGCCTTGGCGTCGAGCGCGGCGCGCAGCACCTCGAGCGCCGGGAGGAGTTCCCGTTCGATGGCGACCAGCGCCGCCACGTGGGTGGCCGTCGGAATCACGTCGTTCGACGACTGTCCCAGGTTGACGTGGTCGTTGGGGTGGACGGGGCTCCGCGACCCCACCGTCCCGCCCAGCATCTGGATGGCCCGGTTCGCGATGACCTCGTTCGCGTTCATGTTCGTCGACGTGCCGGAGCCGGTCTGGAAGATGTCCAGCACGAAGTGGGCGTCGAGCTCCCCGTCCATCGCCTCGCGGGCCGCGCTCTCGATCGCGGCGCCGAGCTCGGGATCCAGGAGCCCCAGCTCCCGGTTCACGCGGGAGGCGGCGAGCTTGATCGCGCCGAGCGCCTCGATGAAGCGGCGCCCGAAGCGGAGGTCGGAGATCGGGAAGTTCTGGCGCGCGCGCTCGGTCTGGGCTCCGTAGAGCCGATCCGCGGGGATCGCCATCTCCCCCATCGAGTCCTTCTCCATGCGGTGATCCATGTGATGATTCTCGGTGTAGCTGGCGGTCGCGGGCTGCTAGAACTCGATAAGGTCGCCGACGCGGATCCCGTTCGCCTCGAACCATCCCTGGTTCATCTCGAGCGCGTACATGGCCGGCGCCGCCGAATTGTGAGTCTCCGTGGACTGCGGTTCCATCTGCTTGATGTCGACGATCCGACCTTCACGGTCGATGTACGCGATGTCGAGCGGGATGAGCGTGTCCTTCATCCAGAAGCCGAGGGTCCGCTCCTCGGGATACGCGAACAGCATCCCCTGATTCTCCGCCAGCGACTCGCGGAACATCAGCCCCGTCTGCCGCTCGGCGGGTTCGTCGGCGAGTTCCACCCGGATCTCGATCCCTCCCACCCGGATCGGGATCAGTTCGGCGGATGGGGCGGCGGCCGGATCGGCAGCGCCGGCGGTCTCAACGGTCGCGTCCCGGCTCTGGTCGCCCCCCGGGGGGCGCGTCCCCGTATCCCCCGCACTGCACGCCAGAAGGCCCGCCAGCAGGGGTCCGGCCAGCCAGAATCCCGGTTCTCTCATGGTCGGCAATCCGATCGAATCGTTGCGGCTTCGTCGTTCGTGAGGAAAACTAGCGTACAAGGTTGGGGTATGGAACTTGGCGGGGAGGGTGAGCGGACGACGGGGCCAGGTGAGAGGGGGGCGAGATGATTCTCCCGGATGTGAGGGCTTCCTTCAAGCGCGATGACGCTGCGCGGCTTGTCCAACTGCTCGCCCGCGACGGCGAGGACCCGGGCCACCTCGAGACGCTGGTGGCGGAACGGGGGATCGACGCGCTGCTCGATCATCCGAAGGCGGCGCGCTCGCTCGTCCGCGAACCGGGGGTCTCGCGGCTTCCGCTGGCCCTGTTCTCGTACGTGGCGCTCCGCCGCAGCCTGCTCGACGGGGGCGTCGAGTCTCGACTCCTCGCCGACTACGTGACCTCGATCTTCCTGCACTTCGCCAGCGAGGCCCGCGTGCACCGGATCGCGGAACACGACGACCGCGAGTACCACTATCTCGTCGACCTCGTCGAGGCGATCGCCGACTCCGATGGCCGCCACGGCTTCCTGCTGCGGGCGCACCTCGGCAATTTCGCGCTCTGGCTCTCGGGGTTGTTCCCCGACTTGATCGGTCACCGTGTGCGGCGAAAGGGAGGACCCGATCTCGGCTACTACGAAGCGATGGGGCAGACAGGGTTCCAGCTCGCCGCCGACGACCCCTTTGCGCGCCGCCAGCAACTCGATGGCTGCTACCGGGACGCCGCGAGGACGTTCTCGTCCCTTCGCATCGCGATGAACCGGTTCTCGGACCGCTTCCTGACTCCGCGTCCCGCCTCCCCCGTCGACCGCGTGCTGAGGCAGGTCGTGGACGAATTCGAAGCCCACTGGTTGCAGGCATGACGCGGCGATCTATCTTCTCAACGAAGTGAGAACAGATCCGCCGGTCCCCTTTCTCGACCTCGACCCCCGAAGCGATGACCGACTTCTTCACACCACGGCCGCCTCTCGGCTGCGCCGCCGTCATGCTTGGACTCTTCCGGGCCGCGCTCCAGGAGCAGCACCTGCCCGTGACGCAGCAGCGCGAGGCGATCGCCCGCGCCCTGTTCGAGTCCGCTCAGCGGCTCTCGGCCGACGAGGTCACGGCGCGTCTCCAAGACGCGGGTGAGCGGGTCGGGAAAGCGACCGTGTATCGGACGCTGAGCCTTCTCGTGCGGGTCGGTCTGGCGACCGAGCACGATTTCGACGAAGGGTTCAAGCGCTACGAGACGAAGGTCGGGCAGGTCCAGAACGACCATCTCATCTGCACTGCGTGCGGAGTCGTGGCGCCCTTCCAGCGAGACGAGCTGAACCGGCTCCAGGCGGAGGTCGCCCGGACGCTTGGTTTCCACATCCTGAGACGCCAACTCAAGCTCTACGGACTCTGCGAGCGGTGTGACGCCGAATCCGGCCAGGCGATCCGCCAGGTCAGCTGAGTTCAGGTCACCACGAGAGGAGAGACCGCTGAATTCCTCGCGAGAAACGCTGCTCAACCTCCTGGCCGAACGATCGTTCCGGCTCGGAGACTTCAAGCTCGCCTCGGGCGCCCGAAGCGACTACTACATCGACTGCCGGACTTCGACCATGCACGCGCACGGACAGGTGCTGCTCGGGAGCGTCGGGTTCGCGGCGATTCGGGAGGCGGGACTGCGGCCCGACGCCGTCGGCGGCCTCACCATGGGCGCGGACCCGCTGGCTTACGCGATCGCCGCCGCCAGCTGGCGCGAGGGCGACCCGATCCACGCGTTTTCCGTCCGCAAGCGGGCCAAGCGCCACGGCAAGGGACAGCTGATCGAGGGCTGCTTCGAGCCCGGAGCGCGCGTCGTCATCGTCGAGGACGTCATCACGACCGGCGGGTCGGCGTTCAAGGCGTGCGAAGCCGTAAACCAGGCGAACGGCGATGTGCTCGGCATCCTGGGACTCGTGGATCGCGAGGAGGGCGGCCGAGCCGCGCTCGAGCGCGCGGGACTGCACACGATCGTACTTTATACGGCGAGTGATCTCCGCGCGGCTGTGGCCGTGGCGGGACCGGCGCCGGCTTAGACGCAGAGGAGAAGGTGACGTGGCCGACCAGGAACTTCTGACATTCAGCGAGGCCGCCCACGAGCGGATCAGGACGTTCATGTCCGAGGATCCCGCCGAGGGCCTCGCCGTGCGGGTCAGCGTACAGAACGCGAGTCCGATCGCCCCGGAATACGAGATGGCTCTCATCGAACCCCTGGAGCGGGAGGAGGGGGACGAGTCGTTCGATGCCTCCGGCTTCGAGGTCGTCGTGGATTCGAGGAGCGTCGCCCTGCTCGCCGGCACCCGCATCGACTGGGTGGAATCGATGCAGGGGTCCGGGTTTCACTTCAGGAATCCCAACATCCAGCCGCTCGGCTCGGGCCCGATGGACGGACCCCTGGTCGACCGCGTGCGCCGGGTCATCGACGAACAGATCAACCCCGGGGTCGCATCCCATGGCGGGACCGTGCGACTCGTCGACATCCGTGACAACGTGGTCTACGTGACCATGGGCGGCGGCTGCCAGGGGTGCGGCATGGCGTCCGTCACCCTCACGCAGGGGATCAAGCAGATGATCCGGGACGCCGCGCCCGAGATCGTCGACGTCCAGGACGTGACCGACCACGCCTCCGGCAGCAACCCCTACTACGCCTAGCAGCCTGCGGCAGAGCGCTGCGCTAACGGTCGCGTTGCTTCTTTCGCGGCTTCAGAAAGACGTGCAGCACCGTCGCGACCACGGACATCACGAGCGCGCCGAGGATCGCGGCCACGAGCCCGTCGAGCGCGAACCCCGGGATCAGCGACGCGGCCAGGTAGAACATCAGGCCGTTGAGGACGAAGTAGAACAGCCCAAGCGTCAGCACCGTGATCGGGAAGGTCACGAAGCGCAGGATCGGCCGCACGAGGGCGTTAATGAGGCCGATCGCGAGCGCACCGCCGATCAGCGCCTCGGCCCCCTCCACCCGCACCCCGTCCAGGAGGCGCGTGGTCACGTAGAGCGCCGCTGAGTTGACCACCCAGCTGCGGAGCAGGCTCATCGATCGCCCCGCGCGCGGAAGACCGGCAGCAGCCTCAGAATCCGGGCGTCAGGCTGAACTGCCAGAGCCAGCCCTTATCGCGGTCGAACGGCCGCACGAAGTCGATCTCCGCGATCATGAGACCGAAGAGGTTCACGCGCGTCATCAGACCGGCGCTCGACACCCATTCCCGCTCGCCGAACGAGCACCCGCCGCCCGGGCAGTTCTCCGGCGTCTCGCCCATCCAGGCCTTGCCCATGTCGTAGAAGACGCCGACTTCCACCGGCGGCACGCCCGGGGCCCGGATGACGCCGATCCCGCCCAGGAGCGGGAGTCGAAGCTCGAGGTTACCCACCGCCACGCGGCTGCCGATGAGCTGTTCGATGACGGGGCAGCGGAAGAACCCGGTCTGGCCGCCGGCGCCCGTGCATTCCCGGACGTCGATGGATCGGTCGCTGTAGCCCCGAACGAGGGACGGGACTCCGAGATAGAGCCGGCCCAGACGCCAGTCGTCCGAACCGCCGCCCCACCGCCCGAAGTGCAGCGCCCGTGCGGCCAGCGTGAACGGCCCGGCGCGCACGTAGCGGCGCATATCGCCGTTGATCGTGAGGAAGTTGAGCGTCCCCACCGCCGGCTCGACTTCCAGCCGGTATCGCTGCCCCACGATCGGGCTCGTGCCCCCGAAGATGGAACTGTCGTACACGAGAGCGACGCTGCCGCTGGCCGTATAGAGAGACGATGGCGCGCACGCCGCCCCGGCCTCCGTCACGAACTGCGCCCCCGGACAGTCGACGAGGTCCTGCCGCACGTCGTTCAGGAACTCGCCGGTGAAGGCATCGAACCAGAACTCCTCCGTCTCCCCCGAGAAGTCGACCTGCCGCGCCGAAGCCGAGAACTCGATCCGCGAGTTCCGGTTGAACGGATAGGCCACGATGCCCGTCGCCTCCCGGTTGACCTCATACCAGCGAAACTCCTCGAAGATGTTGACGGTGCGGTTCTCGAACCCGACCTGATTGAACCCGAACTGGCGCGTGACGCGCGGAACCTGGCCTCCGATCAGGGCCCAGTTCCAGCGGCTCGAGAGGTTCTCGTAGCCCGCGAGGAGCGCGGTCCCCTGGATCAGGTTCCCGAAGGTCGTGTTCACCTGCAGGAGGGTCTGCAGCGTCTGGTTCCCGAGCAGATCCGAGAAGAAGAGGCTCGCGCCGCCGGCGAAGAAGACGCCCAAGTCGCTCGCCCCGAACTGGATCGTGGGCTGGGAGATGAAGTCGAGGGAGAGCTGGGAGCGGTACTCGTCGTCCTCGAACGTGATCGGGTCGGCCAGGCCCAGCCGCGCATTGTCGAGCAACTCGACGTGGGCCGTCGATACGCGCTCGCGCGGGGGGATGACGGACGCGTCGACGCCGACGAGCATGTCGGGCGCCGGCTCGCCGGCCAGCACGTCCGGGTCGTCGATGACGTAGACCTCGTAGCTGAACGGTCCACCCTTGTTCACGCTGAACGCCAGATCGCCGGTGCCGCGGGCCACGGAGATGGCCGGGCTGATCTCCGTCAGCCCGCTCACGCCGGTCCAGAGGTCGGTGACCAGGTAGCGCTCGCGCGTCTCGAGATCGATCCGGTAGAGGTTGGCGATCCCGTCGTGGTCCGAGACGAAGTACAGGTCCTGTCCGTCGGCGGACCATTGCGGGTTGTAGTTGCGGAACTGGTCGTCGAAGCCCGGCAGCGCCTGGATCTCACCCGTCTCGAGGTCGAGCATCGCGACCTGATAGGGGCCCGCCACGAGCAGGTCCAGATCGGTCGTGTAGCGGTCGGTCGTGAAGGCGAGAGAGCGTCCGTCGGGCGACCAGGCGGGCTGGAGGTCCGCGAACTCATCCGCCGTGAGCCGGGTCAGTCGCTCGGTCTCCATGTCGAGCACGTACAGGTCGGTGAAGCCGCCGGACTGCCCGCTGAACGCCACCCGGGACCCGTCCGGCGACCAGCTCGGCGTGTAGATCGCACCCACCCGGAAGCCCTCGATCCGGATCTCCCGGACGATGTCCGCGGTCGCGACATCCATGATCGTGAGCAGGGGTTCACCGGTCTTGATGCCGGCGATGGCGAATTGTCGGCCGTCCGGGTGCCAGTCGCCGGCCGAATGGATGAACTGCAGACTCTCGAAGTGGGGGTCGACCGCGTTGTTCGTCAGGCGCCGCTTGACCTCCCCGGTGTGCGCGTCGGCGAGGAACATTTCGATCGAGAAGAGGTCGCTCTGCGAGACGTAGACGACCTCGTCGCCATCGGGACTGAGCGCGGGACCCAGGTTCAGCTTCCCCTCCTCCGGCGGCTCGTAGATCACACGGCGCCCGTATTCGTCCGGCGAGTTCGTCTCCTGCCGGGCGTCCGCGAAGTAGGTCTCGAGTTCGTTCCTCCAGCGGTCCGAGAGTTCGCTGATCGGAACTTCGAGGACGGCCTCGATCGCCGCGAGCTCGTTGGTGCGCGCGGCGAGGTTCAGGATCCGGCCGAGCTTGTCGTCCCCGAACGCGCCGCCGACATAGGACCAGAAGGCGTGCCCGTAGCGGTAGGGGAAGAACTGCGGATTGCGGAGATCCTGGATCGTGGGGAATCCGTCCTCGAGGTCCAGCCCGTCCCGCATCCACATCGTCGTGAAGGGGTCGATGGGCCCGATCGAGAGGTACTCGGCCATCCCCTCGATGAACCACAGCGGGAGCCGGAGGGCTCCTGGGATATCGAGACCGGGCCCCCCTGTCCCCTGGCCGGTCATGTCGAACTGGAAGGCGTGCACCAGTTCGTGGCCGAGCAGATGATCCGTCTCGTGGAGCGACACCATCATCGGCATCACGAGGCGTCGCTTCAGGATCTCGGTGAAGCCCTGGGTCCCCTCGTCGATGAACTGGCCGGACGTGTTGGTCTGCTCGAAATCCGAGTGGTCCGCGTACAGGATGATCGGCTGCCGTTCGCGGAACTCGTGGTTGAGCACCCGCGACAGCCGCGCGTACCAGCGCTCGGCCTGTCGCCCGATCAGCGGCGCGGCCTCGGCGGTCTCGTCGTAGTAGTAGATGTCGAAGTGCTGCGTCTTGAGCACCTCGAAATCGAACGACTTGTACACGACCTTGTTTCGCCCGAAGCGTCGGCCCGCCTGCGCCTCCAGCGCCGACGCGACGGGACCTCCGAGCGCCGCGAGAGCGGCCAGAACGACGAGCGCGTGGCGTCTCCGAAGCATACGTCCTCCACCAGGAAACTACTGATCATTGCCGCCCCGGGTTCCTGGACCCCGGCGGGGCGGGTGGCACCCCCGGCTCTGAGCAGGTCGAAGTGCCGCAAGCTACCGGCGGCGGCGGGCCGCCGCTACGCGCCGGGCGCGCGCCTGGCGACCCCTGTTCGGGCCGCACCCGGCTATAGAACGATTGAACAGCGGATCAGGTCACAACCATCGACCGGAACTCGCCGGGGCCGTCAGCACCTGCGAAGGAATCCGCCCAGCGCCTCGGCCGCACTGCGCGCGGCGGCCTCCTCCCCGAAGGGGCCGGCCACGACCCGAAACAACGCCTCGTACGTCTCGATCACGGCTTCGAAGCCGGCCCGTTCGACCTCGTCCCGCTTCGCCTCGGCGCTCGCCCGCTCCCGGTAGGAGGCGACCTGGACGAGGACGCAGCCGCCCCGCGCGGAGACCGCGTCGCCTGCCTCCACGATCGTGATGCGGACCCGCGCGGTCCCCGGTCCGATCATGCCGAGGGCCCGCGCGCCGGCGCGCGACACATCGAGGATGCGTCCCCGCACGAAGGGGCCGCGATCGTTCACCACGAGTTCGACGGAACGGCCGTTGTCGCGATTGTCGACGCGGAGGCGCGTTCCGAAGGGGATCATGCGATGCGCGGCCGTCATCGCGTCCATGTCGTAGGTGCCGCCGGCCGCCGCCCGCCGGCCGTGGAACGGTTCCCCGTACCACGACGCGACGCCCGTCTGCGTCCAGCCGACGACGAAGACGCCGGGGTCGGGATCCGTGACCGGCCGCGTGGCCCACGGCGCGCAGCCCTGCAGCGCGACCGCGAGCGTCAGGACCACTGTACGGCGGGCCCGGCGCGCCGATGCCGAGCCGCCGGCCGCGCTCACAGCGGCCCGCGCTCCCACGGCCCCCAGATCGCGAACGTGTGGCCGAGGTGGCCCGGTCCCATCGAGATCGTGTCGCCCTGCAGGTTGATGAACAGCGTCCGGCCGTCCAGACTGAAGCAGGCACCCGCGAATTCGCGGTGGTTGAGGAGGTTGCGGGCGAAGGGGAAGATCTCTCCCGACGGGGTGAGGCCGCGCAGGTGGGTCGCGCCCTCGTTGTCTTCACAGATGAGGATCCCGCCCCTCGGGCTCACCGTCAGGTTGTCCGGACCGTCGAGCACCTCCTCGGAGGGGGACTCGAAGACGAGGGCCAGCCCCTCCTCCGCGGGGACGTAGCGCCACACCTGCCCCAGTTGCGCGTCGCCGCCGTTGGTCGCGTGGAAGTAGATGCTCCGGTCGTCGTACCAGCAGCCTTCGAGCCGGGAGAATCGGGCACCTCCCGCTTCGTGCCCTTCAGCCCACACGGTCGTCGGTATGCGCTCGGCCTCGGGCGGATCCGGGCGTTCGATCGGGACCCAATCCACTTCCCGCCACGCCCCCGGCCGCTGGCCCGTCCGCAGGTCCGCCTGCGGATGGCCGCGCACGGCGAGCATCTCCAGCGTCCCCCCACCCGCCGGGGAGCCCGGAGTCCGGGGCCGAAAGCGGTAGAACCCCGCGCAGCGGTTGTAGTCTTCCGTCTCGTAAACGTACCTCGTCTCGGGGTCCACCGCGATCGCTTCGTGCACGAACCGTCCCATCTCCCTGATCGGCACGGCCTCCACGGGCTCGTCGGCGTCGGCGGGGACCTCGAACACGTATCCGTGCGGGACGGACCAGCCGCGCCCGCGGCCGAACGTCGTCTCCTCGCACGACAGCCAGCTGCGCCACGGGGTCACGCCGCCCGCGCAGTTTATCGTCGTCCCGCCCAGACTCACGAAGTCCCGCAGCAGAGTCGGGCGGCCGTCCGGGTCCAGCCGGACCTCGAGCGTCGTCGTACCGCCGCCTGCGAGCGGGTCGTACGCCAGCTCCGGGGACACCAGCGGCGCCGCGACGCCGGGCGGATCCTGGTCTTCGTGATTGCGCACGAGGCGGACGACATCGTCGCCGACCGCGAACAGGCCCATCCCGTCGTGGGCGCGCGGCGTCGGACGTCCATCCGACATCGGGCGCCCTTCGACGCTCAGCACGGCGTAGGAGAAGCCCTCCGGAAGCGCCAGTTCCCCTCCCGCGGGACGCAATGGCCCATAGCCGCCGGTCGGCGAAGGGTATCCGGGGACGGACGCCCGGCCGGCACAGGCCGCGAGCCCCGCAAGCGAGGGAGCGACCGCCGCGGCCCCCGCGAGGCGTCCGGCCTGACGCACGAAGTCGCGTCGGGCGATCTTGCTCACGACTCCCTCCGTGGCACTGTGAGCGGCACCCGAAACAGGTTGAGGGGTAAAAGCGTAGAATCGTCGTTCGGACCCCGGCGCCGGCGGCGCGCCGCCGGCCCGTACAACGCAAATCGGACTCGGAGTATCCTAAAGGGTCCGAGGCCCGCCCGCACCGCGATATTCCGTCCGGCCGGCGAGCGTCAGGGGACCAGCGATGAGCAAAGGGGTCGACATGCGGAAATCTCTCGCGCGTCTTGCGACGCCCGCCCTGTTCCTCGTCCTCGCGAACACGGCCGCGGCCCAGTCGTTCTCGGACTTCTGCCCCGGCGGCAACGAGGAGACGGAGGCCGCCGTCGTCGGCTTCGTGACCGATCCGGAGGCCGGGACGCTCCTGCCCGGCGCGACCGTGGCGGCGAGCTGGGTGCACGACAACGCCCGGCATCGCGCCGAGGGGCAGACGAACATGGAGGGCCTTTACTCCATCTGTGGCCTGCCGAAGGACACGGAAATCTCGCTGCGGGCCATCTTCGCGGACCGGCGCGGAGAGGCGGTCCCCTACACCACGGCCATCGTGCTCGACCAGAAGGACCTGGAGATCTCGCTGACCGCGGAGCCCGACACGCGCGAGGAGGTCGGGTCGCTCGCCGCGGGGGGCGGTCGCAGCCGGATCCTCAGCTCCGAGGTCATCCGGGCCGAGGATCTTCTCGACCTTCCCGAGATGAGCGTGTACGACCTGTTGCGCCAGCACCAGCTCCTCAGGTTCGACCGGCGCAGCGGGGTCGGTGAGGTCATCCTCCTCACGGCGGCGTCTTCGAGTCTCCGGGCGGGACGGCTGCAGCGGATTCAGGTGCGGATCAACGAACGGCGAGAGGGCGACGGCGTCAACGCGCTCCGCGAGATGTCGATCGATGAAGTGGGCCGGATCGAGATCCTTACGCGCACCGAGGCTTCCGCCCGTTACGGCGGCGATGGGTTCGTCGGCGCGATCGCGATCACGACACGCGGCCGCTGACCATTCCCCGCACCGCCCCACGGCATGACGCCCGGGGCCAGCCATGAGCAAAGAGGTCGACATGCGCAAATCTTTCGCGCGCCTTGCGGCGCCCGCCCTGTTCTTCGTCGTCGCGGAATCGGCGGCGGCCCAGTCGTTCGCCGACTTCTGCCCCGGCGGCAACGAGGAGACGGAGGCGGCCGTCGTCGGCTTCGTGACCGATCCGGAGGCGGGAACCCTCGTGCCCGGCGCGACCGTAGCGGCGAGTTGGGTAGAGGACGATGCCCGGCAGCGCGCCGAGACCCAGACGAACATGGAGGGCGTCTACACCATCTGCGGCCTCCCGAAGGACACGGAAGTCTCGCTGCGCGTGGTCTTCGGGGACCGGCGCGGCCCCGAGGTTCCGTACACCACGAGCGCCGTGCTCGCCCAGCAGGATGTGGAGATCTCGCTGACCGGCGAGGCCGAGGAGCGCCTCGAGGTCGGGTCCCTCGCCTCGGGTGGCGGCGGCCGGACTCGAGTCCTCGGCTCCGAGATCATCCGCGGCGAGGATCTTCTCGCCTTCCCCGAGATGACCGTGTACGACTTGCTGCGCCAGCACCAGCTCCTCCGGTTCGACCGCCGCAGCGGCGGAGAGAGAATCCTCCTCCAGTCGGTGACGGCAAGCAATTGGTCGGTCTCCCGGATGCAGTCCGTCGTGGTGCGCATCAACGAGCGGCGCGAACCCGATGCCGTTAACGTGCTCCGCGAGATGTCGATCGATGAAGTGAGCCGGATCGAGATCCTGACGCGCACCGAGGCCTCCGCGCGCTACGGCGGCGACGGGTACGTCGGCGCGATCGCGATCACGACGCGCGGACGCTAGCCAGCACCCTCCGGCGGCCTCAGGGCACGAGGCGCACGAGTTCCGCGTAGCTCGTGCGCTCGATCTCGTCGATGGCGGCCGCGCGCGCCTCGATGCCCTCGGCGAGTCGCGCCAGCAGGTCCAGCTGTCCCCGCGTCGGCGGCCCGTCTCCCATCGAGGCGAACCCCATGAGCCGGGCAAGTTTGCTGTCGATGCCCGTTGGGTTCGCGATCAGGTCCTGGCCCGCTCGGGCCCGGTACTGCACGAGCCGCTCCTCGATCGGATACAGTTCGCGGTTCAGATCGGCGAGCGCGGCCTGCAGGCGATCCCCGCCCCCTCCGCGCTCGACGGCCTGCTCGGCCCGGCCGCGCATGTCCCGAATCCTCGCCACGAGTTCCATCGTCTCGGTGAGGCGGTCCCTCGCCGCCAGTAGAAACTCGAACTGTTCCCGGAGTTCCGCGTCGGTGACGTCGACCCGCGGGTCGCGCACGATCGAGAAGGGCTCCGAGAGCGTCAGGTCGCCGACGCCCAGTTCGACCGTGTAGTCGCCCGGCGGCACGCGCGGGCCGTTCGCGCTGCCCTGGAAGACCGCATCGTCGAGCAGCCCGGCCGGCTCCACGCGCAGGTCCCATACGAAGGTATGCGCGCCGGCTTCCGCCGAGACCGCCCCACCGCCCGCCGCCTGGCCGAAGAAGTCCGCGCCCGTCGCCCCCGGAGCCGACGCGCTCGAGAATTCCCGGATCAGCGCCTCGTCCTCGATGACTCGAAGCGTGACCCCCGCCGGGGCGGCCTCGGGCAAGTAGTACGGGATCACCACGCCATCCGGCGGATTGGCCCCCGCCGGGTCGCCGGCCCCCGGCCGTCCCATGGCCGAGAAGAGCGCGGCGGGCGAGGCGCCCGGGTTGAAGCGCGTCGTCTCCCGCGGGCGGAAGAGCCGCGCCTCGCCAGCGGCCTCACCGGGCGTGAACTGGTGCAGCAGCTCGACGTGGTCGAGCACCCAGAAGGACCGGCCGTGCGTGGCCGCCGCGAGATCGCCGTCCCGGAGCACGAGGTCGTGGATGGGCACCACCGGCAGGTTCAGACTCAGTGACTGCCAGCTCTCGCCCGCGTCGAACGACACGTAGACCCCGCGCTCGGTCCCGGCGTAGAGAAGCCCGGCGCGGCCCGGATCCTCCCGGATCGCGCGGGTGAAGTCGTCGCCCGGGATCCCCGTCGTGATCCGCGTCCACGTCTCCCCGTAATCGGTCGTCCGGTAGAGGTACGGCGTGTGGTCCGAGAGCTTGTATCGCGTCGCGGCGACGTACGCGGTCGCGGGGTCGTGCGCGGACGGCTCCAGGATCGAAATGAGGGCGAACTCCGGGAGGTCGGGGATCGTCACGTCCTCCCAGTTCGCGCCCCCGTCCCGCGACAGGTGGATGTACCCGTCATCGGACCCCGCCCACAGGAGCCCCGGCTGAACCGGGGACTCGGCGAAGGCGAAGATCGTCGCATACCACTCGGGGCCGTACGCCTCTCGCGTGATCGGTCCCCAGTATTCTCCCGTCTCCTCGTCTTCGTGGACGGGGGTCGGCTCCAGCGTGCGGGGATCCGCGCGCGTGAGGTCCGGGCTGATGACCTCCCAGCTGTGGCCTTCGTCCCGCGTGCGGTGCACGTGCTGCGAGGTCACGTAGAGGACATCCGGATCGTGCGGCGACGTCATCACCGGATAGGTCCACCAGAAGCGGTAGTTGATGTCGGCCGAACCCCAGCCGTAGTGCGTCTCGGGATTCGGGGAGATGTCCCTGACCTGCCGGTTGCGGTGATCGTAGCGGTACACCCAGTGGTGATCGCCCGCGTAGACGATGTTCGGGTCCTCGATGTTGACGGCGACGTATCCGTCCTCGCCCCCGCCGACCGTATACCAGTCCTCGATCGAGATGCGGCCGAAGTCCGAACGGCTGGCGACGGAGATCGACGTGTTGTCCTGCTGCGAGGCGTAGAGGCGATACGGCGTCTGATTGTCCGCGACCACGTGATAGAGCTGCGCGGTCGCCTGATTCAGGAGGCTGGACCAGGAGAGCCCTCCGTCGAAGCTCACCGTGCCGCCTCCGTCGCTCCCGTTGACCATCCGGCGGGGGTCGTCCGGATCGATCCACAGGTCGTGGTGGTCGGGGTGGGGCGTGAACACGCGAGAGAAGGTCTCGCCCCCATCGGTCGACTTCCACAGGAAGACGTTGAGGACGAAGACGGCGTTCTCATCGCCGGCGTCCGCGACGATGTGGTGGTAGTACCAGGGGCGCTGGAGGAGGTTGGCGTCCTCGTTGACGCGGGTCCACGTCTCGCCGGCGTCGTCCGAGCGAAAGATCCCCTTCACGCCGCGGGCCGCGTCGATGATCGCCCACAGCCGCTGCGAGTTCCGCGGCGAGACGGTGATCCCGATCCGTCCCTTGAGGCCGGACGGGAGGCCGGGGTTGTCCGTCAATTCGGTCCAGGTGTCGCCGCCATCCGTGCTCTTGAAGAGCCCGGTGCCGGGTCCCGCGCTGCGGAAGCCCCACGGAAAGCGCCGCAGTTCGAGGAGCGACGCGTAGAGGATGTCGGGGTTCGCGGGATCGAGGACGAGGTCGATCGCACCGCTGTTCTCGTCCCGGTACAGCACCTTCTCCCAGGTGGAGCCGCCGTCGCGGGTGCGGTAGACGCCGCGCGCCTCGCTGGGGCCCCAGGCGTCGCCGAGCGCCGCCACCCACGCGATGTCGGGGTCCCGGGGGTGCACCCGGACGCGGGCGATCTGGAGCGTCTCGGCCAGCCCGAGGTGGCGCCAGGTCGCCCCGCCGTCGTCGGACCGGTAGACGCCGTCGCCGTGCGATGCGTTGCCGCGGATGCACGTCTCGCCCATCCCGACGTACACGACCTCGGGGCTCGAGCGGCTGACCTCCACGGCGCCGACGGAGCCCGTACGGAAGAAGCCATCGGAGACGTTGCGCCAGGTCGCCCCGCCATCCTCCGTCTTCCAGACCCCGCCGCCGGCGCTCCCCTGGTAGAACACGAGAGCGTCGGTGGGGTGGCCGGCGACGCCGAGCACGCGGCCGCCGCGAGTGGGGCCGATAGAGCGCCATTCGAGGAGGTCGAGGTACCGCTCATCGACCTCCTGCCCTCCCGCGGCCGGCGTCGTCGTCGAGCCGAGAAGCGTCAGCAGGAGGAGGGTCTTCGCGATCCGCGGCGTCGGTCGAGAGAAGCGAGAGTGTGCCACGTTGGTGCGTTCTCCTTCAAGAGTCCCCGATTGGAGTCCAGCCCGGAATCTTGCGCCCGGCTCGCGTGGCGTACAGCGTGCGAGAGGCGGGAGCGGTTCGATGTGACCCGAAACCGGGTTCGGTCGTCCTCGCACAGGGAAGGTGCGCATCAGCGCTCAGAGCGATCGGGCACACGGTCGGCGGAGGTTCAATGCGACGGATGTCTCCTGCGGCAGACGGACGATCGGGTGGCGCCAGGTGGCGCCGACCCCGGGCTCGCGGACGCATGGCCATCTCGCTGGCTGTTTCCGCGCTGTTCCACGGCGCGCTGTTCGCGTGGGTCACCCTGTCGATTCCCGAGAGCCGCACCGCGGCCGGGGGCCTCGACCACCCGGGTCCGGAGATCGAACCCGCATCGAGGCGGTTCATCGAGGTGGTCCGGATCCGGCCGCCCGGCGTGCTCCCGGCCGGTGGATCGGCGGGTTCGTCGGCCGGGGCATCCGGACAGGCCGGCGCGCCGGCGGCCGCCCTGCCGGCCGAACTCCCTTCGGTATCGGTGCGAGGGGTGGGGACGTCGACAGCCGGTCGGCTCGCCTTCGTGGCCATCCCCGAATCCCCGCTGGCGTTGCCTGCGCTCGGTGAGCCCGCGGCGGAGGCGCCGGCAAGCAATCGGGGCATACTGCGGCGCAGACCCGAGTCCGGGGCCTTTCCGGGCCAGGGCGACCGCTGGACCTCGAGCACTCCCGGGCGCGGTTTCGGAGGCGGCGGAGTGACCATCTCGGGTGTCGGAACCGACTGCATCACCGCGGGCTCCGGGGGGCTCGGGATCCGCCCCGGGTTCAGCCTGCCCGGGAAGGGACGCGGCTGGGACCCCGGCGGCCCGGGAACCGGCGGACGCAGGATGGGCTGGTCCGGCCGCTAGCAGCGGCGCGGGACTTCTCTCCCTTCCTCCAGTCCTTCCTCCATGCGTGAACTGTCCCTGCATCCGGCGGTAGAGCATCTTTCCGGCGACCCGCGGAGGATGCGCCCATGACGAAAACCCGTAACTCGGCCCTCGGCACGCTGTCGCCCGGGGTCGCAATGGCGGTCTGCTCGGCTGCCTGCGGTGACCCCGTCACCCTGCCCGGCCCGGTTCCCCAGCCGCTCCCGTTTGTCGCCGTCCAGTCGCTGACGCCGGCCCCGAACGCCCGGGCCGCTCCGCGCGACGGCGCTCTCCTCATCACTTTCGACAGGCCGCTCGACAGGTCGCGGCCCGAGAGCCTGGATGTGAGGGTGTTCGGGCGCTGGTCCGGCGTCGCCGAGGTTACACTCGAGCTCGGGGGGCAGGATCGGGCCCTGCGCATCCGTCCATCGGAACCGTTCGCCGCCGGCGAAGAGGTCACCGCGACGCTCGTGGCCGGCTCGTACGGGGGGACGGAGGGCGAGTTCGGCCTCGGACATACATGGACCTTCCGCACCGCCTCCGCGCCCGGCTCGTTCGCCCAGCGCGGCATCGCCACCCTGCCGGTGCGGCGGCCGGGCGAGGCCCATATCCAGGCGTACGGCGCCTACGCCGGGGACCTGAACGGGGACGGCGACATCGGGGACGGCGAGTGGTCCTGTGCCCCCGGCGACGTGAACGGAGACGGTCTGATGGATGTCTTCGTCGGCACCCGCCGCTCGGACGAGGTCATCACCCTGGCCTCGCGCGGGGACGGCACCTTCGAGGCGCTCGGGCGCGTCTCATCCGGCGACGCGTGGATGCTCGCGTCGGGCGACCTGGACGGTGACGGGCGGGTCGACGCGGCCGCGGTGAACGGAGCCGCGGCCTCTCTCGCGATCCTTCGCGGTGGGCCGGAGGGGGCGCTGTCCCTCGCCGAGGAGCACCCGCTCGACGGCTTCCCCCTCGCGATCGACGCGGGGGATCTCGACGGAGACGGAGATCTCGATATCCTCACGTCGGACTTCGACAGCGGCCACTTCGTGATCTTCGAGAACGCCGGGGGACGCTTCCTGAGACGCCCCGAGGTACTCGCGGCCCGGACCGCGGCGTCCTGTGCGATCCTCCACGACCGGGACAACGACGGGGACCTCGACATCACGGGGATCGACGAGATCGACGACCTCCTCTTCCTGTTCGAGAACGTCGGCGGGTAACGGGCGGTGGCGCCGTCCGGCGTGAGATGCGCGCGGTTCGCTCTCGGGGCCCTGCTTCTCGTGGCGGCCGCACCCCGCGGCGCTTCGGCACAGGGGAGCGTCGGCGGCCGGGTGTTCGCGGACGACGGGCGCCCGCTCGCGGGGGCGCGGGTCACGGTCGCCGGCACGCCGCTCGGCACGCTGACCTCCCGGCAGGGACGCTACCTCATCGACGACGTTGCGACCGGGATCCGGACGGTTCGCGTGGAGGGCGCCGGGTTCGTTCCGGTCGAGGCGGAGGTGCGGGTCACGACCGGCAGGCGGGCGCACCGGGATTTTGCGATCGGGGCGGCGGTCACCGTGAACGGCACCACTCGCGTGATCGGGTCGCGGGCCCCGCACGGCGCTCCGGACGAGTTGGCCGTGGCGGTGGACTTCCACCCGGCCCGGCGGATCGCCGAGAGCGCGCAGGTGGAAATGGCCGCGGCGCTGAACGAACTCGCACCCTCGGTCTACTTCCCGCGCCGACAGGGGGCGGACCTCACGTCGGGCGTCCGGCCGTTCCAGCTGCGCGGACTCTCGCCGGACCACACGCTGGTCCTGGTGAACGGGAAGCGCCGCCACGCCACGGCCGTCGTTCACACGTCCGGCGGAGGGGCCTTCCCCGGTTCGAGCGGCGTCGACATGAACGCCTTCCCGCTACAGGCCCTGGGCCGCATGGAGATCCTGCGCGACGCGGCCGCGGCCCAATACGGGTCGGATGCGATCGCCGGCGTCATCAATCTGCGACTCAGGAATACGGTCTCGGCACCCGAGTTCATCGCCTCGGTCGGACACCACTTTCCGGACGAATGGGACGACGACGGGTCGCGCTACGACCTGTCGGGACACTGGGGGATCGCGATCGGACGGCGCGGGGTGCTCAACCTCACGGGCGGACTCACCCAGCGAGACCCCACGAACCGCGCGGGCGCCGATCCGCGCGACCAGATCGTCCCCGGCGATGCCGACTTCGTGGACCACGGATCCGTCATCCGCAAGAACAACGAGGTGCCGCAACCGACCCACCGGTGGGGGGATGGCGAGTCCACGGGCCGGATGTTCCTCGCCAACTTCGAGCTTCCGCTCGGAGACGCCCCGGACGCGGCGCAACTCTACGCGTTCGGCGGCTTCAGCAAGCGTCGGGAGCGGCATTCGGATCTCTACGTGCGGTCGATGGACGACCGCAACTGGCCGCAGATCCATCCGTTCGGCTTCCTCCCGACGTTCGATTCCGACACGCGTGACCTCTTCGGCGTCGCGGGGGCGCGGGGGACGGAGCGCGGCTGGAACTGGGACGCGAGCGCGCAATACGGCTCGAACCGCGTCGACATCGACCTCTTCGACACGCTCAACCCTTCCCTCGGTCCCTGTTCCGAGGCGCCGTGCCCGAACCAGACGCGCTTCTACGCCGGCTCGCTCGAGAACGGCCAGTTCCTGGCGAACACCGACGTGTGGCGGCGGCTCGACCTGGGGCTCGGGGGAGGCGACGTCACGCTCGCGCTCGGAGCCTCGTTCCGGCGCGACCACTACCTGGTGCGCCAGGGTGAGAGGGCGTCGTACACCGACGGTTTCCGCGCCAGCCAGAGCGGCGGCATCGCGGCTTCGGGTGCCCAGCGGTTCACCGGTTTTCGGCCCATGGAGGCCGGGAGCCGGGGCCGCTCCAACCTCGGCGTGTACGGGGAACTCGAGGCGCCTCTGCTGCCCCGGATCCTGGTCTCGGCGGCCGCGCGCTACGAGCGCCATGACGACCTGGGCGGCGCGTTGAGCGGGAAGCTCGCCGCCCGGCTCCGGCTGTCGGAAGACGTCATCTTTCGGGCCGGAGCCTCGACCGGCTTCCGGGCGCCCGCGCTGAGCCAGTCCCACTACGGGCACATCACGGCGGGCCGCCGGGAGGATCCGGACGATCCGGAGAACCCGACCCCGTTCGAGGTGGGCGAGTTTCCTCTGGAGACAGCTCAGGCGAGGGCCCTCGGCGCGGTCCCGCTCACCATGGAGAAGGCACGCTCGCTGAGCGCCGGCTTCGCCCTGACGCCGGCGGACAACCTTCACCTCACGGTCGACGGATACCTGACGGAGGTGGACGAAGCCATCATCCTGTCGAACCCGCTCTCGAGCAACCGTGTCAAGCGGTTGCTGGCGGACTACGGGACGGAATCGATCCGGTTCTTCTCGAACGCGCTCGATATCCGCTCCTACGGGGTGGACGCGGCGGTCAACTGGCGCCGGAGGCTCGGCGACGCGTCACTGTTCGAGTTCGGGGCGGCGGCGAACTGGAGCCAGGTGAAGGGACGCTGCCCCGGCGACGACATTGCGGCCTGCGTGGAGGAGAACCCGGTACTGAGGGACGAGACCTCCGCGATCTACGACGCGTTCGATGTCTTCCACCTCGAGGAAGGCCTCCCGGACTGGCGCGGCGCCTTCCGGGCGGGACTCTCGACCGGCGCCTTCCGGTTCGGACTCGGCGCCAACGTCTACGGCGCGCAGGAGGAACTGCGCGCGTTCGGGAGAGGGGAACACCCGAACCGAATCCGCCGCCTCGAGCCGAAGGTCACCTTCGACGCGGAGGCGACGTGGGCGATCGGCGGCGAATGGCGGCTGACGGTGGGCGGTGAGAACCTCTTCGACGCCTTCCCGACCCGCGTGGACGCGTTGGGCGGGATCTTTCCCTACCGCTCTACATCGGCGATGGGCTTCAACGGCCGCTACCTGTACACGCGGCTACAGGCTTCGGTCTTCTAGCGCGCGGGTGCCCGCATCGTGGCGTCGGCTCGCCGCGCCAGCGGCCTACTGCCCGCCGGGCCAGGGCGCGCCCTGGTTTGCCGCCGACACCGGACCCATGCCCATGTACACGAACTTCTGGATGCGTTTCCCCTCGTACGTCTCCGTCGTGTACACGTTGCCCTGCGAGTCGGTCGCGATGCTGTGCACGCCGATGAAGAGGCCGGGTTGGCGGCCCCCGTCGCCAAAGGTGGTCAGGACCTCGAGCGAAGCCCGGTCCATGACGTGGACCCGATGGTTCGACCCGTCGGCGACGTACATGTAACGCTGTTCCGGATCGCGCGAGAAGGCGAGGTCCCAGGTGGACCCTGCGCCCAGCGTGCGGGGGGCGATCCCCACCTCGTCGACGAACGTCCCGTCCCGCCGGAAGACCTGGATCCGGCTGTTGGCGCGATCACATACGTACACCAGCCCATCGAGCGAGGGGTCGGCGCAATGGACCGGCGTCCGGAACTGCTGCGGAGGCGGAGCGTCCGGATCGTAGGGCGGCGTCGGCGTGTCGTCGGGCGGGTTGCCGTACGCGCCCCAGTAGCGCTTGAAGGCTCCGCTCGACGCGTCCAGCACCGCGACGCGGCGTCCTCCATAGCCATCGGCGACGTATGCCTCGTTGGCCTCGGCATCGACGGCGACCTTGGCCACGCGGTTGAAGCGTGTCTCGCTGTGGCTGTCGGGTTCCTGCCCCAACGCCGGTTGGCCGTACGACGCCAGGAACTCGCCGTCGCGCGAGAACTTCAGGATGTGCGAGTCGGTCGCTCCGTTGCCGCCGATCCACACGTTGTCCATGTGGTCGACGGTGATCCCGTGGTTCGACTCCGGCCACACGTACCCGTCGGAGGGACCGCCCCACGAGTTGACGAGATTGCCCTCCGGATCGAACTCGAGCACCTCGGGCGCGGCGCGGCAGCACTCACTCGTCGGCGGATCCGCTTCCGCTCCCAGTTCGGTGCCCGGGTTGATCGAAGCCCGGCGATGGATGATGAACACGTGGTCGCGGGAGTCCACGCCGACGCCGACGGTCGAGCCGAGCAGCCAGTGTTCGGGCAGCGGCTTCGGCCAGAACGGATCCACCTCGAACATCGGCGCCTCGACGCCCGATCCCGCCGCGGCCGAGCCACTGTCGTCCATCGCCGCCTGCCCGCAGGCGAGCGCAATACCGACGCCCGCGAACAAGCCACAAGTAAGGGTTCGACGCTTCCTGTTCATGGTCCCTCCTCGCGGGACTGAAAACGGGGGCGCCCCCGAGAGAGGCGCCCCCGTCCCTTGTGAGTCCGGCCGTGAAACGCGACCGGCCCGGCTACTGCTCGCCGCGCGGCCAGGGCGGACCCTGGTTCTCCGCGGAAACCTGGCCCATGCCCATGTACACGAACTTCTGGACCCGCTTCCCCTCGTAGGTCTCCGTCGTGTAGATGTTGCCCTGGGAGTCCGTCGCGATGCTGTGGACCGCGAAGAACTGGCCTGGCTGCCGGCCGCCATCGCCGAAGCTGGTCAGGATCTCGAGCGTGGCGCGGTCCATGATGTAGACCCGCATGTTCTTCCCGTCCGCCAGGTACATGTATTTCTGCTCCGGGTCGCGCGAGAAGGCGATGTCCCACGTCGACCCGTCGCCCAGCGTGCGCGGCGCGATCCGCACCTCATCGACGTACGTGCCGTCCGTCTGGAAGACCTGGATGCGGTCGTTGGGACGGTCGCATACGTACACGAAGCCGTCGAGCGACGGCTCGGCGCAGTGCACGGGCGTCCGGAACTGCTGGATGAGCGGCGCGTCCGGATCGTAGCGCGGCGTCGGCGTGTCGTCCGGGACGTTTCCGTACGCGCCCCAGTAGCGCTTGAAGGCGCCCGTCGATGCGTCGAGCACCGCGACGCGGCGCCCGCCGTACCCGTCGGCGAGGTAGGCCTCATTGGCCTCACCGTCGAAGGCCAGCTTGGCGACGCGGTTGAAGCGCGTCTCGCTGTTGCTGTCAGGCTCCTCCCCGACCTCCGGCTCCCCGTAGGACGCCAGGAACTCGCCGTCGCGCGAGAACTTCAGGATATGCGAGTCACTCGCACCGTTGCCGCCGATCCACAGGTTGTCCATGTGGTCGACCGTGATCCCGTGGTTCGAGGCGGGCCATACGTAGTCGTCGGCGGGGCCGCCCCACGAATTCACGAGGTTGCCCTCGGGATCGAACTCGAGCACGGGGGGGGCGGCCCGGCAGCACTCGCCGATCGGCGGGTCGGCGTCGGCCCCGCCTTCGGTGCGTTCGGTGAGGTTGCCGCGGTGGATGATGAACACATGGTCTCGCGAGTCCACGCCGACTCCGATCGCCGACCCGAGCACCCAGTGATCCGGCAGCGGCTGCGGCCAGAAGGGGTCCACTTCGAACATCGGCGCCTCGACGCCCCGCCCTTCGCTGGCCTGAGCCCCGTCGTCCATCGCCGCCTGGCCGCACGCGAGCGCGATGACGACGCCGGCGACCGCACCCACGATGAGGGTCCGCTGCTTCCCAGTCATGCTGTATCTCCTTGCCGATCGTGTACCGTGCCGCGCCCGTTCACGCTACCTGTCCCGTCCACATTCGTCCAGAGACGCTGCCGGGGTCGACGCCACGGGCCAACCGCACCATCGTTCCCGACGAACAGGCCTCATCTCGAAACGTCACGGAATTCGGAGATCGTGAATGGACGCCCGCTGCCGGACAACGACCTTGACCGGGCTCGCGCTCGCCGTCGGCGGCTTGTCGGTCCCGGTCGGCGGGCTGCGGGCCGCAGCCGATCCCGCGACGCCGGAGGTGCCCGGCCTGGCGGTGCTGCACGAGATTCCGTCGGACGTCACGGTGCAGGCCTTCGTCACGCCGGAGGGTCGGCGGCTCCGCTTCCTCGTCCGGGCGCCGCTCGAGGCCATGCGCGACATCGAGTTTCCGCAGTACGGCCTGGGGTATCTCGACCTGGAGGCGGCGGGTCCGTTTCTGACCGACGCGGCGCAGCTCTGGCTCGCGGACTACGTCACCTTCCTTGAAGAGGACCGCCGCCTGGGGACGCCGCGGATCGTGGCCACGCGGGTCTCCCTCCCCTCGGACCGTTCGTTCGCCACGTACGAGACGGCGCTGGCGCATTTCGACGACCCGCCGCTCGATCCCGGGCTGCAACTGCCGTGGCGGCAAGCGCTGCTCGACGTGCTGCTGGAGTACGAGATCGAGTCGGACCGGTCGCGTTTCTCGATCGACCCGGCGTTCGCGCATCTCGGGCTGCGCACGGTCACGGTCCTGCGCCTGCGCCCCCCGGATCGGCCGGAGCGCGCTTTCCAGTACGTCGGGGATCCGGGGCTCGTGCGGCTCGACCCCCGCTGGCACCAGGCGGCGCTGCGCTTCGTGTCGCTCGGTTTCACGCACATCCTCGACGGGATCGACCACCTCCTCTTCCTGCTCTGCCTCGTCATCCCCCTGCGGACGCTGTGGGGTCTGCTTCCCGTCATCACGTCGTTCACCATCGCGCACTCGATCACCCTCATCGCGTCGGCCTTCGGCATCGCGCCGCGGGCGCTGTGGTTTCCGCCGCTGATCGAGACGCTGATCGCGCTCTCGATCGTCTACATGGCCCTCGAGAACATCGTGGGGGGCAAGCCGCGCAAGCGGTGGCTACTCGCGTTCGGGTTCGGACTCGTGCACGGCTTCGGCTTCTCGTTCGCGCTCAGCGAGTCGCTCCAGTTCGCCGGCGGGCACCTGCTCACCTCTCTGCTCTCGTTCAACGTCGGGGTGGAACTGGGGCAGCTCTTCGTTGTGGCGGTCGCCGTGCCCGTGGTCGAACTGCTGTTCCGGAAGGTGGTGGCGGAGCGGATGGGGACGATCCTCTCGTCCGCGCTGATCGCGCATACGGGATGGCACTGGATGACGGATCGCGGTTCGCAGCTGATGGCCTACCGCTTCCGATGGCCGGCCTTCGACGCGGCACTGGGCGCTACGCTCATGCGCTGGGCGGCCCTCCTGGTCATCATCGTGGGCGCAGCATGGGCGATCAGCGGCCCCTTCGGCCGACTGGCGGCCAAGGCGAAGAGCGGCGGGAGGTCGACCGTGGCCGCGGGAGGCAGCCCCGAGGCGAAACCCGAGGCGACGTAGCGGACGTTCCCGCGGGAACGTCCTCGGGACCCCACGGCGAGGGCGGATGCCCGCGCTTGCCCGGCTTGGCGATCACGTCGCATCGTCACCGGACCCATCACGGAAGGAGGGCGGATTGCAAGACGCAAGACGAATCATACTTCTCGCGGTCCTGGCGCTGGCGGCGGCGGGCCCGGGCGCGGGGACGCTCCAGGCGCAGTTGACGGCGCCGAACCCATACATGGCGATGGACGGCTGGGGACAGCTGCCCGATGGACGCGAATGGGGCGCGACGAGCGCGGTCTATCCGGCGCCCGACGGCGAGCACATCTGGGTGGGCGAGCGCTGCGGGGCGAACCTGTGCGTCGAGAGCGACGTCGACCCGGTCCTGCTCTTCGATACGGAGGGGAAGCTCGTGCGGAGCTTCGGTTCGGGGATGATCGCGTGGCCGCACGGGATGTTCGTGGAGGATGACGGCAGCGTGTGGGTGGCCGACGCGGTGGGATACGCACCGGTACCGGAGGGATGGGGACACGTCATCTACAAGTTCAGTCCGGAGGGCGAGGTCCTGATGACGCTGGGCGAGAAGGGCGTCGCCGGCGACGGGCCGAACCACTTCAACAAGCCGTCGGACATCCTCGTCGCGCCCGACGGGAGCATCTTCGTGGCGGACGGACACGACGCCGGGGGCAACAACCGCATCATCAAGTTCGCGCCCGACGGCACCTTCCTCATGGAGTGGGGGCGGATGGGGACGGCGAACGGAGAGTTCCGCGACCCGCACGCGCTCGCCATGGACTCGCAGGGACGCCTGTTCGTCGGCGACCGCGGAAACAGTCGCGTCCAGATCTTCGACCAGGAGGGGAACCATATCGAGACCTGGTATCAGTTCGGGCGTCCGAGCGGTCTGTTCATCGACGAGAACGACGTGCTGTACTCGACGGACTCGGAGTCGAACGCACGCCGCAACAAGGGATGGCTGCGCGGGATCTACATCGGCGACGCGGCGTCCGGGTGGGTGACGGCTTTCATCCCCGACCCCGAGCCGAATCCGGACGCCTCGGGAACGAGCGGGGCCGAGGGGATCGCGATCGACGCGCACGGAAACCTGTACGGGGCGGAAGTGGGTCCCCGACAGATGCGGAAATATATCCGGCGCTAGCCGCGACCGGAGTGGAGCAGATCGAGCGGATTACACTGGACAGGAGTCGGACATGAAACGGGCCATCAGTCTCACCGCGATTCTCCTCGCGTTCGGCGCCAGCGCGGCGGCGGCGCAGGACGCGAACATCAGCTTCTTCATCACGAGTTCGAATTCGGGCGACGGCGCGGACCTCGGCGGGCTCGATGGCGCGGACGCGTACTGCGAAACGCTGGCCGAGGCGGCGGGGCTGCCCGACCGCATGTGGCGGGCCTACCTGAGCACGACCGGAGCCGGCGGCGTGAACGCGCGCGATCGGATCGGCGACGGGCCGTGGTACAACCACGCGGGCACGCTGATCGCTCGCGGTGTCGAGCATCTGCACAGCAATGGCCCGAACCTGACCAAGGCCACGATCCTCACCGAGAACGGGGATCAGGTGAACGGTCGGGGCGACCAGCCGAACCGGCACGACATCCTATCCGGTTCGCTGATGAACGGGATGGCGTCGGACGCCGACGGGGACACGACGTGCAGCAACTGGATGTCGAGCGGCGAGGGCAGCGCGCTCGTCGGGCACCACGACCGGCAGGGCGGTGGCCAGAACCCGACGTCGTGGAACGAAGCCCACGCTTCGCGGGGCTGCAGCCTCGAGGATCTGCGCGGCACGGGGGGTGACGGCCGCTTCTACTGCTTTGCCACCGACGGGCCGAGCGGAGGAGACGTGCTGCGCCAGCGGGAGCGGTAAGCCGAGCTGGCAATCAGGCCACATGATGTCCTGATCGTCGGTGGGGGGCCGGCCGGCTGCGCCGCCGCGGCGTCGCTGGCGCGGCACGGGCATGATGTAGCGCTCGTCACCCGGCCGGCCCCGCCGGCGAAGTGGCTCGCCGAGTCGATCCCCGGCTCGGCCCGCAAGCTCCTGGAACGCGTCGGTGCGCTCGCCGCCCTCGACGCGGCGGGCCTCGTGCCGAACGAGGGCAACACCGTCTGGTGGGCGGGCATGCCCCGCCGAGAGGAGCGGTTCGAGGCGCAGGAGTGCGGCTTCCACGCCGACCGGGCCGCGCTCGAGGCCGCCTTCCACGGCGTGGCCCGCGAGGCGGGGGCGCGGCTGCGGACGGACGGCCCGGTCATCGAGGCGGCGACCGGGCCCGACGGCTGGCGCGTCGCCACCGCCACCGGAAGCTACCGGGCTCGCTGGGTGCTCGACGCCTCGGGCCGCGCCGGGGTGCTCGCCCGGCGCGGGTTCCGCATCCGCGAACGCGGGATCACCACGCTCGCCCTCATCGGCCGCTGGACCGCGGACCCCGACGGCCCCGCGCCGGACCCGGGCCGTACGCTCATCGAGAGCTACCGGGACGGGTGGGCCTGGTCGGTCCCGACCTCGCCGCGCACCCGGTGCGTGACCGCGATGGTCGACCCGCGCCGCACGCGCCTGCGCCGCGAACGCGGCCTCGACGGCATGTGGCGCACCGAACTGGCCAAGGCGGCGCGGCTCGCCGGGCGGCTCCGCGCCGGACGTCTCGCGGGTCCCGTGCGGGCGTGTCCCGCGTCACTGTATGGCGCGACCTCGCACGGCCGGCAGGGCCTGCTCCTCGTCGGCGACGCCGGCTCCTTCATCGACCCCCTCTCCTCCTACGGCGTCAAGAAGGCGCTCGCCTCCGCCTGGCTGGCCGCGATCGTGACGCGCACCGCGCTCGAGGACGAGGCCATGACCGGACCTGCGTGCGAGCTGTACGACGACCGCGAGCGGGAGGTCTACCGCACCTACCGGGCCCTCTCCGTCCCCTTCCTCGAGCAGGCCGCGGCCGCGAACGAACACCCCTTCTGGGAGGTCCGCCTCGCCGCCGCCCGAGAGGCCGGCGCGGACAGCGTCGGGGCCGACATCCCCGGGGCCGACATCGCGGGGGCCGACATCGCGGACGCGGCGGCGACACCGGGAGCGCCCGCCGTCGCGGAGCCCGGCGACCGCTCGCTCGCGGACCGCCGCGCCGAGGCGTTCCTGGGGAGCGCGGAGGTGCGGAGCGCGTACGAGACGATCCGTTCGCTTCCCTCGGTCCACTTCCGGCGCGGCGCCGCGCTCGCGTCCGTCGAGCGGCCCGCCGTGGTCGACGACCGGGTCGCGCTCGAACCGCACCTCGTCTCCGAACGGCTGCCGGCCGGCGCCCGCTACGTGCGCAACGTGGACCTCCGGCGGATGGTGGAGGTAGCCCCCGCGTCCGACCAGGTCCCCGACCTCTACGAGGCGTACAACCGGCGGGGCGCGCCCGCGCCGCTGCCCGACTTCCTTGCGGCCCTGGCCTTGGCGGTTGGCGCAGGCTTCCTCGACCTCGCGGAGAACCCGGTGCGGAGCTGACGGTCCGCGTTTCGGATTGACGCGGCCGGCATCGTCAACGCACAATCAACCGACTCTCAACGGAGGAGATATGGAGAGCGAAGCGTCCAAACGGGATGCGGTCGCCGATCAAGCGAGACGGGGCTTCGGCCTCACCCTCCCGGCGGCCGGACTGGCCATCGGCGTCGCGGTTTTCGTCGCCGCGCGTGCCGTTCCCTCGGTCCCCGGGATGCCCGGATCGCTCGCACCGCCTGCCCCGCTCGCACCGGCTGCCCTGCTCGCCGCTCCCCCTGCCGACGTCGCCTCCTTGTCGCACGCGACGCACGCGACGGACCAGACGGACGAGGACGAGGGCTACCCGATCGACAGCGAACTCGTCGTGCGGCGCTGCCAGCGCTGTCACGAGCGCGACGAACAGGGACGCATGTCCCGGATCTCCTACGAACGCAAGACGCCGGAAGGGTGGCAGGCGTCGGTCCGGCGCATGGTGGCGCTCAACGACGTATCGCTCGACCCGGACGAGGCGCGCGAAGTCGTCCGCTATCTCGCGAACCGGCAGGGACTCGCTCCCGAGGAGCTCGAACCCGGCCGCTTCGAGGTCGAACGGCGTCTGATCGAACACGTCTACGAGGCGGACCGCGACGTCGAGAACACCTGCATTCAGTGCCACAGCATGGGCCGGGTGATCACCCAGCGCCGGACCGGCGAGGAGTGGGAACTGCTGATGGCGACGCACCGCGGCCTCTACCCCCTCGTCGATTTCCAGGCGTTCCAGTCGGGGGGCGATGGCCCGCAACCCGTGGAGGTGGCGATCGACCACCTGTCCGAGGCCTTCCCCCTCGATACGCCCGAGTGGGCGGCCTGGTCCGCCTCGATGCGCCCTCCCCGGCTCGCCGGCACGTGGGCGCTGGCGGGCTTCGAGCCGGGGAAGGGACAGATCTTCGGCACGGTCGAGATCGAGCCCGGAGACGGCCCCGACGAGTTCCGCAGCTCCGCTTCGTACACCTACGCGGAGTCGGGGGAGCGGGTGCGGCGCAGCGGGCAGTCCATCGTCTACACCGGATACCAGTGGCGCGGACGGTCGAACCCCGGCGGTTCGGACGAACTCCGCGAGGTGATGACGGTCGACCGCGGCTGGCAGGAGATGACCGGCCGCTGGTTCACCGGTGCGTACGACGAGTTCGGGCCCGACGTGAAGCTGACCCGGGTGAGCGGCGGCCCCGTCGTCTCGGGCGTACACCCGCGGGCGCTCCGAACCGGCGCCGAGGCCGCCGAAGTCCGCGTCCACGGCGTGAACCTCCCGATGAACCCGGCGGCCGCCGAATTCGACTTCGGTCCGGGGGTTCGCGTCGAGTCGGTGGTGGGCGGCGACGCGAGCCAGGTCACGGTGCGCGTCGCGGTGGACGCCGATGCGCCGGTCGGGGGGCGCGACCTCTTCGTCGGCGGCGCGAGCCTGGCCGGGGCGCTCCAGGTCCACGACGGCGTGGACCGCATCCAGGTGACGCCGCGCGCGGGGATGTCCCGGATCGGCGGCGTCAACTTCCCGAAGGGATACCAGCCCTTCGACGCCATCGGGTGGGATGACGGTCCGGATGGAGAGCCCGACACGGAGGACGACCTCCGGCTCGGACGGGTGCCTGTGAGCTGGAGCATGGAGGAGTACACCGCCACCTTCGACGACGACGACATCGATTACGTCGGCGCGCTCGGCCCGGACGGCGTGTTCGCACCCGCCATCGACGGTCCCAACGAGGATCGCCGGGGGAGCCGCAACAACGTGGGCGACGTGTGGGTGGTCGCGACCTACGCGGGTTCCGACGCGGATCCGGACGCGGCCTCCGGGAGACCGCTGCGCGCCCGCGGCCATCTCATCGTGACAGTGCCGCTGTACCTCAAATTCGACCCTTGGCAGGGCGTACCCACGGGCAGGCTGATCCCATGATCCGACCCCCCCATCAACTGGCGCTCCGCGAGTTTCACACCTTCGAGGCGGCGGGCGAGAAATTCCTCTACCTCGTCCCATCGGCGGGTATTTTCCGGCTCGACGCGGCGTCTTCGGGGATCCTCGACCTGCTGAGCTACGGTCCGCGCGCACCGGGCGAGATCGTGAACTCCCTCTCGGACCGCTATCCCGTCGACCGGGTACAGGAGGGGCTGACCGAACTCCGGCACATCCGCGCCGTCGGGGAGGCCGGAGCGCCCGCCGAGCAGGTGGTGAACGACCTGCCGCCGGAGGGGTTCCCGCTCACCACGATGGTCCTCAACGTCACGAACAAGTGCAATCTCGCCTGCACCTACTGCTACGAGTACGGCGAGGACAAGATCGTCGACACGACGTGCACGGACGATCCGAAGTTCATGGCCGACGAGACGGCGCGGGACGGCGTCGAGTTCCTGCTCAAGGAGTCGGGACCCATCGAAGTCGCCCACCTCACCTTCTTCGGGGGCGAGACGCTGCTCAACTTCCCGACACTCCAGGAAACAGTGGCCTACGCCCGCCGCCGCGCCGAGGAGGAGGGGAAACGGATCGAGTTCAGCCTCACGACGAACGCGACGCTGCTCCGCCCGGACATCATCGAGTGGCTGGCGGAGAACGAGATCGGCGTGACCGTCTCCATCGACGGGCCGCAGGAGATGCAGGACCGCATGCGGGTCTTCCACAGCGGGAAGGGCTCCTACGAGACCGTCCGCCCGCGGATCATGGAACTGCTCCGCCGGCACAAGACGCGCCCGATCGGGGCCCGCGTCACCCTCACGCGCGAGAACCTCGACATCCACCGCATCTACCGTCACCTCACCGACGAGATGGGGTTCTGGGAGGTGGGATTCGCCCCCGTCACGACCTCCTCGGGCCGCGACTGGGAGATCACGGACGAGGGATACGTCGGCATGCTGCGGCAGTTCGATGAACTGGCGCGGGATTGGCTGGAGCACGCGGTGCAGAACCGGCACCACGGCTTCTCCAACGTGAAGGACACGCTGGAGGAGATCCACAAGGGCGTGAGCAAGGCGTATCCCTGCGGGGCCGGGCTCGGGCTCATGGGGGTGACGACGGGAGGGGACGTCTCCCTCTGCCACCGCTTCGCCTACTCCGACGAACACAGCTTCGGGACGGTGGCCGACGGGATCGACCGCGATCGCCAGCGGGAGTTCCTCGAGGACCACCACATCAAGAACAAGACGGACTGCCATACGTGCTGGGCCCGCCCCATCTGCTCGGGCGGCTGCTACCACGAGGCGTATACGAGGACCGGAGAGACGACCGCGCCCAACCTGCACTTCTGCACCTGGGTGCGGACGTGGACAAATACCTGTCTGGAGATCTACGGAGAGTTGTCGGAGCGGAACCCGTCGTACCTGACCCGCTTCGACCACTGACGCGACCGGGCCCCGGGGCCCGGCCCGACCCTTCGCGAGGGGGAGAGCCGTGAAACACCTGAAGCCGATCAACCAGAAGGCGGGCCGGATCGAGGCGCAGGTGGCGCGCGAGCAACTCGACGTGGTCGGACTCGAGAGCCGGCCGCCGGAGGGACCGCACATTCCGCTCGGGTGTTCGCTCGTCTTCTCGCCCGGCTGGGAGGTGGACTCGAGCGGCGGCACGGCCGGGCTCTGCCAGCCCGTGGAACGGGACCTGTTCGACTGCCACCTCGCCTGCTTCTGGCCCGCGCACGTGCCCGACCAGCTCAACCACTCGCCGGACTGGACGTCGCAGTGCGCCTCGGCGCAGAAGGACTGGCGCAAGCTCGACCTGGTCTTCCCGTGATCCGACGCAGGCGCCCCGGGGGCCGGATGGCCCCGATCCTGGCGTCCGCTTGCGGGCTCCTCTTCGCCACGGCGCTGGCGGCGCAGGAGAACGGCGGCGGCGCGGCGAACGGCCGCAACGCCTACTGGTACATGGGCAACTACAGCAACGAGGTGCTCGTGTGGGACGAGGCCTCGGAGGAAGTCGTGGACCGGATTCCGGTCAAGCGCGCGATCTCCCTTCGTCTCACCCTCTCCGACGATCGATCGCGGCTCTACGTTCTGGATCCGTTCTTCGAGACGGTGGAGATCATCGCCCTCCCCTCGAAGGAATCCGTCGGAGAGTTCACGTTGAGCGAGGGTTCGACGCGGACGTGGATCCGGTCGTTTCAGGTCCATCCGAGCCTGGAGTGGGCCGCCATTCTCGTGCAGAGCCGCACGAAGCTGGCGGACCGCTACCAGATCGACGAACCGACGATCCTCCGCTTCGACCTCACGACCTACGAGGTCACGGACACGATCCCGTGGCCCGGCGAGGATCTGCGACAGAACGCCAACTTCCGCTTCTCCCCCGACGGGGACCTCCTGTACATGTTCTCGGACGACCTCGTGGCGGTCGACTCGGAGACGTTCGAGGAAGTGGACCGCTGGGCGATCTCCGAGCCGTTCGAGACGGGGCTGGGCGCGATGACGCTCCCCTTCGGAGAGAGTCCGTACCAGGAGGAGGAAGGCGTTTACACCGGTCTCTTCCGCGTGATGGATCCGGTCCAGAACCGGCGGCTGATGGGCTTCGCGACCGTGGACTTGGCGGAGCAGACGGTGGAGTTCCACCCCATCGGGCCCTCCGATCGCGTGTCGTTCGCGCTCTCCCCGGACAGGACGAAGGGGTACGGGCTCAAGTCGCAGATCGGTCACTACGAGATGTGGAAGTTCGACCTCGCGGGGCGAAGGGTCTCGGACCGCATCACCTTCGCGGGGCGGCCGCGGATGGCGCTGATGCCGAGCGCCGATGGCGAACGGCTCTACATCTACAACGCCGGCAGCACGATCGACGTGTACGACGAGGAAACGTTCGAGCTCCTGCGCACGGTCACGCTGGACGCCGACATGACGAGCGTCGTCGTGGTGCCCGACCCGGGTTGAGCCGCACCCGGCCCATCTCCATGAGGTCGCGGTGATCCGCGACCCGCACCTCCGCCGAGCCCTCGCCTACATTCGACCGTACGCGGCGGCTCTGGTTCCCGTAGTCCTGCTCTCCACGGCGGGCACCGCGCTGGGGCTGGTGCTCCCGTACCTGTCGAAGACGATGATCGACGACGCGATCCTCGGCGGCGACTTCCCCGTCCTGCTCCGGATCACCGGACTCTTCGTCGGGATCACGATCCTCGGCTTCGGCGCCAACGTGGCGAGCGGGATGCGCTATACGCGGGTCTCGGCCCAGATCCTCTTCGACATGCGGCTGGCGCTCTACCGTCATCTGCAGAAGCTCTCGCCGCGCTTCTACGCGCGGACGCCGCTCGGCGACATCGTCTCCCGCATCAACAACGACATCGCCGAGATCCAGCGGGTGACGGCGGACGCGGCGCTGAGCCTGTTCGGGAACATCCTCTTCCTCGTGGGGACGGTCGCGATGCTGGTGTGGCTCGACGCGCGGCTCTTCCTGGTCGGTCTGATCGCGCTGCCGCCGAGTCTGTGGGCGCTGGTCCGGTACCGAAGCCGGCTCGAGGGGCGCGTGACCCGGCTGCGGGAGCGGAGCGCCGACATCGGGAGCTTCCTCATCGAGACCGTGCAGGGGATGCGGGCGGTGGTCGCGGCCAACGCGCAGGAGCGCGAGGCGGAGCGCTTCGGGCGCCGCAACGACCGTTTCGTACGGGCGCTGCTCTCGATGCGGTGGTTCACCTACCTGGCGGGGGGGCTGCCGGGGCTCCTGCTGCAGACGGGGACGGCGGCGGTCTTCCTGTACGGCGGCTACCGGGTGATCACGGAGGCGACGACGCTGGGGACGTTCATCGCCTTCATGGCGTACCAGATGCGGCTCCTCTTCCCGGTGCAGGCGCTGATGGGGTTGTACGCGAACCTCGCGAGCGCCCGGGCATCGCTGGTGCGCGTGCACGAGTTGTTCGATACGGCGCCCGAGGTCGACGAGATGGAGGGGGCCGCGCGGCTGGGCCGGGCCGAGGGGGCGGTGGTCCTCGACAACGTGCGGCTCGGCCATGGCCGCGGGGGCGAGGTGCTGGCGGGGGTGGCGCTGGAGATCCCGGCGGGGCAGGTGGTGGCGCTGGTGGGGGCGAGCGGGAGCGGGAAGTCGACGATCGCCGATCTGCTCTCGCGGCAACTCGACCCGGACGGCGGGCGGGTGCTCCTCGACGGTCGGGACCTTCGGACGCTGGCGCTGGCGGACGTCCGAGGCCAGGTCGCGGTGGTCGAGCAGGACCCGTTCATGTTTCACGCCTCGATCGCCGACAACGTGCGTTACGCGAAGCCCGACGCTTCGGACCTCGAGGTCGCCGGAGCGCTTCGGGCGGCGGCGCTCGACGGACTGCTCGTCTCCCTGCCGGAGGGAGCCGACACCATCGTCGGCGAGCGTGGACGACAGCTCTCCGCCGGGGAGAGGCAGCGCGTGGCGGTGGCGCGGGCGTTTCTCTCCGACCCGGCCGTCCTCGTGTTCGACGAGGCGACGGGGGCGCTCGATCCGGCTTCGGAGGCCCAGGTGCTGGAGGGCTACGCGGCGCTGATGCGGGGGCGGACGACGGTGCTCATCACGCACCGGCCCGAACTGGCGCGGCGCGCGGAGCGGGCGGTGGTGATTCGCGACGGGCGCATCGCGCAGGACGGGCGCCCGGCCGATCTCGACGACCGGCCCGGGCCGTTCCGCGCCCTGTTCGCGACCGACCGCGGGTGAGTCCGCCGCACACGGTTCGACTGGACGCGGCGGCGCTGCGCGGCCGGACGGGCCGGGGGGTCTCGATCGCGGTCATCGACAGCGGGGTCCATCCGGGCCACCCGCACCTCGGCCTGCTCGCGGACGGGATCGCGCTCACCCCCGACGGGACCGCGCACGGCGACCTCGTGGACCGGCTCGGCCACGGGACCGCCGTCACGGCGGCCATCCAGGAGAAGGCGCCGGGCACGCGGATCCACGTCGCACGCGTCTTTCACGACGTGCTGGCGACGAGCGCCCGGACGCTGGCGAAGGCGATCGACTGGGCCGGGGAGCAGGGTTGCCGGGTGGCCAATCTGAGCCTCGGGACGCCGCGCCAGAGCCGCATCGACGTGCTGCAGCCCGCGGTCGATCGCGCCGTGCAGCGCGGGACGCTCGTCATCGCGGCCTACTCGCACGAGGGTGAGCGCTGGCTCCCGGGCAGCCTCCCCGGCGCGCTCGGCGTCTGCCTCGACTGGGACCTCCCGCGGGACGCCATCCGCATCGGCCGACGCGACGGCCGGCGCGTGCTCTACGCTTCCGGCTACCCCCGGCCGATCCCCGGCGTCTCGCCCGAGCGCAACCTCAACGGGATCAGCTTCGCCGTGGCGAACGCGACGGGCATGGTGGCCCTCGCACTCGAACCCTTCCCGGAAGCGCGAGGCCGGGCCGCCGCCCTCGCCGCGCTGGAGTCGCTGGCCGCAGTCTGACGTTCCCGGAGCCACGCCGCGCAGCACCTGCGGGCCGCGCAGCCAGGTACCAAGTTGACCGGGTTTCGATCTCGGGCAGAAACAGGAGGATGACGCGATGAAGCCTCTGGCATGTGTGGTCGCCGCCGCGACTCTGGCACTCATCGCCGGATGCGGTCCGTGGACGGGCGCTCCGGAGGACTTCGCGTCCGCGGAGGAAGGCGTCTTCGCCACCCTCGCCCCGTTCCACAGTTTCGGTCCCGTCCACGACGCGGACAACGTCGAGGCCATGCGGCCGCGCGTCATGGGCACGCACGGGGTCATCTCCTCCGGGCACTACCTGGCTACGCAGACCGGGTACGAGGTGCTCAGGGCTGGAGGCAATGCCTTTGACGCGTATAAGGTCTTCAAGAAAGGGGATCCGGAAGCCCAGGACCCGGAAGGAGTCAACAAAAAAGGGAAGTGAAGACCGCAGCCTGACCCACCAACCCCGCCGAGGCCGGTGTCAGGTGATTACAGCACTTGTACAGCCGGGTCGGTCACCTAAGCCTAATACGCGCAGCCCTTCTGAGGTGGTCTTACTTCGTTGGACAGTTCGAGGGCAAAGTTAAGGTGGATTCCGAGTGGTTGTGAGAGCCCTCGGGAGCCTTCTCCGTGAGTTGTCCCGGGGTGGGTGCTCCACCCGTGGGTCCTCCACCGGCAGGGGAAGGACAGCTTCCAACATGGGCCCCGGTGGCCGGGAGGGGAACCCGGCCGGGGAGCGGGGCTTGGCCGCCGTCGGCGCGAGGCGCCCGGGATGGGCGGATCGCGCGTTGCGCCCCGGCCCCGCGGGCTCACCAGGGCGCGCCCCGGCAGGCGCAAGGATCCGCCGTTCACGCCGTCCCCTTGCCGTTGCGGTAGGCCTCGCCCGGCGTCCGCCCGCCGAGGGACGAATGGGGTCGCACCTCGTTGTAGAAGTCGAACCAGGAGCCGATGATGCGTGCGGCGTCGAGCCCGTCCCTGAGTTCATGGAGGTACACGGCCTCGTACTTCAGCGACCGCCACGGCCGCTCGATGAAGATGTTGTCGAGGAAGCGGCCCCGGCCGTCCATCGAGAACGCCACGCCCGCGTCCAGCACCCGGTCGGCGAACGCCTCGCTGGTGAACTGGGAGCCCTGGACGCTCTCATGTTTGTCAAGCAGGTGATGGGGCGGTGAGGACGCGGTGGATCTCGCGGGCCACGTAGCGCTTCAGGCAGCGCATCACCTCGGGCTTGGACAGCCCCTCCCGGGTACGCCGCTGGACATAGGCTTGGGTTCGCGGGTCGGTGCGCATCCGGCACACGACGATCATGTGCAGGGCGGAGTTGGCTTGGCGGTTTCCGCCGCGATTGAGGCGGTGGCGTTGCGTCTTCCCGCTCGAGGCGGGCAGCGGGCTGGCGCCGCACAGCATGGCGAAGCTCGCTTCGGAGCGCAGCCGACCGAGATTCTCGCCCGCGGCGACCAGCAGCTCGCCCGCATTGGCGATTCCCACGCCTTCGAGCTTGAGCGGATCGGGCGCGAGTTCCTCGACGAGCGGAGCGATGAAGCGGTCGAGTTCGGCGATTTCGTCGTCGAGGTCCAGGACTCCGCGAGCGAGGGACTTCAGCGAGAGCCTGGTCGCGACCGCCGGGTCCCGGTATCCCGCGGCATCCGGCCTCCAGGCCGCACAGGTACGCAAGCGCCGCATGCGGGTGAGGTCGCGGACCCGGTCGCGCACCTCGTCCGGCGCGGCGACGATCGTGTTGTGGAGTTGCTGAAGCGCCGCACGGCGGCACTTGACCGCGGTCTTTCGGGTCGTGCGCGGCACACGCGGGGATTCCACGGCGCCGCCGCGGTCCTTGGCCACCTGTACCCGATGTCCCGTGCGAGCGGCCTCGGCCGCGGCGACCGCATCGAGCGCGTCGTCCTTCCCCCGGGCTCTCCGCGCGGCCGGGTCGGGACCGGTCACCTCGAGCACGGGCACGCCGAACAGCTCCAGGTGCCGGGCAATGCCGGCGCCGTAGCTGCCGGTGGACTCGACTCCCACGCGCGGCAGCTCGCCGTGAGACCGGAACCAGACGAGCATCGCCCGGTATCCGGCCCGTGTCGTGGAGAACGATTCGGTGCCGAGCACCGTGCCTTCGAGTGTCACGATGGCGGCGGTGTGCGGGTCCTGGTGGGTATCGACGCCCCCGATGACCCCGACCCTTTCATCTCGCATACTTGCCATGCCGGCCCCCTGTTCCATGATGGGTGAACGGGTTGGAACCGAACTCGGCCGGTGTCGGACATGACAGTGAAGGGACGCCTTGGGCCAGGCTCTCATCAGGTCACGATGCCGGTCGAGGCCGGAGCCTCAACCGGTTGCCCTCGGATGGCCGACGAGTCCAGGGAATGACAGCTTGGTCGGTCCGAGTGCGGGTCAAGCCACCCAGGGGCGACCGGAGTCTGTAAGCCTACAGCGTCAATCAGTGTTTGAGTCAAACCACCGAGGGGAACCGGCCCTTACATACTCACTATCGGTGTTCAGGATCTCCGGGGCCCGCCAGCCCAGCGCGTCGTCCAGCGCCTGGACGCGGAACGACGCGTCCATCGTGTTCGACAGCCGCCACGCGAGCACGTGCCGGGTCGCCCAGTCCATCACCGCCACGAGGTAGAAAAACCCTTGCGTCACGGGGACATGGGTGATGTCCGCGCACCACACGTGGTCCGCCCGCGAGATCTCGAGGCCGCGCAGCAGGTAGGGGAAGACCCGGTGCTCCGGACCCGCCACGCTCGTGCGCGGCCGCCGGTAGGTCGCCTCCACCCCCATCAGGCGCATGAGCCGCCGGATCCGGTGCCGGCCCGCGGTCGCCCCCTCGCGGCGCGGATGCCGCATCATCCGCCTGCTCCCGTGGAACGGGTACGCCATGTGCAGCTCGTCCATGCGCCGCATGAGCGCCAGGTTCTCCGCGCTCTCCCCCTTCGGCCGGTAGTACCGCGACGACCGGCTCACCCCCAAGCAGCGCACACTGCCTTGAAAGACTCAGCGGTCCGTCCCGCTCGATCATCCGCCCCCGCTCCGCACGGCTCAGCGCTTGAGTCCGCGCCGAAAAAAATCCCGCTCGACCGTGAGCTCCCCGATCTTCGCGTGCAGGTCCCGGACCTTCGCCTCGTGCTCCTTGGCGAGCTTCCGGCCCGCGCCCCCGGCGAACACCTCCGGCAGCCCCTCGAGCAGCTGCCGCTTCCATGTCGTCACCTGGTTCGGATGAAGCTCGTGCCGCGCCGCGATCGCCTGCACGCTGTCGCGCTCCCGCAGCGCCTCCAGCGCCACCCGCGCCTTGAACTCCGCCGTGAACCGTCGTCTCTTCCCGGCCATCTCGGTGCCTCCTGTTCCGTCCTGGAATCCACCTTAACGACCTGTCCAAAAAACTGGGACCACCTCACCTCGCGCTGGTCCTCGGGAAGCATGGCGATCGCTTGTTCGACAACGCGGTCCCAGTGTGCCTCCAAGCGTTTCGAGGCTCGTATGGTGTTGGCGAAAGCGATGGCCCGTAAGAGCGGTCGGTTCATCTCCTCGACCGCTGTAGCGCCGTTCGTCCGGCTGGCCGCGTCAGCTTGGGCTTCTCCTCCGACCCGCCGTCCTTGAAGCGCCCTCCAGCACCCCATGATCTTTGCCGCATCGGTGATGTTGATTTCGCTTCCGTGGCTCTCGGCCAGATGCGCCTGGAGCGTCCCCTCCACACCAGTTTCGGCCACAGTGAAGATCACCACCTGGTAGTCCGAGAGCAGGTCGCGCTCGATGGCTCGGGAGAAGGGTAGCCGGTGGAACTCGGGTCCGTAGGTGGCCTCCTCGTCCATGGAGAAGACGTCCATGTCGTGCCGCGCCGCCCTCGACCTCGAACTCTCGGTATAAATACGCGGCGTGGCGGTCATGTAGAGCCGCTTGTGCGCGCGGATGCGGTCGTTGTCGTGCACGAGGACGAAGGGCGATGTCTTGCGGTCTTGTGCGTCCACGCCCGTGGTCCGGTGGGCCTCGTCGCAAAGAACGAGGTCGAAGGGCGGCGCGCCGGCGTCCTGCGCGCTCTCCACGATGGGAAGCGAATGGTAGGTGCAGAAGACGACCGTCATGAACCCGGGACGGGGCTCGCTCAGCGCCGCCGAGATGCGCGCCGGGTCGGTGGTGACGGGGATCTCCAACTCCAGTACGGAGGCGTCCTCGTCGTGGCGCCCGGCGCGGGTATCCGAGCAGATGCCCACGTAGCGATGCGGGATGGTCTTTGGGGTCGCCCATTCCCGCATCGACTGCGCGAAGAGCGAGATCGACGGCACCAGATAGAGGACGCGGCCTCCAGTTTTCGCCACTTCCTCGGCGATTCGGAGCGCGGTGAACGTCTTCCCGGTGCCGCAGGCCATGATAAGCTTGCCGCGGTTTTGGTCTCGGAAGCCCGCGAGCACGTCGTCCAGCGCCTCGCGCTGGTGGGGCCGCAACTCGAACGGCTCACCGACGTAGCTGAGTTCCTCCGGTGCCGCCGACACCAGGTCCGGCCAGTCGAACGGGCGGCTGGCGAGGTCGTCAAACCGCAGAACGGCACAGGCGGGCGTCAGGCCGCGGAGCGTTCGGAGCGCGTTTGGGCCCCAACTGTCGCCGGTGTCGACGAAGATGCGGGACGTGAACGGCTCGCGGGCGGACGCTGAGATGAAGGAATCGAGGTGCGGCTTGCCGATCCGCGTTCCCGGCGCGTAGCACTTGCACTGAATGGCGCACCAGCCGCCGTCTCGCTCCTCCGCCACGAGGTCGATGCCGGTGTCGGTCAGGTCAAACTGAGGCTGCGGTGGTGAGCCGGGCTCGGCTACGGCGCGACGGGCGGCCTCCTGGTTGAAATGCGGAACCCACTCCTTCCAGAGCCAAACCTGTGAGAACCGTTCCCGGTACATCGGGTCTTCACGGAAGTACGCCCGCATGAGCCGTTCGAAGAGCCGCCCCTTCTGAACTTCGGTCTCCGAAACGGAACGGATGTGGTCGAGGACGCGCTGGAATCCGTGGTAGCTCATGGCTGGTAGTCGATCTCCGTCTCGTTACGAGTGCGCCCCGATCTGCCTACAGCGGTTCGATCACGGCCTACGTGGACGATGTCCAGACGGTCAGGCCCAAGCTGCGCATTGCGGCTCACATCGAAGCCGTGGCCCGGGGCGCGTCCATGCGGCGCGTAGCGTGTGAGCGAGCTCGGTGAGGTGGGCGGGGCGGGTTATCATTCATGAAAAATGAACATCCGATGCTCAAATTTCAGGATTTGGAGGCCAGCCGCCGTACGGTCCACCTAACTGCGCGGAGGGCGCTCGAAGTCCACGATGTTCTCCCATTCCTGAGCGTCCGACCGTGCGACGACGGCCACCACGGGCTCAGTGTCGCTCAGGTTGAACACCTCGTGGGGCACGCCCGGCTCGATGAAGATGAAGTCGCCCGTCTCGTTGTCGAGCGTTTTCTCGAGTCGCGGACCGAACTCGTGCCGGACGTGTCCCTCCAGAATGTAGAGCATGACCTCGAAATCCACATGGATGTGCGCCTTGGCGACGCCGCCCGGCGGGATCATCGCCACGTTCATTGAGAGCGCGCCGGAACCGACGTTTTCCGCCCACATTCCCGTCTTGTACTCGATCCCGTTCCATGCTCGGTGCCGTCCCCCGCCGCGCACGGTGATGATCCCGTCGTGGCGCTCGACCCGCCCCGGATTCCGTCCGTTTCGGGTCAACTCGGCCTCCGAGCTACGCGCCACTGTTTCCCTGTGGCGTTTGGTCGGAACTCTTGATCGTCCCGCCACCCAAGGCGGGCTCCAACCGATACCCGCCCAGCTTGATCCCCACGTCGGCGAGCTGTTTGGCCGCCTGCTGGCTGCGGTCCACGGCGACGCGGTCGATCTTGGGGTTCTTTTTGAGAATATCGTCCAGCCGATTCTTCTCCATCATGAGGCCTCCGCTAGAAGAAATAGGGATTGTGGACGAACGACGGTATCTGATTCCGAGCCATATGATCCCGCAAGAACCAGAAGTAATCCCAGACGGCTTTCTTCAGCTCCGGCTGGTCTCCGAAATCCGTGATCTTGAGCTTAAGCTCGTCCCGGAGAGTTTGCATATCGATTCCCCTCCCGTGGGTAAGCCAACGCTCGTGGTCGCTCAATTGAAGCGCGATTGAAGCGGCACGTTTCTCCTTCATCTCTTGCGTAACCGTCTCTCCTCGCGTCTCGGTCACGACCCAGTCCTTGAACTTGTACCTTGTGAGCCAACGCTTCAGCAGGTCGATCGAAAGATCGCGCGCGAGTTCGAACTGATGGAGTTCTGCAAGATCCAGCTTCTGCAGCAAAACGAGTTCCGCCGTGGAGAGCGTCTCGTGGAGGCTCTTCTCGATCAAGCTCTCATACTGAGACAGGTAAGACAGAGCCGGTACAAAACGGTCATCCAACTCGAGTTGGGGATCGATTGGGCCCAGACAGGAATGGTAGTCCATCAGGATGTCGTCCCCCGACATGGCCAGCACGGTCCCAGCGGACATCGCCCGATCGGGGATGATGAACTTGACCTCCTCGTAGTGGTGTCGAAGAACCCGGGCGATCCGCTCGACGACTTCGACGATGCCTCCAGGCGTATCGAGGATGACCACCAAACCGGACCTGTGGTCTTCTCTGGCTTCAACGGCGACCTTGACGCGATGCTCTACGCCGAACTGCATCGGCGAAATAATCGTGAGGCCGTCCGCATCGAGCATCTGTTCGATCACCGCAAGTCGAACGTTAGCCCACTCGCGAACGCTGTCTTGTGTCGTTGGGGGTGCGGTTACGTCGGGCAAGGACACTCCTTCTTCCGTGAGCTTCCCGGTTTTTCCGGAGAGATTTCGATCTTCCCTTCATCCGGGAAACTATGCGATCCTCGCTAAAGCTGCATCGACGCTCAGTTGCCGAAGCTGGCGGCGATCGCGGCCAGCCCCTCCCGGATCTCGGCCTCGGACTTCCACACGCCGCGCACCATGACGCCCGCGCGGTCCGCGATGTTCGCGACGTCGTCGAGCGGGTTGGAGTTCGTGAGGATGAGGTCCGCCCTCCGGCCCGCCGCCACGGTCCCGAAGGAGTCGTAGCGCTGGAAGTAGTCCCCGACGTTGCGGGTGCCGGTCACGAGGATCGCGTACGGCGACATCCCGGCCTCGGCCATGGCCGCGATCTCGCGGTGGAGCGAGAAGCCGGGAACGCTGAACATCTGCGGCGAATCGGTGCCCATCAGGATCCCCACGCCGGCCTCGTTCATCGTCCCGAGGAGGCGCGACCGGTTGCTCGCGTGCAGGCGGGCGCGCTCGACATCCCAGCCGCCGCCGGCCTGAATGGCCGAGAGGCGGTTCTTCCAGCCCTCGACGCCCTCCGGCGGCCAGTAGCGCATCTCCGGATAGGCCGCGAGCGCCCCGGGGTCGCCGAGACCGATCACGCCCACCTCCCACAGCACCATGGTGGGGACGACCCAGGCGCGCGCGGCGATCGTGAGGTCGAGCAGGTCATCCATCTTCGCCTGGTTCATGGGGCCGCGCAGGCCGCCGGCGTCCTCCATGTAGCCGTCGAGGTGGTCGAACGTCTCCTGTCCCATGAGGATGGCGTGCCGGATCCCCACATCGGCCGGGACATGGCCGCCGAAGCGGATCCCGGCCTGGGCGGCCGCGGCGCGAGCGCATCGTACTCCGGCACGGTGAGTCCCGGGTGGATCTTCAGGTGGTCCCACCCCTCCCGCTTTTGCGTCCACACGCGCTCGGCGGCCTGTTCCGGCGACGTCACCGAGTTGCCGTTGAAGCTCGGGCCCGCGAGGTAGAGCGTGGGCCCCCAGATCTCACCGGTGTTCGTGCGCGCCTTCAGGTCGAGGTCGCCGGGAAGGCCCAGCATCCCGCGCACCGTCGTCACCCCGTTCGCGGCGTAGAGGAACATCACCTGCTCGCGGAACTCCCCGCTCGCGTTCCCGCCGGGCGTGTGGCCGTGCATCTCGGACAACCCGGGCATGAGGTACTTGCCGGAGCCGTCGATCCGGTCGGCGCCGGCCGGCACCTCGACCGAACCCGCCGGGCCGACTTCGACGATCCGGTCGCCACGCACGAGAACCGTGTGCCCGGACAGCACACGCTCCGAATCCATCGGGATGACGGCGACGTCGACAAAGGCCGTGACCGCGGCCGGCACACCCTGCTGGCAGGCGGCCGTGAACGGGGCCGCCGCGCACGCCGCGAGGGCGAACCCCAGGGACAGACGATTGGATTTCATGTAGCCTCCCGGCGCGGTCGTTCCTGACCGCGCTGACCTTGACCCCGATAACGAGTATCCGTATTGACAGGGCTTCCGTGACCCGGACGCGGATCGCGACCACGGGTCGAGATGGGACCCCCGCCAGAGGAGCCGCGGATTGCCCGCAGCCGACGCTGAACCGACCCGCCGTCCGGCCGCTCTCCTCTTCATCGTGTCGGCGCTGCTGCCGATTCCGCAATCTCTCGGGGCCGCCCAGGCCCCGCAGGCCGCCCCCGACGGGATGGCGCTCTACGAAGCCGGCTGCGCGAGCTGTCACGGGTCGGATGGCCGGGGCGCCCCCGCCGACCGGATCGCGTTCGACGACCCGTTGCCGGACCTCACCGACTGCAGCTTCGCCTCGCGCGAGCCGGACGCCGACTGGATCATCGTGTCCAAGGCGGGAGGACCGATCCGGGGCTTCAGCGATGTCATGCCGGCGTTCGGGGAGGCGTTCGATGACGAGCAGCTCCAGGCCGTCATGGACCACATCCGGACCTTCTGTACCGACCGCTCGTGGCCGCGCGGAGAACTGAACCTCCCGCGGGCCCTCTTCACGGAGAAGGCATACCCGGAGGACGAGTGGGTGTGGACGACGGGCGTGAACGCGGAGGGTTCGGGCGCCGTCATCAACGAACTCCTGTACGAGAAGCGCTTCGGATCCCGGAACCAGATCGAAATCGCGCTCCCCTTCGGCTTCGCGGAGTCCGCCGCTACTCCGGCCGGACGTGACGCGGGGCCGGCGTCGGAGTGGGGCGTCGGGATCGGCGATATCGAGATCGGCTACAAGCGGGCGCTGGCGCACAACCCGCAGACGATCTTCAGCTTCGGAACCGAGGTGAAGCTCCCGACAGGAAACGAGACGCGCGGCATCGGGGAGGGCGAACTCCGGCTCGAACCGTTCCTCGCGCTAGGGCAGATCCTCCCGGGGGACGGCTTCCTTCATCTGCAGGCGGGCGCGGAATTCCTCGGCGAGACGACCGAAGGGTTCTGGCGGGCGGTCATCGGGCGCACGTTCACCAGCGGGGAGTTCGGCCGCTCGTGGTCCCCGATGATCGAAGTGCTGGGGGGGGCGGATCTGGCCGAGGGTTCGCGGTCGCAGTGGGACGTGGTCCCTCAGATGCAGGTGACGCTGAACACGCGGCAACACGTGATGCTCAACGTCGGGGTACGAGTACCGCTGACCGAGGCCGACGTGCGGAGCACGCAACTGCTCGTCTACGTCCTGTGGGACTGGTTCGATGGGGGTCTGTTCGATGGCTGGTAGGTGGGTGAAGGGCCCGGCCCTGGCGTGCGCGTTCACGATCGTCACCGTTGGCGCGGGCTGGGGGGTCGGTGGACGCGACGCCTCAGCGGGGATGGAGCGCGGGGCGATCACGGGCCACATCCTGCTGGCCGAGGGTCAGGTGCGCTTCGCCGGGGAGCCGCCCGCCGGGGCGGAGATCGACATGTCCGCCGACGCCTACTGCCGAGACCAGTACGACGAAGCGGTGATGGACCGACCCGTGCGGGTCGGTTCGGGTGGCGGCCTGGCGGATGTGCTCGTGCGGGTCGTCAACGCGCCGGCGTCGCGGGCGGCGCCGGAGGCCGAGGCGCTCCTCGACCAGGCCGGGTGCCTGTATGCGCCGCGATCGGTGGCCCTACGCGTGGGCCAGCCTCTCGTCATCCGCAACAGCGACGCGACCCTGCATAACGTCCGGGTCGTGCCCGCCGCCAACGCGGGCTTCAACCTCGGGCAGCCCATCAGAGGGATTCAGAGCACGCGCTCGTTCGAGACGCCTGAAATCGGGATTCCGGTGCGCTGCGACATCCACGGCTGGATGACCGCTTCGATCCACATCCTCGAGCACGAGTTCTTCGACATCACGGGTGAGAGCGGGGCTTTCACCCTCCCCACCCTTCCGGCGGGCGACTACGAGATCGAAGCCTGGCATCCCACGCTGGGGACCGTGACGGGGCGTGTCTCCGTGACCGCCGACGGAGCGGCCGCCGCCCCGTTGACGCTCGAGTTCTCGCCGAACTAGGAGCCTGCGCCGCAGGAGCGCGGCGGAAGCCATCGGATGCCGCCCGCGGGGTCTCGCGAGCCGAAGTGTCGGTCGTTTTCCGGACGGGAACACGTTGTAGGCGGGGAGACGGCCCGGCGGGCGGCGTTCGGGCGGGGCCGCGGACCTCTTTTTGTGCCCCGGGGGACGCTTGACACGGATTTTCGGCCCCTCACGCTGCCTGAAGGACGTGGAGGCGCCTCATGTTGAGCGCCAGGCACACGAGGTCCCACTCGCCGCGCACCTTCTCCAAACCCCGGAGGCTGAACCTCCGGAACCCCATCGCCTCCTTGACCCAGCCCATGGGCGCCTCCGCGATCCACTTGCGCTTGGCGTACACCGCCCGGCCCTCCGGAGCCGCCAGCTTCTTCGCCATGCGCGCCCTCGCCGGCTGCTTCTCCGGGTCGGGCTTGCCGGCCCCCTTGCCCTCCCGGCCCAGCGCTACGTAGCCGTCGATCCCCCGCGCCTCCAGAGCCGCCAGATCCTCCTCGTTACAGTAGCCCGCGTCGGCCAGCACCTGGCCGGGCGTCTCCCCGCACCGCCCGGACACCTCGTCCACCCGTTCCACCAACTGCCCCTGGTCGCTCGCGTTGTCCGTCACCGCCGTCCCCACCACCAGTTGGCTCTCCCCGTCCACCACCGCCTGCGCGTTGTAGCACTGCTGGTAGCCTTCCGTGCTCGTCCGCATGATCCGGCTCTCCGGATCCGTGAAGTTCGTCTGATCCTTCGCCTCCGGCTCCCCGTACGCATGCTTGTACGGCGGCCCCCCCTTCGGGTTGCGGTCCCACTCCGGCTTCCGGCCCCGCGCGTCGTCCCGCTCCCGGGCCTCCGCCTCCAGGCGAGCCTTCGCCGCCCGGATCGCCGCCAGACGGTCCTCCCGGCGCTTCAACTCCTCGGGCAACTCGTCGCCCCGAACGTCCTCCCCGTGGCGCTCGTCCTCCTCCGCGTCGATCGCCTCGGCCGCCGCCAGAAGCTCCGCGATCTCCGCCTCCAGGCGGGCCTCTTCCGGCCCCATCCGCCCATAGCTCATCGCCTTCCGCTTGCTCGCGTTCGCGCGAACCTTCGTCCCGTCCACCGCCACCCGGCCCAGCCCCGCCAGCCCCAGTTCCCGTGCCAGGCGCACCACCTCCGCGAACAACGCCCCGAACGCCTTCAGGTTCTTCTTCCGGAACTCGCACAACGTCCGGTGCGCCGGAAAGTTCCCCGCCGCCAGCATCCTGAGCGCCACGTCCTCCTCCAGACGCCGCGCCAGCTTCCGGGACGAGAACACCCCCGTCGCGTACCCGTACACCAGCACCTTCACCATCATCCGAGGATCGTACGGGCTCCGCCGCCGCCCATCCCCTTCGTACCGCGCGTAGAACGGCGACAGGTCCGCCGCGTCCACCAGATCGCTCACATGATGCGCCAAGTGCCCCGCCGGTACCCACTCCCGAAGATCCTGCGGCAGCAGCAGCTGCTGGTCCGGATCGTACGGCCGGAACCTCGTCCTCATCCTCTCCGGATCGTACGGTAGGGACCTCGTCCCCATCGCCACCTCCCCGCGCCGAACGTGAACCGGTCACAGCCCGGCATCACCATAACCATCCGGCACGCGCCGCACCATCGGCTTCTACGGCGCAGGCTCCTAGGGGCTTAGTCCTCCCAGAACCTGCTCCACAGGCTCAGCGTCGCTTCGCCGCCCCGGGGTCCGTGCGTCCCTTCGAGGCTCAGCGTGAGCCCGCCCGCCTCGAGACCCGCGGCGACCCGAAGGGCGCGCCGGCCGTAGCCGTCCAATCCCTCGAATCTCAGGTCGAACAGGGACTCCGCCCGTAGCGCCAGGCCCACGCGACGGGCCTCTCCCATGAGGCCGCCGTAGGGCATCGCGATGAGGTCGCCGAGCGGCACTCCGTAGCCGACTTCGGCCTCCATGCGCCCGGGATCGTTGAGTCCCATGGCACGGCCCGAGGCGATGCCGCTCATGTCGCGGCGCTCGAAGAGCCGGGCCGCACCGCCGTCCGCATAACCCCAGGCGGGCGCGACGCGTAGCGAGAGGCCGCGCCCCGAGGGGTCGGGCTGAAGGCGGAGCACGGCCGAGCCGCCCCATTCCCTGTAGGTGCCGTCCTCGTGCGCCACGAGTCCGCGCGCGCGTCCCTGCAGGGTCAGGCCCAGCGACGGAATCGTGACGCTCAGGCCGCCGCCCATCTCCATCCCCGCGCCCGTCTCCGCGTCACCCATGTCTCCCCGCACGCCGACCTCCGCGAGGGGCTCGAGCGTTGCGCTGCCGACCTGGAAGCCGTGCGACCCTTCCACCAGCAGTCGCACCCGGCTCGCGGTGCCCTCGTGATCTCCGATCGTCTCGTCGCCGGTGGTAGTCCGCGACATCACCGCATCCGATGTCAGCGCCAGCGAGAAGCCCTGCTCGCCGCTCGTCCCGATCACATCGCCGCGCCAGCCGAGAGCGGCCATGGCGAGGTTCGCGTTCGGATCGGAGTCGGATCCGCCGTCCAGGGAGAGGCTGCCGCCCGCGTATCCCAGCATCGCCCACGCGGACAACTGGTCCGTGATCGAATACCGGGCCCACGGATACACGCCCGTGAGGATCGTTCCCACCTCGCGTCCCCGCGGCCCCGCTTCGCCCAGGGTGCCGTCGGCGCGGTTGTGCGACACGACGACGCCGCCCAGCCACCGGCCGCGCGCGAGGTCGAAGCCGCCCATGAAACCGTTCAGCTCACCGTCGACCGAGGCGTCGCCCACGCCGCCGCTGAAGCGGGTCCTCGCGCCGCGACCCCACACGGACCAGTAGCCGTCACCGCCGTCCAGCTGGCCGGACGCGGAGAACGACGAGCGGCCGAACAGGTCTCGCAGCGTCATCTCGCCGTTCGGCCACTGCCCGCGCGGCTGCTCGCCGCGCGACCACATGGCCAGGCGGTCGGAGGGCTTGATCGAATAGTGGCCCCCCAGGCCTTCCAGGTCCCAGCCGCCGATCACCATCCGGGTTCCCCCGGGCCCCCGCGTCATGCGTCCACGCACCGTCTCGACGACCTGATCCGATGTCGTGCGACCGACGCGCGCCAGCCACCCGCTCAGGTCGAGCGGCACCACCTCATCATCGTCCTGCACCGTCACGGTCGCCGAAGCGGGCATCCCCAACTCGTATCCCGCGCCCGCGAGGACCTCCGCCGTGACCATGCCGGCCACGATCCCTTCGTCGACATCGTCATCCTCGGTGGCCACCATCAGGATCGCGCTGTCCTGCCCGGCCTCGATCGTCGTGGTCGGACCAGGGGTGCCCGCGAGGACATCGTTCGTTCCGGTCACACCCACGATCACCGTGAGCGCACTCTCGGCGGCCGGCGCGACCCGAACCGCAAAGCGCGCCGCCTCGCCCTCGGTCACGGTGGTCTCAAGCGCCGCGACCGTCACCACCGGCGTGACCGGCTTCGCCCTCACCTCGTCGGTGGGCGCGCTCGCCAGACTCTCCGCGTTGCCGGCATCGTCCTCGAAGCCGACCCGCACCTTCAGGCGACTCCCAACGTCCGCCTCCTGGACCACGTACGTCCGCTCCGTGGCGCCCGAGATCTCGGGTTCCGAGCCGCCCGAGACGCGGAGCCACTGATACCGCCACGCGACTTCCGTCAGGCCGTCCGCGTCGCTGATCGCGTCCGTATGCGCCGTGAGCGTCTCGTCGACCTGCGGGAGGCCGGTGATCGTCGGGGCCCCTTCCGCCGGGGAGTTGTCGTTGTCCGTGACCCGGACCGTCAGCGTCCCGCCCGAGATGCGATCGTCTTCGCTCACCGCTGCCGTGAGCACCACGAGACGGTCACCCGTCGCCTCGTCATCATCCTCCGTGTCGAAGCTGAACGTGGCCTGGGCCTCGCACGCCGGAATCATCACTGTCGTCGGTACCGTGGACGAGACCGCGCCGCCGCTGTCCTCGACCGCGATCGACGGCATGATGTCGAAGGGGATGACGCACCCGGCACCCGTCGGCTCCACGACGACCGACACGGTCACCGAACTGCCTTCCTCGACAGTGGGCGTCTCGGTGACGAGCGCGATCGTCGCGCGATCGTCGTCGAGGATCTCCAGCGCTCCGGAGGCGACCTCGCCCCCGTTCACCTGCGCCCGCACAGTCACCGTCTCCGAATCCTCGAGGCGAGCGTCGTCGAGGATCGTCATCTGCACCGTCGTCTCGGTGCTCCCGGCGGCGAGCGTGATCGTGGTGCTCTCGAACTCCCAGTCGGATCCGCTCTCCGCGGAACCTTCACCGGAGAGGGTGACCACCATCGGCTCGGACGGGGCCATCCCGCGCGACACGACGATCTCCACGCTGCCGGCGTCTTCCGCGACGGAGTTCACCGTGGAACCGTCCGACCGGAACTCCAGCGTCCAAGCCCCCTCGTCGTCCTTCTCGATCGCCGTGATAGTCGCGGTTTCGCCGTCGTAGTCGCCGCCGGAGGCTGTGTGTGTGATCGTCGCCGTGCCGTTCTCGTCGTCCTCGTCGCGCGCCGCGCTCAGCGTCACGGTCTGGGGCACATACCAGTCGTCGGCCGTGAACGTCGGCGAGTCGCCGCCGGTCACCGTGATGTCCTCGTCTCCGGTGCTCGTGGAGGTCACCGTCACGGTCGCACTCGGCTTCGATTCCAGTACCAGGGTGTACGTCGCCGTCTCGCCCTCCGGCACCGTTACCGTCCGGGGACTGGGGAAGAGCCCGCGCCTGTCGTCGTCCACGATCGCGAGCGTGGCCCCGTCCACCGACAGCGCTGTCACGGATCCGACTATCGTGACCGATTCGTTCCCTTCAGCGAAGTCGTCGTCGATCGGCGTGATCTCGAACGTCCCGCTCCCGCTCGTCGCCCCCGTCTCGATCTGGAACGTGAACCCGGCCACCATCCCGTAGTCGGTCCCCACCGTCGCGCCATCCCCGCTCGCGCCCACGCTCACCGTCACCGTCGTCGGCGACTCCAGCGCCTCACCGTCGAGACGGCCCGTCACCGTAACCGTCGTCTGACCGTCACCTTCGCCCACCTCGTCCGGACTCAGGCTCAGCGTCACCTTCGTCGACGCACCCATCTTGTCCTGCTCGACCGCCGTGACGCTCGTGCTGACGTTGTTCGCCCCGTAGTCGCCGCCCGAGGTCGTGTGCGTGATGGTCGCCGTCCCGTCCGCGTCGTCCGCGTCGTACGCGGCACTCAGCGTCACCGTCTGCGGCAGGTACCAGTCGTCCGCCGTGAACGTCAGCGTCGCGCCGCCCGTCACCGTGATGTCCTCATCACCGGTCCGCGTCGCTGTCACCGTCACCGTGGCCGTCGGCTCCGACTCCAGCACCAGCGTGTACGTCGCCGTCTCGCCCTCGGGGACCTCCACCCGGCTCCGGCTCGCTAGCAGGCCGCGCGTGTCGTCGTCGACGATCGTGAGCGTGGCCCCGTCCACCGACAGCCCCGTCACCGAGCCCGACACCGTCACCGACTCGTTCCCCTCGTCAAAGTCATCGTCCGTCGGCGTGATCTCGAACGTCCCGCTCCCGCTCGTCGCTCCCGCCTCGATCTGGAAGGTGAACCCGGCCACCGTCCCGTAGTCGGTCCCCGCCGTCGCGCCGTCGCCAGATGTGCCTACGCTCACCGTCACCGTCGTCGGCGACGACAGCGCCTCACCGTCGAGACGGCCCATCACCGTGACCGTCGTCTGACCGTCACCTTCGCCCACCTCGTCCGGACTCAGGCTCAGCGTCACCTTCGTCGAGGCACCCATTCTGTCCTGCTCGACCGCCGCGACGCTCGTGGTGACGCCGTCGTAGTCGCCGCCCGCGGCCGTGTGCGTGATCGTCGCCGTGCCGTCGAGGCTGTCCGCGTCCGCCGCGGCGCCCAGCGTCACCGCCTGCGGCAGGTACCAGTCGTTGGCGGTGAACGTCAGCGTCGCGCCGCCGGTCACCGTGATGTCCTCATCGCCGGTACGCGTCGCTGTCACCGTCACCGTGGCCGTCGGCTCCGACTCCAGCACCAGCGTGTACGTCGCCGTCTCGCCCTCGGGGACCTCCACCCGGCTCCGGCTCGCTAGCAGGCCGCGCGTGTCGTCGTCGACGATCGTGAGCGTGGCCCCGTCCACCGACAGCCCCGTCACCGTCCCCGACACCGTCACCGTCTCATTCCCCTCGTCAAAGTCATCGTCCGTCGGCGTGATCTCGAACGTCCCGCTCCCGCTCGTCGCTCCCGCCTCGATCTGGAAGGTGAACCCGGCCACCGTCCCGTAGTCGGTCCCCGCCGTCGCGCCGTCGCCAGATGTGCCTACGCTCACCGTCACCGTCGTCGGCGACGACAGCGCCTCACCGTCGAGACGGCCCATCACCGTGACCGTCGTCTGACCGTCACCTTCGCCCACCTCGTCCGGACTCAGGCTCAGCGTCACCTTCGTCGAGGCACCCATTCTGTCCTGCTCGACCGCCGCGACGCTCGTGGTGACGCCGTCGTAGTCGCCGCCCGCGGCCGTGTGCGTGATCGTCGCCGTGCCGTCGAGGCTGTCCGCGTCCGCCGCGGCGCTCAGCGTCACCGCCTGCGGCAGGTACCAGTCGTTGGCGGTGAACGTCAGCGTCGCGCCGCCGGTCACCGTGATGTCCTCATCGCCGGTCCGCGGCGCTGTCACCGTCACCGTGGCCGTCGGCTCCGACTCCAGCACCAGCGTGTACGTCGCCGTCTCGCCCTCGGGGACCTCCACCCTGCTCCGGCTCGCAAAGAGGCCGCGCCTGTCGTCGTCGACGATCGTCAGGGTGGCCGCGTCCACCGTCAGCCCCGTCACCGAACCCGACACCGTCACCGTCTCATTCCCCTCGTCAAAGTCATCGTCCGTCGGCGTGATCTCGAACGTCCCACTCCCGCTCGTCGCCCCCGCCGAGATTTCGAACGTGAACCCGCCCGAAGTCTCGTAGTCCGTCCCGGCCGTCGCGGCATCGCGGGACGACCCCACGCTCACTGTCACCGTCGTCGGCGACTCCAGAGCCTCCCCATCGAGACGGCCCGTCACCGTGACCGTCGTCTGACCGTCACTTTCTCCCACCTCGTCCGGACTCAGGCTCAGCGTCACCTTCGTCGAAGGCGTCCCGCCTCCGCCGCCGCCGCCGCCTCCGCCTCCGCCTCCGCCGCCCTCGTCGTCGTCCTGCTCCGTTGCCGTGACGATCGCGGTGACCTTGTTCGCCCCGTAATCGCCGCCCGATGTCGAGTGGGTGACCGTCGCTGTTCCGTCCGTCGCGTCCGCGTCATCCGCGGCACCAAGGGTCACCGTCTTCGGGACATACCAGTCGTCCGGGGTGAAGGTCAGCGACGCACCGCCCGTCACCGTGATGTCCGAATCCCCGGTACGCGCCGCCGTCACCGTCACCGGCGCCGTCGGCTTCGACTCGAGCACCAGCGTGTACGTCTCCGTCCCGTCCTCCGGCACCGCCACGGTCCTGGGGCTGGGGAAAAGGCCACGCGTGTCGTCGTCGACGATTGTCAGCGTGGCCGGGGAGACCGTGAGTCCCGTCACCGACCCGGACACTGTCACGGACTCGTTTCCTTCAGCGATGTCGTCGTCGGTCGGCGTGATCGTGAACGTCCCGCTCCCGCTCGTCTGATCGCCCGCGATCTGGAACGTGAAGCCGCCCGATGCCGTGTAGTCGTCGGCCGTCGCTCCATCGCCGGACACGCCGACGCTGACCGTCACCGTCTTCGGCGACCCCATCGCGTCGCCATTGAACTCACCCGTCACCGTGATGGTCCTCTGGCCGTCCGACTCGTTCACCTGGGCGGTGCCCAGCGTCAGGGTCACCGCCGTCGTGACCACGTTCCCGTTGTTCTCACCGTCGTCGCTCGTATCGCCTTCCGTCGCCGTCACGGTCGCACTGACGCTGTTCGTGCCGTAGTCGCCGCCCGACGTCGTGTGCGTGATCGTCGCCGTACCGTTGGCGCTGTCCGCGTCTGCCGCCGCGCTCAGCGTCACCGTCTGCGGCTGGAACCAGTTGTTCGTCGTGAATGTGAGCGACGCGCCCTGCGTCACCGTGATGTCGGAGTCTCCCGTCCTCGACGCCGACACCGTCACCGGGCCCGTCGGCTTCGACTCCAGCACCAGCGTATACGTCTCCGTCCCGTCCTCCGGGACCGTCACCGACCTGGGGCTGGGGAAGAGGCCGCGCGTATCGTCATCGACGATCGTCACGACCGTCTCGTCGTTCCCGATGGTCGCGTGCGAAGACGCGCTGCTCAGGACAAGGCTGAAGGTCTCGTTCCCCTCGCCGATGTCGTCGTCTGTGATCGTGATCGTGATCGTGCCGGACGTTGTCCGGCCGGCAGGGATCGTCAGAGTTCCCGTCGCAACCTGGAAGTCCCCGGCCGTCGCCGTCCCGGCCTGGGCGGAGACGTTCACCGTCACGTTCTGGCTCAGGGCCCGGGAGAGCGAGACGCTGTAGCTGTATGTGCCGACGCCTTCCGCCAAGCTGAGGGTTGCGGGGGCATCGATGACGGCGTTGGGCGCGGCCGTGTTGTTCGTCACTGGGTGGTTCGTCAGATCCACCGCCCTGTTCTCCGCCTCGTCCCGGATCGCACCGGTGGAGGGCGCGCTGTAACTCACGGTTACGTTGTCGCCGTACGCGACGGGGGCGCCGAGAGTCAGAGTCACCGTCCGGCCGCTCAGATCGAAGCTGGTCGGGTTGGTCCCGCTCCCGCTGTTGATGCGGACGCTATAGGCGCTCGTCCCGGGCTCCGACGTATGGTCCAGCGCCTCGTTGTACCTGATAACGAGCGTCGAGCCATCGACCGTGGCGCTCTCCACATCGGGCGGCCCCACGTCCCCGCGGTTCCGCGTACCCGCCGGCACTACGACGACCCTCACCGCCGACGTGTCGGCTACGGCGTGGTCCTCGAATACGCCTCGGAGCAGGGTCGTGATCGTCCGGGCGGGCGTATGGGCGCCGCCGGGTTCGGCTTCTACCTGGAGTCTCCACTGACGGGTGAGTTGTTGCGGGGTCCTGAAGACAAAGGCGTACAGTGTCCAAAGCGTGATGTCCGACTCGAGGCCGTGAACGTTGATGTCGCCCCGAATCTGCTTCTGCATCTCGCCCCGCCGCCGGATCGTGAAGGTCACCCACTCGCCCACCTCCACCGTGTCCCTGTCGGCCTCCAGCGACACATGGGCGTACTCTCCGGGTGCCATCCGACCTACTGCGGCCGAGAGATCGCTCTCCAGCCTTTCCCGATTGCCCTCATCGTCCTGGAAGGTGACGCGGACCTTCAGGCGATGACCGAGGTCGCTCTCGCCCACGTAGTACCAGGCGCGGATCGCTTCGGCAATTTCGACCTGCCCGCCACCACTGAGCACCCGCACCCACTGGTATTCCCACTCCACATGCTCGAGCCCATCCGCGTCCTTGATGCTGTCGGTGTAGACGTACGCGGACGCCCCCACTCGGACGGAGTCCTCCCAGCTGCTCGTGCCGTAGGCACCGACGCGCGGTTTTCCAGTTGCGGGCGGGCTCGGCCGCGCGGAGAGCTTCCGCTCGGGGACATCGGTCGGCGAGGAGCCGCCCGTCTCAAAGTCAACCTCGGGGAGAAGGAACGCGGAGACAGCCTCGAAGCCAGGGCCGTTCAGGTCCGGGCGTTGGGGCGCTTCCTGTGCCGTGACTGGGGTGGGGGAAGCTCCGACGAGGGCCGCGAACGCCAGGGAAGTCGCGACAAATCGGGAAAAGCCGCGAAGCGCGAGTCCGAGGGACACACCCCTCCTGCGCGTGCCTCCGACTGCGTAGTCCGCATCCGCGGAGAGAATGGTATGTCCCGCCGTCAACAGACCCCGCGAGGGGCCAGTCTCCGAACCCGCCATGCCCGTTTTCCGCTTCCCCATGGCGCGCCGACCGCGACAACGGCCAGTCGCGCGCTTCCACCCCTCCACCCCGGTACATGCCGGTTGGGGGACCCCCGCATCACCTCTGCCGGACGACTACTTCAGAGATCGATGCGTATGTATCCTAGCGCCGAAGCGTCGCGCGTTCAAGTTGGAACACCGGCGGGCGGTTCAAGGTCCCCCCGGACATGGGGATGGGAGCCCTTCGGGCGCGGAGATCCGCGGATCTCGACGTAGCGGGCGAGGCGCTCCACCTCGTCTTCGTCCACGTATTTGCCGATTTCGCGCCGGAACTGCGCCATCGACGTATAGGGGCGATACTCCTCGAATTCGTGCTGCATTCGCGCTCCGACGCCCGGGATGCCGAGGATCGCCTCCTCGGTCGCCGTGTTGAGGTCGATCCGGACGTAGACGTACTGGGCGAGCCGCGCGAGTTCGTCATCGTCCACATACTTCCCGATCTCGCGGTGGAACTGGGGGAGGGCGACGTACGGGCGGTATTCCTCGAACTCGTGCAGCATGCGGTTTCCGACGCCCGGGATGAGCAGGATCTCCTCGTCCGTCACATCGTTGAGGTCGATGGGGACGAACATGGCGCGATAGCCGGACTCATGCCCCTCCGCCGGGACGTGCTCGGCCACCACGGTGTGCAGGTCGGCCATCCGCAGGAAGGGACGCGCTTCCATGATCGCGGCGACCGCGTCCGCGTCGAGCCCGGGCACGCCGGCAAGCTGCTGCTCGGTCGCGAGATTCGGGTTCACGAGGCCGAGATTCTCCCCCACCTGTGCGTGCGCGGGGGCCACGGCCACCAACGAGGCGACGAGCAGAGCGCCCGCCATGCCGAAGTGCGCCTTGGACTCCATTTCTATTCCCCTTTGTCCGGTGATTCCGAGCTTGCGAGTGCGGGATGGCCCAGGGCGATCAGGAACCCCAGCAGACCCATCTGCATCATCTGCCCGGGCGCCAGCGCCGGCATGGCGCCCATGAACACCTTCACGATCAGGTCGAAGCCGCCCGCGGCAGGGTTCATCTCCATCTCGAACTCCATGTTCGACTTCAGATGGAGGTATACGCCGAGACCGCCCGCGCACAGGTACAACCCCATCAGGAGCTGAAACACGCGAAGCCGCCTCCGCGTGGCACGGAGCGCGAGCAGGGCGCCCGCCACGATACCCAGCCCCAGGAGGACGATCGGCGTCCACTGCCACGGATCCTCGAAGTGCTCGAGCAGGAGCAGCTCCGCGGCCGTTCCGCCGCAGCCGAGCAGGAAGAGCCCCAGCGCGAGACGCCGCCACATGGTCGACAGCCCGCGGCGGTCGAGGGAACGCTTCAAGGTTTCAAGGCGGATCGCCCGCGCCGAACAGGAGGTCCGCCTCTCCGGCCAGGGCCCGGACGCCGGCCGAGGGCTCGACCCGATACATGGTTCCGGCCGGCTCGAGTGAGCGCAGCTCCTCCGGGAGCGACGCGCAGGAGGACCGAACGCGTTCGCGGATTTCGGCCGGCGTCGGATCGGGGGCGACCCGTTTCCCCGCACGCATGACCGGCCGCAGAAGCGGCTCCCCGCCCGGATCTTCCTCCTCGAGCGCGAGGACATCGCCCGACACGAGGCCGTCGGCGTACCGCCTGAACACCTGTTTCCGCCCCGGCCACGTCGCCTTCCCCTCGGAACGCTTGCGGCGCGGGCGGCCCGCGTACTCCTGGAGCTTGTAGACGCTGTCGAGCGTGGGAGCGTCCGTGGACACGGTGAGCGCGCTCCCTACCCCGAAGCCGTCGATCGGGGCGCGGGCGAGGCGGACGACGTCGTACTCATCGAGGGAACTGCTCGCGAAGATGCGGACCTCGGGGCAGCCGCCCTCGTCCAGGATCCGGCGCACCCGGTGCGCGTGCGCGGCGAGGTCGCCGGAGTCGAGGCGCACCCCGGCGATCTCGATGCCTTCCCCTCGGAGCCGCGGGGCGAGGCGGACGACGGTCGCCGCGCCGGCCTCGGTGTCGTACGTGTCGATGAGGAGTACCGCGTTGTCGGGATGCGCCCGCGCGAAGCGAAGGAACGCCTCCGCCTCGCTGTCGTGCGCCTGCACGTACGAGTGTGCCATGGTGCCGTACGTCGGGATCCCCCAGCGCTGCCCGGCGGCGACGGTCGCCGTGCCGTCAAAGCCCGCGAGGTACGCCGAGCGCGCGGCGAGCAACCCGGCCTCCGAGCCGTGGGACCGCCGCAGGCCGAAATCCACCAGGACCATCCCGGGCGCGGCCGATGCGAAACGCACCGCCTTGGACGCGATCAGCGACGAGAAGTTGATGAGCGAGATCAGCCGTGTCTCCACGAGCTGCGCCTGAGGGAGCGGCGCGGTCACCCGCAGCACGGGCTCCTCGGGGAAGAAGACGGTGCCTTCGGGCATCGCTTCCACGTCCCCCCGAAAGCGCAGATCGGCGAGCCAGTGGACGAACGCGGCCGGAAACCCGGGCTGTCCCTCGAGCCATTCCAGTTCGTCGGGCTCGAAGCGCAGCCCCTCCAGATAGTCGAGCGCCGGGGCCAGCCCGGCGGCGACGAGAAAGTTGCGCTGCGGAGGGAGCCGGCGGACGAACAGATCGAACACGGCGATCTCGTTCATGCCGTGCTCCCAGTACGCCTTCAGCATCGTGAGCTGGTAGAGGTCGGTGAGCAGGACGCTATCGCCCGGATCCCTTCGCGGCTCGATTCGGCCGGCCCCGGCTGCTTCCACGGCTTCCATCACCCGCCGAGAGCCGCTCGCGTGAGCGCGAAGTCCGCCCCCGCGTCCCGCATGCGCGCGATCGCGCGGACCCCATCGCCGGACTCTACCTCCACAGCGCGCACGGCATCTTCGAGCACGATCACGTCAAAGCCCTCCTTGCGGGCGTCGAGCACGGTGTTGAGTACGCAATAGTCGGTCGCCAGCCCGCCCACGAAGACGCGTGCAACGCCCTCCTCCGACAGTCGTTGCGCGAGGTCCGTCCCCGCGAACCCCGAATAGGCGTCCGCGTCCGCACCCATCGCCTTCGAGATGATCGCCGCCGAAACCGGGAGGTTCAGCGCCTTCGCGAACGCCGCGCCGTCGGTCCCCGCGACACAGTGCGGCGGCCAGATCCCGCCACGTTCGAAGAACGAGCAGTGATCCGCGGGGTGCCAGTCCCGCGCGGCGAAGACCGGGAGGCCCGCTTCCGCGAACGTGCGAATCGCCTCGTTGAGGGGCGGAATCACGGCGTCCCCCTCGAAGATGGCGAGCGCGCCCCCCGGGAGGAAATCGTTCTGCACGTCGACGATGACCAGAGCGTCCTCCCTGCCGGGCGGTGGCCCCTTCATCTCGTCTCCTGCCTTGCCCACGTTCTCGTTTCCCCGGGGTGCCCGGCGTCGGCCGGAATCCGCTTCCGGCCCTACGTTACCATGCGTTGCCAGGTGGTGCGAAGACACGTTACAAGTGGCTCACCAGGGTCAGCCGCGAAGTCCAATCCGTATTGAAGAGGTGGATGATGGGAAGGAAAGCCGTGGTCCTTCTGAGCGGCGGACTGGACTCGGCGACGACCCTGGCGATCGCCAGCGAACAGGGATACCGGACCTACGCGCTGACCTTTCGGTATGGCCAGAGGCACGAGATCGAGGTCGACGCCGCTTGTCGCGTGGCCAAAGCGGTGGGCGTGATCGAGCACCTGGTCACCGAGATCGACCTCCGGACGTTCGGCGGCTCCGCGCTCACCGGGGACCTGGAGGTGCCGAAGGATTCGGGCGCATCCGGCGCTTCCGAGGGTATCCCGGTGACTTATGTCCCGGCGAGAAACACGATCTTCCTGTCGTTCGCGCTCGCCTGGGCGGAGGTTCTCGGGTCTTCCGACATCTTCATCGGGGTCAACGCCGTCGACTACAGCGGGTATCCCGACTGCCGCCCCGAATTCATTGACGCGTTCGAGAGACTCGCGCGTTTCGGCACCCGGGCGGGAGTTGAGGAAGGCCGCCCGTTCCGGATCCACGCGCCACTCATCGACCTGACCAAGGCGGAGATCATTCGGCGTGGACTCGAGTTGGGCATCGACTACGGGATCACGCGGAGTTGCTACGACCCCGACGCGTCGGGCGCGGCGTGTGGAGAGTGCGAGTCGTGTCGGCTGCGGCTGGCGGGGTTCGCCGCGGCGGGAGCCGAGGATCCAGCCCCCTACCAGGTCACCTGACGGTTCGAACTCCTTCCGCACGCGGCGGTCATTCATCCGCGGTACTCGGTCGATCCGACGCGGCCCTGGATGGGCGTCGGCCCCATGGGCTGGGCCCGGGCCTCGGCGAACCTCACCGCCAAGCTCGAGAATCGCCTCGGCCAGGAGGCCGGCGGGCCGGTCGGCCTCCTCCTCCCGATCCCCCAGGACGGCGAAGACGAGAACCTCACGGGGCTCCGCCGGCAGCTCGAGGAGGCGAAGGGCGGCACCGTGCTGGTCGAGACGACGGCGGACGCGTGGGGCGAAGGCCGGGCCGCGGCGCCTCAGTCCGATTGGCGGCCGCAGCGGTTCGGCGCGGATCCTCCGGCGACGCTCGAGGCCCTCCGGACCTCCGCCGGCCAGACGGTCGCGGCGGCCTGCGGGATTCCGCCGGCGATCGTCTCGCGGTCCGACGGTACGGCGCTCCGCGAGGCGTGGAGGCAGTTTCTGTTCGCCACGATCGCGCCGGTCTCGAAGCTGGTCGAGCTCGAGCTGAGCGCCAAGCTCGACGTCGCCGTCACGCTGACGCACGACGAGATGCGTGCCTCGGACCTGGCCGCCCGGGCCCGGGCGTTTCAGTCGATGGTCGGGGGCGGCATGGACCCGGCGAAGGCGGCGGGGCTCGCCGGGCTCATGGCCGATTGAGGCCGGATTTCAGGCAGGAACCAGTCGATACGTTGCGGGAGGCGACGTACTGAGGTGGCTCTCGGGGATCGAGAAGGCGTAAGTGAGCTTCGTCACTGTGGCTTCCGAAGTGTACGCAGGTTCCGGGATAGGAACGTGGTTTTCGAGCATGGCTTCGATGAAAAGGGTTTGGGCCTCGCGCAGTTCTCGTACCGCATCGTTATGGTTTCGACCTTGAGCCATGCAACCAGGCAATTCCAGAATCCTGGCCACGTAGGGAGGGGCCTTACCGGATTTGTCGTACACGACGTCGATCGTGTAAGGTATTGTCATGTAATAATTTATATTCTTCAACATTGTTCCTTCTCACCTTTCAACGTGTCCAGCATGTCCAGCAGCTTCAAGGCGTGAGTAACGTAAGATCGGTGTAGGTAGCGATGCCGTGCAACGGCCCCCTGGAGATGAGGGTAGCTCGGATGCGTGAAGATCGTATGCCTTCCGTCCTCCTTCTTCACGAATCCGTAGCTAGTATACGGAGAGGGGGGGATTCGAA